>DAIQNZ010000001.1:0-172814 GCA_036788135.1 Propionicimonas sp.
AGCCGCCGGGGCCGTCGATCCAGTTGGTGACGCCGTTGGCCTGCATCACCTGCAGGCGTAGCAAGGCGCCCTTGCCGTCGCCCTTGATCCACACCGAGAGCTTCTGCGGGCGTCCGGGAATGTCGATGCCTGACAAGGTGCCCTGCACCGCGCCGGGGGCGACGCCGTAGCAGCCGCGGGTGGCGGTCGACTTGGTGAAGTCGTAGTTCAGCTTGATGCTGGCAGCACCGTCGTGGCCTTCACCGGTCTGGATGTTGCAGCCGGGAGCCCGGTCGTTGGCGGCGGTCCAGCCGGTGATGTTGCTGAAGTCGTCGATGGTCTTGATCTCCAGCGGCACCGCGACCGCGATCTGCGCGCTGTGGCCGGCGTGGGTGAAGGAGATCACGCCGGTGCCGGTGGCGGCGGTGGCGGTGATGGCCACCCGGCCGTCGGCGGTGGGCTTGACCTCGAACGCGCTCGGGTTGGAGTTGTCGACGCTGAGGTCGCTCAGCTCGATCGGGGCCTCGAAGCCTTCGGCGTCCGAGCCGGTGAAGCCGACTACCTGGGTGGAGCCCTGCTTCTCTAGGTTGATCACGTTGTGGCTGGCTTCGAGCTTGGCCAGCGGGCCGAGCACCTGCAGCTTCGCCTTGCCAGTGGCCAGGCCCCTGCGTGCGGTGACGGTGGCACTGCCCTCGGTGCGTCCTTCGACCTGCCCGGCGTCGACCGTGGCGATGGTCGCGTCGCTGGACGTCCAGGTCGCCGGGGTGCCGGCCACGGCCGAGCCGGACTCGTCGTAACCGGCGGCCTTCAAGCTGCGGTGCGTGCCGGGGAAGACCCGCAGCGCGTTGTCGTCGCTGGCGGTCGGCTTGACCGCGAAGCTCAGCAGATCGCCGGAGCTCGGACGGGCGAGGACGAAGCCCATGCCGTCGCCGTCGGAACGCTCGTAGCCGTCGGACGGGGAGTTCTCGACGGTCGTGGCGGTGTCACCGGCTCGACGGGTGTTCATCTGGGTGGAGCCGCCGCCGTCGGCGTTGATCGCGTCCCAGGCGCCGAGATCCTTCATCAGCTCCTGCTCCTGGCTGAAGGCCATGCCCACGGCATTGCCCTGGCGTCCGTCGACCACGACGAAGTAGGCCACCGAGCGGTCCTTGCCGAAGCCGATCATGGTGCGCGGGTTGACGCCGGTGTAGTAGTCCTCGTTCGGCACCGGGACGGCCGCACCGTCACGAATCAGGTCATGCCAGGCGCCACCGGCTTCGGTGACGTCGACGGAATCCTTGATGCCGTACGACACCGAGACCTTGTCGCCGACCTTCAGCTTGGCCAGCGCCGCACCCCCGGGACGGTTGGTGAAGGCGGCCAAGATCTGGGTGCCGTCGGGGATGGCGCCCTCGTCACCGGCGGTCGGCTGCGGGCCCTTGGTGATGACGCCGTTCGCGTCCAGCCAGACCTCGACGCCGCCGGCGGCGTCCGAGCTGAACAGGCGGTCGCGGGTGTAGCTGCCCCAGTGGGTGTTGTAGAGCACGACGCCGTCGCCGCGGACGTCGTTGACGTTGATGCCGTCGACGCTCAGGGTGCTGTTGTCGGGGAGGGTGACGGCGCCCTGCAGAACCAGATCGACCAGCGTGCCCAGGCCCGAGGAGTCGACGCCGACGGAGGCGTGAGCGTCGTCATTGCCCGACTTGAGGATCTTCCCGCCGCTGACACCCCAGCCGGAGGCGGCGTAGGAGTTGTTGATGTCGAAGCGGTCGAGGTTCACCCCGGCGATCGCACCGTTGCGGTCGACCAGCTCGGTGACGGTGGTGCCCTTGCCAGCGACCGTCTCGGGGGTGAGGTACTTCAGCTTCACCGTCTTGTCTGACAGCTGGGCCTTCAAGATGTTGATCTGCTGCCAGCCGACCGCGTCCAGCCGCTCGTAGGAGACGTGGGTCAAACCGGGCGCGACCTGCTGGGTCTCCAGGTCGTTGATGACGGCGTTGCCGCCGTCGTTGAGGTCCATGCCGGCGACGGTGATCGTCTGGGTGGTTTCTGCATGTGCAGGCACCACCACCAGACCGGCCGTCCCCAGGATCAACGCTGCCCCGACGGTCAGGCTGACGCCCGTCCGAAGAAGTCCGTTGGGCCGAGGTGTCATGACTGAGCGCTCCGTTCCTGGACCCCACGGTGGAGCCCCAGCGAGCCTTTCGGGCGCGGTTGAACTGGGGAGGAACGGCGGGGGGACGTGGAAGGAACGCTGGCGTTCGGGATGGGAGGTGTGGCGCTGTGTGGGGTCCGCGAGCCCGAGCACCCATGACGCCCCGACCGTTGACGCTGCGCCAGCAGGCAGCGGTTGACGTCCTCGTGGAGGCAGGGCGGTTAGCGGTCGTTCCGGCCGATCTCACCAAGGCGGGTTCCTCTACTCGATCACCCTCAGCCGACGGTTCATAGCAGCGGCGCCATTTCGGCGTTGGCCTGCCGAACGCGAACGGTGCTCACTATCCTCAAAGCGCCCCTGCAGTCTGATCGAGGATCGAGAAATGCCCCCTACTCCAACGGGGAGCCGACGATGAGCGCCGGCACCTCCGCTGAACAGGAAGCCTTGCGCCAACGCGCCATCGCTGACGCTCACGAGCGCGCGGCCGCCGAGGCTCGAGCCACTGCATCGCGCTACAGCGTGGCCGCGGTCACGGAGAAGCAGACGGCGCGCATTCTTTCGCCCTTGGCCGCCGTTGGGCACTACCTTCTCGCTGACCGCCGCTGGCCTGGCAGCCAGCGCGCCCAGGTCGATCTGGTGGTCGTCGGGCCGTCGGGAGTGTTCATCGTCGACACCAAGGCCTGGAAGGACGTGTCGATCGTCGACGGACGCATCTTTCGAGGTCAGGACGACGTCACAGACGAACTGGACAATCTGGCCAGCCTCGCCGACCTCACCGAGGCCTACCTGGCCGAGATTGGCCTTGCCCCTGGTGAGGTGCATGCGCTCGCCGTGTTGGCTGGTCGAGAAGACATCAATAAGCCGGTCGGCGCCGTGCAGGTCGTTGGCGAGAAGGACGTCCTCCGCGTGATCGCGGCCAAGGGCAACCGCCTCACGGGCACACAGACCGATGCCGTCCTGGCTCGGGCGTTGACGCTGTTTCCAGAGGTGAACGCTCCCGCGCCGGTCGTCGCGACCGTCCCGGAACCGGTCGTGCCCGCGCCAGCGCGCGAGGTCACTCAGGACGCCCTGTTGAGTGCCGAAGAAGTCAACGAGGCGCTGCTGGCCGGGATCATGGCGCAGCCCATCGAGGAGTGGATGTCGTTCCTGCACCCTCAGCAGGCCAAGCTCGTGCGACGCTCGTTCCCCGGCCCCTCTCGGGTTCGAGGGCCGGCCGGAACCGGCAAGACGGTCGTCGGGCTCCATCGGGCCGCCTACTTGGCACGAACGCGCCAAGGCAAGATCTTGGTAACCACCTTCGTGAAGACCCTCCCCGGCGTGCTGCACGAACTGCTCAAGCGGTTAGCTCCCGAGGCGGTCGATCGCGTCGAGTTCACTGGTGTGCACGCCTTCGCCACCCGCGTGCTGCGGCACCGCGGAGTCGAGTTCAGGATCGACCCCAAACAGGCCACGATCGCGTTCCAGAACGCCTGGCGACAGATCGGCGTCGGCTCGAACATCGACACCGGCAAACAGGGCGAGCATTACTGGGAAGAGGAGATTCAGAACGTCCTCAAGGGGCGCGGCATCACCCATTACGCCCAGTACGCCGACCTCGTTCGCACCGGACGGCGCTACTCGCTGCAGCCATCTCAGCGCGAAACGGTGTGGCGGCTCTACCGGGCGTACGACGCTGAACTGCGACAACGCAGGATCGTCGACTACGCCGACGTCATCCTGCTCGCCGAGGCCGAGTTGCGCCGCCAACCGCTGACTGACTACGCGGCCGTGATCATCGACGAGGCGCAGGATCTGTCAGCCGCGATGGTGCGGATGCTGTATTCGCTGGTGGGCGACCGCCCCGACGGGTTGACGCTGATCGGCGACGGCCAGCAGTCGATCTACCCCGGCGGCTACACCCTGGCCGAGGTGGGCATCTCCGTGCAAGGTCGCGGCGTCGTACTCGACGTGAACTACCGCAACACCGTCGAGATCGTCTCGTTCGCGCAGCAACTGGTCTCCGGCGACGAGTACGCCGATATCGAAGGCACCCTCGCCCGCGGTGACGTACCGACCAGCGTGCCCCGCAGCGGAACCCAACCGACGATCAGCAACTGCACCGACTGGACGCAGGCGAGCCGCGAGATGGTGGCCCGAGTGCAGCAGGTGACCTGCGAGATCGGCACCGGACCGGGCGACGTCGCGGTGCTCTGCGCGACCCGGCGCGGCGTCGATCGTGCCCTCCGCGCGCTCACCTACGCCGGCATCCCGACGATCAATCTGGACGACTACACCGGCGCCCCCACCGACGCGGTCAAGGTCGGCACGATCAAGCGGGCTAAGGGACTGGAGTTCAAGCAGGTGCTGATTCCCGACGTGTCTCGCGAGCAGACCACGGGCGCGGCGCCGGCAGATGACGCTGAGCATGAGCGCTGGGATCTGAGTCGGCGAGAGTTGTATGTGGCGATGACCAGGGCCCGGGATGGGCTGTGGGTGGGGGTTGTGGGGTGACTACACCCACAATCGGCTCGGCGCTTTACGATTTCCTGAGAGTCCAAACCGACCCTGACGGATGCCTGAAACGGTGAATGAAAGAGGAGCCAACGTTGCCCATCATCGTGTCGGAAGGTGGTCGGAACGCCCGCCGCCTCGAGCCTTCCGGGTTCGAGCTCGAATACCACCTGCAGGAGTACATCTTTCGCAACCCCGATGTGATTCCGCTCGAAGACCTTGAGGCTGGCACCCGACTGTTCATCGCCGCCCGTGAGTTCCCCACCCCAAGTGGACCGATCGACGCACTGGCCTTCGACACTGTCGGCAACATCTACGTCGTCGAGACCAAGCTCTATCGCAATCCGGACAAGCGAACTGTCGTCGCCCAGGCACTCGACTACGGCGCTTCTCTGTGGCGTCACACCGCGGCTTTCGCGGACTTCGTCGCTCTCCTTGACCGCAGCTGTCTGGCGACCTTCGGGGTGCGGTTCAGCCAGAAGTACGCCGAGTTCTTCGGCCTCGACGACGACACTGAGAGCCTTGCCGCGATCGAGAGCAACTTGGGTGAGGGGCGCATCAAGTTCGTCGTTCTGATGGACAAGGTGCATCCGGCCTTGCTCGATCTCATCGTGTTCGTCAACCAGAACAGCAAGTTCGACCTCTACGGCGTCGAGCTGGAGTACTACCGGCACGAGTCGTTCGAGATCGTGATTCCCCGGCTCTTTGGCGGTGAGGTGAAGAAGGATCTCGAGAGCAAGGCCCGGAAGCGTGGCGGGCAATGGGTCCCGGCGGAGCCTCAGGAGTTCCTCACGTCCGTGGCTGCCTTTCGCGAGTCCGGCCAGCTAGAGAGTGCAGGCGAGTCAGCGATCCTCAGCCTCAGCCAGCTCTATAGCAAGCTTGCTTCAGCGACAGATGGGACGCTCGCGCATGCGCGCCTGATCGGTGCAGTGAGTGACAAGACCCGGCTCACTCTGTCCGACAGCGACAAGCGCTACTCCATCTCGCTCAGCGCCGATGGACGTTGGGAGGCGTTCACGAACACCAAACAAGGTCCTCAGATCGAGTTCCTCAATGCACTGCTGAGCGAGGTCGAGCAGCGCCGCCTCTTCGGTCGCTCTCCAGATGACCCACGACGGATTCAATGGACGGTCCACCTGGACGTCTCGTCAGATGATGCGCAGATCGAGGAGTTCGTCGCAATCAATCAGCGCGTGTTTGCTCGGATGTTCGAGCGGTACGACGCCCGCTAGCTAGTTGGCATTCAGCCCGAAGGTGTGGCTCAGCAGCTTGCGCTTGAAGAGCGTCTCTACCGTGATCACCTCATGGTCGGTCACGGTTCGAGGCAAGATCTGCAGGATCGAGAACTGAAAGCGGCTGAACGTCGACGGATCGGCTTCGAGTTCTTGCATCATCAGCTTGTTGTTGCCATGGAAGGTCTCGATGTACGTCCTCCACCGCGCGAGCAGTCCGCCTTCGCCATAGGCCGAACCGACGTACTGCTTGCCGGTCGCCGTGTCCACGATCAGGTAGATCGCGCTCACAGAAGCCAGCGCGGCGTGCCATTCGGCGTATCGCCGCTTCTCCGTGACGATTTCTTCGAGATGTGCGAATGTCACCACGACGTTCTCGAAGCCCGGGAACGGGTCAACGGCGCGCTCCGCGATCGACAACACCGGCTTCTTCAGGGCGTTGACGCCGTTCTGGTTCCATCGCCGCGCGGCGGTGCCCCAGTCGATGACCAGGCGCCAGCGCAGATCTGCCAGGAGTTCCACCTCCACCAGCTCGAAGTGGGCGCCAGGCAGACGCCCATCGTTGCGATAGCACCCGACGAACCGGGCGCTGGTCCCCTCCTCGCCGAGGAACACCAGCCAATAGCGATGATGGGTTGGAAAGGTGTCGGCCTGCTCAGCTGTGTACTCACGGAGCTCACCGGCCTCGACAGCGAGCCGCACGGCGCGGTTGCTGAGCGGGTGGCGGAACAGCAGCGCTTCATCGAGGTCGATCTCTGCGGCGTGCAGAATGTCGGCAAGGCTCAACGACGACCCATCCATCATTGGGCGCTCCGCGCGCCGCGAGCCTGGCCGCGACCCACCAGAGGATCAGCGGCTTCATCCGTGAGCAGTGGCACTTCAGTTGGTTTGTCGAATCCGAGGTCGGCTCGGGCGACGTCCTCCTTTGGCTTATGCAACTCGAGATAGACCAGCTTTCCCAGCAACTCGATGAGAGTGGCCTCGACAGCACCCCTCGTGTGGAACAACTCGGTCATTCGGTTGTGGGCATCGCTGGTCTCTGCCACGGCGAGGGTGACGGCATCGCGCAACGTCGGGCTGGCCAGGAACTGGTCTTGATTGTTCACCGTCCCTTGGGCAATCAAGGCGGTGTCGCTGCGCAGCGCCGCCACCAGCGACTCGACCCACGACCCGGTTTGGTCGTCGCGGAAATCCTCGCCGGCGAACTGCTCGTTCAATCGAGCGATGATCTCCTCCAGTAGCGCCATCCGAGGGTCGTGCACCCGGCCCGAGCCGGCACCAGTGATCGGTTTGAGCGGGACTGCTGCACCACTGGCCAGATCCAGTTGCTGCTGCCCTATCTTGCGCTGCTTGACGTGAGCCAGACCGACGTCTGAAAGGTCGATCTCTGGTGCTGTGTTGGTGGCTCGAATCTGGGTGGAGAGCACGCGGAAGAAGATGGCGTGCTTCTCCACGTCGGTGTCGCCGAAGTCAACGATCTGGCTCAGGAAGTCGTAGAGCCGCACGTAGGCGGACACGTCCTTGCGGAACAGCGTCAGCTCGTCGACGCGTGCCTTGTCGTTCTGGCTCAACGCGGCCGTCATGGCGGCAACGAACCGTTGCCGCACCGGCGCAACAGCACCAGCCAAGGCGTTGTTGCCCAACTGCTTCACCTCGGCCTCAACCACCTTGTCGACCTCGTCATCGGTGTACATCCCGACCACATCCAACTTGCTCTGGATGTCGTGAATCAGATTGGGATCGGTGGTGGCCGAAATAGTGGCCTCCTCGTAGTACGGCTTGAATGCCTCCAGGATCTCCTCAGCCCGGTTTGCGAAGTCGAGCACCATCGTGGTCTTGCCTGGCACATACCGGTTCAGCCGCGAAAGCGTCTGGACCGCAGCCACGCCGTCCAGGCGCTTGTCGACGTACATCGCGCATAGCTTGTTTTGGTCGAATCCGGTCTGGAACTTGTTGGCCACGATCATCACCCGGTAATCGGGCTTGTCGAACGCGTTACGGAGGTCCCCCACTGCGGGGTTCATGGACGCCTCGGTGTACTTCGACGTAACCGACGGCGGCTCGGGGTCGTCCTTAGTGAATCCGACCTCACCCGAGAACGCCGCCAGGGTACCCAGGCCCAGATCGTGTTTCGCGATGTAGTCGTCAATGGCCAACTTGTAGCGCACGGCCGCCTTGCGGGAATCGGTCACCACCATGGCTTTGGCTTGGCCGTCGAGGAGGTGCTTCACGTTGGCCTCGAAGTGCTCAACGATGATCTGCACCTTCTGGGCGATGTTGGTCGGGTGCAGCTTCACCCAGCGCATCAGACCCTTCGTCGCCGCCGATTCGTCGACCAGTTCCCCGGTGGCCTGATCGGTGCGTCGCACCGGACGCATCTCGCCGGCTTCGACTTTCTTGGCCAACTCAAATGCGGTGGCATAGGTGGAGTAGTTGGCCAGCACGTCGAGGATGAACTTCTCCTCGATGGCTTGGCGCATCGTGTAGAGGTGGAATGGACGCGGCAGCCCGGTCACGGGGTCTTCAGTCCCGAAGAGCTGCAGGGTCTTGGCCTTCGGGGTCGCGGTGAACGCGTAGAACGAGATGTTCTTGGTGTCGGCCTTGATCGATGCCTTCAACGCCAGCATCGCCTCCAAGTCGAGTTCGCCGCCGTCCATCAGGTCGGCAAGCTCGGCAGCAGTGAGTACCTCTTTGAGCTTCGCGGCTGCTTGGCCGGTCTGCGACGAATGCGCCTCATCAGCGATCACCGCGAACCTCCGGCTCTGCAACGCAGCGTTCTGCTTGATCTCTTCCAGCACGAAGGGGAAGGTCTGCAGCGTCACCACTACGATCAGCCGCCCGGACGCCAGCGTCTGTGCTAGGTAGCCCGACTTTGCACTGAACCCCTTGTGGGCAGCCTCTTTGGTGTTGATCGTGGCAACCACGCCGTCCTTGGATTCGATCTGTTTGATCGCCTCCTGCAACTGGTCATCGAGAACCTTGCGGTCGGTCACCACCACCACGGTGTCGAACACCTTTGCGCCGTGGGCGTCGAAGAGTGTGGCCAGCCGGTGCGCCGCCCAGGCGATCGTGCGGGTCTTGCCCGAACCTGCCGAGTGCTGCACCAAGTACCGCTGCCCAGGCCCATCGTCGCGCGACGCGGCTACCAGTTTGGTGACCGCATCGAGTTGATGGAACCTGGGAAAGATCAGCGCCTTGTGTTCGGTGAGCTTGCCGATGGAGGCGTCCTTGGTCTTGGCAGTCTCGTAGTGGACGAACTTGCCCAGAATGTCGAGCCACTGGTCTCGGGCGAACACATCGCGCCACAGGTAGGTGGTCGGCGACCCGCCGCCCTCGTCCAGACCGTTGCCCGCGTGACCGTCGTTGCCACGATTGAACGGCAGGAAATGGGTGCTTGGCCCGGCGAGCTTGGTGGTCATCCACACCTCGTCGTTGGACACGGCGAAATGCACCAGCGCCCGGGTGCCGAAGCCCAGCAGCGGTTCGCCGGCCGGGTTGCGGTCGTACTGGTATTGCTTCTTGGCGTCGTTGACGGACTGGGTGAAGTCGGTCTTCAACTCCACGGTGGCGACCGGAATGCCGTTGCAGAACAGCACCAGATCAATGGAGTTGTTGTTCTTCCCTGAGTAGTGAACCTGCCGCATCACGCGCAGCCGGTTGGCCGCGTAGCGGGTGTTCGCAGCCTGCACCTGAGCGCTCTCGGGACGCTTGGCCATCAGCGGACCGAACGCGGCCGGGGTGTGCTTGAAGCCGCTTCGCAGCACCCGGAGAGAACCGCCTTCCGGTTCACCCTTGTCGAGCACCTTCACTAGTCGGTCCAACAGACCCTGCTTCGCCTTCGCCTGCGCCAGCGGTGTCGAGGACGGCTTCACCACCTTGGCCAACTCGTCGGGCTGAGTGGCCTCCAGCCAGGCGAACAGATCTTCGGGGACGAGGGCGAGTTGCCTGTCGTAAGGCGCGTCGTTCGGCGAGTACAGCCAGCCGTGAGCCTCCAGGTGCTCGCAGAGCTCGGTTTCGAACTGCACCTCGTTGTGTTGGGCCATGTCAGTTCTCTCTCGGATCTTCGGGGTAAGGATCGTCGGATGCGTGCTCGATGTGTATCAGCCAGGCGTTGGCTTGTTCGACGGCTTCGGTCAGCGAGATGACCAGGCCGGCCGATTCCGCCGCCCGGGTGAAGCTCGGCCCCCAGTGTCCGTGGGCAACAACGCTCGCGGGCCACGCCCGCGCCAAGCCTCCGGTGGCAACAGCCTCAGCGGCACGAGACGCGAAGACGTCTTCGACGGCGGCCCGAATCTCGGCCAGGGTGGGTTGCCCCGCTCCTTCAACGAGGTTGCGCAGCAACAGCAGGTCGACAACGTCCCGGGCGCGGTCATTGACGATGGCCGGTGGGTCGTGCGGGTCGGTGACCGCGTGAATCTTCTGCGCAATCTGGTAGCGCAGAGACAGGCTGACCAGGTGATCCGGGGTCGGCAGGCCAAACCCCGCCAGGGAGGGCGAAGGGATGTTCTCAGGCATCGACCCGGCTTGGCCTTCGTCGGGAGCGATCTCTACCTGGACGCGTCGCCACGTGACACCGTTCAGCAGGACGGTCATGTCGAAGCGGCGCGGGTTCACCGCCCGATGCGGCACCACAATGGTCTCCACTTCGCCACGCACCAGAGTTAACGGTCCCCACGGATCGCCCAGCACGAAGTCGAGTTCGGTGAGGAAGGCGTCGAGATCACCACGGACCAGTCCATCGATATCGCTGGTCGTACGCGACATTCCCGGCAGCCGGTATTGGAGCATCGTGCCGCCCTTGAGCAGGAACAGCGGCGATCCAGCGGCATCAACCGCCCGCTGCAGCGCGGCAGACACGACGGTGGCCGCCACCAGCCAACCCAGTCGGGGGCCGGCCGAGCCGAGGCTGCTTTGGGCTTGGGTGATCCAGGCGTTGAGGATGCGCGCCGAGCCGGGAGCCTTCTCTTTCGGCTTCAGCCCACCCAGCGATTGAGCCAGGTTCGTCGGCTCACCGGCCGCCATCACGCGCCTCCAACTCCGCGCTCAGCCGTTCATGATCGGCCGCTGGCAGGCGGCTGGTGCGGCTGGCCCGCTCGAGGGCTTGGCGAAGCAAGTAGGTCGGTACGCCCGAAGCGATCCCCTGACCGATGGCGGTCGGGGCAGTCACCGTGCGGATGCCCTGCCACCAGGTCATCTGGCCTGCGTCGAGGTCTTCGTAGTGGACGACGTAGCCCTCGCCTCCAGCCCGGCGAATCCGACGGTGGCGCGCAACGCTGAGGTGAATCCGGTCGGGGTTGATGTCGCTGACTTCCCACGCGGCCAGCGCGGTGTCATGACTGAGGCACGCCTCGGGGACGCCCGCCCACAGGACGGCCAACTGATACTGATCGAACTCGGTCTCAGGGACTTGCGGCACGCGATAGACGCCGTGGGCGACCCGAGCCAGCCGATCGCGGGCCACCATCGTGGAGAGTTCGGCGTGCGAGACCCCGGCTTCAAGGGCCTGCGCCGTGGCCACGAAGCCGTGCTGATCGAGCGCAATCTCGCGCAGCAGCTCCAGCTTCGTCAGCATCGCCATGTCAAAACCTTAGCAAACTGTGAAGGTTTTGACGCGATTGGCGGCTTCTCGGTCACTCGACGCCCTCGCCACTAGGCCACCTTCCCGGTCGAGACGTCTAGCTGACCGGTCACCGCGGCACCGATCAGGGCCGATCGGCGCTCCAGGGCGAGCTGGATGAACTGCTCTGCCTTGCCGATGAGTTCCAAAATACGTGCGGTCTTGAGCTTGACCCGCCTGACGATCTCGAGTTGCTCGTCCAAAGGAGGTCGTGGCAGACGAAGGCGCGAAATCATCGACGTGTTCAGGTTTGGCATGGTCGAGCCGACCGAGCCCCTCTGAAGAACCTCCGAAGTGCGCCGACTGGACAGTACCAACTGGAGGTAGTCGGAATCATAAGCCTGGGAGTCAGGCCTAATGAGAACCGAACCTGTTCCACATAGCGCCCCCGCTAGCACCGGGGGCACGACCGCGCAGCGACCAAGCTCGCCCCTGCGCGCTGCGACAACATCGCCAGTGCGCAGCAAGTGTCGCGCCAACCGATCCGCTGTGGCCGGGGGAACGCTGGTTGCTGGGTCAGGTGTGATGACGCCGCCCGCTAGGTGGACCGGGTTGATCACAGGAACACCATCGTCAACGTAGTCATCACTCCCCAGCTGACTCCCGAAGGGCCCGGTCTGAATCAGGGTGCAACACGAGGACAGCGGAGCCAACTCCCATGGCCCCCCCGAGGCCAACTCGGCGATCGCGCCGAGTCTCTCACGAAGGCGGTCAACGAGCGTGCGCTGCTTGTCGATGAGGGCGTCGATCTTCGCCGTCTCGCGGTCTAGGAAGTCAGCGATCGCCACCTGCTCACGCCGGGGAGGCAGCGGAAGCACGATCCGTCGCATCGCTGGGTATCTCGTGCTCCAAAGGTCCGCAACAATTCCCGATCCCCAACGGTAGAACTCCTCCTGAAAGGCGTTGCTGCGGAGCAGATGATGGGCGTATCGCGGTTCAATCCCTGTCGGCCTCAGCACGGTGGATATCACAGACACGCTGCCGTCCAACGACGATAACCCGCCGGCTCCCTTGCGATCCGATCGGCTGTTGATGACGTAGTCACCAACCTTCACCAGCTTCCGCGAATCGTTGTTGTCGGTGAGGGCGACATTCCCGATCTGGGGCACGACTCCATTCATCGTCACGGAGAGCGGCGGATACTCAGTGTCGCTCACCGTTGTCTTGCGTTCACGGAGGACCGAGCCGAGAGGCCTCAGTTCCCAATGCACAGGAATGCTCCCTAACCAACTCTGACCCGAATCCCGCAGTTCAGAGGTCATCCCTCCACCGCCTGCAGCAGTTCGATGATCTCCTTGGCGAGCTGGTTCAGCTCGGCGTCGATCTCTTCCAGGGGCCGGGGCGGCACGTAGGTGTAGAAGAGCCGGGTGAACGGAATCTCGTAGCCGATCTTGGTCTTGGCGTGGTCGATCCAGGCATTGGGCACGTAGGGCAGCACTTCGCGTTCGAAGTAGGCCTGTACGTCGTCTCGGAAGGGCACCAGTTCGGTGTCGCGCAGGGTCGGATCTGGCTCGCGCTTGCCCTTGGTCATGCAGATGTCGGCGGCTTCGTCGTGCTCACCGATCGCGCCGATCAGTGCCTTGTAGACCGGCATGGCCAGCGAGGTGCCGGCGCCCTTCACTCCCTTACCGAGGGCGGAGAGGAACTTCTCCCGGTTGAGGAACACCTGCCCGACCAGGGCGGTCAGCGCGGTGCGCAGCGCCTCCTGCTCCGGCTCGCCGAGCTTGGCCACGGCCTTGATGGCCAGGTACTCCTCGATGCGCTCGGCGTCGACCTCAAAGCGCAACTGCAACGGCTGTTCGACGGTGATCTCGGTGTAGCCGAAGTCGGCGGCCTCCAGGATCTTGCAGTGCTCGTTCTCCTCGAAGTCGGCGTAGAGCTTGGCCACTGCCGTGCGGTCGTCCTCGGAGAGTTCGCGGTTCTTCGAGCCAAGGTTCTTGCGCAGCTTCGTCCAGTAGCTGGTGGCGTCGATCAGCTGGATTTTGCCCTTGCGTTCGCCGGTCTTGTTGTTGTCGAGCACCCAGATGTAGGTGGCGATCCCGGTGTTGAAGAACATGTTGGTGGGCAGCGCGATGATCGCATCCACCAGATCGGATTCGAGCAGCCAGCGGCGAATCTCCGACTCCCCCGAGCCCGCCCCTCCGGTGAACAGTGGGGAGCCATTGAGCACGATGGCCGCCCGTCCGCCGGAGTTCTCCTCGCCAGCTTTCGCCGGGCGCATCTTCGAAACCAGGTGCTGCAGGAACAACAGTTGCCCGTCGGAGATGCGCGGAAGGCCGGCGTCGAAGCGGCCGTGCTTGTTGTTTTGTTCCTTGCGCACCACCGGCTCGGCAGCCTTCCAGTCCACGCCGTAGGGCGGGTTGGCCAGGCAGTAGTCGAAGGTCTTGCCCGCGTGCAGATCGTTGCGCAGGGTGTCGCCGAGCGCGATGGCGTCCACCGCCTGACCTTGGCCGATCATGTCGGATTTGCAGATGGCGTAGGACTCGTCGTTGATCTCCTGGCCCGACAAGGTCACTTGCGCCTTGGGATTGAGATCGCGGATGCGCTCGGCAGCAACCGAGAGCATGCCACCGGTGCCGGCGGTTGGGTCATAGATGGCCCGAACCGCGCCCGGCTGCGTGAGCATCTCGGTATCGGTGGCGAGCAGCACGTCCACCATCAGCTTGATCGCGTCGCGCGGGGTGAAGTGCTCACCAGCGGTCTCGTTTGAGGCCTCCGCGAAGCGGCGAATCAGGTCTTCGAACACCTCGCCCATCGCGGCGTTGTCGAGGGTGGCGGGGTGCATGTCGGCCTCGGCGAACTGCTGCACCACCAGGTAGAGCCGGTTGTTCTCGTCCAGCTTGGCCAAGGTCTTGGCGAACCCGTACCGCTCGAAGATGTCGGCCACATGGAAGGAGAAGTTCGAGGTGTATTCGATCAAGCCATCTGCCAGCGCGTCCGGGTTGCCGAGCAGCGACTTCAGGGTGTGGTTCGACCGGTTCCAGAAGTGCAGCCCAAAATCGCGGCGCAGCTTTGCGGCCAGGGCCTGGTCATTGGTGGTGGCCTTGATCAGCGGCGCGATCTCCTCGCGGTGCTCCGCCAGCACGCATTCCATTCGCCGCAGGATCGTGAACGGCAACACTACCGAGCCGTACTGCGCCGGCTTGTACACCCCGCGCAACTGATCTGCGATCGACCAAACGAAGTTGCCAAGCTGAGTCATGCGTCAGGCTCCCGATGCGTGATGGGTGTGGATCTCAGGGTCACCTTAGAGCCTCTGCCGCGATGTCACGGCCACCTGGCTCAGCCATTGTCAGTGTGACGTGACAGGCTGTTAGTTGCCCCCAGGTACAACACCGATCGGCAAAGGGGCCGACATGACCACCTACATCACAGCAGTCCGAATGACCCCGTCGACGTCCAACGACCACGAACACATCTCGCACGTGCAGTGGTCACAACCGGGCCAGTCAGGAACCGACACCCGGGAGGGCATGGTCGCGTACATCGACAGAGGCAACGCGGTCTTCGTCCATGGCCGACCTGATGCCAAGGTTGGGGTTGTCGATGGCAACCCGCGCTTCCTGCGCACCTACGCCGACGGCCAGTGGACCAACAACCTGCTCAGCCTGCCGAGGTTCTAAAGGCGCTGCAACTCGACCTGCTGCCGAGTATCCAACGCCGAGCGGCCCGTCACGCTGACGGCCGCTGCACGTTCAGCCGATCGGCTCCTCACCACCCCCGCAACTCCCACTCCCCCAGCTGCGGCCTCTCCACCCCCAAGGTCGTCGGCGCCCCATGCCCCGGCCACACCACGGCGTCATCCTCGTAGACGTTGAAAATCCGCGAGACCACATCGGAGAACAGGCTCGCGAACCGCACCGGATCACCGCCGGTGTTCCCCACTCCTCCGGGGAACAGCGAGTCGCCGGTGAACAACTGCACCGGCTCACCCGCCACCCGACAAGCGATCGCGATTGAGCCGGGCGTGTGACCGCGCAGCCCGATGACGTCCAGCGTGATGCCACCAAGATCGAGCGTCTCGCCATGGTGCAGAGTCCGAGCGATCGGTACCCCGGTCGCCGCCGTGATTGTGGCCGCATCATCCGCGCCTGCCAGAGTCTCCGCCTCCGGGTGCGCGGACGCCACCGCAGCCAGCGCACCCACGTGATCGTGGTGGGAGTGCGTGGTCAGCAGCCAGCGCAACCGCGGACGCTCCGCGTCACCGGACGCAGACCCCAGCAAGCCCTCGATCGCCGCCGGCTCCGCAGCCGCGTCGATCAGCAGCTGGGTTCCGTCCGCCGCCGTCAGCAGATACACGTTGTTGTCCATGCCGCCCACCGAGATCGTCCGCAGCACGACCCCGGGCAGCTCGATCACCGTCATGACAACCTCCTTGCGCCATCGAAGCACAACCCGCCGACCCCAAAGCCAACCGACCGCCCGAAGCAGAGAGCGCGTCCCCTGCTCCGGGCGGTCGGTCACGACCGGGTTGATGGCGGAACCCGGCCCGCGGCCACGGCCGTCCCCTTAGCCGTAGCGGTACTCGACGCCCATCGTCGGTTGTGGGTACTCCCACCTCGCCAGGACGGTCGCGCCGGCGGCGATCCGGCAGGTTCCGCACTCCAGACAACCGGCGTAGTCGAAGGTCTGTGCGCCGTCCTCGCCCAGCTTGTACAGCGCCGCCGGACACACCCGGACGAGCTTGCCGAACTCGGCCGGGTCGGGCTGCTCCACCACCGTGATGTGCGGATGCTCCTCGTCCACCTCGTACTTGTTCAGCCCCAGCACGTCGTCGACATTGACCGTGATCTCACTCAACCCGCTCATAGCGCTTTCATCCCCTTGCGAAGATCCTTGGCAACGTTCAGCACGCCGACGCTCTTCACCAGCGGCATCAGGTTCTTGCGCACCGGACGCAGCGGCGAGCCGTCCACCAGGAACAGCGAACGCATCGCGTCGCGCGCCAGCTCGGGGTACTGCCCGAACATCCGCGGTGTGGTCTCCATGAACTGCGGGAAGCGGCGCAGCGTCCGCAGATCGCGCAGCACGAAGCTGTCCTCCAACGCCTGGACGTACCCGGCCAGCCCCGCGGCCGAGGTGTCCTTGGCGTCGAGCGCGGCCGCGGCACTGATCCCGGCCTGCTGACCGGCGGCGATGGCGAAGTCCATCCCGCGCACGGTGTAGCCGGCGTTGATGCACATCAGCGCGGATTCCCCGGCCAGCATCACCCCGTCGCCGACCAGCGGCGGCATCGCGTCGAACCCGCCCTCGGCGACCATGTGCCCGGAATGCTCCACCACGCTGCCGCCGGCGATCAGCGGCGCCACGCTCGGGTGCCGCTTGAAGTCGTCCAGCAGCTGGTAGATCGGACGATCGGACCCGAACAGATCGGCGATGGTGGCCACCAAACCGATCGAGATCGTGTCGGTGTTGGTGTAGACGAAGCCGCCACCGACCCGTCCGCGGGTGGCATCGCCCACGAACAGCCAGGCCATCCCCTCGCCGTCGGCGCACAGTGCTCGATCAGAGATCACCCGCTCAGGCAGCGCGATCACCTCTTTGATGCCGACGGCCAGTTGGTGCGGCGTCGGCGGCTCCGTGCCCATCGCCTGCGGCACTAGCAGCGAGTTCACCCCGTCACACAACAGCACCACGTCGGCGGTGATCTCGTCGCCCCCGGCGCGCACACCGCTGACCCGACCGTCGGTCTTCAGCAGCGCCTCCACCGCGATGCCGTTGATGAACTCGGCCCCGGCTTGCTCGGCTTGCGCCGCCAGCCACGGATCGAATCGGGCGCGCAGCACCGAGTACGACTCGTAGCGCTCATCGCTCATCAACTCGTCGCTGAAGTCGAGCGTGGTCGCCGCACCGGCGGCCAGCATCGACACCCGCTCCCGGACGATCCGCCGCTCCAGCGGCGCGGACGCCTTGTAGTCGGGGAAGACCGCGCGCAAGGCGTGGGTGTACAACCGCCCGCCCGACACGTTCTTGGCCCCGCAGTAGTTGCCGCGCTCGACGACCAGGACGGTTTTGCCCGCCCTGGCCAACTCGTACGCGGCCACCGGCCCGGCACATCCCGAGCCGACGACGATCGCGTCGAAATCAGCCACTGGTTTCCTTTCTGTCCGCGAAAGCGTTCGCCTTCGCCGTGAACACGGCGGGGAGCTGTCCCCGCCCGATCTCAGTCATCGCCCACCCGTCGGGGCACCCACCGGCGCCTCCAGCGAGCTGGCCTGGCTCAACGTCAGCCCGCGCGTCTCCGGCGCCATGAACACCGACAGCAGCAGCGCCAGCACCAGCAGCCCGGCCCCAGCGAGCATCGTCGGCCCGATGCCGTACGCGTCCAGGAACAGCGGCAGCCCGTAGGTCGACACCACCACGCCGATCCGGCTAATCGCGATCGCCACCCCCACCGCGGTGGCCCGCACCTCGGTCGGGAACATCTCATTGGGGTACAGCCACTGCAGAATCCCCGGCCCGCCGGAGAAGAAGGCGTACAGCGCGAACGCCGCGATGATGATCACGATGTTCGCCCCCGGCCAGATGCCCGGCACCAGCAGCCCGACGGCCATCAGCGCCAGCGATCCGATCAGCAGCGGACGCCGCCCCAGCGAGTTCAGCCAGTACATCGCCGGTACCGTCCCGACCAGGAAGAACAGGCTCACCAACGCCTCACCGAGCACCGAAAGGCTGCCCTCGCCCAAGCCGAACGCGCCCATGATCCGCGGCCCGAAGGTGTACATCGCGTACATCGGCACCACCTGGCACAGGATCAGCACACCCAGGTAGATCACCCGGCTGAGGTAGCCCTGCCGAAACACGGACGCAAACCCGGCGCGCACCGGCTGTTCGTCGTCGAGCTCGATCTCGCCGCCGAAGACGGTCGCCATCACCTCGCGCGCCTTCTCGACCTGCCCGCGCTGAGCCAGCCAGCGCGGCGATTCGGGAATGTCGTGCCGACCGATCAGCAGCACCACGCACGGCACCACTGCGCTGCCGAGCATCCAGCGCCAGCCGCCGTCCACGCTGTACAGCGCGAAACCGACGAACGCGGCGGCGGTCGCCCCCAGGTACCAGGCGGCCGAGACGATGCCCATGCCGATCGCGCGCTCCTTGCGCGGCGTGAACTCGGCGATCAGCGACGTCGCGATCGGATAGTCCGCCCCGATGAAGAAGCCCAGCAGCAGCCGCAGCACGATCAGCTGCCAGCCAGCCGTCACGAAGCAGGCGGCCACCGAGGCCACCCCGATCGCGGTCACGTCCAGAATGAACATGGTCCGTCGACCCAACGCGTCGGTCAGCCGTCCGCCGGCCAGCGAGCCGAAGAAGATTCCGGCCAAGGCGGCCGCTCCCGTAGCGGCCACCTCCAGATCGCTCAGCGACAGCGCCGCGACCAACTGCACCAAGGCGACGCCGATGATCGAGAGCACATAGCCGTCCAGGAACGATCCGCCGCTGGAGAAGAAGACGATCTTCTTCACGAAGTGGTTCATCTGGGCGTCGTCGATCAGGCGACGCCCAGACGAACCGGAGGCCTGACCTACTTCCATTCGATGACGCCCCAGTTGAGGTGAGGCTTCGCCTCGGGATTGTCGGTGTCGACCAGGCGGAACCGGACCTCGTTCTCGCTGACCTTCCACAGCTGCGTGGTCAGCGCGGTGCCCGGATGCACCGGCGAAGTGATCCGGGTCTTGAACCGGGTGAGCCGTTCGGGCTCGCCGGGAATGAACGAACTGATGAAGTGCCGCATCACCACGCCGGCGTAGCTGATCGCGTGCAGGATCGGCCGCGGCTCACCGTTGGCCGCGGCGTAGTCCCAGTCGATGTGCTGGGGGTGGAAGTCGCCCGACAGCCGGTAGATCAGCGCCTGGTTGAACGGGATGGTCTCCACCACCTCGACGTCCGCGGCCCGCTCGGGCATCTCGACGACGTCCTTGGGTGCGGCCGGGCCGCCCCAGCCGCCGTCGTAGATCAGGCAGTCCCACGACTCGTTGGTGAACAGCAGATTGCCCTCGGAGTCGTAGGTGTCACCGATGTGCTGGGCCAGCAGCCCCTTGCCCTCGCCACGGTCGTACAGGCCGGCCAGCTTCACCTTCGTCTCCAGGTGATCGGCCAGCTTGGTGATCGGCTGATGCACCCGCAGGTCGAAACCCCAATGCAGCGATCCGGCGTAGTTGTAGCCGTAGTCGATCGTCCGGGTGACCTCGGAGTCGACGATCAGCATCGCCGCGAACATCGGCAGCACCTTCAGCTGCGGGTTCCGCTCGTCCTTCTCGTTGAGGTAGATGAGATCCTGCTTGCCGTCGATGCCGGCACCGCAGCCCAGCGCGAACAGCTCCAGATCGCGGAAGGTGTAGTCGCGGACGAACGGCCCGAACGTCTGGCCGACCATCTCGGTCTTGATCTTGCCCATGTGTTTTCTTCCCTTCGTGAGTCCCGCGGCTGTGCGGGTCAGTGCTGCAAGAGACGCTTTTCGATCTTCATCGACTCGGTGCGAGGGAAGTCCTCGACGAGTTCGACGTGTTGGGGCACCTTGAACGGCGCCAGCTGGCTGCGGCAGTGCTCGATGATCGCCTCGGTGCTGAGCTCGGCCCCCGGCTGCAACCGGACGAACGCCTTCACCGCCTTGTCGCGCACCTGATCGGGCACCCCGATCACCGCCGCCTCCGCGATCAGCGGATGCGCGGTCAGCACGCACTCGACCTCGGTGGACGAGATGTTCTCCCCGGCCCGCTTGATCAGGTTGACCGAGCGGTCGACGAACCAGAACCAGCCGTCGGCGTCCATCGAGCCCTCGTCGTGAGTGCGTAGCCAGCCGTCCGGACTCAGGGCCGCCGCGGTGGCGGCCTCGTCGTGGAAGTAGCCGAGCATCAGGCTGCGCCCGGGCACGCCCTTGATCCGGATCTCGCCGACCTCACCGGGCGGCAGCGGACGTCCGTCGGCATCGAAGATGCCCACCTCGTAGCCCAGCCCGGCTCGTCCGACCGACGGCCAGCGGCGTTCGCCGACCGGCGGGTCGGTCACCGCCCAGCCGATCGATTCGGTCGACCCATAGGAGTTGAGCAGCCGCACCCCGAACCGGCCCTCGAAGGCGTCCTTCTCGGCCGTGCTCAGCGGCATGAAGTACTGCGCGTCGCGCAGCTGATGGACGCCGTCGCTAGGGCTCGGCGGCTGCAGCAACAGCGTACGCACCATCATCGCGATCAGCTGGACGAACGTGGCCTGCTCGGTCCGCACCTGCTCCCAGAAATGGCGCGCCGAGTAGTGCTCGGCCATCACCAGCGTCGCGCCGGCCACCAGCACCGGCATCAGCGCGGCCAGCTGGAAGTTCGAATGGCAGGCCGGCATCGTGGTGAACAGCCGGTCCTCGGCGCGCAGCGACGCCTGCCAGACGCCGTAATGGCCGGAGAACACCAGATTGCCCTGGGTGATCATCACGCCCTTGGGTGCGGCGGTCGTGCCCGAGGTGTAGAGCAGCTCGACCACCGTGTCGGCATCGATCGGCACGTCGACCGGCTCCGCCGATTGCGCCGCGCACAAGCGGCGATACGACAACTCGTGGTCGGCGCACCCGGTGTCGCCGACGATCAGCAGGCCGCGCGCCGCCACCCCGTGCTCGCGACGAAGCCCGCGGTGCATCGCCACCCGCTCGGCCTCGATCACCGCCCAGCCCGCCTGGCTGGCGCGATAGGCCCGCAGCACCTCGGCCGCGGTGGCCTCCAACCCCATCGGAACGGCGATGGCGCCGAGTTCGGCCAGTCCGAACAACGCGGTCAGCATCTCTGGGCAGTTCCGCACCTGCAGCGCGACCGCGTCGCCCGCGCCGACACCGGCGGCCCGGAAGGCGCGCGCCGCTTGATGAATCCGCCCGGCGAAATCGGCATAGCTGTACTCGCGGCGTCGTCCGGCGGTGTCGAGATGGATCAGGAACGGACGGTCGCCCACGTTCCGGCTCGCCCACGACCACAGCGTCGCCGTGGTGCTGCTGGTTGCGATGTCGGCCACCGTCCGTCCCCCTTTCGATCCGTCGCGGCTTACAGGTGCTTGGTCAGCTCAGGGAGCACCTGGTAGAGATCGCCAACGGCGCCGAAGTCGGCGTGGGCGAAGATCGGGGCGTTCTTGTCCTTGTTGATCGCCACGATCACCTTCGAGTGGTTCACCCCGACCAAGTGCTGCACCTGCCCGGAGATGCCGACGGCCAGGTACAGCTCGGGCTTGATGGTGGCGCCGGAGACCCCGAGGTAGCGGTCGGCCGGCATCCAGTTCACCCCTTCGGCGATCGGACGACTGCAGGCCACCTCGGCGCCCAGCTTGGCCGCCAGCCCCCGAGCCAGTTCGAGATCGGCCTCGGCGGCGAAGCCGCGTCCGACTCCGACGACCCGCTTGGCCGCGGTCAGGTCGACGCTTTCGCCACCCTTGGCCCTGGTCTCGATCAGCACCATTCCCGCTCGCGGCACCAGCGTGACCGTCTCGGTCTGGCCGGCACCGGCACCGTCGTCGGGCGCCAAGGCGCCGGCGGCGACCACCAGCACGACGACCGCAGCGGTCGGCTCCTCGGTTGCCACCGCCAACCCGCCGTAGGCCGGGCGTGACACCACCAGCGGCTCGGCCGAAACGATCTCGGCGGCGTTGATCGGGCTCACCTGCAGGTGGGCGGCGACCAGCCCGGCCAACGCCCGGCTCTGCGCCGCGGCGTCGAACACCACCAGCTTCGCGCCCCGGGTGGCCAACAGCTCGGCCACCGCCTGCGCGTAGGCCTCCACCGGCACGCTCGGCTCGGTGTCGATCAGCACGGTCAGATCAGCGGTCGGCAGCGCACCCGCACCGAGGCTCACCGCGAGCACCCGGTCGCCGAGGGCGCGCGCCGAGCCGGCCAGCGCGGCACCGGCAGCGGCATCGTGGGCGACAATCCATACGTCAGTCATGAAAGTGGCTCCTTACAGCGACTTGAGGAACTGGGCGAGTTGCTGAGCGACGTCGGCCGCGTCGCCCTCGACGATCTGGCGGCGGCGATCGACCTGCTCCGGTGCCTGCAGCGACACCACCCGCGCTGAGCCGGCCGGCACCGGCGCGGACATCTCACTGACCGGCTTCTTGCCGGCGGCCAGGATGTCCTTCATGCCGGCGATCCGCGGGGTGTTGATGCCCGAGGTCACGCTGAGCACGGCGGGCAACTCGACCCCGATCACCTGCTCGGCGTCTTCGAGCACCCGCTCGACCCGCAGCTGTCCCCCGTCCACGCTGATCGCGTTGACCTGGTTCAGCGTGGGTCGGCCGAGCAGGGCGCCCAGCTGGTTGCCGACCTGTTGGGCGTAGCGGTCCGAGCTGCCGGCTCCCAACAGCACCAGGTCGACCTGGCCGAGCTCGGCGATCACCGCGGCCAGCGCGCTGGCGGTCTGGAAGCTGTCCAGGCCGGGTTCGCCGGGCACGGTGATCAGGCTGTCGAGCCCGCGAGAGAGGACGTCCTTGCGCAGCTTGGTGTTGGCCAGTTCGTCCCCGCCGACGCTGACGCCGATGACCTCGCCGCCGACCTCGTCGGCGAGCTGCCGCGCCGTCTCGACCGCGTTCAGGTCGTAGCTGCCGATCTTGATCTGGGCACGGGAGAAGTCGAGCGTCCGGTCGGCACCGACGGTGATGTCGGCGTCGTCGGGGGCCGCCTTGATGCAGGCGATGATTCGCATGGTGAGGTCCTTCCTCAGTCGGATTGCTTCACGACGCCGACCTCGACGAGGTGGGCGATCTGTTCGGGGGTGTAGCCGGCCCGTCCGAGGACGTCGGCGGTGTCGTAGCCCTGCGCGGGCATCGGACGCCACACCTGACCGGGGTGCTGATCGAACCGCGGGAACACGCCCAAGCCCTTGAAGGTGTCGCCGTCCGCGGTCTGCCAGTCCGTCCACACGCCACGCTCGGTGAGGTGCTCTTCGGCCACCAGGTCGGGGAACTCCATCACCTTTTGGGCGGCAATCCGGTGGGCGGAGAAGTCCCGCTCGACGTCGACCACGTTGCGGGTGGCCAGGTACTCCTCGAGCTTGGCCTCGATCAGCGCGGCCTTCGGGCTGGACAGCCACAGCGCGCTGCAGTCCTCGGGGTAGTCGGGCGTGCCCCACAGCTCGCCGAGGCCGATCACCTCCAGCAGGTACTTGTTCTGGGTCACGCCGTAGACGCACAGCCCGATGAAGCCGTCGGCGCACTTGTATTCGCCGATCGCGCACAGGTTCTGGTTGCGGGCCCCCGGCCGCGGCCAGACCACGCCGGCGTTCAGGTAGTCGACCAGGTAGTACTGGCCGATGGCGAGCAGGGTCTCGTACATGGCGACGTCGACCGACTCCCCCACCCCGGTGAGCCCGACCTTGTGCAGGGCACCCAGCGTCGCGCTGGTGATCATCAGCGAGTTGAAGTAGTCGCCGGCGTACGGACCGGGGTTCATCGGCTGCTCCGGGGTGCCGTTCTGGCTCATGTAGCCCGAGTAGGCCATCACGGTCAGGTCGTAGGCGGCCCGGGTGACCATCTGCGGCACGCCGGTCTGGCCGAAGCCGGAGACGTGGACGATCACGAGCTTCGGGTTGGCCGCCCACAGCACCTCGTCGGGGAGCCCCTTCTTCGCCCAGGTGCCGCCCTTGCTGGATTCGATGAAGACGTCGGCGTCCGCGAGCATCCGCAGCACGACGTCGCGGCCGCCCTCCGAGAAGTAGTCGAGGGCGACCGAGCGCTGGTTGCGCCGCTCGGCCTGCTTGACCCAGGCCGTGTCGCGGATCGTGTCGCCGGCCCCGGTGTTCTCCAGCCAGGTGACGTCGGCACCCCACTCGGCCATCAGGCAGGCGGCCCGGGGGACGGCCAGTTCCATGGCGGCGTAGACGACCTTGAGATCGTCGAGGACGCCGAACTGCGGCTTCTGGGTGGTGAGTTCCATGGTCGCCGCCTCAGTTCGCGTACTGACGCAGGACACCCTTGGCGAGGGTGAGGATCATCATCTCGTCGGTTCCACCGCTGATCCGGTCCACCCTGAGGTCGCGCCAGATCCGCTGGATCCGGTGGTCGCCGGCCACGGAGACGCCGCCCATCACCTGCATGGCGTCGTCCACGACGGCGAAGGCCGCGTTCACGCAGTAGTACTTGCACATGGCTGCCTGTGCGGACGTCATCTCGCCGGTGTCGTAGCTCCAGGCGGCCTCGTAGACCATGTTCTTCATCGCGTTGACCTTGATCGCCATCTCGGCGAACTTGAGCTGGTTGAGCTGGAACCGGCCGATCGGCTTCCCGAACTGCACCCGGACGTTGGCGTAACGGGCCGCGTCCTCGAAGGCGGACAGGGCGACGCCGTAGTCGCTGGCCGCGACCAGGAACCGCTCGAAGTCGAAGTCCTTGACCCCGCGACTGAAGCCGTTGCCCTCGCGTCCGAAGATGTCGGACTCGGAGAGCTCGACGTTCTCCAGGTAGACGTCCGAACAGCTGTCCATGCGCAGGCCCAGCTTGTCCAGCGGCTCGACCCGGACGCCGGGCAGGCTCATGTCCAGGAAGAACTCGGTGAAGCAGCCCGGGTCCTCGGCGCTGCGGGCCATCACGACCAGGAACGGAACGTGCGCGGAGGACGTGATGAACGTCTTGTGCCCATTCAGGTAGATCTTGCCGTCGCGGCGGGTGTAGGTGGTCTGCAGGCTGCCGACGTCGGAGCCGGCTCCGGGCTCGGTGCAGGCCGAGTTCCAGATCTGCTTGCCGGTGCCGACGTAGGCCAGCACCTTGTCGATCTGAGCCGGTTTGCCTTCGCGCAGGATGGTGTCGAAGCAGGGCAGCTGGTAGAGCACGTAGGTGGGGGCGCCCCAGCGTCCAAGCTCCTCGTAGACCGCGGTCAACGTGACCAGGCCGAGGTCGAGGCCGCCGTGCTCCTCGGGCAGCATGATCAGGTCGAAGCCGAGGTCGCACAGCGCCTTCACCCAGCGTTCGGGGTAGGTGTGCGTGCGGTCGCACTCGGCGAAGTACGCCTCCCAGTTCTCGCGCTGCATCAGTTCGCGAACATTGGCGACCAGCAGCTGCTGCTCGTCGGTGAGCGTGAAGTCCATCAGTTTCTCCTTGTCAGTTGTTGTCTTCGAGCGCGCGGCGCAAGAAGTCGCCGCCGCGGTGCAGCGCGGCAGCGGCCTGGTCGAGCAGGCGGGAGTTGTGCAGGAAGGCGTGCAGGACGCCGGGGAACACCTCGTGGGTGCAGCGGACCTGGTGCGCAGTCAGCATCTGGGCCAGTGCGGACGAGTCGTCGCGCAGCGGGTCGAACTCGGCAGCGGCCAGGTAGGTCGGGGGCACGCCGTAGCTGAGGTCGGCGCTGAGACAGTCGACATAGGGGCTGTCGGCGTCGGCCGGATCGGCCAGATAGCAGGCGAGGTAGTAGTCCAGATCGGCCGGAGTCAGGCCGTCCCACGGGCCGCCGAGAAGCCGACGCGAGGCCGAGTCGCGCAGGCCGAACAGCCCGTAGTAGAGCGCCAGCGCGCGGACCGGCACAGCGCCTTGTGTCGCAGCCTGGTCACGCAGCATCAGCGTGGTGGCCAGGCTCATCGCGGCACCTCCGGAGTCGCCGGCGAACGCCAGCCGGCTGCCGTCCAGGTGATAGGCGGAGCCGGACGTGGCCAGGTGCCGGGCGACATCGGCGCACTGCTCGATCGCCACCGGGAACTTCGCCTCCGGTGACAGCGAGTAGTCCACCCCCACCACCGCGGCGCCCGCCGAATCGGCGAGCATCCGCATGATGCGGTCGTGGGTGTCGAGGTTGCCCACAACCCAGCCGCCGCCATGGATGAAGACAATCGCCGGCAGATCCTGACCGACGCGCGGCAGGTGGCAGCGAATGGCCACCGAGCCGTGCCGGGTAGGCACCGTGGTGTTGATCGTCTCGGCCATGGACGGGCCGCCCTCGTTCCAGAAGCGACGCTCGACGATGTAGGCCTGCCGCATCTCGTCCAGGCCGACGTCGGTGGCGTACGCATCGGGGGCGAGTTCGGCGGACTTGTCGAGCACGGCGCGCATCTGATCGGAGATCAGCTCGAGGACCGGCAGTGTGTTGTGGGCAACCATGACCTGTCCTCAGGCTGCGGTGAGAGTGGTGGCAGCCTCCGCCTCAACGGACGGACGCGCCTTGCGCAGGTAGAGGTACAGCCCCAGCGAGGCCAGCGCAGCCAGGACGGCCGAGCCGATCAGGATCCAGAAGATCTGCTGGTAGGCACCGGCGGCGACATTCCCGGCGGCGTCGGTCTGGGCGTCCATGATGGCGCCGAACCAGGTGCTGGAGAAGGTGTCCGGCAGGAAGCCGATGATCGACAGCAGGCCGGTGGCCGCACCGAAGTAGGTCAGCGGCACCTTGCCCTCGGTCAGCTGCGCCGAGACCACGCCGAAAGCGCCGTTGGCGATGAAGCCGAGCAGGACGACCAGGATGCAGGCGATCACCATCACCGAGGCGCCTGAGGGCAGGTACATCATCACCAGCAGTGCGCCGACGAAGACGACCGAGCCGATGGCGATCACGATCGAGGGACGGAACTTGTTGGCGATGGCACCGAAGATCGGGCCCGACAGCAGCGTGATGCCGTAGTTGCGGACGTTGGCGACGATGGTGGCCGCAGCCAGCGACACCCCGAGCACGCCCGTCATGTACGGCGTGGTGTAGGTGACGCCGGTGTAGAAGAAGTAGACGAAGAACAGCGAGATCGCCGCGATCCAGACAACCGGGTCACGGAAGGCCTGGGTGAACTCGACCAGGCTGAAACCACCCTCGGTCTTGATCTCGCCGGCGAACTTGGGGATGAACAGCGCCGACAGGATGCCGAGGACCAGGATGACCGCGCTGAGGAAGTACAGGTAGATCGACACGCCCAGGCCGAGGTTCTCCCCCACCATCGCGACGATCGCGGTCGAGACCAGGCCGATGAGCAGGCCGGCCACGCCGTAGATGCCGTACGACAGCCCGATCCGCTTGGGGTACTCGTCCTCCTTGGAGACCAGGCGGACCAGCTTGTAGCGCACGCCCCACCAGATCAGGATCGTGGTGACGCCCATTGCGATGAACACGAAGTACAGCACCGTCAGGCTGGGCAGCATGGCGTAGATGAAGGTGAGCACGGCGGTCGAGATGAAGCCGACCGAGGACAGGGTGCGCATCCGGATCTTGTCGGCCAGAATGCCCGAGGGCAGGTAGCAGATCAGTGCCGTGATCGCGTACGCGCCAAAGACCGCGCCGAGCTCGGTGTTCGTGACACCGAGCGCCTTTTGCAGCGGATCGTAGAAGACGGCCTTCAAGTAGGCCGGAGCGTAGATGATCGAGCTGCCGATGCTTGCGAGGATGAGCAAGAACCACCGTCGTCCTGAACTCAGGTCGGCGTAGCTCTTTTCGTTGCTCGTCGAGTTCGCCATTGAGACTCCTTCGAGGATTGCGGCCCCGGCCTGCGATCGCAGTGCAGGTGGCCTGGGGCTTCGTCACCCCCGAAACGGAACTCTGACCGCGGCGTGGGCCGAGCGCATGCGCGCAGCATCCCCAGATCGGCGTGAAGTCGAGGAGCATCAGATTCGGTGACCCGCCTCATCAACTTCTGGTGATGGCCGGTGAACCTGGTGAGTGAAACACTAAGCAGCGAGGCCGCTGCCCGCCGACGACCGCCGGAGCAGCTCAACGGACTCGCACCACCCCACGTTGCTGCTGGTCACCCCCAACGGAGAGGGAACTGATGAACGCTGGCCCGCGACCGCAGGCCGACACCGTGCTGTCGAGGCTCGTCCTCGGCCCACGCTTGAAGTACTTGGGGCTCACCGCGGTACTCACCTGGCATTACTGCCTGTGGTTCGTGCCGAGCTCCTTCCCGACGACCTTCCTACTGGACGACCGGATCACCTTCGCCTGGCTGATCGCGCTGGCCGCGGCCGCCGTCGTGCCGATGCTGATCGCCTGGCAGCTCGGACGCGACCGCCATCTGGAAGCCACCCCGCTGCTGATCTGGACGGTGTCGATCACCGGCTCGGTAAGCACCGCCGTGTTGGTCTCGTTGGGGATGTCCGAGCCGACCCCCTGGCTGGCCTACGGTACGGCCTTCCTGGTGGGCGCGTGCGGGGGCGTGCTGTGGGTGTTGTGGGGCGAGCGGCTCGCCTGCCAGAAGGCCCGCTTCACCCTCGGACGAGTCGCCCCGACCTACGGCGGCTTCCTGCTGGTCGCGATCGGCCTGACCTATGTGGCGCCGGGATGGCTGGCGCCCGCGATCGTGTGCATGCTGCCGCTGCTGTCCGGCTTCTTGCTGCACCTGCACGCTCGCATCCTCACCGAATGCCGCAGCCCGCGGCTGTTGCCGGTGAAGGCTGCGGTGCAGGGACGCAACACCATGTACACGGTGGCGGTGATCTCGTTCGCCGCTTCCTACACCTGTTACTACACGGTGGCGATCGTCCCCTGGGACGCGCTCAGCGTGATTCAAGACGCGTTCACCTTGGGCATCGTCATCGGCGCGGTGCTGATCCTGCTGTTCGCCGCGCTGCAGCGGCTGCCGCGCCAGCCGATGTCGGAGTACCGGGTGTACCCGTGGCTGCTGATTCTGATCATTCTGGCCTGCGTGATGTTCTTGGCCGACGATCGGCTGGACGGCGCGGCCTTCTTGCTGGCGGTCGCGATCTCGTCGCTGTTCGAAGTCCTGCTCACCTTGTACATGGGCGTGCTCACGCAGCGCGGCTACGCGCCGCCGGCGACGGCTTTCGCGTTGTCGGGCAGCGCGATCCGGCTGGGCATCTGCCTGGGCAACGGCACGGCCCTGTTCTACGAGCGAATGCCCGGGCTGCACGAGATCCTGGTGCGCCCGACGTTCGTGCTGCTGGTGGTGCTGCTGGCCGGCCTGTTGATCACCATGGTCCGCCAGGAGTACGCGATCGAGGAGTTCACCCGCAGTCCACAGGCCGCCTCCGAGCTGGCAGCACTGGTGAACAGCGTCGCGGAAGAGTTCCGACTCTCCGAACGCGAGCGCGAGATCATGGCACTGATCGGCCAGGGCTACACCGCCTCGGCCGTCGCAGAGAAGCTGGTCATCTCGCCGTACACGGTGAACACCCACATCCAACACATCTACGGCAAGCTCGGCATCCACAAGCGCTCGGAGCTGATCGGCTATCTCCATCGGACCAGCTGAGGCCGGGCGCGATCAACGTGCGGGCGCGCTTTGGGCGGGCTAAGTTCGATTCATGAGTTCTGGTGTCACGGCGTGCCCCTCGTGCGGCACGAAGAACCGCGTCCCGGCCAACGCCACCGGACGCCCCCAATGCGCGTCCTGCCACGCTGCGCTGCCGTGGCTGGTCAACGTCGACGATCACGACTTCGCGGCGGCGGTCAACACCAACCAGATCGTTCTGGTCGACTTGTGGGCACCGTGGTGCGGACCGTGCCGCATGGTCGCGCCGGTACTCGAACGGCTGTCGAAGCAGTACGCGGGCACGGTCAAGGTGGTCAAGGTCAACGTCGACCACAACCCGTTGACCGCCCAACGCTACGACGCGCAATCCATCCCCACGCTGGTCATCCTGCGCAACGGCAAGACGGTGACGCGGCTGGTCGGCGCCCAGCCGGAAGCCGTGCTGAAGCAGCGAATCGAGGCGCTGCTCGCCGCCTGAGCGATCCGAGCCGGTCTGGTCGGCTCAGGCTTCGCCGCCGGACTCGTCGGCAACGATGGTGGTGCCGACACCGTTGAGCCAATCGTCCGACTCGCGCTCGCTGGCCTGGTTTTCCTGGTCGACGCGCTCAGCCCCGGCCAATCCGGCCTCCGCGGACGCGCGCCCGTCGCCGCCGTCCGACGAGGTCGCCCGGCTGATCGTTTGCAGGTAGCCCTCGATGAACAGCTGGAAGTTCTCCAGCGCGTACTCCGCCTGGCTGTCGAGCATCATCACCGCGTCGCCGACCTGCTCACCCCAGCTGTGCGGCTCGAACTCCAGGCGCAGCCGTGCCTCGGTCTGGCCGGAGCCCAGGTCAGCGAAGGTGACCTCGCCGGCGCTGCTGGTGCCTTCGACGGCGGTCCAGGCGAGCCGGTGTTCGGGTTCGTGCTCGACGATCCTGGTCACCCAATGACGCCGGACGCCGCCGACCCGCGCCACCCACTCCACGCGGTCGCCGTCGAGCCGCGTCACCTGCTCGACGCCGTCCATGAACTGCGGAAAGTCCTCGAAGCGCGCCCACTGCTCGTAGGCGAGATTCACCGGAACGTCCATCACCGCGGACTTCTCAACCCTGGTCATCATCTGCTGCTCCTTCCACCGCCTGACGGGTGCCAGGCCCAAACGCGCGTCCTTTCCGACGCCGACGTGGGCCGTGGCCGAGACGGCGCCCGTCCCGGTCTCAGCCCACGCCCTTCGATCCCCGCTCAGCTCAGGTCAACGGGTTGCGGCGCAACGCCGGATCGGCGCCGAGATCCTCGTCGGCCAGACCGGTGCCGCCCAGATCGATGTCGAGCCCCGGCCCGGTGTCGCCGGACGCCGGATCGCGGAAGCCCGCCTCGCCGGCAGCCGGATCGCCGACCTTGCCGCTGTCGCCGTAGGACGACGCCGCGTCCTCGACCCCCGGAGTGCCGACAGTGGCACCCTCGTTGATCGTCCCCCGCCAACCACCGGACGCCCGTCGCTGCTCCTGCATGAAGTTCGCGAAGTTCTCCAGGTCGTCCTCGGCCTGCCGGTCGATGACCTTCAGTGCGTCGGCCGCCTTCTCCAGGACACCTTCAGGCTCGTATTCCAGGGTCAGCCGGACTTCGGTGCCGCCCTGGCCGGCCTCGGCGAAGGTCACCATGCCGGCGTTGGTGAAGCCCTCCACCGCAGCCCAGGCCACCTTGCGATCAGGCACCTGCTCGAGCACCTTGGCGATCCACTGCCGCCGGACGCCGCCGATCTCTGCCACCCACTCGAGCCGGTCATCACTGAGCTGGGTCACCTTCTCGACCGCCCCCATGAATCGGGGGAACTCTTCGAACTGGGTCCACTGGTTGTAGACGATGCTCAGCGGCACGTCCACGACTACCTTCTTCTCTACCTTGGTCGCCATGAGCTTTCTTCCTCTCGGGAACGTGGCTCCTGTCGGAACCGGATCTTCGGATAGGTGCGGGCAACCACCGGGTACCCAGCCACGACCGGTTCACCACAGTCATCGAGGATTTGTGGCGCCGGCTCCGATTGCCGCCACCGGCACGATCGTGCCGTTTCCGTCCCGAGGGCCCCGGCATCGCGCCAGCAGCGCCCGAAGCGGCACGTTCGTGCCGCAAATCGTTGACAGCGTCTGGGCGCGCAGCTGTACGTCAGCGCGGGACGGCCGGCCTCACGCCGTTCGGACGCGCCCGTGCACCAACGCCGCCCGTGCCCGCGCCCGGGCCTCCCCCGACGCACCGGCGAGCCGCAGGGCGGTGTCCACAGCGCCGGCGACCGGGGCCACGTCGAGCACCGTCCAGCTCGCCCCCGGCACCCGCGCCTGCAACTCGGCCTCGAACGCGTCCAGGATCAGCGGCTCCCCCGACTGCAGCACCGAGCCGCCCAGGACGATCGGGGCATCGGTGGGCAAGCCGAGTCGATGGTGCAGCGTGGCGACCATCAAGGCGGCTTCGCGTCCGGTGCGCTCGATGATTCCGCGAGCGATCTGGTCGCCGGCTTTCGCGGTGGCGAACACCACCGGGGCGGCGGCCAGGAAGGTGGCTGCGGTGATTTGGCGGCGGTGCACCGCGATCGCCAGCTCGCTCGGCGAGGCCAGTCCGAAGTGGGCCGGCAAGGTGGTTTGCAGCGCGGTGGGCTCGCCGCGTCCGTCTTCGGCGCGGATCGCGTAGTACTGCGCTTCGGCGACGATGCCCGCGCCGCCGCCGTTGTCGCCGGAGATCCGCCCCAGCGAAAGGAAGCCTTCGCGGCGTCCGTCCTGGTCGACGGCGACCGCGTTCACCCCGGCACCGCAGACCACCGCGGCCCCCCAACCCTGCGGGGAGCCGGCCTGCAGCACGGCGAGGATGTCGTTGCCCACGACCACCTCATCGGCGATGTGGTGCGGCCCGATCGCCGCGGCGAACTCGTTCTCCTCGACGGGCAGGTCGAGATTGGCGTAGTCGAGCACGGCCACTCGGACGGCCCCCACTCCGCCCTCGACCGAGCCGAGCGCACGGGCGACCAGCTCGGCGGTTTCGCGCGCCGTCACCTCGGCTCCGACGATGGACGAGCGGGTGCCCGCGCCGCGAACCCGGGCGAGCAGTTGCCCGTCCAGGCTCGCGACGACCAGGTCGGTCTTGGAGTTGCCCCCGTCCGCCGCGATGACGACGTCGAGCGGCTCAGACATGCTCACACTCTGCGAACGCGGGCAGGAAGCGCTCGTTCGCCTCGACCATCGTCGGGAAGACGGTGGAGACCTTTTCCCACTGACGCACCAGCGGGTGAGCGATCAGCGCACGCTTGGCGATGTCCGGGTCGCCGGACGTCGCCGCGTCGATGGTCAGCACCTCATAGGAGGTGACCGCCTGCATCAAGCCCAGCATCTCCGGGGCGACCGGACGAGAAGCCGCCGGCCGGGCGCCGTTGAGATCGGCGTGGGCCGACACCTCGATCACGTCATCGTCCGCCATGCCCGGAACCAGCCCGTTGTTGCGGATGTTGACGTAGTGATGCGCGCCGTCGCCAGTGAGCAGCGAGGTCGCCAGGGCCGCGGCCGCCGTGGAGTAGAACGCCCCGCCACGGCGCGACAGCAGCTCCGGCTTGTGGTCGAGCGCCGGATCGCGGTACATCGCGAGCAGTTCCTTCTCGATCGCGATCACCTCTTCGGCGCGATGGTGCCCGGCCTGCTGCTTGGCCAACGCCTGGTCGGTCGCGTAGTAGTAGGACAGGTAATAGGACGGAATGGCCCGCAGCGTCCGCAGCGCCTCGGTCGGCAGACCGGCCCGACGCAGCGCCCACTCATCGAAACCGGGCCGTTCCAGCAGTTCGGGGAAGATGTCGACGCCGTCGACCTCGACCGCACGCGCCCAGGTGAGGTGGTTGAGGCCGATGTGGTCCAGGCGCACCCGCTCGTGGTCGATGCCGAGGAACTCGGCCAGCCAGCGCTGGGTGCTGATGCCGACATTGCACAAACCGATGGCGCGGTGCCCGGCGTCGAGCAGTGCCCGGGTGTTGATGCCGACCGGGTTGGTGAAGTCGATGATCCAGCAATCCGGCCCGGCTTCGCGGCGCACCGTCTCGGCGATGTCGAGCACCACCGGAACCGTGCGCAGCGCCTTGAAGAAGCCGCCGACGCCGGTGGTCTCCTGGCCGATCAGCCCGAACGGCAGCGGCAGGGTTTCGTCCAGAAGACGGCTCTGCTGGCCGCCGATCCGCAGCTGGATCAGCACAGCGGACGCGCCCGACACGGCCGAGGCCAGGTCGGTGGAGGTCGACAGCATGTCGGCGATCCCCCGCTTGGCGAAGATGCGGTGAGCGAGCCCACCGACGACCTCGAGGCGCTCGGGGTCGATGTCGTAGAGCACCAGTTCGGTGAGACCCAGCACCTCGATCCGGTCAGCGAAACCTTCGATCAGCTCCGGCGTATAGGTACTGCCACCACCGACGACGGTGATCTTCACTATTACTCCTTAATCCTTTGATCCGGTGAGGTTGATGCCTTCAACGAAGACACGTTGGGCGAGGAAGAAGATGATCAGCACCGGCACCACGAACATCAGCACCGCCGCCATCTGCAGCTGGTAGGCCTGCTGGTGTTGCGACTGGGCCAAAGTGGTCAGCGCGACCGCCAGGGTCTGGGTGCTGGTCGAGTTCCCGGTGTACAGCAGCGGGTTGTAGAAGTCGTTCCAGGCGTACAGGAACGCGAACAACCCGACCGCGGCGATCCCCGGACGCGTCATCGGCACGATCACCCGGGTGAGGATCTGCCATTCGGTGGCGCCGTCGATGCGAGCCGCCTGGGTGACGTCGGACGGGATCGTCAAGAAGAACTGCCGCAGCAGGAAGATCGAATACGCGTCGCACAACAGGTTCGGCAGAATCAGCGGCCACAGCGTCCCGATCAGGTGCAGCTGGGAGTACATGACGTACAGCGGCAGCGAGGTCACCTGTGCCGGCACCATCATCGTGGCCAGCACGATGACGAAGACGGTTTCGCGTCCGCGCCAGCGCAGCCGAGACAGCGCGTACGCGGCCAAGGTGGACGACACCATCACGCCGGCAGCCGAGACGGTCGCGTAGATCACGGTGTTGACGAAGTCCATCGCGAACGGCGGGGTCATCACGGTGAACACGTCACCGAAGTTGGTGAACACCCACGGCTGCGGCCACAGGTTCATCGATCCGGCCTGCTGTTGGGTCATGAACGCGGTCAGGAAGATCACCGCGAACGGTGTCATGAACGCCAGCGCCAGCGCGATCGCGACCGCATGCTCGGCGATCCCGGCGAGGAGGCGCCGCATGGCTCGGCTGCGGACGTGGAACAGGCGGCGCTGAGCCGGACGAGCTGAGGCTGCGGCCGTCATCCTTCATCTCCCGCGTAGTAGATCGAGCTCCGAGAGGCGCGGATGAAGACGATGGTGATGGCGAAGATGACCAGCGTCAGCAACCAGGCCATCGCCGAGGCGACGCCGGTCTTGAAGTAGCCGAAGCCCTGCAGGTAGATGTTCGACGAGTAGAAGAACAGCGAATCCTGCGGGAAGCCGATCAGCTGAGTCGCGGTCTCGGCCGGGTTGGCCGAACTGGAGACCACGTACGCCTCGGAGAAGTATTGGAAGGTGTAGATCATGCCGGTGAGCACCGAGAAGTAGATCACCGGTGCGATCGAGGGCAAGGTGATCGCGAAGAACTTCCGCACCGGGCCGGCGCCGTCGAGTTCGGCGGCCTCATACAGATGCACCGGGACGTCGAGCAGCGCGGCGGAGAAGATCACCATGGTGTTGCCGATCATCCACATCCGCAGACCGACCAGCGAGGGCTTGGCCCAGGCCGGGTCATAGAACCAAGCCGGCATGTGCAGCCCGATCGCGCTGAACATCGCGTCCAGGGCGCCATTCGGGGCGAGCATCACCAAGAAGCCGAGGGCGGCAGCCACCACCGGCACCATGGTCGGCAGGTAGAAGATCGTGCGGTAGATGTTGGCCGTCCGCTTGAAGCGGTTGATCAGCGTGGCCATCAGCATCGCCCAGATCGTCTGGACGGGCACCAGCACGACGACCATCCACAGCGTGTTCTGGATGCCGGTGAAGAACCGTGGGCTGGCGACGCCGGTGAACAGGTTCACGTAGTTGTTGAAGCCGACGAAATGCACGTCCCGTCGGGAGCCCGCCTGGAAGTCGGTGAACGACAGGATCGCGCTGGCGATCAGCGGGTACACCGTGAAAATCAACAGGCCGAGGATGAACGGGGTCAAGAAGAGCAGCACCTGCCACCACGGAGCGTGTCCGAGACGGCGGCGCCGGCGCCCCGGCGCCGGGCTGGAGCGCCGAGGCTGGGCGGTGGTGCCCCGGCCAGAAGCCGGGGCACCGTCCGCTGTTGGCCCAGGGAGCACAACCGTCATCCGTTGAGCCCGTCGATCTGCTGGCCGATGGTCTTCAGTCCGGACGACAGATCGGTGACCTTGCCGGTCTCCCAGTTCGCGATGAACGAGGTCCAGGCGTTGAGGTCCTCGGCTCCGGCCGGGGTCAGCGTCTTGTAGTAGGAGTTCGGGTTGGCCAGCGCGTCAGTGAAGGTCTTCCACTTGTCGGCGTTCTCCGGCTTCCAGGCCTTGATCGAGTCGAAGGTCGTCGGAATGTTGGCCGCCTGCGAGGCGTAGGCGGTCAGGAAGTCGGTGTCGCTGGTGAGCTGCTTGACTGCCAGGAAGGCCGCGGCCTGGTTCTTGGAGTCGGACGAGATGTAGACGACGGTGCCGTTGGCGGTGCCGGCGCCGTAGATCGACGCCTTGGAGTCGGGAACCGGAACAGCAGCCGTGCCGTAGTTCATCTTGGGGGCGTTACCGGCCAGCTCGCCGATGTGCCACTCGCCGGCGAACTCCATCGCGGCCGCGCCGGTGATGAAGGGGTTGCTGGCGTCGTCCTCGTGGCTGCTGTACTTCGCGACGAACTTGGTCACGTTGTCCATGCCGTAGTAGTTGAGCAGATCCTTTTGCCAGGTCAGCTCTTCGTTCCAGGTCGGATCGGTGCCGAAGGTGGTCTTGCCGTCCGCGCCGTAGAACTGCGCGCCGGTGTAACCGCCGACGAACCAGTTCTGGTTCTGCGCGTAGGTGACAGTCGGCGGCAGCAGGCCGAAGGTCTTGATGGTGCCGTCGGCGTTCTTCACCGTCAGCTTCTTGGCGTCGGCGGTGAGCTCGGACAGCGTCTTCGGCGGCTCGGTGATGCCGGCGGCCTTGAACAGGTCCTTGTTGTAGTAGAGCGCGTAGCCGTCGGTCAGCATCGGCAGCGCGCACTGTGCACCCTTGTAGGTGGTGTAGCTGAGCACCGAGGACGGGTAGGTCTTGGCCAGATCGAAGTTGATCTGCTGGGCGAGCGGCGACATGTCGGCGACGGCCTTGTTGTCGCAGAACTTCGCGACATTGTCGGCGCTCGGCGAGATGAAGACGTCAGGAGCGTTGCCGGCGGTGACCGCGGCGGTGAAGTCGGCGTCGTGCTTGTTCAGAACCAGGTTGACCGTCAGCCAGGGGTTGGCCTGCTTGAGGCGGTCGATCGCGCTCTGCATGGCGGTCACGTCGTTGGCCAGCTTGCTGAAGGTCCAGATCGTGATGGTGGTCGGCTGACCCGACGCTGCCGTCACCTGGGGCACGGCGGTGCCGGACGAGCACCCGGTGATCAGCGCCACCGCGCCCGCAACACCGGCGATGACGAGGCTCTTCATCTTCCTGCGATTCATGCGTACTCCTGATTCGTTTCCGCCGTGCGGCACCGTGCCGCTTCAACGGCTGACCGGCGAGCCATCATCGGCCTCCTGCTGGACGTGGGAAACGCTCGCACACGGCTCGAATGTAAGTCAAGTACTTACACGAGATCGTATCCGGACGGTAACAACTTTCATGATCCGCCCTCTGGAAGGACCTCAGCTGCGGCGATGCGGAGCCCGCGGATCGAAGCGACGGCTCTCGATCGCGCGCCTGGTTTCCTTCAACGCGCTGACCGCATCGGGGTAGATCCGCTGCGCCACGCCGACCAGGACGCAGTCGACGACGGTCAGCTGGGCAAGTCGGGACGCACTGGCCCCGGAGCGGAAGTTGGTTTCCCGCGCGGCGGTCACCAGCACGTGATCGGCGATCTCGGCGACCGGCGAGTTGGGGGCGTTCGTGATGGCGACGGTGGTGGCACCGTTCTCGGCGGCGATGGCCAGCGCGTCGTAGGTGTCGATGGTCAAGCCGGAGTGCGAGATGGCGATCGCCACATCGCCCTTGGCCAGCAGCGCCGCCGACGACAGGCCCGCGTGCGGATCGGCCGAGGTGTAGACGAACAGCCCGATGCGATGCAGTTTGAAGGCGAGATCGGCCGCGACGAAGCTGGAGGCACCCACGCCGTAGATGTCGATGCGTCGGGCGACCACAAGGGCATCCACCACGGCCTGCAGGGCGGAGACCGACAGCGCCTCGCCGGTTTCAGCGACCGCCTGGCGGTCGAGCGCGACGATCTTGCGCACCACAGCCTCCAGCGTGTCGCCTTCGGTGATGTCACCGTCGTCGAGAGGTTCGGAGCGTCCGCGTCCACCCATCTCGGTGGCGAGCACCAACCGGAGCTGGCGGTAGCCGCGCAGCCCGAGCTCACGGCAGAAGCGGACGATCGTGGTCTCGGACGTGTCGCAGGCCGCGGCCAGATCGGAGACGGTCATCTCTGCGACGTGGTCTTGGTTGTCGAGGATGTACTCGCCAACGCGCCGCAGCGCAGGTTGCAGCCCAGCCAGGCGACCGCGGATGGCGACGGTGACAGGAACCCCTGCCTCGGTGGACGAGCGTGACATGGCGGCAATATATCCCGGCCACTCCGAGGCTCTGCGGGTTCGTTGACAGATACCTAGCCATGTGAGATGTTTTCGCCCGAAGCTGGTTTCATGTTGGAAACATTCCACCTCCTCCACCTCCGAAGGGCCACCAGATGCAGCACGCCGACCACCGTGCCCCAGACACCGTGGAGTTGGTTACCGAGCGGCTCGATCCGCGCTACGCCGAACTCGACCAGCTGAGCGTCGCCGACGTGGTGACGCTGATGAACCAGGCCGAGGCGAGCGTGCCGGAGGCCGTGGCGGCAGCGAAGGCGCAGATCGTCCCGGCGATCGAAGCCACCGCCGCGGCGATCGGTGCGGGTGGACGACTGTTCTATGTGGGTGCCGGCACGCCAGGACGCATCGGAGCCCTCGACGCGGCGGAATGTCCGCCGACGTTCTCCACTCCCCCCGAGACCGTCCAGGCAATCGTCGCCGGTGGCTCCGATGCCCTGCGTAACGCGATCGAGGGCGCGGAAGACGATCCCGACGCCGGCGCTGCGGCGATGGTCGAGGCGGGGGTGCGCAGCGGTGACGTGGTCGTCGGCATCGCGGCGTCCGGGCGGACGCCCTTTGTGATCGGCGCGGTGACCGAGGCACGGCGACTGGGTGCCAAGACCGTCGGCCTGTCCTGCAACCCGGATGCTGCGCTCAGCGCAGCCGTGGACTTTCCCATCGAGGTGGTCGTCGGGCCCGAGGTGATCGCGGGATCGACGCGGCTGAAGGCCGGCAGCGCCCAGAAGCAGGTGCTCAACATGTTCTCGACGATCACGATGATTCGTAACGGCAAGACCTACGGCAACCTGATGGTCGATCTGAACGCGTCGAACGCCAAGCTGCGCGCCCGTGCGCGCAGCATCGTCGAAGAAGTCGCCCACGTGTCGTCGGAAGTCGCCGACGCTGCCTTGGATGCCGCGAACCTTCACGCGCCGACCGCAATCGTCATGCTCGTCGATGGCATGGATGCCGCCACCGCCGCAGCCCGGTTGCAGGCCGCCGGAGGTCGTCTTCGCCAAGCGCTCGAGCAGTGAGCGCTTGGGAACGCGGCGGACACTAGCTGGGTGATATCGAAGGAGAACCGGCGATGACCGTTGTCGGCGTGGATGTTGGCGGCACGTCCACCATTGCGGTGGCCGTCGCGCCCGACGGTGCGTCCATCGAGGTGAACGGCCCTGGGGCGAACCTGCGCTCGTCATCCGACTCCCTCGAACGCGTGCTCACCGACTGCTTTACCGAACTCGCCCGCCGCGGCGTGTGGCCGTCGGCCGGCTGCATCGGCGTGGCCGGCAGCGACGCCGCGATGGACGTGGTGACAGCAGCAGCCAACGCCGCCTGGTGCGCCGCCGGTTGGAGCGGAACCCCGATCGTGGAGACCGATCTCACCATCGCTTTCCGCGCCGGCGCCGAGCCTGACGGCCTGCTGCTGCTCAGCGGAACCGGCGCCGGAGCAGCCCTGTTCACCGATGGTGCCTGCGTCTCGCGCGCCGACGGCATGGGTTGGCTCCTCGGCGACATCGGCTCAGCCGTGTGGCTCGGTACGCGGGCTCTGCAGGCGGTCGCCGCAGATCTCGACCGTCGCGGGCCTGCGACGGCGCTCACTCAGCCCGTCTTCGACCGGGTCGCCGACCCTTCGTCGACCACGGACGACCCCCGCCGAGCCCTGGTCGCCGGCGCCTACGCCCTACAGCCAGCGGCCTACGGACGCCTCGCCCCGTTGGTAGTCGACGCGGCCGAAGCCGGGGATGTGGTAGCCCAAGCCATTGTCACCAAGGCCGTCGATGGCTTGCTCAACACCGCCCACGCGGCGGCCAGAGACGTTCGGCCCCAGTCGGTTGTCCTCGCAGGTTCAGTTCTCGCCGCGCACTCCACCCTCGCCCAGCAGGTCGAGCAGCGCGTCCGCGAAGAGTTCGGTGTGGTGCCGGTCGTGGTGACGCGTCCGGTAGTCGGGGCGCTGCGGGTCGCTGGGGAAACCCGTAGCAGCTAGCCCATCAGGAACAACCTCACGGTGTGTCCCACCACTGCAGCCTGGTCACAATGACCTTAGGCGAAGCGATTGCCGGCATCGCGCCTAGAAGCTGGAAGCGCCCAGCGGATGGGCTGACCGGCGAAAGGTGATGGCCGCGGACACGTGCGCCGAAGTACCTTGCGCCGGATACCATCACATCGTGAGCCCAAAACAGCGCCGCCACCCAGATGGGAAACAAATAGTACTTGGCAAGAGACTCTCCGGCGTGCGGAAGAACGGCAAGAACAACCTCGCACTAGTCGATTTTATCGCACGCACCTCGTGGTTCTTCCATGTTGAACCCGAGTTCAAGGGCTGGTCCATTGTCCTAGTGATTTCCACTATTTTCACGCTACTTACATTGAAGTTCGACGATCCCACGATCGGCATCGTCACCGCAGCGCTGGCCGCCGCCTCAGTACTCCAGAGCCTTCGTGAATGGTTGAAGAAGGCGAGGCACTCAGACAGACTTAAGTTGATGCCCGAAAGCCCTTCCCGCCTGGCGACAAGCTATGAGGGAGATTATCAAAACTGGCGGGTGGTCGGCGAACCGAAACTCCTAAGATGGCTCGCTCTCGGAGAGAATAACTCGACCATCGGCGGCGGCGCATCATGGCACCATGTGATCACACAAATGCAGCTCAATGCGCAACTCCGCCATAATCGTCGGGTGGACGTCGACATCGCCGAAGGCATCGATAGCCAGTGGGTTCCGGGAGACCCAGCGTACGAGATCTGGAAGCAGTGGGGCGGACGCCGCTACAACCGATCGGAGCTCAAGATCCGGCTCGCAAGCGATCTGCTGCCCGACTCGCGGAAGGTCACGGTCCAAACAACTGACTACAACGCGTACATCGTCACGAACAACCTCGCGCTCGAGCAAATCAACGAGCAGACTGAACGAGGAGATCGGCCGGTGCTGACCTTTGCCGACGTCGGGCTGCACTGTGGCCGCATCCGAGAACTGCACACCAGCCGACTGTCGAATCACCTCGGGGGTGACCTCCTTCTCGTGGAACCCGGTGAGGTCAAGATTCAACTGCACAGCCGGTACAACAAAGTGTTTCCCGAGAATTGGGCAGCGTCAGCTTCCGGGAGTTTCGATCATGCTGACCTGTTGAAAAAGGGCGACAACCTCACTGATCTCGTTAAACGCGCGCTCGCCCGCGAGTTGCACGAGGAGATGCGACCACTCAATGAGCGCGAGACGAAATGGCGACGAGAGCGCCCTCGCGTCGAACCTGATGACGTGATCATCACCGGGTATTCTCGCGCAACCTACACAGGCGGGAAGCCTCAGTTCTATGGGGTCGCTCGGTCGCCAGAACGCCTAATTGACCCCGATGAGGTCTACGTGAGATCATTCCGGTCTCTGGAATTCTCGACGGCAGAAGGCGGCAAATCCCTCGTCGCTGCACTTAAGAAGTTCCTTTCTGAGAACTATGCGCAGGCGTCGCCCTCCTTGATATATTCGGTCTGGATGTTGGATGACTGGCTGTCGACCGACTCTCGGGGAGCTGAGTCCTGGCTGGGCAAGTACTGGCATCAGTAGACCTCGCCGGCGATTCCCGCTTCGGCCCCACTATCGTGGGCAACACGCATCTAGCACGAACGACTCCGGCGGCCCGGCGAGTCCGCAGGGTCAAACTCGCAAGTGGGCCCACTGGGACTCGAACCCAGAACCCGCGGATTAAAAGTCCGCTGCTCTGCCAATTGAGCTATAGGCCCGCCGCCATCCCCGAGCCTCGACGCTTCGCTGCCTGGGCTCCGGCGACGCCCCCACAGCGTACCCATGGGCGGGGTCGCCATGCACACTGGGGGTATGGACTGGGTAGGCGTCGCCGTGGTGGTCGTGTTCGGCACGGCCGTGGTCGCCTATGGCTGGCTGTCCGACCGGGTGGCGAACCAGCGACGGGCTGAGGCGATGGCCGCTCCCCCGGCGCGGACGATCCCCGGTCTGCCCACGGACGCCCCGGCGCCGGCCTACGTCCAGCCGCAGCAGCTCACCGCCAAACCATCCCTGGACGCGGACGAACTCCACCGGCTTCGTCAGCGCCTCGCCGGTGCGCCGTCGCTGCCGCACGGTCACGGCTCGGGCGCGTTCGCGTCCGATCATCCTTCGGGGCTGGCCGTGCTGCCGAACCCGCTGATCGTCATCGTCGACGGCGAGGTCGGCTCGACCCGCGAGTTGCTCCCTGCGGCAGCCAAGGCCAGCCGGGCGCAACGTCCGTTGGTCGTGGTCGCCGCCGGCATACGCGACGAGGTCTTCCAGACTCTTGAGGCCAACACTCTGGCGGGCACGCTGCGCACCGACGCCGTCCTGGTCCCCGATCCGGCGCGGCGCGCCCACCTGGCCGAACTGGTGGACGCCACGCCGCTACCGCCGTCCGACCTCAAGGCCGGCTGGGTTCCGGACGATTCGCTGGGCACCTGCGACACCTGGGTTAGCAGTCCGACGCAACTGTGGGTGCTGTCTGGCGAACATCAACACCAGGACGATTAGGGCGTCAGCTCTCAACCGTCACTGGAGGTCATTTTGCCGCCCCACTAGGGCAGCCAATCAACCACGGGCCGTCGATCAGGCGTAGCCCCACTCGTCCAGATCGTCGTCGTCGATGCCGAAGTAGTGCGCCAACTCGTGCCAGACCGTGATCCGCACCTCGTCAGCCAACTCGTCCTCGGAGCCGACCATCCGGCACAGCGGTCCACGGAAGATCAAGATCCGATCCGGCAGCGCGCCCGCATACTGCGAACCGCGCTCTGACAAGGGGATTCCGTCGTAGTAGCCGAGCAGGTCACCCAGCTCGGGTTCGGGCTCGTCCTGCACCAGGATCACGAGATTGTCGATCTGCTCCAGCAGGTTCTCCGGAACCCCCGCGAGGGCCGTATCGACCAGCTCCTCGAACCGTTCCTCACTCACCGTGATCGCCATAGCGTCAGCCTACAGACCGCCGTCGCACCGAAATCACACGGTTGTTATTTCCCCACGACGCCCGCTCGCACCAGCGGGGATTTCATCAATCCGGCTCCCCTCAGCCAACCCCTCCGGTTTACGCTCAAGCCAGGTCGAGGCAGACCAGGACGGGTGTGGCGCGAGCCACGGGGAAGACCCGGCCCCTGCCTCCCCTACCCCCCATCCCGGCCTTCTTCCCGGGCCAGAAAGAAGCAGCATCCCCCTATGCGCGCCTCCACGAGCATTCGGACTGCCCTCGCCTGGCTTGTCCTGACCGCCTCGGTCGCCACCTTCTCGCTGGTCTCCGCCCCCCAAGCGGGCGCGGCGACGACCACCACGTACACGGTGAAGTCCGCGGTCAGCGTGCGCGCCGGCAAGAGCACCAGCAGCACCATCGTGGGCAAGATCACCGCCGGCAAGCACGTCCTCGCCGCGGGCAAAGCCTCCGGCGGCTGGCTGCCGATCAAATACAACGCCAAGACCGCCTACGTCTCGACGCGCTACGTCAAGAGGGACGCCAAGGCTGCTTCGGTCATGATCCTCGGGCCAGCCGGCAAGAAGACCTCGATCATGCAGGTGCCGATCCGCAACAAGGCGAAGGTCACTGCGACCGAACTGAAGCTCGCCCCCAAGGGCACCGTGATGTCGGTGAACGGGGAGGTCTCCGGCATCTACACCAAGGTCACCGTCGGCAAGCTCTCCGGCTGGGCATCGACCCGTCGGCTGAGCGCCACCACCGTCGTCCTGCCAGACGTCGTCGCCAGCTACACCACGACGGCCTCACTGGCTCTGCGAGCGACCGCATCGGTGTCGGCGACCAATCAGGTCACCATCGCCACCGGTTCAACGGTCGGCGGCTCGGGCGTCAGCTCCGGCTCGTACACCCAGGTCGTCTACAACGGCATGGTCGGCTGGGTGATCACCGGCTACCTGAAGGCCGTCGACGGCACGGACGCCAAGTACGTGCTGCCGCTGCGCGCCACCACCGTGTTCACCACCGCCGCGATCTCGCTGCTCGACAAGGCCGCCGCCGACGGCGCCGCGGTCGGCAGCGTCGCTGCCGGCACCCAACTGCGCGGCACGGGCGCCAAGTCCGGTTCCTACACCGCGGTCATCTGGAACGGCGCGGTCGCCTGGGCGCCCAGCGCGAAGGTCACCGTCAGCCTCGGCTCGTCCAGCCTCGACAAACTCGAGGTCTACGGCAAGGCCGCCGTGATCGAGATCCGTCCGCTGTTCCCGAAGATCACCACGATCTACGGCTGGCGGGCGTCGAGCAACTATTCCTCCGACCACCCCAATGGCCGCGCAGTGGACTTCATGATTCCGAACTACAAGACGAACAAGGCCCTCGGTGACTCTCTGGCCGCTTACGTGATCGAAAACGGCAAGAGACTTCACGTGACCTATGTCATTTGGCGTCAACGCATCTATACGATGGCCAGCGGTAAGTGGAAGGCGATGGAGGATCGCGGCAGCGACACCCAGAACCACATGAACCACGTGCACGTGTCCTTCGAGCCCAGCTCGAAGTAGTCCCAGGGGACGCAGACGGCGGCGAGGCGCAATGGCGCGTCTCGTCGCTTCCAGGGCACGGCGCTTCCGCGGGCTAGGATCATCGGGTGGCACCCGGAGGCGACAGCATCGATCATGAGCGCGTGGTGGCGTCCGATTTCGATGACGCAGCCGAGACGCTGGCCATGATGGGCTCCCCGATTCGGATCAAACTGCTGTGGGTGCTCAGCGAAGGCGAACGTGACGTCACCGGTCTGGCCGAGGCCATCGGCGAGCCGCTGGCCACCGCGAGCCACCACCTGCGCCGGATGCGCGCCGCCCGCTTGATCACCTCACGCTCAGAGGGGCGCCATCAGCTCTACGCCCTCGAAGATCCGCACCTGATCGAGCTGGTCGCCCAGGTCGTCGACCACCACGCAGACCTGCGCCTGCGCGGCGGGCATCGCTGACCTCAGCCGGCGACGACGCCGAACAGGTGGCCGATCCCCCAGGTCAACGCCATCGCCAAACTGCCACCGATCACATTGCGAATGATCGGGTGATGCTTGGCCGCCTCACTGATGTGGCCGCTGAACCAGCCGGTCGCGAACAGGCCCAGCACCGAGATGGCGATGGTCGCCGGAATGCGAATGCCCGCCGGCACCAACACCATCATCAGCAGCGGGAACAGGAAGCCGGACGTGAAAGCGATCGCCGAAGCGGCCGCCGCATGCCAAGGGTTGATCAGCTCGTCTTGATGAATGCCGTATTCGGCGCGCAGGTGAGCGGCCAGCGGGTCGTGCGCGGTGAGCTCCTGCACCACGAGGCGGGCCGTCGAATCCGACAGACCCTGGCCGCGGTAGACCGCGACCAGCTCGTCGAACTCTTCGCTGGGCGTCGCCTCGAGGTCGCGGCGCTCCTTGGCGATCAGCGCCACCTCAGTGTCGCGCTGGCTCGAGACCGACACGTACTCGCCCATCGCCATCGCTGACGCTCCGGCGAGCAAGCCGGCGACCCCCGCGGTCAGGATCGCCGTCGTGTTGGTGGGATCAGCCGCCGCGACGCCGATGCAGATGCCGGCGCCGGAGACGAAGCCGTCGTTGGCCCCCAGCACCCCGGCACGCAGCCAGTTGAGGCGTGCCCCCAGACCGCCGAAGCCGATGGTTTCTTTCGCCTCCGCCAGCGAGGCTTGCTCAACTGTTCCCATGATTCTCCTGCCGATGCACTAAAGCTCGTATGAGCGTAGCAGCGTAGGAGCGTTGGAGAGTGCGATCCGGGGGCATCAGAAGTGGGTAGAGGTGCGCAAGTGAAGCCCGCGGCGGAGCTCAAGGCGTCCGGGAAACGGCGGACGCAAAGCCCCCTCCTTGTCAGGGAGGGGATCACCACGTCCGCTTGTCAGCGGACGTCGGAAAGGCTGGGCTCAGCGCTCGGCCAGCGCCGCGTTCAGAGCGTCCAGCTCGTCGGGACTGATCGCGTAGGTGTGCTCGACGGCGGGGAACTCCCCGTCACGGACCGCCTCGACGTAGGCCTCGACACCCTGCAGCGAGGCCGCACGGACGTCAGCGAACTGACGAACGAACTTGGCCACATGCCCACTGGTGATGCCGAGAAGGTCATGCCACACCAGCACCTGGCCATCGGTCTGAGATCCGGCTCCGATGCCGATCGTCACGCAACCCAGACGCTGGGCGATCAGCGCGGCGACGGCGGCAGGAACGGCCTCAAGAACGATCGCGAAGCAGCCGACCGCTTCGAGTGCTTCGGCGTCACGGACCAGGCGCAGGGCCTGCTCGACGGTGCGCCCTTGGACTTTCAGTCCGCCCAGGCTGGTCGCGGTCTGCGGAGTGAGCCCGATGTGACCCATCACCGGAATGCCGGCGTCGATGATCGCCTGCGCGCGCTGCACCGAAGTGCCACCGCGCTCCAACTTCACCGCGTCGGCGCCGGCCTCCTTCACGAACCGCTGGGCGGTCCGCACCGCGTCCTGGTCGCTGGCCTCATAGGAGCCGAACGGCAGGTCGACCACCAGCATCGGGGTTCGCAGGCCACGACGCACCGCACGGGAGAGCATCAGCATCTCCTCGACGCTCACCTGCACGGTCGAGTCATGCCCGAGCACGACATTGCCCGCCGAGTCGCCGACCAGCACCAGATCGACGCCGGCTTCCTCAGCGATCTGCGCGCTCGGATAGTCGTAGGCCGTCACCATCACGATCGGCTCGCCGTCCGCCTTGAGGGCAGCCAAGCTGTCGACGCTCACCTGTCGGCGCTGGACGCCTCGCTGTCCCGCACTCATCAGCACGCCTCCCCGAATCGGTCGTCCACGACGATCTCGCGATTGTCGATCAGCCGGGTCGCACCGACCCAGGCCGCCACGATGATCAACGCCCTCCCGGTCACGATCGATACCGGATTGAAGGTGTCCGCTTCGACGACGTCGACGTACTCCGCCGTGATCCCGGACGCCGCGAGCTCGGCTTCCACGGCCCGCGTGAGCACCACCGCGGAGCGCTCCCCCGCCGACACCGCCGCAGCGGCGGCCGCCAACCCCCGCGACAGGGCCACGGCCTGGCTGCGCTCGTCCGCGTTCAGCCGGACGTTGCGGCTGCTCATCGCCAACCCGTCCGACTCTCGGACGATCGGCAGCACCTCGAGCTGCACCGGCAGATTCAAGTCGGCGACCATCCGCCGCACCACCGCCACCTGCTGGGCGTCCTTGGCACCGAAGAAGGCGACCTGTGGGCCGACCATCGAAATCATCTTGGAGACCACCGTGGCCACGCCGTCGAAGTGGCCAGGCCGATGCGCCCCCTCGTAGCCCTCGGCAGGGCCACCAACGTGGATGCTGGTGGCGAAGCCGTGCGGGTAGACCTCTTCGACGCTGGGCGCGAACAGAATGTCGGCCCCCGCGGCCTCGGCGAGTTCGGCGTCGCGGACCTCGTCGCGCGGGTAGCCGGCCAGATCGGAGGCGTCGTTGAACTGGGTGGGGTTGACGAACAGCCAGACCACCACCACGTCGCAGGTGGCCCGGGCGGCCCGGATCAGCGACAGATGACCTTCGTGAAAGGCGCCCATGGTGGGCACCAGGCCCACCCGTCCGCCGCCGGAAACGGCCGCGCGCACGGCGGCCACCTCACGCAGAATCTTCATCGTCGCGTCGCCTCCGCCAGCGTGTCGTAGAGATCAAGAAGGTCCGGGGCGCGCTCGGCGAGCGTCTCCCGATGCCGGGCGACCGTCTCATGGTCGCCGCGGGCGATCGGCCCGGTGAGAGCAGCAGCACCCAGCGCCGCCCAATTGTCGACGGTGGCCTGCACCAAAGGCAGCAAGTCTTCGCGGCTGAGGCCGGCCGTGGCCGCCACCCGCTCGGCCGCGACCTCCAAGGTGACCAAGAAGTTGGACGCCATGCTCGCCGCCGCGTGATAGGCCGCCCGGTCGGCGTCGGCCACCGCCAGCGGCTTCATGCCGAGCGTCGTGGCCAGCCGGACGGCGACCTCGTCGCCGGCGACCGCGCACGGCACACCGCGAAAGTCGGTCACAACGTCAGCCGGGACGGTCAGCAAGGGATGCAGTGAAAAGGCCCGATGCCCGGCCAAAGGCTCCAAGGTGGTCGCACCGGAACAATGGCCCACCAGCGGCCCGACAGCGATGGAATCGGCGACCTCGGCGATGGCGGCATCGGGGACACACAGCAACACCACGTCCGCACCCTCGGGGGCTTGGCCACGCCCGAGCGGGCCCTGCACAGCGACGCCCGCGCTGCGTAGTGCTGCAGCCATCGCCGTGCCCAGGCGTCCGGCGCCGATGATGGCGACGAGCTCAGCGTGCGACATGAGTTCCACCCGTCCCGGACTCGGCTGCCGCCCTGGCAGCCGGGAATGCGTCACAGCAGTGTAGAAGCGCCGCCGCAGCCGCGCTGTGGCCGAGCGGATTCGGGACAGCCTCACAGACAAGGCACAATGGAGCCATGTCCGGACTGGCCACCACGGCGACCCCCGCCCACCTGCCGGTGACCGACCGACTCCGGCTCACCACCGCGATCACCGCCGGAAACCTCGCCGCCTTCGCCTCGCGCGCAGCGGGCAAGGGCTCCGGCGCCTCCGTCCGCGGGCAGATCCTCACCCGGCTGGTGCCAGACGCTTTCGCGCTCCTGCTGCGCGGACGGCGCGTGCTGTCGGTGTCGGGGACGAACGGAAAGACCACCACCACGCACCTGCTCGCCGCTGCCGTGCGCACCGGCCTCGGAGCGAACGCTGCCCGCCTGGTCACCAACGCCGACGGCGCGAATCTGCACTACGGCATCGCGTCCGCGCTCTCACAAGCGCGCCACGCGGACATCGCCGTCCTGGAGACCGACGAACGCGTGGTCTCGGACATGATCGAGGCTGCTCGTCCGGAGATCCTGGTGCTGCTCAACTTCAGCCGCGACCAGCTCGATCGGCACCACGAGATCAAGGCCCTGGGCCGCGCCTGGCGCGAAGCGCTGGCGAAGGCCGGCGAAAACGGCCCGGTGATCGTGGCCAACGCGTGCGACCCGCTGGTCACTTGGTCGGCCGGAACGGCGGCCCGCGTGATCTGGGTCGAGACCGACACGGTCTGGCACGCCGACGGCGCGCTCTGCCCGGCCTGCGGCGAGCTGCTGGTGCGGGTGCCGGCCAGTGGCCGCGACCGGTGGGATTGCCCCGGCTGCGAACTGACCCAGCCCGACGCGTCCTACCGCGTGGACGGACGTGAGATCGTCCTGCCGGACGGTGAGCGGGTCACGCCCGACCTGCAAGTGCCCGGCTCCTTCAACATCTCCAATGCGGCCTGCGCCTTGGCTGCCGCCGTCGAGTTCGGCGTCGGCGTCGAGGACGCCCTGGCCGGCATGCACACCGTCACCTCGCCGGCCGGGCGCTTCGCCACCGCCAGATTCGGTCAGACCGACGCCCGCCTGCTGCTGGCCAAGAACCCGGCCGGGTGGGCCGAAGCGCTGCCGCTGGCGCAGTCCGACCCGGTGGTGCTGGCCATCGACTCGGTGGCCGCCGACGGCAAGGACGTCTCCTGGCTGTGGGATGTCGACTACGAACAGCTCGCCGGCCGCCGGGTGATCTGCACCGGTCCACGAGCGCACGACTTGGCCGTCCGGCTGAACTACGCCGAGGTGGAGCACACCATCGAGCACGCCCTCGAACGAGCGATCGCCGGCAGCGGCGCCGCCGCGGTGGACGTGATCGCCACCTACACCCCGTTCCAAGCACTGCTGAAGATGGCGGGTCTGCGATGAAGCCGGTCGAGATCGTTCTGGTCTACCAGTCGCTGCTGGGCATCTACGGTGACCGCGGCAACGCCATGGTGCTGCTCAAGCGCCTGCAATGGCGCGGCATCGAGGCCAGCCTGACCATCGTCGAGCCTGGCGACCAGTTGCCGTCCACCGGCTCGGTCTACCTGCTCGGCGGCGGCGAGGACGCGGCCCAGGTCTCTGCGGTCAAGGGCCTCAAGGCGGACGGCCGGATCTTCGACGCCGTCGACCGAGGTGCGGTGCTGTTCGCAGTGTGCGCCGGGCTGCAGATCGTCGGCAACACCTTCACCGTCGGCGATCACGACGAGGTCATCGAGGGCCTCGGCCTGCTCGACGTCGACACCCGCCGCGGCGACGTCCGAGCAGTGGGCGAGATTCTCACGCATTGGACCAAGCCGGACGGCACCGAGAGCCTGATCACCGGTTTCGAGAACCACGGCGGCTTCACCACCTTGGGGGCAAAGGCTCAGCCGCTGGCCCGAGTTGAGATCGGCATCGGCAATGCCAATGACGGCATCGACGGCGCCGTCCAGGGCACCGTGATCGGCAGCTACCCGCACGGCCCGGCACTCGCCCGCAACCCCGAGTTCGCCGACTACCTGCTGGAACTCGCGCTCGGCCACGAGCTCGCTCCGCTGCCGAATCCGGAGCTGGACGAACTGCGCCGTCAGCGCATCGCACACATCCGCAAGTACGGACGGGGTTAGGGTCGGGCCGGCTCCTCGCCGGACGCCGCCTTCTGGGCAACCCGCCGACGCCAGACTGCCGTGCCGATCAGCGCGATCGCCACGAAGGCCACCACCAGCACATCAGGAACCGCAGCGGTGACCGACAGCACGTCGGTCTCCAGCCCCAGCTGCTGATCGGCCGACAACACCGATGGCAGTGCCAAGGTGCCGTTGGTGAGAATCAGCAGCACGCCCAAGGCGATCGTCACTGCTCCGGCGATCACCGACGTCCAGGCGTTGCGCCACCGCCCGATCACCAACTCGCGCGGACGAAGCAGACCGCGCAGGCCGGGAAGGCGTTCCCACAGCAGCGCCAGCACCAGCAAGGGCAGCACCATGCCGGCAGCGAAGACCAGCAGCGTGATGCCGCCGTACAGGGCGCTCCCGCTGACGGCGGCCAGGGTGAAGACCGCGCCGAGAATCGGGCCGGCGCACACCGTCCCCATGCCGTAGACGGTGCCCAGCAGGTACACGCTGACCGCCGATGATCCTGAACGGCCGTCGAGCCGCCCGATGCCGGGCAGCGGGACGCCGAGGAGCTGGAGCAGCCCCAAAACGATGATCAGCACGCTCGCGGCCACGATCAGCAGGCCGCGATGCGCCGTGATCAGGGCACCGACTGTGCCGGCGAGCATGCCGAGAGGAACCAGTGTGGTGATGAGACCGAGGTAGAACACCCCGGTTCGGGCGACCAGCATTCCGAGGCTGGTGAAGGCGTAGCTGAAGAACGCCGGCAGCAGCAGCACCGAGCACGGGCTGAGCAGGGTGAGCAGCCCGCCGAGGAAGGCGCCGGCCAGACCGACCGACATCGCTACTTTCCGGTCAGCGCCGCGTCGATGGCCGCCTGGAAGTTGGCCAAGGGCTGGGCGCCGCTGACGACCTTGTCGCCGATGACGAAGAAGGGAACGCTGTTGACCCCCAGCTGTTGAGCGGCGGAGGTCGCATCGGTGACCTGCTTGCGCAGGGCGGCATCGTTCAGCGCTGCGGTGAACGTGGCGACGTCAGGGACGCCGGCCTGCTTCGCGAACGCGACCAGCTTGTCTTTGGGCAGATCGGGATGGCCGCCGGCCGGTGCCGCGGCGTACACCGCGGTCATGTACTCGTGGTACTTGCCTTGGGCGCCGGCCGCCCGCGCCGCAACCGCGGCATCAACCGACTGGTCGCCGAACAGGGCGGCGTCGTGCACCTCGAAGCGCACCTTGCCGGTCTGGATGTACTGCGCGAAGAGGGTGGGCAGGGTCTCCTTCGAGAACGCGGCGCAGAAGGGGCAACGGAAGTCCGTCCATTGCACCATCAGCACAGGGGCGTTCGGATCTCCCCACGCCATCGGGTCATTGGCCTGATTGCGGGCCACCTTCGCGGCCAGAGTGCCGCCGCTCGCGCTCGCCGTCGGCTTCACGGACTCTTCTGCGACCTGCACGCTCGGACGTCCGATCTGCTGGCTGATCACCACGACGAGCAGGAAGAACGCTACCGCGGCCAGGACGACGTTCAGTCGCCGCGACCGCCGCAAGCTGCGTTCTAGTTCGCTGGAGGCCTCACCATCTTTGGTGACCGGATTGTAGGGAGTGCTCATCGCGGCAGCTGACCTCCGAAGGTTCGTGCGGCAGGCGCCGCGCCACCAACCTATCCCCCGGCGAGCGCCGCCGGTTCCGGACGGGCATAACGCTCGCTCAGCCAGCGATAGGAGCGGGTTGCGAAGGCCGCCAAGGTCAACACGAGGCCGAACAGTCCGGCGAGGAAGAAGACCAGCGCCATACCGCGCGCCTGACCTGGGCCGAGCAGCCAGCCGAACTGGGCCTGGCCCTGCGGCGTGTTCATGAACGGGATGATCCAAAACTCGGCCACCGGCCCGATTACGAACGTGCTCAACGGTGCCGACGCCATCTCGACGGCCTGCGCTAGGCCGAACACGCGGCCCTGCTTCTCGTACGGCACGACCTTCTGCAAGACGGTCTGCTCGGCGGCCTCAGCGACGGGAACCAGCGCCATGTACGCCAGGATCCCGACGACCAGCAGCCACAGATTCTCGCGGATGGTGAACACCGCAGCGATCGACCACATCGCCACATTGGCCAGCAGCAGCGCCCGCAACGGCTTGGCGCCGAGGCCGCGGCGAGCCACCCACAGCGAGCCGATCATGAAGCCGAAACTGAGGACGCCCCACAGCACCCCCCAGGTCTCGACCGAGACCAAGGTCAGGCCGTAGGGATCCATCAGCGCCATGAACGCGCCGCCCAACAGGTTGTTCAGGGTCGAGAACAGCACCAGCCCGACCAATCCGGGAACCGCCACGACGGCACGGAAGGCCCCGCCGAAGTCGACGGCCTTGGGAAGATCGTCACTGTGCAGGATCTCCGGTTCCGGAATCGACACGGTGAGCAGATGCAGCAGGGTGGCCGCGGTCAGGGCCACCGCGATGACCAGGGTCGGCAGAATGCCCAGCAGGCCGACCGAGAGCCCGGAGAAGACCGAGGTGATCGCGAAACCGAGACCGTTCACCATGCCCACCATGCCGTTGCTCTTGGCGCGATCAGCCTCGGGAACGAGCAAGGTCACGCAGGTGGACAAGGTGATGCCGCGGGCGCTCTCGACGACAGCGCCGAGCAAGACCAAGACGGTGAAGACCCAGAACGCGGCACTGCCGATGGTCAGGATCGCCGATTGCGGCACGAGCAGGAAGAACACCAGCGCGCCACTGAACGCCACCGCGGTGATGACCGCCGCGATCACCATCACTCGCTTCTTGTGGGTCCGGTCGATCCAGGTACCGAACGGCACGCCCATCACCGCGACCAGCAACAGGTAGGTGCCACCCAGCAGCGAGTTCGCCAGCACCGACTTCGTCTCCAGGTACAGCCAAAAGATCAACGCGAACCACAGGAAACTCGTGGTCACGTTGGCGATCAGGGTGTTTACCAGCAGGCCGCGGAAGCTGCGACGGTTGTGCTCCATCAGGGGCTCCTCCTCAGGTCGCCCATGCTGCCAGCACCGACTGACAATCGCCCCCTGACTAGGTAAGCCCCGCCCTGTCCCGGCCGATTTCACACTCGGACCTGTTGTGGGGTAAAGTCTGGAGCCGCGCGCCGCTAGCTCAACTGGCAGAGCAGCTGGCTCTTAACTAGCGGGTTCGGGGTTCGAGTCCCTGGCGGCGCACAGCGGAAACCCCGCCGGGTCACCCTGGCGGGGTTTCGCCGTTTCCTGGTGCTTTTCCTCGCTGAAGCAGCCCGGCTACTTCAGCAGCTCGCTCAGTCGGTTCTGCAGATCGGCGAGCGCTTTGCTCACCTCGACCTTGCCCGCAAGCACCGGCGCGATGGCGCTCTGAACGGCCGTGCTGAAATCGGTGTAGTGGACGGTCACCGGAAGCGGTCGCGAGCCCTTCACGGCCGCGGTGACGACTCCCAGCCAGGGGTACTGCTTGGTCAACGCCTCGTCCGAGCTCACCGTCGTCAGCGCAGGACCGGCCGAGCCTTCGCTGACGAGCAGGCGCTGGGCCTCGTCGCCGGCCAGCCACCGCACCACGTCATCGGCTGTGGCCTGATTGCGAGCGTGCGACGAAATCGACAACGTCATTCCCCCGAATGCCGAGACACCGGTGCCGGCGACACCGACCAGCGGCGCCACGGCGACTCGTCCGTACACCCGGGAGGTACCGTCGGTGGACTGCGCCCGGCCCCACACCGTCGGCCACCCTCGCAGGAAGATCGTCCGGCCATCGAGAAATGCCTGGGCGGCATCGCTGTCGCTCCAGTTCAGTGCCGCGGACGGGATCGTCCCGTCCTGCACGGCGTCGGCCAGAGCCCCGACACCGCGCGCCGCTTGAGCGCTGTCGAAGCCCGGCTTGCTGGCCGTGGCCATCAGTTGGCCGCCGGCGGAATCCACAGCTTCAGCCGTCGCCACCGTCAACGACTCCGACGTGCCGAGCCCCACGCCGTAGCAGCTCAGTTCACCGTGGAACTGTGCCTCAATCTGAGAGCAGGCGCGGCTCAGTTCGGCCCAGGTCTTCGGCACCGCGACCTTCGCCGCGGCCAGCAGGTCCTTGCGGTAGTAGAGCACCCCGGCGTCGGCGGTCACCGGGTAGCCGTACAGCTGGCCGTCGACCGTGCTCAGCGACACGGCGGTCTGCTGCAGACCGTCAGTGGGAAAGGAACCGGATGGGAGCTTGGCGAGCCACTGGTCGGCGGCGAACTCTGGAATCCAGGTTGGATCCACAGCCATCACGGTGAACTCACCACTGCCAGCCCGTCCGGCGTCGGCGAGTTCGTTGTGCCGAGCCGCCGCATCATCCGGCAGCGCGCGCACGGTGATCGGCTCGTTGCGATGCGACGCGTTCCAGCGCTCAGCCAGTTTCGTCCAGGTCGCGGCGCTGCTGTCAGGCACGGCCAGGACGACCGGCCCGCGTTCACTGGTCGCGGAGATCGTCGGGCTCGGTTCGGGCTGCGGCACCGGGCTGCAACCGGCCGCGACGCTGGCCACCGTCAGGGCCGCCGCCAGCAACCGCCAGCGCCGAGACCGTGGGGCAGGCGCTGCCCTCACCGCCCGCGGACGATCGACCGAACGATGAGGACGAAGGTTGCGGCACCGGCAACCGCCGCGGCCGCCACCGCCACCCGACGCACCCGGATGCCGCGCTCGTCCACGAACTGATCCTTGAGCTGCTGGAAGCCGCCATCAACGAAATCCCGGGCGCCCTCGACGGTGTGACGAGCCACGGCCTTCGGATGCACCTCGCCGATCAAGTCAGCCAGGTTGTTGGCGAGGCGTTCGCGTGCCGCTGCGAGATCCGCCTCGATCTCGGCCCGGGAGCGGGTGTCCGCAACCGGCGTCTGGTCCGCCATGGCGCCTCCTGTCCGAAGTGGTGGCCTCAAGCCTATGCCCGTGAAGCGGCCAACGCCGGGCGTGGCTGGTTCCGATGCCCTATCGTGGCCGCATGGCACGACTGGAGACCGGGGACCGCGCCCCAGAGTTCACCCTCCCCAACACCGACGAGAAGCAGATTTCGCTGAACGACTTCGCCGGCGAAAAGGTGATCTTGTACTTCTTCCCCGCAGCGATGACTCCCGGCTGCACCATCGAAGCGAAGGACTTCAACGAGGCCGTGGGCCAGTTCGCCGATGCCGGCTACCAGGTCGTCGGCGTCTCCCCCGATCAGACCAGCAAGCTCGCGCGCTTCCGCGACAAGGAGCAGCTCACCTTCCCGCTCCTGGCCGACCCCGAGCGCGAGGTTCTCAATGCCTACGGCGCCTACGGCACGAAGAACCTCTACGGCAAGCAGGTGGAGGGCGTGATCCGCTCGACCTTCGTGATCGACGTGGACGCCGAAGGTACCGGCGTGATCGCCGATCCGCAGTACAACGTGCGCGCGACCGGCCACGTCGCCAAGCTCATCCGCGAACTCGGCATCTGACCTGCGGGGCGGCCGGCACCGCGACCGCGCTCACGGCACGACGTTGTCCAGCGCCGCGGCGACCTGCTCCACCGAACCCTCGCGGTCGAGGCCGGCGGCGTCCGCGCGTCCCCAGACCAGGAGCGCCAACTGCTTGGCGCTGCCGCCGACGATCACCAGCGGTGCATCCTGAGCAGCACCGGCGAGTTCGCGGACGGCGGCTCCGTCCGGCCGCAGCTGCAGCCGGACCGGTGGCGGACCCACCCGCCCGAGTCGACGTTGCCGCGGGTGCATCACCTGGAGAACTTCATCGAGACAGTCGAGCCATTCGGCGTCGGACGCCTCGGTGTCGAGGCCACCGGCCGTGCGCAGATCCCACAGGTGTACCAAGGTCTCCAGCTTCTGCCGCCGATGCCAGAAGCGGCGCGTGCCCACCCGCGGCACCTCCGCCGACACCTCGTCGTCCAGCAGCGTCCAGCAGGTCTGATCGGGATCCAGCCGGGCGAGCGTCTGGTGAACGATCGTGGCTGCAGCTCGATAGCGTGCGGCAAGGTCATCACTGGGCGGCAGCAGCGATCGTGGACCACCCGCGCGCCGGGCCGCCCAGGTGTGAACGTCGGACAGGTGCTCGACCAGGTCGCGCACGGTCCAATCTCCGCAACTGGTCACCGGCGCATCGGGCGCCACCGCGGCGATGCTGTCGGCGAAGGCCGCCTGGTAGCTGCGCAGGAAGTCCAGATCGGAAGTACCAGCCATGACCGGCAGCCTAACCGCCTGTTCACTGCGATTCGGGGCGAACGCGACAGTGCGCCCGCCCGGGTAGAGTCAGGCGCACGCGCGAGTAACCAACCCAAGGGACGAGAATGACCTCGATCGACTTCTACCTGTGCCAGCACGGACGCACCCCGCTCAATGTGCAGGGACGGCTGCGTGGCCATCTCGACCCCGAGCTCGACCTCGTCGGCTTGGCCGAGTCGCGCGATCTCGCCGACCTGCTGGTGAAACTGGCGCCGAGCCGGATCGTCTCCAGCCCGCTGCGCCGCGCCCAGCAGACCGCGAACGCCATCGCCACGGCCGCCGGACTCAATGTCGAACTCGATGGGCGCTTCATCGACCGCTCCTATGGCGAGTTCGATGGCGCCGTGGCCGCCGAGGTGGCAGCCACCTACGGCCGTCCGAGCGCCGCCCCGGGTGTCGAACCGACGACCGAGCTGGTGAGCCGGGCCAAGGCCGCCCTCACCGAGCTGGCCGAGGGCACGCCGGCGGGTCCGATCGTCGTAGTCACCCACGACGCCGTGATCCGCTACCTGTTCGAGGATCTCGCCCCCGACTACACCCCGGCCGAGCTGGTCCCCCAGCGCACGGGCTGCTGGAATCTGCTGCGTTACACCGACGGCGCCTGGAGCCTGTTGGCCGTGGGCAGCAAGGACGACCCGGTCGAGACCGCGCTGGCTCGCTGAGCTTTCGCTCCCCAGACGACGAGCAGGGCGTCCCGGAACTCCGGGACGCCCTGTCGTTTTCGGACCTCAGCCCTTGACGCCACCGGCCAACAGGCCCCGGACAAAGTAGCGCTGCAAGGCGAGGAACACGATCACCGGAACCGCCATCGAAATGAAGGCACCGGCCGACAGCAGGTACCACTTGCTGCCGAAGCTGCCCACCATCTCGTTGATCACCCGCGTCACCGGAGCGTCCTCGGGGGCCGCGAAGGTCAGCGCGACCAGCAGGTCGTTCCACACCCACAGGAACTGGAAGATCGCGAACGACGCGATCGCAGGAACCAGCAGCGGCATCAACACCTGGAAGAACACCCGAACGTGGCCGGCCCCGTCGACTCGCGCTGCTTCGATCAGCGAACGAGGAATCTCCTTCATGAAGTTATGCAGAAGGAAGATCGCCAGCGGCAAACCGAAGATCGTGTGTGACAACCACAAGGTCCACAGGGTGTTCTGCAGGCCCCACTGCGTGTACTGCGAAAGCAGCGGCACCAGCGTGACCTGAATCGGCACCACCTGGAGAGCGAACACGAAGGCGAACAGAATGCTGCGACCCTTGAAATCGATCCACGCGAAGGCGTAGGCCGCCAGCAGCGCCAGGATGATCGGGATCACCACCGCCGGAACCGTGATGACGATCGAGTTCACGAAGGACATCGCCAGATTGTTGGTGTCTAGCGCCTCGACGTAGTTGTCGAGGGTCAGATCCGGATTGGCGAAGACCGTCCACCAGCCGGTGCGACTGATGTCGAGCGGTTGACGGAAGGACGTGATGAACAGGCCGGCGGTGGGCAACGTCCACAGCACGGCGACCACGATCGCGATCACTGAGGCGGCAGGAGACGCCAACCGGTTACGCGCGTCGATCTGCCGCTGCTCCGCCCGGGTCAGCTTGCGCGGCTCGGTGGCAAAGATGGGACCCACGTCGGCACTCATCGCTCCCCCTCCGAGATTCGCAGCTGGCGGACGTTGTAGATGATGATCGGCATCACGATCAGGAACAGCAGCACGGCCAACGCGTTTCCGATGTTCTCCCCGTTGCGGCCGAAGCTTTGGGTGTAGAACTCGTTCGCGATCACCGAGGTACCGAAGTTGCCGCCGGTCATCGTCTTGACCACGTCAAAGGCTTTCAACGTGCCCATAGCGATGGTGGTCAGAACCACGATGACTGCCGGGCGAACGCTCGGCACGGTCACGTAACCGAACAGGCGCAGACCCGTCGCACCGTCGACCTTGGCCGCCTCGATGATCTCGTCGGGGATGGCCTTGATCGCGGCGGAAAGCACGGTCATGCCAAAGCCCGCCTGGATCCAGATCATCACGATGATGAGCATGAAGGTGTTCCCCGGCGAGTTGAGCAACCACTGCTGAGGCTCTCCGCCGAACCAAACGACGATCTGGTTGAGCAGACCGACCTGCGGCCGGTTCCCTCGCACGCCGGGATCGCGGTACTCGTAGACGAACTTCCAGATGATTGAAGCGCCCACCATCGAGATCGCCATCGGCAAGAAGATCAGCGTCTTGGCGAACTTCTCGAATCGCGTGCGATCGACCAGGACGGCATAGACCAGGCCGAGGGCCGTGGCCACCACAGGCACCAGAACCACCCACCAGAAGGTGTTGACCAGCACCTGGATGAATCCGGAATCGGTGAAGATGATCGCGTAGTTGTCCAGGCCGACGAAGTTCTGGCCGAGACGGTCGTAGAAAGAGTTGCGAATCGTCAAGATGCCGGGCCAGAGCAGCCCGAAGACGATCAGGATCAAAGCCGGCCCGAGGTAGCCGGAGACCGGCACCCACTTCGGCAGCCGAGGACGGTCGACCAGCGCCAGCACTGCGCCCATGACGAGGGCGAACAGCGCGATCGCGAAGACCATCACCAGCAGCTTCTCCGGCACCGTTTCCGGTTTGAGCAGCCACAACATGCTTGGTTCTCCTATCGCTCAGGTCGCGTCGGGTCCGGAAAGGCGGCGCCTTCCGGACCCGACGGTCGCTGAATCAGTCCTGGTTGATCAGCTCTTCGGCCAGGACTTCTCAATCGCGTTGGTCACGTCTTGCGTGCTCTTGCCATTGATCCAGTCGGTCATACCCGTCCAGAAGGAACCAGCGCCGACTGCGGCCGGCATCAGGTCCGAGCCGTCGAAGCGGAAGGTCGCCTTCGGGTCGGTCAGGATCTGGTAGGACAGCTTGTCGATCGGCATCTTGAGGTTGTTGGGATCCAGCTTCTTGTTGGCCGACAGCCAACCGCCGTTCGGGGTGGCCTTGGCCTTGGCGTTGCTCCACTCGGGGCTAGCCAGGTAGGCCTGGAAGGCTTGAACCTCGGGACGGTCGGAGAAGGCCGCGGCGAACTCGCCACCGCCCAGAACCGGCTTGGAGTCGGCGTTCATGGCCGGGAAGTAGAAGGCCCAGACGTCGCCGTCCTCGCCGACGGTGGTGCCCTTGGGCCAGTTGGCCTGGTAGAAGGACGCCTGGCGGTGCATGTAGCACTCAGGATCGGCACCGACGATCGGGTTCCCTGCCTCGGTGAAGGAGGTGGTCGCAATCGTCTTGACGTTGCCGAAGCCGCCATTGACGTAGTTCGGATCCTTCAGGATCGTGCCCACCTTGTCGATGGCCGCGTTCACCTTCGGGTCGTTGAACGGGATCTTGTGTGAGACCCACTGGTCGTAGACGTCGGTGCCGTTGAGGCGAAGCATGACGTCCTCCACCCAGTCGGTCGCCGGCCAACCGGTCGCGGATCCGGACTCGATGCCCGCGCACCACGGCTTCACGTCGCTGTCGGGGTTGTCAGCAACGATCTTCTGGGTGAGGGTCATCATCTCGTCCCAGGTGGTCGGAACGGTGTAGCCCTTGTCGGCGAAGGCCTTCGGGGAGTACCAGACGAAGGACTTCACGTTGGCGCCGACCGGCACGGCGTAGAACTTGCCGTCAACCGAGCCGTAGGTCTTCCACGCCGGGTCGTAGTAGGTGTCCACGTTCTTGGTGGCCAGATCGCCGGCCGGGTAGACCTTGCCCGGGTAGTCCTTGACCAAGGTGGCCAGCAGACCGGGCTGCGGGATGTAAGCGATGTCGGGAGCGTTGCCCGCCTTCAGGCGAACGGGCAGTTGGGCTTCGAAGTCACGCGAGCCCTCGTACTTGATGGTGGCCCCGGTGCACTTCTCGAAGGGCACGTAGGAGTCGGTGTGCGGCTTGGCTTCGGACTCACTGGCGATCGAGGTGAAGACCGAGATGGTCTTGCCAGTCAAGTCGCCGTACTGCTTGTAGGCCGCGCAGTCGTCAGCGCCACCGGATGCCGATGGCGTCGTGGTACCTGAGCTACAGGCTGCCATCGCCAACAAGGCTGTCGCGGAAGCCGCTGCGACCAGAACACGGGTCACGCGTGCATGTGACATGGGTCCTCACTTCTCTGTGAAAGGCGTTCCCCCCGGACGGGGCTACTCGGACACTAACCCCCACGTCCCTGGACGGGGGACCACTCGGGCCGCATAGTTATGAACCTGTGACCTCGGTAAATCGAATAACCTAGGCTGAACAGGGGCGTTGTTGTAGGTTTTGCCCCTTGCGATTGACGTGCTCTATCTGATATGAGCGATTCGCGTGGTCGAGGCCGCCATAGAGGGGTACCCATCAAGGCCGATCGCAAACAGACGCACGACTGCGCCGCACCCTGGGCGGCGCGGCGCAGTCGCCAGGAAGCGCTACTCAGCCCCAGACGGTCACGTCGACTCGGCGCTGGCGGGCACGCCGGTGATCGAAGTCGATGAAGTAGACCCGGCCGAACTCCCCCAGGCCCGGAACGCCGGCCTTCACCGGGATGGTCTCACTGCGGCCGATCAGCGCCGAGCGCAGGTGTGCATCGGTGTTGTGGGCCTCGCGCAGCCCCTCGTCGTGCTCGGCAGCGAAGGCGATCGCCTGCGGACCGGGATGAAGGTACACGCCTTCGCGGACCTGCTCGGGCATCACCCGGGCCAGCGCGTCCACGAAGTCCTGCTGCAGGGTCTCCAGCCCGGTCATCGACAGGTCGAAGGCTGCCTCCTGGGTGATCACCGCGCACGTCGTGTGCGGCGAGAACACACTCACCAGACCCTCGACGATTCCGGATCGCTCGACCACAGCACGGACCTCATCGGTGAGGTCGAAGAAGGTCACTCGGCCATCGTCGGAGGTCATCCGCAGCTCCTCGCGGTAGATCGTCATGCTCGTTGCCCTCCCCGCAGAGTCGCCCGGGCCCGGGCGACGGCAGCCACCATCTGATCCAGCGTGGCGGCCGGGTCTGCCGAGCGCAGGATGCCCGAGGCTGCGCCGGCTCCCTGCGAACCGGCCATGATGAAGTCGAAGACCTGTTGCGCGGTGGTGATCCCGGCGGCCTGCTCGACCAGGATCGTCGGATCGATGGCAGCGATCGCCTCGATCACCTCGCGCACGTAGCTCATCGGGGTGGCGGTACCGGTGCCGATCAACTCGCTCGGTTCGGGGTTCATGATGTCCGGTCCGAGGTGGGCCAACGCCTGGGACTCCGCCACCGAGTCCGCGCAGACGAAGGTGAGCAGATCCAGTTCGTCCGCACGGGCGATGGTGGCCCGGATCTGCGGCAGCGTCATCGGCTTTTCGACGTGGTTCAACACCACCCCGTCGGCTCCAGCGGCCCGCAACGCCTCCGGCAAGACGTCGGCGATGCCCGGGCCGGGACGCAGGGTGTCCATGTATGGCGCCAGCAGGATCAGCCGAGGGCAGGCTGCGCGGATCGTCCGAAGTTCGGTGTAGGGCGCGATGAACATCACATCGACGTCGTGACGCTCGGCCGCAGCCTCAGCCTGTTGGGCATACGCGATGACGGCGTCGCCGTAGATGTAGTTCTTCACGCCGGTCTCGAAGAACGGCGCCCGCACGCTGCGCTTCACGCCTCAGCCCTCCTGTGTCGAGTTGTAGATCGCGGCCGCGGTCGCCAGCACCTGGTCTGCGTTCCGCCAGAAGACGTCGTCCAGATCGCCGGCACCCAGACCGGCGGCATCGGCCGCGTCCAGGAAGGCGGCAATCTCTTCGTAAAGGAACAGTGTCAGCCGGTCTGCCTGATCGTCCGCGACTTCGCGGACGTGGGGATCGCCCACCGCCCCCGGGTAGGCGCCCGGCGGCACGAGATTCACGTAGCTATTGCCCTCGCAGATGCGGGTCATGCGCATCCGGGTGATCGGCAGATCGGAGCCGAAGAGCATCCGCTGGGGCCCCACCGCACGGACGGCCTGCTCGAAGACCCAGGCATTGGTGTTGGCCGCGATGTCGAACAGCAGGCTCGGCGCATCGCGCAGCGCTGCCAACGACTCCCCCAGATCACCGGGGCAGTAGGCCCGGCCGACGTGGGCGATCACGACCTGGACGTCCGGCCAGGTGCGGGCGATCTCGAGCAGCTCGGCGACATTGCGCGGGTCCGCCAGCCGCCCCGACCGCGGGATGTGCAGAATCAGCACACCCTTGCGGCGGTTCAGAACGTCGAGCTGATGCGGCGGGGTGAAGTCGAAGATGCCGATCTCGTCGGCGGCCAGGTGCGCGGGCGCGAAGTTCAGGTAGACCTTGGCGCCGAGGAAACGGCCTGCCTCCAGGCGGCGCTCGAACTCGGCGGCGTCCCACTCGGGCACGGTGAGCAGCAACGGCGAAAAACCGGCAGCGGGCGCTCCCGCTGCCACATAGGCGTTGACCGCGTCGAGGTCGTACTGGCGTCCGGGGAAGCCGAAGACCACCGCAGAGCTGGCCCGGTCGGGGAAGTAGGTGCGGTAGGTCTCGGCCAGCGTCGGGATCGGGTTGTCGGGGGCGATCGCCTCGGCCCAGTCGGCCGACCGTCGCTGGCCACCGTGGCCGGGAAGCTCGTGGGCCTTCAGCCAGACGTGAGTGTGGATGTCGACGAGCCGCTCGGGCAGGCGAGGACTGATCCTGCGCTGGTAGAAGTCCCGATCGACCTTGGTGTATTCCACCGTCATCTAGCTCTCCTGCTGTGTGATCACCCGGGCGAGATCCCGGAAGCGCAGATTGGCCGCCGCCCAATCGCCGGGGTCGGTGGGTTCGACCACAGCCGTGGTGGCGACCGGCTCGACCTGATCGGGAGCCAACAGGCCGGCGCCGATCGCGGCGAGCAGGGCCGCCCCGCGCGCACCCAGATCGGGTTCAGCAGCGGTCCGGACGGGGATGCCGAGGGCACCGGCGAGATAGCCCGGCCACACGGCGCTCGAGGCCGCTCCCCCGGCCAAGGTCACCGATGCGGCCGGACGCTCCAAGGTGGCGACCATGGCAGCGACCTGCAAGCTGACCCCGGCCATCACCGCCCCGGCCAGGTCACCGGCGCGATGGCCCTCCTCCAGGCCCCAGAACACGCCGCGTGATCGCGGGCTGGAGTGCGGGAACGGGCTCCCACTCAGGTACGGGAAGAACATCGGCAGGCCGGCGATGGCCGACGACGGCGGAGCGGCCAGCTGGTCGAAGGCGAGCAGCTCACCCTCGCCGGAGGCGACCTCACGCCACCACTGCAAGGAGCTGCCGCCTGCCGGCACCGTCCACAGGCCAAGGAAGAGACCCGCAAGGACGTAGTGGCTCACCGCCTGCTGCCGAGCGAAGCCCTCCGCAGCGCTGGGCAGCAGCGAGCCGATCGCCCAGGCCGTGCCCGAACCGATGAACAACTCGCCCGGCCCGGTCGCGCCGAATCCGAGCGCGACGCAATCTTGATCGTGGGCCCCGTTGATCACCACAAGGTGGGCGGGCAGGCCCAGCTCGGCAGCAACCTGAGGAAGGAGGGGCCCGATCAGGGTGCCGGCTGGAGCCAGCTCACCCAGACGGTCCGCCCGAACCCCGGCCAACGCGAGCAGGTCATCGTCCCAGCGCCCGGTGCGTACGTCACCGAGTTGGTTGATTCCGGCATTCGAGGGGTCGAGGACGGGCCGCCCGGTCAGACGCACGGCCAGATAGTCGTGCACACTCAGATACTGCGCGATGCGCTCGGCCAGTTCAGGCTCCTCGCGCTCGATGCGACGCACCTGCAGAAGGTTCATGCCCTGGGTCAGACCCCAGCCGGTGCGGTGCTGCACCTCATCGCCGGGCATGGCGGCACTGACCTCGGCGTACTCCTGATCGCAGCGACGATCCGTCCACACGATGGCCGGCGCGACCGCCGAGCCATCGGCGCCCACCGGTACCAGAGTGCCGCCCTGGGTCGACAACGCCAGGGCTCGAAGCCGCCCAGGTTCAACGGTCGCGACCAACTCGCGAACCGCGTCGGCCAGCGCCTGCCACCAGTGCCGTGGATCCTGCTCCGACAAGCCCGGACGCGGATGCGCCGTCGGGTAGCTGCGCGCAGCTCGTGCGACAGCGACGCCGCGCTCGTCGCAAACCATCGCCTTCAGCGACCCGGTCCCCACGTCGATGCCGAGCATCAACGGGCCGCGCCGGTCAGCCGTCCCCATCCGCAATCCCCTCGTCCAGCCCGGGCTCAGTCCAGGCACTCGCTGGTCAGGATGGTCACGTCGGTGTGCGTGATCGACGCCGGCGTGGTGTCGCGGTAGAGGTGATCGAAGAGCAGCTTCAACGACTGGTAGGCGATGTTGCCCGGCCCCTGGGCGAGGATCACCTTGACGAAGCCCCTGCGCATCAGTTCGGCGGTCTCCGCCGACAGGTCGAAGCCCACCAAGGTGACCCCTGACAAGCCCAGATCCTCCAGCACTTGGCCGGCGGTCGAAGCCTCGGCGAAGGTGAGGAAGATGCCGGCCGGCTGATCCCGCTCGACGCGCTCACGCAGCATCGCGTAGGTCTGATCCGAGTCCTCGATCACCAGATCCTGCGGCTCGATCTGCGGGTAGTACTGGCCAACCATGTCGAGGAAGCCGCGCCGCCGGTCGCGGGTCTGCAAATGCTCGCGGGCGCGCGAGACGATCAGCACCTCGCCGGACTTGCCGACGTAGTTCGCCAGGATCTGCGCACCGATGCGGCCGGACTTGTACGCGTCCGGACCGAGGTAGGCCAGCCGCTGAGAGTCCGGAGCGTCCGAACCGAAAGTCACCAGCGGCTTGCCTGCGGCGACGACCTCGGCGATCGCCTCGTCCAGCCCGGACGCGCTGAGCGGCTGCAATGCCACGCAGGTGATCGACTCGTCGTGGGCGAGCCGGCGCAGCGTCTCAGCCTGATCGGCCACTTCGTGCCCACGGCTGGTCACGAACTGAATCTCGAATCCGTGGTCGTAGTGCTCGTCGGCGAAGCGCTTGAAACCTTCAGCAACCTCGGGGAAGTACTCCTTGGTCACTTCGGAGTACACCAACGCCACTCGTTCGGGATGCGCCTGCGCCAGCGCGGAGGCCAGCGAGTTCTTGCGATAGCCCAGTTCTGCCGCAGCCTGCAGGACGCGACGACGGGTCTCCTCCGGCACATGTTCGTTGCCGCTGATCACCTTCTTGGTGGTCCGCAGCGCAAAGCCGGCACGCCGCGCGACGTCCTCCAAAGTGGGGCGGTTCTCCGAGCGACCCTCCATGAGCTCTCCTCCGATCTGCTTTCCCTGCGCTGTGGTGCGGCGTCTAGATGATGACGGTTTCGATGCCGATAAGCCTGCCGACGTGGCGCAGCGCGTCCAGCTGCGGTCCGTAGACCAGCGCGCTGTGGTGGGTAGCTCCGGCCAGGCTGTACTGCTCAAGGAATCGCGCCAGTCGAGACTGCGGACGGAACCAGCCGTTCACCAGTGACTCCAGCCGGTTCGGCCCCTCGACCGCCAGAACCTCGCCCGGACACAGCACCAGCCGGAAGCGCCCCTCCCCGGCCGGCGCCAGGTTCGCCAGGACGGCCTGGCCCGGCTGCAGGGTGGCGGTACCGATGACGGTGTCGGCCGCACTCGAGTACGGAAAGGCCAGATCGTGCAGGACCGGCGTATCCGCGCAGACGCGGTAGTTCACTTCACCCATGTGGCTGAGGAAGACCGAGTCACCGCTCCAGTCGGGGCAGAACATCTCGGTGAAGGTCGTCTGGTCGAAGACACTGAGCAAAGCTCCCACCCAGCTCGCAGTCAGCGTGTCGCCCTCGCCGGCATAGCCGATGCCGCGTCCCATCAACCGCGAACATTCCAGGAACGGCATCGTCGGCAGGGACGCGAACTCCGCGGCCGCCGCGGTGAAACTGACCGTCACCGCGGTCAGCCGCTCCTGCTCGATCCAGGCTCGCAATGCCAGGCCCACCCGTTCGGAGGCCACCAGATTCGCCCAGTTCACCGGCGTCTCGGTCTCACCGAACTGGGCGAGGTCGGCCCGGGCTTGTTCCTCGGCCGCAGCAACGGCGATGTCCTGCGGTTGTGGCGCGGTTGCGCTGCGCGGGACGAGCGTGACCCCGAGTCCCGTGCGAAGCTCGTCGGCCGACACCCGGAAGTCGTCCATGCCGGGGAAGGCGCTGCCCACGGCGCCGACGCGCGCCCGCCTCAGGCTGCGCACCACTGCCGCAGCTCGAATCTTGTCGTAGAGCTGCTCGCCGAAGACCGGATCGTCCAGATGGCCGGCCTGGATCAGGAACGGAACTCCACCTCGAACCAGGCCGGCGCACAGATCCTGCACGCCGTGGATGCCGTGATTGAACATCATCTGCTCCGGCGCCGTGGACGGTCCGAACTCGGCCGCGGGCGTGGTGTCCAGCACGATCACCGGCAGGCGGGTTTCACTGAGGATGCGCAGGCTCTCCCCCGAGGGCGCATAGGCCAGATGCAGCGTGAGCAAAGCGTCGACATTGTGGCCCTCGAACGCGCGGACGGCGTCGCCGATCTCCTCGGCGACGCAACTCACCGGAGCGCAGAGGACCTCCACCCCCAGGGCGGACACCGCCTCGGAGACGGCGGCGACGAAGGGCGTAGCGGCGACGCGGGTCCCCGGATCGGCCCGGTCGTACAGGGCCGGGTAGAGGGGCAGCAGGCCAACCGTGATCGGCTTCATGAACAGATTCCTCGACAGACTTTCGATGCGCTAGGCGGTGACGACAACACGGACGGTTCGCGTCCGTGCTCTGACTTGGTCGAAGTCGGCGAAGTAGATCCGCCCGAACTCCCCCAACTGCAGCGCACCGTCCTGCAGCGGAATGGCGACCGAGCGCCCCAACATCACCGAGCGCAGGTGCGCGTCGGTGTTCAGCGACCACTCAGGGCGCTCGTCGCGCTCGCGGCCGGCGATCTCGATGTGCTGCGGGCCGGGGTGCAGGTACTGGCCCTCGTGCTCGCAGGTCGGGAAGAGCTTCGACAATCCGTTGACCATGTCTTGCAGGATCAGCTGGGTTCCCCAGTAGGTGGTGTCGTCGGACTGCTCCTGGATCAGCACCGAGCAGGTCGTGTGCTGGGAGAAGACGGTCACCAGCGCATCGGCGACGCCGAGATCGCGCACCGCGCGCTGCACTTCTTCGGTGACGTCGGTGAAGGTCGGACGGGCGTCGTTCTCGACGGTGAAGGTGGCGTGATACGTGGTCACTGTGCTCCTTGGGTGAGGCGTGGCTGCGCCACGGTGAGGCTCATTTGCCGACGCCGGCGGTCAGGCCGACGGTGATGTAGCGCTGGAAGAACAGGAAGATCAACATGGTCGGGATCGCCGAGATCAAGGAGCCGGCCATCACCATGGTCACGTCGAAGCTGCGCAAGGACTGTGCCGTCGCCAGCACCACGCCGATGGTGCGCACCTGGTCGCTGGGCAGATAGAGCAGCGCGATCAGCAGGTCGTTCCAGACGCCGATGAAGTTCAAGACCCCGACGGTGATCAACGGCGGCCCGGCCATCGGCAGGAAGACCGAGAAGACCGATCGCGGCACCGAGGCGCCGTCCACCATGGCCGCCTCGAAGATCTCCGAAGGAATCGAGCGGAAGAAGTTGGTCAGGACGAAGATCGAAAACGGCAGCTGGGAGACCGAGTAGATCACCGCGGTAACCGGGATGCTGCCCAGACCGACCGTCCGGGCCACGTCCAGGTACTGCGGGATGATGAAGACCTGACCGGGCACGAGCAGGATGATGATGATCGCCATCAGCAGGCTCTGCGATCCACGAAACGGCAGCTTCGCGAAGGCGAAAGCCGCCATCGTCGCGATCACGGTCGTCAGCAGACACGACAGGACGCCCAGGGTCAGCGAGACCAGGCCGGCCTGCAAGAGCCCTTGCTGGAGGATCTTCACCCAGCCGTCGAGCGTCCAGTCGGTCCCGCTGCCGAAAGAGGCTCGGAAGATGAAGGCCACCGGGCCGATGCACACGGCCGCGATGATGCACAAGAACAGCCAGATCAGGCCGTTGCCGACCTTGTGACGCACGGCGGCAGCGGAGGATGCCACCGACGTCGGCCGTCGAGCGGCAGCGAGTTCAGTCGTCATCGCCACGCACCCCCGATCGGATTCGCAGGAAGGTCAGCACGAGGCTGGCAAGGAAGAGGATCATGCCGAGCGCGGCACCCTGGCCGAACTGGCCCATCTTGAAGCTGCTGATGTACAGCGCGTACTCCAAGGTGGTCGACGACACCCCGGGGCCGCCGGAGGTCATCGTGAAGATCAAGCCGAAGATCTGGGTGATGGCCGCCGAGATGGTGAGAATCAGGCTCAGCTCGACGTAGCGGCGCACATGCGGGAGCACGACGTAGCGGATCATCGCGACGCCGGTCACCCCATCGAGACGCGCGGCCTCCAGGACGGACTTATCGATCGACATCATGCCGGTGTAGAGCAGCAGGACGTTCATGCCGAAGTAGCCCCAGGTGAACACCATGATGATCATGGCGAGCGAGGTGCTCGGCTGTCCCAGCCAGTCCTGCGCCAGCGACCCCAGGCCGATGGCCTTGAGCAGATCGTTGGCCGCGCCGCGGTACGACAACAGGTAGCCCCAGGCCAGACCGATGACCACCCACGACAGCGTGACCGGAATGAAGAAGGCCGCGCGAAAGACTCGGGCCCCCCACGGGCCGAGCGAGAGCAGATAGGCGACAACCAGCGCGAAGGCGACAGCAAACGGCGTGGAGACGACGATCAGCAGATTGTTGATGAGCACCCGCACCAGATCGGGCGAGGTCATCAACGCATTGACGTAGTTGTCCCAACCGACCCAGGTGGCCTCGCGGCCGTCCCAGTCGGTGAACGAGTAGTACAGGGCCTGCAGCGACGGCCAGACGGTGAGGATCAGCAGCAGAAACGCGGCGGGGGTGACGAAGAGCATCCCCCAGCGCGCCTGCTGGCGGCGCAGTGCACTGCCGCGGCTTCCCCTCCGTCCCCGCGGCGCGGGGGTTGCGGCCCCGCGAGGGGCCGCAACCGTTCCGCTACCGAGACCGGCTGCGCTCACTGCGCGCCGCCGAGGTGATAGTCGACCTTGCTCTTGGCCGGCAGGGCCTTGGTGGCCGCGTCCAGTCCGTTGAGAGCGTCAGCAGGGCTGATCTGTCCGGCCAGCGCCTGGTTGAGGCCCTTGTTCAGCGCATCGGTCACGCTGGGAGCAATGAAGTTGTCGAACATCGGCTTCTTCTCCCAGCCCTTGGCCTGGGCCTCTTTCAGCAGCGCGTCGTTGATGGGCTGCTGCACCGCAATGCCTGGCCGCGACGGCACATTGCCCGCCTGCGAGACGAGGTTCTGACCCTCTTCTGAGATCGCGAACTGCAGGAAGGCCGCGGCAATGTCGGGCGACTTGGAGTCCTTCGAGATCGAGAAGCCGTTGTCAGGCATCTGAATCAAGGTCTTGATCGGAGTCGGTGAGAACGGAGCCGGCGCAGCGGCCGCGTCCTGACCCAAGCCCTTCGACGCCCAGGACGCATCCCAGGAGCCACTCATGATCATCGCCACATTGCCGGCGAGGAACTCCTTGCGGACGTCGCGCCAGGTCATGACGTCGGGGTTGGTGTAGCCCTTGGCGTGCAGATCGGCCCACTTGGTGACCTGGTCGAGCAGTTCCGGCGAGTTGTACGGCTGGGTGCCGGTGGTCAGGCCGTTCCACTGGGTCAGCGGCAGCACCGATGCCAGGTACGACCAGTCGTAGATCGCAGCGAAGGATCCTGCACCACTCTCCGAGCCGTAGCCGAAGCAGGTCTTGCCCGCCGCAACGACCTTCTGACAAGCAGCGGAGAGCTCATCCCAGTCGGTCGGAACGCTGCTGACACCCACAGAGGACAGCAGCTTCTTGTTGTAGAACATCTGGTACATGCCCGCGGTCACCGGCACGCCGTAGATCGGGGAGTTGATGGTGCCGTTGGCCGAGAAGTACTGGGCCTGGACGGACTCCAAGTCGGCCTGCGGGATACGTCCGGTCAGATCGAGGGAGTAGCTCTCGAACTGCTTCTGGTAGCCGCCAGGGAACATGGCGAAGACGTCCGGGCCTTGACCGGCCGACAGACTCGCCTGCAGCAACGCGTAGTAGTTGTCGCCGGGCTGGCCCTGCAGATCGATCTGGACGCCGGGGTACTTCTGCTTGAAGGCCGCAGCCAGGGACTTCAGGTGGGTGGCGTCGTCAAGCGAACCGTAGGCCCAAACCTTGATGGTGCCGGTCGTCGCGGTCGTGATCCCGGCCGGAGAGGTGGACGCCTGTGGGCCGCTCGTGCCGGAACTACAACCGGCCAGCAGAAGGGCTGCTGCGCAGAGCGGCGCAAAGAGTCGAGCTGTCTTCATTGAACTTCCTTCTTTGCGTGAGTGATTCGTGTGCAGATGGCGGGGTGGTGGTCGAGCCGTGTCATGCCAATGGCGCTTCCTTCCCGGGGTCGACCCCAATCCCAGCGGTGAAGTAGCGCGGATCGGGCACGTCCACCCAGGCGCCGCCGCGGGCGATGGACGCCTCGGCGGCCAGCGCGGGGAGGGTGAAGTCGAGGGCCGCGTAGATGTCGATGTCGACCGGGCCGCCGCTTTCGATGGCGGAGATGAAGTTGATGATCGGCCAGGCGTCCGAACCCCAGTGGCCAGCGCCCTCCGGCGGGTTGCGGTACTGCTCGGGCAGGTAGTCGTCGGCGTACTTCTCCAGCGGTTCCCAGGTGGCCTCCGGGCTGGTCCCCTCGAGATAGACCAGGGGTTCGTTGACCTCGGCCCTGCTGGCCTCATATGCGCCGGTCGTGCCCTGAATGGCGTAGTAGTCCATGAGATGGGGACGGTTCGACAGCAGGTCGAAGCGGATCGTCAGCAGCCGACCCTGCGCCGTGCGCATCAGGCTCACCGTGGTGTCCTGCAGCACATGCTCGGGATCGGTGTGACGCCCGGTGCCCTGGCAGGAGACCGCGATCACCCGATCGCCCAGCCACTGCAGCAGCGGGCCGAGCGAGTGGGTCGGGTAGGTGTGACCATCGCGTCCGACCTGCCAGTAGTGCCGCCAGGTGCGCTGACCGTCGTCGGTGACGTGCCAGCTCTTCATCTCGTGGAGGTATTCGCCCTCGCCGTAGTAGATGTCGCCGAAGCGACCGGCCTTCACCAGCTCGCGGACGATCAGGTTCGGACGGGTGTAGCAGTAGTTCTCGGCCAGCGCGTAACGAGCGTCGCTGTGCCGGACGGCCGCGAGCAGATCCTTCGCCTGATCGAGGGAGACCGAAGCCGGCACCTCGGACAGCACGTGGATACCGCGACCCAGGGCCATCTCGGCCTGCGGCACGTGGTGCTGCTGCGGGGAAGCGAGCACCACGACATCACAGTGATCGAGCAGATCCTCGAAGTTCGTGCAGGCAACGGCCTGCGGGTGCTCAGCGGTGAACCGCTCGACCGCAGCGGGCAGCGGGTCGTAGACCGCGGCCAGGTGCGCACGCCCCGACAGCGAGGCCAGACCGGTGAGGAAGCCGCCGCCGCGAACGGCCCCGGCGATGCCGACGCGCAGATCGCTCACTTTGCCACCGCCTTCTTCTGGAAGAAGACCCGCATGAGCTGGCTCCACGCCAAACGCTCGACTTCGTCGCGATACTCGGGCACGAAGCCGAGCCGCAGGTAGGTGATCACGGCGGGCACCCGGAAGTCGTCGGTCTCGAGCACGGCACGAGAAAGGCCCTGCTCCTCAAACTCTTGGAGCACCGCGACCGTAACTTCCAGGCCCAGCCCGCGGCCGGCGCGGGCGGCATCCGCGGCGACGTAATGCAGGTAGCCGGACGCTGGGTAGTCATCGAGATAACGAGCCGAAGCGGTGGCGACGACCTCGCCGTCCTCTTCGATCAGGTAGGTGGTGCGCACGTCGGGGGCATCGAACAGCACGGTGTGCACCCGGGCGACGTCCCAGTGTTCGTCATAGGCCGCGCTGAGCAGAGTCGCCAGCCCCTCGGCGTCCGCGGCAGTTGCCGGCCGCAGGGCGTGAGTGCCGCGCGGCGCCAGCCCGGTTGTGGCCACGGCGAGAGCGTCCTTCAACTCCGGGTGGACCATGAACAGTTGCGTCATTGCGTGTGACCTTCCGAACGCTTCCTCCCCGGCGCCTTCGCCAGAGAGCCCTATTTGCACCCGCGTGCAACACCGGCAAAGCTACACTTGCACCCGGGTGCAGTCAAGGAGATTTCGGAGCCGTTATTGATCCGAGATGAGCACTGTGCAGGGCGCTCGCAGAGACGCGAACGACGAAAGGGTGCCGGAGAAGGGACTTGAACCCTCACGCCCGAAGGCACAGGAACCTAAATCCTGCGTGTCTGCCAATTCCACCACTCCGGCTTGCAGCGGTTGAGTCTAGCGGGAGTCCGGATCGTCCGGCTCTGGCGCCGGTACCGGTGCCGGTTGCAGGGCCGGATCGTCCTCGGTGAAGGTGCGCACCGGGCCTGGCCCGGTCTCAGCGGTCTCGAAGCGGACGGTGACCCGGCCGAGCCCAGAGCCCCACACCCAGCCCTGCCCGAACTCGTCATGGACGACGTCAGCTCCCGGGAGCCAGGCCTTCGGCCGCCGCGACACCGGCGCCTCGGCCTCCTCGACGACCCGGCCGGGGGCGGCCACCTCCAGATCGAACAGCGGCTCCTGCGCCACCTCGACCAGGCCGGAAACGCCGACACCGAGCAGACGGACACCCTGGCTGACGTCCAGGCCGTCGAGCAGCGAACGGGCCACCTGCGCCACCACCTCGGGACGGTCGGTGGCGCCGTTGAGGGTGCGGGAGCGGCTGATCGAAGAGAAGTCCGGCCAGCGGACCTTCACTGTCACCGTCCGGGCAAACAGGCCCGCCTTCACCAGCCGCGACGCGACGTTGACGGCATGTCGTTCGGCGATCGCGGCCAGCACCGTCCGGTCGGCGATGTCGCGCTCGAAGGTGTCCTCGACCGAGATCGACTTGGTTTCGCGCTCAGGCTCGACGCCGCGGTCATCGCGGGCAAAAGCCAGGTCGTGGAGATGCTCGCCGGAAGCCGAGCCCAGTTCGCGCACCAGCTCAGCCAAGGACAACGCCCTGATGTCGGCCACCGTGGTGACGCCGAGCCGAGACAGCCGCTCCATGGTGGCCGGTCCGACGCCGGGAATGGCGCGAGCGGGAAGCTCGGCGATGGCGTCTTCTTCGGTGCCGGGCGTGACCAGGCGGATGCCGTCTGGCTTGGCCATTTCGCTGGCGACCTTTGCCATGAACTTCGACGAGCCCAAACCGACCGAAGCGGTCAGGCCCCCGGTGGCCTCGGTGAGCCGCGAGCGCAGATCCGCTGCGAGGGCCAACACTGCGCCGTCGTCCAGGGATCGCGCCGGCCCGGCAGCGAGATCGACGAAGGCCTCGTCGAGGCTCAGCGGCTCGACCAGCGGCGACAACTCCCGCAACAGCCCCATCACGACCCGGCTGGCTTGCCGATAGGCCCCGAAGCGGCCCGCCAGGAAGGCGGCGTTGGGGCATCGCCGACGCGCTTCATGCATGGGCATCGCCGAGCCAACCCCGAAGACCCGCGCCTCATAGGACGCCGTCGAGACCACCCCGCGCAAGCCGACACCGCCGACGATCACCGGCTTGCCGCGCAACGACGGCTTGTCACGCTGCTCGACCGCAGCGAAGAACGCGTCCAGATCGAGATGCAGGATGCTCGCGGTGCTACGCATGGCACGGCCCTCCCCTGCTGCGGCCAGTTGCAGGCGACGCGATTTGCGCGCCAGAGCTGGGGCAGCGGCCGAAATGGCCTCTGAATGCTCGGATCGCGCGCAAATCGCGTCGCTGCATCGTCGTCGCTGCCAGGTTGACGCGGAGGTGCAGCCGTCGAGCGCGACGGAGACGGGGTGCCGGGACGGCGCACCGCGCGGCTGCAGGTCGGTCTCGATCAATGACCGGCATGGCGTGTTCCTGAGGCCGCCCGGCCCGCTCAGCGCGCTTCGCCGTGCGAAACGCGCCGGTAGCCCACGAAGTCGAAGTCACCACGAGACTCACGGCGAGTCTCCACCCATTCGGCGGGACTCACCGCGGGGAACAGCACGGCGCCCTCGGCATCGGCATGAACTTCGGTCAGATCGAGATCGGTCAGCCAGGGCCACGCCTGACGGTAGATTGTCCCCCCGCCGGCCACGTAGATCTCGTCCTGGTCGAGGCTCTGGGCGAGTTCGAGCGCGGCCTCCACCGAGGTCACCGCGTAACCGGTCGCCCGACCGTCGGTGGGCAGCTCGACGGCTTCAGGATGGGCCGTCACCACGATCGTTGAGCGGCCCGGCAACCAGCGGCCGATGGCTTCCATGGTTCGCCGCCCCATAATCATCGGATGCCCATTGGTGACCCTCTTGTAGCGAGCCCAGTCTTCGGCGAATTCGAACGGCTGACGCTCCCCGTCGCCGAGGACGCCGTTGGCCGCCACGATCGCGATCGCGATGATCCGTGCGCTCATACCGAGATCGGCGCCTTGATCCCGGGGTGCGGGTCGTAGCCGACCACCTCGATGTCGCTCAGCTCGATGGCGTCGATGTCGGCGATGCGGGGGTTGAGCACCAACCTCGGCAACGGCCGAGGTTCGCGAGTCAGCTGCAGCCGCGCCTGATCGAGGTGGTTGAGATAGAGGTGGGTGTCGCCCAGCGTGTGCACGAAGTCACCGACCTCCAGATCGGTCAGCTTGGCCACCAGGTGGGTCAGCAGCGCGTAGGAGGCGATGTTGAACGGCACACCCAAGAACACGTCGGCCGAGCGCTGGTAGAGCTGGCAGCTCAACTTGCCGTCGGCTACGTAGAACTGGAAGAACGCGTGACACGGCGGCAGCGCCATCTCCGACAGCTGCCCGACGTTCCAGGCACTGACGATGTGCCGGCGGCTGTCCGGATTGGTGCGGATGGACTCGATAACGGCCTTGATCTGATCGACGTGGCCGCCGTCGGGCGTCGGCCAGGACCGCCACTGATAGCCGTAGATCGGGCCGAGCTCGCCGTCGGGCCGCGCCCACTCGTCCCAGATGGTGATGCCGTTCTCGTGCAGCCAGGCGACATTCGTCGAGCCGCGCAGGAACCACAGCAGCTCACCGAAGATGCTGCGCGTGTGCAGCTTCTTGGTGGTCAGCAGCGGGAAGCCCTCGCTGAGGTCGAAGCGCATCTGGTGCCCGAAGACGCTGATCGTGCCGGTGCCGGTGCGATCGGCCTTCTCCACACCCTCGCTCAACACCCGGTCAAGCAGCTCCAGATACTGCTTCATGACTTCTCCAGCTCGGTCTTCAACAGCGGCACCATCAGCCGGACGGCCTGGCCGCGGTGGCTGATCGAATCCTTCTCTTCCGGTGCGAGCTCGGCGTTGGTCCTGTCGGATCCCTCGGCGACGAAGGCCGGGTCGTAGCCGAACCCGTTGCTGCCGCGTGGGGTGAGGATGAGCCGACCCTCCATCACGCCTCGGACGAGCTGCTCGGTGCCGTCGGGCGCGACCATGGCCATCGCGCAGACGAAGCGCGCCGTGCGATCTTCGTCTGCGGTGTCGGCGAGCTGGGCCAAGACGAGATCCAGATTGCGCTTGTCGGTCGCGTCCGGCCCCGACCAGCGCGCCGAGCGGACGCCGGGCATGCCGTTGAGCAGATCCACCTCGAGCCCGGAATCATCGGCGACGGCGAGACAGCCGGTGGCCGCGACAGCAGCCCTGGCCTTGATCAGCGCATTGCCTTCGAAGGTGCGCTCGGTCTCGGCCGGCTCGGGATAGGCCGGGAACTCGTCGAGCCCCTTGACCTCGGCGTCGACGCCCGAGGCGGCCAGCACGCGATGCAGCTCGGCCGCCTTCTTCTTGTTGTGTGTCGCGACCACGATCACCGTCATCGAGCCAGCGCCTCCTGCTGGAGCGTGGTCAGGGTGGCACAGCCGGCGAGCCCGAGATCGAGCAGGCGGTCTAGCATGGCGCGGTTGAACGGCTTGCCCTCGGCCGTGCCTTGCACCTCGACCAGTTCACCGGTGCCGGTGGCGACCACGTTCATATCGACCTCCGCGGTCGAATCTTCGGTGTAGCACAGGTCGAGCATCGGGGTGCCCTCGATGATGCCGACGGAGATGGCTGCCACCGATCCGGTGAGCGGCTCGGCCACCAGCGAGCCACGCTCGCGCAGCCAGGACACCGCATCGGCCAAGGCGACAGAAGCTCCGGTGATCGCAGCGGTGCGCGTGCCGCCGTCGGCCTGCAGCACATCGCAGTCGAGCACGATGGTGTTCTCGCCCAGGGCCGCGTAGTCGACGACCGCGCGGACCGAGCGTCCGATCAGGCGGCTGATCTCGTGGGTACGCCCACCGATGCGCCCCTTCACCGACTCGCGATCGCTGCGGGTGTGGGTAGCGCGCGGCAGCATGGAGTACTCGGCGGTCACCCAGCCCAGGCCACTCCCCTTGCGCCAGCGCGGCACGCCTTCTGTGACCGACGCGGCCACCAAGACGCGGGTGGCGCCGAACTCGACCAGCACCGAGCCCTCAGCGTGGTCGAGCCAGTTGCGGGTGATACGGACATCGCGCAGTTGGGACGGATTGCGGCCGTCGATCCGGGTTTCAGCCATGGCGTCACCCTATCGGTCAGCACTGTCACAGCCTCGATGTGCAAGGCTTCCCGATGGCAGCAGGATTTGCCCTCGCATACCCTGGGGGGTATATTCACAGCACCAGAACGTTAGGAGATTCCCCATGTGTCGTCCGGTCACCTGCAACCAGTGCGGTAAGACCACCTGGGCTGGCTGCGGCCAGCACATCGCCTCGGTCAAGGCCATGGTGCCGGCCTCCCAGTGGTGCGACGGGCACGCCTCGTCCCAGGCCCCGAAGTCGGGCGGCCTGTTCGGCATCTTCGGCCGGTGATGCGTCGGCTGGCCCTGGCCGCGGCGGCGATCGTCGTCACGGCGGGCCTGGCCGGGTGCGCCTCAACCCCACTGAGCCCGACCTCGGGGCCTACCGCGGCCAGCGCGCCCGCGAGCGCAAGCACGCTCGCCGCACCCGACTTCGCCGCTGCCGCTCAGCGACCCGGAACCGTCCTTGTTGACGTCCGGACTCCGGCCGAGTTTGCGGAAGGCCACCTCGCCGGCGCGACCAACATCGACGTCGAAGCAGCTGACTTCCCCACGAAGATCGCCGCTCTCGACAAGACCAAGAGCTACGCCGTCTACTGCCGCTCGGGCAACCGCTCCCGCACGGCCATGACGTACCTGCTCCAAGCCGGCATCACCCAGGTCTTCGACCTGTCCGGCGGCATCAATGCCTGGAAGTCGGCCGGCGGCGAAGTCGTCAGCTGATCCCCCGCCGCGTGTGGCCCGCCCTCTCTCCCAGGGCGGGCCACACGTGTGCCTAGACGGTGTAGACCTGCTCGACCTGCTCGACGAAGCCGCCCATCAGTCGGCTCCCCACGCCCTCGAAGAGCTGCGGACTCCCGGTGGTGAGGAAGCGCAGGTGCGGCGCCCGCGGCGCATCGTGCAGCAGCCCGGCATCGGCCAGCGTCGCAAAGGTCTGCCGCGCACACTCCTCGGCAGAGGAGACCAGCGTCACATCCTCTCCGGCGACGTAGGAGATCACGCCGGCGAGCAGCGGGTAGTGCGTGCAGCCCAGGATCAGGGTGTCGATGCCGGCCTCGCGCAGCGGCAGCAAATACTCCCGGGCGGCGTTCATGAGATCGGTCCCGCTGGTGATGCCCGCCTCGACGTACTCAACGAACAGCGGGCACGGCTGGGTGAGTAGCTGCACCCCCGGCACCGCGACGAAGGCATCGTCGTAGCTGCCTGAGGTCGCCGTCGCCGTGGTGCAGATGAGGCCGATGCGCCCAGTGCGGGTCGCACGGGCCGCACGCCGGGCGGCCGGCAGGATCACGTCGATCACCGGGACGTCGTAGCGCTCCCTGGCATCGCGCAGCACCGCAGACGATGCGGAGTTGCACGCAATCACCAGGGCTTTCACACCAGTTCCCGCGAGATAGTCCAGGCACTCCAAGGCGTACTCACGCACCTCGCCGATCGACTTGGTGCCATAGGGAGCGCGAGCCGTGTCGCCAAGGTAGACCATGTCCTCGTTGGGCAACTGGTCGCGCAGCGCACGCGCCACCGTCAGGCCGCCGAAGCCGGAGTCAAATACCCCGATCGGGGCGTCAGTGGCATTCACGAGCACCGACTTTAGACTGGTTCACGCCGACGTCGTCCACGCAAGGCAGGCAGAGAGGCCACCCATGAGCCAGCAACAGCTCGACCTGACGCGCTTCGTCCTGCGCGGATTACGCCTGTTGGACGACGGACGCAAGACCATCGAGGGCCGGTGGCAGCGGCTGACCACGCAGGCCGCGCCGACCCAGGCCCCGCGTGATCGGCGCCGCCCACCCGAAGTCTGGTGATCTCAACCGCGGCGAGCCAATGACAAGCTGACCACACGCGGGCCGCTTGCCAAGCCCGCCAGCCCGCACGAGCCGGACGCAGCACAGCCGCCGCATCCACTGGGCGGACACCCGATCGGCAGCTCCGTCTCGGTGAGCCGACCCATGCGCACCAGGTGCGCGAGCCCCGATCGCACCACGTCATCGCTGAGGCCGGTGTTACGGGCCATCTCCACGACCGTCGGTACGCCGTCGGCGACCTGGGCCAGCAGGGCGCTCAGCGGGCTGGACGACGCCGCGGACGTCATAGGAACAACCGTCCGATCTGGAAGACCGCCACCGCCAACGTCCAGGCCACGGTCAGCTGCATGGCCAGCCCGAACAGAGTCCACTTCGCCCCGATCTCACGCCACTGCGCGGACACGGTCGCCACGCAGGGCGTGTAGGCCATCAGGAAGACCATGAAGGCCAGCGCGGCAGGGATCGGGTGGCCGCCCGAGGACTGAGTGAAACTCGCCAACACGGCCGAGCCCAGATCTCCGGGTGCCGCATTGTCGGCGGGCTGCTCAACCGCGTAAGTCTGTGCCCAGGACGAGATCACCGCCTCCTTGGCGACGAAGCCGACCACCAAGGTCGAGGCGGACTCCCACGATCCGAAGCCAGCCGGGGCGAAGACCGGGGCGATCGTCTTGGCCGCCACGCCGTAGGCAGAGTCGCCGACCGGAACCTGGCCGAACTGCTCACCCGGCTGAGTGGGGATCGACTGAACCAGCCACACAGCGCAGACCGTCAAGACGATGATGCCGGCAGCGGTGCGCAGGAAGCCCTTCAGCCGCACCCAGGTGACCGCGGCGGTGAGCCGCAGCGTCGGAACCTGATAGGCGGGAAGGTCGATCACCAGCGGCTCGATCGGCTCGTTGCGCCACAAGGTGCCCCGCAGCCCGAGGCCGACAACGATGATGATGACGATCGATGTCACATACATCGCGAAGACCGCGGTGCCGGCGTACGGCCCGAAGAACACCGCGCCCATCATCACGAAGACGGTCAGCCGGGCAGTGCAGGACGTGAACGGCACCAGCAGCGCGGTCAGGATCCGCTGACGCGCGTTCGGAAGAATACGGGTGCCGCTGACGGCAGGCACGTTGCAGCCGTAACCGACGATCAGCGGCAGGAAGGCTCGACCAGGCAGTCCGATCGAACGCATCATCCGGTCGGTGACCACGGCGGCGCGAGCCAGGTAGCCGGAGTCCTCCAGCACGGCCAACAGGATGAACATCAAGGTCATCAGCGGCACGAAGGTGAGCAGCATGCCGACGCCGGCGATCAGCCCGTTGACCACCAATCCTTCGACCCAGCTGCCCTGCAGTCCCAGCACACCGAGGAGCCAGGTGGCCGCGTCGGTGACCGGACCGGAGAACAGACCGTCCAGCAGATCCTGCAGTGGAGCCGCGATGGTCGTGGTCACCTGGAAGACCAACCACATCACCGCAAGGAAGATCAGCGGCCCGACGAAAGGAGCGGTCACCCAGCGATCGACGCGATCCGACAGCGTAGGACGCTGCTGCGTGCCGGCGGGACGTCCCGCGTCGGCCACTCTGCCGATCCAGGCGAACCGGTCGTCCTCGAGGGCAAGGTCTTCGGTGTGAGCCGGCACCGGACGCGGCTTCTGCGCCGGCCCGGCGAGGGTGTCTCGCACGGTGGCGGCCAGCACGTCCAGGCCGCCGCGCCGGCGAGGGTCGACGGCAACCACGGGCACGCCGATGGTCCGGCTGAGCGCGGCCACATCGAGCTCGATACCGCGCTTGGCCGCAACGTCGACCATGGTGAGCGCGACCACCAGCTTCAGTCCAGTTTCGCGGAGCTGTGCCAGCAGATACAGGCAGCCGCTCAGCCGCGAGGCGTCACAGGTCACAACGCTGACGTCGGGCCGCTCGTCCTGCGGGCCGGTGAGCAGCAGGTCACGGGTGAGCTGCTCATCGGGGGACTGCGGATCGACGGAGTAAGCACCGGGCAGATCGATGAGGGTGATGTCGAGCGGCTCGTCGGTGTCGGCGCAGTCACAGTCGGCGCAGGCACAGGTGGCCGCGCTGGCGGTGGACTTCCACACGCCGCGGGAGACCTCAACGGTGGTCCCTGGCCAGTTGCCCATCGTCACCCGAGCCCCAGTCAGGGCGTTGAAGAGCGTGGACTTGCCGGTGTTGGGTGGCCCGACCAGCGCCACAACCGGCGCCTGCGGGCCGGCCCCGGTTCCGCCGCCGGTGTTGCAGCATGCCTTGACAGATGGGGCCGCGATGCGGACCTGCTCCAGGCTGGGCCCGCCGTGCACCGCGGTCATCGGACGGCCACGTCCGCAGCGAGATCTCGGACGAGCGCGCGACCCAAGGCGATCCGGGTGCCGGCGACCTGGGCGATCCGTCCCCCGCCAGCAGTCCGCATCACCAAGGAGAAGGTGGTGCCGACCCGCAGACCCAGGGTGGCCAGTCGATGGGCTGCTCCCGGGTCGCCCCCGGCATCGACCAAGGTGAGAGGGGTCCGCAGAGGGGCTTGGGCCAGATCGCATCGCACGCAGTAAGGGTAGCCTTACCTACCGCGCTTGACAATGCGTGGAGCGATATTTCGCTCACCAAACGTGACGTAAAAGTCAGGCCAAACCCAACAGAGCCTCGCTGAGGTAGGCGATCCACTCGTAGACGCCGAAGATGTAGGCGCGGGGATCGTCCTGCGGGAGGTTCTGTAGCTGCTCGGCATCCTCGGCGGTTTGGATCTCCAGCCGCACCGCCAAGGCCAGCCGAATAGCAGTGAGTGTCTTCAACCAGGCATCCAGGTCGATCAGACGCACCTGAACCGGATGCTTGCCGCCGTCACTGTCGGCCAGCGCGGACAGCACCACCTCGGCCTGGCGCTGCCGATCGCCGCGCTGCTTGGCCTGGGTCAGTCGACGAAACTCCGCCGACGCCGCCGGGTCATCGGGATAGGCATCAGGGAAGAGCCGCAGAATCACCGGATCGCTGCGGTCGAGCGGGTCGCCGCCGTCGAGCTCGGCCTGCCAGCGCTCGAAGGGGTCGGCGCTCAACTCCGGAGCCGTCTCCGCCTCAAGCAGCCCGAGCATCTGATCGACCAGCGACTCCAGCATGGCGGTCTCGTAGTCGGCCAGGCGCATCCGGATCATCGACCCCGCCCGCTTGAACCCGCGCATCAGCCCGGCTCCATCGTGGCCCACAGGCCGAAGCCATGCATCGCGTCCACATCGATCTCCATCTGCTCGCGAGTGCCGGACGACACCGCAGCCTTGCCCTGGTTGTGCACCTGGAGCATCAGCTCGGTGGCGCGTTCACGGGAGTAGCCGAAGTAGTTGCTGAACACGTGGGTGACGTAACTCATCAGGTTGACCGGGTCGTCCCAGACGATGGTTACCCAGTTGACCAGGGCGGATTCGGTGGGGTTCACGAGGGTTGCGGTACCCCCCGACGGCTGCTCGGGAACGCTCGGCTTGGCCACGCACCCATTCTGACAGACGCCTCCGAGCGCACCCTCGTCGCGCTCGGCGGCGTCGACCCGTCGCACCGGTGTGCGTGGACGAGCCGCGGTGCCCGCGCAGGGCCGCGCGTGATTAGGCTGACCCCCATGACTGTCCTGATGGCGCCCGGCACGGGCTCGCCGAGCACCGCCCTGCTCACCGATCAGTACGAACTGACCATGATCCGGGCCGCCCTGCGATCGAAGACGGCGTTCCGTCGCGGCGTCTTCGAACTGTTCGCCCGGCGCCTTCCCGAGGGACGCCGCTACGGCGTCGTTGCCGGCGTCGGCCGCGCACTCGAAGCGATCAAGGCCTTCCGCTTCGACGAGGCCGCCCTGAACTACCTGCTTGAAGAGAACGTCATCGATACCGACCTGGCCGACTGGCTCAGTCGGTTCAAGTTCAAAGGCAACATCTGGGGCTATCCCGAGGGCGAGATGTACTTCCCCGGCTCGCCCCTGCTGATCGTCGAAGGCACCTTCGCCGAAGCCGCGGTGCTGGAGACGCTGCTGCTGAGCATCTACAACTACGACTCCGCCGTCGCGTCGGCCGCCTCGCGGATGACGGCGATGGCCGGCGACCGTCCCTGCCTGGAGATGGGGTCGCGCCGCACCAACGAGTACGCCGCCGTGGCCGCCGCTCGAGCCGCCTACATCGCCGGCTTCCAGGCCAGCTCGAACCTCGAGGCCGGACGGATCTACGGCGTGCCCACCGCCGGCACCGCCGCCCACTCGTTCACCTTGCTCCACGACAGCGAAGAGGAAGCGTTCAAAGCGCAGCTGAAAGCGCTGGGACGCAGCACCACGCTGCTGGTCGACACCTACGACATCGAAGAGGCTGTCCGCACCGGCGTCCGACTGACCAAAGGCAAGCTCGGCGCCATCCGGCTCGACTCCGGCGATCTGGCCGAGCAGGCCGCAGAGGTCCGTCAGCTGCTCGACTCCCTGGGCGCCCAGAACACCCGGATCGTGGTCACCTCCGATCTGGACGAGTACCAGATCGCGGCGCTGCGAAGCGCGCCGATCGACGCCTACGGCGTGGGTACCTCGCTAGTCACCGGTTCGGGAGCGCCGACCTGCGGCTTCGTCTACAAGCTGGTGGCCCGGGCTCAGGAAGAGGGCAAGCACGCCGAGTTGTTCCCGGTCGCCAAGCTGAGTGCCGGCAAGGCCAGCATCGGAGGGCGCAAGTACGCGCTTCGGCGCCTGAACGCCAAGGGCAGGGCGACCGCAGAGGTCATCGGCGTCGGCAACCCGCCCGACGGCGACGACAACGACCGCGCACTCCTGGTGCAACTCATGCGGAAGGGCAAGGTCGTTCATCGCGAGTCGCTGGACGACGCGCGCGAGCGCCACCAGCGGGCTCGCGCCGAACTGCCAGCCGCGGCACGCAAGATGAGCAAGGGCGATCCGGCCATTCCGACGGTGCTCCTGGACGAGGCCGGCCAAGCGACCACCAATCCGTACGCCCTGCCGGAGTGAGCCGTGGCCAGCGCACTCATCGTCGTGGATGTGCAGAACGACTTCTGCGAGGGAGGGTCGCTTGAGGTCGCCGGCGGTGCTCGCGTTGCCGCCGAGATCGCGGCACTGCTGGAGCGTGACCACGGGTACGACTTCCTGGTTGCGACTCGGGATCACCATGTCGAACCGGGGGAACATTTCGCGGCAAACCCCGACTACGTCGACTCCTGGCCGACGCACTGCGTCGCCGGCACCGCCGGAGCGCAGCTGCACCCGCCGCTGCGGGCCGAACAGTTCGCTGCCGTCTTCGACAAGGGCCAGTTCAGCGCGGCGTACTCCGGCTTCGAGGGCGAGTACGATGGCGAAGGGCTGGACGTCTGGCTGGCCGACCATGAGGTCAACCGCGTCGACATCGTCGGCCTGGCCACCGACTACTGCGTCAAAGCCACCGCCATCGACGCGGCACAGGCCGGCCTGCAGACCCGGGTGCTGTTGGAGCTGACCGCGGCCGTGACGCCGAGTCGAGTGCCGGCGACGCTGGCGGAGCTGAAGGCCGCCGGGGTCGCCGTCCGCCGGGTGCGCCCCTGAGCGGCGCCTGCCGTTCGCGATAGAGTCCAGCAACGATCGTTCACTGCACGACTGGGGGCAGCAATGACAGATTCATGGACCAGCTCCTCCGAGCCTTCGACGCCGGCTTCGGGCAGCGGTGCGACACCGGGTGCTGAACCGTTCAGCCCGTCCTGGGATTCCACGCCTCCGACGACACCACCTTCCGTGAGCGCTGAGCCGGCGACACCGTCCGAGCCATCCGCCGCACCGCAGCAGCCTCCGAGCCCGGCGGCCGAACCGCAACCGTGGAACGCCCCGGCGGCGCCGCCCGCCTGGAGCCAACCGCCCGCCTGGGGGCAGAGCGCGTCGCTGCCGCCTGGCGCCGAGCCACCGGGCGCGATCCCCGCTCCCCCGATCGCCAACCCTCCCAGCTGGAGCGCCGGGCCACCGGCGGCCCCCTACGGCGCCGCCCCGTACGGCACACCGCCGGACAACTACTTGGTGTGGGGCATCCTCGCAACCGTGCTGTGCTGCCTGCCGTTGGGCATCCCGTCGATCGTCTTCGCTTCCCAGGTGAACACGAAGTGGGCAGCCGGCGACGCAGCTGGTGCGCTGGACGCTTCCCGTAAGGCGCGGCAGTTCGCCATGTGGTCGTTCATCGCCGGCCTGGTGACCATGGCGGTGTACTTCGGCTTCGTCATCCTCGCGGGGGCGGGAAGCTGGGGACCGTGACTCCCGCTGAGGCCATCGCTGCAGAGGCTGCGATCAATCGGCGCCGCCGGCTGATCGAACTCGGTGCGATCGGCCTCCTCGCCGCCGCCGGCACCGCCGTGCTACACGTGGTCGACCCGAACCAACCTGGCCACTATCCGTTGTGTCCGCTGTACGCGCTGACGGGGTGGTACTGCCCCGGCTGCGGCGCTCTGCGCGCCGTCCACGACCTGAGCGTTGGCGATCTCGCCGGCGCGTGGGCGATGAACCCGCTGCTGGTGCTCAGCGTCCCCTACTTCGTTGCTGTCTGGCTCGCCAGCGTGCAGCGGGCGGCCACCGGACGCTCGCGGCGCTGGGTCGCGCCGGGCTGGCTGGTGTTGACCCTGGCGATCGCCCTCACCCTTTTCGGCGTCCTGCGCAATGTGCCCACGCTGAGTTTCTTGGCTCCTCACTGAGCAGGACCGACCGGCACAAGGCGGCCACTGAGCCGCTCCCTCACAACCCTTGACGCGGTCGGCGCGATACGTCCACAATCAGACATCACGACGTCGTGACGGCAGGAGGTCATGATGGCTGCGGAGCCGCTCTACCTACGGGTGAAGAAGGACATCGCCGCGCGCATCCAGCAGGGAGCCTGGCCCCCGGGCACCTATATCCCCAGCGAACCCGACCTGCAGCAGCGCTATCGCGTCTCGCGCACGACCATCCGCAAGGCGGTCGAGGATCTGGTCAGTGACGGCATGCTGACGATCATCCACGGCATGGGCACGCGGGTCGTCGTCCCCCGGCTCAGCCTGAAGCCGGCCACGCTGATGAGCTTCACCCAGATGATGCTGGCCCAAGGCATCGAACCCGGGCGGCGCGACGAGAGCATCGCCACCGAGCCCGCCGATGCCGAGGTCGGCCGCGCTCTCGGCATTCATGTCGGCACTGAAGTCGTGCGCTTCTCCCGGATCCGGACCGCCGATGGGCAGCCGGTGTCGCACAACGTCTCGTACCTGCCAATGGCCCTCTTCCGTGGCTACGACGTCCAGAACCTGCTCGCCGGGGAGTCGCTGTACGCCCAGCTGGAGAATGCCTTCAACCTCGTGGTTCAGACCACCGAGGACACTTTCGGCCTGGCCCGCGCAGACGCCGAAGTGGCCGCGATGCTCGAGGTCAAGGTCGGCGAACCACTGCTGCTGATCGCGCGCAACGGCTTCGACAAGGCCGAGAACCCGATCGAATACAGCCGGACGATCATCCGCTCCGACCGCTACCACCACACCATCACCTTGCGGAGGAAATGATGAGCGCACTCGTCGGCCTGGGCACCCTGGCCATGGACGTCCTCGTCCAGGTCGACCGGCTGCCCGGCCCGGACGGCTTCGCCGTCGTCACCGGCCGGGACTTCCTGCCCGGCGGATCGGGCACCAATGTCATCACCCAGGCCGCTCGGCTCGGCGCGTCGGCCGCCTTCATCGGGAAGGTCGGTGACGACCGGCTGGGCGAACAGATCATCGACAGCCTCGCCGCCGAGGGCGTGGACACCGCCGGCATGCGGGTGCTTCCCGGCGGCACCTCTTTGAGCACCACCGTGGTGGTCGACGCCGCCGGTGCGCGCTTCATCCTGCTCGATCTCGGCGATGCGTTCGGGTCGCTGACCCCGGCCGAGGTCGATCTCGAGGCCATCGAACGGGCCGCGGTGTTCTACACCGATCTGGCCCCCCGCGACGCAGCCCTGGCCGGCGTCGATGCCGCCGCCACGGCAGGGGTCCCGGTGGTCTTCGGTCTGGAGGTCGGGCTGGGCACCATGCAGGGCCTGGGTGTCAGCAGAGACGACATCCTCGCCACCGCTGCGCGCGCTGCCATCTTCCTGCCCTGTCGAGAAGGGCTCACTGATCTGGCCGGCACCGATGATCTCGAGGCCGGACTCAGCTTCCTCGCCCAGCACTGCCCCGGCATCTGCGTGGTCACTCTGGGCGCGGACGGCGCTGTCGCCGTCAGCGGCGATGGGCGACGGATCACCGTCGCCGGCTTCCCCATCACCCCGGTGGACACCACCGGAGCTGGCGATGCCTTCGCCGGAGCACTGTTGTGCTTCCACTTCATCGACGGCCGCGACCTGGAGGAGTCCCTTCGTCTGGCCAATGCCGTCGCCGCAGCATCCTGCACCCGCCTGGGTGCCCGTTCCGGCCCTGATCGGAACGGCCTCAACTCATTCCTCATCGCTACGAAGGAGTAGACATGTCCCTTTCAGACCGTGCACCGGACCAGGAGAAGAAGTCCCCGGTGTCCGCCCGCAAGCTGGCCATCATGGCCATCTTCATCGCTTTGAGCGCTGTCGGCTCGCTGATCAAGATCCCCAGCCCGCTCGGCTCGATCGGCCTGGACTCGGCTCCGGGCTTCTTCGCCGCGATCGGCTTTGGCAGCTGGGTCGGCTTCATCGTGATCGCCGTCGGCCACCTGCTGTCGTCCGCCATCGTCGGCTTCCCGTTGACCCTGCCGGTGCACCTGGTGATCGCCGTGGCGATGGGCGGCTGCGCGCTGGCCTTCCGCTGGATCGGTCGCAAGGGCAAGGTGTGGCTGGTCGTCTCGGTGGTGGTGACCGCCTTCTTGAACAGTTTCGTGCTCGGTCTGGTCGTGCTGCCCATTGGCGGCTGGGGCATGTACGTGGCCGCCGTGCCGTCGCTGCTGGTCGCCTCCGTGGTGAACCTGGTCATCGCCGCCGTCGCGTACTACGCCGTGCGCAACAGCAAGCTGCTGAACTGACGCCATGCAGCAGTCCCTGGATGTGGTCTCAGTCAGCTATCGCTACCCAAAAGCTGACTCCGACGTCCTGCGCGGCGTCGACCTGAGCCTCGCCGCCGGCAGCTTCACCGTGGTGATGGGTCAGACCGGCGCGGGAAAGTCGACGCTGCTGATGGCCCTCAACGGCGTGATCCCCCACCTCAAGGAGGGCACCATGACCGGCGAGGTGGTCCTCGACGGCACCAGCCTTCGTGACTTCCGGGTGCAGACCATCACCGAGTACGTCGGCCTGGTGCTGCAAGACCCCGAAAGCCAGATCCTGGGTCGGACGGTCGCAGAAGACGTCGCTTTCGGTCCGCGCAACTACCTGGTGCCGCGCGACGAGATTCGTCGGCGGGTGGCGGAGTGCCTGTCCAGCGTGCAGCTGAGCGGCTTCGACGATCGCCAGACCGCCCAGCTGTCTGGCGGGCAGAAGCAGCGGCTGGCCATCGCCGGAATCCTGGCGCTGAAGCCGCAGGTGCTGTGCCTGGACGAGCCCACTTCAGAACTCGACCCACAAGGGCGTGAGGAGATCTACAGCACCGTCGATCGCCTGCGTCGCGACGGCGAAGCCACCATCATCGCGGTGGAACACGCCAGCGCCGACGTCGTCCACCGTGCCGACCGGCTGGTGGTGCTGCACGACGGCCAGGTGAGCTGGCAGGGTGATCCGGCCGACTTCTTTCGGGATCTGCAACTGGTGAACGCGAACCTGGTCAAGCCGTTGCCGCTGGCGGTGATCGGCGATGTGCTGGTTCAGGCCGGACTGATCACTCGCGACCAGATTCCCTTGGAGCTGACGGCCGCCGTCGACCTCGTCGAGCGGCTCGCGAACGGGCGCGCTCTGCCCGCTCCGCAGGCGGTTCTGCCGCCTGCCGAGCACCACGACGAGCCGGTGATCGTGCTGCACGATCTGGTCCACACCTATCCCGGTGGGCATCGCGGCCTGGCCGGGGTGAACGTGACCATCAACGCCGGCGAGTACGTTGCCCTGATCGGGCGCAACGGTGCCGGCAAGACGACGTTGGCCAAGCACCTGAACCGCATCCTTCAGCCCACCGGTGGCAGCGTCGAGATCAACGGCGTCGACGCCGCCACGCTGCAGCCCTGGGAACTGGCCCGTCACGTGGGTTACGTCTTCCAGAACCCGGATCACCAGATCTTCTGCGCCACCGTGGCCGAGGAGGTCGCCTACGGCTTGAAGACCGCAGGGCTGCCCCCGGCCGAGATCGAGCAGCGGCTGGAAGAGGTGCTCGGCTTCACCGGGCTCAGCGAGGTCCGCGAGGAGCACCCGTTCTCGCTCGGCAAGGGCGAACGGCAGCGCATCGCGGTCGCCTCGATCTTGGCGCTGCGTCCGAAGATTCTGGTGGTGGACGAACCCACCACCGGACAGGATTGGGCCGGCGTCCAGACGATGATGACCATGATCGACCAGCTCAACGCCGAGGGCACCACCATCGTGATGGTCACCCACGACATCGACGTGGTCGCCCATCATGCCCGGCGGGTGATCGTGATGAGTGACGGTCAGGTCGCCGCGGACGGGCCGACCGCAGCAGTGCTGGCCCAGACCGACGCTCTAGCCGGTGCCGCGGTGACCACCACTGACACCGTGGCGCTGAGCCGTCGACTGTGGCCGCAGGCCACCGCCCTCCTCGACGAAGTCGCGCTCGGCCGGCATCTCGCCCAGGTCCTGGCCGGGGGTGCGCGATGATCCTGGAACGACTGGACGTGCGGATCAAGATCGCGGTCTTCGTCGCGATCATGATCGCGCTGTTCGTGTTCACCCACCCGCTGGGCAACCTGGCGCTGCTGGTGATCCTGCTGGCCGCCCTGATCGCGGTGCGGACGCCGCTGGGCGGGTTGTGGGCGATGCTCGAGCCGCTGCTGATCGTCTTCGTGCTGATCGTGGCCGTGACGATGTTCACCAGCTCGCAGTACTCGCTGCCGCAGAACGCCCAGGTGCTGTTCAGCGTCTTCGGGTGGCCGGTGACGCTGGGCGCCCTGCTCGTCGGGCTGAACTTCGTTGCCCGGATCCTGCTGATGGTGGTGGCCACCTATGCCTTCACCGTGAGCACACCGATCGACGACCTGCTGCTGGTGATGTCGAAGGTGCATGCCCCCTACTGGCTGTCGATCCTGGTGACGACCGCACTGTCGTTCATTCCCACGATGGTGCGCAAGAAGGACCTGATCGTCGAGGCGCAGCGCGCCCGCGGCGCTCGGGTGAAGGACAGTGGTCCGGTGGGTCAGATCGTGTCGTTCGTGCCGATCATGGTCCCGCTGATCACGAACTCGATCTTGTTGGCCGACAACCTCGCCGTCGCCATGACCAACCGTGGCTACGGCGCGACGAACTCGATGACCGCCCTGCGCGATCTGCGGTTTCGTCCGGTCGACATTGTGGTGCTGGTCGTGGCGCTGATCATCCTGCTCGGGGTGTTCTGGGTGCGCTTCGGCCTCGGATACGGAGTGGTGTGATGAATGCAGTAGTAGAACGAGCTGCCGGCTGCCTTGCCGGTCTGGCCCTGGGCGACGCGATGGGCATGCCCGGCGAGCTTTGGGTGCCCGAGCGGATCTCCCAGACCTTCGGCTGGTTGAGCGGCTTCCATCACGCCCCGCCGGGGCACGAGATCGTCGACGGCTTCACCGCCGGTCAGGTCACCGACGACACCCAACAGGCCTACATGCTCGGGGCCACCATTCGGGACGCCGGCGGTGAGGTTCGCGCTGAGGACGTGGCCCGCGAACTGGTGGCCTGGGCCGACCGGGTCGGTGCCAGCGACGGCAACTTCCTCGGCCCGAGTTCAGCACGAGCGATCGACCTGCTGCGTTCGGGAGCCGATCCCCGCACCACCGGCGCCGGCGGCGACACCAACGGCGCGGCCATGCGGATCGCCCCGATCGGCATCGTCCGCCGTCCGGTCGATCTCGACGCGCTTGTTGACGCCGTCGTCGAAGCGACCGTGATGTCGCACGACACCGGTGTCGCGGTCAGTGGTGCCAGCCTGGTGGCTGGAGTCGTCTCGGCCGGCGTCGAGGGCGCCGGCCTGGACGAAGCCATCGAGGTGGGGCTGCGCGCCGCCGATCTGGGACGTCGTCGGGGCCATCAGACGGTCGCGGCCGCCGTGTCGGCCCGGGCCCGGCTCGCCGCGGAGCTCGCCCAGCGTCCCACCACCGACGAGCAGTTCCTCGTCGAGCTGTACGACCTCGTGGGGGCGTGGGTGACCACCACAGAGAGTGTGCCCGCAGCCCTCGGACTGGTCGTTCGAACAGGCGCCGACCCAGCGCGGGCGACGGAGCTGGCGGCCAATCTCGGCGGCGACACCGACACCATCGGAGCCATGGCCGGAGCGATGTGCGGCGCTCTCAGCGGCATCGACGCCGTCCCCGCGGCGATGCTGGCCACCTTGCGTGAGGTCAACGGCATCGATCCGCTGGGGCTCGGCGCCGAACTGGTCGCCGTCCGGCGCTAGCGGGAGGATGGCCCCATGTCCGCCTCGTCCAGTCCGAACATCCGTCGGGTTCGCGACCTGTTGATCATCGACGATCTGGTGATCGCCACGGACTCGATTGGGGGGATCGGCCCCAAGCCAGCCGATACCGTGGCCGCGGATGCCGCGACGGTCGCCCACTTCGCGCTGCGGGTGCCTCTGCTCGAGGTGCTCTGCGCGGGCGCGCAGCCGATCGCCGTGATCGACGACCTGTGCGTGGAACTCGAGCCGACCGGTGCGGCGATGATCGCTGAGATCCGACGGCTTGCGGCCGATGCCGGGGTGCTGCCGGCTGCGGTGACCGGCAGCACCGAGGACAACGTGACCACGGTGGCCACCGGTATCGGCGTCACCGTACTGGGCCGACTCTCGCCAGGACGGCGGCTGGGCGGTGGGTCACGGTCCGGAGACGTCGTGGTGTGCGCCGGACGTCCGATCTCCGCACCGCGGGACGAGGTCTACATCGGCCATCCGGGCCAGGTACCGGTCGCCGCCGTGGCCGCGGCCCTGGCCAGCGGAGTGGTTCACGATGCGCTCCCGGTCGGGTCGAAAGGCCTGGCCTGGGAAGTGCCCCAGTTGGCGACCGAGGGCCTGACCGTTCACTGGTGCGAAAGCTCGATCGATCGCTCCGACTCCGGGGGCCCGTCGAGCTGCGTGCTGTTCAGCTGCGCAGCTGCCGACCTCGACACGTTGGTCGCCGCACTGTCCACTGCCCCGACCGCTGTGGTCGCCGAGCTGCGCTGACTGCTCGACCCGAACCGTAGCGCCGGGTCAGCCGATGAGTTCGGTATCTGCCGCCGGCGGACGCAACGGCTGGCTGAAGTCGTTCATCACCGTCGCCAGCCGGAACGAGCGCTCGTCGGTGAACAGGTCCTCCAAGGCGATCGGACGACCGTCCGGGCCGCTCAACGGCACCCGCCAGTTGGGGTACTCCACCGACGTGCCTGGCTGGTTCTGCGTCCGACGATCACCCACGGCGTCGGTCAGGGCGGCACACAATACCCGCGAGGGTGTGGCCACAAGGAAGCGGTGCATCGCCAGGACGATGTCCTCGATCGCGGTGGCGTCGGCGGCGAGAAAACCTCGCTCGCGTAGGCCGGTGATCACCGCGTCGCGCTCCTGCGATGCCACGGCGAGCTCCGTCTCCAGGCACTCGGTGAGCAGCCCCAGCGAATGCTGCAGCCGGATGTGGTCGCCAGCCAGGTAGCCGGCCGTTGGCGGCAGATCATGGGTGGTCACCGAAGCCAGGCAGTACTCCCGCCAGGACTGCGGCGGCAGTGGACGGCCGTCGTCGTCCCGCTCGAACCACTCGATCGAGGTGCCGAGGATGCCGCGGCGCCGCAGGTAATCGCGCACCCAAGGCTCGACAACGCCGAGGTCCTCACCCACGACCAGGGCACCAGCACGATGGGCCTCGAGCGCCAAGATGCCGACCATGGCCTCGTGCTGGTAGCGCACATAACTGCCCTTGCTCGGCAGCATGCCTTTGGGTACCCACCACAGCCGGAACAGCCCCATGATGTGGTCGACGCGGATGCCGCCGGAGTGCCGAAGAATGCCGGAAACCATCTGCCGGAACGGCGCGTAGGACAAGTCGTCCAGGCGATCCGGACGCCAGGGCGCCTGCCCCCAGTCCTGTCCGGTCTGGTTGAAGTGGTCAGGAGGTGCCCCGACGCTGACACCGTCGGCGAAGAGGTTTCCGTACGTCCAGGCCTCGGCGCTGCGTCCGCTCACCCCGACGGCCAGGTCGCTCATCACCCCGACCCGCATGCCCGCGTTTCGAGCCGACGACTGGGCGGCGTGCAGTTGCTCGTCAGCGATGAACTGCAACCAGGCGAAGAAGACGATCTGATCGCGATGTTCGGCAGCGAAGGCGGCCACCTGCGGCGAGGACGGCCGCTGCAACGGCGCCGGCCACTGGTGAAAGTCCAGTCCGTTCTCGGCCACCAGCGCGCACCAGGTGGCGAACTGGGTCAGGCCGCGGCCCTCGCGCCGCAGGAAGTCGTTCAGCGCCATCCGTCTCGCCGGACGCAGCCCCGCGTCGAAGATGACCCGCAGCGCCTGGATCTTGGCCTCCCAGATCGGCGCGCGATCGATCAGCTCTTCTCCGGCCAGCCGCTGGTGCAACTCCTGCTTGAGTTCGGCGATGCGCTGACGCTGCGCCACGCCCAGGTCGGCGTACTCGGCGACCCGTTCTGGGCGCAGGTAGATCGGGTTCACGAAGCGCCGCGACATCGGCAGATAGGGCGATGCCTCCATCGGCGTGACCGGCTCGGCTGCGTGCAGCGGGTTGACCAGCACGAAACCGGCGTACTGCTGGGTGGCCGACCACACCGCCAGATCGGCCAGGTCGGCGAGGTCGCCCAGCCCCCAGGAGTCTGCCGACGTGATGCTGTAGAGCTGGGCCGCATAGCCCCAGGTGCGCTTGTCCCCCATCGCGGCGGGGAAGCCGACGAAGCGCGGACTGACCACCAATGTGGACTCGGTCTGTCCCAGTGCGGTGGTCGCCTGAAGCCGGTGGTAGCCGAGCGGGAGGTCGCCAGGCAGTGCGAAGGCCGCCTCGCCGACGAGTTGGTCGTCGATCAGGCGAGGCTCGACGTCGTGGCGCACCTGGGCGATATCGACCCAACCGCCGTCCTCCAATCGGACGGCCACCCGCACCCACGCCCCGTGGGGCACGTGCACCAGCACCGTACGCTCCTGGCCCTGCTCGGTCACCACGCAGGGCGGCAACACGCGGGTCCAGGGCCGATTGCGCACCGCAGCCAACGCCTCGGCAGCCTTCTGCGGATCGGAGGCGTCGACATCCAGGCCGGCCAGGATGGCGATCACCGTCTCGTCGGTGACCTCGGTGAGGCGCCCCTTCCAATCCCAGAACTCCGTGGCGATACCGAAGGCGTCGGCCAGCTCGGTCAGAAACGGATTAGACAGGGCCATGGGGGGCTCTCAGGGGTCGGTGACAGCGGCGGGATCAACGATATCGGCCCTGCTCAGGGACGCTCGAACGGCGCCAAAAGAGCACGCAGCAGTTCTGCGAGGTCGTCACGCTGTTGCGGAGTGATCGCCGCGAGCACGCCCCGCTCGAACTGCAGCAGATCAGTCATCGCCGCGCTCACCCGGGTCCGTCCTTCGGCGGTGAGCCGGACGAGCACCCCGCGGCGATCCTGCGCATTGGGCAAACGCACCACCAGCCCGCGCGACTCCAGCCGATTGATGCGGTTGGTCATCGTCCCCGACGTCGACAGCGTTTCGTGGATCAACTCACCCGGCGACGCCTCGTAGGGCGGACCGAGGCGGCGCAAGGCAGCCAACACGTCGAACTCCCAGGGCTCGAGTTCGGCGGCGGCGAAGGCTTCGCTTCTGGCCCGGTCGAGATGACGTGACAGCCGACTCAACCGCGACAGGCTCGCCAGCGGCGAGGCGTCCAGCCCGGGGAGCTCCTGCGCCCAGGAGGCCATGATGCGATCGACTTCGTCCATCCCACCTCCAGTTATCTCGATGTCGAGATGTTAGCAAGACGGCACCGGTCTCTCCCAGTGGCAGACGGCACGCGAAACCGCGGTCGGCTGGCCGTGGGGTTGCGGGCTGGCCAGTATGGCCGGGAGCAGCGATCATGGAGGGGTGCGGCCGCCGATGGCCACGCAGGCAGCATTGGTCACGTCCGAGTGAAGTGAGAAGCATGAGCACCGAGAATCCCCAGACGGCGACGATCATCAAGGAGCGCACCGACGAGCGCACTGATCTGCGCCCGGAAGAGGGCGACCACGAGCGCTTCTCACACTATGTGCCCAAGGCGAAGCTGACCGAGGCCATGGTGATGGGCACCCCGGTGATCGCCTTGTGCGGCAAGGTGTGGGTGCCCTCGCGCAATCCCGATCGGTTCCCGGTCTGCCCGGAATGCAAGGAGATCTGGGAGTCGATGCGCGGCGGCGACGAGTGAGCCGGGTAGTGCTGTCCCCGGACCTCGCAATCCACCTAGGATGAGCCGCATGGCAAACAAGACGCTGATCGTGCTGCGCCACGCGAAGTCGTCCTGGCAGACCACGGAGGCCGACCAGCGACGTCCATTGTCGGAACGCGGCGAGCGCGACGCGGTAGCCGCCGGGGAGATCCTGGCCGGCTACGACCTTGACGTGGTGCTGGCCTCCACCGCCACCCGCGTCCAGCTCACCTGGGAAGGCGCAGAGGACGGCGGCGCCGAGTGCGAGGACGTCCGCTTCACCGAAGCGATCTACCACGCCTGGCCAGGTGAACTGCTGGCCATGGTTCAGGGCCTGGACGAGAAGGACTCGACCGCCCTGCTGATCGGCCACCAGCCCACGCTGTCGGAGCTGATTCTCAGCCTGGCCAAGCCGAACGACCTGACCGAGAAGGTCGCCAAGAAGTTCCCCACCTGCGGGTTGGCGGTGCTGACCTTCTCCGGAACCTGGGCCACGCTGGCCGAAGGCGCGGCGAAGCTCGACCGCTTCGAGATTCCGCGAGGCTGACTCCGCGGCTGGATGCCCGCGCCAACCCCGGCGCGGGCGCGCCGCGTCAGTAGCGGTACAGCTCGCTCTTGAACGGGCCGTCGACGCTGACTCCGAGGTACCCGGCCTGCTCGTCGGTCAGCTCGGTCAACTCGACACCGAGCGCACCCAGGTGCAGGCGCGCGACGTACTCGTCGAGTTCCTTGGGCAGGGTGTGGACGCCGATCGGGTAGTGCTCGGTGCGGGTGAACAGTTCGATCTGGGCCAGCACCTGGTTCGCAAACGACGTGCTCATCACGAAGGACGGGTGCCCGGTCGCGTTGCCGAGGTTCAACAGCCGCCCCTCGCTGAGCACGATGATCGAGTGGCCGTCGGCGAAGTTCCAGCGATCGACCTGCGGCTTGATCGCCGTCTTGGTGATGCCGTCGAGCTTCTCCAGCCCTGCCATGTCGATCTCGTTGTCGAAGTGACCGATGTTGCCGACGATGGCGAGGTGTTTCATCGCAGCCATCTGCTCAGCGGTGATCACCTTGAGGCAGCCCGTGGCGGTGATGAAGATGTCCGCCGTGGCGACGACATCGTCCAGCCGAGCGACCTGGAAGCCGTCCATCGCGGCCTGCAGCGCGCAAATCGGATCGACCTCGGTGACGATCACGCGGGCGCCCTGGCCGGCCAGCGACTGGGCGCAGCCCTTGCCGACATCGCCGTAACCACACACCACCGCGGTCTTGCCGCCGATCAGCACGTCGGTGCCGCGGTTGATGCCGTCGATCAGCGAGTGCCGGATGCCGTAGCGGTTGTCGAACTTCGACTTGGTCACCGAGTCGTTGACGTTGATTGCCGGGAACAGCAGCGTGTGGTTCTTGGCCATCTCATAAAGGCGGTGCACCCCCGTGGTGGTCTCTTCGGTCACGCCGTAGATGCTGTGCGCGATCGCGTCCCAGTCGAGGGTGGACGCACGCAGGGTATCGAGCAGGACGCCGTACTCCGCCGAGTCGTCGGGACCGGCCTGCGGCACCGCGCCGGCCTTGGCGAACTCGACACCGGAGTGCACCAGGAGCGTGGCGTCGCCGCCGTCGTCGAGGATCATGTTGGGACGCTCGTCGCCCCAGTCGAGGATCTGCTCGGTGCACCACCAGTAGTCGCTCAGCGACTCACCCTTCCAGGCGAAGACCGGCACCCCCTTGGGGTCGTCGGGGGTTCCGTCCGGGCCGACCACGATCGCGGCAGCGGCCTCGTCCTGGGTGGAGAAGATGTTGCAGGAAGCCCAACGGACGCGGGCGCCGAGAGCGACCAATGTCTCGATCAGGACGGCGGTCTGCACGGTCATGTGCAACGATCCTGCGATCCGGGCGCCGGCCAGCGGTTTGCTTGCGCCATAGCGCTCACGCAGGGCCATCAGGCCCGGCATCTCATGCTCGGCCAGCCGAAGCTGCTCTCGCCCGGAGTCGGCCAACGTCAAATCAGCAACGCGAAAATCCACCCCAGCAGCTTAGGCGTCCACCAGCCTCATCAGCTACCGAGCGGTCCGGCTGCGCTCCCGCGAAGCACCACGCCGCAAATGGACGATCCGCTGCCAGCCCTCGGCAACCGCCCATCGGCTGCAATACCATCGGGCCTTCGACGGCGGAGAGGGCTCTGAGTGACCAGGTACGGCGCAGATGTCAGCATCGTCGGGATCGGCCAAGAGCCGGTCACCGCTGCCAACCCACTGAGCCTGCGCCAGCTGGGGGCCGGCGCGGTCCATCGGGCTTTGGCGGATGCCGGGGTCGACCGTGCCGACGCCATCTTCGTCGGCAACATGCTCGCCGACGAACTTCAGGGCCAAAAGCACCTCGCCTCCCTCATCGCGGACGAAGCCGGTCTGCGCTGGGCGGAGGCTCTGCAGGTCCGGGCGGCGACCGCGACGGGCGCGGCCGCTTTGCGAATGGCATATCTGGCGGTGGCGTCCGGGCAGGCCGAGGTCGCGGTCGCGTTAGGTGTGGAGAAGATGAGCACCGACCGCAGCCTGGTGGTCCCCTCCTTGGCGAAGGCGCTGGACGCCGAGGTGGAGGTGCCGACCGGCGCGACCCTGCTCAGCCAGAACGCCCGCCTGATGCGGCTCTACCTCGACCGCTATGGACTCGGCGTCGACGCCTTCGATGGGTTCGCTCTCAATGCCCACGCCAACGCCAACGGCAACCCGAACGCCTTGTTCCACGATCGGACGGTGACGAAGGAAGTCATCGATGCCGCTCCGGTGGTGTCGGCCCCGCTGCGGCGCTTCGATGCCGCCCCGATCTGTGACGGTGCCGCTGCCGTGGTTCTGACCCGCAGCAATCAGGCGCGGGCCTTTCACCACCAGCCGGTCGCGATGCTGGCGGCCAGCGTGGTCACCGACCGCTTCCGCATCGACGACCGCCCCGATCCGCTGCGGCTGGAGGCCTCGGCGCGCTCGGCCCGCGAGGCGTTCAAGCGCGCTAACGTGCACCGTCGCGACATCGATCTCTTCGAGGTGCACGACGCCTTCTCGATCATGGCCGCGTTGATCCTTGAGGCTGTGGGTTATGCCGAGCCCGGCGAGGGCTGGCGGCTGGCCGCCGAGGGTGAGATCGGTCTCCACGGCTCGGTGCCGATCTCCACCATGGGCGGGCTCAAAGGACGAGGTCACCCCATCGGCGCTTCGGCGATCTATCAGACCTGCGAGATCGTCCAGCAACTCACCGGAACCGCAGGGGCCAACCAGCTGCCCGACCCGCATTTGGCGCTGCTGCAAAGCGTCGGCGGCGCGGGCAGCACCGTGCTGACCCACATCTTCTCGGCCTAGCCTGTCAGGGCCGCTCCCCCGCCCGGACGCGTTCGACCGTGCGGGCAATGCGCTCCGCGCGCGTCTGCTCGCGCTTGGCATCACTCACCCAGCGCACGTACTCCTTGCGGTGCGAGGCCGCCAGCTTCTCGAAGGCGGCAGCGGCTTCGGGGTCGGCGGCCAGCGCGGCCGCCAGGTCGTCGGGCACCTCGACGGCACGAACGGCGAGGTCGGCGCTGATTTCCACGTCGTAGCTCTGACCGATCTCCACGTCGGCCTCGGCGCGGACGACCTTGCTCAGGCCGATCAGGTTCTCTCCACCCATCCGGGCCAACCGCAGAGCCAGGAGTTTCTCGCCGATCACGACGGTGACCGGGAAGACCTTTGCGCCATCACCGATGGCGGCCACCTGCTCGTCGGACAACACGAAGGCGCCGGCCGGCCCCTTCTTCTCCACCGGGAGTCGAGCCCGCAATGTTTCACCCATGCGCCCAGAAGCTAGCCACCAGCGGGCGCAGAAGCCACAGCACGCAGCAATTGCCGACTACTCAGCCGCCGCGCCGACGCCCCGGTCAATGTCCGGCTCCAGGTAGAGCGAGGTCACCCAGGGCTCGGCCGTCCGGATCGCAATCTCCGCGTTGTCGATCACCTCGGCGACCCGTTGGGCCGACTCGGTCGGCTCCACGGCGATCTTGGCCGCGACCAGGATCTCCTCCGGCCCGAGGTGCAGCGTCTTGAGGTGAATGACGCGCAGCACACCATCCGCACCGGCGAGTGCCTGCTGGATCTTGGCAACAACATCGGCGTTGGCGGACTCCCCGAGCAGCAGGCTGCGAGTCTCGATCGCGAGGGTGATCGCGACGGTGATCAACAAGGCACCGATCAGCCCGGTACCAACGACGTCCCAGATGGCGTTGTGCGTGATCAACGTCATCCCCACGCCGACGAGCGCGAAGAGCAGACCGATGAGCGCGGCGAAATCCTCCAGCAGGATCACCGGGAGCTCCGGCGACTTCGCGGTCTGAATGAAGCGCAGCCACGATTGCTTGCCCTTGGCTGGGGCCGACTCGCGCATGGCGGTCCGGAAACTCGTGCCCTCGGCGATGATCGCCAACCCCAGCACGACCAACGGAACCCACCACCACTGGCTGGTCAACAGCTCGTTGTCATGGCCGGCGAGGGTTTCCTGCAGCTTCTCGTACGCCTCGTACAGCGCGAACAGCCCACCCAGGCTGAACAGGATCACCGAGACCAGGAAGGCGCTGATGTAGCGGGCACGTCCGTAGCCGAAGGGGTGCTCGGCGTTAGCTTCACGTTTCGCCGTCGCGCCGCCGCGCAGCAGCAGCAATTGGTTCGCCGAGTCGGCAACCGAGTGCACGCCCTCGGCCAGCATCGACGAGGCACCCGTCAGCGCCCACGCGCCGAACTTGGTGGCCGCGATGAACAGATTGGCGCTCAGCGCCGCAATGACTGCCTTCTTGCCACCCTCAGTGCTCATGGCGCCACATCCTGCCAGACCAGTCGCTGCCGACGCCCATCCGCGCGGGCGAGCGTGGACGGCCCGTCCAGCGGCCGGCTAGCCCCGGCCCAGACCGATCTGCAGATATGCGGCGGCAAACAGACCCTTGAGAAGCACTGTTGCATAGCGCTGGACGGGATCGCCGTCGGCGTGATCGAGTCGGGAGACCATCACTTCCTGCGTGGCGGCAAGTGCCCGCAGTCGCTGGCGCTCCTCAGCGGCCTGCTCGTCATCACGTCCGTCATCGACCATCACCAGGCCGGGACGCCGGCTCGGCGCCTCGTCCTCGAAGGGGTCGGCGAAGGGGTCCCTCGGCCGGGCATCGGCCAACAGGGGTGCCAGCGCGCCGGCATCGGCCGACAGCACGACGCGTCCGGTGGCGCCGCGCAGTGCCTCGGCGATGCGCCGGCTGGCCCGGGCCGCCAAGATCGATCCGCCCCAGACCAGCGGGTTGGCGTCAGCAAGTTCCAGGGCCACGGCCTTGGCCGGGTTGGCAGAGATGTCCACCAGAGCCGAGGAGTCGGTCGCCACCTGATCCATCGCGGCCGCGACCTGCTCAACCCGGATCTCGGGCCCCAGCCCCAATCGATGCAGCGCGGCCAGCGCCATGATGGCTGCCGCGAGCGGATCGGCGGTCGTGGTCGGCAACAGTGTCGTGGCGGAGGACGCCGCTTCGCGGGCCAGCACCGACTCCGGCGGTGCCGCCACCACCAACCGGCAACCCCGGCGAACGGCTTCGAAGGCGCCGGCCAGGCTGGCCCTGTCCCCGCCCCCGAGGACGACGACGACATCGAGCGGTCCCACCCATCCAGGAAGGCCCAACCGCGGCCAGGCCACCAACGGCACGGGACAGGTCGGCTCAAGGACGGCCCGCAACAGGCGGGCCTCCGGCCCGAAAGCGATCAGGGCCCGGGCTTGCGCCTCCGGACCGAGAGCGGCCAACGGCTCCTCGCAGTGCATCGCCTCACGACGGACCCGCGCGCCAGACTCGGCCAGCGGCCGCAGCAGATGATCGGCTGCAGCCAGGACGCCGGCGTCCTCTAGTCGCGAGTCCTCGAAAGCGTCCACGGTCAGCCCCTGCGGGCCTGATCCACCAGCAGGATCGGGATTCCCCCACGAACCGGGTAGGCCAGGCTGCAGCCTCCACAGGCCAGTTCAGCTGACTCGTAGTCCCACGCCAGCTTGGTGTGGCAGGACGGACACACCAGCAGTTCCAGGAGGTCGGCAGGCACCTCGTTCATCATCATTCCTTCCGGATGATGGCCAGGGCGGAATCGCGAAGTCGTGCGACAGTGGCCTCATCCTTGGCCTCAACATTGAGTCGGAGCAGCGGCTCGGTGTTCGACTCCCTGACACTGACCCACCAGTGGTCAGCGGTGATCAGGAGGCCGTCGCTCCAGGAGACCTCGCCGAGGACTCCCAGCTTTGCTGCAACCGCTTCCATGATGGCAGCCGGGTTCTCGACGGTTGAGTTGATCTCACCGGAGGCCGCATAACTCGGTAGCTGTGCTACAAGGGCAGACATGCTCTCGGCCCGCCCCAGCATCGCCAGCACATGGAGCGCCGCCAGCATCCCGGTGTCGGCTCCCCAGAAGTCGCGGAAGTAGTAGTGCGCCGAGTGCTCCCCGCCGAAGATGGCGTGGTGCTCAGCCATCAGCGCCTTCATCCGAGTGTGCCCGACCTGGCTGACGGCGAGCGTGCCGCCGTAGGCCTCGACGACCTCGGCGACCGCGCGCGAAGTGATGCTGTTGACCACGATCGTCGCGCCCGGTTCGCGGAGCAGTTCCGCGCGAGCGATCATCGCCGTGATCAGCGACGGGCTGACGACCTCGCCTCGTTCATCGATGATGAAACACCGGTCGGCGTCACCGTCGAACACCAAGGCCACATCGGCACCAGTTTCGACCACAGCGCGCTGGGCGTCGATCAGGTTGGCGGGCTCCAGCGGGTTCGGCGGATGGTTCGGGAAGCTCCCGTCGAGTTCGGTGAACAACTCCACCAGTTCGACATTCAGCGGGCCAAGCACAGCCGGAGTCGTGTAGCCGGCCATGCCGTTGCCGGCGTCGACAACCACCTTGAGCCGGCGGATTCCGTCCAGGTTCACCAAGGAATGCAGTCGCTGCGCGTAGGCCCCCAGCAGATCGAGGTGGCGCAGCGTTCCCCCACCCGGATGCGCCGGCAACTCGGTGTAGGTGAGCTCCTGGATGCGAGCCATCAGCGCCGGCGTCACCGGGGCGGCGTCGGCGCGACAGAACTTCACCCCGTTGTAGGTCGCCGGATTGTGCGAAGCAGTGAACTGCACGCCGGGCATACCCAGATACCCCGAAGCGAACCAGAGTCCGTCGGTCGAAGCCAGGCCGATGTCGACCACGCTCGCCCCGCGACTCATCGCACCCTCAGCGAAGGCAGCGGCCAGTTCGGGGCCGCCGGCTCGCATGTCATGACTCATCACGAACTCGCTGCCAGCAAGCTCGAAAGCCTCAGCGAACGCCATTCCGACGGCGCGAGCACCATCGAGATCCCACTCGATGCCGTCACCACTGACGACACCACGGATGTCATTGGCCTTGAAAACGCCGCGCTGGATCACGATGTCTCAGTCTAGTGGCTGACCTGGATCGGCCAGGACGGCGAGGTGCCCTTTCCTCCGGCTGATCGCAGGCTCGGGTGCGGGTGCATCCTCACCGAGACCCGCGCGGCGGACGGCATCGGCCAGCGCCATCACGTCATCGGCGGACGCCCGCGGAGTACTCAGGTCCCCCGGCAGCCGAACCACCTCCCAGCCGCGGGGCACGCTCAGACGCTGGGAGTGCTCGGCACACAGGTCGTAGGTGCCGGGCTCGGCATCGAGCGCCAACGGCCCCAGGACGGCCGTGGACTCGGCATAGGCGAAGGTCAACGTGGCAACCGCGGCGCGCGAGCAGGCCGTCCGGGAGCAACGCCGATTGATCACGGCCACACGCTACCCCTCCCCGTCACGGTCGACCCGGCAGCGGCGCACGGTGTCGCCAGGTTCGAGCCGGACGCCGGCCGGTTAGGCTGGACGACGTGGGACGACGAGATCGGCATGGACGCGGGCTGCGTGGTCCGCTGGCTGCTCCGAACCCGCTGACGGGTGCGCCGGTGCGCGTCCCGCAGCCCGCTCGGGGCGCCGCGCTCTTCACCGAATGCCTGCACGCCTCCGTCGAGCGCGGACTCAAGAACTGTCCCCGCGCCTTCGTCGGTGTCGACGTGGGCTACGAGGAAGTGCCTGCCCAACTCGCCAGTTGGTGGTCCGATCAGGTTCCGCTGGCCGCGGCGCGCTCGGCAGAGCCCGGAGGTCACGCGACCGTGGTGCTCTTCCGTCGGCCGCTCGAGCATCGGGCGACGTCAACGGCCGAGCTACGCACCTTGGTTCACCGCACGCTCATGGAGCAACTGGCGGCGTTGACCGGAATTCCGCTGAGCGAGCTCGACCCCGAGCTCGACGACGACTGGGAGTGACGTTCCCTCAGCTGAGGTGCGGGTCGTAAGCCACGGCCGCCTGGTGCGCCCTGCTCTCGTCGGCGACCAGATCCAGCACGGCGATGCCCTTCACCGATCCGGTCGTGGTGGTTGCGATCAGCGAGCCGTACATCTTGCCCGATGCACCTTGGATGCGGATGGTCTGCGCGTTAGCCTTCGGCAGCTTGAACTGCATCGTGGTGTTGGCGCCGACGGTGACCTCGGTGGTCTTGACTTGGCGCTTTCCATCGCCCGTTGAGACCTGAACGGTCTGTTCCTGCTCGCCGGCATTCACCAGCTGCAGCACGCTAGCCGTGCTCGCCCCGGCAGCAAGCGGCCAGATCGCATCGGCCGGGAGCGGCGAGGCCGACCCCAACACCGCAGAATCGATGGCCGCATTTGCCAGACCGTTGTCGGCCAGCATCCCGGCAACCACCGGCACATTCGAGGTCAGGTGCAGGCCCGCGAACTCGCCGGCAAGACCTCCGGCCAGATCGACCAACCGACTGGCCCCCGGCGGCACCTCGAGGTTCTGCGCATCGGTCAGCTGCATCAAACCGGTCGGCCCCAGGACGTTGACCTGGACGTCGGCGACACGATCACCGGAGTTGGTCACCACCAGCGACCGCCTGCCCTTGCCGCCGAGCACCCCCGGCAACACCTGGTCAGTCTGCGGGCCGACACCGTCCGGCACCCAGTCAGCGGCGTAGGGCGTCGAACCCTGCCAGGTGAACTGGCGAACGAAGGCGGCCACTCGGCCCTGCGAGGTCGAGACCTCGATCGTCACCGGGTCGGCCTGGCGCTTGATCACCCCGAGCGAAACCTTGGTCGCCGAGGCGCCGGGAACCGTCAGCCCCCGCGGAGCTGCGAGCCGTCCCCCCGTTCCGTAGACGACCAGATCGACCACGGCATCGGTCGAGTCGAGGTTCACCAGTACCAGCTCTGACTGCGACTGGTCCGAAACGTCCACACCGGTGAACCAGTGCTCGGCCTGTGGGGCCAAGCACGAGGCCAAAGCCAGACCTCGAGCGGGACCTTCAGCGGCGGTCGAAGCGGTGGTCGCACCGAAGCCCTGGGCTCGCGGCACGGACACCCGGACCGGTTCGCCAGGGTTCTGGACGACGGCCATCCCGTCGGTCTCGGCCGTCTTCTGCGGAGAACTCAGCTTCGACGTCCGCACCGGCTGGTCGATGCCCACCGCGGCAACACGGACGGTGGCCGTCGCGGTCTGGAACGACGGACACACCACCGACACCCGCGTGCTCGACTCCCGGATGGTCTCTTGAGGCAGCGGCGGAGTCGGGCTCAGTCCGGCGCCGACAACGGCCACGGCGGCCACAACGACCATGGCAGAAGGAAGAATCCAGGCCTTCACAGCTCGCCTCCCGCCATCCGCCGCGGCTCAGCCGGCGTCCGTCGGCGGACCGAAGGAGCAGCGAGCACCGCCAGGATCACCAGCCCGGCAAATTGAATCCAGGCCCACCACGGGGGCGTCGTCGCCAGGTGATATCGCAGCGTGCCGGACGCGGAGCCGAGCGCGAAGTCCGTACCGGGAGCTTGGGCCGGGCCTGGCTGGAGTTGCTGGCCTGCGACGGTGACCACCCAGTTGGGATCATTCGGTTCGGCCAGCTGCACCACCCGCTCAGAGCCCCCCGGAGCGATCTCCACGCCATTGCCAGCCACGACGCGCTTGTCAGCAGCGACGACCACGGCGATTCCGGACTCAGGCACGGACCAGACGAACTGCTGATCGGTGCCCGTCCCGGCCCCCAGGCCGGGGGTGTTACTGATCGAGATGCGCTGCGACGCTTCGCCCCCACTCAGCGTGATGTGAGACACCCCGAGCCGAACAAGATCGGGGAGAATCTGATCGTCGGCGCTGTCGCCTACCAGGCGCATGACCACCGAGGCCGCCAGCGCGCGGGCGTCCTGGTTGCCACCGAAGGCCAATCCGCGCTCACTGTCACCGAGGCGGGCGAAGTTGCCTTCGACCAAAGCCCAGCGAACCGTGCCGTCACCGGCAGCCAACGCGAGCGTCCTTCCGGGGGTCGTCGACACCTGGGCATCGTGGACGAAGGCCGGCACGGTGGCCGCCGGCGCTCGGCCCAGGCCCGACTGTCCGCCGATCACCCACCAGCCGGTGCCCATCGCCAAGGCGGCGGTCGCCAGGACGGCCAGTCCCAATAAGCCGAAGTGCCGCAAACCCAGCGCCTGAGACGACAGTTCGCCCAGCACGCCGTCCAAGCCGGAGATCGCAGCGACGACCAACCCGGCGCTCACCACCACCAGCCACTCGACGCCGTCCGGGCGCGCCCACACGCCGGGCGGAACCTGCACGGGGAAGCGGGTGATGGCCAAGGCCACGATCACCGCGCCGACAGCGACGCCGAGCGCGGGCACCGCCAGCCCTGGCCGACGCACCGCGCCGAGCACAGCGGCCAACCAGCACGCTGCAAAGAAGCCGGCCGCGAGCCACAGCGGCGCCGCTTGGTCCAGCGGATGGCCGAGGAACAGTTCCCACGCCGGCACCACGCCGCCGGTGGACAGCGAGGGCTCGATGCCGGTGAGCAGCCGCCCCGGGTAGCGCCACAGCATCTGGGCCCACGGCCCCACCACGAGCAGCAGAGGAGCCCCGACCACCAGACCGAGCTGCCCCCAAGCCCGCGCCGAGGCCGCCCGGACGCCGACCACGATGGCGAGAGCCAGGGCCGGCAGCCAGAACAACGGAACCAGCGCGCAGAGCAGCATCATCCAGAAGGCGACCGAGCCGGCCGACCGCCAACTCCATTGACGCTCGCTGAGCCAGATCCGCACGCTGTAGCCCAGCAAAGGCAGCAGCAAGCAGGTCGCGGCGACGCCGAGGGCGCCGGCATTCAGGCCGCCCAGAATTGCCGGACTCAAGGCGTAGGCCAGCGCGCCGACCCCGGCCAGATAACGATCGGTGACCATATGTCGAGCCAGCCGGAAGGCCAGCAGCCACGTCAGCGGCACCGCCAGCACGATCACGATGGTGACCAGCCAGTCGGGGCGGCCCACCGTCAACAGGGAGATCAGGCCGACCAGCGCCGCCCACGGCGTCCCACTGCCGGCCCCACCGGGAACCGGGCGCAGATAGCCGTTCACCAGCGATGTCCAGCTGTCCGGCGACGGCATCAGCTGGGAAGCATTCAACAGGCCTTCGCCGTAGCTGTTGCGTGAGGCCAGGAGCGCGGCAATCACCAAAGCAGTCGCAGCCGTAGCGGCCAACGGCACCCGCGCACGACGATCGGAGACCTCTGCGAAGTCATCGCCGGTCATCTCGTCGAACGAGGCCGCATCGCCACGACCGGAGAAGGTCTCCAGCCACCCGGCGAACCGGGCCGCAGTGAGCGCGGCGGCGCGCCGGATCCCCGAGCCGGGTGCGGGCCGCAGTTGCCGGGTGTCGGCCACGCTGGCCGGTTTGGTCGGCAGCGAGGCCAGCTCCCGATTCAGCGTGCGACGCAGGTCGGCATTCCGCATCCACTGCCACAGACCGTCAAACTCCTCGCGGCTGCGAGCGACGTCCTTGCCGAGCAGGTAGCCCAGCGCAACGAAAGCGGTGGCGATCGCCAGGCGCAACGTCACCAGCCAGCGCCACACCGGCTTGGAATGCGCGACCGTCAAAGCCAAGCCCGCGGCGCGATCGGCCCCGGGGTCGTCGAAGCCGGCGTAGTTGGTGACGTGCGCGTCCGGCTCGGCAATGACCTGATAGCCGGTGAGGTTGGCTCGCCAGCCGAAGTCCAGACCCCAGTAGTTGCGCGGCAGCATGGTGTTGAAGCCGCCGAGGAAGCGCCACGTGTCACCGCGCACGAGCATCCCGGCTGCGGGGACGCCCAGGGCGGGCACGGCGAGGAGTTGGCCTTGGTACAGCTCACCAGGTTCGGTGAGAGTGTGCATCCGACCATTGCTCGAGATGGTCTGGGCCCAGTCGCTGATCATCTTTCCGGCGCCCCGGCGCCGCGGCTCGATCAGCAGGCAACCCACGACTGATGCCTCGCGACGCGCCAGCACGCGGCGCAACAGGACGGCCAAAGCGTCCGGCTCGGGGACGACGTCGTCGGGGACGATCCACAGCCAGTCACCCTGCTGGTCAGCCCGCAAATCGGTGACGATCGAGGCCAGCGGGACAGACTGCTCGTGGAGGGCTTGCGCGCAGCGGCGCGGATCTCCGCCCGCGGCCGGCATCACCGCGACGACGTGGAAGCCACTCAGATCAGGGTCTTCCTCGTCATCAGTCTCATGCAGCCAGGCCCACGGATCCAGACCGAACTCGTCGATGCTTTCGCTCACGCACTACCTTTCGGAACCGGGACCCCCACACCGGTGCCCCAGCCTACCCCGGCAGCAGCGACGCTCAGATGGCTCGCTTCTTGAGCCGACGGCGCTCGCGCTCGCTCAGACCACCCCAAATGCCGAAGCGCTCATCATTCGCCAGCGCGTACTCCAGGCATTCGGACCGGACTTCGCAGGACAGGCAGACCTTCTTGGCCTCCCGCGTCGACCCGCCCTTCTCGGGGAAAAAGGCTTCCGGGTCGGTCTGTGCACACAGGGAGCGCGTCTGCCAGGACAGCACGCCCTCTTCGCCTTCCGGCTCCACGATCAGGAACAGTTCCTGCATGTGTTTCTCCTCGACCCGCTCGCGGCAAACCGCGAACTATGTACTGAATTACACGCTTGTCATTACCGAGAAGTCAACCCCGGGTGCGCTAACATTCCGCGCCCACGACACGGGGTCGCCCATTCGAGTGACAAGGCCCGGAACGGGCCCCGTCGGTGCGCTCAGCCCTCGCTGCGCTCCTGCGGCTCCGGCATCCTCTCATGTGCCGGCGCGCCGGCAGCAGCGTCGGCGGCGGTCCACCACACGCTGCCCGTGGCCGGCTCATTGGCCGCCGCAGGTACCTGCGAACCGCCCTCACCGTCGGTGGTCGACTCTTGCGGAAGGGCAGTCTCGATCCGCCCAGCCTTGACACCGCGGAGGAACACCCAGACCGTCCCTGCCACCAATGCCTTGACCACCACATCGAGCAGGCCGCCAAGAATGTCGAGCACGACCCCGATCCCCAAAGCAGAAGCCCACATCCCGAAGAGCACGCTGAGCAGGGTCAGCGCCACACCGACGCTGAGCACCGCGACCGCGACCCGAGCGAGCAGCAACGCGTGGCGCGTGGCCGGCGCCACCAGCGAACAACTCAGGACCAGCACCACCACCAGCAGAGCAACGGTCGTGTTCAGCCAGTCGCCGCCGACATGCTGAGCCGCCTCGGCCACCGAAGCTTCGGTCAGTGCCGTCGCCAGTCGCCAGGCGTTCAGCGCCATATTGGCGACGACGAGGGCCAAAGCCACCCACGCCAAGGGTTCGCGGATGCGCTTGAGATTGTCAATCATGGGTTTCGCCTCGTCTGGGGGTGTTCGTTGAACAGGCTACCTCTGATTCTTGATCGCCCTCTCAGCTGAACCGGCGACCTCAGGCGAAGTCAGGACCAACGACCGCGGCAACCCTTGCCACCAGTTCCTTGATCCGCTCGGCTTGATCCAAACCAGCGACCAGGGTCGCCTTCGGAGTCCGAACGACGACGAGCTCTGACACCCCCAGCAGTGCGACCACCGTGCCGTCGTCCGCGTTGAACACCACATTGTTTGCTGACGACAACTCGACGCAGGGGCCGGAGATCATGTTGCCGTTGTCGTCGACGCCAAGGACCTCGGCCAGGCTGGCGTAACCACCGACGTCGTGCCAGGACACCGGCATCGCGACCGCAGCCACCCGCGCGCTGCCGCGGCCGAGCGAGACCGGCTCCATCACGCCATAGTCGATCGAGGTCTTGAACAACGTCGGGAAGATCGTCTGCAGCCGCTCAGGATGGGCGGCGAGTTCGACGACGGCGTCATAGGTGGCCGGCAGGAGCAGCCGAACCTGATCCAGCAAGGTGGCGGCACGCCAGACGAACATCCCGGCGTTCCACCAGTATTCCCCCGAGGCCACGTACTGCTCGGCGAGTTCACGTGGCGGCTTCTCAGCGAAACGCAGCACCTCGTGCGCGCCAGCAAAGCCGGTGATCGGCGCGCCGCGGTGCAGGTAGCCGTAGCCGGTATGCGGGCTGGAGGGCACCACCCCGAGAGTCACCAGGACGTCGGACTCGGCCTCGGCGAGCGCGAAAGCTGTCTCCAGGGTCGCCGCGAATCGATCCACTGGCTCGATCACCTGGTCGGCGGTCACCTGGGCAATCACGGCGTCGGGGTCGTGCGCCTGCAGGACGGCTGCCGGCCAGGCCACCGCATTCAGCGAATCTCTTCCGATGGGCTCGCCGAGGATCTGCTTGGCCGTGAGCTCCGGCAGTTCTGCGGCCACCACGTCGGCATAGGCCGCCCCGGTGACCACCAGCACACGCTCGGCCGGCACCGACGCCAAGGACCGCTCGAAGGCCAGCCGCAACAAGCTCTTGCCGCCCACCAGCGGCAGAAGCTGCTTCGGCATTCCCTGCCGCGACAGCGGCCACAGGCGGGTACCCGAGCCGCCCGCCATGATCACCACATAACGCACGGCTCCGAGCCTAGAGCACACGGCCGGCGCCATCGCCGTACCATCGACGGCGTGCAGAATCCTGTCGTGGCCGCGCTCGCGGCGGCAGCCCGCGCGCGCGGATCCGAGCCGTTGATCACCTGGTACGAGCCGGCGACCGGCGGCCGTACCGAGTTGAGCGTGCGCAGCTACGCCAACTGGGTCGACAAGACCGCCAATCTCCTGCTGGACCTCGACGCCGCCGGCGACACCGTGTGCGGGCCGATCAGCGTCGAGCGGCCGGGCCACTGGATGACCTTGGTCCTCCCGGTCGCCGCCTGGCAGGCGGGAGCGCACTATCAGGTCGCTGACCACCACGGCGCCGCGGTGACCATCGTCGGGCCGACCCGTCCCACGCCCCGTCCCGGCGGCACCACCCTGGCCTGTTCGCTGCATCCACTCGGGCTGAGCACGCCGAACGTGCCGCCGGGCGTCCTCGACTTCAGCACGGAGGCACTGGGGCACTCCGATGCTCACACCGTCTGGCCGATCGACGCTGACGATCCCGCCTGGACAGACGCAGACGGCACCCGCACGCACGCCGGACTGACCACGGTCCTGCAGAGCGGACGAGTGCTGGTTCAGCCGTCGGCGCCCTGGCAGAGCCTGGCCGCCGCCATCATCGGCCCCCTGCTCGGCGGTGGTTCGTCCGTGGTCATCGACGGCGACGCAGAACCCGAAATGCTGGCGCGCCTCGCCGCATCGGAACGGGTGACCAGCACGATGGCATGATGGCCATCAGGCTCACGGATTGAGGAATGAAAACCGCTATGGACGCTCGCATCTCCCGCCGATCGCTGCTCACCACCGCAGGAGTGATCGCCGGCGGCATGGCCGTCACCGGCCTGGCCGCATGCACCTCCACACCGTCGATCCCGCAGCCGTCGGCGTCACCGACCGGTCCGATCACCGACCAGCTCGATCAGGCCATGAAGGTGATCTCCGGTGGGAGTGACAAGTTCGGGGTCTTCCTCACCGACGTCCGCAGCGGACACACCTACAGCTTCAACGGCGGCTACGCCAGCCAGAGCGCCTCGATGGCCAAGCCGATGATCGTGGCGATGGCGCTGCGCAAGGCGGCCGCGGACAACACTCCGCTCAGCGCCGAGAATCAGCAGAACGCCGTCAAGGCGATCACCCACTCCGACAACGACGCCGCGACGGCGCTGTGGCAGTACGCGGGCTACACCGGCTACACCGCGCTGGCCGCCGACCTCGGGCTGAAGAAGACCCACCTCGATCAGGGCAAGCCAGACCAGTGGAGCTGGACCTGGACGACGCCGTCCGATCAGGTCAAGCTGGTCAGCGCGCTGTCCACCGGCAAGACCAAGGCGCTGACCCCCGATCAGTGCGCCTACATCTGGAATCTGATGGGTCAGGTCGAGGACGACCAGACCTGGGGCGTCGGCGAGCCGAAGTCGGCCAGCGTCGCGGTGCACCTGAAGAACGGTTGGGTGCAGTTCAAGTCGACCGACAACCTGTGGGCGGTGAACTCGATGGGCGCGGTCAATGGCGACGGCCGCGACTACCGGCTGTGCGTGATGACCCGCGACGTCGACTTCCCGACGGGCAGGGAGCTCACCTCGACCGTCGGCAAGTGGGTGTTCTCGATTCTCGGCTCCGGCCAGGTGTGACCTACGGGCTTCGGCCCGATCAGCTCACCTTGCAGATGCTGTCGAGGTTGTCCGTCGTGGTCTTGTTGTAGCGGCCCGGCGACGAACTGGTCTTGGTCGAGCTCGGCTTGCTGGTGGCGCCGCTGGAGCTGGCAGGCGCGGTCGGAGCCTCCCCAGAGTTCGCCGCGCTGGTGGCGGTAGCTTCGCTCGCGGCGATGGCATTCGTGACCACGGTGCGAATCTTGGTGAAGTCAGGGTTCATCGGCTTGATCAGTGGCGGCGTGAAGCTGATCGACGACATCGCAAGCGCCTTACCCTTCATGGCCAGGTCCAACATGGTGCCGATCTGATCTGGGGGCAGGTTGGTCGCGACGATCTGTTTGCCGGCCTTTGCCAACGCCTGGAACTTGGTCAGCACGGTTGTCGGATCAAGCTGCTTGAGCATGGCGCTCATCACGCACTTCTGCCGGATCATCCGCTCATAGTCAGTCGAATACTCCCGCGAGCGCGCGAACCACAAGGCGTGGAAGCCGTCCATGTGCTGGGCCTTGCCGGGCTCGATCCATCCGTAGACGCCCTTGCGTCCGTGCAGGCTACCGATCGGCACTCGCTTGCCCACGTCGAGGGTGATGCCGCCGACGGCGTCGATCAGCTCCTGGAAGCCCTTCAGGTCGATCATCGCCCAGTAGTTGATCTTCAGGCCGAGGATCTCCTCGATAGAACTCCTGGTCGCCTCAACGCCGGGGTACTTCACTCCGGGAAAAAGGTTCTTGTGGCTCATCGCCAAGGTGTAGATGCCGTTGAGCAGGCACTGGTTGGCCAGCGACTCCTTCGGGCAGTAGTAGCCGTTCGGGTACAGCTTGTGCAGCGGGGAGCTTGCCGGGAAGGGCGCCTTCTGCAGGTTGCGAGGAAGACTGAACAGCACCGTGCGTCCGGTCTCGGCATCGATGGAGGCCACCGTCATCGAGTCGGGTCGCAAGCCCGTGCGATCAGCGCCGGCGTCCCCACCCAGCAGCAGCACGTTGTATCGCCCGTTTTGCGCCTGCGCATTACCGCCGCCGCCGAAGACCGAACCGAACAGCGAGCGCTGGGCCTCGAATATCCCCGACGCCGCCCACGCGACGCTGGTCCCCCCGATGGCCAGCACGAGGGCCAGGCCACCGGAGATGATCATGCCGGCCCGAGACATCGCGCGCGGATCGGCCAGCCGCCAGGCGTCCAGCAGCAGCAGCGACCAGCCGATGCCGTAAAGCAGGACGCCCCACTGCAGAACCGTCAACGTGACCGGGTTGGCGTACAGACCGATCATGAACGAGCGGAACGGCAGGGCCAGCAGCGCGAACACCACGAGCAGCGCCACGATCGTCGCCCACACCCGAACGGCCCATTTGCCTACGGTGCGGTTGCCGGCAGCCAACTGTGCCGTGCCGGGGACCAGCGCAGAGAAGAAGACCAGGACGATCCCCCGGCGCAAGGAGATGCCCCGGCTGCGCGTCTGTGCAGACGGCAACTCCACCCGGGGACCTGCTGCGGTCGCGCTCATCACACTCCTGGCTGTCGGGGACGACTCGGTTCACCTCAGTATCGCCCGCCGAGCCAACCGCGCCGATCAGCCGCGCCGCCTAGCGAGCCCGGACGTTGGCCCCCTTGGCAACCGCGGTATCGCGCAGCGCGGCCTGGAAAGCCACCATCTTTTCGGTCAGCGCCGGGTCACCGGCAGCGAGCATCCGGACGGCGAGCAGACCGGCATTTCGAGCATTCCCGACCGCCACAGTGGCCACCGGAACCCCCGCTGGCATCTGCACGATCGACAACAGCGAGTCCATGCCGTCGAGGTACTTCAGCGGCACCGGGACACCGATCACGGGCAGGGGGGTGAGCGCGGCCAGCATGCCCGGCAGGTGCGCAGCCCCGCCGGCGCCGGCGATGATGACTCGCAGTCCGCGCTGATGAGCCTGCCGGCCATAGGCGACCATCTCCTCAGGCATCCGGTGGGCAGACACGACGTCGGCCTCGTAGGCGATGTCGAACTCGGCGCAAGCCTGGGCGGCCGCCTCCATCACCGGCCAGTCCGAATCCGAGCCCATCACGATGCCGACCAGGGCCTGTTCAGTCATTGGTCTCTCCCATCAACGTCCGGGCTGCGCACCACGCCCTGGCAGCAGTCTGCTCGACATCGGCGCCGCATGCAGTCACGTGACCCACCTTGCGTCCCTTTACGACCGTCTTTCCGTACAGATGCACCTTCACCGCCGGATCGGCAGCCATCGCCTCTGCCTCGGCTGCGATCAGATCGCTGCGACTGCCGCCGAGGACATTGACCATCACCACGGTCGGCGCGGTGAGCGCCGTCGAGCCGAGCGGGAGATCAGCCACGGCCCGCAGGTGGTTCTCGAACTGGCTAGTCACTGCACCATCGATGCTCCAGTGCCCCGTGTTGTGGGGGCGCATGGCCAGTTCGTTGACCACGATCCGCCCGTCGCGGGCCTCCATCAGTTCGACAGCGAGCACGCCCACGACGTCGAGTTCGTGGGCGATCCGCCGAGCCATCGCTTGCAGGTCGCGAATCTGGTCGGGGCGCAGCCCGGGTGCCGGGGTCACCGTTGCGGTGCAGATGCCGTCGGTCTGCACGGTCTCGCTGACCGGGTACGCCACGGCCTGCCCGCCGGGGCGCCGAACGATCAGCACGCTGAGTTCGCGGGTGAAGTCGACGAACTCCTCTGCGATCACGACCGCGTCGCGACTGAGCCCGGTGAGACCCTCGAAGGGCAGCCGGGCCTCGGCCGGGCCGTCCACCTTCCACACACCCTTGCCGTCGTAGCCGCCCCGTGAGGTCTTGGCGATCAGCGGCCAGCCGAAGTCGTCACCGGCCTCGATCAGTTCGGCAGGGTCGGCCACGACTCGATGGCGCGGACACGGCACGCCCAGGGCGGTGAGTCGTGAGCGCATCACGGCCTTGTCCTGTGCGTGGATCAGCGCCTCCGGCCCGGGGCGGACGGCGATGCCGGAGGCGGCGATGCAGCGCAGGATCGTCCCGGGCACGTGCTCATGATCAAAGGTGAGCGCCTCGCAGCCTGCGGCGAAGCCGCTCACCACCTCTGCGTCGGTGTAGTCGCCGACTGTCACATCGTGGATCACCTGGGCGGCCGAGACGTCCGGACCTTCGGCGAGCAGCCGCAGTCTGACGCCCAGACCGATGGCGGCGGCCTGCATCATCCGGGCCAGTTGGCCTCCACCGACGACTCCGATGGTGCGCGCGGGAATAGTCACCCGCTGGAGCCTAGTCGCCGCGACACCGAGCCTCCGGTTCTGACAGAATCGCAGACATGACCGCGCATATCGTGACCATGGGCGGCGGCGGGTTCTCGATGTCCGAACTCGGCGCCCCGACCAACTTGGACCGCTACCTGATTGAGATCAGCGGCAAGTCGTCCCCGCTGGTGTGCTTCGCGCCGACGGCCTCCGCCGACGACCCGCAGTACATCAACAAGTTCCTGCTCGCCTACGGGACCTTGGGTGTGCGGACCATGGTGCTCACTTTGTGGGATGGCAGTTCCACCGATTCGATCGCCCGCATCGCCGATGCCGACATCGTCCTGGTCGGCGGCGGGCACACCGTCAACCTGCTGGCGCTGTGGAAGGCACACGGAGTCGACAAGGCGATCAAGGCGCGCGCCAAGCATGACGACGTGGTTCTGGCCGGGGTGGGCGCCGGCGGGGCCTGCTGGTACTCCGGCTGCATCACCGACACTTTCGGCGACTACCGTGCGTGGCGCGGCGGCCTGAACCTGGTCGAGGGCAGCTTCTGCCCGCACTTCGACGGTGAAGCCGGTCGGGCGCCTGCCTACACCGACGCGGTAGCCAGCGGCGACCTCCCGGGAGGCTTCGCCGCCGACGACGGCGCCGGCATCCACTACGTCGACGGCGTGGCCCAGCACTTCGTATCCGAGGCCCCCGGCAAGCGCGTGTACAAGGTCTTTCCCTCGGACTTGCCCACCTCCAGCGGAGTGCTGGTCGAGCCGCAGCAGATGACTGTTCTGTAGCGACTGGCACGAGGCCGCAACGGGTCCGACTCGGCAGCAGCCGAGCGGGCCCGTTTTGTGTTGTGCGGCATCGTCATCCGGCTCAGGCATAACCGCGAGCGAATGCGTCGTCAAATGCAACGATGCGCCACTCGCAGTTCGTCTTTATGTTCAGACAAAAGCGGGACAGGATTATCGGAACGCCGTTCCCTCAGCGGAAAATCAGCGTGCGCTGAACAACGAAGTTCACCGCTGTCGCGATGCCTTGAGCAATCACGAACCCGACGACCTGCGCGATGGTGACACTCCCCCAGGTGGTGAGCACCCAGGGGTACAGGACGGCGAAGATGCCGACCTGCAAAGCGAAGGTGACCCCGTAGAGCGCCATCACCGCGACGAAGCGCCGTTTCGACGGCTCGGCGACAAACGTCCAGCGACGGTTGATCAGATAGGCGGTCGTCGTGCCGGCGATGAACGACAGCGCCTTGGCCAGCGTGTGGTCCAGCCCGAACAGATTCATCAGCGCCACCAGCAGCCCGAAGTCGACGACCGCCGACAGCCCACCGGTGAGAACGAAACGGAACAGCTGAGTGGCGAGCGCCGGGCGCTCCGGCGCCTCCTGCGCGCTCACTCGTCCTTCAGCTGCGGGCGCTTGATCGGGTCATCCCCGGCAAAGAGCAGCTCGGTCATGACCACATGAACCCGCTCGACATCGGGGATGTCGTGCAGGACCACCGGCTCGTCCGCGGCGGTGGTCAGCTGCAAGGTGCCGCACCCGAAGACCCGATCGAGCAGCGAACGCTGGTAGGCGACGTTGTTGATCCGGGTCAACGGCAGGTCGTGGCCGCTCTTGTTGATGATCCCGCGCCGGGTGATGATCCGCCGGTCGGTGAAGGTGTAGGTCGTGGTCCACCAGTGCAGGAAGGGCAGCACCGTCCACGCGATCACCGCGATCAGGGCGAGCCCGGCCAGCACCCAGTCCGCCCATGGCGTGGCGGCCGCCGGAATGAAGGCCGCAATGAAGCCCGTAGCCACGGCCACAAGGAGGAAGGCGACCGTCGGCAGGATCAGCGCCTTGCCGTGAGTGCGCAGGTGCAGGACCTCGACCTCGCCTTGGCCAAGCAGCTCAGCAGGTAAACCCATGCGCCCATGGTGACACAGGCGAGCGAGGCTTCACCGCAAGTGAACGACGTCACCGGCGGAGAAGGCGCGCACCCCGTCGGCGGTCTGCACCACAAGCCGTCCGTCGGTATCGATCCCGGTGGCGGTGCCGAGCACGGCCCCGGCCTCGCCGAGTTCCACCCGGACCGCCCGTCCGATCGTCGCGCACCGTTGGCTGAGCACCCCAGACAGATCGACGCCGGACTCCCAGCGTCGGTACCAGCGCTGCACGGCGCCCAGCACGGCGATCACCAGATCCTCATCGGCTACGTCAGCACCAGCCAGGGCCAAAGAGGTGGCCGTCGGCACCGGTAGCTGATCACGGCCGAGCCGGGTGTTGACGCCGATACCGATCACCGCGGCCGGTCCGGCGTCGGTGACGACGCGCTCGGACAGGATTCCGCACAGCTTGCCCCCATCGAGCAGGACGTCGTTGGGCCATTTCAGCTGCGGGGTCAGCCCGCTCACGGCGTTGACGGCATCGGCGACAGCGAGCCCGGCCACCAGCGGCAGCCATAGCCATCGGGCCACTCCCATGGCCGACGACGGACGCAGCAGCACCGAGATCGCCAGTGAGGTCCCGGCCGGGGCGGTCCACTGGCGATCGAGGCGTCCCCGTCCACCGCTTTGGTGATCGGCCACCACGACGGTGCCGTGCGGCGCACCCTGGCGGGCCGCGAGAGCCAGGTCCGCATTCGTCGATCCGGTAGTGGGGACATGCAGAACCTGCGACCAAAAAGAACCGTCACAGCCAGCGGCAACCTGAGGCCATTCCGCTCCGAAGGTGGAATTCACGCCACGACCCTATGACGTTTTCGGCTCATGCCCGCTATGGTTCCCCCCATGCAGCCGGACATTCACACCACAAGGGGCAAGATCGCCGATCTCGGCGAACGCATCGAACAAGCCAAGAACCCTGCCGCAGCAGCAGCGGTAGAGAAGGTGCATGCCCAAGGAAAGATGACCGCCCGCGAGCGCATCCTCGCGCTCCTCGATGAGGGAACCTTCACCGAGTTCGACGAGTTCTCCCGGCACCGCAGCACCGCCTTCGGCATGGAAGCCAAGCGTCCCTACACCGACGGTGTGATCACCGGGGTGGGGTCGATCCACGGCCGGCCGGTCTGCGTGTTCAGCCAGGACGTGACCCTGTTCGGCGGCGCTCTCGGCGAGGTGTACGGCGAGAAGATCGTCAAGATCCTCGACTTCGCCATCAAGACCGGCTGCCCGATCATCGGCATCAACGAGGGCGGCGGCGCTCGCATTCAGGAGGGCGTCGTCTCGCTCGATCTGTATGCCAAGATCTTCCGCCGCAACACACTGGCCTCCGGAGTGATCCCGCAGATCTCGCTGATCATGGGCGCAGCGGCCGGCGGCCACGTCTACTCCCCCGCGCTGACCGACTTCGTGGTGATGGTCGATCAGACCTCGCAGATGTTCATTACCGGGCCGGCCGTCATCAAGACCGTCACCGGTGAGGACGTCTCCATGGAGGAGCTCGGTGGCGGACGCACCCACTCCACCAAGTCGGGCAACTCCCACTACCTGGCCGCCGACGAGAACGACGCTCTGGAATACGTCCGTCAGCTGATCACCTTCCTGCCGCAGAACAACCTCGAGGACCCGCCGGTCTACGAGGAGGAGGAAGCCGATCTCACCATCACCGAGCACGACCTGACCCTCGACACGATCATCCCTGACTCGCCGAACCAGCCCTACGACATGCACGAGGTCATCAAGCTCGTCCTCGACGACGACGAGTTCCTCGAGGTGCACCAGCTCTACGCCCCGAACATCATCTGCGGCTTCGGCCGCGTCGAGGGACGTTCGATCGGCGTGGTCGCCAACCAGCCGATGGTGTACGCCGGCTGCCTCGACATCAAGGCGTCGGAGAAGGCGGCGCGGTTCGTTCGCACCTGTGACGCCTTCAACATCCCGGTGCTCACCTTCGTCGACGTCCCCGGCTTCCTTCCCGGCACCGACCAGGAATGGGACGGCATCATCCACCGTGGCGCCAAGATCATCTACGCCTACGCCGAGGCCACCGTCCCGCTGCTGACGGTGATCACCCGCAAGGCCTACGGCGGCGCCTACTGCGTGATGGGTTCCAAGCCGCTGGGCGCCGACGTCAACCTCGCCTGGCCGACGGCACAGATCGCGGTGATGGGCGCCGAAGGCGCGGTGAACATCCTCTACCGCAAGGAGCTGGCCACCGCCGAGAACCCCGACGACCGCCGTACCGAACTGATCGAGGAGTACAACGACACCCTCGCCAACCCGTACGTGGCCGCCGAGCGTGGCTATGTCGACAAGGTCATCTACCCCCACGAGACCCGCGCTCAGGTAATCCGCGTGCTCCGGTTGCTGCGCACCAAGCGTCAGCAGCTGCCGCCCAAGAAGCATGGGAACATCCCGCTGTGACCGGGCAAGAGCCACTGGTGCAGATTGTCGGCGGGGATCCGTCCGAGGAGGAGTTGGCTGCGATCACCGCGGTGATGGCCGCTGTCCGGCGGGCTCGTCCTGAGCCGCACGCGCCGTTCACCGGGACGGTAGCCGGTGGCTGGCGCTCGTACTGGCACACCGTCCGAAATCCGCTGCTGCCCGGACGAGAGGCTTGGCGAAGCACCTTCCGTCGGTGAATCATGGGTAACCCCGGCTGATTCGCAGACCGCGGTCGGCCAGCTGCATGGGAGAGGAACCCAGCATGGGCGTTACCGAAGCCTGTCTCGCCGTCCGCGGCTCCCAGAAGGGTGCAGGCCTTGGCCGGTGAGGCGCCGCGGCTCGTGCTCGCATCCGCTTCGCCGGCACGGCTGGCCACACTGCAAGCTGCCGGCTTGAACCCCGACGTCGTGGTCTCACATGTGGACGAAGACGCCTTCACCGCCGTCGACGTGGTGGGACTGGTCGCGCAGCTGTCCAAGGCGAAGGCCTCAGCCGTGTTCAGTGGTCTCGACGGCGAGGACGACGTCGTCGTGGTGGCCTGTGACTCGCTGCTCGAGTTGGACGGTGAAGCCATGGGCAAGCCCGTCGATGCCGAGCAGGCGACCCAGCGGTGGCGTCGGATGCGCGGGCGCACCGGGCGGCTACACACCGGACATCACGTGATCGCCCGCACTGGTGGTGACGTCGATACGACCTCGGCGGTGGCGACCACGGAGGTGGTCTTCGCCAATATCGATGACGCCGAGATCGAGGCCTACGTGGCCACCGGAGAGCCGCTGCGGGTGGCTGGGGCGTTCACCATCGACGGCCTCGGCGGCGCCTACATCACCGCGCTCTGTGGGGATCCCCACAATGTGGTCGGCATCAGCCTGCCGCTGCTCCGACGGATGTTCGCCGAACTGCGCGTGCCGTGGCACGCCCTGTGGCGTCAGCCCGTGCTGGCTTGACGGTCATCGCGGCCACTGCCAGGCCGGTTCGCCGTCCACGCGAATCGACGCTTCCGCGCGGGGGTCGAGGAGCAGACGGACGGCGATCTGGTGGCCATCACCGCTGACCGTGTAGTCAATGCTGGTGTTGGTCTTGTCGATGACGTCGACGCTGCCGTGCGCGAGCCACGCATTGCGGCGCCGCAGACCGATCAGTTCCTGGTGCAGGCGGTACAGCCACCATCCTTCGCCTGCCAGCTGGGAGGGCGTGTCGGGCAAAGCCGGGCGCAGCGGATCGTCCGCCCCCCAACCGGAGCCCTTCGTCCCGCGAAAGCCCTGTTCATCCCCGTAATAGATGCTGGGAACACCAGGAAGCGTGCTGAGCACCACGGCCGCCAGCGCCGCACCGTCGTCTCCGACGAGCGAGGCGATCCGATCCACGTCGTGATTGCCGACGAAGGTCTGCGGCACGAACCGGGCGGCGAACTGATCGTGTCGCTCCAGCGCCCAGGCCAGCTCCCAGAGATTGCGATCGCTGATCGAGCTCCAGGTCGCCTTCCACAACTCGTACTGGGTGACGGTGTCGAAGTGGCTTTCGGCGACGATCGCCGGGTAGTCACCATGGATCACTTCGCCGAGGAAGATCGCCTGGCTGTACTGCTCGCGGACCCGGTCGATCACCCCGGCCCAGAACTGCGTCGGCACCGCATAGGCCACGTCCAGGCGCCAGCCGGACGCGCCCCGGGCGAGCCAATGCAGCATCACTGACACCACGAAGTCGGCAACCGCCGGATTGGCGTGATCGAGTTCAGCCAGATCATCGTGACCTTCCCACCCCACCGGACGCCGGCCGTGCGGGCCGTCGGCCAGCTTGACCAGTCCCGCACCGTGGCGGACAGCGTCTTCGACCAGGGGATGGCCGACCGAGACGTGATTGAACACACCGTCCAGGATCACCGACAGGCCGCGGCGGCGGCACTGCTCGATCAGCCGGTCGAAGTCCGCATCCTCGCCCAGGCGGGGATCGATACGGAAATGGTCCAGGGTGTCGTAACCGTGGCTGGCCGAGGAGAAAATCGGGCCGAGCAACAGGCCGGAGCATCCCAGCTCGATCACATAGTCGAGCCAGTTCTCCAGCAGGCGAAGCCGAGGAGCCGGGTCGGGGCCATCGGGATGCAGCGGTGCCCCGCACGCACCCAGCGGATAGACGTGCCACCAGACGGCGTGATCCAGGTTGCTCATCTCGCTCCTTATTGACTGCTGCTCAATACGCTTACTGACTCTAGCTCAATAGCGCTAGGATGGCGAGCGTGAGCAGCCAGAAGCAGCATCAACGCCGGCGGCTCGACGTCACCCAGCGGCGACAGGCCATTCTCCAGGCAGCGCGCAGCTGCTACGCCGAATCTCCCTATCCGCAGGTCTCGGTGGCCGACATCGCCACCGGAGCGCATTCCTCCACAGCCCTGGTCTTTCACTACTTCGGCACCAAGGCGGCGCTCTATGCCGCTGTGGTCGAGGACGCCGTGTCGACCCTTGCCGACGCTCAACGAGCCGCGATCGCCGCATTACCGCAGGGGTCGAGCAAACGTGACCGGGTGAGCGCCTCGATCGACCTCTACCTCACCCACATCACCGCACACCCGCAGACCTGGGCGGCCGGCCTGCTCGGCGGCGAAGAACCCCCCGAAGCCATCGCGGTGCGCCATCAGGCACGGGCGGCCTATGTCGACGCCCTCGGCGAGCTGCTGAACCCCGGTGAGGGCGCCCGCCAGCACTACGCCCTGTGGGGATACTTCGGCTACCTCGACCAGGCATGCTTGCGCTGGGTGCAGCGTGGCTGCCCCAACGACGAGCGCGCGGCACTGCGGGAGAGCGCACTCGGGGCACTTCAAGGTGCCCTCGGCGACTGGGGCGGATGAGCGCCGAGACGACGCCCGGCGACACAAGTCCGCGCTGAGCTAGCCTTGTCGGGCTATGGCTGAACACGAGAACGTCGCCGACATCACTGCGCCCACGTCCCTGCTCCCGGCGTGGCTGCGCGCCATGCGTCCACGCCAGTGGGTCAAGAACGTGCTGGTGCTAGCCGCCCCCGTTGCAGCCGGCCGGCTGTTCGAACTGCCGGTGCTCATCAACTCGGCCTGGGCCTTTCTCGCCTTCAGCCTGATCAGCGCCTCGATCTACCTGATCAACGATGTTCGCGACGTCGAGGCGGATCGCCTGCACCCCAAGAAGCGATACCGTCCGATCGCAGCAGGAGAGCTGTCGCCCACCACAGCGTGGATCCTGGCGTTGGTCACGCTGATCGCCGCCCTGGCGATCTCCTACTGGGTCTCGATTCTGCTCGGCGCGGTGATCACCTTCTACTGGGCACTGCAGGTGGCGTACTCCTACTTCCTGAAGAATCAGCCGATCATCGATCTGGCGATGGTCGCGGCCGGCTTCCTGCTGCGGGCTGTCGCCGGCGGCGTCGCCTCGAACCTGCCACTGAGCCAGTGGTTCTTGCTGGTGGCCTCGTTCGGCTCGCTCTTCATGGTCGCCGGCAAGCGCTATTCCGAACTCAAAGAACTCGGCACCGAGGCCAAGACGCGCGCCAGCCTGGCCCGCTACACCAAGTCGTACCTGCGCGAGGTGTGGTCGATCTCGATCGCGATCGTGATCATGTCGTACAGCCTGTGGGCCTTCGATCTTCCCGGGATGCAGCCGCTGGGCGTGTCCTGGAGCGCCATCTCGATCGCGCCGTTCACCCTCGCGATCCTGCGCTACGCGATGATCATCGATCAGGGCAAGGCCGGCGAACCCGAAGACGTCGCGCTCTCCGACCGCACCCTTCAGGTGTTCGCCGTGTTGTGGGCCGCACCCCTGGCCGTCGCGGTGTTCGGATGAGTCGGCCGGTCGCGCTGATCACCGGTGCCACCTCCGGCATCGGACGAGCCATCGCCGAGCAGCTGTCCAGCACCCACCACCTTCTCATCGGCGGACGCGACTCGACCCGCCTCAGCGACACCCTCGGCGCACTGGAGTCGGCTGAGCCTTTCGCGGTGGAACTGACCGATGCCGCGGCCGTGGCGCAAGCCTGTGCCGGCATCGAGCACCTCGACGTCCTGGTGCACTCGGCCGGCGTGGCATCGCTGGGTCCGATCGCCGAAGCGAGCGCCGAAGAATGGCAACGGGTCCTCTCGGTGAATGTCACCGCCGCGGCCGTGCTGACCGCTGCTCTGCTTCCGGCACTGCGCGCGTCTGCGGGCACCGTGGTGTTCATCAACTCCGGCGCGGGCCTGCACGCCAGCCCGCAGTGGGGCGTGTACGCCGCCTCCAAGTTCGCCCTGACCGCACTGGCTGATGCGCTGCGAGCAGAGGAGTCCGGCCGAGTGCGCGTCATCTCGGCCCACCCGGGGCGGGTCGCAACCCCGATGCAGGCCGAGATCAATGCCTGGGAGGGCCGTCCCTACCGAGCCGAGCACTACCTCAGCCCGACCGACGTCGCCACGGCCGTGGTCTCGGCCATCAGGCTGCCGCAACAGGCGACCGTGACCACCCTGCGAATCACGCCGAGCTCCTCGTCACCCCCGCGACCGATCGCTATCGGTGGAGGCGCCCCCACAAGCCACGACACCGCCACGAACCCGGACGGGTGTGGAAGCGGGCACGAGTAGCTAGCGTTCCAGCCCGAGCGCAAGGCCGAATCCGAGCATGGCCACGCCGGCAGTGGCGTCGATGACTCGGCCGCTACGGCGACGGGAGAGTATGCCCCGCATGGCGGCCGCAGCGAAGATCACCACGGCGAACCAGATCATTCCGACCACGGCATGAACACCAGCCAGCAAAGCCCCGGCTAGGGCGGGCGGGTAGCCGGCAGGCAGAAACAGCGGCAGCACCGTCAGGTAGAAGACGGCCATCTTGGGGTTCAACAGATCAGTGAGCATTCCGGTGACGAAGGCGCGCCCCGCCGTCAACGACTCCCCCGACGTCAGCTGCTCTGGTTGCGCCGACCCACGCCAGGCCGACCGCAGGTAGCTGAGACCGAGGTAGGCCAGGAACACGACTCCGGCCCACCGCAGCGCGGTATAGGCCAGCTGGGACGCGACGAAGAGCGCAGCCACCCCCGCCGCGGCGCCAATGCCCCACAGCAGTGCGCCGAGGCAGATGCCGGCGGCGCCGCTGAAGGCGACCCGGCGTCCGCTGCGCAGGGCCTGACGCAGGACGAAGATCGTGTCCAGGCCGGGAGTCACCACCACGATGGTGGCCAAAGCGGTGAATCCGAGCAGTGACTGCGCAAGGGTCATGGGCGCATGGTAAGGCCCGAGAGCGCCCGGTTGAGGCTCTCCCAGCCCTCAGCCCATCGCTGCCAGCGTCTGCTCAAGCGACGGTGCCGTGGCCGGACCGAAACGACTCACGGCCAGCGCCGCGCACGCGTTCGCGATGCGCACCGCGCGTTCGGGGCTTTCTCCACGGGCCAGGGCTGCCAGCAGACTGCCGCAGTGAGCGTCGCCGGCCCCATTGGTGTCGACCACAGTGACGGCCACGCCGGGCACCAGCTGCACGGCGCCGTCCACGCACAGCCACGCGCCGGACGCACCATCACGAACCACCACCCGAGCGAATCGCCGACTCAGGGCCACGGCGGCGCGATCAGGGTCGTCGACGCCGGTGAGAGCCGTCGCCTCGCTGCGGTTGCAGCTCAACCACGCCGCGCGCCTCTCGACGGCTCGCCAGGTAGCTGCGGGGATCTGCCTCACCAACGGCCCGGGATCTATCAGCACCATGACCTGCGGCGGCAGCCCGCTCAGCCAGGCGGTCAGCACCTCGGCATTGGTTCGCGGCAGCAGGCCGTAGCCAGACAGATGGACGATGTCGTGGTCGGTCAGCTCGAGGGCCCGCAGCTGGGCAGCGGAGAGTTCGGCTTCTGCCCCGAAGACCGTCACAAAAGACCGCTCGCCGTCTCGCTGGGTGAGCGCAACGTCGAAGCCGGTGTCCATCCCCGGGATCGGTGCGTGCGCAATACCGATCCCAGCCTCACGCAGGCCGGCGCGAGCTCGTTCGGCGAACGGGCCCGTGCCGTGGGCGCCGGCGTAGACCGAGGCCAGACCGTGGCGCGCCGCTGCCACCAGCGCGTTGAAGCTGCCGCCCACCTGATACTGCGCGCCATCGGCGACGACGTCCTCACCCGGTCTGGGGACCGCGGGAACCGGAAGGGTGAGGTCGATGATCACATTGCCCAGGCTGTAGAGGGTCACCGCAGCTCCCACAACTGATCGACCAGCGGTTCGAGACGAAGTCCATTCACCGCGGTGACCAGCGCGACCGCCTCATCCGGAAAGGCATCGCTGCCGGCCTGTGCCCCGGCGATGGCACCGACCATGGCCGCGATGGTGTCGGAGTCTCCGCCCAAGCCGGCAGCAGCGCGCACCGCGGCCCACGGGTCATCGGGGAAGACGGCCAGCACCGCAAAGGCGGCGGGCACCGATTCCTGGCTGGCCAGGCTGGTTCCGACCAATCGATAGATGCGATCGAGACTCTCCTGCGCACGGGCGGGGTCGGCCAGCGATATCGCCCATTCGATGCGGGCTGCGATCTCAGCGCCGGCCACCCAGTAGCCACGGCGTCCGGCGGCGCGGGCCGCCCGGATCGCCGGCTCCACACCCGGCACGCCCTCGATCCCGGCACTCACAGCTGCCGCGACGGCCGCAGCACCGGCCAGCGCGATGCCGGTGTTGTGACTCACCAAGCTGGCCGCAACCACCCGCTCCACCAGCACGTCCAGATCGGTCACCGACGTCGCGATTCCCACCGGCGCGATCCGCATGGCGGCGCCGTTGGTGGTGCCGTAGCGCCCGGTGAGGGTGACGTCTTCGCCGGCTTGGGCGGCAGCGACGGCCCGTTGCGTGGACGGCCCGAGCAGGTCGAGCGAACCGCGGGCGCGCATCCGTTCTTCCCAGGCGATGAGGGCCGCCGCGAGCGCGTGCGGTTCCACCATCCCCCGGCCGGCGATCAGCGCATCCGCCAGCAACAGGGCCTGTTCGGTGTCGTCGGTGACGCTGCCGGCCGGCATCCCGGCCGCCAGCGGATGATCGTCGGCGGCTGGCTCGAACCAGGAGATCTCGCCGAACTGCGCCGCGATCTGCTCGCGCGACAGCATCTGCGTCGGCATGCCCAGGGCGTCACCGATCGCCACGCCGCGCAACGCGGCCAATGCCCGCGCCTTCACCGGTGCAGCCCTGCCGACGCGAAATGCAGGCTGAAGCGGGACGGGTCGAGATAACTCTCCACGACCTCAACCAGGCGGCCACGGCTGGTCCGGGTGACGCTTCGGGTCCACAGATAGGCGCTGCCCGGCTCCGTGGCAAGGATCCGCGCCAACTCCTCATCAAGACGGCGAACCTCAACCCACTGCTCGGCGGAGGCGGGCACTGAGCCGGCAGCCTTGAGCAGGCTGGTGAGCGAGCCGGCCGCTCCTTTCGCGGCGAGCGCCTCCAGGATCCGGGGCGTGGCCGGCAACCGGGAGAACTCCCGCGAGATCGGTCCGCGGCCGACCTCCACCCGCCGTCGGTCGATCGCGACGAAGCGCGTCGACGCGGCGTCGAGCTCGGCGGCCAAGTCGGGATCCTCGAGGTGCTCGATGTTCAACACCTCGACATCGGTCACCACCCCCTGCGCGGCCAACGCCCGGCCCCATCCCAACCGGGCATCCATCGTCCGACCGTCGAAGGTGACGAACGAGCCCTTGCCCGAGCGGGTCGCGATCAAGCCGGCCTCACCGAGCTGACTGAGGGCGGCTCGGATGGTGTTCCGGCTGACCGAGAACCGCTGAGCGAGGGCCGCCTCTGCGGGAAGTCGCTGCCCCGACGGCAACTCACCGGCACGGATCTCCTGCTCCAGCTGCTGCGCGATCAGCTCATGCTTGAGCAGCAGGCCGGAGTCGGCTTTCACCGCGCCACCTGACCCAGGACGTGGTCGACGGTGGTGACCTCGATCAGCGGACCATACAAAGCCATCGCATCCAGCGCGCGCTGGTGGTCGGCCGGGCTCAGGCCCGCGCAGGCGTCGCTGACCACCCGGACGCGGACTCCGGCGTCGGCGGCAGCCAATGCGGTGGAGAGCACGCAGCAGTCGGTGGAGACGCCCACCAGAACCATGGTCGGGTCCGGACCGAGCAGGCCAGCCAGCTCCGGCCCCCATTTGCCGAAGGTGGTGCAGCTGACGACAGGCTCGCTGGTGCCGGCGAAGGCCGGCATCAGGTCGTAGCTGGGGTGATCGGAGGGCACCAGCGCGAACGGCCATTGCTCGTAGTAAGGCACCCAGGCACCCTGCGGCTGCTTCGGAGCGATGAATCGCGTGAACACGGTGCGGCCGGCGAAGGCTTCAACCAGCCGCACCACGGCCGGCTCGATCTGCGGGTAGCCCGGGGTGAACCAACCGCTGTCCGCGGCGCCGAAGATCACCTGCATGTCGATGACCACCAGCCAGGTGTCGCCGCCAGCCTGCGCCGGCGTGCTCATCGCCGACCCTCGACGTCCTCCTGGCGACGGACGGCGGACCGCCCGAGCAACAGATAGCCGACCAGGCCGATGAGCAGAGCGAAGAGCACGCCCAGGTTGGCGTAGGCCCAGGCACCTTCACGTCCGCCCAATGGCTCCATGAAGTAGCCCTGCCAACCCAGCCAATCCGCGTAGGTGTTGGTCACGAAGCCCCAGCCGACGACGGAGGCGATCACGAGCAGGACGATCGGCATCCACGACCAGCTGCCGTAACGCCCGGACGGGTCGTAGAGCTCGGCCTCCGCGTACCCGCGCTTACGCAGCAGGATGTCGGCGATGAAGATGCCTGCCCAGGCGGCGATCGGCACGCCGAGGGTGATCAGGAAGCCCTGGAAGGGATTGAAGAAGTCGCTGGCGATGAACACCACGTAGATCGAGCCCAGCACCATGATGACGCCGTCGATACCGGCGGCCACAGGACGAGGCACCTTGAGTCCGGCCGTCAGCAGCGACAGCCCCGAGGAGTAGATGTCCAGCACGGCACCGCCGACCAGTCCGAGGATCGCCACGATCGCGAACGGAATCAGGAACCACACCGGGAGCAGCGTCGCCAAGGCGCCGATCGGATCAGCGCCGATCGCGTCACGCAGCGTGGCCGAGGAACCAGCAAGCAGCAGGCCGAACACAAGCAAGAGCACCGGAGCGAAAGAGGCCCCGAAAGTGGTCCAGCCGACCACGCCCGAGCTGCTGGCCGTCCGCGGGAGGTAGCGGGAGTAGTCGGCTGCGGCGTTGACCCACCCGAGTCCGAAACCGGTGAGCATGAAGACGAAGCCGCCGATGACCGCGGGCGCATCACCGGCGGGCAATGCCGCCAGGGCTGCGGGATCGATGTGTCCGCCGGCGATGGTGACCACGATGTAGCCCACGGTGAGCACGGCGGTGGCGATGGTGATCCAGAACTGGAGCTTCATGATCGCGTCAAAGCCGATCACGCCGGCCCCGATCACCAGCGCGGCGACGACCACCAGGGCGGCCACCTTGGTGACCGGGCCACCGTCCCAGCCGAGCTGGGTGAAGACCGTCGAGGTGGCCAGGGCTGCCAACGACACCAGCACGGTCTCCCAGCCGACGGTCAGTACCCAGGACAGCACCGCGGGGACGCGTCCGCCGTTGACGCCGAAGATCGACCGTCCCAGAACCAGGGTCGGTGCCGAACCGCGCTTGCCGGTCAGAGCGATCACCCCGACCAGGAAGAACGAGACCACGATGCCGACGACCCCGACGATGGTGGCCTGTCCGAGCGAGATGCCGAAGTTCAGCAGGTACGAGCCGTAGGCAATGCCGAACACGGACACATTGGCCGCGGCCCACGGCCAGAACAGATCGCGGGGCTTCCCCTTGCGCTCCTCTTCGCCGATGGTGTTGATGCCGTTGGTCTCGATACTGACGGCTGGGCCGCCCTCTCGGGGCGCAGTACTCATCACGCTCTCCCTCATCATGGTGAACCTGTTCAAACCTGTTCAGTGACTGTAACCCCGTTGCCGAGGCCAGCACCAGAGGATCACCAGCCAAAACGCCCCGCAGGGGGCGGACTCAGATCCAGTCGAAGCGGCGGAACACGAAATAGAGTCCGACCGAGCCCACCACGATGAGCAACACACTCTGCAGCAAGCCCGAGGCCTCGCTGAACCCGGGGTAAGGGATGTTCTGGCCGAACCACCCAGTCACGGCGGTCGGGACGGCGATGATGGCGGCCCACGCGGCCAGCTTCTTCATGATCTCGTTGAGCCGAGCGTCCTGCAGGCTCAGGTTGGTCTCGAACACGCTGGAGATCAGGTCCCGCAAGCTCTCGGTCCATTCAGCGGCGCGCACGACGTGGTCGTAGAGGTCGTTGAAGTAGCCGTCGAGTTCCTTCGACAGCGGGGTCGAACGCTCATCGCGGAAGCGCATCACCGCCGTCACGACTTCACGCATCGGCAACACCACCCGTCGCAGCTGGACGAGCGCCTTGCGCAGTCCGAAGATCCGCTGCTGAATCTCCGACGGCTTGCGAGCCGAGTCGAAGAGCAGATCCTCCAAGGAGTCGAGTTCCTCGTCGAAGGTGGTGATGGCGGTGAAATGGCCGTCGACGATCTCGTCCATCATGGCGTACACCAGCGCACCGACGCCGTGGTCGAGCAAGCCGTCCTCGTTCCAGCGTTGGACGAAGGGCTCCAGATCGACCATCTCACCGGTACGCACGGTGATCAGCGCGTTGGGAAGAATGAAGGCGCTGATCCGCCCGAGGGTGAGCTCCTTGCCGCCGTAGGGCCCGTCCTTCACCGTGGTGGCGTAGCACGTGACGAAGGTGTGCTGGGCATGCCGGGTGGCCTTGGGCCGTTCCATCGGTTCGACAGCGTCCTCCACCGCCAGCGGATCGAGTCCCAGCTCGTCGGCAAGTTGGGTCAGTAGTTCCGGCTGCGGATCGCCCAGATCGAACCACACCAACACCCCGGCGGACTTCAGCCAGACGTCGAGTTCCTCCAGCGGAAAGTCCTGGGCGACCTGTGCGCCATCACGCCAGGCCAGGCTGCGGCAATTGTTCACCTGCACAGCATGCACCAGTGTCGACTGACCGCTTTGGAAGTGCTCACCGATGCCTGATACGGTGCCGGACACCGCGCCGGCCCACGTCCGATTCCTTACCCGGTTGGTTGAACGATGCTCCTAGTGGAGCCGACTTTGACCGGACAAATGGCCTTTCCGATTTCTGATACGGAATCTGTCACCAAGTAGTGCCGAGAACAGGGGTCAATCACTAGACTCCGCTGCGATGTCGCCTCAGACCATTGAGAGGAAACCCATGCCGATTAGCAAAGTGCTGGTAGCCAACCGCGGAGAGATCGCCGTCCGGGTGATCCGAGCCGCTCGGGACGCCGGCATCGGCAGCGTGGCCATCTACGCCGACCCGGACGCGGATTCGCTGTTCGTGAAACTGGCAGACGAAGCCTTCGCGCTCAACGGCCTGACCCCGGCGGAGACGTACCTCAACGTCGCCAAGATCCTCGACATCGCCGCGCGCGCCGGAGCCGACGCTGTGCATCCTGGCTATGGCTTCCTGGCCGAGAACGCCGCCTTCGCCCAGGCAGTGATCGACGCCGGGCTGACCTGGATCGGTCCGCCGCCGGCCGCCATCGACGCGCTCGGCGACAAGGTCAAGGCACGGCACATCGCGCAGAAGGTGGGCGCACCGCTGGTCCCCGGCACCGCCGATCCTGTCGCCGACGCCGACGAGGTGGTCGCCTTCGCCACCGAACACGGGCTGCCGATCGCCATCAAGGCGGCCTTCGGCGGCGGCGGACGCGGCCTCAAGGTCGCTCGCAGCCTCGAAGAAGTCCCCGAGCTGTTCGAGTCGGCCACCCGCGAAGCCGTGACGGCCTTCGGGCGCGGAGAGTGCTTCGTCGAGCGCTACCTGGACCGTCCCCGGCACGTCGAGACCCAGTGCCTGGCCGACACCCACGGCAATGTCGTGGTGGTCTCCACCCGCGACTGCTCGCTGCAGCGCCGCCACCAGAAGCTGGTCGAGGAGGCCCCGGCGCCCTTTGTCACGCCCGAACAGCTCGAGCGTCTCTACGCGTCCAGCAAGGCGATCCTGAAAGAGGCCGGGTACGTCGGTGCCGGCACCTGCGAGTTCCTGATCGGCCAGGACGGCACCATTTCGTTCCTCGAGGTGAACACCCGCCTGCAGGTGGAGCACCCCGTGTCCGAGGAGGTGACCGGCCTCGACCTGGTGCGGCAGATGTTCCGGATCGCCGAGGGCGAAGAACTCGGCTTCGGTGACCCGGAGATCCGCGGACACGCCATCGAGTTCCGGATCAACGCCGAGGATGCCGGTCGCAACTTCATGCCGGCCCCCGGCACCGTGACCGCGTGGAAGGCTCCCACCGGTCCGGGCGTCCGGGTCGACGAGGGCTACCTCACCGGCATGGCCGTTCCCGGTTCGTTCGACTCGCTGGTCGCCAAGGTCGTCGTCGTCGGCGCTGATCGGGCAGAGGCGATCGCCCGAGCCAAGCGCGCCCTGGCCGAGACCACCCTCGAGGGCATGCCCTCGGTGATCCCCTTCCACAAGGCCGTCCTGAACGAACCCGCGTTCGTCGCTGCGGACGGGCACTTCGACGTGCACACCCGTTGGATCGAGACCGAGTTCACCAACACGATCGAGCCCTACACCGGCCCGATGGGTGAGTCCGAGCCGGTCGAGAACACCACCTATGTGGTCGAGGTCAACGGTCGTCGCGTCGAAGTCAAGCTGCCCACGACCTTGTCGGCACCGATGGCGAAGGCGGCCCCGGCCAAGCGTCCCACCCGGCGCAGCACCGGCGGCGCCAAGGCGAAGGCGCCCTCGACCAACACCCTGGCCGCACCGATGCAGGGCACCATCGTCAAGGTGGGCGTCGTCGAAGGCGACCTGGTCAACGAAGGCGACCTGGTGGTCGTGCTCGAAGCCATGAAGATGGAGCAGCCGATCAACGCCCACCGCAGCGGCGTGATCATGGGCCTGAACGCCAAGGCCGGCGACACCGTCAGCTCCGGTCAGGAGCTGTGCGAGATCGTCGATCCCGAGTAGCACCCAGACGTCGAGCCCCCGCCCTGCATCGTCAGGACGGGGGCTCGACGTTCTTCGGAGTCAGTAGGTGACGTCGGAGTTGCCGTGCAGCTGCCGCGCTGCCTCGGCCACCGAACCCGAAAGTGACGGGTAGACGGTGAACGACTCGGCGAGCTGATCGACGGTGAGCTTCTGGCGGACCGCGATCGACAGCGGATGAATCAGCTCGGACGCCGACGGCGCCACCACGACCCCGCCCACCACGATGCCGGTGGTCGGCAGGCTGAAGACCTTCACGAAGCCATGCTCCAAGGCCTGCATCTTGGCCCGAGCGTTACCCGACAGCGGCAGCATCACACTCGACACCGCCAACCCACCGGCATCGACGTCGGCCTGGCTGATGCCGACAGTGGCGATCTCGGGCGAGGTGAACACATTGGCCGAGACGGTTCGCAGATCCAGCGGGCTGACCGAGTCACCCAAGGCGTGCCACATCGCGATCCGCCCCTGCATGGCCGCCACGCTGGCCAGGGCGAAGACGTGGGTGCAATCGCCGGCGGCGTAGACACCGCGCGCGGTCGTCCGGGAGACCCGATCGACCAGGATGTGCCCGGACGGGGCGAGCTCGACACCGGCCTCCTCCAGCCCGATGCCGCTGGTGTTGGGGATCGCGCCGACGGCCATCAGGCAGTGCGATCCGACCACCTCGGTTCCATCGGCCAACTGCACCGCCACCTGATCACCGCGCACCTGAGCGCCGACCGCACGCGCCCGGCTCAGCACGGTCATGCCGCTGCACTCGAAGACCTCCTGAATCACGTCTGCCGCATCCGCATCCTGGCCGGGGAGCACCTTGTCGCGCGACGAGATCAAGGTCACCTTCACCCCCAAGGCGGTGTAGGCGCTGGCGAACTCCGCGCCGGTGACGCCGGAGCCGACCACGATCAGGTGCTCGGGCACCTCGGTGAGGTCGTAGATCTGGGACCAGTTGAAAATGCGCAAGCCGTCGGGCTTGGCGGCGTCCAACTCCCGCGGACGGGCGCCGGTCGACACCAGCACGATGTCGGCGCTCAGGCGCTGCGGGCCCTCGGCGGTCTCGGCAATGACGGCCCGGGTGCCGTCCAGCCGTCCGGTGCCGTTGACGATCCGGACACCCTCTGCCTGCAGTCGTGCGCTGATGTCGGCCGACTGCGCCTTGGCCAGGCACAAGATCCGCGCGTTGACCTTGGCCATATCCACGCGCACGGCCTGACTCAACCGCCGGTCGTCCCCGCTCAACCGCAACCCGAGTTCCTCAGCGGCGCCGATCTTGGTCATCACCTCAGCGGCCGCGATCAGCGTCTTGGACGGCACGACATCGGTGAGGACAGCCGATCCGCCGAGTCCTCTGCGCTCGACCAGGGTGACCTCACCGCCGAGCTGCCGAGCCACCAGGGCCGCCTCATATCCGCCCGGTCCACCACCAAGAATCACGACCTCTGTCACGGTCGGCATTCTTTCACGGGCGCGACACGGCAGTTCACAGGTGAGTACCTGGCCGCACCTCGGCGACTAGGGTCAACGAGTGACTTCGCGCACCGTGCAACTTTCCCTCATCGCCATCGTGGCCGTCGTGCTGAGCATCGTGCTGATCGTCTACGGCCTCCCGGAACAGACGGCGACCCAGACCCTCGCGCTCGAACTCGGCACCCTGCCGCTGTCGGTCGCGCTCGCGGCCGGCGACCTGATGCTTCTTGATCGCGCCAAACGCGCGCCATCCGCGGGTGGACGGCGCGGGTTGATCGCCGGCGGTGTCCTCAGCGGGATCGGTCTGCTGCTGATGGCGCTGGCCTACCTCACCGGCCCCCGGGGACTCGTGCAGTTCGGCCAGTTCGTCGTCTTCGTGGGACTGTTGATCGTGCTGCTGATCGCGATCGGCCTGCAGGTCAGCTCGGGCGCCGAATGGTTCCACCTGGAGGAGGTCGCCGACAACGTGATCGGCACCGACCAGACCCCGGCAGAAGGCCTTCCCACCCCGGACGCCGATCCGGATGCCGCCAGGCCCGCCGGCTCGTTATAGTCGTCGAATGAGTCACGTCGCCGCAGCGCAGGAGCTGCTCTCTCGCTTCTCCGTCCCCGCCATCGACATCGCCGTCGTTCTCGGATCAGGCTGGGCCGGTGCGTCCGCCGGGCTGGGCCAGACCATCGGCGAATGCGACCTCGCCGAACTGCCGGGTTTCGCCAAGCCGGTCGTCGCCGGCCACGGTGGAAACCTGCGGCTGATCCGCACCACCACTGGCAAAGTCGCTGCACTGTTCAACGGCCGCACCCACTTCTACGAGGGCAGGGGCACCGGCCCGGTCGTCCACGGAGTGCGCACCGCTGCTGCCGCCGGCGCAAGCGTCATCGTGCTCACCAATGGTTGTGGCGGGCTCAACCCCGAATGGGGCGCGGGCACCCCGGTATTGATTCGCGACCACATCAACCTGACCGGCGCGACACCGCTGGAGGGCGCAACCTTCATCGACCTCACCGAGGCGTACTCGCCGCGGTTGCGGGCCCTGGCCCACGAGGTGGAGCCGGGCCTGCACGAGGGCGTCTACGTCCAGTTCCGTGGGCCGCAGTACGAGACCCCGGCCGAAGTGCGGATGGCCAAGATCATGGGCGGCGATCTGGTCGGCATGTCGACCACGCTGGAGACCATCGCCGCGCGTGAAGCCGGCCTGGAGGTGCTGGGCATCTCGCTGGTGACCAATCTCGGTGCCGGCATCTCGCCTACTCCCCTGGAGCACGCCGAAGTGATCGCGGCAGGCAAGGCGGCCGAGCCGCGGCTGCGCGCACTGCTGGCCGGTCTCTTCGATCGCCTGTGAGGAGGCGGCCATGCTGAGCACCGAGCTCGTCGCGAGCATCTCGTCCTGGCGGGCCCAGGATCCTGACGAATCGACGGTGGCCAAGCTCGACGAACTGACCGCCGCTGCTCAAGCCGGCGACCCGGCTGCGGCCAGCGAACTCGCGTCCGCGTTCGCGGGGCCGCTGACCTTCGGCACGGCGGGCCTGCGCGGCGCGCTGGGGCCCGGCCCCGGCCGGATGAATCGCGTGGTGGTCTCGCAGGCCGCTGCCGGCCTGGCCCGCTACCTGCTCGACAGCGGCAAGGCCGGCGGTCAGGTCGTCATCGGCTACGACGCACGCTACAACTCCGACATCTTCGCTCGGGATACCGCCGAGATCCTGGCGGCCGCCGGGCTGAAACCGCTGCTGTGCGCACGGGCTCTGCCGACTCCGGTTGTCGCTTTCGGCATTCGTCATTTCGGCTGTGTCGCCGGCGTCGTGGTCACCGCCTCGCACAACCCACCGCAGGACAACGGCTACAAGGTCTACCTCGGCGACGGCTCGCAGATCGTGCCGCCGGCCGATGCCGACATCGCCAGCCGGATCGCTGCGGTGGCGGCTGCGCCGCTGTCGTCGATCGCGCGCAGCGACGACTACCGCCTGGTGGACGCAGAACTGGTCGACGCCTACGTCGCTCGCGCGGCATCGCTGGTCCCCGCAGAGGCTGCGCGCGAGCTCAACTGGGTGTACACCGCGATGCACGGCGTCGGCGCCTCGGTGGTGGACGCCGTGGTCGAGGCCGTTGCTTTCCCGCAGCCGCACCGCGTTGTTGAGCAGATCGCGCCGGATCCGGCCTTCCCGACCGTGGCCTTCCCGAACCCGGAAGAGCCCGGCGCCATCGATCTCGCTGTGGAGCTGGCTCGAGCCACCGGGGCGGACATCGCCATCGCCAACGACCCCGACGCCGACCGCTGCGCGCTGGCCGCGCCGTTCAACGGCAGCTGGCGGATGCTGAGCGGCGACGAGCTCGGCGTGCTGCTCGCCGACGATGCGCTGCGCCGGGGCGCCGACGGCGTCTACGCCTGCTCGGTGGTGTCCTCAACCATGCTCTCCACGATGGCCGCGGCCCACGACCGAGCGTTCGTGACCACTTTGACCGGCTTCAAGTGGATCGGGCGAGTGCCGGGCCTGGTCTTCGGCTATGAAGAGGCGATCGGCTACTGCACCGACCCGTCCGCCGTGCCGGACAAGGATGGCATCACCACGCTGGTGCGCCTGCTGTGTCTGGCGGCGGGATTGAAGGCCGAGGGCAAGACTGTCGCCGACCGGCTGGACGAACTGGCGCTGCGCTACGGCGTCCACCTGACCTCGCAGTTGGCGTTCCGGGTGAGCGATCTGAGCCTGATCACAGCGGCGATGGCCCGCATTCGCCAGACGCCGCCGGCGGCGCTGGCCGGTGAGGCGGTTGAGCTGGTCGATCTTGCGGTCGGCAGCGCGACGCTGCCGCCGACCGACGGCGTGCTGTTCAACGGGAGCCGCGTGCGGGTGGTCGTTCGCCCGTCGGGGACCGAGCCGAAGCTGAAGTGCTACCTGCAGGTGAAGCTCCCTCCGGGGGCTGACCTGGCGGCCGATCGGCAGCAGGCGTCGTCGCTGATGAGTCAAGCCCGCGACGAGATGGCCCGAGCGCTGGCCCTGTGAGCACGACACCTCGGATCCTCCTGATCGCCGGTGCTTCCGGGAGCGGAAAGTCCCGGCTGGCCCAGGCCGCCGGTTGCCCGACGCTGCGCTTGGACGACTACTACTTCGACGCCGACCATCCCGGCATGCCGAGCACCAACCTGGGTATCACCGACTGGGACGACCCGGCGTCCTGGGATGCGGCCGGCGCGCTGGCCGGTCTGAAGGAGCTGCTGGCGACCGGTGAACTCACTGCGCCGGCGTACTCGATCACCGAGAGCCGACGCGTCGGCAGCCACCAGGTGCGACTCGACGGTTGTCACTGCCTCACCGTGGAAGGCATCTTCGCGATCGAGTTCCTCGCCCACTGCCGGGTCGCCGGGCTCGCTGTCGAACCGATCTACCTCGACCGTCCGTCCGGCCTGGTCTATCTGCTGCGTCTGCGTCGCGATTTCGCCAAGAAGCGCAAGCCACCGCTGATCGCGATCCGCCGTGGCTGGGCGCTTCGCAAGGCTCAGCCAGCCCTGCGTCGCAAAGCCCTGGACGCCGGCTTCACCCCGCTGTCCATGCGAGCCGCGATCGCGCACGTCCACGAGCCGCAGATCCTGGCGCCCTCGCGCTAGTCGCACCCCGCGGCCCCTAAAACCGGGCCACCGCGCTGGTTCTTCACGCTGGGCCAAGTGCTCGCTGCGCGCGGCCGGCCAGATCGGTTTCACCTGTGCCCGCATGGCCGCTGACGCCACGAGGGGCACCAAGGCGACCACCCGCCGCCGCCCGGTCCACCCGGCGGTTGGAGTCGGCTCGGCCCCCGAGAGAAGGGCGGATAGTACCCCACTGGCGCTGTCGTGAGCGTCAGAAATGGGCCTTCCGAGGGCGCGCACGACAAGCGCGCCAGATGCCCCTACCATGTGATCGTGACCCCCGAGTTCATACTCTTGTCGCTTGTTGTTGTCACAGCATTGGCGTTCGATTTCACCAACGGCTTCCATGACACGGCGAATGCGATGGCCACTTCGATCGCGACGAAGGCGTTGTCCCCGAAAGCAGCGGTGACGCTGTCGGCCATCCTCAACCTGGTGGGGGCCTTCCTCTCCGTCGAGGTGGCGTTGACGGTCACCAACGCGGTCATTCGCATCCAGAACCCGGACGGGAGCCCGCGCGCCGACCTCGTCGCCGACGGCGGCCATGCGCTGCTCCTGATCCTGATGGCCGCCCTCGCCGGCGCCATCATCTGGAACATCCTCACCTGGCTGTGGGGACTGCCGTCGAGTTCGTCGCACGCCTTGTTCGGCGGCCTGGTCGGTGCCGCCATCTGCAGCCTCGGCTGGGACGGCGTCATCTGGACCGGGCAAGGCACCCAGCTGAACGGCGTGCTCGGAAAAGTGGTGCTGCCGGCGCTGATCTCACCGGCGGTGGCCATCGTGGTAGCCATGGTCGGCACCAAGCTGGTTTTCGCCATCACCGCGAACGTGGCCGACCGCTACAAGGAGGCCGGCTTCCGCTGGGGACAGATCGGCACCGCGTCCCTGCTTTCGCTGGCGCACGGCACCAACGACGCACAGAAGACCATGGGCGTGGTCACCCTCGCCCTGATCGGCAGCGGCTGGTGGACCTCGACCACCGAGATTCCGTTGTGGGTCAAGGTGGCTTGCGCGGTCGCGATCGCGTCCGGCACCTACATCGGCGGTTGGCGCATCATCCGCACCATGGGCAAGGGCCTCGTCGAGGTGCTTTCTCCGCAGGGCATGGCCGCAGAGAGCGCCTCTGCCGCCGTGATCTTGACCTCCAGCCAGCTCGGTTTCGCCCTGTCCACTACCCACGTCGCCACCGGGTCGATCCTCGGCTCGGGTCTGGGGCGTAAGGGCGCGGTCGTCCGCTGGGGCGTGGCCGCGCGGATGGGCTTCGCCTGGGTCATCACCTTGCCGTCTGCAGCGCTGGTGGCGGCCGCGATGTGGTGGATCGGTCATCTGATCGGGCCGCCGGTCGGCCCCCTGGTGGTGTTCGGGATCATGTGCGCGGCCGCGGTGTACATGTGGTGGCACTCGCGTCGCGACCGGATCAGCCATCACAACGTCAATGACGATTGGGAGGCCGGCGAGCAGGCAGCCGAGGCCCTCTCGGAGGGGGTCCGCTGATGTGGGGTCAGGTTTACGCAGCCCTCGACGCCACCTGGCGCATTCTGATCATCGGGCTGGTGCTCGGCGCCGGTCTTCCGGCGCTGTTCGCCGTCGGCGTCAATGCGCTCGCGTGGGGAACCGGTGGTGAGAGCGAGGTGCATGAAGACGGCGTGCTTCCCAAGCCGCATCTGCTCGGACGGATCGTCGCCTACCTCATGTTCACCATCGTCGTGCTCGCCGTGTTGAGCGGCATCGGCTACATCGTCGCCCACGGGTTGGGCGTCAGCATCACCTTCAACGGGGTCATGCCCGTCTTCACGCCGAAGCACTGAACGGCGAGGCCACGCCCAGCTCGTTCCCGCGGAGATCGGAACTGATCCGATCGAGGAAGCGACGCGCCGCCGGTCCCACCTTCGCGGTGAGCATCCCGGTCGGCACCGGCTGCAGCTCGACGCTGACTCCGACGCCGGCCAACACCAGCGGCAGGGTGTAGCCGACCGAGGACGGGAAGCTCGCCAGCTTGGCCGACACCGGTCCGCGGCACAGCTCGATCTCCAGTGGAACGTCCGGCCGCATGACCCGCAAGCCGAGCCGGTTGATCTGCTCCAGCTTCTCGACCGATTCCTTGCGGTGAGCGAAGTAGCGTCCGCGCCAACCCGAACGTGCGGCCAGGCGCTCGATCGCCTCAAGGTAGGCGGTCTCATCGACCACGCCGGACTCAGCGAGCGACGACCCCACCACGTCCACTCCGGCAACGACCTTCGGGGTGCCGAAGCGGGCACGCGTCCAGTCGTAGCCATGGTGATGGATGCGGCTGGCCGGGAGCCCGGAAACCGGCATCACGGTGAACACCCGCACCCGCTCGGCGGAGAAGAAGCGACGAGCGTGCTGACCCAGCGGAGCGCGCAGGGGTTCCATCGCCGACGGCTGGGCATCCCAGCGCCGCAAGGGCTCGCCGGAACTGAGCTGCGAGGCGAACTCCAGGGTCGCGGTGCCGTCGTCGACGACCACGGCCTCACGCGGATGCGCCGCCAGCAACAGCGCCTGAATCATGCCAGAGAAGGGGTCGCCGATCACCAGTCGTCGAGCCTTGGAGACCCTCCCTGCCACCTGGCGCAAGGTGGCCAGCCGCGCACCGAGCGAGCCCCGCGGTGCATACCACTCGACCTGGATGTCCTCCTCGTCGGCGAAAGCCGCCAACTGCCGCAACTGGGCGACGCTGGTGGCTTCCACCGGCGCGAGGACCACCGCCACGGTTCGATGGGCGGCCTGCTCGGCGTGCGCCCACTCCAGCAGGTGCAGCAACTGCGCGGGGCTCTCCACCAGCGCGACGGTGTCACGGGTCATGCCACGCGCCCGGGGTCCTTGGCGGCGTCGGCCACGACACCCGCCACACGACGCAGCTTCTTCATCGCGGCCTCCTCCGACGGATAGACCTGCTTGATACCGTCGCCGAGCGAGGCCTCAAGCACTCGGATATCGCGGACCAGACGGCGCATGCCCTCAGGTTCGACCGAGGCCGACTGATCCGAGCCCCACATGGCCCGGTCGAGGGTGATGTGACGCTCAACCATGCAGGCGCCGAGCGCCACAGCACACAGCGTCGTTTGCAGCCCCACTTCGTGGCCGGAGTAGCCGATCGGCACGTTCGGGTACTCCTCGGAGAGGGTGTTGATCATCCGCAGGTTGAGCTGCTCGGCCGGCGCCGGGTAGGTGCTGGTGGCGTGCAGCAGGACGGTTTGCTGACTGCCGACGCGCTCGACGGCGTGCCGGATCTGCGCCGGTGTCGACATACCCGACGACAGGATCACCGTGCGGCCGGAGGCGCGCATCGCGGCCAACAGGTCGTCGTCGGTCAGGCAGGCCGAGGCGACCTTGAACGCCACCGGGTTGAAGGCCATCAAGAACTCGACGCTCTCGTTGTCCCACGGGGACGCGAACCAGTCGATCCCGATCTCACGGCAATACTCGTCGATCTGGCGGTACTCGTCGTAACCGAACTCCACCTTGTGGCGGTACTCGATGTAGGTCATGCGGCCCCAGGGCGTATCACGCTCGATCTCCCACTGATCCCGCGGCGTGCACACCTCGGGGGTGCGCTTCTGGAATTTCACCGCATCCATGCCGGCGGCCTTGGCATGGTCAATCAGGGCCAGCGCGTTGCGCAGGTCACCGTTGTGGTTGATGCCGATCTCGCCGATGATGTAGACCGGCTGGTCCGGACCGATGAAGCGCTCGCCGATCTTGCGAAGTCGAGGGCTGATCTTGGTCACTGTTCGCTCCTGTTCACTGTGCCGCGAGGGGATCCCGCAGCCGATGTCGCATTGGTGGTAAGGCTCCGCAGGGCGGAGCCCGAGACGGTGAGCGCCGGCGGCCTCATAGGGAGGCCAGCCTTCGCAGTACCGGCGCGACAACTTCGCTGCCGTGGCGGTACATGTTGCGGGCACTGCGGCGCACCGCTCGGCGCAGGCCCGGGTTGGCGTCGGTGACCAGGAAGCCGAGTGGCCGCCCGTCCGTGCCGACGCCGTAGTTCGCCAGCAGCGCAGGCAGGAACGCCTTGCCGTTGGAGAGGTTGTAGAAGGGTTTGATCGGTGGCAGCGGGCCGGCAGCAAGCAGTTCTGCGACTCGGGCCGGCATCGGATCGACGTCAGCGATCAGCCCGTGGTGGCGTGCCCAGCCTTCGGCGGCCAGCGGCGCAGCGCCGTTGTCCACCTCATCGAAACTGACCAGGCAGCCCGATCCCAGGAAGTAGGTGTTGCCGAGGCTTTCGCGGATGCCGAAGTCGGTCAGGACGGCCGTGGGCAAGGACCGATGAATGGCCTCGACGGCCACGGCCGAGTTGATCGTGATCAGCAAGTCGGTGCGGTCGAGCACGCGACCGAGGTCGCCGCCGGCGAGCTTCAGGTTGGCTGGACGTTCGGCACCGAGGGAGCGCACCAACTCTTCGTAGGGATATTGTTCCGCCGGTCGCGACGGGTCGCCCGGCGCGTTGCGCAGCCGCAGGATGACGTCACGTTCGGGGTGTCGACGGGCATGCTCGGCCAACCGCTCAACGATGTAGCGCCGCTGCCAGCGAGCACTGGGCACCTCTGACTGCCCGGCGAACGTCACCGTGAAGCGCAGCCGTGAACGCGGGCCGCCGCGGCGAAGAAAGGCGAGCCGGGTCAGCGTCAGCGCGTCGGTCGGAAGGCCGAGGCGCTCGAAACCGTCGCGGAACAACTCGTACTCCGCCGGGCTGTTCGCCGTGATGACGTCAGCGCCGGCTCGCAGGAGCAGCCCCTCGATTTGACGATCGGGCACCACGCCGGTGTAGCCGGTGAGGAGCAGGGGACGGCGCGGCAGGCCGGCGTGCGCGATCAGGTGAAGAATCGCCTGCACGCCACCGCCCCGCAGCGCCACCACCAGCACATCGACCGGATCGGACGCCAAGGCGTTGAGCAGTTCGCCGGCCGAGACCACCGAGACGGAATCCGCAGAGATCCCGACCTCGGCGAGCTGGCGCTGGCTGGGGATGTCTGAGCCGGCGAACTGGTATCCGGTGACGACGGCGGCGGGGTTCAACCGCCGCGCCATGGTCAGGCCCCACCGCCAGCGACGGTCCGTGTCGGCCAAGACCGCCACCGATCGCACCTGGAGGCTCTGCGTAGTCACACGGTGACGCTAAGCAGCCAGTCTGCCCAACCGGGCAACCTCAGTTCACCAGAAGGTGAACACTAGGCGAAGCCTAGGATGACGTAGCTCAGTCCAGCGCGGCGAAACCGGCACGCACCCGCTCGGCGAGCGCCAGGCGCTCGGCGTGCGGAAGGAATGCCGCTTTGGCTGCCGTCAACGAGAAGCCGAGAAGTTGGGCGTCGTGGTAACCGAATGCCTCACTGACCAGCGCGTATTCGCGGCTCATCGTGGTTGCACTCATCAGCCGGTTGTCGCAGTTGATCGTCACGGCGAAGCCGAGCGCAGCCAACCGGCCGAAGGGGTGCTCCCCCATCGTTGCCGCGATCCCGGTCTGCAGATTGGACGACGGCGAGACCTCCAACGGAAGCTGACGATCCAGCACGTATTGCGCGAACTCGCCCACCGTGCCGTCTGCAGCGACCTCTTCGATGATCCGGACGCCGTGCCCGATGCGGGAAGCGCCGCACAGCTGCACCGCCTCCCAGATGGACGGCACTCCGTACGCCTCGCCGGCATGGATGGTGAACTCCATGTTGTGGCGACGCAGGTAGTCGAACGAGGCCAAGAATCGGCTCGGCGGAAACCCGTCTTCCGCGCCAGCGATGTCGAAGCCGCACACCGAGTCGTGACGGTAAGCCACCGCCAGTTCCGCGATCTCGGTGGTCGGCTCCGGGACGTGACGCATCGCGGTGACGATTTGCCGTGCGCTGATCTGACGGCCGGCGGCTGCCGCAGCAGCGACCCCTTCGGCCAGGCCGTCACGCACCGCCTCGACGGCCTGTGCCGCAGTGAGTCCCCGTTCGAGGTGTTGCTCGGGCGCCCACCGCGCCTCGGCGTGGATCACGCCGTCGGCGGCCTGATCCTCGACGAACTCGCGCGCGACCCGACGCAAAGCCTCCGCGGTCTGCATCACGGCGACCGTGTGCGCGAAGGTCTCCAGGTACCGCACCAATGAACCGGAGTCGGCCGATTGGAAGAACCAGCGGCCCAGCTCGTCGGCGTCGGTACTGGGCAGCTCGTGATCGACCTGTGCAGCCAGCTCGATCACGGTTCGGGGCCGCAGGCCCCCGTCCAGATGGTCATGCAGGGCGATCTTGGGCATCGCCTGAAAGCGGCTCAGATCCTGGCTCACTGCTGCTCCTTCACGTGATCAAGATCGGCTGAGCCGAAGGCCTGCGGCAACACCTCGGACATCGGCAATGGACCCAAGGGCGTGTCGACCAGCAACTGGTCGCCACCGTGCTCGAAGAGCAACTGGCGGCACCGTCCGCACGGCATGAGGCGTTCGCCCAGCGCATTGCAGCAGCTCACCGCGACCAGTCGGCCACCGCCGGTGGCGACCAGTTCGGACACCAGCCCGCACTCCGCGCACAGCGCCACGCCATAGGCCGCGTTCTCGACATTGCAGCCGGCGACGATGCGTCCGTCGTCGACGAGCGCTGCTGCTCCCACCGGGAACTGCGAGTACGGGGCGTAGGCCCGGTGGGACAGTTCGACGGCGCGGGCGCGCAGCGCTTCGAAATCGACGCTAATTGGCCTCACCCTTCCGGTAGATCTGCCCGTCGGCAGCCGGCATTCGCAGCCGCTGAGACGAGAAGGCCAACACCAACAGGGTCGCGATGTACGGGGTCATGCTGGTGAACTCGGCAGGCACCTCGGTGGTGAGGGCGTACCAGGCCAGCACCACCAGGGCCAAGGCCATCCGCCACAGCGCACCGGTGATCGGCTTGCCCTGGGCGCGCCGGACGAGTTGCCACACGCCCCAGGCCAGCAGCATGAGTCCGATCGGCAGCAGATAGGCGTGGATCACGTCCCCACGCCCCCGCAGCTGAATCGCATCGGCATAGCCGAAGAGCATCGCTCCCGCGGCGAGGCCGCCGGGACGCCAGTTGCCGAAGATCATCGCGGCCAAGCCGATGTAGCCGCGCCCGCCGGTCTGCCCTTCGCGGTACAGGTTCGAGGCCACCAGCACGAGGAATCCGCCGGCCAGGCCGGCCAGCGCTCCGGAGACGACCACAGCGAGGAACTTGAAGCGCAGCACGTTCACACCGAGGGTCTCGGCGGCGTGCGGTGCCTCACCACAGGAACGCAGCCGCAGACCGAAGGGCGTGCGCCAGAGCAGCCACCACGATCCGATCAGCAAGCCGACCGCGATGATCACCAAGATGTTGACGTCGGTCGTCACCGCCCGCAGAACGCCGGCAATGTCGGCGAGCAACCAGATGCCCGACTTCTCCCAGCCCAGGAGAACCTCGCCCAGCCCCGGGATCGAGAGATCCGGCAGCTTCTGCAGCGGGGGCGACTGCGTGGGGCCGCCGCCGGGCAGGTTGGAGAAGGTCCGCACGGCCAGGTATGAGCCGGCCCCGGCACCCAGCAGGTTCACCGCGACACCGGAGACGATGTGGTCGACACCGAAGATCACCGTGGCGACTGCGTGGATTGCGCCGCCAATCGCCCCCATGAAGATCGCGCCCAGGATTCCGACCCACGGCCCGTAGTGGTAGCCGAAGAAGGCGCCGCCCCAGGTTCCCAGGATCATCATGCCTTCGAGGCCGATGTTGGTGACGCCCGCGCGCTCCGACCACAGGCCGCCCAGGCCGGCCAAGGCCAGCGGCATGGCGAGTCCGATGGCTGCGGCCAACGCGCCAGACGAATCGATGTCATTGGCTCCGGTGATCACGCGCACGGTGGAGATGACCAGCAGCGAACCGATCAGCACGACCGGCCAGTACCACCGTGGGCGTCCGGTCGCCTTCAGCGCCTCGGGCGCGATCGGGGTGAGAGTTGCCGTGCTCATGCCGCCACCGCCTCGGGCTTGGGCTTGGCGGCCAGTTCGGCAGCCACTCGACGTTGTTCTATTCGCAGGCCGGCCCGGCGGACGACCTCGTAAGCGATGACCACCGACAGCACGATGATGCCCTGGATGATCAGCACCAGTCGGTCAGAAACACCGGCGCTGATCTGCAGGCCGTTGCTCAGCTGGTTCAGGTAGCCCCACAGCAGAGCAGCGAAGGCCATGCCGACCGGGTGATTTCGTCCCAGCAGTGCAACCGACATTCCCGCGAAACCGAGGCCGGCCTGGACGGTGTCGCCATAGGCGTAGTCCTGGCCGAACAGCAGCGGCATTCCGACCAATCCGGCTGCGGCACCGGAGATGACCATCGACAAGACGACCATCTTCTTCACATTGACGCCGCTGGCGACGGCCGCAGACTCCGACTGCCCCGTGGCCCGAAGGTCGAAGCCGAAACGCGTCTTGTTGAGCACGAACCAGTACGCGATGCCTACAGCGATCGCCAAGAAGATCAGTCCGTAGATCTCTCGTGAGGTGCCGAGCAGGCCTTCCAGGTTGATCCCAGGAACGCGGGAGGACTCAGGAATGACCGCGGTGCTGGTGGCGTTCGAGCCCTCCACCTGCACGGCGACTTGTTGCAGGAGGAATGCGACCAAGTAGGTCGCGATGTAGTTGAGCATGATGGTGCTGATGACTTCGGACACACCGCGGGTCACCTTCAGCCATCCGGCGATGAACGCCCACAGGGCGCCGGTCGCCATCGAGATCAGGATGGCGACGATGATGTTGAGCCATCCGGGAAGGAAGTTCGCGCCGGCGAAGACCGCAGCGGCGAAAGAGGCGATTCGATACTGCCCGTCAACGCCGATGTTGAACAGGTTCATCTTGAACCCGATCGCCACCGCGACGGCGGACAGGTACAGGACCGTGGCCTCGTTGATGATGGCCACAATCTGCCGCGGCAGCGGGGCTTTGAACAGCACCTGCCACACCGCCATCACCGGGTCGCCAGCGACCAGCAGGATCAGCGTTGTGAGCAACAGCGCCACGCCAATGGCGAGCACCGGTGCGGCGATCCCCAAGCCGAGCTTGCGCACATCGACCTTCATCGTGCGTCCTCCTCACCGGCGTCCGCGCCGGTCATTGCTGCGCCGAGTTGCTCCTTGGTGACCACGTCGGGATCGAAGTCCCCAGACAGTCGGCCTCGCAAGATCACTCGGATGGTGTCGGACAGCCCGACCAGCTCTTCAAGATCGGCCGAGATCAGCAACACCGCCATCCCGTTGCGCCGAGCGTCCTTGATCAGATCCCAAATGGCGGCCTGCGCCCCGACATCGACACCGCGGGTCGGATGAGCGGCGACTAGGACGCGGGGCCGGTGGCTCATCTCGCGGCCGATGATCAGCTTCTGCTGATTGCCGCCGGACAACGACGCCGCGGTGACCAGTGTCGATGGGGTCCGGACGTCGAACTCAGCCACCACCCGTTCCGTGTCGGCGCGGGCCGCGCGCGCATCGATCAGCGGGCCTTTGGCGTTGGGGGCTTGAGTCTGGTGGCCGAGGATCATGTTCTCCCACAGCGGCGCCTCCAGCAGCAGGCCGTGCCGATGGCGATCCTCGGGGATGTAGCCGACGCCGGCCTCGCGGATTTCGCGGACCCCCGCATCGGTGATGTCGCGACCTTCGAGCAGCACCTTGCCGGCGGTGGGGCGACGAATGCCCATGATGACTTCGACCAGTTCGGCCTGCCCATTGCCCTCGACCCCGGCGATGCCGACGATCTCGCCGGAATGCACGCGCAGGTCGATGCCGTCGAGAAGCTTGGCCTGCCCGGCGGAGGCCAGTTCGATGGCGTCGAGCTCCAGCCGCACCTGATCGGTGACCGTCGACTCCTCGGTCTGAGGAGAGGGCAACTCCGAACCAACCATCAGCTCGGCGAGCTGCCGCGCCGTCACCGTGCTGGGATCGACCGCTGCCACGGTCGTGCCGCGCCGGATCACGGTGATGTCATCGGCGACGGAGAGGACTTCGTCCAGCTTGTGCGAAATGAAGATCACGGTGAGGCCTTCGGACTTCAACTCACGCAGGTGGTCGAAGAGCTCGCTCACCTCCTGCGGCACGAGCACGGCGGTGGGCTCGTCGAGGATGAGAATCTTCGCCCCGCGGTAGAGCACTTTGAGGATCTCGATCCGCTGGCGCGCGCCGACGCCGAGATCGGCGACCAGATCGTCAGGGTCGACGTGCATGCCGTAGTCGGAGGAGATCTGGCGAATGCGCTCACGGGCCGCGTCCCCGATGCCGTGCAGCTTCTCCGCTCCGAGGACGACGTTTTCCAGCACCGTGAAGTTGTCGGCCAGCATGAAGTGCTGGAAGACCATGCCGATGCCGGCGTTGATCGCATCGGTCGGACTCTTCATGGTGATGAGGTTGCCGTTGATGGCGATCGTGCCTTCGTCAGGAGGCTGCACGCCGTAGAGGATCTTCATCAGGGTGGACTTGCCGGCCCCGTTCTCGCCGACGATGGCATGGATGGTGCCACGACGGACTGCCAGCGCGATGTCCTTATTGGCAACCACGCCGGGAAAGCGCTTGGTGATGCCGCTCAACTCCACGGCAAGGTCTGACTGCGGTGCAGTGGGCGACTGCTCGGGTTCCACAACACTCGACATTGCAAAGCTCCTCATCACAACGAACCGGCAACGATGCCAGACTCGGACAGCAACTCTAGTGGGAAGCGTCGGCCCGGGCGACACTCGCGTGTGCCCGGGCCGACGTCAGACGATCAGTGATGAACCAGATGGTCCGTCACTTGTTCGGGACGGTGATCTTCCCGTCGATGATCTGCTGCTTGTAGGCGTCCAGCTTCGACGTGATGTCGTCGATGTGGCCACCGGTGGTCGCGTAGCCAACACCGTCGGTCTTCAGGTCGAACACCTGGGTGCCGCCCTTGAAGGTGCCGTCCTTCACCGACTTGATGAAGAAGTACACGCCGGTGTCAACGCGCTTGAGCATCGAGGTCAGGATCACGTCGCGCACATCGGGAGCCGCAGTCTTGGCCTGGTCGGAGTCAACGCCGATGGCCCACTTGCCCGCGTCCTTCGCAGCGGTGAACACACCGCCGCCGGAGCCGCCGGCTGCGTGGTAGACGATGTCCGCGCCGCCCTGGTACATGCCCTCGGCAGCAGCCTTGCCCTTGTCGACAGAGGAGAAGCCGGAGAAGTCCGGCGGCTGGGTGAGGTACTTGACGTCGATCTTGATGCTCGGGTTCACAGCCTTGACGCCAGCCTCATAGCCAACCTCGAAGCTCTTGATCAGATCGGTCTGGACGCCGCCGATGAAGCCGACGTGGTTGGTCTTGGTCTTGAGCGCGGCAGCGGCACCGACCAGGAAGGAACCCTGGTTCGCGGCGAACGTCAGGTTCATGACGTTGTCGGCGGTGATCGAGCTGTCGTCGACGATGGCGAACTTCACGTTCGGGTTCTGAGCGGCAACAGCCTTCACGGCGGTCGCATAGGCGAAACCGACCGCCACAATGTTGTCGTACCCGGCGTCAATGAGCTGGTTCAGGCGCTCCTCGCGGGCCGACTCAGCCTCACCATTGGTGGCAGCGGCCTCCTTGGTGTCGACGCCGAACTCCTTGGCGGCCTTGTCGAGGCCGGCGGCAGCCGAGTCGTTGAACGACTGGTCGCCACGACCACCGACGTCGTAGGCCATACCGATCTTGATCTTGGGGGCGCTGCTGGACGCCGACGGCGTCGACGCACCACTGCTGCTACAAGCGGTCAGGGTCAACGCAGCGGCCGCGATCACGGCCACGCTCTTGATCACCTTATGCACGGTGTCTCCTTCGGGATTCAAACCTGCGCGCGGCAACCGCGCACACCTGCGGTGGACTCTAGCCTTGAATCTTCCGCTCGGCTCGGGGAATGGGGCCTCCACGACGAACCGTTACCAAATGGTAAGACGCGGCTCGGCGCTACCCTTGTCACATGGTGGATCGATTCATCGCCGACGCTCTGCAGATCGTCGAAAGCCGCGCGATCGGCTACGACCAGAAGCTGCGCAGGCTGGCCAGCCTGGCCGACAACGCCCTGCCCTATCCCGCACTCTCGCCTGCCTGCCAGGAGGCGCTGGAGGCCCGGGTGATCTGCGACATGTTCGAGGGCAACCGCCCGTTCACCCCCCGCTATGTCCTGCCCGACTACGCCAAGGCGCTGCGCAACGGGGTTGCCTACCTCGAGCTTGAGCCGCCACACAACCTCGACGATGCGCTCAGCTTCCTGACGATCCTCTACAGCCAGGTGCCGTCGGTCACCACCTACCCGGTCTACCTGGGCGATCTGGACAGTCTGCTGGAGCCGTTCGTCTCCGCCGATCTGCCGGATTCGGAACTGGACGCGAAACTGCGCCGCTTCTGGATCCAGTTGGACCGGCTCCTGCCGGACGCGTTCGTGCATGCCAATGTCGGCCCGCACGACGGACGGGTCGTCCGCTCGATCTGGCGCGTCGAGCGTTCACTGCGCCAGGTGGTGCCGAACCTCACGTTGAAGGTGTCTCCCGAGACGCCCGACGATCTGATCGAGGACGCCGTGCGGACGGTCTTCGTCACCGGCAAGCCGCACTTCGCGAACCATCCGATGATGGTGGCCGATCACGGCACCGACTACGCGGTGGTCAGCTGCTACAACTCGCTGAAGACCCGCGGTGGTGCGCACAGCCTGGTGCGGCTCAACCTGAAGCGGGCCGTGGAGCGCCACGCCGGCGGGCTGGACAGCTTCTGTGACGACGCGCTGCCGCAGTGGGTGGAGCTGACCGCAGAGCTGGGCGAGGCGCGCATCCGGGCGCTGGTGGAGGATGCGGGATTCTTCGAGTCCAACTTCTTGTCCACGGAGGGCTTGATCGAGCGGGAGCGGTTCTCGCTCATGTTCGGCATCTTCGGGCTGGCCGAGTGCGTCAACGAGCTGATGGCGCAGGAGGGACACCCCGAGGCCCGCTACGGGCACGACGAGCGCGCGAATGCGGCAGCGCATCGCGTGGTCGGACGCATCGCCGAGCTGGTCAAGCAGCGTCCGCTGCCCTACTGCGGCGGCGGTGACGGCTTCGCCTATCTGCACAGCCAAAGCGGGATCGACCTGGATCTGGAGACCACAGCAGGCACCCGCATTCCGATCGGCGACGAGCCCGGGATGCTGGAACATATTGAGGTCGTCGCCCCGATTCACGAGCTGTTCCCCGCCGGGATCTCGGACATCTTCCACGTCGAGGAGACCGTGCAGCGCAATCCGCGGGCGATGGTGGACGTGATCCGCGGCGCGATGGCGGCCGGCATGCGCGACTTCACCTTCAACCTGGATTCCAACGAGTTCATCCGGATCACCGGGTATCTGGTGCGCAAGTCGGATCTGATCGGCGTCGAGGAGCATGGTGCTCGGCATTCGTCGGACTACCTGGCTGCCACGGCTGAGATCAACCACACGGTGACCACCCGGGCGATCAAGCGAGTGATCGCAGCCGAGCTCAGCCCCATCGGGTGACCACTGCCGCCGCGGCGACCGGACTGGTCACCGACGTCATCGAGTTCTCCGCCGTGGACGGGCCGGGGAACAGATTCGTGGTGTTCCTTCAGGGCTGCAACTTCGACTGCCTCGCCTGCCACAATCCGTACACGATCACGCCGTGCATCGATTGCGGGATCTGCCTGGACGCCTGCGCGGCCGGTGCCCTGACGATGGTCGCCGATCAGGTGGTGTGGACCGAGAGCCTGTGCACCGGAACCGACGCCTGCATCACGGCCTGCCCGTACAACTCGACGCCGAAGGCCCGTCCGCGGGCCGTGGCCGAACTGATGACGCAGATCCGGCGGGCGGCCGGGTTCATCTCCGGGGTGACGGTCTCCGGTGGCGAGGCGACGCAGCAGGCGGGGTTCGTCCGCGCCTTGTTCGCCGCGGTGAGAGCCGAGTTCCCCAGGCTGAGTTGCTTCGTCGACTCCAATGGCGCGGCTGAGCCGCAGGTCTGGGATTCGCTCGACGAGGTCATGGATGCGGCGATGATCGACCTGAAGTGCCTGGACGACGCCCTGCACGTCCGTCTGACTGGGAAGTCGAACCGGCAGGTGTTGGACAGCATCCGCCTGTTGGCCGGGCGCGGGAAGCTGCATGAGGTGCGGCTGCTGCTGATGGCCGGGCTCAACGACTCTGACGAGTTGCTCGCCGAGACCGGGCGCTGGCTGGCGGCGCTCGACCCGGCGATGAGAATCAAGGTCATCGGGTATCGCGACCATGGCGTGCGGCCCAGCGTGATCCCGCTGGTCGAGCCGAGCGCGAGCCAGCGCGAGCATTATGCGGAGGTTCTGCGCAGCGTCAGCGACTTCGATCTGCTGGTGATTTAGGACGCACCTGGCATGGGGCTGCTTTGGGAACGCTTCTTGGCTGCGCCTGGGAGATCGGTGCCCCGTGCGCAAGCATGAATCGGCCGCTTTCCACACCCTCGAAAGTTATCCACAGTTATCGAACACACCTTCGATTCTGTCAGTGCAGCCTGCGACAATAGAACCATGAACGACAGCAGCGAACTCCTCCCCGCCGGCCAGGCGCTGGAGCAGATTCTCGCGCTGTTGGATCGGGTGAATCCGCGGCGCGGAGATCTTCCTCCTGAGCGGCGGCTGGAATGGTTGCGCGCCGCCCGTCTGGCGCACAGTCGCATTCAGGCGTTGGCGGGGCTGCTCACGTCGGAGGCAGAGACGGCGCAGGCTGCCGAGCAGGCGACGGGCACGCCGATCACCTCCTGGATCGCCACCCAAGAGGTGTGCTCGCGCAAGCAGGCCGCCCGCGAGGTGTTCGCAGCTCGCAGCTTGGGCGAGCACCCCGCCGTCGGGCAGGCCGCCAGCGCGGGCACCATCAGCGCCGGCCAGGCGTCCGCGATCGGCAAGGTCTTGAGCGGCCTGGGGCCGCAACTGGACGCGTCGCAGAAGAAGGCAGCAGAACGCGAGCTGGTCGCCCTCGCGGGGCGGATGGACGCCGATCAGCTCTCCCGCGCCGCGGGCCACGTGCTGCGCGCCGTCGCGCCGCAGTCGGCCGATCGGCTCTTGGAGAGCAGGCTGCAGAACCAGGCCGAGCAAGCGCACCGCGAGCGCTTCCTGCGGTTCTTCGCTTCGGGCGGCTCGGTGCGCTTCGAGGGCTCGCTCCCCCGCGTTGAGGGCGAGCGCTTTCAGGCCTTGATCACCGCCCACCGCGAGAAGAACAGGCGGGCCAGCATCGAGGCAGCCGAGCCGCTCGCCGAGCGCCCGAGCTACGACCAGCGCCAGGCGGACGCCCTGATCTCGCTGTGCGCGAGCGCGGCCAACGCCCGCCTTGAGCCAGGGTTGGGCAGCGCGCGGGTGCTGGTGAAGCTGGACTACCAGCAGCTGCAGGCGCAGGCCGCCGGGGCCGGTCTCATTGGTGCCGGCGAGCAACTGTCGGCCGGCGAACTGCGCCGCCTGTGCTGCGACGCGGAGCTCATCCCCGCCGTCCTGGGCAGCGCCTCAGAGGTCTTGGACGTGGGCCGCGAGCGCCGCCTGGTGACACCCGCGATTCGCACCGCCCTGGTTCTGCGCGACGAGCATTGCGCCTTCCCCGGCTGCGATGTCCGCCCGGATTCCTGCGAAGCCCACCACATCACCCCATGGTGGCAGGGCGGATCGACGTCGCTTCAAAACCTGGTGCTTTTGTGCCACCACCATCACGGCGTCATCGAACCGGCGAAAGAGTCGCACCGGGATCAATGGAGCGTGCACATCGGCGAGCGCGGCCAACCGGAGTTCACTCCGCCGGAGCGCTTGCGGCGCCTGGCCGAGCGAAGTCGACCACCCGGAAGCCCCCTGCGGAGCGATTCGGCCACGGCAAACGCGGCACACCCATGCGGGAGTCCTGCGCCCAAGGCCACTGGTGACGCAATTCCCGAGCACGCCCTCACGCTCGTTTGAGGGTGCGCTGGGGCTGCCGTGACGAGCTTCGGCTCGAGGGACCAGACCGCCCAAAGAATCGGGCAAGTTGGCGCGGGCTGCGAACGTCGTCGGGCCCCGCCATTCGCACCGCCTAGGTCCCGCGCGATGAGAATTGCGACCCCCTGGCTGCAATGTCCGCCCGAAGTTCTGCGAAGCCTGCCACCTCGAACCGCGGCGGCAGGGCGAAATGAAGTCGCTTCAGACTCTGGCTAGCTCCGTACGCGCCCTGTCGGCGACCATCTGAGTCGCTTCGCTTCCAGGGCCGCCATTCCATCGCCTGGAACCAGACCGTACGCGCTTGCCCCTGAATCTCCATGGGCCACCTGAGTACAGAAGATACACACCGGGACTAAGCCGGCTTCAGCCCGACCAGCGATCACGCACGCCGAATGGCGCATTACGGTAACGTTTCATTGGATCGCCCAAGCGAGCGTTCAGAGAGGGGCCGGATCACAGTGTCGCTGTCAGACTTGTTATCTGTCTGGTCACTCGCCATATCGATCTTCGGTTCGCTGGTGACGATTGTGGGCTTCTCTGTGGCACTTGCCCAGATCCGCAAGACCCGGGCCGCGGCTACCGCCGCCAAGGAAGCGATGGAGGAGTCCGCAAAGCGAATGCGTGGCAACCACCTACTAGTTCTCTTGCCCCAGTTTCACGCCGTCGAGATCGATCTTGATTACGCAGTCGAGGGAGAAGATCGAAGAACAGCACGCCGAGCCTTGCTGGCCTACAGCCGAGTAGCTAGTCAGGTCGCGGAGCTCATGGTCCCAGCGACCGACGCACAGAGCCAGTTCGTCACCGAGCTGAGAGAGTCAGCAGATCTCGCTTCACAGGCAAAGGGAAAGCTAGCGTCAGACGCTCGAACTACGGTCCGCTCGGCAGTAGCTCCGGTCCAGAGCTCCATCAGCTCGATAGCCAGTCGCGCTGCCGGGCTTAGTACGCAGTTTCAACTAGAGGTGGTGTCGAGCAAGTGAATAAGCTAAATGACGACGAGACCGCGACTCTCCTGGAGAAGGTCATACGAGTGACGCGGGAGGAGCGGCTGATATGGAGCCCTCTCAATGGCACCCGCTTTGATTATGGTGCGACAGTTGGGGATTTCTATTACCGCGTGTTTAGTGTCGACGTGGACGGGGTCGCACCATACTGCTTTGAAGCCCACCATGCGGGCAGCGGGCTTGACGACCCACTGGTGTCGCACACGACCGCCGAGCGAACCACGCCCCTCAGTGTTCTAGTCGCCGATCTGTACGACATCGTCGAGCGCAAAGTCCTGGGGCTGGACGACCTAGCAGAGAAGATGCTGGGGGGCCTGGACGAACTGTGACGCGTTGGCGCCGCCGATTTGAACCAGCGACACAACTCGTTGGCTTTCGCATTGTGAGGTGAACGACCACCGCCCGAGGCCACAGTGTAGGCCGAGGTGGCTCCGCACAACGAGGGGCCTTGGTGTCCGGCAGGTCGAAGGCCAGCCGAGCGAAAGTCAGGCCTTTGGGAAGGCTTGCGAGCCCCACAGGGTGGGGATGTCTGCGGCGAAGGCGGTGAGGATGGCTTCGGAGGCTTCGAGGGCGGAGAGTTCGCCGGATTCGACTTCGGCTTCTAGGCGGGCGCGGATCGCCGTCACTGCGGGCGAGGTGCGTAGGGCGTCTTCGAGGTCGCCTTGGACCAGTGCCCACAGCCATTCGCGTTGTTGGCGGGCGCGGCGGGCGTCGAGTTGGCCGGCCTCCTCGAGGCGGGCACGGTGGTCGAGGATCGCCTGCCACACCTCGTCCAGGCCCTTGCCGGTGTACGAGCTTGAGGTGAGCACCGGTGGGCGGGGGGCCTTGGGGTCTGAGGTGATCAGCTTCATCGCTACGGCCAGCTCACGGGCGGCGACCCGGGCTTCGGCTTCGTGGTCGCCGTCGGCCTTGTTGACCGTGATCACGTCGGCCATCTCGAGGATGCCGCGCTTGATGCCCTGCAACTGATCACCGGCGCGAGCCAGGGTGATCAGCAGGAAAGTGTCGACCATGCCGGCCACCGCGACCTCTGACTGGCCGACGCCAACGGTCTCGACCAGCACCACGTCATACCCGGCGGCCTCCAGCACCAGCATCGATTCGCGGGTGGCGCGGGCCACGCCGCCGAGATGTCCACCGGCCGGCGACGGGCGGATGAAGGCATGCTCGGATCGCGCCAACTCGCCCATTCGGGTGCGGTCGCCGAGGATCGATCCGCCGGTCTTGGCCGAGGTCGGGTCGACCGCCAGCACTGCGATCTTGTGACCGTCGTCGATCAGCCGCCGACCGAGAGCATCGATGAAGGTGGATTTTCCGGCACCGGGAGTCCCGGAGATGCCGACGCGAATCGCCTTGCCGGTCGCCGGACGCAGAATGCGCAGCAACTCAGCAGCGATCGCGTGATGAGCGGGCTTACTGGATTCCACCAGCGTGATCGCCCGCGCGATGCCGCCCCGCGAGCCGGCCAGCACCTGCTCAGCGAGCAGCTGCGGATCGAGATTGGGACGACGCACGACCGCGGGATCACGCGTGGGTGGGGCGGCTTGGCCGTACTGCGGCCCGACATTGAAGTCGGACTCCAGCCAGATCGGCGGCCTCTCCTCACCCACGCGTTCTCCTCGGGATCAATCAGGCGGCGTCGAGGCGCCCACGCAGCTTGGTGAGCAGTTCGACGACGCATTCGGGAATGACGGTTCCGGGCGGGTAGATCGCGTCGGCTCCGGCGGCGTACAGCTCGTCGAAGTCAGCCGGCGGGATGACCCCACCGACCACGATCATCATGTCCGGACGACCCAGCTTGTCGAGCTCCTTGCGCAGAGCCGGCACCAAGGTCAGGTGACCGGCAGCCAGCGAAGACACCCCGACCACATGGACGTCGGACTCCACCGCCTGACGGGCGGTCTCCTCCGGCGTCTGGAACAGCGGGCCGACGTCGACGGTGAAGCCCAGGTCGGCGAACGCCGTGGAGATCACCTTCTGGCCGCGGTCGTGTCCGTCCTGGCCCATCTTGGCCACCAGGATGCGCGGACGACGGCCTTCGGCCTCCTCGAAGTCTGCGACCAGCTTGCGGGCCTTCTCCACCGCTTCGGTGGAACCCGACTCGGAGTTGTACACACCCGAGATCGTACGGATGTTCGCGGTGTAACGCCCGAACACCTTCTCCAGCGCGTCGGAGATCTCGCCGACGCTGGCCTTGGCGCGCGCGGCGTCAATGCTCAGCTTCAGCAGGTTGCGCTCCGGATCGGTCGGATCAGGATTGGCCGCAGCCCAGGTGAGCTTCTCCAGCGCAGCATCGGTGGCTGCCTGGTCGCGCTCGGCGCGCAGCTTGTTCAGCTTCTCGATCTGCTGGCCACGCACCTTGGAGTTGTCGACCTTCAGCACCTCGGGCAGCACATCGTTGTCGACGGTGTACTTGTTCACGCCGATCAGCGGCTGACGGCCCGAGTCGATGCGCGCCTGAGTCCGCGCGGCGGCCTCCTCGATGCGCATCTTCGGGATGCCGGCCTCGATCGCCTTGGCCATACCACCGGCGGCCTCGACCTCCTGGATCAGCTCCCAACCCTTGGCCGCCAGATCGGCGGTGAGCTTCTCCACGTAGGCGCTGCCTGCCCACGGGTCGATGACCCGGCAGGTGCCCGACTCCTGCTGAATGAACAGCTGGGTGTTGCGGGCGATGCGAGCGGAGAAGTCCGTCGGCAAGGCGATGGCCTCGTCCAGGGCGTTGGTGTGCAGCGACTGGGTGTGACCCTGGGTCGCCGCCATCGCCTCCAAGCAGGTGCGCGAGACGTTGTTGAACACGTCCTGGGCGGTCAGCGACCAACCCGAGGTCTGGCTGTGCGTCCGCAGGCTCATCGACTTCGGGTTCTTCGGCCCGAACTCCCGGACGAGCTTTGCCCACAGCATGCGAGCCGCACGGAACTTCGCGACCTCCATGAAGAAGTTCATGCCCACAGCCCAGAAGAAGCTCAGTCGCGGAGCGAACTGGTCGACCTTCAGGCCCACCGACTCGCCGGCGCGGATGTACTCCACACCGTCGGCCAGCGTGTAGGCCATCTCGATGTCGGCGGTCGCGCCGGCCTCCTGCATGTGGTAGCCGGAGATCGAGATGGAGTTGAACTTCGGCATGTTCGCGCTGGTGAACGCGAAGATGTCGGCGATGATCCGCATCGACGGCGCCGGCGGGTAGATGTAGGTGTTACGAACCATGAACTCCTTGAGGATGTCGTTCTGGATCGTGCCGGCCAACTGCTCCGGCTTCACACCTTGCTCTTCCGCGGCGACGACGTAGAGGGCCAGGATCGGCAGCACGGCGCCGTTCATGGTCATCGAGACGCTCATCTGGTCCAGCGGGATGCCCTCGAACAGCTGACGCATGTCGAGGATCGAGTCGATCGCCACACCGGCCATACCGACGTCACCGGACACCCGCGGGTGGTCGGAGTCGTAGCCGCGGTGAGTCGCCAGGTCGAAAGCGACCGAAAGACCCTTCTGGCCGGCAGCCAGGTTGCGGCGGTAGAACGCGTTCGACTCCTCAGCGGTCGAGAAACCGGCGTACTGCCGGATCGTCCAGGGCTGATTGACGTACATCGTCGCGTACGGCCCACGCAGGAACGGCGGAATGCCGGGGTAGGTGCTGAGGAAGTCGAGACCGGCATACGCCGACTCGTCGAAGACCGGGGGCACCGAAATGTGCTCCGGGGTCAACCAGGCACCCGGGTATTCCGCCTTCGAAGCCACCAGGGCCTCGAACTGCGCGGCGGAATCGGCCGGCGGGACGGCGACGCCGAGATCGGCGGTGGTGAAATCAGGAATGACGCTCATGCTGCGACTCCGATCCGGTCAAGAGCGGCGCCGAGGAAGGCGACCACATCCATGCCGTCGAATACCTCACCGTCGATGACAGTGTCGACATTCTCCGCACCGGTCTCGGTCTTGCGACCGGCGATGAAGACGGTGCCGATGCCCGCCTCCTTCAGTGCCGTGGCGACCTCGATCGCCTGCTCGGCGTAGACGCCGGCCGACGAGCACAGGATCACGAACTTGGCACCGGCGGCCGTGGCCTGAGCCACGATCTCGGCAACGCTGCCACCCTCACTGGTCGGGGTGTTGATCCCGGCGACGCCGAGCAGCGCCTTGGTGAAGGTCTCTCGTCCGCCGAAGTCACGACGCGTGCCCAGGCAGGCCAAGAAGACCTCCGGGGTCGACGCCGCAGCCGCAGCGCGATCGCGGAGCGCCTCGAACACCGCCGAGTCACGCACCGGCACCAGGCCGGTCCGAGCCGGGGCGGCCGGACGCGGACGGACGACGCGCTTGTCCTCGTCGGGCTTGGGGAACATGCTGACGCCGGTCAGCGGCAGCTTGCGCGTGGCCAGCAGCTTGGCGCGGCCGGCATTGGTCGCCGCGATCCGCTCAGCGACCATGCCCGAGGTCAGCGCCTCGACCATGCCGCCGGCAGCCTCGATCTCCTGGAATGCCTTCCAAGCCTTGTCAGCGAGCTGATCGGTGAGCTGCTCGACGTACCAGGAGCCGCCGGCCGGGTCGTTGACCCGTCCGATGTTCGACTCCTCGCCGGCCAGCAACTGGATGTTACGAGCCATCCGGCGGCTGAAGTCGTCCGGCAGACCCAAAGCGGTGTCAAACGGCAGCGTGGTGATGATGTCGGCCCCACCGACGGCGGCGGCGAAGGTCGCGATCGTGGTACGCAGCAGGTTCACCCACGGGTCATCCCGGGTGATCATCCGCCAACTCGACACCGCGTGCTGCACGGCGCCACGCTCGGCGGCTGGCACCCCGGAGAGTTCGCCGACGCGCGACCAGACCCTGCGCAGCGCCCGCAGCCGAGCGATCGACAGGAACTGATCGGTGTTGACGCTCACCCGGAAGGTGATCTGGCCGAAGGCCTGAGCCGGGGTGATGCCGGCAGCCTCGAGGTCACGCAGGTAGGCCACACCGGTCGCAACGGCGAAGGCCAACTGGTCGACATCGCCGGCGCCGGCATCGTCATAGGGAGTCACGTCCACCGTCAGCGCCCGGACGCCGGGCAACTCGGCCAGGGCCTTGGCGACCCAGTGGGCGTGCGGGGCGAGATCGGGCGCAGCGCCGGTTCGCGCGGCCACAGCCAACGCGTCCAGACCCAGGTTGCCCGAAACCGCGGCAGTGTCGAAGTGGCTGAAGAACTCGGTCAACGCCTTCGCTGCGGCGACCTGATCTTCTGCACTACTGACGCTGACAGCGGCCATCGTCGGATCGACTCCAGCCAGCGCTGCGGCCAGCTCGGTCACCGGGATCGCGTCGCTGCCGACGCGAAGCCACAACGATGTGGCGCCACGCTCAAGGTCGGCCAGCACTTCGGTGTTGGTGAAGCGGGTGTCCGGATCCTCATGCAGCGCCTGGATGTCCCAGGCGGTCATGGTGCCGGTCTTGATCGTCGTGCCGCGGGTGAACGGCATCACGCCAGGGTGCCCCAGAGGGCGCTCGGCTTTCGTATACAACGGCTCAATGGCCAGCCCGTCCACCGTGGTGGAGCGGAGCCGGGCCATCGCCTGGTCAATGGTGAGTTCCTTGCCAACAGGTCGTCGCCGATTGAGGACCTTTAGAACCTCGGCCTCCCAATCTTCGCGGGAGGGGGTGGCGAAATCACCGGCAAGGAGCAACGGCGTCTCGGTCATGAGGTCACCATAGCCCGGTCTGACCAATGGCTAGCACAGGTGCGACCAAAGGCCGAATCCGTGGAATCGGTCAGATCACTTGACGGACAAGTGCTTCAGCAGAACCGACCATGATCGCGGTCTCGCGCTCCCAATCCGGCTCTTGGCTGCGGAAGGGCCCCGTTGCCAAAGAAATGATGACCGCCGCAGCCCGCAACCGCAGTTCGGTCGGGTCGACGCGAGTGTCGAAGACGGGCACCCATTTGCGAATCAACTGATGCACGCGGGCCTCCTGAGCCGCGTTCATCCGCTGAATGGTCGACAGGTGCGCGATCAAGCACGCCAGATCGTCCGCCCGGCGCCCGGGGCCAAGGGTGTCGGTGTCCAGCAGGCCGCAGATCCGCCCGTCCGCGACGTGGACCTGGCCCTCATGGAAGTCCCCGTGGGTGGGTTCGTCGCCCGGCGGGATCGAGTACAGGCCGCCGTCGATCTGTTCGACCAGCCACTCCAACCGTGGCTCGAGCGCCGGAACCGACTGCGAGACCATCCGCGCGTAGTGCCCGATCGCGTCCGACCAGGGTGGACGACGGGGCAGCTCGGTCACCCGGGCGGGCATCGAGTCGAGCAGGCTGATCAACGACTCGGCCGTACACGGGTCGGACGGGTCGAAGACCGCCTTGGCCAGCGAGCGCCCCGGCAGCTCCTTCAAGATCAGCAGGTGGTCCTCGGTCGTGGCCAGGATCGGGGCCACCGGCACGCCGGCATTGGCCAGCACCAGATGGCGAGTGACCACATCGTCGAACAACCCCCCGCGCAGCACCTTGACGTAAGCGACCTCCGAGCCGCAGCTCACCTTCACCACGGCCCGACGCCGCGGCCGGTAGCCGATCATCTCCAGCGAGAGCTGGTCGGGCCGCACCGGGGCCGCGAAGACCCGATGGGTGTTGCACACCTCAGCCATGGACTCGGCATAGGCCGCTCGGGCCAGGCCGGGCAGGTCGGGGTCATTGGGGTAGATCCAGACCGCGACCTCACGGCGTCCGTCAGCGAAGATCTCGGCTGCGGTGTCGGTGTCGACCGGCCCGGATGCTCGTGCACTCACCCCGAGCAGCTCCTCGCGGCGGCCATAGGGCCACTCGATCAGCGCGGAATAGGTGGCCGTCGTCGACTGGGCGGGATTGGCGTCGATATGGTCCAGCGTCCAGGAGATCAGCTGCCCGCCGGCGTGCTGCACTGCGGCGCTGAGGAGAGCTTCGACCTCAGGCGAGGTGAGCAGCACCGAACCATCCGGGTCGGGTACATCCACTGCCACTCCTGTCGCCTTACTTGGCAGCAGATTACTGTTCCACGTCCTGTTCGCCGACTTTGGTCATCCGGACGCGGGCTGCCCGGCGTCCATCGAGCTCGGTCACGGTGAGTTCGAAACGTGCGGACGGCTGCTGTTCTTGGGTTGCTGCCAGGGTGACGGTACAGGTATCGCCCACGGTGGGCAGGGCACCGAGCCGAGCCATCACGAAACCGGCCAGCGTGTCGTAGGGGCCTTCCGGCAGCACATATCCGTAGCTGGACGCGAAGTCTTCCAGGGTGACCAGGCCGTCAATCTCGGCTTCATCGGAGGCGGCAGGCGCGTCCTCGTCGAACTCGTCGGTGATGTCGCCGATCAGCTCCTCGACCAGATCCTCGATGGTGACGATGCCGGCGGTGCCGCCGTATTCGTCGGAGACGATGGCCAGATGGTGGCGCGCCTGACGCATCTGCGTCAGTGCCCGCAGAATGCGCATCGACTGCGGCAGCGAGAGCACCGGGCGGACCAAGGTGCTGACCGGACGGCTGGTGTCGCGGTGGTCGGGCGCGGCCAGGTCGCGAACGTGCACGAAGCCGAGCACATCGTCGGCGTCCTGGCCGATCACCGGGTAGCGACTGTGGCTGCCGTCGACGACCTGCGCGAAGGCGTCGGCAATGGTGAGATCGCCGTCCAGGAAGTCGACCTCGGTGCGCGGCACCATGGTCTCGCGCAGGCTGACCTCGCCGGCGCCGAAGACCTCGTCGACGATCTGTCGCTCCTCGTCGCCGAGGGTGGCCGACGAACCGACCATGGCCCGCAACTCGGAGTCAGTGACCTCTTCACGCGAAGCATTCGGATCGCCGCCCAGAACGCGGACCACGACATCGGTCGACTTTCCGAGGAACCAGATGATCGGCGTGGCCAGCCAGGCGATCGCGCTCACCAACGGTGCCAGCGCCAGCGCGAATGCCTCAGCCCGCTGCATGGCCAGTCGCTTGGCCGCCAGTTCACCCAGGACGATAGAGAAGTAGGAGATCACGACGGTGACCGCGACCAGGCTCAGCCCACCGGCCAGATCCCGCGATATGCCCCACGAGACCAGCACGTCGGCCAAAGTGTTGGCCAAGGTCGCGCCACCGAACGCGGCCGAGAGGAAGCCGGCAAGGGTGACCCCGATCTGGACGGCCGACAGAAAGCGGTTGGGCGAAGACGTGAGTTCGGCCACGATCTGACCGCGCCGCCCCCGTCCGGCCAGCTGCTTGACCTGCGAGTCACGCAAAGACACCAAGGCCATCTCGGCTGCGGCGAAGACACCACCGATGATCACGAAGACCGCGATCAGCAAAGCGTCGCCGACGGTGGGGTCCATCTGGAGTCCATTCCTCTGCGGCGCGTGCCGATCGGCCGCACCGACGCTCACATGATCTGAGTCAGCATCTTATCGTTGTGAGCTTTCGCTCCCCTGGACGGCGAATCGTCCGCCTTTCGTCGCGCTCGGCAGGCCAGCGCATGGTCACGGCTGGATAACATGTACGGCATGCGAACAGACGGTGACGGATCGGCGTACTCGTTCGCTTCGGCGAACCTCGCCAAACTCGCCGCCACTCCCCGCTATCTGTGGGGAGCGATCCGTTCCTTCGGAGTTCCGCGCGACCCCAAGCTGTGGGTGATCGGCAGCAACTTCGGGCTCAGCGACGGCGCCTGGGCGTTCCACCAGGCTGCCTCCCGGCTCGACGATCCGCCACGCATCGTCTGGCAGGTGGTCGGTGAACAGCAACGCGCCCGAGCGATCGAGGCCGGTGTCGCCTGGGTTGATCGCGACTCCCGTCAAGGTTTCGAAGTGGCGCTGCGGGCCGGGGTGATCGCCGTCACGCACGGCTTGGGCGATGTGAATCGCTACGCCCAGCGCGGGGCGGTCATCGTCCAGCTATGGCATGGCTCGCCATTGAAGAAACTGAACCTTGACTCGCCCAACGTGCTGAACCTCGGCCGCGCCGGACGCATCCCCGGGCTCGCCAAGGCGATGCGCGCGATGTATCGCTTCGGCACCAGTCATATCGCGGTCTTCCCTGTGGCCTGCGCGGAGTTCGCAGACAGCATTCGCTCGGCCTTCGGACTCTCGCCGAGTCAGGTGCCGGCCATCGGCGAGCCGCGTGAGGACGAGCTCTTCCACGGCAGCGTGGACGAGCGCAGGGCCGCCTCCCGCCAGCTGTGGCAGGCCGCCTTGCCGGATCTCGGCGACCGCCGGCTGATTCTGCAGGCTCCGACCTGGCGCGACGGCGAGGTCGACCCCACGATCCCGACCGCAGCAGACTGGGTTCGAATCGAGGAGTTCTGCGAGCGCACCGACTCGGTGCTGGTGATCCGGCCGCATCCCAAGAGCGTGGGCGCCTATCGTCCCTCGGCCGGCCGCATTCACGTGATCGACGGCAGCCGGCAGCCGCAGATCATGCCGCTGTTGTGGGGCGTCGACGTTCTGATCACCGACTACAGCTCGATGCTGTTCGACTTCTCGATCACGGGCGCCCCGATCCTGTATCTGGCTCCCGATCTGGAGCACTACCGCGACACCCGCGGTCTGTACATCGACTACGCCGAGATCTGCGGCGGCCAGCCACTACGAACCTGGGATGCGGTGCTCAACCGGATGGACAACTGGAGCGATCCGGCGGCGTTGGCGGCCGAGCATGCGAACACCGCGGCGATCTTCGATCGGTTCATTCCGCACCGTGATGGCCGCAACTCCGAGCGGACGGTCGCCCGCGTGCTGGAGCTCCTGGCGCACGCGTGACCGGCGGGGTCAGCGTCGTGCGGGTCGGACCATCGCCGACGCGTCCGGTTCAGCGAAGCCGAAACGCCGATACAGACCGTGCGCGTCGCGGGTGAACAACGTCCAACGGAATCGCGAACCAGGGCCGGCCTCGATCATCGCCTCGACGATCAACGTGCCGATGCCCTGTCCTCGGTGGTTCGGATCGACGATCACATCGGCAAGGTAGGCATCGGCGATGCCGTCGCTCACCGCCCGGGCATAGCCCACCTGCGCTCCGGACTGGTCGTACACCCCGATCGTGCGCCAGGCACCATCGAGTTGGGCCTCGATCTGCTCCCGCGCACGCCACTGGCCCCAGTAAGCCTGGGTCGACAACATCAGCCAGATCCAGTCGCGGTCGAGCCGAGACCTGTCGTCACTGACCTGGTAGCTCATGGCCGGCCCCCTGCAGCCTCGATGCCCTCAGCGACGGCCTGACGCAGCGGCGCCAGCACGTGGGACCAGGAATGGTGCCGGACCACGTAGTCCCGGCCGGCCACAGCCATCGCTGCGGCAGCGTCGCGATCAGCCAGCACTCGCAGGATGGCCGCCGCCAGTTGCTCAGGCGTGTCGGCTACCAGGAGTTCTCGTCCGTCTTGGGCGCCGAAACCCTCCAAAGCCAGCGTCGTGCTGACGCAGGGCAGGCCGAGCGCGAAATACTCCAGCACCTTGTTCTGCACCCCGGCGCCGATCCGCAGTGGAGCAACCCCCGCGCCGGCACCAGCGACGGCTTCGGCGACGTCGGCGACCTCACCGACCACGTCGACCCCGTCATAGCCGGCCAAGGTCGCCGCCCGAGCCTCGTCGATCCGTCCGACCACACGGAAGCGCACGTCGGGTCGCTCGGCACGGATCAACGGCAGAACATCGGCGGCGAAAAAGAGCGCAGCGTCATAGTTCTGCAGACTCTTCAAGTTGCCGATGAAGGCGACGTCGGTACCCTCCGGGGCGAAGCGATACGGCAGGGACGCCACATCAGCACCGTTTCCGCACACCAGCACGCGGTCCCTGCGCGGGTCGTCCGGCTCGAACAAGTAGTCCAGGTCGATGCCGGAGACCAGGAACGAGCGATCGAATTGCGCCACGATCTGCTGCTCGAACGGCTTCAGCCGGCCGGTCTCGATGCGGTAGGCGATCGTCCGCGGATCGAACCAGTGACGCCGCGAGGCGGACTTGGCCCGCTCATAGTTGAGCGAGATCGCGTCAGTGAGTTCGAGGAACTTCGGCCCGGGAAGATCAGCAATGCCGGCGCCGGTGCGAATCAAGTGCGCCAGCACCGCGTCGTGGGTGGCCGCCAGTTCCCGAGCCCGAGCCACGAAGGGGCCACTGCGGTAGTAGGCGACCTGCAAGGGGGTTCGGGTCGGGATCGCCAGCAAGGAGTTCAGCCAGGAGCGCCAGGTCGGCAGGTAATAGCGCTCCACTTCGGCGAAGACACCGTCGTCCGGCACCTCTGCGGTGAGTTCGGCCGGGTCGTCACACAGGCTCAGCAGGGTCAGGCGATGGTCCTTGGCCAGTTCGACGCACATCCGGTGCAGGCGCAGGCGGTCGCCGCCCACGACCGGATAGGGGAAGCGCGAGGTGATCACCAGCAGCCGGCTTCGAGGATCGTGACCCGCCGTGGTCTGACTCTCGCTCATGCCTCACCTTCTCCGTCGCTGTGGCGGCATCGTCCCGCCGCGGTCAAGACAGCTCGTGGCCGCAGGCCCGCTCGGCGCTACCCTACTGGGCGTGATTGATTCCACCCATTGGCTGCTCACCTTGTCGTGCCCCGACCGCCCCGGCATCGTCCATCAGGTCACCGGAGCCATCGTCGCTGCCAGCGGGAACATCACCGAGTTGCAGCAGTTCACCTCGACCGAGTCCGGGCGCTTCTTCATGCGGGTGCAGGTGCACTCGGGCTTCGATCGCTCGCAGTTCGAGGCGCTGTTCGCCGCGATCGCCAAGGAACTGGACGCCGACTGGGTGCTCGACTTCGTCGGACGCCGTCGCCGCACGCTGGTGCTGGCGTCCAAGGAAGGGCACTGCCTCAACGACCTGCTCTTCCGGCAGCGGTCCGGCTATCTGCCGATCAACATTCCGCTGATCATGGCGAACCATCCCGACCTCAGCGACCTGGCCAGCTTCTACGACATCCCGTTCGAGAAGCTGACGGTCACCAAGGAGACCAAGGCCGAAGTCGAGCGGCGCATCCTCGACGTCGTGGCCGAGTACGACATCGAGTTGGTGGTGCTGGCGCGCTACATGCAGATCCTGTCGCCGGAGCTCTGCGAGGCGCTCACCGGGCGAGCGATCAACATTCACCACTCGTTCCTGCCGAGCTTCAAGGGCGCGAACCCTTACCGCCAGGCGCATTCGCGCGGCGTGAAGCTGATCGGAGCCACCGCGCACTTCGTGACGTCCGACCTCGACGAGGGCCCGATCATCGAGCAGAACGTGCGCCGGGTCGACCACACCATGGACGTGCCCGAGCTGGTCGCCATGGGCCAGGAGCAGGAAAGCCGGACGCTGACCGAAGCCGTCCGGCTGTTCGCCGAGCACCGCGTCCTGCTGGACGGCGGGCGCACGGTCATCTTCAGCTGACGGCTTCTTCTTCCGCGTCCTCGGGGTTCAGGGCGCCGACCTCGTCGTTGTACTCGATGAAGCCGTCCAGTGAGACCAGCGTCCAGCCCTGAACCGGGTCGCCCTCGATGACGATCAGGTCGGTGTTGTCGAAGTAGCCGTTGCCAACAGCGTCGACGAAGCCGCTCACTCGTGCCACCGCCCACACCCGCAGCGCAGCGCCGTGGCTGACCAGGAGAGCGACCTCGTGGTCAGCGGCAGAGATCGTGGCGATCGCGTCGTCGAAGCGAGCGAAGAACTCGTTCGCGTCCTCGCCTCCGGGGAGCTTGGCGTCGAGCCTGCCCTCCGCCCAGCCGATGAGCACCGCGATGTACTCCCGGGCGTCGGTCGCCATCTCGTAATCGCCGGCGCTCACCTCGCGCAACCCCGGCAGCACCTGGATCGGCAGCCCGCGATCGGCGGCCAGTGGCCCGGCTGTCTGCTGGGTGCGAACCAGGGTGGAGGCGTAGATCGCTTCGATACGTTCGGCGGCCATCCGTTCCACCAGGCCCGCGGCCTGTTCACGTCCGGTGGCCGTGAGGTCGGCACCGGGAACCGCGGTGTCCAGCAAAGCCCCTGTGTTGGAGCTGGTCTGGCCGTGACGCACCAAGATCAATCGCATGCACCGAGCATAGGCTGACCAGCGCGCCGATCCGCACCCCGGCTGACCACCGGAGACCTGGCTCACCGGCGGTATGCGTATCACCATCTGAGCAGCGCAGATCACCGAAGAGCCATTGTCTTTACCCGTCTCCACCGGCCAGGACGAACTGCTAGCGTCGTTGATGGATGCATCCGCACTCGTTGAGGAGATAGACGTGAGCAAGACCCCTGTGAAGGTAGCGGTCACCGGCGCAGCCGGACAGATCTGCTACAGCCTGCTTTTCCGGATCGCCAGCGGCGCACTGCTCGGCCCCGATCAGCCCGTTGAGCTCCGGCTGCTGGAGATCACCCCCGCCCTGAAGGCGCTCGAGGGCGTCGTCATGGAACTGGACGACTGCGCCTTCCCGCTGCTGAGCAAGGTCGAGATCGGCGACGACGCGAACAAGGTCTTCGACGGCGTGAACCTGGCGATGCTCGTCGGCGCCCGTCCGCGCACCGCCGGCATGGAGCGTGGCGACCTGCTGAGCGCCAACGGCGCGATCTTCACCGCTCAGGGCAAGGCCCTCAACGCGGTGGCCGCCGATGATGTGAAGGTGCTGGTGACCGGCAACCCGGCCAACACCAATGCGCTGATCGCGATGAGCAACGCTCATGACATCCCCAACGAGCGCTTCGCGGCTCTGACCCGCCTCGACCACAACCGGGCCATCACCCAGATCGCGCAGAAGGCCGGCGTCGCGGTGACTTCGGTCAGCCACATGACCATCTGGGGCAACCACTCCGCCACGCAGTACCCCGACGTGTTCCACGCTCAGATCGACGGCAAGAACGCCGCTGAGGTCATCAACGACGAGGCGTGGATCGAGTCCACCTTCATCCCGACCGTCGCCAAGCGCGGCGCGGCCATCATCGAGGCTCGCGGCTCCTCTTCTGCCGCCTCGGCCGCCAATGCCACCGTCGAGTGCCTGCACGACTGGGCGCTGGGCACCCCGGCCGGCGATTGGACCTCGATGGCGATCCCGTCCGACGGCTCCTACGGTGTGCCCGAGGGCCTGATCTCGTCCTTCCCGGTGACCATCGCAGACGGCAAGGTCTCGATCGTCCAGGGTCTGGAGATCGACGCGTTCTCGCGCGCCAAGATCGACGCCTCCGTCGCCGAGCTGGCCGACGAGCGCGCAGCGGTCACCGAGCTGGGTCTGATCTGATCGCTCATCTCTTCGCAGTGGGGTCCGGCCTGACGGCCGGGCCCCACTGGCTGTTTCGGCCCGCCGATCGGCGGGCTGCAGGGCGGCCAGCACGCGGCTAGCATCGAGCGAATGACTGTGATTCGCCAGCTGGAAAGCACTGATGCCGCGACCCTCGCCGAACTCCTCGACCGCAATCGCGCGTTCCTGGCCCCGTGGGAGCCGGTCCGCCCCCCGTCCTACTTCACGGTGGCCGGCCAGCAGGAAGTGGTCGAGGCCAGCTTGCAGCTTCAGGCCGATGATCGCGCCTTCTGCCAGGTGATCCTCGACGCGGATGGCGCGGTCGCCGGACGGATCAACCTGAACAACATCGTCCGCGGTCCCTTCCTCTCGGCCAGCGTCGGCTACTGGCTGTCCGAACATGCCGGCGGCCACGGCCTGGCCACCCGGGCCGTCGGCGAGCTGGCGGAGCTGGCCTTCTCGAGTCTGGGCTTGCATCGCCTGGAGGCAGGCACGATTCCGGAGAACTTCCGCTCCCAGACGGTCCTTCGGCGCAACGGTTTCGTCCAGTTCGGGTACGCCCCGGCTTATCTGAACATCGCCGGACGCTTCCAGGATCACCTGCTCTTCCAGAAGCTCTCGGGCGAAACGACGGTGAACTAAGTTACGGTTCCGTAGGTGTAGGCAGTAAGATCTGGCCGTTCCCGCCACGCATCGGAGAGTTTCCTTCTTATGACTGGTCGTCCCGCCACCGCCGCCACCTTGGCCGTCCGCGAAGCTCGCGACTTCCTGCTCGCGCACCGCCTCGACTACGACGCCACCATCGAGGGCTTCCGCTGGCCCGATCTGACCGAGTTCAACTTCGCGCTGGAATGGTTCGACGTGGTCGCCGGCGAGCAGCCCGACCGCGCGGCCGTCACCATCGTCTCCGCGGATCTGGTGGCCCGGTCGTGGACCTACGCCGAACTGTCTCGCCGCTCCGACCAGGTGGCCAACTGGCTGCGGTCGCTGGGGCTGGGCCGCGGGTCGAAGGTGATCGTGATGCTCAACAACACGATCGAGCTGTGGGAGATCATCCTCGGGATCGCCAAGGTCGGCGCCGTGGCGATCCCCACCTCGACCTTGCTCTCCGCGGCAGATCTGGCCTACCGCGTCGAGTACGGCGAAGCCGTCGCCATCGCTGCTCCGACCGCACTGCACACCCGGATGGAGAACCTGCCCGCCCATGTCGTACGGATCGGCGTCGGGCCGAACACGCCGCCCGGGTGGGTGTCGATGGCCGACTCCATCCACGCCGAGGAGCACTTCACCGCGGACGGACCGACTCCAGCCGACGGCCTGGGCCTGCTCTACTTCACCTCCGGCACCACCTCGCGTCCGAAGCTGGTCCGGCACACCAATGTCTCCTATCCGGTCGGCCACCTGTCGACCATGTGGTGGCTCGGCGTGCAGCCCGGCGACATCCACCTCAACATTTCCTCACCCGGGTGGGGCAAGCACGCTTGGAGCAACTTCTTCTCCCCCTTCCTGGCCGAGGCCACGGTCTTCGTGTTCAACTACGAGCGCTTCGATGCCGCCACGCTGATGAAGGTGATGGACACCCACGAAGTGACCACCTTCTGCGCCCCGCCGACGGTGTGGCGGATGCTCATCCAGGCCGACCTCACTCAGCTGTCCCGCCCGCCGCGCGAACTGCTCGGTGCCGGTGAGCCGCTGAACCCTGAGGTGATCACCAAGGTTCGCGATGCCTGGGGCGGAACCATCCGCGACGGCTTCGGGCAGACCGAGATGACCTGCTGCATCGGCAACTCCCCTGGCCAAGTGGTCAAGGATGGCTCGATGGGACGTCCGATGCCCGGCTATCCCGTCGTCCTGCTCGACCCGGTCAGCGGTGAACGCCGCGAAGACGAGGGCGAGATCTGCCTCGACCTTTCACAACCGATCCTGGGTCTGATGGACGGCTACCACAATGACGCCGAGATGACCGCGGAGGCCTGCCGCAACGGCTTCTACCACACTGGCGATATCGCCGCAGTGGACGCCGACAGCTATCTGACCTATGTCGGCCGCGCCGATGATGTGTTCAAAGCCTCGGACTACAAGATCTCCCCGTTCGAGTTGGAGTCGATCCTGCTCGAACATCCCTACGTCACCGAAGTGGCGATCGTGCCGAGCCCCGATCCGTTGCGCGCCGCCGTCCCGAAGGCCTTCATCTGCCTGGTCGACGATGCGCTGGCTCGACCGCAGGAAGCGGCGCGGGAGATCTTCGAGCATGCCAGGACGCGGTTGTCGGCCTACCAGCGGGTGCGCATCGTCGAGTTCGTCACCGAACTGCCCAAGACCATCTCAGGGAAGATTCGGCGGGTGGAACTGCGTCAGCGAGAGGCCGAGCGGGTGGCGGCCTCCGACGCTGCTGGTCAGTTCCTCGAGCGGGACTTCCGCTGATCCCGGAGCGCCACGAGATCCCAGCCGGCCTCGCCGCTGCACGCCGTCACGACTCCGTCTCGCCACCGGCCTGTGGCGATGGCGAGACGGCCCACTGACCCAGGAGATACCGATGACACGACCCGTCGATCCGGTGTCGGGTTCATGAGCGCCCCGAGCGAGGCCGAGGCCGGCGAGCGTCCACGGCTGGCGGTGCGCTCCGCCCAACCGGCGGACTACCCGCGGCTCATCGACATCTGGCGGGACGCCGTGGAGCTGACCCACCATTTCCTCACGCCCGCCGACATCGACTGGTACGAGACCGTCGTGCGGGACTATCTGCCACAGATGCTCGACCTTCGCGTCGCGATCGACGGTGGCACGGACGTGCTGGGATTCATCGCTCAGTCCGGAGGCGACATTCACATGCTGTTCGTCGACCCCGCCGCGCATGGCCGGGGGGTGGGCACCCTGCTGCTGGAGACGGTGGGCGCCCAGTTCGACCTGCTGCGGGTCGACGTCAACGAGGACAACGCGAGCGGACGCCGGTTTTACCAGGCGCGGGGCTTCGAACAGGTCGGACGATCAGCCACCGACGATCAAGGTCGGCCATTTCCGCTGCTGCACCTGCAGCGCGACAGCCGACCGTCGACCGCGGTCGCGTCCTAGCTGGCCTTGAAGCCGTAGCTGGCAGCTTCCGCCACGGCCGCAACCTGGGCCCGCCAGCCGTCGTGATCGAAGTCGATCGGGTAGAGCTGGACATAGGTCGCCAACTGCTCGGCGAAGGTCGTGGCCGAAACCGACGAGTCGACGCCGTCGACCTCGACAGAAGGGGCTTCGATGAGCATCTCGCTGAAGACGATCTGCCAGCCGTCATCGTCGACGGCGATGCGTGAGCGATAGGTCAAGGTGGCGCGCTCGCCGAACGCGGTCCGCTCACCCAGGAGCTTCTCGGTGATCAGCACCGAGCCCTCCTGGCTGCAGGTCAGCGACCAGGACGCCGCCACCTGCTTCAACTGCCCAATGACGGCGGACTCGGCACGCTGCGGTGCCGGCGCGGCGTCCGCGTCCGACTCGGACGACCCCAGCGGCGTCCATTCGCGACCGTTCCACTCGTAGCCATTGACGACCTGGCCGACGTGCGGCGCCTGCTGCGCCACCGGCACCCACTGGCGTCCGTCCCATTGATGGCCGTTGACGACCTGCGGGGTCGACGACTCGGTCGCTGCCGGAACCCACTCCCGCCCGTTCCACTGATAGCCGTTGACCACCTGACCAACCTGATAGGTCTGCTGCGCCTGCTGCGCCACCGGCACCCACT
>DAIQNZ010000001.1:172914-600015 GCA_036788135.1 Propionicimonas sp.
ATTCCACTGGTGACCATTCACCACCTGACCAACCTGATACGACTGCTGCGCCGCCTGACCAGCAGGAACCCACTGCTGACCCGTCCACCGGTAGCCATTCACCACCTGACCAACCTGATAGGTCTGCTGCGCCTGCTGCGCCACCGGCACCCACTGCTGGCCATTCCACTGGTGACCATTCACCACCTGACCAACCTGATACGACTGCTGCGCCGCCGGCACCCACTCGCGGCCGTTCCACTGGTATCCGTTGGCGACCTGGCCGACCTGCGGCTCTCCTGGCGTCTGGCTCATGGTGTCGAGCGTATCGACCGCCGCGGACGCCTGCCAACGCGTTCGCCAACCGCAGCTAGCCCCGAACGGCGAACGGCCCGCCGCTGCGAATCCACAGCGACGGGCCGAATCGTCAACAGGCTCACGCGCGAAGCGCGGCCGCCAATTCGTCGAAGACCGCGAGGTAGTGATCGATCGCCTCATCGGTGTGCGTCACCGAAAGCGTCCACTCCTCCTCACGCCCGGGGGTGGCGAAGATGCCACGGTTCATGTTCCATAGCCAGGTCAGCTCGGTGAGCGGAACGTCCTGGTTCTCCTTGTAGGTCTCGTAGTCGCGCACCGGCACCTCGCTGAAGGTGACGCAGCCCTTCGACCCGATGCCGACCGCATAACCGGGCAGGTCGTAGCGGGCGATGATGTCGCGGGCACCGCCGAGGATGCGGTCGTTCAGGTGGTCGAGCTGGGCGTAGGCGTCGGGGGTGAGCACCTCGGTGAGTGAAGCCCGCGCGGCGGCCATCGACAGCGGGTTCCCGTTGTAGGTGCCCACCTGATAGACCTTGCCGCTCTCGACGATCGACATCACCTCTTCCGAGCCACCAATGGCGCCGGAGGGAAGTCCACCACCCAGCGCCTTGGCCAAGGTGACCAGATCGGGAGTCACGCCGAAACGCTCGGTCGCACCACCGGGAGCCACGCACAGGCCGGTCTTGACCTCGTCGAAGATCAACACGATGCCGTAGCGGCTGGTGATCTCGCGGACGGCCTCGAGATAGCCCGGCTCGGGGAGGACGACGCCGAGATTCATCATCGCCGCCTCCATGATCACGCACGCCGGCAGCCGTCCTTCTTTCTCCAGCCGCTGGATGCGCCGCTCCATGGCGCCGGCATCGTTGAACGGAACCGCAACCGTCATGTCGACCACCGACTGCGGAATACCCGCGCCGTACGGCAGCGAGGCCAGGTTCTCCCGATCGCCGATCGCGTCGTAGGGAACCCCGATGGAAACCATCACGGTGTCGTGGTGGCCGTGGTAAGAACCGAAGATCTTCATCACCGTGTCGCGACCGGTGTAGGCGCGAGCGATCCGGATGGCGTCCATGGTCGACTCCGAGCCGGAGTTGGTGAACCGCCACTTCGGCATCCCCCAACGCTCAGCCAGCTCATTGGCCACGACGAAGCTGTCCGGCACGGCACAGCCGAAGTGAGTGCCCAGCGGGTAGCGAGCGGTGATGGCTGCGCCGATCGCGGGATGGGCGTGGCCCTGCACCATCGAACCGAAGCCGTTGTGAAAGTCCCAGTACTCGGTGCCGTCGATGTCGTAGATCTTCGGCCCCTCGCCGCGATCGATGTAGATGGGCCACGGGTCGCGTCCCTGGTAGGACGAAGCGACACCGCCGGAAAGATGCTTCGCCGCTTCGGCGTACATCGCCCGGGATTTCTGGGTGCGCTGGTCGAGCCGCTGCTGCTCGATCTCGGTCAGCTCGGCGATCCGAGCGCGATCAATGGGTGTGCGTGCAGACATGATTCACCGTCCTCCGGTCGGCCTGGCACCGGGACCATGTGAAGGAGCACCGCGACCGGCCTGGCGACGCGGATGGCAGCAGCCTAGTGGGTCAGCAGACCGCACGTCCGATCTCAGCGGCTGGGTGGGATCACCCAGGCCAGGACCAGGATGCCGATGCCCGTGCCGAGCAGCAGAATCGTGTCAATCAGGCGGCTGCGGACGGCCAGCAGGCCGACCCGCCGCTGGGGCATCAGCCGCAGCAAGCCCCCCACGGTGGCCGATCCTCCGATCAGCGTGCAGCCGACCCGCCAGTGCCCGATCGGCACCGCGATCACCAGGCCGACGAACACGCCGATCAACACGATCGCCAGCGGCCACTGGCCGAGGATCTGCTGCAACCAGTTCTTGGGTGGCCGGGTGTCCGGGGTGACTGACGACGGTGTGGTCATGCCAACTCTTCGGCCCGATCGACCACATTGGACAGCAGCATCGCGCGGGTCATCGGCCCGACGCCACCGGGGTTCGGCGCGACCCAGGACGCCTTGTCGAACACGTCGGGAGCGACATCACCGGTCAGCTTCCCATCGACCCTGCTGACGCCGACGTCGAGGACGACAGCACCGGGAGCGATCAGGTCGGCGGTGATCAGGTGCGGAACGCCCGCGGCGGCCACCACGATGTCGGCCCGGCGAGTGTGCTCGGCCAGGTCACGGGTCCCGGTGTGGCACAAGGTGACCGTCGCGTTCTCGCTGCGACGGGTGAGGATGAGTCCGAGCGGACGCCCAACCGTGATCCCGCGGCCAACGACACACACCTCAGCACCGGCCAGCGTTACGTCGTGGCGCCGCAGCAACTCGACGATGCCGCGCGGAGTACACGGCAGCGGCGCCGGCTCGTTCATGACCAGTTTGCCGAGGTTGATCGGGTGCAGACCGTCGGCGTCCTTGTCAGGATCGATCAGAGCGAGCATCGCATTCTCGTCGAGATGGCGCGGCAACGGCAGCTGAACGATGTAACCGGTGCAGGCAGGATCGGCGTTCAACCCGGCGATCGCTTCGGCGACCAGTTCGGTCGGCGCGTCCGCCGGCAGGTCGACCCGGATCGAGGTGATGCCCACCTCGGCGCAGTCACGGTGCTTCATGTTGACGTAGGAGTGGCTCCCCGGGTCGTCACCGACCAGAACGGTGGCCAGCCCCGGGCGCAGACCCCGGGCGGCCAGCGCGTCGACGCGCAGCGCCAGCTCAGTCTTGATGGTTGCGGCGACGGCTTTGCCGTCCAGGATCCGTGCAGTCATCGCGTCCTCAGTGGAAGAAGTGGCGGGTTCCGGTGAAGTACATCGTGATGCCCGCCTTCCGGGCAGCCTCGATGGTCTCGTCGTCGTGGATCGATCCGCCCGGCTGGACGATGGCCTTCACGCCGGCCTCGATCAGCACCGTGGGTCCGTCGCTGAACGGGAAGAAGGCGTCCGAGGCCGCCACCGAGCCGGCGACCCGCTCCCCGGCGCGCTCAACGGCCAGCTTGGCCGAATCGACGCGGTTCACCTGGCCCATGCCGACGCCGATGGAGGCCCCACCCTTGGCCAACAGGATCGCGTTCGACTTCACCGCACGGACCGCCCGCCAGGCGAAGGCCAGGTCGGCCAACGTCTCGGCGTCGGCCGCTTCGCCGGTGATCAGTCGCCAGTTCTGCGGGTCGTCGCCTTCGGCATCGATCCGGTCGGGTTGCTGGAGCAGCACACCGCCGCTGATCGGCTTCAGCTCGACCGGGCGTACCGGGTACGGCGGGGCGATCAGGATCCGGAGGTTCTTCTTCCTCGCCAGGACCTCCAGGGCACCTTCGGCGAAGCCGGGAGCGATCAGCACCTCGGTGAAGATGCCCGCGATCTGGGTGGCTGCCTCGACGCTGATTTCACGATTGGCCGCGATCACGCCGCCGTAGGCCGAAACCGGGTCGCACTCGTGCGCCTTGCGGTGCGCCTCGGCGATATCGGCACCGACCGCGATGCCACACGGATTGGCGTGCTTGATGATGGCCACCGCCGGCTCGGCGTAGTCGTACGCGGCGCGATAGGCGGCGTCGCCGTCGGTGTAGTTGTTGTAGCTCATCTCCTTGCCCTGCACCTGCTGGGCGGTGGCGATGCCGTCATGGGCATGGACGTTGCGGTAAAGCGCAGCGCGCTGATGCGAGTTCTCGCCGTAGCGCAAAGTGCCCGACTTGTCCCAACTGGCACCGACCCACGCGGGGAAGCCGTCGCCGTCGGAGCTGTCGGTCAGCACTGAGCCCATCCACGACGCCACCGCGATGTCGTAGTTGGCGGTGTGGACGAAGGCATCGGCAGCGAGCTTCTGCCGCTGAGCGAGGGTGAAGCCGCCGGCGGCCAGGGCTTCGATCAGCTGGGGGTATTGGGCCGGCGAAGTCACGATCGCCACCGAGGGGTGATTCTTGGCTGCGGCGCGCACCATCGACGGGCCGCCGATGTCGATCTGCTCGACGCACTCGTCCGCGCCGGCGCCGGAGGCGACAGTCTCGGTGAAGGGGTACAGGTTCGAGACCACCAGGTCGAAGGGGTTCACGCCGAGCTCCTCGAGCTGACGGCGATGGCTCTCCAGTCTGCGGTCGGCGAGGATGCCGGCGTGGATCCGCGGGTGCAGCGTCTTCACCCGCCCGTCCAGGCATTCGGGGAAGCCGGTGACCTGCTCGACCGGCACCACCGGGAGCCCAGCCTCGGCCAGCTTCGCGGCTGTCGATCCGGTGGAGACCAGCTCCACCCCTGCGGCCACCAGGGCCTGACCGAGCTCGATCAGCCCGGTCTTGTCGTAAACCGAGACCAGCGCGCGGCGGATCGGCAGCAGATCGTTCATCTATCCCCTTGTTCCCAGTGGTTGATGGTGTCGACCAGCAGGCGCCGCTCGACGGTCTTGATGCGTTCGTGGAGATCGGCTTCGGTGTCGCCGGGTTGGACCGGCACCGCCTCCTGAGCAAGGATCTCACCGCTGTCGACACCATCGTCGACGACGAACACCGTGGCGCCGCTGACTTTGACGCCGTGCGCGAGCGCATCGCGTACGGCATGCATCCCGGGGAAGGCCGGCAGCAGGGCGGGATGGGTGTTGATCATCCGTCCGCCGAAACGGGACAGGAAGGGCGCTCCGACGAGCTTCATGAAGCCAGCGCTGACCACCAGGTCGGGCCGAAAGACCGCCACCTGGTCGGCCAACTGGGCATCCCAGACCGCCCGGTCAGCGCCTTTCTCCAACGGATGCACGAAGGTGGGTACCCCGGCGGCGCGGGCACGGTCCACCGCCGCGGCCGAGGGGCGGTCGGAGCCGACGGCCACGATCTCAGCGTTCATGGTGCCCGCTGCGGCCGCGTCCAGCAGTGCCTGCAGCACAGTGCCCGAGCCCGAAACCAGGACGACAAGGCGCAGCGGCATGGCACAGACCTTATCGGACGAGGCCTCGACGGCGAATGCAGCCCTGTGCTGCGCCGACGATCCCGAGCGCGCCCGATCAGCCTTCCGAGCCTGGCCGACGATCAACGAACCAACCGACCAGCGCCGCCAGCGCCCCGGTCAGCACGATGATCCCGGCACCGATGAAGACCTCCGGTACCCGCGGCCCCACCTCCGCGAAACGGCTCACGCCCATGGCGCCACGGCTGGCCAGAACCAGCGCGAGATACGTCAGTGCGGTAGTGGCTGCAGCCGCCAGGCCCGCGCCCAGCGCGGGCACCACGCGTGCCGGCCGGAATCGCACGGCGACCACACCGGCGACCACGCCGGGCACCATCGCGGCAACCATCCACGCAGACAGGCCGGAAGTACCCTCAGCCGGTAGAGCCCCGAACCACGGCACCGACGGCAGCAGACCCAAGCGCGTCACCCACGGCGCCACCAGGGTGCCGTCACCGAGGGTGAACCCGGCACCGAACAACCACGACGAGGTCCAGCCGAGCAAGGTCGGCAGGTAGGCGAGGTCCAGCCCGCCCAGCGCCGCCCCGGCGTTGCCACTCAGGCCGAGCGACTGCTCGAGGGCCGCAATCCTGGTCTCTCCCTGAAGCAGCGCCAGCGCCAACGCGATGGCCGCAACGCCGACCAGCGCGAGAATCCCCGCTGCGCCGCCGCGGGCGGCTGCCCGTACCCACGCCGGGGCGCGCCTGATCACTCCCGCCCGATAGCCGGCACCCACAAGCGCTGCGCAGAAGGCCAGAACCGGCGCCGCCGGCAGCGGCATCGTTGCTGGATCTCCCAGGGCCAAGGATCCGATCACCGCCACGACGGCGTACCCGACCATGATCTGCGCAGCCGTGCCCACGACCGTGCGCACCGGATGAGCGGCCACCCGCTCGTCGTGAACCGTCGATCGTTGGACGAGCGCCGCGGCGACCGCAACGATCACGGCCTGCACGAGCGTGAGCCCCAAGGGGACGACGGACAACTGCAGCGAGCCGACGGTCATCGGCACCCCGTGAATCAGCAGCCAGACCTGGCCAATGAAGGTCAGCGCCGCCGGCAGCGGGACCGCGGCGGCGTCGGCCCAACCGAAGATCACCAGCGCCGCAACGACCGCGGCACCCAGCACGGCACAGATCGCGCCGACGCCGATCGCGACCAGCGGGCGCGGCAGGACGACCTGATCCTCAAGCTCGGGTCCAGCCTTGTGGGCGGTCACATTGAAGCGAAACCGCGGGTGAGAGGGTGTTTTGGGACGTGCCATGGTGTGTCCATGCTGACTCAACCCGCCCGCTCTCTCGGGGCGGACACGCCCGCCCTACTACACTGAGGCAGTCATGCAAGCGTAGGACGGGATCATCAGGTGGAGGGGTCACAGCGACCGCGTCGGGCACTCGGGCCGGTTCCCGACGATTGGAATGAGTCCGCGGACAGCAGTTCTGCTCGTCCCGCCGGACCACTTTTTGACGATCCTGACGAGTTGACCGACACCGGAATGATGCGGCGTCTGGCGCTCAACCCGGACGGGACACTCAACACCCTGATCCCGCCGCCTCGGCCAGTGCTGCCGTCTTCGGAGACGCAGCCCGCTTCTGCAGGGCGGCGCTTCTCTGCCGACGACGCGCCGTTCTCCAGTGAGTGGGCGGCGCCGCGACGTTCAGCGGCCAGCGTCACATCACCGGCGCCGGCCTACGAGCCGCTGCTGCCGCCGCTGAACCGACCCACCGCGCCGCCGGCGGTCACTGTCGCCTACCCGCGCTCCACCGACCCGCTGCAGCCGGCGCCGCCGAGCCAGCCCCCTGCCGGGCTCCCGCCGACCAATATCGTGACCGCACCACCGTCGCCCGCGCCCGCCCCGACCGGCGGCGGACGTTCGGCCGGCTCTGCCCGTAGCCAGGCCACGCCGCCGCTGCGGGCGGCCGAGCAGGCGGCACAGCCCACTCGCGCCGAGGCCCGGGCGGCCGCCGCTCAAGCCAAGGCTGAGGCCAAAGCGGCTCGAGACGCTCAGAAGGCCGCCGAACGTGAAGCGGCTGTGCAGGCGAAGCTCGACGCGAAGTCGGCACGCGCCGATGCCAAGGCCGCCAAGGCAGGCAAGCCCACGTCGGGGAACGCCCCGGTGGATGTCGCCTCACGCTTGGGTGTCGGCCCAGACTCCACGTCGGCGACCCGTCCCGGCGAGGATCACCAGGCTCACGACTCCAAGACCGCCGCAGCGCAGGGCCGCAGTCGCCGGCCCGCGGTGATCGTGATCATCGCGGTGCTGGCCTTCGCGCTCGTGCTGGCGATCGTGCTGAGCATTTTCGCGCTCGGCTCCAATAAGCCCAGTGGGCCGATCGGCGGCAACGCAGTCGATGCCTTGCTCACACCGACCGATGTCAGCCCCATCGCCAGCGGAACCTGGCAGATCTCCACTGTGACCGGTTCACCACTGTGCCTGGGTCAGGGCATCCCCGCGGCGCAGCGCTCAGACACTCGCAAGCTGTTCACCGAATCGAACAGCTCGGTGCTGCAGACCGTGGGAACCTATGCCGACGACGCGGGCGCCACCGCCGCGTACCAGGCGGCTTCGGTGCTGGCCGGTACCTGCCCCGACGACACCGCGCTGGTGCAGAACGCTTCGGAGATCAAGGGACTGGGCGACAGCGCGCAGGCCGTCCAGGTTCAGGTGCAGGGCACCAAGGTGGAGAACCACCTCCTGGTGCTGGCCCGCACCGGGCGAACGCTCAACACTTTCGACATCCTCACCGCGGACGTGCTGCCGGTCACCACCGCGGCGCAGGTGGCAGCCACGTCCTTGAGCCGCCAGTGCAGCGGCGGCACCTGCCCGGCCGCGATCAGCGTCGCCGCGACGCTGCCGGCCGCCGGGAACCCGGCCGGCTGGCTTGAGCCCGCCGACCTGCCCCGGCTCACCCCTGGCACCGGCAAGTGGACCTCGCACGACTGGCCGGTGAACACCCCCGGATCGCAGTGCGAGGGCACCGATCTCACCAAGATCTCCGGAACCACCTCGTCGGGCCAGCGGACGCTGATTCTCACCAACGATCCGAAGGCTCCGGCGTCATTCGGCGTTGACCAGGCCGATTTCACATTCGCCGATGCCAAGCCGGCCAACGCGCTGTCGTCATCGGTGAACAAGTCGATCAGCAGCTGCAGCAAGCGGCTGCCGACCGCCTCGGTCGAGAGCGGCCCAGCCGTCAAGGGCACCGGTCAAGGTGGCGCCGCCATCGACGGCCAAACCTGGAAGGTCACCCACAAGACCAACACCAGCACGGTGATCTTCCGTGTTGCGGTGGTCACCGTCGGCAACCGGGTCACCTATCTGCTGGCCAACCCGAGCAAGACCTTCGACTTCAGTGATGCTCAGTGGGGGGCGGCCGCGCTCCGGGCTGCCCAGCGAGCCAGCCAGGCCACCAGCTGACCGGAACCGCAAGACCCAGCGACCACACACAGCAGGGCCCCCGGCAGATGCCGGGGGCCCTGCTGTCGGCGAGGGTCAGGAACGTGCGGCCAGGACCGCGCGCACCAGATCGGCAGTCTCGCTCGGCGTGCGACCCACCTTCACCCCGACCGCCTCAAAGGCGGCCTTCTTGGCCGCCGCCGTGCCGGACGAGCCGGTGACGATCGCACCGGCGTGACCCATGGTCTTGCCGGTCGGCGCGGTGAACCCGGCAACGTAGGCCACCACCGGCTTCGTGACGTGCTCGGCGATATAGGCGGCGGCGCGCTCCTCGGCATCGCCACCGATCTCGCCGATCAGCACGATCGCTTCGACCTCGGGATCAACCTCGAAGGCGGTCAGAACGTCGATGTGCGAGGTCCCGTTCACCGGGTCGCCACCGATGCCGACGGCGCTGGCGAAACCGAGATCGCGCAGCTCGAACATCATCTGATAGGTCAGGGTCCCCGACTTGGAGACCAGCCCGATCGGTCCGGGTCCGGAGATGTTCGGCGGGATGATGCCCACGTTCGACTTGCCGGGGCTGATCAACCCCGGGCAGTTCGGACCGATGATGCGCGTGCGACCGGTACGCGCAGCGTGCGCTACGAACTCGGCAGTATCGGCGACCGGCACCCCTTCGGTGATCACGACGACCAGCTCGATGCCGGCGTCGATCGCCTCGAGGACGGCCTTCTTGGTGAAAGCTGCCGGAACGAAGATCACCGACGTGTTGGCGCCGGTGGCCTGTTTGGCCTCGGCAACAGAGTTGAAGACCGGAACCGGGTCCTCCTCGAAAACCACCGACTGGCCACCCTTCCCCGGGGTGACACCGCCGACGATCCGGGTACCGGCCCCGATCATGCGCTGCGTGTGTTTGCGCCCCTCGGCGCCGGTCATGCCCTGCACGATGACTTTGGACGTGGCGTCCAACCAGACAGACATTCCTTCGTTTCTCCTAGTTCGCAGCCAGTTCGGCGGCACGCCGGGCGGCCGCGTCCATCGTTTCGGACAGCTCGACCAATGGGTGAGCGGCCTCGGTCAGCATCAAGCGGCCGACCTTCACCGCGTTGCCGTCCAGCCGGACGACAATGGGCTTGCTGGCCTTGTCGCCGAGGATCGCCAAGGCGTCGATGATGCCCTTGGCCACCTCCGAGCAGGCGGTGATCCCGCCGAAGACGTTGACAAAGACCGATCGCACCTGTGGGTCGGACAGGATGATCTCCAGCCCGTCGGCCATCACCTTCGCCGAAGCGCCGCCGCCGATGTCGAGGAAGTTGGCCGGCTTCGGCGACCCGGCAAACTCGGTTCCTGCTGCCGCCACGACGTCCAGAGTGCTCATCACCAGTCCCGCGCCGTTGCCGATGATGCCCACGCTGCCGTCGAGCTTGACGTAGTTGAGTCCCTTGTCCCGGGCACGACGCTCCAGCGGATCGTCGGCGGCCTCGTCGTCGTACGCGGCCCACTCCGGATGGCGGAAGGCGGCGTTGCCGTCCAGGGTCACTTTGCCGTCCAGGGCGACGATGCGTCCCTCACCGGTCTTCACCAACGGATTGACCTCGACCAGGGTGGCGTCGTTGGCGCGGTACACCCCACCGAGGCGCACCAGGACGTCCGCGATCGCCGCGCGATCAGCCTCATCGAAACCGGCCGCTTCGACGACACGAGCGGCCGCATCGGCATCGAGGCCAACCACGGGATCGATCGCAACCCGGGCCAGCGCATCAGGACGCTCCACGGCCAAAGTCTCGATGTCCATGCCGCCTTCACGGCTGCACATCGCCAGAAGACCCCCCGACGATCGGTCCAGCAGCAGCGAGAAGTAGTACTCCTCCGCGATGTCAGCACCGGCTGCGATCATCACCTGTCGAACCTGATGACCCTTGATGTCCATCCCGAGGATCTCGGCCGCTCGTGTGCCGGCCTCCTGGGGCGACCGGGCGAGCTTCACGCCGCCGGCCTTGCCTCGTCCACCTGTCTTGACCTGGGCCTTGACGACCACGACTGGGGTTCCCAGTTTCTCGGCCGCTGCCTCTGCCTCGCCCGCCGTGCTGGCCACGATTCCTGGCAGCACCGCGACTCCCCCGGCCTCGAACATGTCTCGGGCCTGGTACTCGAACAGATCCACATCAACTCCTCTGTCTCACCGGCGGTGAACCGGTGCCGTTTCGAGACTATTCCCGCGAGCGCGTCGGGTGTTGGGCGCCGCCGGGCCGGCGGGATCGGGATCCCGGCCCTGAAACCAATGCTGAGAAAGTTCCTGAGAAATGCTAAGCTCTCTCACGTCGTCAGGGAGAGGCGGCACATGACTCAGTTCGGGGGCTCGGTGAAGGACCAGGAAATGCAGGCTGACAAGCCGCGACGTGCTCTCCCCTCCGAGCAGCCCCTGGTTAACCGCGATGCCCTGCGCTCCTTGGTCCGACGCAGCCTCGCTGTCGTCGTCGTCTCAGGAATCGGACTGGCGGGTATTGCCACCTTCAGCGCCTCGGCAACGTCGCCGACCAACGCCTACGCCGTGCAGAGCCCACTGGGGCTGTCGAGCATCGGCACCGACTTCGGCGCCGATAAGGCACAAAGCGCTGCGGATCTCGCTCAGCTGCGGAGCCAGACCATTGATGCCGAGATCACCGAGATCGGCAACTCCACGGCCGACACCGCGACCACCAAGCGCTTCCAGTCGCTCGGCCAGAGTGCCAGCCTGGTCGACAGCGAGAACCAGCGCCTACGGACTCTCAGCAAGTTCATGTGGCCGACCAAGGGCGAGGTCGGGTCGGTCTTCGGGCCTCGCCTGCACCCCATCCTGCACATCTGGCGGATGCACGACGGCGACGACATCGGCGGCGCCTGCAACCAGCCGATCTGGGCGGCGCAGTCCGGCGTGGTGGTGAAGGCCGAGATGGGTTACAACGGGGGCTCTGGCAACAACGTGTGGATCGACAACGGCGACATCAACGGCGTCGACGTTCAGTCCGGGTACCTGCACATGAACAAGTACATCGTCAGCGTCGGCCAGAAGGTCGACAAGGGCGACGTGATCGGCTACGTCGGCAGCACCGGCCTTTCCACCGCGTGCCACCTGCACTTCTCCATCAAGAAGGACGGCGTGCAGTCCGATCCGATGGAGTACATCGGCTGGAACCCCGAGGGCCAGCGCGCTCCCAAGCACAACTGAGTCGGGCGCCTCGGCGCCACGCTCACAGGCGAGCACTGGACGACTCGGGTTCACCGGCACAAGCCCAGCGAACATGGACGGCGACGACCGCCCGCTGCCGCGCAGAACGGTCTCCTACAGCTTCTCCATCGGCGCGTGCCGTAGCGACAACCGCTTGATCCCCACCGAGCCGAAGTCCACATCAGCTTTGGCTGCGTCCCCGCTGCCGTGGGTGGCGATGACCGTCCCCATCCCGAACGAGGTGTGCAGCACGCGCTCTCCCACCTCGACCGAGGCCACTGTCTTCATCGCCGGTCGCGATCCGAACGACGGCGACGCCGCCATCTGTCGCGCCGAGGTAACCGGCCGACGTTGATCGGCACTGGCGCGCGGAAGGAAGGCCGGACGAGCAGCCCCCAGGTTGCGCCAGTCGATCAAGGCCGCCGGGATTTCGTCGGCGAAGCGGCTGGCCGGGTTGTACTTGGGCGCTCCCCACATCGTCCGGACGGTCGCCCGGGTCAGGTAGAGACGCTTGCGAGCTCGGGTGATGCCCACATAGGCCAGCCGACGTTCCTCCTCCAGCTCGGACGCGTCGTACATCGCGCGCTCGTGCGGGAAGAGGCCCTCCTCGAAGCCGGTCAGGAAGACCGTGTCGAACTCGAGTCCCTTTGCGGTGTGCAAAGTCATCAAGGTCACCACCCCGGCAGCGTCCGGGTCACGGTCGGGAATCCGATCAGAGTCGGCGACCAGGGCGATCCGCTCAAGGAATGCCGGCAAGGAGTCGTCGGGCTCCGGCGCGCCGGCCGCCAGCTCAGCAGCCAGCTCCGCGTCCTCCCCTTCGGCCGGCTCGATGTCGACCACATGCGCGGCCGCCACGAACTCCTGCGCGACGCTGACCAGCTCGATCAGGTTCTCCAGCCGGGTTTCGTCCTGCGGGTCGCTGGAGGCGGCCAACTCGTCGGTATAGCCGGAGCCCTTCAGGATGCTGGCCAATACCTGGTCGGCCGGAACTCCGTCGGCCACCTGGCGGCGATGCGCCGCCAGCAAGTCGGCGAAGGCGGTGATCTGGGTGAGTGATCGGGTCGCGATGCCCGGCGCCTCGCCGGCCCGTTCCAGTGCAGCCCCGAAGGAGATGCCCTCGTGGGCGGCGAAGGCTTCGATCAGCGACTCGGCGCGGTCACCGATTCCCCGCTTGGGCACATTGAGCACCCGGCGCACCGACACGTCGTCGTCGATGTTGGCGATCGCGCGCAGATAGGCGATCGCGTCGCGAATCTCCTTGCGCTCGTAGAAGCGGACGCCGCCGACCACGCGGTACGGCAGCCCCACCCGGATGAACCGCTCCTCAAAGGCTCGCGACTGCGCGTTCGTGCGGTAGAAGACCGCGACCTCTCCGTACTTGGCCTGACCGGCATCGGCCAGCTTGTCGATCTCGTCGGCGACGAACTGCGCCTCGGCATGCTCGGTGTCGGCAACGTAGCCGACGAGGAGCTCGCCGTCACCGGCGTCCGACCAGAGCCGCTTTGCTGGCCGATCAGGGTTGCGGGTGATCACCGCATTGGCGGCGTTCAAGATGTTCTGGGTCGAGCGATAGTTCTGCTCCAAGACGATCGTGGTCGCGCCAGGGAAGTCGGACTCGAAATCGAGGATGTTGCGGATCGTTGCGCCGCGGAAAGCGTAGATCGACTGATCCGAGTCGCCCACCACCATGAGCTCTGGCGCCTCGATCGAGCCCACCGGCGCCTCGGGGTCGTCCGCGCACAGTTCGCGGATCAGCGCGTACTGCGCGTGGTTGGTGTCTTGATACTCATCGACCAGCACGTGCCGGAACCGACGCCGATACTGCTCGCGCACCTCGGGGAAGGCCTGCAGCAGGTTGACCGTGGTCATGATCAGATCGTCGAAATCCAAGGCATTGGCCGCAGTGAGCCGGCGCTGGTACTCGACGTAGGCCTCCGCGTACACCTCTTCATTGGCCGAGGTCGCCGTGGACCGAGCGGTCTCCTGATCGACAAGCTCGTTCTTGCAGTTGGAGACCCAGTTGAGCACGGTGCGCACCGGGAAGCGCTTCGGGTCGACCTCCTGATCGCGAAGCACGAGCTGCATCAAGCGCTTCGCGTCGGCGTCGTCGTAGATGGAGAAGCTTCGGGCGATGCCGAACCGACCGATCTCGGCCCGCAGAATCCGGACACACGCCGAGTGGAAGGTCGAGACCCACATCAGCTTGGCCCGGTTGCCGACCAGCTCGATCACCCGCGATCGCATCTCGGCAGCGGCCTTGTTGGTGAAGGTGATCGCCAGGATCGAGCCCGGATGCACGCCGCGCTGGCTGACCAGATGGGCGATCCGTCGGGTGAGGACGCGCGTCTTCCCCGAACCAGCACCCGCCACCACGAGCACAGGGCTGCCAGCGTGAATCACCGCCTGGCGCTGCGGCGCGTTCAGCCCGGCCAGCAACTCGTCCTCACTGATGCCGTGGCTACGCGGAGTTTCCTGCTGCACCGGACGGGACACGGGGGCTGACAGGTCGGGAAAAAGTGAGTCGGTCATCGCCGCACCAGCCTATTGCCGGCCCCGGACAAGTGCCCACTCCACTCCCCCGGCCAAGCCAGACGTCGTACCGTCGAGGACATGGGATTCATTGCATGGATAATCATGGGCCTGGTCGCCGGAGCCATCGCGAAGGCGATCACCAAGAACGGCGGCGGCTGGGTGTCGACCTTGATCGTCGGCGTGGTCGGCGGCATCGTCGGCGGCTGGATCGGCGCGCTGCTCTTCGATCGCGGCATCACCGGCTTCTTCTCCCTGTGGTCGTGGCTGCTGGCCATCGTGGGAGCAGTGCTCGTGCTGTGGATCTACAACCTGATCACTGGACGCAAGCACTAGGCCGGGCGGTCACTGCGACGCCGCAAGCTCGGCGCCTAGACGAGCTTGCGGTCAGTCGCCCAGCGGGTGAGCTGATGCCGGTTCGAGAGCTGCAGCTTGCGCAGCACGCTGGACACATGAGTCTCGACGGTCTTGATCGAGATGAACAGCTCTCGAGCGATCTCCTTGTAGGCGTAGCCGCGGGCGATCAACCGCAGCACCTCGCGCTCGCGCTGGCTCAGACGGTCGAGATCCTCGTCGATGCTGGCCACGTCGATCGCTCCGGAGAACGCATCCAGGACGAACCCGGCCAGTCGCGGCGAGAAGACGGCGTCGCCGGTCGCGACGCGGCCGATCGCTTCAACCAGTTCATCAGCGGAGATCGACTTGGTGACATAGCCGCGAGCACCGGCACGGATGATGCCGATCACGTCCTCGGCTGCATCCGAGACCGACAGAGCCAGGAACTTCACGCCCGGCTCCTTGGTCGAGACCTGCTTGATCACCTCGGCCCCGCCACCACCGGGCAGATGCACATCGAGCAGCACGACATCGGGCACGGAGGTGAGGATGGCAGCGACGGCCGTCGCGACGTCCTCCCCCTCGCCAACCAGCTGCACCCGCGAACCGATGTCGTGTTTGACGCCGCTGCGGAACATGGCGTGGTCATCGACGACCACGACCCGCCACGCGGCGGGTGCCTGATCTTCACTCATCTGGGCATCTCCAGTCTGACTTCGGTGCCTTCTCCGGGCGCCGTCTTGATTATCGCGCGTCCACCGGCGCGCTTGGTCCGCTCGACGATCGAGCCGCGAACGCCCATCCGATCCTCTTCCACCCGGGCCAGGTCGAAGCCCTGCCCGCGGTCGCGAATGTAGACACTGACCAGGTCGTCGTCGGCCTCGGCGTAGAGATCGATCCGGTCCGCGCCGGAGTGCTTGGCGGCGTTCACCATCGCCTCGCGCGCAGCCCTGACCACAGCGGTCAGCTCAGGGGTGAGCTCGGTGTCACCGACGCTGACCAGTTCAACGTCGACGCCGTGCGCGCTCTCGACATCGAGCATCTCCTCGGTCAGCGCCTCGACCAGACTCCCGGAGGCCGGCGCCTCGCCGTAGAGCCACTGCCGCAGCTCACGCTCCTGACGCCGGGCAAGGGCGGCCACCTTCTTCGGATCCCCCGCCTGCCGCTGGATCAAGGCCAAGGTTTGCAGCACCGAGTCGTGCAGATGCGCGGCCATGTCGGCGCGCGCATCGGCGAGCACCGCGTCCTGGCGAGCTTGGGCGAGCGCCCGGCGAACCCGAAGGATCCACGGCAGCGTTGCCAGGATGAGCGAGGCTCCGGCCAAGGCGACCCCGAACAGCAGCCGGCTGGTTTCGGTCAGCTCGGTCTGAGCGATCGTGAGAACCCACACCGCTCCGCCGAGGGCCGCCAGACCGATCAGCGAGCCCACCGCCGTGCTCCAGTGATCGACCAAGGGGGCGATCAGCCGCTGCCAGCCCCGCCCTGTACGTACCTGGCTGGTCGACGCGCGGTCGGCCTGATACCAGATGGACGCGAGTCCGCCGGCGGCGAGCAGACCGGCCAGCAGGGCACGATCGCTGAGTCCCCAGCCGCTGGCCTGTACCAGCCACAGGAGCCCGACACCGACCAGAGCGAGCGCGGCCGCAACGGTGAGATCCACCGGACGCAGCGACCCGTCGGCACGCGGTCGCAGCCCGGTGCGCGCGTGCGACTCCAGGCCAGGCGCGGTGCGGATCTCGCGCTGGCCCGGCATCACCAGCCACAGCAGCAAGTAGGCCAGTACTCCCACCAGGCTGAAGGACGCAGCGACGACGAAGACCACACGAACGATCACCGACGGCCAGCCGAGCTGATCGGCAAGGCCGGCGCACACTCCCCCCAGCCAGGCCGAGTTCAGCGGCCGGGTCGCCCCAGCCGACTGTTGGCTCGTCACGGTTCCACGTCCGCTCTCCTCAGACCGACCCCCGTCGCACGGGGTGGCTGGACAAGATTACCGGGGTGGCGGGCTGTTCACCGGCGAGCAGCTGGGTGAGCAGATCGGCGGCGAGACGCGAGAGCTCGGCTGCCGGGTTGGTCATGGTGGTCAGTGGCGGGCTGGCCTGGGCCGCGATCTCGGCATCGTCGAAGCCGACGACGGCGACATCGCCAGGTACCGAGCGGCCCGCATCGGCCAAGGCCTGCAAGGCGCCGATCGCCATCAGGTCGTTGGCGACGAACAGCCCGTCGAAGTCGACGCCGCCGGCGATCAGCCGATGGGCAGCGGCTCGTCCGCTGGCCTGGGTGAAGTCGCCGACCTCGACCGGTCCCATGGCCAGGTCGGTGGCCGAGATCGCGTCACGATAGCCCTGCAGACGGCGCTGGCCAGCTGCCATGTCCAAAGGCCCGGTGATGGTAGCGATCCGACGCCGGCCAGCCTCGATCATGACCTCGACGGCCTGCCGGGCGGCGCCGACCTGATCGACGTCGACATAACACTGTCCTGGCGTCTCGGGGTCACCGATGAAGACCACCGGAATGGCCATGTCGGCCAGAGCACGCGCCAGTTCGGGGCCGTGGTGCGACACCACGATGGCACCGTCGACGTGGCCGGAGTCCAGATAGCGCAGCATCCGGTCGGCCGGGTCGCCCGGTTGCGCGATCGCCAGCACCACCTGGACGTCGGAATCACCGAAGCCCTGCAAGGCACCGTGGTAGGCCTGCGGGAAGAAGGGGTCGTTGAAGACCCGCTCGTTGGCCTCCGGAACGACCACCGCGATCACCCCGGTGCGCCGGGTGACCAGGGCACGGGCGGCTCGGTTGGGTCGATAGCCGAGCTCGGTGATCGCCGCCTGCACGGCGGTCACCGTGGCCGGCGCCACCAGGGCAGCGCCATTGACCACGCGCGAAACAGTCGCGCGGGAAACCCCGGCAAGCTTGGCGACATCCTCCAGGGTCGGGGCAAGGTGCTCTGCGAGCTGGTGCTTTGCCATCGCAGCACCTCCATTTCACAGGATCAGACGACCACTCCGGGCGACATCCGCGTACCAGTGCGCGCTCGCCTTGGGCCGTCGGCCCAGATCCGAATCGACAGCGAGGATACCGAAGCGCTGCCCGTATCCGTGAGCCCATTCGAAGTTGTCCATCAACGACCACACCAGATAACCGCGCAGGTCCACTCCTGCGCTGATCGCCCGGTGACAGGCCGCGAGATGGCCGCGCAGATAGTCCAGGCGATCCAGGTCGAGGATCGTCTGGTCGGCCGCGCGGTCCTGGTCGGCGAAAGCAGCACCATTCTCGGTGATGACCAGGCCGATGCCGGCCGGCCCGGTGTAGTCGCGATGCAGGCGCAGCAGCAACCCCTCCAAGCCGTCGGGATCGATCTCCCAGCCCAGCGAGGTGACCGGGAGATCTCGAGGCACCGTGATCGCGTCCGGCGCAGTGATGTGCGGGCTGGCGACGGTGCGCCCACGGACGATCCGCTGGTGTTCCACGACTTCGCCCGGATGGGGCGCGCGCACCACGCTGGTGGCGTAGTAGTTGATGCCCAACAGGTCGATGGGGGTGGCAATCGCGGCCTGGTCGCCGTCGGCGATCAGGCTCGGATCCCACCAGGGACCGAAGTCGCTGAGCACGTCGGTGGGGTAGGCGCCTTTCACCACGGCCTCGAGGAAGAACCTGTTGACCGTGCCGTCGATACGGCGAGCCTGGTCGACGTCGCCGGGATCGTTCGGATTCACCGGGGCGACCGGACCGAAGTTCAGCGTGATGCCGAGCTTGGCGTCGGCATCGGCGGCCCGCAGCGCCTGGGTACCCCAGCCGTGGGCCAGCATCAGGTGGTGAGCCGCACGGACGGTCTCGACGGGGTCGGTGTGACCCGGCGCATGCTCGCCGGCACCGTAGCTGACGAAGGAGGCGCACCACGGCTCGTTCAAGGTGGTCCAGATCCGGACGCGGTCGCCCAAGGCTGCGTGCACGGCACTCGCGTAGTCGGCAAAGTGCGCCGCCGTGTCGCGGTTGAGCCAGCCGCCGGGCAGGAACTCCGGCAGGTCCCAGTGGTAGAGGGTCAGCCACGGCTCGATGCCCGCGTCGCCAAGCTCGTCGACCAGCCGAGAGTAGAAGTCCATCCCCGCGCGATTGACGGTGCCGTCGGCCTTCATCACCCGCGACCAGGACACCGAAAACCGATAGGTGTCCAGGCCGAGCGCGGACATCAGGGCGACGTCCTCGGCGTAGCGGTGATAGTGATCGACGCCGAGACGTCCATCATCGCCACCCGCGATCGCGCCGGGCACATCGCAGAAGGTGTCCCAGATCGACGGGGTCCTGCCGTCGGTCTCGGCAGCCCCCTCGATCTGGAAGGACGACGTGGCCGAGCCCCAGCGGAAGCCCGCTGGGAAGACGAGTTCGGTCATCCCTTGACGGCTCCCTGCATGATGCCGGCAACCAGGTGACGGCCGGCCACGGCGAACAGCACCAGCAACGGTGCGGTCGCCAACACGACCCCGGCCATGATCAGCGACAGGTCCTTGAAGTAGGACGCCTGCAGCAACTGCAACGCCACGGGCAAGGTCGGGTTGGTCGACCCGAGCACGATGAACGGCCAGAAGAAGTTCGTCCAGCTGCCGACGAAGGTGAACAACGCCAGCATCGCAGCTGCCGGACGCGCCGCCGGCAGTGCCACGTGCCAGAAGGTGCGGATCATCGAGCACCCGTCGACGCGGGCGGCTTCGATCAACTCATAGGGCAGCGCCTCGGAAAGGTACTGCGTCATCCAGAACACGCCGAAGGCGGTCACCATGGCCGGCACGATGACGGCCTCCAGCTTCCCGGTCCAGCCGAGCTTGGACATGATGATGAACAGCGGAATGATGCCCAGCTGCGTCGGGACGGCCATGGTGCCGATCACGAAGGCGAGCAGCCAGTTGCGTCCACGGAAGCGCAGCTTTGCGAACGAGAAGCCGGCCAAGGTGGAGAAGAAGACCACCGAAACCGCGGTGATCACCGCAACGATGATCGAGTTGAGCAGCGCCTGCCAGAAGCCGATGCCGGCGTCGAGCACCCGCTGGACGTTCTCCACGAAATGCGACTGCGGAATCAGCGACGGAATCGGATTGCGGGCGATGTGCTCGGCCGTCGAACTGGACAGCAGGAAGGTGTAGTACAACGGGGCGATCGAGATCAGCACCACCAGCCCGAGGACGAGGTAGGTCACCCAACCCGGGCGCCGGACGCCGTTCTCCATGCCGTTGCCCTTGGTCTTCTTGCGGCGGGCGGCGCGGGCCGCGCCCTTGCCGGCCAGCTGGTCGGCCATCGACACAGAACTCATTTCGCCAGCGCCTTTCGCTTCGGACGCGCATCGCTACTGGCGATGCGCTTGGTGATCGCGTAGTTGAGCAAGGCGATCACCACGATGATCACGAACAGCAGCCAGGCGACCGCAGCCGCGCGGCCGAGGTTGCGTTGAGAGTTCCAGCCCAGCTCGTAGAGGTACATGGTGACCGTCATCCATTCGCGGTCGGGGCCGCCGAGTCCGAAGTTGTCGAACATGCGCGGCTCGTCGAAGATCTGCAGGCCGCCGATGGTCGAGGTGATGACCACGAAGATGATCGTCGGCCGCAGCAGCGGGACGGTGACGTTGATGAAGGTGCGCCAGCGGTTGGCCCCGTCCACCACCGCGGCTTCGATCATGTCGCGCGGGATGGCCTGCATGGCAGCCAGGAAGATCAGTGCGTTATAGCCGGTCCAGCGGAAGTTCACCATGGTGGCGATCGCGATATGCGACCAGAAGCGGTCGGAATGCCAGCCGATGGGGTCGAGTCCAACCGAGGTGAGCAGGGTGTTCACCACGCCGGACTGGTCGGCGAACAGCTGACCGAAGATCAGCGAGACCGCGACCGGCGCCACCACATATGGCACCAGCACGCCCATGCGCCAGAAGGTCTTTGCTCGCAGGTTCGCATCGAGCATCGCGGCGATGAAGATCGCCATGATTATCTGCGGCACCGATGAGAGCAGGAAGATGCTGAAGGTGTTCACCACCGCATCCCAGAAGCGGGGCTGCGCCAGAACGTATTGGAAGTTCGCCAGCCCGATGAAGCCCTGATCACCGGTGATCAGGCTCCACTTGTTGAGCGCGACCCACCCGGTGTAGAGCAACGGGAACAGGCCGACGAGGGCGAACAGCAGGAAGAACGGGGCGATGTAGAGGTAGGGCGCGCTGCGCACGTCCCACTGGCTGAGGCGCTGCCTCCAGGTCATGGGGATCTATCTTTCGTTGCGGCCAGAACAATGAGGCGTGGGCGGGGTGAGGTGCTCACCCCGCCCACGTTCGTTTCACACGGCTCAGCCGAGCGCGTTGAACTCCTTGACGGCCTGAGCCCAGGACTCGTCCGGCGTCTGCTTCTGGGTCACGTCAACACGGTTGATGGCGTCAGACAGAACCTGGCGGACGGCGAAGTACTGCGGGCCCTTGAAGGGGTTCACGGTGACAGCATTGGCGCGGTCAGCCAGGATCTTGCCCGTGGGAGCGTCGTTGAAGAACGGGTTCGTCACGCTCAGCAGGTCGGGGCTGGTCAGCGCCTGAACCTGGCTCGGGAAGGTGCCCTTGGCCTTGAATGCCTTGATCTGCTGCTCGGGAGCGGTCAGCCATGCGGCCAGGTCGCGAGCGGCCTGGGTGTGCGCACCCTGAGCCGGCACGGTGAGGTAGGAGCCACCCCAGTTACCGCCGCCGCCGGGGAAGGTGTTGGCGATGTCCCAACCCTTGACGCCCTTGGCGTTGCCCTCGATCACGCCGAGCATCCAGCCCGGGCACAGCATGGTGGCGAACTTGTTCTTCTGGAAGGCGTTCACCCAGTCCTGCTGCCACTGCTGCAGGTGAGCCGACAGCTTGTCGGTGTCAGAGGCCTTGAGGATCGAGTTGTACATGTCCTTGACCGGGGTGTTCTGATCCAGCGGGATCAGGACCTCTTCCTTGTCGGAGGAAGAGAAGGCGTTCGGGAGCTGGTTGATCTGGCCCTGCATGATGGCGTCGGCCGAGTCGAACCAGGCCACACCGTTGGACTTGGCCACGAACTTCTTGCCTAGGTTGAAGTAGTCGTCCCAGGTGGTGCCCAGCGCCTTGGCGACCTCTTCACGATCGGTCGGCAGACCGGCCTTCTTGAACAGATCCGAGCGGTAGCAGACGCCTTCGGGGCCGATATCGGTGCCGAAGGCCACCAGCTTGCCGTCCGGGGTGGTGGCCGCGGCAGCCTTCCAGTCGAGCCAGCGGCCCTTCACGTCATCACCGGACAGATCCATCAGCTTGTCCGCGGTCTGCATGACGTCCGGGAGCCAGTCGACCTCGATCGCCTCGATGTCGGACAGGCCGGAACCGGCGGCGAGCTTGTTGAAGTAGTTCTCACGAGCCTCGTTGGAGGTGGCCGCCTTCTTCGGGACGATCGTGATGTTCGGGTGTTCCTTCATGTACTCCGGGAACAGGTCCTCGTAGCCGAACTCGTTGAAGGTCGCGACAGTGAGAGTGATCTTCTCGTCGCTGCTGGCCGACTGCGAGGCCGACGGGGCTGCGCTGGAACAGCCGGTAACCAGAAGCGTCAGACCAGCCACGGCGGCGGCCCCACGCATCAGGGATGAACGCATTATGACTCCTTCGTCTTGGGCGGCCACCGTTGCCGCCCATGCTTGACCGCGAGCAATGAGAGCGCTCTTAGGGTCAGAGCCATTCAATGATGAAAGCGCTCCCATCGTCAACCCGCGTTACCCAACCGTTATCGTTTTCCACACCCTCCGGGGACTCAGCGGCGGGGCGCTCTGCCGGTCACCCGACCTGCGACTGAACCACATTCTTCAGGGCAGCCTCAGGGCAGCTCCCCGATGGCCCGCAGTGCGGTTGTCGCGTTGAATGGGCTTGTGCCTGAGAATCTGCCCGTGCTGAGCCGGCCCCGCGACGGGGCTGTGATCGCCGGCGTGTGCGCAGGCCTGGCCCGCAGAATGGGCGTCGAACCGCGCGTGGTTCGGATCATCGCCGTGCTCACCACCATCTTCCTCAGCGGCCTCGGCGTCGCCTTGTACATCGCCGGGATGCTCCTGACCCCCCGAGACGGGCAAAGCGACAGCCCGCTGGTCCACGCGATCCCGGCACTTCGGCGCTGGCCGCGCGGCCTGCTGGTCGGGCTGGTCGTCCTGGTCGGCGTCGCCATCACCTGGGGATCGGGTGCCGGAGCCGCGCTGGTGCCCGCTGCAGTGATCGGAGCGGTCCTCTGGTTCGGCGTGTTCCGTCCACGCCACCGCCAGGCCAGCGCCAGTGCTGAGCCCACGCCGTTCGAACGCGCAGCCGACGCCTGGCACGCCCGACTGGTTGACGAAAAGGTGCCCGGGTTCGAGAGCCCGGCGTCGTCGGCTCCGAGCTATCAATGGCAACAGCCCTACACCGATCCAGCCGACCGTTGGGTGAGCGATGACGATCCCGGCCTTCCTGCTGTCCGCCCACGGCGGCGCAGCTGGCGCCTGTGGGGACTGGCCATCGCCCTATCAGGGGTTGGCACCGGCGCGGTCGCCGTGCTGCACGTGGTGTGGGGGCTGCCGGCCACGCCGCTGGCCTACCTCGCAGCCGTGCTGGCCGCATTGGGCCTGACCGCGATCGTGGGGGCGTGGCGCGGCCGCCCGCCTCTTCTGGTGCCGGCCATCCTCGCCGTGGCCGCCGCCACCGCCTTCCACCTGGCCCCCGCGCCGACCGCGGTGGGTGACTACAACCGGGCGTTCAGTGACGAGTCACAGTTGCCGGCCACCATCGAGGTGCCGCTGGGCGATGTGAACCTCGATCTGCGCGACCTGCACCTCACCTCCGACCGGACGCTCACCGTCCGAGCCGCAGCTGGAGACGTCACCCTCGACCTGCCCACCCAGGCGCGCAGTTCGGTGAGCTGGCAGCTCGGCGCGGGTGAGGCGAAGGGGTCGGCCGGTGCACTCGGGCGACTGGGAGCCAAGAGCTTCTTGTCTCAGCCCGCATCGACGAGCGGGCCGACCTTGACGATCCACGTCGAGGACGCCCTGGGAGACCTGGTGGTGAATCCATGAGAACTGACCGGGCCGCGTTCACCTTCGGCATTCTCGCCCTCACCCTGGCCGGCATCGCGCTGTGGTCTGTCTACGGGCACCTCGACTGGCGGGGTATCGGCTTGATCATCCCGGGATGCCTGGTCGTCCTCGGAGTCGGACTTCTCCTCCTCAGCAAACCGAACCACTGAGTTTTATCGAAAGGAAAACACCATGAAGCAGCAACTCACCCGTTCCAGCAGCGACAAGCTGATCGCCGGCGTCGCCGGAGGAGTCGCCCGCTCCTTCGGCATCGATGTCACCATCGTGCGCATCGTGTGGGCGCTCGCCAGCGTCTTCTTCTTCCTCCCACTCGCCCTCTACCTGGTGCTGTGGCTGGTGCTGCCGATCGACGGCGGCGGCACCGGCATCGATGATCTGAAGCGCGCCTTCAGCAGCAACGGCTCGGGTTCAGACCTGCGCTGATCCGAAGAAACACTGCGCCCGTCGACCGCGATGGTCGACGGGCGCAGTCACGTTCGAGGCGGCAGCCTCACTCCCATTCGATGGTGCCCGGCGGCTTGCTGGTCACATCCAGGACGACCCGGTTGACCTCAGGAACCTCATTGGTGATCCGGGTCGAGATCCGCTCCAACAGGTCGTACGGCAGCCGACTCCAGTCGGCCGTCATCGCATCCTCGCTGGAGACCGGACGTAGCACGATCGGATGCCCGTAGCTGCGCCCGTCCCCCTGCACTCCGACCGAGCGGACGTCAGCCAACAGCACGACGGGGAACTGCCAGATCTCACCGTCCAGGCCGGCCGCCGTGGTCTCTTCCCGCACGATGGCGTCGGCGGCCCGCAGGATGCGCAGCCGATCGGCGTCCACCGCGCCAACGATGCGAATGCCCAGGCCCGGCCCGGGGAAGGGATGCCGAGCCACGATGTGCTCCGGCAGCCCGAGCTGACGGCCCACCTGGCGGACCTCGTCCTTGAACAAGGTTCGCAACGGCTCGATGAGCTGGAACTGCAGATCGTCCGGCAGTCCTCCGACGTTGTGGTGGCTCTTGATGTTGGCCGCACCCTCACCACCACCTGACTCCACGACGTCGGGGTAAAGCGTGCCCTGCACCAGGTAGTCGATCGGGCCCTCTGCATTGATCTGGCGGGCGGCATCCTCGAAGGTGCGGATGAACTCGCGGCCGATGATCTTGCGCTTGGTCTCAGGATCGGTGACCCCGGCCAGGGCCCCCAGGAAGCGCTCCTGCTCGTTGGCAACCACCAGCTTCACGCCGGTCGAGGCTACAAAATCCTGCTCGACACGTTCGGCCTCGCCGGTACGCAGCAGGCCGTGATCGACGAAGACACAGGTGAGCTGCTCGCCAATGGCTCGCTGCACCAGCGCTGCCGCAACCGCTGAATCGACACCGCCGGACAACGCGCACAGCACCCGGGCGTCGCCGACCTGCTGCCGAATCCGGGCGATCTGATCGTCCACGATGTTCGCGCTGTGCCAGGTGCGCCGGCAGCCGGCGATCTCCCACAAGAACTTCTCCAGCACCTGCTGGCCGTACTGGGAGTGCAGAACCTCCGGGTGCCACTGCACCCCGGCGAGGCGTCGTTCCGGGTTTTCGAAGGCCGCGACCGTCGCTCGCGGCGACCGAGCATTCACCACGAAGCCCTCAGGAGCGGCCGTCACCTCGTCGCCATGCGACATCCAGGAGGTCAGCGTCTGCGGCAGCCCGTCGAGCAACACTCCGGCGTCGAGGACCTCGACCGTGGTGCGTCCGTACTCTCGCTGGCCAGTTCGCGCGACGGTGCCGCCCAGCGCTTGGGCCATCGCCATGAAGCCGTAGCAGATACCGAAGACCGGCACACCAGCCTGCAGCAGGGCGACGTCCAGTTGCGGTGCGCCGGCCTCGTAGACCGAGCTCGGCCCTCCGGAGAGAACCACGGCGCGCGGCTGTTTGGCCAGCATCTCGGCGACGGGCATCGTGTGCGGCACGATCTCGGAGTACACCTGGGCTTCGCGGACGCGGCGCGCGATCAGTTGCGCGTACTGGGCGCCATAGTCGACAACCAGCACCAAGTCGTGTTCAGCGCTCATGGCGCCAGAGTCTAGTGATGCCCGCAGTGGCAACCGCACCTCGACCAGTGCCGGGACGCGTGTACACACGTGTGCCCACATTTCAGGATTCGAGCCACTCCCCTCCGTTCAGCACTGCTAGCCTGCCGCCATGACCTCGACGCCACCGGCCCTGCTGTGTTGCAGCTGCCTGCCGTCGATGGCGCGTTGTCGAATGTGCTGATCAGGTCCGGTCACATCACGAGCACGCCGCGCCACGCCGATCACAGCGCTGATCGGCCACCCTCACCGCCACCCGGATTCCGGCATCACCGCACCACTACATCACCATCCATGAGGAGAACCGACGCCATGTCCCTGCATCCCGACACCCTGGCCGTCCACGCCGGACAGGAGGAGGCCGACTCGGCCACCAACTCCCGGGCCGTACCGATCTACCAGACGACCAGCTACGTCTTCGACGACACCGAGCACGCCGCCGACCTGTTCGCCCTTCGGGTCCCGGGCAACATCTACACCCGGATCATGAACCCGACGCAGTCGGTCTTCGAAGCGCGGATCGCTGCTCTCGAGGGCGGCGTCGGCGCGTTGGCCACGGCCTCGGGCGCAGCGGCGATCACCTATGCCGTGCTGAACCTGACCTACGCCGGGGACAACATCGTGGCCTTGAGCACGCTCTACGGCGGCACCTACGCCCTGTTCGCCCACACCCTGGCGCAGTACGGGATCGAAGCGCGCTTCGTCGATCCGTCCAAGCCGGAGGAGCTGGCCCACTACGTCGACGACAAGACCAAGCTGGTCTTCGGCGAGACCATCGGCAACCCGGCGATCAACGTGATCGACCTGGACGCCTGGAGCCAGGCCGCCCACGCGCTCGGTCTGCCGTTCATCGTGGACGCGACCGTGACCACGCCGATCCTGGCGCAGGTCTTCGACCACGGTGTCGACATCGCGGTCCACTCGGCCACCAAGTACATCGGCGGTCATGGCACCAGCGTCGGCGGCATCATCGTCGACTCCGGTAGGTTCGACTGGGCAGCCCACTCCGAGCGCTTCCCTGGCCTCACCAAGCCGGACCCCGCCTACCACGGCGCGGTCTGGACCGAGGCGGCTGGGCCGGCGGCCTACATCATCCGGGCGCGCACCGTGCTGTTGCGCAACACCGGTGCTGCGCTGAGCCCGTTCAACGCCTGGCTCTTCCTGCAGGGCCTGGAGACGCTGCATCTGCGCATCGAACGCCACTCCAGCAACGCTCTGGCGGTCGCGAAGTACCTCGAAGGCCACGAGAAGGTGGCTTGGGTGAACTACCCCGGCCTGGACTCCTCTGAGTACAAGTCGGTCGCCGACCGGGTCTTCACCGGACGCGGCTATGGCGGCATCCTCGCCTTCGGCTTGAAGGACGGACGGGCTGCCGGCGCGACCTTCATCGAGGCGCTCAAGCTGTTCAGCCATCTGGCCAACATCGGCGATGCAAAGAGCCTCGCCATCCACAACGCCACCACCACTCACTCCCAACTGAACGAGGAGGAGTTGGTAGCAGCGGGAGTCGCCCCGGAGATGGTGCGCCTCAGCATCGGCATCGAGAACGTCGACGACCTGATCGCCGACCTCGAGCAGGCTCTGGCCGCTCTGTGAGCCACGGCCGCTGCATCGTCGCGCACCTGGTCATCTCGCGCCATCGCGCTGAAGATCCCGAGGTTGGCGATGGTGCAGCGGCTCGGCAGCCCGCCGCGTCCAGACCTGTGATCGCGAGCTAACCCCCAGGCATCAACGGCACGTGATCGCTTGGGCCATTTCGCCGCCCGAAATAGCGGCGCGCCGAACCCCCAAGACTGCATAAGGTAGGGCCCGTGCAGAGCGACCCCGATCTCGAACGGCTGCGCGGCTCGATCGACAACCTCGACGCCGCGATCATCTGCTTGCTCGCAGAGCGCTTCAAGATCACCCAACAGGTGGGCCACGTGAAGAAGGCCAAGGGGATGGCTGCCGCCGACCCGGAGCGAGAGGTGCAACAGATCGCCCGCCTGCGCCGACTGGCCGAACAGGCCAATCTCGACCCTGAGTTCGCGGAGAAGTGGCTCAACTTCGTCGTCGCCGAGGTCGTGCGTCATCACGAGGCCATCGCCGCCGACGCCGCGGTGCCGCCCGCGACCGCTCAATAGCGGACCTCAGCGGGTCGCGCCCAGCACCATCCAGTCGTCCGAGCGGATTCGGAACCATAAGAAGCCCCACCGAATCGCCATGAACACCATGAACGCGAGCCACAAGACGGTCATCGCGGACGGGGCGCCGAGCGCTGCCAACGCCGCTGTATTGAGACGAACCGCCCAGATCACCGGCAGATAGGCCGCCAAGGTCGCCACCATGGCACCGGCAAGCCAGCGTCCGTCGCCGGCACCGATCAGGACACCGTCAGCGACGAAGACCAGCCCGGACAACCACCCCGAGCAGCCGATGACGACCACGGCGGCGCTCAGCGCGCCCTGGACGGCAGGGTCGGCGGTGAACAACGGGGCCACCAGCAGGTGCGCCGCGACCAGCAGCAGACCGACGACGGCACCGGCGCCAGCGCCCCAGGCGAGCATCAGCGAGGTCGCCCGGCGCACGCCGGCCGCGTTCCCGGCTCCCAACTCCGTGCCGGTGACCGCCTGGGCGGCGATCGCCAGGGCATCGAGAGCGAAGGCCTGAAAAGTCCAGATCGTCGCAGCGACCTGGTGTGCTGCCAGCGGGACGTCGCCCAGCCCGGCGGCCACCCACGTGGTCAGCAGCAGGATGGCGCGCAGGGCCAGCGTTCGGATCAACAGCGGCACCCCGCCACCGGCTGCCGCCACGACGCCGGCCAGTCTTGGACGGATCACCGCCCGCTCCCGCCGGGCCTGGCGCAGCAGCACGATCACCAGGGCAGCGGCCATTCCGGTCTGGGCGAGCACCGTCCCCCACGCCGAACCGGCGATCCCCCAGCCACAGCCGAGAACGAACCAGGCGTTGAGGCCGGCATTCGCGCTGAAGCCGACCACGGAGACGATCAAGGGGGTGCGGGTGTCCTGCAAGCCGCGCAGGGCCCCGGTGGCCGCCAAAGCGATGAGCATCGCCGGCAGACCGATCGCCGAGATGCGCAGATAGACACTGGCCTGCTCACCGGCCTGGGCCGAGGCTCCGAACAGCGCGCACAAGGGCACGGCTGCCAGCCCGACGAGCACCGCGACCGGCACACCGAGGACCAAGGCAAGCCATCCCCCGTCCAGCCCAGCGCTCAGGGCAGCCGAACGATCGCCCGAGCCGGCCCGGCGCGCCACGATCGACGTGGTGCCGTAGGCCAGGAAGACGAACACATTGGCCGCAGTGAGCAAGACCGCGCTCGCCACGCCGAGGCCGGCCAACGGACTGGTGCCCAGGTGTCCCACGATCGCGCTGTCAACCAGCAGGAACAGGGGCTCCGCGACCAGCGCCAGAAAGGCCGGCACTGCCAGAGCGGCGATGCGGCGGCCGAGGCGGGTCGAGTGCATCCGGCCAAACTACGTCATTGCCGAGCCGGCGGCCCGCCGGCCGCCTGGTCGTCACCGTGGGATCACAAAAGCGTCGCGGGCTCTTCACGATCTCGCCACCGCGGAGCCTCTTGTACGTACAAAATCCCGAGCTAGGGTCGATTGACGGTGCAACTCCTCGACACCGCCGCGCGAGGGTGCCATGAGGAGTGGGACATGCTCAACGAGGCGATTACCGCCGCCCGCAGCATCGTGATATCCAACTACGAGAACCGAAGACGCACCTACAGCATGGCGCAGGTCGCTCTGACCAAGCGGTACAGCGGCTCCGCCCTCGGCGTGGCCTGGGCCGTTCTCAAGCCGGCGATCTACATCGGTGCGTACTGGTTCGCCATCTCCATCGGTATGCGCGGGGCGAACAACATGGTGGGCGCGCCGTACATCCTGTGGCTGATCCCCGGCAACCTGGCCTGGTTCTTCGTCTCCGACAGCATGAACCACGCCGGCAATGCGATCCGGACCAACAGCCAGTTCGTCACGAAGCTCAGCTACCCCGCAGAAACGCTGCCGGTCTCCGAGGTCTTGTCCTACTTCCTGGTGCATCTGGTGATGATGGGATTAGCGGTGATCGTCCTGCTCGTCTCCGGCTACGGGCTGGCCCTCACCGCCATCCAATTGCCCTACTACATCCTGTGCGGGCTGGCGTTGAGCCTGGTGATGGCCACCTTGTTCTCGGCCCTGACCGCCATCAGCAAGGACATCCACCACCTCATCGGTTCGGTGATGTCACTGATGTTCTGGGTCACGCCGGTGCTGTGGTCAGCGGACCGACTCACCAGCGGCTTCCGCTGGGTGATCTACGCCAACCCGATCACCTACGTCATCTCCGGCTACCGCGACTCATTGGTGCTGCACCGATGGATCACCGGCTCCTTGGCCTACACCGGCTACTTCTGGGGCCTGCTCGCCGTCCTCACCCTCGTGGCCAGCCTGGTCTTCAGCCGGCTGCAGCCCGAATTCGCAGACGTCCTCTAAGGAGTGAGCGATGACCGCCACCGTTGAACAACCAACCACACCGGCCGTCGTCGGCGATCCCGAACCGGCGATCGTCGTCGAGAACCTCACCAAGGTCTACAAGATCTTCTCCAACTCCTTCGCGCGCGCCGTTGCGCCTTTCCGCAAGGCCGAAACCGGCGGACGTTTCGTCGCCCTCAACCGCGTCAACGCCCGCTTCGATCGCGGCGAGGTGGTGGCCATCCTCGGACGCAACGGTTCGGGCAAATCCACCTTGGCCAAGGTGATCGCCGGCGTGACCACGCCTACCAGCGGTCGAGTGAAGGTCAACGGCCGAATCGCCGCCATGCTTGAGTTGACCAGCGGCTTCGACCCGGAACTCAGTGGGCGCGAGAACATCTACCTGCGGGCCATGGTCCTGGGGATGACCCGCGCAGAGGCCGACGAGCGCATCGCCGACATCATCGCTTTCGCCGACATCGGCGAGCACATGGACCAGCCGGTGCGCACCTACTCCTCCGGTATGAAGTCGCGACTGGGCTTCGCGGTGTCGGTGAACGTCGATCCGGACATCCTCATCGTCGACGAGGTGCTGAGCGTGGGCGATGACGTCTTCCGCCTCAAGTGCGTCGATCGGATGGGAAAGATCCGCGAGCAGGGCAAGACGATCCTCTTCGTCAGCCACTCGATGGCGACCGTGAAGGCCTTCTGCGACCGCGCGATCTGGATCAATCAAGGCGTGGTCCAGGCCGAAGGACCGGTCGGACCGGTCGTCCAGGCGTACGAGGAGTTCCTCAAGGGCGAACGCGCCGAGGCGCGGGCACGCATGCGGGAGACGGCCGAGGAGGACATTCCGCTCGAGAAGTCGGACGTGGTGCAAGTCAGCGGCACCCGCCTGCTCAACACCGATGGTGCCGCCACCACGATTTTCGAACAGGGCGAGGACATCGTCTTGGAGTTCACCTACGAAGTGAAGCGGCCGGTCAGGCAGCTCACCTTCACCTACACGATCGTCAACGCGGAGGACATCGAGGTCTTTTGCTCCGACAAGCGCAGCCCCGATCACCAGCTGGCGACGACGGTGGGCAAGCACACGGTCAGGGCACGCCTGGTCTCGCCACCACTGCTCGGGGGCGGCTACCGGCTGAGCGGTGAACTGTGGGACAACCAGTCGTCCTTCTTCGTGAACCACTCGCGCGACCGACGATTCACCATCGCCCAAGGCACCTTCATCGGCACGGGGATCGCCGCCGTCGGATGCGAGTTGAGCAATGACTGAGACCACCAACCGCCCGGCTACGCCGGCCGATCCCCGTTTCCGCGCCGTCGTGGCCGGCGTCACCAGCCAGCGAAGTCGCTTCCGACGCCTGGGCCAGATCATCGCAGCGGCCTTCGGCCTGGCCGTGCTCGGGGTGTTGGGCGTGCTCCTGGTCACCGCCTGGACCGACGGCCAGTGGTACGCCAGCGTCGGACAGTCTGCTGTCTTCTGGACCCAGTACCTTTCGGTCGCCGGCACCTGGCTGTTCTTCGCGGTGATCAACATGGCCGTGCTCCACGCCACGACCCGCGCGGCGTGGCGCTCCGTGGGGGCGGCCGGACGCTTCGTCGGGCTGACAGCCGTGCTGACCTTCCTGGCCTCAGCAGTGATGGCCGCCAACATGGCCGGCACCTGGATGACCTTCCGGCTGGCGATCTCCCAGGCCCCGTTCGGGGTGGCCGACCCGCAGTTCGGCGTCGACGCCGGGTTCTTCGTCTTCGTCCTGCCGGCAATCGAGAAGCTCATCGCCTGGGCATTCCAGTTGGTCGTGCTGTGCCTGGTCGGCTATCTGGTGATCGTGATGGTCTCCAGTCGCCTGGACTACACCGGCCGGATCGAGGCCAACTGGGCAGCCGCGCGTCGCGCCTTCTTCCGCTTTGGTGCCGCCCTGATGGTGATCACCGCGGCCTGGTTCGTCCTCGGCATTCCCGAACTGGACTATGCCACCGCGCAGACGACGTTCACCGGCGCCGCCTTCACCGATGTCCACGCCCAGCTCCCGGCCTTGATCGTCATGGCGGTCGCCAGCCTCGCGGTGGCTGCGGTGCTTGTCCTGACGGCCAACCGAACCGGCTTCCGCCTGGTGGTCAAGGCCTTCGCCGGGCTCGCCGTGCTGGCAGTGGTCGCGACGATCGCCGTCCCGTATGTCGTGCAGCGCTACCTCGTCCGTCCGAATGAGCAGACCGCTCAACTGCCCTACTTGAGCCGCAACATCACCTTCACCCGGCTGGCCTATCAGCTGGACCAGACCGCATCCCAGCAGTACCCCGGGACCACGGCGCCGAGCGTGACCAACTCCGATCTGCAGCACGATCTCGCCGATGCCCCGGTGTGGAGCGCAGCCACCGTCAGCCAGGCGTTCAACCAGCTGCAGACGATCCGCCCCTACTACCAGCTGTCTCCGATCAGTACCGATCGATACTCGATCGACGGGCGGCTGCAGCAGGTGCTGGTATCAGCTCGAGAGATCTCGCCTTCGGCACTCCCGGCGAGCGGCAGCACCTGGGTAAACCGACGCCTCGTCTACACCCACGGGTACGGTCTGGCCATCGCTTCGGCCAGCCAGACCACGGCCGAGGGCTTCCCGCAGTTCCTCGTGGGCGACGTCCCTGCAACGGTGAGCAAGACCGTGAGCGATCCGACCTCGCTCACCATGACGCAGCCGCGTATCTACTTCGGACCCGACCAATCCGACTGGGTCGTGGTGAACACCGCGCTCAACGAGTTCGACTACCCGACGAGTACCACCAACGCCACCACCCGCTACGCCGGCGGCGACGGCGTGCCGTTGGGTAACGTGCTCAACCGCCTGGCCTGGGCGATCCGGCTGCAGTCACCCGATCTCCTGGTCTCCGGATACCTGAACGGCGACAGCAAGCTGCTCCTCAACCGGAACGTGGTGGCCAGGGCGCAGAAGATCGCCCCCTGGCTGACCTACGACACGCCCTACCCGGCCATCATCGACGGCCGGATCACTTGGCTGATGGACGCCTACACCACCAGCGACCACTTCCCCTACTCCCAGACGCTGCCGAACAGCTCGCCGTTCCCGAACGGCACCAACTATGTGCGCAGCTCGGTGAAGGTCACCGTCGACGCCGAGACCGGCAAGACGACCTTCTACGCGGTCGGCGACGATCCGATCCGCGATGCGTGGTCGCAGATCTTCGGTTCGGTGATCAGCCACGACCCGATTCCGGCAGATGTGGCGGCACACTTCCGAGTGCCGACAAAGCTGTTCTCGGCACAGGCTCAGGTGTTCACCAGCTATCACGTGACCAACCCGCAGGTGTTCTACAGCCAAGAAGACCTGTGGCGGCTGCCGCAGGACGCCAAGGGCAAGACCATGGCGGCGCAGTACGTCCTGCTGGATCCGAGTTCCCGCAGCTCGCAACCCGATCTCACTCTGCTGCAGCCCTACGTCCTGCCGAACCGCGACGACCTGGTGGGCTGGCTGGCCAGTGATTCCGATCCGAGCCATTACGGGCGCACCACGATGTATGAGCTTCCGAAGAGCCGGGTCACCCTCGGTGCGGCGCAGATCAGCGCGCGGATCAACCAGGATCCGGCGATCGCCCAGCAGCTGACCTTGTGGAATCAGCCCGGCAACACCGTCCAGTTCGGCGCGATGCTGGTGCTCCCCACCGACGGCACCACGATCTACCTGCAGCCGGTCTTCCTTCGCGCTCAGAACAGCGCGATCACCGAGATGGCCGGCGTGATCGTGGTGGACGGCGACCGGATCAGTCTGGGGCACACCCTGGCCGATGCGCTCTCGACCGCGCTGCCGACCAGAGCGAAGACCGGCTGATCAGGGCTGCCGCCGGTCTGCGACCTTCCGGCCCTAGACTGACCCCGTCCCGTCCGCTGCCAGGGGGTTCGATGACCGACAAACCGGCGAGCGCCTTGCGCTCCCCCGGAGTCTGGATCGGCTTCCTCGGCGCAGTGTTGATCGGCTGGGGCTCGTGCAATGCCGAGTTCTCCTTCGACCCCCGCGGCTGGCCGGCCGAATGGGTGAACCAGCTGGGCAGCGTCGGCGGCTTGCCGGCGGCCGACCGTGCGCTGATCGTGGTCGGGGCGGCTGCGCTCACCTGGGGCTGGTGGCACATCCGTCCAACCTCGCATCGTCGCCCTGTTCACGCCCCGACGACGGTGGTGCTCTGGTCACTGCCACTGCTCCTGGTGCCGCCGGTGCTCAGCCCGGACGCCACCCTCTACGCCGATATGGGCTGGACGCTGTCGACCGGCGCCAATCCTTACCAGGTGGGCCTGGCGACCAGCGGTGGACCTTTCGTCGCGCAGGTGGACCAGCTGTGGGCCGGATCCGGCGTCGCCTATCCCCCGCTGACGCTGGTGCTGGCACGAGCGATGGTGAACCTCGCCGGCTTCGACCCGTACTGGTCGATCGTCGCCATGCGGATCCCCGCCGTGGTCTCGGTTGCCGCAATGCTGTGGTTGGTACCCCGGATCGCGGGTCTCGTCGGCGTCAGCAAGCGCTCAGCGGTCTGGTTGGGCGTGTTGAATCCGCTTCTGGTGCTGCATTTCATCGGCGCAGCGCACAATGACGCGCCGATGGTCGCGACCAGCCTGGCAGCGATCTGGGTCGCGCTGCGCTGGCGCGGGTGGTTCGTTCAGTTTCTGGCGGCGCCGGTCCTGGTCGGGGTGGCGATGGCGCTCAAGCAGCAAGGGGGTCTGACGGTGATCGCCGTCGCCGGCCTGCCCGTGGCGGCCACCCTGGCCGCGCTGCCGCTGGGTCGGCGGCTGTGGCTGCTCGGCTGGCGCACCGCGGTGGCCACCGTGGTCGCGATGGCGACCTTTGTCGCGATCAGCGTAGCCACCGGCCTGGGCTTCGGCTGGCTAGGCTGGCTCGACCTGATGGGCCTGGCCGCCACACCGGCTCCGCTGGCGTTGCTCGCCAAGCTGGGCAGCCTCTTCGTCCAGGCCGCTGGCGGTTCGCCGACGGCCTTCCTGATCGCCGCCGGCCGGGTGAGCACCGTACTGCTGCTCATGGTGGTGGCCTGGATCGTGGTTCGCTTCAGCGACCGCCCTCTCAGCGCGGTGGCCTGGGGCTCGCTCGCGATCGCCGTCCTCGGGCAGGCGCTGCACCCGTGGTACCTGCCGTGGAGTCTGGCGCTGTTGGCGCTGATACCGCTGACCCGGCGCCAGCGCTACGCGGTCTTTGGCTTGGCCATCGCCTTCTGCCTGTGGAACGCCGTCCAGACTGTCGTGTGGCACGGACAGTACTGAACTTCCGCTGAGCGTGGCAGGATCGAACCCATGCGAGTCGCGATCGGCGGAGTGAGCGGGCTTCTGGGCGCAGCTTTGAGTCGACGACTGGTGCGCCGCGGTCACGAAGTGGTCGGCCTGGTTCGCGGTACGCCGCAGTCGGCCGACCAACGTCAGTGGGATCCGGACGCCGGCCGCATCTCGGGGCCCGGTCTGGACGATGTCGACGCGGTAGTGAACCTCGCCGGCGTGCCGATCGCGGGCGCCCGCTGGACGGCAGAACGCAAGGCGGCCATCCGGCGCTCGCGGGTGACCTCGACGCTGACCATCATCACCGCGCTGGCTCCGCAAGGACGCTGCCAGCGGCTGCTCAACGCCTCGGCCATCGGCTACTACGGAGACACCGGCGCCGACATCGTCGACGAGGACTCCGCAGCTGGCGACGGCTTCCTCGCTGGAGTGGTGCAGGACTGGGAGGCTGCGGCCGCGCACTCCCCCGTGCCCACCGCCCTGTTGCGCACCGGACACGTGCTGGCTCGCGAGGGCGGCTTCCTCGGCGCGCTCTGGCCGCTGTTCTCCGCCGGTGTCGGTGGACGGATCGGCGATGGTCGCCAGTTCGTGAGCTGGATCGGCATCACCGATCACGTTCGCGCCATGGACTTCCTGCTCACCAGTGAGCTGACCGGACCGGTCAACCTGGTCGGTCCCCGGCCGGTGACCAACTCCGAGTTCACCCGGACCTTCGCGGAGTACCTGCATCGACCGGCAATCCTGCCGACGCCGTTACCCGCCGTCAGTCTGCTGTTCGGCAAGGAGTTCGTCCGTGACGCACTGCTGGCCGGACAGCGCGTTGCGCCACGGCGGCTGAACGATGCCGGTTTCGAGTTCCGGCACAAGAGCCTGATCGAGGCATTGGCCGCGCTCGGCTGACCGGGCCGACGCGGCATAGAATGGCCACTCGATTGCACTCAGATTGGTGGCCCGTGACCTTTCCGCTGTCTCCATCCGGCGTACCGGAACCCTTCGCACCCCTGGGACTGACGTTCGATGACGTCCTGCTCCAGCCCAACGAATCCGACGTGATTCCGTCCGCTGCGGACACCTCGACCCAGGTGAGCAAGCGGATCTGGTTGAAGATTCCGCTGATCAGTTCCGCGATGGACACCGTGACCGAGTCCCGGATGGCGATCGCGATGGCGCGCGAGGGCGGGATGGGCATCCTGCACCGCAACATGAGCGCCGAGCTGCAGGCCGAGCAGGTCGATCGGGTCAAGCGCTCCGAGGCCGGGATGGTCGACCAGCCGATCACGATCACCGTCGACGCCACCATCGGCGAGGTCGACGAACTCTGCTCGCAGTTCCGCATCTCCGGCGTGCCGGTGGTCGATGCGGAGATGCACCTGGTGGGCATCGTCACCAACCGTGACATGCGCTTCGAGGACAACCCGCACCGCCCCGTCGGTGAGGTCATGACCAAGATGCCGCTGGTGACCGGGTGGCCCGGGATCAGCTCCGAGGAGGCCTTGGCCCTGCTCGCAAAGCACAAGATCGAGAAGCTGCCGCTGGTCGACGCCGACGGCAAACTGCGCGGCCTGATCACGCTGAAGGACTACGTGAAGTCCGACAAGTACCCGCTGGCCAGCAAGGATCCGCAAGGACGGCTGCGGGTGGGCGCGGCCATCGGCTTCTTCGGCGACGCCTGGGAGCGCGCCATGCTCCTGGTGGACGCCGGTGTCGACGCCATCATCGTCGACACCGCTCACGGTCACACCCAGGGTGTGATGGACATGGTGCGACGGCTGAAGGCCGAGCCGGCGGCGCGCGAGGTGGACATCATCGGCGGCAATGTGGCGACCTACGCCGGAACGAAGGCTCTGGTGGGCGCCGGAGCGGACGGCGTGAAGGTGGGTGTCGGCCCGGGCTCGATCTGCACCACCCGCGTGGTTTCCGGTGTCGGCGTGCCCCAGGTGACCGCGATCTGGGAGGCTGCTCAGGCGTGTCGCCCGGCGGGGGTTCCGGTCATCGGCGACGGCGGCCTGCAGTACTCCGGCGACATCGCCAAGGCCCTGGTGGCCGGCGCCGATTCGGTGATGCTGGGATCGCTCTTGGCCGGCTGCGACGAGAGCCCCGGCGAACTGGTCTTCATCAACGGCAAACAGTTCAAGTCGTACCGCGGTATGGGTTCACTCGGCGCGATGGCTAAGCGGGGCCGCGCGGCGTCCTACTCCCGCGACCGCTACTTCCAGGCCGACGTCACGACCGACGACAAGCTGGTTCCCGAAGGCATCGAAGGCCAGGTCCCGTATCGCGGCCCGCTGGCTGCGGTGGCTTACCAGCTGGTCGGCGGCCTGCGGCAGTCGATGTTCTACACCGGCGCCGCCACGATCGACGAGCTGCACGCCAAGGGCCGCTTCGTCCGGATCACCGCGGCCGGCCTGCGCGAGTCTCACCCGCACGACATTCAGATGACCATCGAGGCACCCAACTACTCGGCACAGAACTGAGGCATCACCACCATGACCATGATCGAAATCGGTCGATCCAAGCGCGCCCAACCGGTCTTCGGCTTCGATGACATCGCCATCGTCCCGACGCGCCGCACCCGAGGCATCGAAGAGGTGAACCTCAACTGGCGCATCGACGCCCTCACCTTCGACTTCCCCATCGTGGCGGCGCCGATGGACTCGGTGATGAGCCCGCAGACCGCGATCATGATGGGCAAGCTCGGGGGTCTGGGCGTGCTCAACCTCGAAGGTCTGTGGACGCGTTACGCCGACCCGACCAGCCTGCTCGCTGAGCTGGCCGATATTGACGATCAGGTGACGGCAACCCGCCGGATGCAGCAGCTGTACGCCGAGCCGATCAAGGCCGAGCTGATCACCGAGCGGATGAAGCAGATCCGCGACGCCGGCGTGCCGGTTGCCGGTTCGCTGTCCCCGCAGACCTGCGCGGAGTTCGCCGGGGTGGTCGAGAAGGCCGGCGTCGACTTCTTCGTCATCCGCGGCACGACGGTGTCGGCCGAGCATGTCTCCACCGTCTCAGAGTCGTTGAACCTCAAGGAGTTCATCTACTCCCTCGACGTGCCGGTGATCGTCGGCGGCTGCGCCACCTACCAGTCGGCACTGCACCTGATGCGCACCGGAGCCGCCGGTGTGCTGGTCGGCTTCGGCGGCGGAGCAACCAAGCGCACCCGCAATGTGCTCGGCGTCGAGGTGCCGATGGCCTCCGCGCTGGCTGACGTCGCCGAGGCTCGCCGCGACTACCTGGACGAGTCCGGCGGCCGTTACGTCCATGTGATCGCCGACGGCGCCCTCGGCAAGTCCGGTGACATCGCCAAGGCCATCGCCTGCGGCGCGGACGCCGTGATGGTGGGCTCGCCGCTGGCTCGGGCGTCCGAGGCTCCCGGGCAGGGCTACCACTGGGGTCCGGAGGCCTGGCACCCGACCCTGCCGCGCGGTGAACGGGTCAAGTTCTCCACGGTCGGGAGCTTTGAAGAGATCCTGCTCGGTCCGTCCCACGTCGCCGACGGCACGATGAACCTCGTCGGAGCCCTGCGGCGGGCGCTGGCCACCACCGGCTACACCGAGGTCAAGGAGTTCCAGCGGGTCGAGGTCGTGGTTCACTCCTGAGCACCCGATGACGCCGCTGGAGTGGACTCTGATCGTCGCGCTGATCGTCGGCGCCGGCGGCGTGAGCGTCCTCACCGTGGCGCTGCGTCGCTCCGAACGCGGTCGGACCCGTGCGCTGGCCGCGCGCGCTTCGGCCGTGGAGTCGCAGCAGCGGGTTGCCGAGTTGGCCGTGGCAGCCGAACGACTGCGCATCCTGCGGGAAATGCACGACGTCATAGCCCACTCGCTGGCGATCATGATCGCCCAAGCCGATGGCGGCAGCTACGTCGCCGCCGACACCGACGCGGCCAAGCGCACCTTCGTGACCATCGCAGAGACCGGGCGGAGCGCTCTGGCCGACACTCGCCGGATCCTCGGGATCCTCAAGGACGACCAGGCCAATCCTGCCTTGGCCCCGAATCTCGATACGGGCCTGGACGAACTGGCCGCGACCTCCCGCGAGGCCGGCCTGCAGGTGTCCGTGGTGCGCGTCGGCGAGCCGCGGCGTCTGCCCGGGGCGGTCCGAACCGCGCTGCACCGCATCGCTCAGGAGTCGCTGACCAATGTGCTCAAGCACGCCGGCGAAGGCGCCGCCGTGGTGATCGCGGAGAACTGGCGGCCCGACGAAGTCTGCGTGACCATCACCAGCACCGGCGGCAGCCGAGCCGCCGCCACCGACCCGGTCACCGGCGAGGCGCTCGCCGGCACCGGCCTGGGCCTGATCGGCATGCGGGAGCGGGCCGAGATGTTGGGCGGCACGCTGACCGCCGGCCACATCGAAGGCGGCTTCCAGGTGGTTGCCGCGCTACCGTTCCGGTTGGAGGAGGAATCGTGACCGAGACCGAACACCGCAAACCGATCCGAGTCGTGCTGGTCGACGACCAGCAACTCGTTGCTGCCGGTCTGTCGATGGTGATCGGCTCTCAGGACGACATGGTGATGGCCGGCCAAGCCGGTGACGGTCGACAGGCCGTCGCTGTGGTCTCCCGCCTGGCCTGTGACGTCGTCCTGATGGACGTGCGGATGCCCGAGCTCGACGGCATCGAGGCCACCCGTCAGATTCTGGCGGCGGCCGATGCGGCCGGGCGGGAAGCCCCGAAGATCGTCATGCTGACCACCTACGACCTGGACGAGTATCTGCTCACCGCGATCCAAGCCGGCGCCTCGGGCTTCCTGCTGAAGAACGCGCCGCCGGAAGATCTGCTCGCCGCGATTCGCACCGTCCACTCCGGGGACGCCGTGATCGCACCCTCGGCGACCCGGCGGTTGCTCACCCACGTAGCCAATGGTGGCCCGGCCCTGCCCGACCCACGCCTGGACTGCCTCACTGAGCGTGAGACTGAGGTCTTGGAGTTGATCGCCCAGGGCATGTCGAATGCCGAGATCTCTGGCGCGCTTTATCTCTCCGAGACGACGGTGAAGACGCATGTGCGGCACCTGCTCGCCAAGCTCCGGCTGCGTGATCGGGTCCAGGCCGTCGTCTTCGCCTACGAGTCGGGGTTGGCCCGTTCCCGGACCAACCCCTGACCGTTACCCCTGACCGCACCGTGGTCGGCGCCGGCTCTTCCGCTCTCCCTGCGGTTGGCGTCTGCCACGGTGCGGTTCAGCACTGCCTTCGACATTAGCTCGGGCCGGCAAGGCCGGATCAGGCCACCCGATTGCCCCGCAGAAGCGTCCCGTACGGGAGCCGCAGCCGCCGCACCGCCACCCACATGAAGCCCAGTCCGACCGCCAGGTGGAAGCCCAAGCCCCACGGCCACACCGGGTCTTCCACCGTGATGATCCTCGCCTTCACCGGGCTCACGGACACCGGGGTGCCGGAGCTGGTGGTGACGGTGACGTTGCCGGCCGAGTCCCGCTCGACCTTGAAGCCGGGCAGATTGGAGTAGAGGTCTGAGCACTCATCGATTTCGGTCTGTGGTGGCAAGCTCATCTGTCGGATGCCCCAGCGCACCAGGGCCAACGGATCGGAGCTTCGGCCGATATAGTGACTGAGATCCTGCGCAGCTCCAGGCGGGAGCGGTGCGGCATCGGCGACGACGACGAAGGGATTGGCGACCATCACCCACCAGACCTGGTCGAGGCGCGTGGTGGAGTCGGTGCGGTCGTACCAGGTGCACTTCTCGACCGGCGGCGCTGGGGGCACCGCATTCGGATCCTTGGCGAAGGCGGCGTCGACCTGGTCCTGGTAGGCCTGGGCGACGTGGGGAGTCAGTCCCCACACCCGAACCGCCTGGGGTCTGGTCAGCAGCAGTGTCGACAGACCGACCACGATCACGGTCACCACGCTGAGCACCACCACGGTCAAATAGGTCAGCATGGCGGCGCCTGCCGGCCGCGAGATCACCGCCGAGAAGCCCAACCCGATCGCGCAGACCACAGCGACTTCGGCGAACATCACCAAGAAGGTCACCACGACCTGCCACAGCGAGATGTTGCCCAGCGCCATCGACCAGCCGATGAACGGCAGCACCACCACCAGGAACAGCAGTGCCGTCAACCAGGCGGCCAGGAGTTTGCCCAGCACGATCTCGAGTGCGCTGAGCCGGGTGGCCTGCAGGGTGGCCAGCACACCCGCCGAGCGATCACCGTTGATGGTGGTGGCCGTGAATGCCGGCGCGATCATCAGCCCGAGGCCGAGCACGAGGTAGACGATCAGCCCGAAGGCGAACGGGCCGGCCTGCAAGCCGACAGGCGTGCCATCGACGCTCGGTTGGACTGCGGCGCTCGCCGCCCAGATGACCAGCGAGGTCAGCGCCCCGACCAGGATGAACCAGCCCAGCAGGGCCCAGATCCAGCGGCGGGATCGGATCCGCTGCTTGATCTCCAGTTCGGTGACCGTTCGCAGGCCGTGCCACGACAGCGACCAGTTGCTCATATCCGTTCCTCGTTCAGCGAAAGGTAGGCCTCCTCGAGCCGACCCGACAGCGGAGCGATCGTGTGCAGAGCCACTCCGGCACCGACCGCGGCCTTGATCAACTCGCTGGCCGACTCCACTCCGGCCAGGGGCACAGTCACCTCACCGGTGCCGGGTCCGGACACCCAGGGAATGCCGGTGCGGTCGAGGAAATCACGCAGTTCGGTCGGCTCGACGGCTTCCAGGCGCCAACCGCGTCCGTTGTTGGCCGGCTGAGCTGCCTGGGCGACGTCGACGGTGCGCCCCTTGGACAGGAAGACCGCGTGGTCGTACAGCTCCTCCAACTCGGCAAGGACATGGGATGAGACCAACACCGTCTTGCCTTCGGCAGCGAAGCCGCGCAGCAGATCGCGCAGTTCCACCCGGGAACGAGGGTCCAACCCGGAGGCCGGCTCGTCCAGCAGAAGCACCGCCGGATCGTGCACCAGCGCGCGGGCCAGGCCAAGTCGCTGCTTCTGCCCGCGGCTCAGCACCCGTGCCGGCCGATGAGCGAACTCGGTCAGGTGCACCAGGTCGAGCACGGACGCAACCCGTGAGGGTGCTTCACTTCGACTCAAGCCGTAGGCGTGGGCGAAGGTGGTCAGCACCTCGGCGCAGGTCAACGCCTCCCAGGTACCGAAGGAGTCCGGCATCCAGCCGATCTGCGACCGTACCTGCAGGTTCTGGGTGGCGACATCGAATCCGGCAACGGCAGCGGTGCCTTCATCGGGGCGTAGCAGCCCGGCGAGCAAGAGCAGCAAGGTGGTCTTGCCCGAGCCGTTAGGCCCGATCAGGGCCGTCACGGCACCGGCGGGCGCAGCGAAGGTGATGCCGTCGACCGCGCGCACCTCGCCGAAGGACCGCTTCAGTCCGCGCGCCTGGATGCCGGCAGGAGCGGGGGGTGACGTCGGGGAGGTGTCATCGATCAGCGCTGTGCTCATAGCGCCAGCCTAGGCAGCAGCGCCGGCCCGATCGTCCTCCGCAGCGGCGGAACCAGTCGTCCGGAAGGACGAAGAAGCTCACCAAACACACCGGCCCCGCCACCGAAGGTGCGGGGCCGGGGGTACAGAGGGTCAGGGCTGCAACAGCGCGCCGGTCACCACCGGTGCGGCGACCTCTTGGTACTCCTTGTCGGCGCCCGCGCCACCGCGGAGCAAATCCGTGCCGGCACCGCCTTCGAGGAGGTCGGCTCCGCTGTCGCCGTAGAGGCGATCATTACCGTCGCCGCCCAGCAGATGGTCAGCACCGGCGTAGCCGTGCAACCGATCCTTGCCGGCGCCACCGTCGAGCAGGTCGTTCCCGCTGCCGCCGCCCAGCCAGTCGTTGCCGCCGTCCCCGAACACACTGTCGGCGCCGGAGCGCCCGTGCAGGACGTCGTTGCCGTCATCGCCGTGCAGCACGTCGTTGCCGCTACCGCCGGAGATCCAGTCGTTGCCCGGTCCACCGTTGACGGTGTCGTTGCCGCCGCCAGCACAGATGATGTCGCGGCCACCCAGTCCGTTGATGACGTCGTCCCCACCGAGGGCGACGATGACATCACGGCCGTCGGTTCCGGTGATCACGTCCGCACTCGACGTGCCGACGATGGTGGCCTTGTGGCCGTGACAGTAGTAGGCCCCGCTGGGGGTCGCGGGGGTACGGACGTCGTCATCGGCGTGGGCCGGAACGGCGCCGACCAGGCTCAGGCCGATACCGGCACCGAGGACGGCCAAAGCGGTGAGGGGCGTCCGCATGGACCAGGGCATGTCGTCTCCTTCGGGTTGAGGTGACACCACCCTGGCAGCCGCCAGCCGCACGCTCACAGCGTCCGGGGACGACCTCAAGGAAACCGCAAGGTTCGCTCGCCCCGACGGGTGACTCAGGGTTCGACGGGCCCCAGCAGGTAACCGGCCATGGTCGCATGCGCCGACTCGGCATCGGAGGGGTGGAAGATGCCGGCCAGCACGTCGCGGTAGAGACGGGAAAGCTCATTGGAGGCAAAGTAGGAACTGCCACCGCTGGAGCGGATCGCCTCGTCGACCACGAATCGGGCGGTCTCGGTGGAGCGGACCTTCACTCCTGCCAGCAGCGAGAACCAGCGGGCACCATGGTCGGCGAGCGCGTCGACGTCGCGGGCCAGTGACGTGATCTGCGGCTCCAGGGCGTCCAGCGCCAGGCCGGCCTCGGCGATCCGCCAGCGAATGTCGAGATCCTGCGCATAGGGCTTGTCGAGCTTCTTGGACCGTCGCGAGCGCACCGTCTCGATCGCCAGCGTGAGCGCCCGTTGGGCGATGCCGTGATAGACCGCGGCGAGCAGCAGTTCGAAGGCCGCGAAGATACCGAACACGATCGGGTCGGGGTTGGGCCCGGGATCGACGCGGCGGACGATGCGCGCTGCCGGCACTGGGGCCTGGTTGAGGACGGTGGTGCGGCTCTGGCTGGCCCGCATGCCCAGGGTGTCCCAGTCGTCCTTGGTCACCACGGCGTCGCCTGCCTCTGCGCGGTCGATGAAGCCGTAGACGAGCTTGGGGGCGTCCGGGCTGGTGGTGTCCAGGCCGTGCAGGCCGAGCTTGGTCCACCCCGGCGCGAGCGAGGTGAAGATCTTGGTTCCGGTGAAGGTGTAGCCGCCGTCGCCGTCGGGCCGGGCCTCGGTGTCGGAACCGAAGAGCACCAGATCGTTGCCGGCCTCGCTGATGCCGAACGCGAACAGCTCACCCGCCGCGGCCCCGGTGTGGACGAAATCGAGGGTGTCCACCCCGCGAGCTCGCATCACGGTGGCGACGCCGGTCCAGACCAGATGCATGTTGACCGCCAGTGCGGTCGCAGGAGCTGCGGTGGCCAGACGGGTCTGCAGTGCGGTGGCTTCGGCCAAGCCCAGTCCGAGCCCGCCGCGGTCGGTGGGCACCAGGATCTTCAGATAGCCGGCTGCCCGGAGCTGGTCGATGTCTTCGGCACAGAACTCGTTGTCGGCGTCGATCCGCGGGGCACGCGCGCGGATCTCCTCCAGCAGGTCGTCAGGCAGAATCGTGGCTGGGTCGAAAGCGGGAATCACCGGTCCATTTTTCCACGACGGCTCAGCCCGCCGGCTCGGTAGTTTCCGCCCACTCGAAGCCCGGACAACGCGGACGGGCCCCCACCCGAAGGTGGAGGCCCGTCCGGACTGAACAGGTCAGTGGCTGTGACCAGCCTCGTCCTCGTCGGCCGGCTTCTCGACCACCGCAGTCTCGGTGGTGAGCAGCAGTGCGGCGATCGAGGCCGCGTTGGCCAATGCCGAGCGAGTGACCTTGACCGGGTCGATGACGCCCTGAGCGATCAGGTCGCCGTACTCGCCGGTGGCGCCGTTGTAGCCCTGACCGGGCTCCAACTCCGACACCTTGGCCACGACGACCAGGCCGGCCTCGCCGCCGTTCTCAGCGATCCAACGCAGCGGTTCGCCCACGGCCTTGGCGACGATCGACACGCCGGTCTTCTCGTCACCGCTGAGCCCCAGGCCGTCGGCCAGAACGCGAGAGGCGTGCACCAGAGCAGAGCCGCCACCGGCGACGATGCCCTCTTCGATCGCGGCGCGCGTCGCGGAGACGGCGTCCTCGATACGGTGCTTCTTCTCCTTGATCTCGACCTCGGTGGCGGCACCGACCTGGATCACGCAGACGCCGCCGGCCAGCTTGGCCACGCGCTCCTGCAGCTTCTCCCGATCCCAGTCCGAGTCGGTGCGCTCGATCTCGGCGCGCAGCTGCGCGACCCGACCGGCGACCTCTTCGGAAGCACCAGCGCCCTCGACGATCGTGGTGTTGTCCTTGGTGACCACGACGCGTGCGGCGCGACCCAGGACGTCCAGGCCGACCTGGTCGAGCTTGAGCCCGACCTCGGGGGCGATGACCTTGCCACCGGTGAGGATCGCGATGTCCTCGAGCATGGCCTTGCGACGATCACCGAAGCCCGGCGCCTTGACCGCGACCGAACCAAAGGTGCCCTTGATCTTGTTGACGACCAGGGTGCTGAGCGCCTCACCGTCGACATCCTCGGCGATGATGACCAGCTGGCCACCCGCGCCGATGACCTTCTCCAGGACCGGCAGCAGCTCGTTCATCGAGGAGATCTTGCCCTGGTTGATCAGGATGTACGGGTTCTCCAGAACCGCTTCCATGCGCTCGGCGTCGGTCACGAAGTACGGCGAGAGGTAGCCCTTGTCGAACTGCATGCCCTCGGTGAACTCGAGCTCGGTGCCGAACGTGTTGGACTCGTCGACAGTGATCACGCCGTCCTTGCCGACCTTGTCGAACGCGTCGGCGATCAGCGCGCCGATCTGCTCGTCACGGGCGGAGATGGTGGCGACGTGGGCCATGTCGTCGGTGGTCTCGACGTCGCGGGCCAGCCGCTTCAGCTCGGTCTCGACGGCCTCGACGGCCGCATCGATGCCGCGCTTGAGCGCGATCGGGTTGGCGCCCGACGCGACCGCGCGCAGGCCCTCGTGGACGAGTGCCTGGGCGAGCACGGTGGCGGTGGTGGTGCCGTCACCGGCCACGTCGTTGGTCTTGGTGGCCACCTCCTTGGCGAGCTGCGCACCCAGATTCTCGAACGGGTCGGAGAGCTCGACCTCCTTGGCGACGGTCACGCCGTCGTTGGTGATGGTCGGGGCGCCCCACTTCTTGTCCAGGACGACGTAGCGTCCCTTCGGGCCGAGGGTGACCTTCACAGTGTTGGCGAGAACGTCCACGCCACGCTCAAGCGCGCGGCGGGCCTCCTCGTCGAACTGAAGGAGCTTTGCCATGGATGACTTCCTTACTTGCTGACGACGGCGAGGATGTCGCGAGCGTTGAGCAGCAGGTACTCAGCGCCGTCGTACTTGACCTCGGTGCCGCCGTACTTGCTGAAGATCACGACATCGCCCTCGGCGACGTCAACGGGGATGCGGTTGCCCTTGTCGTCGACACGGCCGGGACCGGTGGCAACAACCTTGCCCTCCTGCGGCTTCTCCTTGGCGGTGTCGGGAATGACCAGGCCGGAAGCAGTGGTCTGCTCGGCCTCCAGCGGCTGGACGAGGACGCGGTCCTCGAGCGGCTTGATCGTGACTGCCACGTTCAAAACCCTTTCGTTCGTGCGGGCCGGTTACTCGGCCCGGTGGTCAGGTGTTACCCATGCCTCGGCGTCGTCGCGGGTGCCGCCTCGGCCCTTTGGCACACTCCTTGCGAGAGTGCTAATCCGAATCTATCGCGGCCTTAGCACTCGATCAAGCCGAGTGCCAATGATCGCGGGGAGTACTCAGACCCTGCTCACCACCAGCGCACGCACGCCACCCTGGGTGGGCGTCAACACCAGCGTGGCCGCAGCGCGTCCGTGAGGCTTCAGTCGGCGCCGCAACACCGCCGGATCGACGTCGACGCCGCGGCACTTGATCTCCAGGACGCCGATCTGGTGCTCACGCACCCAGGCGCGTAGCGTCCGTTCGTCGAAGGGCAGGTCCTCCTCGACGGCGAAGGCGTGGGCGAACGGCGTAGCGACCAGGCGATCGGCACACAGATAGCCGATGCCGTCCCAGGGTCGTCGTGCGTCCAACTGCGCCGCCAGGGCTGCGATCGCACCCGAGCGCAGCACTGCCGGATCGGGCTCGTACAGATAGCCGCCAAGAGCGCCGACCGGCGCCCGTTCGCCGCTGACAGCCAGCACGTCACCGGCGGGGAGCAGCACGGCCCGGCGGTCGCCACTGCTCCACACTGTGGTCTCCACCAGGTCGCCGTGGTCGCTGACCCAGCTGACCCCGGCACTATCAGGGATCAACGCGGACGGCAGGCCCGGCGCTGCCTTGATGCAGCCGAAGCGTCCGTCGAGCAAGCCGACGGCGAAATCCCACGGTGGCGAAAAGTCGGCAACCCGCCAGGTGCGTCCGCAGGCCGTGCGGCGTGCCGGATCAAGGAAGACCGCATTTGCCTCAGAGAGCAGCTCCTGGGCAACATCGACGGCATCGGCACACAGCACCTCCCGACCCAGATTGGCAGCCGCAAGGATCGCCGTCGCCGGATCGGCGTCCACCGCCTGGACGCTGATGCCCGCATCGGCGAAGGCCAGCGCGTCGGCGCCCAGCCCACAGCCGAGATCGACGACCTCGCGCACTCCGGCCGCCAGGAACTGAGCCGCCCGCCAGGCGGCGACCTCGGCACGGGTTGCCTGCTCCAGCCCGTCCGGGGTGAAGAAGAGGGTGGACGCGCGATCACCGAACTTCGCCACGGCGCGGCGCCGCAGGGCGACCTGGGCCAACGCAGCAGCTGCCTGCTCGGGTTCGAAGGTGCGACGCAGGCGTTCGGCGGCGCCCAGCGATGCCGGGTCGGTCTCTGCGGAGGCAGCCGACAAGGCCGGCAGCGCCTCCGCAGAGGTGAGCCAGGCAGCGAGGGTGGGTTCCACGGCGCCAACCTAGTCGGTCTGATTGGCCGCCGGCACCGGGTGAGGGCGGCAAGCCACGAGAAGGCCGCGACGTCCCTAGGATCAGCCCATGAAGATCATCTCCAAGGTCGCGCTCGTGATCGGGGTCCTTGCCCTGTTGGCCGCCGTCGGCGTCATGATCTGGGCTGTGCTTTACACCTGGGGCAACATGCAGCCCAAGAACAGTCTGGACGCCATCAATCCCTATCCCCTGCTGTGGTCTGCTTTCGGCCTCGGCACGGTGGGCGGCTTCCTCACCGGCCTGGGCATCGGCAAAGCGCCCCGGCGAGAGCCGCTGCCGCTGGAGTCCTGACCTCCAGGACGCGCGGGGGCGGTCAGGCCCCCAACCAGTGCTGGACGAAGACCACGATGCCCCACACTCCGGCTGCCAGGAAGATCCCCAAGTAGGCCAGCACCAGGCGGGTGTCGCGCAGGTAGCACTTCGAGCGGGTCAGTCCCGCACGGCGCGCCTGCCAGTAGCCGGCGAAGCCGACTCCGGCGAAGACCACCACGGCTACCGGGCCGAAGAGCCAGCCGAGCATGGCGACGGTGGCGAAGATGCACAAGCGCAGCGGGTCGAAGGGCTGCGCGGCGGTCGCGGCTTCGCCGCCAGCCCCGCCTCCAGAAGCCACTGCGGCTGCCGTAGCGCCATCGGTCTGCGCTGGGCAGCCCGGCGTCGCCTGGCCGAGAAAGTCCGATGGCCGCGGCCCCGCGGCGATCTGCGCCACTGCCGGTGGAATCTCACCCACGTCGACCTCCTGTCGCCGTACTCAGTCGCTGCGCGCCGAGCTTTCCCCACGCCTGGACCGCACAGAACGGCGCGCACTGGTGATCACCGTTGTCAGCCACCGTTCCGACATGGACGCAGCACTGCGTCAGCCGCTCCTCGATCATGGTGTTGATGTCCTGGAAGGGTTTGATGGTGATCCGCTTGACCCGCTCGGCCAGCAGCTTGCGCATTCGCTCCTCGCCTCCCGGCAGCTTGGACGAAGCCAAGGTGGCCAAGGTGGAAATGCCCAGATCGCACTGCGTGCAGATGTTCTGCCACAACTGACCGGTTCGCGGATTGGTCAGCGCCGCTTGTTCGCTGAGCAGATCCAGCATCGAGTTCTTCATCAGCTCACGCAGCTGGAGCGGCAGGTCGCGGTCGGCGACCCGATTGGCCAGTGAGTCCGGGTCCAGCTCCAACCATCGCAGCAGCTCGTCATGGCCGACCAGGGCCACCAGCGAACGCCAGGTGCCGGCATCGTCCTTCAGCAGGTAGCCGACCGATGAGCAATGCGGGTGCGAGCACGGCAGCGCGGTCAGATCGTGCCACTGCACTACATCACCGGTCTGCGGGCCGAGCCGGCTGAGCACACCGGTGTGGGTAAGCCGCTCCATCGGATCGATCCCCGACCCGCGCCCGGAACCGAAGACCGGCTGAATCGCCACCCCACCGATGAACGGCGTCTCCAACGCCTTCATCACCACCGCGCCGATGTCGCCGTCATTGACGCCCAGCGCAGCGGTCATCACCAAGGTGGTGAAGACGCCGGCCTCGCTGAGTCGGCTGATCGCCGCTTCCTTGAAGCGGGTCAGGTCGGCCCCGCGGTGATGGATGGACGCTTCGGGCCGCGGCCCGTCGTACTGCAGGTAGACCTCCAGCCGGCTGCGGTGCCGCTTCAGCAGCGCCACCAGGTCGTCGTCAGAGGCGACCTTCAACCCATTGGTGTTCAGCATGATCCTCACGATCGGGCGGGCCACCAGTTCGTCCAGCAACTCCGGCAGCTGCGGGTAGAGCGTGGGCTCACCTCCCGACAGCATCAGCACGTCGATGCGATTGTTCTCCCTGGCCAGCCGGGCATCGACATTGGCGAGGATCTGCTCCAACGGAGCCACACCGGTCAGCTGCGGGCTGGAGGCGGTGAAACAGGTCGGGCACTTCAGATTGCAGACCTCGGTGATGTCGTGGACCAGGATGCAGGTGTGCTGAGTGTGGAAGGCCGGCAGCCCGTAGGCGAAGGCCTCCGGCATCGGCCGGAAGTTGTCGGCGTGATCGGGCACGTGCACCTTAGTGGGCGCCTGCCACTGCTCGAGGTAGCGCAGGATGTTCGCGTCCTCGTCGTACAGCGTGGTGATCATGCCGTGGCTGGGGCAGGCGCGCTGCAGCCACACCTTGTTGTCGCGAACCAGCAGCACCCCCGACAGCCGTTGCACGTCGGCGAGTTCTGGCTCGGCGGCGTGGCATTGCGGGCAGTAGGCGTTGACGTAGCGGTGGATGCGGTCAGCACGCAGGGGCTGACCGGCACCCAGCGGTGCCGGTGTGCGGACGGGTTCCACGCGGAGCAGATTGGTCACGAGGTGCCTTCCCGGGTCACAGACTGAAGCCGGCGATCAACGCAACACACAAGCCGCCGGTGACCAGGATCGCGATCCCGATGCTCAGCAGAATGCCGGCGCCGGTGCGCGAGGTCTTGCGGATCAAGGCCAAGATCAGGCCGGTGATGAACAGGACGAAGATCCAGCCGGTCGCCATCAAGTTCAGAACGCCGGCGAAGGGGTCGGATGCCTGCTGGCTGAGCAAGAAGTACAGCGCGTAGAACGCGGCCGAACCACCGATGCCGATGATGATCCCCAACCAGATCGAGCCGCCGCCGCGCTGCGGCGGCACGGGTGCTGACGGAGGCGGGGGCGGGGGCGGCGGAACCGCGCCCGGTGGGATGACCCCCGGCGGGCCGGCGGGTGGTTGCTGATCAGTCATGGTCTCCCCCTGCGGTGAGTGCGACCGTTGGCTTCGGCACAGCCCGGAAGACCCGAACCAGCCGCCAGGCTATGAGCGGCAGCATAACCAGCAGGAACCACTGCGGTCTGGACAGCCCCAGCCACACCTCTTCGTTGCCGCGCACGAACTCGACGAAGAAGCGGAACAGCGCGTACGCGGCCACGTACACGATGAACAGGTCACCGGAGTGCGCCATCCGGTTGCGGTGTCGCCACAGCCAGGCGAAGGCCACGGCCTGAAAGACGATCTCGTAGGCGAAGCTCGGCTGCAGCCCGACGCCGGCCACTCCCCCGACCACGGCGACCTGCGCCGGGGTCAGCACGATGCCCCAATCACCGCCGGTCGGAATGCCGGGGTTCTCGGTGAGCAGACAGCCGATGCGTCCGATCGCCATCGCCAAGGCGACGGCCGGAGCGAAGAGGTCGCCGGTGGACGAGCGGTAGCCGGTGATCAGCTTGCCGAGGTAGACCCCGATCCAGGCGAAGAAGAGCCCGGCCAGGATGCTGCGGTTGCCGTCGGTCCACCACAGCTGAATCGGTTCGTTCTGCCGGGGGTCGATGAACTGGAACCAGGTGCCCAGCCGTGAGCCCATCGCACCCATCGCAATGGTGAGACCCACGATGACCCAAAGGCGGTCGTCGCGCAGGCCGCGGCGACGCACCTCGGAGACGAACACGCCCAGGCCGGCCGCGATGCCGAGCGCCATGAAAGCGCCATGCACCAAGCCGTTACCGGCCAACGGCAGCTCGATCATGGATGCAGGCTAGCGGGACGGGTCCGGCATGGACACAAACAGCGCGTCCCGCCACCGGCAGCAGAAGTCGGTAGCGGGACGCTCGTTCTCGGCTCAGACGGCGGCGATGATCGCATTCAGCGCCGCGGACGGACGCATCACGGCGTCGGCCTTGGCGACGTCGGGACGGTAGTAGCCGCCGAGATCGACCGGGGAGCCCTGCACGTCCAGCAGTTCGCCGCAGATCTGCTGCTCCTGGGCGATCAAGGCCTCGGCGACCGGCGCGAAGCGTGCGGCCAGCGCCGGATCCTCGCTCTGCACCGCCAGCTCCTGGGCCCAGTAGGTGGCCAGGTAGAAGTGGCTGCCGCGGTTGTCGATCTCGCCGACCCGACGGCTCGGCGACTTGTTCTCGTTGAGGAAAGTCCCGGTAGCCCGGTCGAGGGTATCGGCCAGCACCTGCGCACCGGCGTTGCCGGTGGCGCCGGCCAGTTGCTCGAAGCTGGAGGCCAGTGCCAAGAACTCGCCGAGGGAATCCCAGCGCAGATGGTTCTCCTTGACCAGCTGCTGCACGTGCTTGGGTGCCGAGCCGCCCGCGCCGGTCTCGAACAGGCCGCCGCCGGCGATCAGCGGGACGATCGACAGCATCTTGGCGCTGGTGCCCAGCTCCATGATCGGGAACAGGTCGGTGAGGTAGTCACGCAGCACGTTGCCGGTCACCGAGATGGTGTCCAGCCCCTTGCGGATGCGCTCGACCGAGATCTTGGTGGCCTCGGCCGGGGGCAGGATCGAGATCTCCAAGCCGGTGGTGTCGTGATCGGCCAGGTAGGTCTTCACCTTCTCGATCACCACCGCGTCATGGGCGCGCTCGGCGTCCAGCCAGAAGATGGCCGGCGCTCCGGTGGCCCGAGCCCGGGTCACCGCGAGCTTGACCCAGTCGCGCAGCGGAATGTCCTTGGTCTGGCAGGCCCGCCAGATGTCGCCGGCGTGGACGGCGTGCTCGATGACCACCTCGCCGGCCCCGTTGACCACCTGGACGGTGCCGTCGGCCGGGATCAGGAAGGTCTTGTTGTGGCTGCCGTACTCCTCAGCCGCCTGGGCCATCAGGCCGACGTTCGGAACCGAACCCATGGTGGTCGGATCGTAAGCGCCGTGGGCCTTGCAGTCGTCGATGACGACCTGGTAGACCCCGGCGTAGCAGGCATCCGGGATCACCGCGAGAGTGTCGGCCTCCTGGCCGTCCGGCCCCCACATGTGCCCGGACTGGCGAATCATCGCCGGCATCGAGGCGTCCACGATCACGTCGCTGGGCACGTGCAGGTTCGTGATGCCGCGGTCGGAATCGACCATGGCCAGCGCCGGGCCGGCATCCAGCGCGGCATCGATCGCCGCCTTGATGTCAGCACCGTTGGGCAGCGCGTCCAGGCCCGCGAGGATCGCGCCAAGACCGTTGTCGGGAGCCAGGCCGGCCGCAGCCAGCTGCTCACCGTAGGTCTGGAAGACCGGGGCGAGGAAGCGCGTGACCACGTGGCCGAACATGATCGGATCGGAGACCTTCATCATGGTCGCCTTGAGGTGGACGCTGAACAGCACGCCTTCTGCCTTGGCCGCGGCGATCTGCTCGTCGAGGAAGGCATCGAGCGCTGCGACGTTCATGAAGGTGCCGTCGAGAATCTCGCCGGCCAGCAGCTTGACCGTGGTCAGTTCGGTGGTGTCCTCGGCGCCGACCAGCTGGATGGTCACGGTGTCGTCGCTCGGCGAGACGTAGGACTTCTCGTTGGAGTAGAAGTCGTCGTGGCCCATCGTGGCGACCCGCGTCTGGGAGTCGGCCGTCCACGGACCCATGCGGTGCGGATGCGAGCGAGCGTAGTTCTTCACCGACAGCGGGGCGCGCCGATCAGAGTTGCCCTCACGCAGGACGGGGTTGACCGCGCTGCCCTTGACCTTGTCGTAGCGCGCGCGGGCGTCCTTCTCCTCGGCGGTGGCCGGGTCGTCGGGGTAGTCGGCCAGCGGGTAGCCCAGCGCCTGGAGTTCGGCGATGGCCGCCTTCAGCTGCGGCACCGAAGCCGAGATGTTCGGCAGCTTGATGATGTTCGCCTCCGGCCGCTTGGCCAGCTCGCCGAGCTCAGCCAGGGCGTCGGCCTGACGTAGCTGTTCCGGCAGCAGGTCGGAGAAGACCGCGATGATGCGCCCGGCCAGCGAAATGTCACGGGTCTCCACCTCCACGCCTGCCGCGCCGGCGAACGCCTGGACGATCGGCAGGAACGAATGGGTCGCCAGCATCGGCGCCTCATCGGTGTAGGTGTAGATGATCTTGGACATTCAGGATCCCTTCTGGCCAGTTCCTCGATGTCGAACGATATTGGGTCGATGTAACCACGACGAGTCAGCAGTTCACGCCCACTCTCCAGCAAACAACACCGCGACGAGGCCGAACTACCAAGGTGGAACATGCGAACATGGCCGGAAAGGGCCGGCTCAGCAGGTGGTGTAGCTCCAACTCGCCGGACGTCCGTCGACATAGGGCATCACACCGTGGAAGGCCGGTCCGTCGGCGAAGACCAGGGGCAGCCAAGAGCGATCGCCCTCCCACATCGGCAGCTCTGCGAGCCGGTCGATCGGCTGCCAGGCCAGGGGTCCGTCGTCATTGCGCTGCGGCGGCTCGCCGGTGTAGCCGTCCACCACGAAGATGAAGCCGAGCCAGTCCTGCCCGCCCACGCCGAATCCGGGCCAGGAGACCGTCCCGCGCAGCCGCGCAGAAGTCACCTGGATGCCGGCCTCCTCCTGCAGCTCGCGGCACAGGCAGGTGTAGACGTCCTCACCGGACTCGAGCTTGCCGCCCAGCCCGTTCCACTTGCCCTGATGTTGATCGCCCTCACGGCTGCGGTGCACCAGGAGCACGTGGCGACGATCGGCCGACAGCACATAGCCGATGGTGCCGATGATCGGGGTGTACACGGCTCAGACCAGGACGGTCGAGATCGGCAGGCCCGAGTTCGCCCCGATCTCCAACGACGACGGGCGTCGACCGGCGCTGACCACCTCGGCCCCGAGCACCGCGATCATGGCGCCATTGTCGGTGCACAGGCCCGGACGCGGCCGCCGCAACGTGATGCCGACGGCGGCCGTGCGCTCCTCGAGCAAACCGCGCAGGCGGGAGTTCGCTGCCACGCCGCCGCCCAGCAGGATCGTGTCGACGTCGAGGTACTGGCAGGCGTCGACCGCCTTGGCGGTGAGCACATCGGCCACCGCCTCCTGGAAGGACGCCGCGACGTCGGCCACCGGCACCTCTCTTCCCTCGGCCCGCTCGGTCTCGACCCACCGCGACACGGCGGTCTTCAAGCCCGAGAAGGAGTAGTTGAAGCGGTGCTTGGCCTGATCCTTCTGCGCGGTCAGACCGCGCGGAAAGGCGATCGCCCGCGGGTTACCCTCCGCGGCCAACTTGTCGATCACTGGCCCGCCGGGATAGCTGAGACCGAGCACGCGAGCGACCTTGTCGTACGCCTCGCCCGCGGCGTCGTCGATGGTCGCGCCGAGTTCGGTGATGTCGCCGGTGATGTCGCGAACGTGCAGCAGCGAAGTGTGCCCACCGGAGACCAGCAGCGCCGCGCACGGCTGCGGCAGCGGCCCGTGATCGAGCAGATCGACCGCGACGTGGCCGACCAGATGGTTCAGCCCGTACAGCGGCTTGTTCAGCGCAACCGCCAGCGCTTTGGCCGCAGCCAGCCCGACCACCAAGGCACCCATCAGGCCGGGGCCGGCGGTCACGGCGATGCCGTCCACCTCAGAAAGGTCGATGTCGGCGGTCTCGCATGCGCGGCGCAGCGTCGGGATGATTGCCTGCAGGTGCGCCCTGCTGGCGACCTCCGGCACCACCCCGCCGAAGCGGACGTGCTCAGCGACCGAGGATGCGACTTCGTTGGCCAGCAGCTGCGTGCCGCGGACGATGCCTACGCCGGTCTCGTCACAGCTGGACTCGATCCCCAGGATCAGCGGCCCGGAGCCTGTGTTCTCTGCCATCACACCAACATCCACTCGTCTTCTTCGACCTCGATCGGCCGCACCATCACCAACGCGTCCCTGCCGGGCCCGTAGTAGTCCTTGCGGCAGTGAATCTCGTCGAAACCCAGCCGCCGATACAACCCCAGCGCCGCCAGATTGTCGGTGCTCACTTCGAGCAGCATCCGATTCGCTCCGACCGCCTGGGCCCATTCGAGCCCGGCGCGCACCAAGGCTCCCCCGATGCCGCGACCTCGAGCCGAAGGCACGACGACCACCCGGTTGAGATCGGCCATGTCGTCGACGCTGCTGAACGCGGCAACACCGACCAGGCATCCGTCGGCGTCACGGTGCGTGAGCACGCAATGGCCGTCCTCGGCCAGCTCTGAGGCCCACGACTCACCAGACCATTGCTCGGCGGGCGCGAAGCCGGCCTGCTCCAGGCCGAGGATCGCATCGAGATCGGCGGCGCTCGCGTGCCCGATGATCATCGCCGGTTCACCATCGCCAGGCGAGGCTGCAACAGCGTCGACTTGTGCGTCGTCGGTACCTCGGCGTCCGGACGACGCAGGTACAACGGTTCCAGGCCCGCGTCACTCAGCCGGGTGATGGCCGCAGCCATCCCGCCGGCGTCCAGGACGTCGGGGCCCACCGGCGCCCGACCGGTGAGCGCAGCACCCGGCCCGGCCAGTGGGAGGTCCGGCACCTGATCAGGGCCGGTCACGAAGGGGCCGTCGATCCGATGCCCGTCGGCGCCGTAGCGAGCCCAGTAGACCTCTTTGCGCCGGGCGTCCGCTGCCACGACGAAGTCGCCGGGAGCATCCCCACGATCGGCCCACGCCAGCGCGACCACGTCCAGGCTGCAGACGCCGCGAATCGGAATGCCGAGAGCTTCGGCGATGGTTTCGGCCGCGGCCACCCCGACCCGCAGCCCGGTGAACGGCCCCGGGCCGACGCCGACGATCACGGCGTTGAGGTCCACGACCGCGGCACCGGCGTCGGACAGGGCTCGTTGGACGAGCGGAAGGAGCTGCTCGGCGTGGGCACGACGGTCCTCGACGGCCAGCGAGACCACCGCCCGACCATCGCGGGCCAAGCCGACCCGGACGTCGGCTGCGGTGTCGATCGCCAGGACGAGCCCGTGGGCGTCGATGGTCGTTTCGTTGGTCACTCTGCCTCCAGTTGCTCGCGCAGCCCGGCCCAGCGGGGCCCGACGCCGGTCAGGAAGATCCAGCGGGTTTCGTCCGCCGGGTCGAGGCTGCGCCGGATGTCGATCTCGAGCCGCTCCTCGTTCAAACCCTCGGCGACGCCGCTGCCCCACTCGACCAGGGTCACCGAATCCGCGGCGGAGGCGTCCAGGTCGAGATCGTCCAGTTCGGCCGCCGAGCCGAGCCGATAGGCGTCGACGTGCACCAATGCGGGCCCGCCGACGGTGGACGGATGCACCCGCGACAGCACGAAGGTCGGCGAGATCACCGCACCGGCTACGCCGAGGCCCGCGCCGAGGCCTTGGGTGAGCGTGGTCTTGCCAGCGCCCAGATCACCGGAGGCGATCACCAGATCGCCGGCCCGCAGCAGCCCGGCGAGGCGACGTCCGACGTCTTGGGTCTGTTCCGCCGTCTCGGCGATCAGGCAGACCGGGAGCTGACGAGCCAGCGTGAGGCTGGTGCCGCGTCGTGCGATCTCAGCGAAGCCGTGCCGCTGCCACCAGGCCACCACCGCAGGAAACTCCGCCCGCGCGATCAGCTCGACCCGGTGCACGCCCTGCAAGGCGAGCGACTCGAGCACGACGGTCATCATCGCCGAGGCGATCCCTAGCCGCTGGTAGTCCGGACGCACCGACACTCGGTGGACGCCGGCGACATCGCCGTCGATGCTCACGATCACGACACCGGCCGGCTGGCCATCGACCAGCGTCAGCACACCGAAGCCGTCGGCCAATGCGGCCCGGACCGAATCGGGGGTTTCACGCAGCGCCGGTGGTGGCGGTTCGACAGCGGGACGGTTACCGAAGGCGGCCAGGATCACGTCGCAACTGGCCGCGGCGTCCTGGTCACCAGCGCTGACCAACTGCAGCAGCCGACCATCGCCGAGGGTCGTCTCTGCCAGCACGGTGCGCTGCATTTCCTGCCTTCCCGCCGCGGACACCCCGTCCGGGCGAACTGCAAGATTCTACGTCACCAGCGACCACGGCTCGGGAGCGTCCTGGCCAGCACTGTCACCACCTGGGCGACCCGACATGGCCGCGCCGGCCGCTCAGCCTTCGAGATCGCCGATCCAGGTCGGCAGCACGGCGGCGAGTTCCTGGGGCGGAATGGGTCCCCGATGGCGGGCGGCCACCATCGCCTGAGCGGACGCAGCGAGCACAGCTGCGGTCACCGGCTTCAGCCCGGCCGCCAGCAGCGTTCCGCAGATGCCGGCAAGGACGTCGCCCGAACCGGCCTGCGCCGTCCACGCCGGTCCGGCGACGGCGACCTGCACCGTCGCCACGCCCGGCGTCGCCACGTACTGGGTGGCGCCCTTGAGCAGCACGGTGCAGCCGGTCTGCTCAGCGGCCCGCACCACGGCAGCCAGCGGGTCGGCCGTCAGGGCCGTGCGTTCCATACCGAGCAGATAGGCCAACTCTCCGGCGTGAGGAGTCAGCAGGACGCCGGGGTGACCGGGGGTCGTCAGATGTCGCAGGCCGTCGGCGTCGATCACCAGCGGCATGCCGGTAGCGATCGCGCGACCGATCACGCCCTTCTCTTTGCGGTCGCCCCAGCCGGAGCCGACCACCAGGGCCTGCACCCGTCCGGGTGCGGTGACGATGTTCGGGAACCGGCTCAGGACCGAGGCGGCAACCTTCGGGTCGCCGAGGTAGCGCACCATGCCAGCACCGGAGTAGGTGGCTCCGGCGCAGCCGAGGATCGCGGCACCGGGGTAATCGACCGAGCCGGTGTCCATTCCGACGACGCCGCGGGTGTACTTGTCGTCGACCGGACGCGGACGCGGCCACAGTGCAGCCACCTCGTCGGGCTGCCACACCCGAACGCTCGGTTCGTCCAGTTCCAGCCCGATGTCGATGAGCTCGATCTCGCCGCAGGCCTGCTTCGCCGGCTGCAGCAGCTGGCACAGCTTGTAGCCGCCGAAGGTGACCGTGAGGTCGGCAACGAAATGCGGCGCCTCGCCGAACGGCGGCTCAGGTGCCAGCCCGGAGGGCAGATCAACCGCGACCACCGGGACGTCCAGCTCGCGGCAGGCCTGGGCAAAGGCCGCGACCGGTCCGTCCAGACCCGGACGGGAGCCGATCCCGGCCACCGCGTCGACCACCGCATCCAGACGTGGTAGCAGCTGCCGGGCCGCCACATCGTCGACCTCACGTCCGCCGGCCGCCCGCAGGGCGGCCCAGCCGGCCGCGTGCATGCTCTCCCCGGTCGCCCAGCACCACACCTGGACGCCGCGGGCAGCCAGCCGGGCACCCGCGAACAACGCGTCGCCGCCGTTGTTCCCCGATCCGGCGACCACCAGCACGTGCGAGCCGTACGCCCTCGGCAGTTGACGAAGAATGGCTGTCGCCAAGCCCGCAGCCGCGCGCTGCATCAGCGCCTCCGCACCCACCTCGGCGATGGCTCGGGCCTCGGCCTCGCGGATCTGGGCAACGCGGTAGCCGTCCATCATCGCTCGCAGACGACCATCGCTGCGGCCACCCCGGCGTCGTGGGTGATGGTGAGGAAGACCTTGTCGACCTCGAGGTCGGCCAAGCGCGCCGCGACCGTGCCATGGAAGACGAAGTAGGGCTGCCCCGACGACTCGGCGAGCACCTCGACATCGGTCCACACCAATCCCCCGGGCGCACCGACGGCCTTGGCCAGGGCCTCCTTGGCGGCGAAGCGTCCGGCCAGTCGTTCGGTAGGGGCGTCCTGCTCGCGGGCGGTGAACAGCCGATCACGCATGCCCGGACGTTCCACCGCGCGCGAGAACCGGAAGACTTCGGTGATATCCAAGCCGATGCCGACGATCATGGCTCCACCCTTACTCGACGGTGACGCTCTTGGCCAGATTCCTGGGCTGATCAACGTCGTAGCCGCGCAGCGTCGCCAACTCACAGGCGAACATCTGCAGCGGCACGGTGGCGACCAGCGGCTGCAGCAGGGTCGAGACCTTCGGCAGCCGGAAGAGGATGTCGGCGTACGGCGTGACCTCCTCGTCGCCGTCCTCGGCCAAGACGATGGTCAACGCTCCGCGAGCACGCACCTCCTGAATGTTGGAGACGACCTTGTCGTGCAGCTGGTCACGACCCTGGGGTGGCACCACCACGAAGATCGGCACGCCGTCCTCGACCAGCGCGATCGGGCCATGCTTGAGCTCGCCGGCCGGGAAACCCTCCGCATGCAGGTAGGCCAGTTCCTTCAGCTTCAACGCACCTTCCAGCGCGATCGGGTAGCCGACGTGGCGGCCGAGGAAGAGCACGGACTTGGTGTCGACGAACCGCGCTGCCAGCTCCTGAATCTGATCCAGTGAATCGAGCACCTGTTGAATCAGCGGCGGCGTCGAGGCCAGCTCGTTCATCACGTGGGCGATCTCGTCGTCGAACATCGCCCCGCGCACCTGCGCCAGATAGAGCCCGAGCAGGTAGCAGGCGGCCACCTGCGTCAGGAAGCCCTTGGTCGAGGCCACCCCGATCTCGGGGCCGGCGTGGGTGTAGATCACAGCGTCCGACTCGCGCGGGATGGTCGCACCGTTGGTATTGCAGATCGCGATGACCTTGGCCTTCTGCTCGCGAGCGTGCCGGATGGCCATCAACGTGTCGGCGGTCTCGCCCGATTGGCTGATGGTCACCACCAGCGTGGATCCGGTGATGATCGGGTCGCGGTAGCGGAACTCACTGGCGATCTCGACCTCGCAGGCGATCCGCGCCCAGTGCTCGATCGCGTACTTGGCGACCAGGCCGGCGTAATAGGCCGTGCCGCAGGCCACGATGATGATCTTGTCGATGCTGCGCAGCTCGGCCTCAGGGATGCGCAGTTCGTCGAGGGTCAGGGCGCCTTCGGGGGTGAAGCGGCCCAGAAGTGTGTCGGCGACCGCCTTGGGCTGTTCGAAGATCTCCTTGCGCATGAACCAGTCGAAGCCGCCCTTTTCGGCCGCCGACAGATCCCAGGTCACCTCAAAGGGATGGCTCTCGGCCGGCGCCCCGAAGAAGTCGGTGATGGTGACGGTGTCTGCCGTGACGTCGACCACCTCGTCCTGGCCCAGTTCGATCGCCTGCCGGGTGAACTCGATGAACGCGGCCACATCGGAGGCGACGAAGTTTTCACCGTCACCGACGCCGACCACCAGCGGCGAGTTGCGACGCGCGGCCACCAGGCGTCCGGGCTGCTCCACATCGATGGCCACCAGCGTGAAGGCCCCGTCGAGGCGGCGGCAGACCGTCCGCATCGCCTCGGCCAGATCCGTGCCGGCGGCCACCTCGACCCCGAGGAGCTGAGCGGCGACCTCGGTGTCGGTCTCGGAGCGGAACTCGACGCCGTGAGCCTGCAGTTCCGCGCGCAGCACGGCGAAGTTCTCGATGATCCCGTTATGGATCAGAGCGACCCGACCGTTGGCCGACAGATGCGGATGGGCATTACCGTCGGTGGGACCGCCGTGGGTGGCCCAACGGGTGTGGCCGATCCCGGTCCCAGAGTCGGGCAGCGGGTGGGCGGCCAGGACGGCGTCGAGGTTGCCGATCTTGCCGGCCTTCTTGCGCACCTCCAGCCCGTCCGGGGTGACGACGGCGACGCCGGCCGAGTCGTAGCCCCGATACTCCATTCGGCGCAGTCCATCGACCACGACGGCATGGGCGACACGAGGTCCGACATAGCCGATAATTCCGCACATGGCCGCCACTGTAGTGCGGCGGGCGCTCCGGGCTCACATCGCCGGTGCGCCGCACAGCTGAGAGCAGAGGTACAGATGTCCGCACCCGGTGCCGGCCGGCACAGCGCGCCTGAGGACTACCCCTACGGCCCGTACCTCACCCTCGATCGACAGCATTGGGCCGCGCTCGCCGCTGCGCGCCCGGCCGCTCTCGATGAGGAGACCCTGGCCCGGCTGCGCGGCTTCGGCGACCCCACCGACGCCGATGAGGTCCGCGAGGTGTATCTGCCGCTGACCGATCTGCTCAGCCTGTATATCGAGCGAACCCGCGCCCTGTTCGACGCGAGCCACGAGTATCTCGGCCTGACCGGCGGTCGCACGCCGTTCATCATCGGCGTGGCCGGCTCGGTGGCCGTGGGCAAGTCAACCACCTCACGCCTGCTGGCCGAACTGCTGCGTCGTCTGCCGTCGCAGCCCAAGGTTGATCTGGTCACCACTGACGGCTTCCTCTACCCGAACGCCACCCTGATCGAGCAGGACCTGCTCGAGCGCAAGGGCTACCCCGAGTCGTACGACCGCAAGAAGCTGCTGCAGTTCGTGATGGACGTGAAGTCGGGCATGCCGCAGGTCACCGCGCCGGTCTACTCCCACCACGTCTACGACATCGTCGAGGGCGAGACGATCATGGTGAACCGACCCGACATCCTCATCGTCGAAGGCTTGAACGTCTTGCAGCAACCCCGGCAGCGCGCCGACGGCACCTTCGGCCTGGCGGTCAGCGACTTCTTCGACTTCTCGGTCTATGTCGACGCCGCCGACGCCGACATCCGCCAGTGGTACATCGACCGCTTCATGCACCTGTGGGTGACCGCCTTCCGGGATCCCACCTCCTACTTCGTGCGCTTCTCAGCGTTGAACGAAGAGCAGGCGCGCGCGTTGGCCGGGGAGTACTGGGACAACGTGAACGGACCCAACCTCGATCTCAACATCCGCTCGACCCGCGGACGGGCTACCGCGATCCTCCGCAAGGGCCCCGATCACCAGGTCAGTTGGGTCCGAATCCGCAAGGTCTGACGTCGACGTCCACGCATCCGCTCACCGCATGTCACACCGCCCGGTGACGCGGGTATTGTTCGGCTCGTGGCGGCGCGCTCCACGGGGACGAGTGCACGCCCAGGGGGAACTCACCGTGATCGAAACGCTGACCAGCAACGACGCCCGACTCGCCGTCCTTCTGTGGGAGGAGGCTGATCTGACGCGTCCATGGAACGACGCCCGCGCCGACTTTCTGAAAGCCGTGACCGGCACCTCTTCCGCCGTCCTCGGGCTGCGCGAAGATGGCCACCTCGTCGGCACCGCCATGGTCGGTTTCGACGGACATCGCGGGTGGGTCTACTACCTCGCGGTGAAGCCTGCCTACCGCGGCAAGGGGCTCGGACGGCAGCTGATGGCAGGCGCTGAGACCTGGCTGCGACAGCACGGCGCCCCGAAAGTGCAGTTCATGGTGCGCTCGGAGAACGCGGGAGTGATCGAGTTCTACACCCACCTGGGCTACATCCCGCAGTACGTGCAGGTACTCGGCCGCCGCCTCGACTGATCGGCTCAGCCGGCAGCAGGCTCCAGCGCCAAGCGCTCCCGCACCACCGCGGCCAACCGCTCGGCCACCTCGCGGGCCAAGCCCTCGGTCTCGGCCTCGACCATCACCCGGACCAGCGGCTCGGTGCCGGACGGACGGAGCAGCACCCGCCCGTTGTCCCCCAGTTCGCGGGCAACCTCGGAGACCGCGGCGTTGACCGCCGGATCGATTCCCGCTCGGGCCTTGTTGACACCGGCGACGTTGATCATGACCTGCGGCAACCGCGTCATCACCGCGGCCAACTCGGCCAATGGCTTGCCGGTGCGCACCATCTGCGCGGCGAGGTGCAGTGCAGTCAGCACCCCATCGCCGGTGGTGGCGAACTCGCTCATGATCACGTGACCGGACTGCTCCCCACCCAGGGTGAAGCCGTTGGCGTTCATGGCCTCGAGCACGTAGCGGTCGCCCACCTTGGTCTGATCGACGTGGATGCCTTGCGCCTTCATGGCGTTCAGGAAACCGAGGTTGCTCATCACCGTGGCGACCACGGTGTCGGAGTGCAACGCGCGCCGCTCCCGCATGGCCAGCGCCAGGATCGCCAGGATCTGATCGCCGTCGACGATCTCGCCGGAGGCGTCCACTGCCAGGCAACGGTCCGCATCGCCGTCCAGGCCCACACCGAGATCGGCCCCGTGCTCACGCACCGCGAGCTGCAGCGAGCCCAGGTGGGTGGAACCGCAGTTGTCGTTGATGTTCAGCCCGTTCGGCGCCGCGTGCAGCGGCACGACCTGCGCGCCCTGGGCTTCGAAGGCGGCCAGTGCGGTCATCGACGCCGCCCCGTTGGCACAGTCGACGACGACCTTCAGCCCTTCCAGGCTGGCGTCCTCACCGAGGCTGGCCACCAGGTGTGCAACATAGCCCTCGACGGCTCCGAGATCGTCGCTCACTCGTCCGACTTCGGCGCCGGTGGGGCGCAACCAGACCTCACCGAGTTGCTCCTCGATCGCGTCTTCGATGGCGTCGTCGAGCTTGACGCCCCCGCGGGCGAAGAACTTGATGCCGTTATCGGGCATCGGGTTGTGGCTGGCCGAAAGCATCACGCCCAGATCGGCCCCGAGGGCACCCACAAGGTAGGCGACACCAGGGGTTGGAATCACGCCGAGCCGGACCACGTCCACGCCGGCGGCGGCGAGCCCCGCGACCACGGCGGATTCCAGAAACTCACCGCTGGCGCGGGTATCGCGCCCGACAAGAGCGAACGGTCGACGCCCGGCACTGAAGGCCCCGGCTTCGCCCAGCACGTGGGCGGCCGCAACCGAAAGGTCGAGAGCCAGCTCGGCAGTCAGATCCAGGTTCGCGGTGCCGCGAACCCCGTCGGTCCCGAATAGACGTGCCATTCGGCAGAACCGGCGATCAGCGCTTGCTGTACTGAGGAGCCTTACGGGCCTTCTTCAGACCAGCCTTCTTGCGCTCCTTGACCCGAGCGTCGCGAGTCAGCAGGCCGGCCTTCTTCAGCGACGGACGGCTGGCCTCAGCGTCAACAGCGTTCAGCGCGCGAGCGATACCCAAGCGCAGCGCACCGGCCTGGCCGGTGACGCCGCCGCCGACGATGGTGGCGATGACGTCGTAGGCACCCTGCACACCGGCGGTGACGAAGGGCTCATTGACCGTCTGCTGGTGCAGCTTGTTGGGGAAGTAGTCCTCCAGCGCACGACCGTTGATCGAGAAGGCGCCGGTGCCCGGCACGATCCGAACGCGGGCGATGGCCTCCTTGCGGCGACCGGTGGCCGCCCCGGGGGCGATCATCGCAGAGCGTCCGCCCTGCTGCGGGGCGCTCGACTCAGCCTCGGCGCGGTAAGCGATCTCACGGTCGCCCTCGGTGAAGGGAACGACCTCGGTGTCAACGGTCTCTTCGACGGTCTCGGTCACGATGATTCCTTGGGTCACTGGGCGATCTGGGTGATCTGGTACGCCTGCGGCTTCTGCGCCGTGTGCGGGTGCTCCGGGCCGGAGTAGACCTTGAGCTTCTTCAGCTGCTGGCGAGCCAGCTTGTTCTTGGGGAGCATGCCCCACACCGCGCGCTCGACGGCCTTGCGCGGGTCCTTGGCGAGCAGCTCGCCGTACGGAACCGACTTCAGGCCACCCGGACGGCCGGAGTGACGGATCGCCAGCTTGTCGGTGGACTTCTTACCGGTGAGGGCGATCTTGGAGGCATTGACCACGATCACGAAATCGCCGGTGTCGACGTGCGGGGCGTACTGCGGCTTGTGCTTGCCACGCAGCAGGGTAGCCGCGGTGACGGCCAGCCGGCCGAGGACGACATCCTCGGCATCGATCACGAGCCAGTCCCTGGTGATCTCGCCAGGCTTGGGGCTGTACGTAGACACGAGTCTTCGTCCTGCTTCCATGAGTTGTGGTCAGTTTCCGGATGCGGGGTCAACCTGGAAGGCAGACCACAGCGCAACAGCGCCTAAGATTACCCCGCCGGTTGTGGGGGGTCAAAACCGGCCTCGGCTGAGCGGCGGATCATAGCCCGCCGACCGCCTCGGAGCCGGGCGCCACCCCGCGGAGCGTGGGAGCTCTCCGGTCCGGAATCGGACCCAGCGCGCCGTCGTCGGCGGCCGCCGAGTGCTCAGGTCTTTCACCATCGGCCGACCACGACATCGCCGCGGTGAGACACCGCGTGCAGCCGGCCCCCTGCTTGTCGGACGCCGAATGCTAACCTCGCCCCAGTATCACCGCAGGGGGAGCAGTGACCGCTATCTTTCCGGAAATCTCGCCGCAGACCTACCAGCAGCACGCTCTGCACGGCGCCGAACGCGCCTGGCCAGAGACCAACTGCTATGTCGATCTGTGGATCGAGACGCTGGCCAGCTTCGGCGTGGCTCCCGAAGCCATGCTCGGCTTCACCCTCACCCAGGATTTCGAAGGTGACCAGTTCACCTTCTTCAAGGTGCCGCTGGAAGACCTGGAAAGCCTCTACGGCATCGTCACCACCGAGCTGGCGCTCTACGACAGCGTCGAAGCCCATGTGATGACCCAGCTGGCCCGGCGCCGACTCTGCCTGGTCGAGGTCGACAGTTTCTATCTTCCCGACACCGCCGGGGTCACCTACCAGATCGAGCATGGCAAGACGACGATCGGTATCAACCGGATCGACCCGCAGGCGCGGACGTTGGAGTACTTCCACAACGCGAGCTACTACGCCCTCAACGGCGAGAACTATGCGGGCGTGTTCCAGCACCACACCGAGCGCGGGCTGCGTTGGATCCCCTACACCGAGTTCGCCAAGTTCCCCGAGCAGCCGTCGACCCCGGAGCATCAACGTGACCAGGCGCGCCGACTGCTGGCCTTCCACCTGCGACGCAGCCCCCAGATCAATCCCCTGGCGACCTTCGCCGCCGACTTCCCCACCCAGGTCGAACAGGTCGCCGAGCGCGGGCTCGACTTCTTCCATCTGTACGCGTTCAACACGGTGCGGCAGTTCGGCGCCAACTTCGAGTTGCTGGCCAGCCACCTGGCCTGGCTGGATGCCGACGAGTTCGCCACAGAGGCGGCAGCAGCCAAGACGATCTGCGACAACGCCAAGACCACCCAGTTCATGCTGGCCAGAGCGGTCGCGCGGCATCGCTTCGACGCGCTCGTGACAGCCCTGGACCCGTCGGTGCAGGCGTGGGAGTCGATCATGACCGGTCTGGCTTCGAAGGTCGGTTGATGGACCGCCACCTCGACGCGGACGTCCGCCGGCTCAGCGACGGGTGGCAGCTGGCGGTAACCGAGGCCGGCCGGTGGCAGCACCCGTCCGAGATCGACGCCGCCGCGTTCGTGCCCGCAGCTGTGCCCGGGACCGTCGCCGGAGCTTTGACCGCAGCCGGGCGGTTCGACCCCGCCAACCCCAGTCCCTTGCAGGATCAGGACGCGTGGTACCGCTGCCGACTGCACGAGCCGACCGGGCCAGCGCTGCTGCGCCTGGACGGACTGGCGACCATCGCCGACGTCTTCCTCAACGGTGAACTCGTCGGGCACAGCGAGTCGATGTACGTGGCGCTCGAACTCCCGGTCAGTTTCACCGGCGAGGACGAACTGGTGCTGCGGTTCGCCGCCCTGACCGACGCGCTCGACCGCAAGGGTCCGCGCGCCCTGTGGCGCCCGCGGCTGTTCGATCATCAGGGCCTGCGCCTGGTGCGCACCACCGTGCTCGGCCACATGCCGGGCTGGTGCCCGTCGATCCAGGCGGTGGGCCCGTACCGCCCCGTGAGCGTGCTCCGCCCGGGGCGGATCAACCTGGGCGACGTCCGAATCGCCGCCGAGCTGACCGAGGACCGGGCCGGCCTGCTGGCGGTCTCCTGCGCCGGGGTACCGAGCGGTTCGCTGCTGCGCTGCCACGGCATCACCGCGCCGTTCCTGGCCGACGATGACCGGGCGGTGGCGACATTGGTGGTTCCCGGCGTCCGACCGTGGTGGCCGGCCACCCACGGCGAACCCGCCCTGCACGAGATCGAGCTGCTCACGCCCGACGGCTCCTCCCACGTTCTGGGACGCACCGGCTTCCGGCATCTGGAGTTCGGCGACGGCGTCGGCTTCGCGGTGCGAGTGAACGGTGAGGACGTCTTCTGCAGAGGCGCGGTCTGGACGACGGCCGATCTGCTCGGTCTCGCCGGTGAGCGCGCGACCTACGAGCCACTGCTACGACGGCTGGCTGCGGCAGGGGTGAACCTGCTGCGGGTGCCGGGCATCGCGCTCTACGAGGCACCGGCCTTCCACGAGCTGTGCGATGAGCTCGGAATCATGGTGCTGGTCGACTTCATGTTCGCGAACTTCGACTACCCCGCCGGCGAGGAGAACCTCGCCGCCGCGATCGACGCCGAGGTGCGGCAGTTCCTGCTCGCCCGCCAGGGCAGCCCGTCGCTGGTTGCATTGACCGCGGGCAGCGAGATCGCCCAGCAGGCAGCGATGCTCGGACTGCCGCCACAACGCTGGTACTCCGCACTGGCCAGTACGACCCTGCCCGAGCTGGCGGCCGAATACCGCCCCGACGTCGCCTTCCTGCCCGGGTCGCCGTCGGGCGGAGCCCTCCCCTTCAGCGTGGACGCCGGCGTCGGCCACTACTACGGCGTCGGCGCCTACCAACGTCCACTGGAGGATGCCCGGCGCGCCGACGTTCGATTCGCCACCGAGTGCCTGGCCTTCGCCAATCTGCCTGACGATCCCGCCCTGCTGGCGCGACTGGCCGCAGCCGACGCCCAGGATCAGTCCTGGACAGTCGGCGTGCCGCAGGATCCCGGCACCGACTGGGACTTCGCCGACACCCGCGACCACTACGTGCAGCGGCTCTACGACCTCGACCCCGACCAGTTGCGCCACGACGCCGCGGAGGCGTATCTGGCCTTCGGCAGAGCCGCGGTGGCCGAGGTGGCGAGCGAGACCTTCACCGAATGGCGGCGCGAGGGATCGTCCTGCCGAGGGGCGTTGGTGTTTGCGCTGGCCGACCTGGGACCGGGCGCCGGCTGGGGCATCGTGGACGTGCACCACCAGCCGAAGTCGATCTTCCGGGCCCTGGCGCGCGCGTGGCGACCGGTCTGGATCGGACTGACCGATGAGGGTGTCAACGGCTTGCGTCTCCACCTGGCCAACGAGACCGCCCAGGACATCGAAGCCGAGGTCGACCTCTTCGGGCTTCACGACGGCACGATCATCGTCGGGCGCGCTAGCACGACGGTGACCGTCCCCGCGCGCAGCACCGTGGCGATGGCAGCCACAGACCTCTACCAGGGCTTCTTCGACTACACCTACGCCTACCGCTTCGGCCCGGCCGCCCATGAGGTCACGGTGGCGCGGCTCCGCGTTGGATCGCAGCTGGTCGGCGAGGCCTTCGCCTTCCCCCTCGGACGGCCCGCAGCCCTCGCGCCGGCCACCCTCGCCGCCCAGGTGACCTGCGAACCTGACGGCTGGGCCATCGAACTCAGCACCGACCGTTTCGCCCAGTCGGTGCATCTTGAGGTGGCGGGTTTCGAAGCCTCGGACGACTGGTTTCACCTCGCCCCCGACACCCCGCGGGTGGTTCGGCTGGTTCCGTTGCCCGGTACTGACGCCAACCTACCGCCAACCGGGAGGGTGCGCGCGCTGGTCGGTGATTGGTCACCGATCTCGGGGTAAATCGCGCCGCTTCGGGTCTATCAGCGCCAGATGTCGCGGACATGTCAGCGCTCCCCCACCGAGACGATCACGCCGCCGCCGAGCGCAGCCCGTAATGTGCGCACATGGCTGACTCTCTTCTCATTCGCCACCCGAACTCCGGCACCGAAGCCGAGCTGGCGATCACCGAGGCCAGCATTCGCGCCTCCGAGTTGCGGCAGTTCGACATCGACGGCGAACCGCTGGCGGCTTTCGACCCCGGTTTCACCAATACGGCCGTGTGCCATTCGTCCATCACCTACATCGATGGCGAAGCCGGAATTCTCGAATACCGCGGCTACCCGATCGCCGAGTTGGCTGAGAAATCCACCTATCTCGAGGTCGCCTACCTGCTGCTGAACGGCGAACTCCCCACCGCCAACGAGTTGATCCAGTGGGAGGCATTGATCAACACCCATCGGATGGTGCCCGATGAGCTGAAGACCGTACTGGCCGGTTTTCCCGCCACCGCCCACCCGATGACCATCCTGATGTCGTCGGTGGCGGCCTTCTTCTCCTTCTACCCCGACGCTCGCAACTTCGACGATCCTGCGGCGCGATCGCTGAACATCGCGCGACTGATCGCCAAGATGCCGACCATCGCGGCCTACGCCTTCCGCAAGGGACGCGGCGAGCCGTACGTCCACCCCGATGACGACTTCGGCTACTGCGCCAACTTCTTGCAGATGCTCTTCAAGCGCACCGGCCTGGCCTACGAGACGCACGACCGGCTGATCCGCGCGATGGAGGTGCTGTTCATCCTGCACGCCGATCACGAGCAGAACTGCTCGACGAATGCGGTGCGTTCGGTGGCCTCTTCGGGCAATGACCTGTTCACCTGCTGCTCTGCCGGGATCGGGGCATTGCACGGACCCTTGCACGGCGGGGCCAACGAGGCCGTGCTGAAGATGCTTCGCGAGATCGGCAGCGTCGATCGCGTACCGGAGTTCATCGAGGGCGTGAAGGCCGGCCGCACCCGAATGATGGGCTTCGGGCACCGGGTCTATAAGAACTACGATCCCCGCGCCAAGATCATCAAGAAGTCCGTCGACGACGTGTTCGAGATCACCGGCGTCAACCCGCTGTTGAAGATCGCTCTCGAACTGGAGCGCTATGGCCTCAACGACGAGTACTTCGTCTCACGCCGACTCTACCCGAATGTCGACTTTTACTCTGGATTGATCTACGAGGCGCTCGGATTCCCGCCGGAGATGTTCACCGTGCTGTTCGCGGTTCCGCGAGCATCCGGATGGGCCGCGCAGTACCAGGAGTTCATCACCGATCCGGAGCAGAAGATCGTCCGCCCCAAACAGATCTACACCGGCAAACAGACCCGCAGCTACGTCCCGATGAGCGCTCGCGGCTGAGGCCATCCGCGCACCGACCGGTGGCGGATTCTCGTCCGCCGCAGGCGGTCCGGCGGGCCGCCACGCCGTCGGACGCAGCCCCGACACGATGCGTCCGACGAATCGGTCAAAGTTGGTTGCGGGGCCTCTGCCTTGGTAGTTAGGTAGGGGCATGAGTTCAAAGATGAGCGCTGCCTCGGTGCAGGTCACCAGTCCCGATGATGTCCGCAACGTCGTCCTGATCGGAAACGCCGGCTCAGGAAAGACCTCCCTTTTCGAGCAGCTGCTCAAAGCTCGCGTTGCTGGCTACCGCGGTGAGAAGGAAGACGCAGAGCGCGCAGCTCAGCTCTATCTGGCCAGCTTGTCGACCGGATCGGTGCAGGTGAATCTGCTCGACGCCCCCGGCCATCCCGATTTCGTGGGGGAACTCCGAGCCGGCATTCGCGCAGCCGACGCGGCCATCTTCGTCATTTCTGCGGCAGACGGGATCGACGGCGCCGCCCAGGCACTGTGGGACGAGTGCTCGGCGGCGCATCTGCCGCGGATCATCGCCTTGACCAAGTTGGACGCCGGCCACGCCGACTTCGATGGCTCGGTGGCCGAGGCCCAGGACAAGTTCGGCGACGGCGTACTACCCACCCACGTGCCGACCTTCGCCCCGGACGGGATCATCGGCAACATCGGCCTGCTCAGCCTCGAAGAGCACGACTACTCCAGCGGCGAGGTGGTCAACCGTAAGCTCACCGCCGACGACTCCCATGTGGAGACCTACCGCGGGCCGTTGATCGAGGCGATCATTCAGGAGGCGGAGGACGACTCCTTGATGGATCGCTACCTCAGCGGCGAAGAGCTCGACACCGAGTACCTGCTGGACGACCTGATGAAGGCCGTGGCCACGGCCAACCTCTTCCCGATGATCCCGGTCGCGTCGAACACCGGCGTTGGCGTCGAGGAGTTGCTGCGGCTGATCGAGCACGGATTCCCGACCCCATCGCTGCATCCGAACCCGCACGCGACCACCCCGTCCGGGGAGGATCTGCCCAACCCGCCGACCGAGGCGTCCGCGCCGTTGGTGGCTCAAGTGATCCGCACCACGACCGACCCCTTCGCCGGGCGACTGTCGATGGTGCGCATCTTCTCCGGGACGCTGAAGACCGACGACGTGGTGCACATCTGCGGCCACCGGCCCACCGCGGACGAGTCTCACCCCGACCACGACAACGACGAACGGATCGGCCAGATTCAGGTCGCGGTGGGTTCGGCGCTCGAGCCGCGCAGCCAAGCCATCGCCGGCGAAATCGTGATGCTGCCGAAGCTGACCACAGCAGAGACCGGCGACACTCTTTCCGCCAAGGATCGCCCCGCCCTGGTGACATCGTGGCAGTTGCCCGAGCCGCTGCTGCCGTTGGCGATCCGCGCAGCCACCCGCAACGACGAGGACAAGCTCGCCGGAGCCTTGCAGCGCTTGGCCGTCGAGGACACTACCGTCCGGCTGGATCGTGGCGGCAATGACCAACTGGTGCTGTGGACGACCGGCCAGGCGCATGCCGACCTGCTGCTCGCCCGGCTGACCGAGCGCTACGGGGTGAAGGTCGAGCAGGAGGATCTGAAGATCCCGCTGCGCGAGACCTTCATCACCAAGGCGACCGCGCTGGGGCGGCACGTGAAGCAATCCGGCGGGCATGGGCAGTACGCCGTGTGCAATATCGAGATCGAGCCGCTGCCCCGTGGCGCCGGCTTCGAGTTCGTCGACAAGGTCGTCGGCGGAGCGGTGCCGCGGCAGTTCATTCCCAGCGTCGAAAAGGGCGTGAAGACCCAGCTGGAGAAGGGCGTCCTGGCCGGTTTCCCGATGGTGGACGTCCGGGTGACCCTCTTCGACGGCAAGTCACACTCGGTCGATTCCTCCGACATGGCGTTCCAGCTGGCCGGCTCGCTGGCCCTGAAGGAAGCGGCCAACGCCAAGACCGTGGCTCTGCTGGAACCGCTTGATCTGGTGACGGTGACGGTCGGCGAGGAGTACCTCGGTGCAGTCATGAACGACCTGACCGGACGCCGCGGCCAGCTGCTCGGCACCGACTCCGAGGGCCGCAAGGCGATCATCCGGGCGCTGGTGCCGCAGCTGGAGCTGGCTCGTTACGCCATCGATCTGCGCGGGATCGCCCACGGCTCGGGCAGTTTCACCCGCGAGTTCCACGGCTATGAGCTGCTGCCGTCGAACCTGACCGAGAAGTACGCCAAGGTCGCCGGCTGAGGTTCGGCGTCACCCGCATTCGGCGCTGTCGGCTCTGGCCGGCGGCGCCGAACTGCGTCGGCGGACCTCACGCGCTCGCCGGCTTCACCACACACCACTCATTGCCCTCAGGGTCGAGCAGCACCTGGAAGCTGCCGGCCCGGTCGTGATGCGGCTCTCCGAGCGTCCGGGCACCGAGGGCGAGCGCGGCGTGGGTCGCCTGCGCGAGGTCGGTGACGCGCACGTCCAGATGGACGCGATTCTTGACCCGTTTGGGCTCGGGCACCCGTTGGAAGGACAGTTGCGTCCACCCTGGCGGACGCAGGTACCACCATGCTGGATCGCGTTGGATCGGTTCACCGCCCAGCACGCCGGCCCAGAAGGTCGCCAGCGGGCCGGGGTCAGCGCAGTCAATCACGACTTCGTCGATGGGTCCGATCATGCCGCGATGTTAGGAGGGAATCTCTGGCGGCGCCATGGCGTTGCGCCAGCGTGAAGATCGAGATCTGGTCAGATATCGCCTGCCCGTGGTGCTACATCGGGCTGAACCGCTTCCAGGAGGCGCTGGACGCCTTCGAGCACAAGGCCGACGTCTCGGTACGGCTGCGCTCCTTCCAGCTCGATCCGAGCTTGCCCGAGTCCTACACCGGCAGCGAGATCGACTACCTGGCGGCCAGCAAGGGCCTTGACCCCAGCCGCGCCGCAGCCATGGTGCAGCAGGTCGCCGAAGTTGGAGCTGCCGACGGCCTGCCCTTCGATTTCGCCGGGCTCGCGGTTGCCAACTCCCGGCGCGCGCATCGGCTCCTGCACCTTGCTCAGCACAGCGACCCGACCGGGGAGACCAGCTGGCGGCTGAAGAAGGCGCTGTTCACCGCGCACTTCGCCGAGGGCTCTTCCATCTGGGACGCAGACTCCCTCACCGCGCTCGCGACCCAGGCCGGACTCCCCGAGGCCGAGGCGAGAGCAGCCCTTGACTCAGCGGAGCTGGACGCCGAGGTCGCCGACGACATCGCTCAGGCCGGCCGACTGGGCATCCACGCCGTCCCGACCTTCGTCTTCGAGGATAAGTACGGCATCTCCGGCGCTCAGCCCACCGAAGCCTTCACCCAGGCGCTCGATCAGATTTGGCGGGAGCTGAACCCACAGCCGCTGATCACGCTGGCCTCGACGGGCGACAACCCGGCCTGCGGAGTGGACGGCTGCACCCCGGCGTCCTGACGACGGCGGGTCAGTGCGCCGCGATGAACCCGAAGATGCCGTCGGCGACCATCTGAACGGCGATCGCGCTCAGCAGCAGACCCGCGATCCGCGAGGCCAGCACCGTGCCCGACTCGCGCAGCACGGCGCGGATGAAATCGGCGAAGTACATGAACGCCCACACCAGCACCATCACGATGACCAAAGCGGCCAGGACGGTGAGGTAGCCCACGACGGTGGGTTGCCGCTGGACGGCGAGCATCGTGGCCACGATCGCCCCCGGGCCGGCGAGCAGCGGCGTGCCCAAGGGGACCACCGCGACGTTCACACCCTCATGTGAGGTGGGATCGTCGCCCTTGCCCATCAACAGCTCGAGCGCTACCAGCAACAACAACAGGCCGCCGGAGACCGACATTGCCGGTACCGACACCTGCAGGTAGTCCAGGATCTGGCGTCCGAAGACGGCGAAGACCGCGATGACGCCGAACCCGACGGCGGCAGCGCGGTTCGCGGCACGCCGACGGACGCGCCGATCCATATGCGCAGTCAACGCCAGAAAAACGGGGAGCAGACCGGGCGGATCGACAATGACGAACAGCGTCACCACGGTGGTGAGAAAGAGATCAAGGCTGAAGCCCACCGGCCCAGCCTAGGCCCGGGTCGTGTTCCCGGGCCAACCAGGACGGCGCCCGCCATCCGCAGCGCGGGTGGCCGCAGGTCGCCTAACCGAAGCCCCGGCTGGGGCCGGCTTCTGGCTACACGTGGTAAAGCGCGCGCATCTCCGGCCGCAGCATCTGATCGTCGACAATCTCCTTGCCGAACGGGAAGCACGTCACCGGAATCATCTTCACGTTCGCGATCGCGAGCGGGATGCCGATGATCGTGATCGCCTGAGCGACGGCGGTGGTGATGTGCCCGATGGCCAGCCACAGGCCGGCGATCAGGAACCAGATGACATTGCCGATGGCCGAGCCGACGCCGGCGCCCGGCTTGCTGACCACCGACCGGCCGAACGGCCACAGCGCATAACCCGCCATCCGGAAGGACGCGATCCCGAAGGGAATCGTGATGATGAAGATGCACGCCACGATGCCGGCCAGGAGGTAACCGAGGGCCAGCCACAGGCCGCCGAAGACCAGCCAGATGATGTTCAGCAGGGTTTTCACGCCTCCATCCAAGCCCATCGGCCGCGCCACCCGAAGCGAAATCGCCCCGGGCTCGCCCCTGAAGACCCCCTCGGCCGGATCAGCAGCGCGCCCGGACTCTCACCTCCGCGCGGTCGTGAACGACGTTCGCTATCCTGATTTGGTGATCCCCGGCTTCCGCCAGCCGGTGCCCCCTCGTGAGAGCGCCCGCCAGCGCTCGGCGTCCAGCGACGCCGAGAACGCCTGCACGTCCCGAAAAGGCCGCACCGCCCACGCCATCACCGGATCGACGACGATCGGCCTGGCCGTCTTCGGCTTCGCCGTGACGCTGGCACCCAGCATGGCGATCAGCGCGTGGATGCTGGTGCCGATCACCGTGGCCCTGATCGTCGCCGTCGTTGCGCTCCACCTCCCCGTCCTCGCCAAGAGGCCGGGCCCAGGTGAGTCGAAGCCGGTCGAACCGGCCAGCGCCTGGCTCGACGTTCCGGTGCCGCCGCTGTGGACCGGCGACACCACCGCCTCGGCGGGAACCACGCCCGAGTCCTGATGCCGAATCTGTGACCACAAGCCCTGCTGCCTAAGATGACGGTCATGCCAACGGCCGAACGCATCCACCGCGATGTGGTGAGCTATGTCCGCCGCTCGGCCCGGATGAATGAGTCGCAACAGCGCGCCTGGGACGCCCACCATGGTGACTGGGTGATCGAGCTGCCCGCGGGAGAGCGTCAGACCTCGGTGGCCAGCGACGCCCGGGTCGACTGGACGTCCGCCTTCGGACGACAAGCGCCGCTGAAGGTGGAGATCGGTTCCGGCATCGGACACGCCATCACAGCGCTCGCCGAGGCTGAACCCGAAGCCAACCTGGTGGCCTTCGAGGTCTTCACTCCCGCCGTCGCCTCCACTTTGGGGCGCCTCGCCCGCCACCGCGTGAGCAACGTGCGACTGGTCGTGGCCGATGGAGCACAAGCACTGGCCACCGTCTTCGACGAAGCCTCGATCAGCGAGCTGTGGACCTTCTTCCCGGATCCGTGGCACAAAGCGCGCCACCACAAGCGCCGCTTAGTGAGCGCGGATTTCGCCGCCCTGGTCGCTTCGCGCCTCACCGCTGACGGCGTCTGGCGCCTGGCCACCGACTGGTCCGATTACGCCGACGCGATGCGTGAAACCCTCGACGCTGCCCCGGGCCTGCGCAACCTCCACCGCGATTGGGCACCGCGATTCGCCGGGCGTCCGATCACCAAGTACGAGCAGCGCGGCATCGACGCCGGCCGCACCATCTATGACCTCAGCTACGGCCGCCGATGACCCGCTTCCGCCTCGATATCGCCTACGACGGCTCCGGCTTCCACGGCTGGGCGGGCCAGACCGGGCTGCGCACGGTCCAAGGCGAGCTGGAGTCCTGGATCGGCCGCGTCCTGCGATTGGATGAGGTGCCCGTCCTCACCTGCGCCGGCCGCACCGACGCCGGCGTGCATGCGCGCGGCCAGGTTGCCCACCTCGATCTCGACCTTCCCGAGCCGTCAACGGTGGCAGACACGTTGGCGCGCCGACTGCGGCGTGCGCTTCCCCCCGATGTCGCCGTCCGCCGCGTGACGATTGCCCCGCCGGGGTTCGATGCCCGATTCTCCGCGATCTGGCGGCGCTATGCCTACCGACTCAGCGACCGCATCCTCGACCCGCTGGATCGCTTCACCACCGCCGCCATCCGCGGCCGGTTCGAGGTGGACGCGGTCAACGCCGTGGCGGGCAGCCTGATCGGGCTGCACGACTTCGCCGCCTTCTGCAAGGCTCGTGAAGGCGCGACCACGATCCGAACCTTGCAGCAACTCCAGGCCGTCCGTCTTCCCGACGGGAGAGTCGAGGTGGAGGTGGAGGCCGATGCCTTCTGCCATTCGATGGTGCGTTCGTTGGTCGGCGGGCTGGTCGACGTCGGCACGGGTCGCCGCGATGCCGACTGGTTGGTCGGCCTGCTCGACCGGACGGCCCGCAGCGGCGAAGTGACCGTGATGCCCGCCTGCGGACTGGTCCTCGAAGAGGTCGGCTACCCGCCGGACGATCAGCTCGCGGCGCGCGCCGAGCAGGCCCGCGCCCGTCGCGACATCAGCTGCGAAGGAGCCGAAGGTTGAGCCACTACTTCCACACCCCCACGGGCGCAGAGAATCGCCGCGAGGTCAGCATGCGGTTCTGGGACACCGACTGGACCTTCACCACGGCCGCCGGCGTCTTCTCAGCCGATGGTCTTGACCTCGGCACCGCGGTACTCCTGCGCGAGTCCGCCCCACCTCAGGGCCCAGTCCACCTGCTCGATCTCGGCTGCGGGTACGGCGTGCTCGCGATCGCCCTGGCCACGGCCTGTCCCGAGGCCACCGTCGATGCGGTCGACGTCAACCAGCGCGCTCTCGAACTCGTGGCGACAAATGCTGCAGCCCACGGAGTCAGCGATCGTGTGCGGGCACTCCGGCCCGAGCATGTCGACCCCGACGTTCGCTATGACCAGATCTGGTCGAATCCGCCCATTCGCATCGGAAAGGCCGCGCTCCACGAACTGCTGCTCGGCTGGCTGCCACGGCTGGCACCCAACGGCGTGGCCCGCCTGGTGGTCGGCAAGAACCTCGGTGCCGACTCGCTGCAGGCGTGGTTGATCGCTGAGGGCTACCGCTGCGAGCGGGTGGCCAGCGCGAAGGGTTTCCGCCTGTTCGAGGTGCGTCCATCAGCCTAGGGTTGAGTCACGCATTCAACCCACAGCGAGGTGGCCATGACTAACCCCAACGCATCCGGCTTCTTCGACGAGATGGCCGGCACGGCCAAGCGTCTCGGCGAGCAGGCTCAAGACCTGGCCGAGCGCGCCTTCGACAAGGCCAAGGAACTCGCCGACGACCTTCCCGAGAATGCCCAGCACCTGGCTGACGACTCGGTGTCGGCCGTGACCGCGTTCGCCCGCGATCTTCCCGACAGCGCCCAGCGTTTGGCCGCCGAGGCAGGCTCCACCATCACGGAGGCGGCAGCACGCCTGCCCGACGCAGCGCAGCACCTGGTCACCGGCGCGACTGACGCGGTGAAAGGCCTGGTCAATCCAGACAAGTCCGGCGAAGAGTAGCCACAGTGGCGCGCACCCGCGCCATGCACAGTCTCAGCAGAAGCGACGGTGCGGGCCGTCTGATGGACGTCCTGGTCTGGACAGCCTGATTCGAGCCTGAGCTGGGCTAGAGTGTGCGCACCTGAACTTTGCAGGGGAACCCGGTGCAAATCCGGGACTGACCCGCAACCGTGACGTCGCTCACGCGACGAAGCCGGAATGCCTGCCTGGTTCTGGGCTCATCAACAACCCGTCGTGGCACGCGGGCGAGCCGGCTTTCGTGCGATATGCAGGCCTGTTCACCACGTGCCCGCACGAAAGGACTCGGATGTTCTCCCTCAACAAACGGTTGCTCGCCGTCGGGACTGCGGCAGCAATCGGCCTCCTCGGCTTCCTGCCCGCCGCACCCTCCCAGGCAGCTCCGCTGCCCGCCAAGGTCGTTGCTGCCGCCACGGCCAGCCGTCCGGCTCGGGCCGCCTCATGGCTCGCCGGCAACCCGGCAACCGCCGACGACGGCTATGTCTACAAGATCTACAACGCCACCGGTCTGGCAGCCTTGTCGACGAACTCCACCGCAGCGACCTTGCGTACCCGGGTTGCCGACCTCCGCACCGGAGCAGCCGCTGCGGTCGCCGCGAAGCCCACGGTGGCGCCCTACCTGACCATCCTGGTCGATGCGATGCACCTGAACCCGAAGAAGTTCGGCGGCGTCAACCTCGTCCAGACCATCCAGACCAGCGTCGCCGATGGACAGACCTACAGCTACGCCTACGGGCAGGCGCTGGCGATCATCGCGCTCAAGCGCGCCGATGCCGCCGTTCCGTCCAGCCTGGTGAAGGGCCTGCTCGCCGGGCAGACCACCAGTGGCGCTGACGCCGGCGCCTTCGGCTACAGCTACGGCGGGACGTTCTATGCAGACCCCGACTCCACCGCTATGGCGATTCAGGCGCTCGACCTCGTGGGCAAGACCACGTACGCCAGCCAGGTCAAGGCAGCCGCCGGCTGGGCCAAGAAGACCCAGCTCAAGGACGGATCGTGGGCGGCGTACTCGCCGGTCGACTCGACCGCGCTGATGGCCTCAGCCTTCACGACCGTGAAGGCGTCGACTGCCAAGAGCCTCAAGCTGAGTGCAGCCTCAGCCGCGGCCTACAAGTGGCTCACCAAGAAGCAACTCTCCAACGGTGGCTTCCCAGGCACCACGGCTGACGCCGATCTGATGGCGACCTTCGACGCATCGTTCCTGCTGACCGGCAAGGCATGGTCGACCTTCAGCTACAAGCTGCGGCACTTCACGAAGGCGGCCAAGCCGACCATCGCCGGCACCAAGAAGGTCGGCTCGACCCTCACCGCCAAGCTCCCCACCTGGGCTCCGAAGGTCGCAAAGAGCGCGTCGGTGAGCTACCAGTGGCTGCGCAATGGCAAGGCGATCAAGGGGGCGACCACCGCCAGCTACACGCTCACGACGTCCGACAAGGCAAAGCGCATTCAGGTGCGGGTGAAAGTGTCCGAGATCGGGCTGGTCTCGGTCACCAAGACCTCAGCCGCGACGAAGAAGATCGCGGCGTGATCAAGCGCCTACTTCTCACGCTCCTGGCGGCTGCCTTCACCCTTGGCTGGGTGGGGGCGGCCCCCTCGGCGCAGGCTGCCACCTACAGCGCCTGCAATGGGGTGTGGGTGGTCGTCGATTACGGTTCCCTGGGCGGCGGGGTCAAGACCAGCTGCGCGACCAGTTTCAGCACCGGGACGGCGGCCCTGCGCAGCGCGGGCTTCGCGCCGACGCTCAACAACGGCTTCATTACCAAGATCGACGCCAAGCCGACCGCCCCAAACATCCAGAAGTCCTATTGGTCGTACTGGCAGGCGACCCGCACGTCCGACGGCAGCTATTCGGGTTGGGCGTACTCCAACGCCGGCTCGAACGCCTATCACCCGACCAAGGGCAATGCCGAGGGCTGGCATTACGTCAACCTCAGCGACGCGGCCAGTGGGCCGGGTGTGACCCCGCCGAAGAACCCGGCGGTTGCCACCGCCACGCCGAAGCCGTCCGCGAGCAAGCCCCGCGCAACGGCTTCGACCTCGTCGAATGCGACGGCATCGGCGACGTCGAGTGCGTCGGCCAAGCCGACGGCGACCAAGAGCGCCCCCAGCCCGTCGGTGACCCCCAGCGCTGAGGCTTCCGCGTCCGCCGTCCCCACCCCCGCGGTGGTCGCCGCCCCCGAGGCGACCACCGATAGCGGGACCGGTGAGCCGAGCTCACCGCTCCCGCTGATCATCACCGGAGTCGTGGTGGTCGCCGGCGGCGCCGGGGCCGGCGCCTGGTGGTTGTGGAGGGGGCGGAAACCCTGAGATCACTGCACCCGCTGGCCTGGTGGGCCTGGGCGATCGGCATGGGGGTCGCCGTCAGCGGCACCACCAACCCCCTGCTGCTCGCCCTGGTCGGGCTGGCCATGATCGTGGTCGTCCTGGCTCGACGGACGGACGCGCCCTGGGCCCGATCGGTCCGCGCCTACCTGGCGCTGGCCGGCTTCGTGATCGCCATGCGGGTGTTCTTTGAACTATTGATCGGCGCCAAGGCGGGTGAGACGGTGCTCTTCGCGCTCCCGTCGATCCCGCTGCCGGCGTGGGCGGCGGGCATCACCCTCGGCGGATCGGTCACCGCCGAGGCGCTCGCCGCCACCACGTACCAGGCGATGCGGCTGGCCGTGATGCTGCTGTGCGTTGGCGCGGCAAATGCACTGGCCAGCCCTCGTCAGGCACTGCGTTCGGTTCCGCCGGCGCTGTACGAGATCTCCACCTCGGTCGTGGTCGCGCTCAGCGTCGCTCCGCAGCTGATCGAAAGCGGCCAGCGCGTCCGGCGTGCCCGTCGCCTGCGTGGAGAGGTGCGACGCGGCCTGGCCGCGATCGGGCCGATCGCCTTGTCGGTGCTGGCGGACGCCATCGAGCGTTCGCTGTCATTGGCCGCCGGGATGGAGGCCCGTGGCTTCGCTCGCACCAGCGGACGGCCGGCCCGCGGAGCGCTGGCAGTGATGACCATCTCAGCGATGGTGGCCACCATCGGCGGCTTTCTCCTCCTCAGCACGAGCACGCCCGTTGCGGCGGCCCTGATCATGGTCGCCGGCCTCGCCGGAACCGGCTGGGGCCTGCGCCGGGCCGGCACTCGGCTGGCCGTCACTCGGTACCGCCCGCACCCCTGGCGGTGGCAAGACACGATGGTCACGATGTCCGGCGCGCTCGCTGCGGCGATCATTCTCGGTATCGGCTCTCTCGACGCTTCGAGCCTCGACCCGTGGTGGGGCGCAATGCTGCAGCCAGAGGCCCTGCTGCCCAGCACCGACCCGTTGACCTGGCCACAGCTGAGCCTGCCCATGCTCGTGGTCATCGCGCTGGCGTTGGCGCCGCTCCCCTTCACCAGGGACCGGAGCGCACGCGTTCCCGATGCGGCCCGGAGCGACCGGCGGGTGCGCAGCCCCCGTCCGCAGCCGGAGTGGGCATGATCACCTTCGATCGGGTCAGTTTCGGCTACCCCGGGGCTACGGTCCCGGTGCTCGACGACGTGAGCTTCCACATCGCAGAGGGTGACCTGTGCCTGGTCATCGGCGGCACGGGGTCAGGAAAGTCGACGCTGCTGAGCGCGATCAACGGCCTGGTGCCCCACTTCACCGGCGGTGTCCTGGCCGGACGCGTGCTGGTCGCCGGGCGCGACACCGCACGGTTCCGTCCGCGCGATCTGGCAGAAGTGGTCGGCTATGTCGGCCAGGACCCACTGCGCGGTTTCGTCACCGACACGGTGGCCGAAGAAGTCGCTTACGGCATGGAGCAGCTGGGAGTCGACCCGGTCGCGATGCGCAAGCGCGTCGAAGAGACGCTCGACCTGATGGGGATCGCCGAGCTGCGCCACCGTCCGTTGGCCGACCTGTCCGGGGGGCAACAGCAGCGGGTGGCGATCGCTGCGGTCCTGGCTGCCCGGCCACAGGTGCTGGTGCTGGACGAGCCGACTTCCGCTTTGGATCCCACAGCTGCCGCGGACGTGCTGGCCGCGATCACCACCTTGGTCCACGAGGTCGGCCTCACCGTGGTGCTGGCCGAGCATCGCCTGGAGCGGGTGATGCACGCTGCGGATGCGGTGCTGTGGTTGCCAGGTGATGGCGGTGTCACGGTCGGTCCTCCCGCCGAAGTGCTCGCCGGCTCGAATATTGCCCCGCCGCTGGCCGAACTGGCCCACACCTTGGGCTGGCCGACTGTTCCGCTCAGCGTGCGCGATGCCCGCCGCCGGGCGCTTTCGGAGGGGCTGCTTCCCGCTCCCGCCCCACGGATCACCGCCGTGCCGGGTGAGACGGCTCTGGTTGCCCGCGGGGTCGAGGTTCGCTATGGGGCGCTCAGGGCCGTCGCCGGTGTCGATCTGGAGTTGCATCGCGGCACCGTGACCACGCTTCTGGGGCGCAACGGTTCCGGCAAGTCGTCCTTGCTGTGGGCGCTTCAGGGCGCACTGACCCATGCCGGCGAGGTGTCGGTTGCCGGCGTGGACCCCTCTGGGCTGTCAGCCTCCGACGCTCGGCGCCTGGCCACCTTGGTGCCGCAGACCGCAGCGGACCTGCTGTATCTGCCCAGCGTCGGGGCCGAATGCGAACTCGCCGACCGCGACGCCGCGGCACCGGCCGGGACGACCGCGGCATTGCTGGCTCGACTGGGTGTCAGTGTCGAGCCCGAACGCGATCCCCGCGACCTTTCGGAGGGCCAGCGACTGAGCCTGGTGCTGGCGATCCAACTCAGCGCCGAGCCGCAGGTCGTGCTGCTCGACGAACCGACCCGTGGTCTGGACTACGCCGCCAAAGCCGAGCTCGCCGCCGTGATCGCGGAGCTTTCTCGCGCCGGGTTGGCCGTCCTGGTCAGCACCCACGACGTCGAGTTCGCCGCTGCCATCGGGGATCGCGCCTTGCTGATGGCCGACGGCGAGATCATCGCAGAAGGCGATTCCGCCAGCCTGCTGACGTCGTCGGTGGCCTACGCGCCGCAGATGGCCAAAGTGTTCGCGCCAGCCGCGGTGCTCACCGTCGCCGATGTGGCCCGGTGGTTGGCATGAGTGCCGCACGTCCGCTGGCAAGCCCGCCGATCACAGCGAACTGGTCTGGCGGCAGTTCGGCACGGCTCAGCTTCTCGATGGTGCTTGCGTTGATCGTGGGCGGGGTCGCCTTCAGCTGGCCGCTGTTCCTGACCCCGACCTCGGGCATGTCGTCGTCCTTGGCTCCGTTGGTCTTCGCTGTCGTGCTGCCGTTGGTGCTCGCCGTGGTGTTCTCCGAGCTGTCGGCCGGGCACCTGGACGCGAGGTCCCTGGCCATGCTCGGCGTGCTGGCCGCCGTTGGCACAGTGCTGCGTCCGCTGAGCGCGGGGACGGCCGGCTTCGAGCTGATCTTCTTCCTCATCATCTTGGCCGGACGGGCGTATGGCGCCGGCTTCGGCTTCGCCCTCGGCGCGGTCACCTTATTCACCTCGGCATTGATCACCTCCGGCGTGGGCCCCTGGCTGCCATATCAGATGCTGGCTGCCGGCTTCGTCGGCGCCTTTGCCGGCCTCCTGCCGCGAGCACGAGGCAAGGCCGAGCTGGCCGTCCTGGCCGGCTACGGCGTGGTCTCGGCGTTCGCCTACGGGTGGCTGATGGATTTCTCCTTCTGGCCGTTCGCGCTCGGCGATGGCACCCAACTGTCTTTCGATCCGCAGGCGGGTCCGTTGGCGAATCTGCACCGATTCGTCCTGTTCAACCTGGCCACGTCGATGGGCTGGAATCTGGGCCGCGCGATCACCAATGCCGTACTCATCGCGGTGTTGGGCGCTCCGCTGCTGCGCCTTCTGCGCCGCACCGGACGGAGGGCGCAGTTCGTCGGCGCAGCAATTGCTTCACCGACGCGCGCGGAATAGTGGCGTCCAGACCCCGGTTGGGGGTAAGTGATTGGACGACCGCTACGAAGGGAAATTCCTGATGACTTACACCCTGCCTGATCTCGATTACGACTACGGCGATCTCGCTCCGGCGATCTCGGGCGAGATCATGGAGCTGCACCACTCCAAGCACCACGCCGCCTACGTGGCCGGCGCGAACACCGCCTTGGAGAAGCTCGCGGAGGCCCGCGACAAGGGTGACTTCGCCGCGGTTCCGAAGTTGGAGAAGGACCTGGCCTTCCACCTGGGCGGCCACATCAACCACTCGGTCTTCTGGAAGAACATGTCGCCGGACGGCGGCGGCCAGCCGGACGGCGAGGTCGCCGCGGCGATCGATGAGTTCTTCGGCACGTTCGCCGGCTTCAAGGGCCAGTTCGAGGCGGCGGCAAACTCCCTGCAGGGCTCGGGCTGGGCACTGCTGGTCTGGGACCCGCTCGGCAAGCGGCTGAACATCAACCAGCTCTACGACCAGCAGAACAGCGTGCCGGTCGGCCAGTTGCCCGTCCTGCAGCTCGACATGTGGGAGCACGCCTTCTACCTGCAGTACAAGAACGTGAAGGCCGACTACGTGAAGGCCTGGTGGAACGTGGTCAACTGGGCCGACGTCTCCGAGCGTCTGGCCAAGGCCAAGGCCGCCGACATCCTCTGAGCAGCTCCTCCGAAACGCGCCGTCCGACTGGTTCGGGCGGCGCGTTTTGCTGCCTCCGGCGAGGCGAGTTTCCTGAGAGAACTTGACCCGCTTCTCAGGATCAGGCACCCTGTTCTCAGGAAAGTATTGCCAAACCACAGGAAACCGCCGCCTTGAAGAAGATCATCACTGCCGCCGCGTTGGGCGTAGCCCTCGTGGCCGGTGGCACGACGACAGCCGCAGCCCTGCACAAGGATGTGCAGCTGACCATTGATGGTCAGCCCGCCAGCGGTAGCGCCTTCGCCGTGACTGTGGCAGACGTTCTCAACGCCAACGGCATCACCCTTGGCTCGAACGACATCGTCAGCCCCGCTCTCGACGCCACCGTCGCCGATGGACAGAACATCGCCGTCAGCTATGCCAAACAGGTCAACCTCACCCTCGACGGTAAGCCGCGTAGCTTCGTCACCGTCGCTGGAACTCTCGAGGAGGCCCTGCGCAGCCAGAGCATCACCGACCCGGCCGCCGTGTGGAGCTCGGTCCCGTTGAACACTCAGCTTCCCCGCGCCGGGCTGTCGGTCGAGGTCAGCACGCCGAAGAAGATCAGCCTCAGCGTCGGCGGCGCCAAGCCCCAGACCATCACGACCAATGCCAACACCGTCGCCGATCTGCTCAGCCAGCGCGGCGTCAGCGCTGACAGCGACGACCTGGTCTCACCGAGCACGGACGCCTACCTGACCGCGGGAGAGAAGATCGTCCTCGACCGCGTCGAGGTGACCAGCAAGACCGTCACCGAGGGCGTCAGCTACACCGTGAACAAGAAGAAGAACTCCAGCCTGTGGGCCGGAGAGTCGCACACGATCGTCGCGGGCAAAGACGGCCGAGCCACCCGCACCTACCAGATCACCATGATCAACGGGAAGGTGACCAAGAAGGTCATCCTCAAAGAGGTGGTGCTGAACAAGCCCACCGCGGCGACCATCGAGGTGGGCACCAAGACCTCATCGAACGGGGTCGGCATCAACCTTGCCCGGGCGGCCATGTGGGACCGGATCGCCAGGTGCGAATCCGGCGGTAACTGGCACATCAACACCGGGAACGGCTACTACGGCGGGCTGCAGTTCAACCTCGCCTCCTGGCGGGCCAACGGCGGTCGCGACTTCGCGGCCTACCCGCACCAGGCGAGCCGCGCTGAACAGATCACGGTCGCGAACCGCTACTACGCCAAGGCGGGCACCCGGCCATGGAGCTGCGCCTGACCCAGCACTGACCAAGACCGCGGACAGCCGCGGCCACGCTGGAGCCTTGCCTCCTGCACAACGATCCCCCTATCGCCGACTCACTCCGCCAAGGAGGAAGCCATGTTGAAGTCCCTTGCTGTGGCAGCCCTGAGTCTGTCGCTGCTTGCCGGCAGCGCAGCCGAAGCGGCCGCCGACCCGACCCCGAGCCCCACCCCGGCCCCGACCGCCGCGGCCGACGCCTTCGTGCCGGTGCTGAACCCGACCCTGACCAAGATCCGGCTCAAGGTGGGTGCTGGCAAGCTCAAGCGCACCCGCACGCACGCCGCCGACGTCGCCAGTCTGCTGGCGATCCGTGGCATCACCCTCGGCCCGTCCGATGTGGTGCGCCCGGCGCTGACGACGAAGATCACCAAGAACCTGAAGATCGTGGTCAAGCGGATCAGCGTGCGGACGGTCACCCGCACCGAGTCAATTCCGGCTCCGGTGGTGAAGCAGAAGAACCCCAAGAAGCGCCGCGGCACCAACACGGTGATCGCGCCAGGGGCGAATGGCTCGGCCGAGCGCACGTACACCATCACCACGGTGAACGGGAAGGTGACGGTAAAGCAGCTGGTCACCGAGACGGTGCTGGTGCAGCCGGTGACCAAGGTGGTCTCGGTCGGAACCAAGGGCAAGGCCCTCAACCTGGCTCGGCTGAAGATGTGGAACAAGATCGCTCGCTGCGAATCCGGCGGCAACTGGCACATCAACACCCACAACGGCTACTACGGCGGCCTGCAGTTCGCGTTGGGGACCTGGCGGGCGAACGGCGGACGCGACTTCGCGTCCTACCCGCACAAGGCCAGCAAGGCCGAGCAGATCACCGTCGCGAACCGGCTCTACGCCAAGCGCGGCACCCGGCCGTGGGGCTGCGCCTGACGCGCGTCCCTGCTTTCCTCGCTCGTCGAAGGCCCCGGCAACTCACTCCCCCGCAGTTGCCGGGGCCTTCGACGTCGGGGACTCGGTGGCAGCGACTCGGCGCTGAAGGGTAAGCAGGGCTCGCTGGCTCGTTCGGACGCACGACGAGCACAACGCAGTCGCTGATTCATCGACGGACCCGAGGCGAGCGCGCCACCCACCATCGCTATGACAGCCTCGACCGCACGGGAATGGAAGTCGGCCCGCAGAGGCACCACCCACAAACAACGATCGCCCGCCCCCGGACGGGGACGGGCGATCGTAAAGAGTCGCTGACTCAGGCCTCGGTGGTCTCGGCCTTCTCCTCCACAGCCTCGGTCTCGGCGACCTCGACAGCTTCGGTGGCCTCCGCCTCGACGGCCTCGGCGGCGGCCTCAGCAGCCGGCTCCTCAACCTTCTTGGCCGGAGCCTTCTTCGCCGGGGCCTTCTTGGCAGCCGGCTTGCCGGCGCCCTTGGCCTTGGCCTTGCGGGAATCCTCGACGGACTCGGTGACGACCTCGATCACGGCCATCGGGGCGTTGTCGCCCTTGCGCGGCCCGATCTTGGTGATCCGGGTGTAGCCACCCTCGCGCTCGGCCACGGCCGGAGCGATGTCGTCGAAGAGCACCCGCACGACGGCCGGATCCTTGACGGTCTGCAGCACCTGACGGCGATTGTGCAGATCGCCGCGCTTGGCCTTGCTGATCAGGCGCTCAGCGAGCGGCTGGACGCGCTTGGCCTTGGCCTCGGTGGTCGTGATCTTGCCGTGCTGGAACAGCTGCGTGGCCAGATTGGCCAAGATGATCCGCTGGTGGGCCGGGCTACCGCCGAAACGGGGGCCCTTGGTCGGCTTGGGCATTGTCGTCTATCTCCTGATCAGTACGTGTCGTCGTAGTCGACGTCACTGTCGTAGTTGGCCAGAGCGCTCAGCGGGTCGAACCGCGGGGAGCTGTCCTTCAGCGAAAGACCCATCTCCTGCAGGCGAAGCTTGACCTCTTCGATCGACTTCGACCCGAAGTTGCGGATGTCCAGCAGGTCCTGCTCGGTGCGGGAGACCAGCTCGCTGACGGTGTGGATGCCCTCGCGCTTGAGGCAGTTGTAGCTGCGCTGAGTCAGCTTGAGGTCTTCGACCGGCAGAGCCAGGTCGGCGGCCAGCTGCTCGTCGACCGGCGAGGGGCCGATCTCGATGCCCTCAGCGTCGGCGTTGAGCTCACGGGCGAGCCCGAACAGCTCCACCAGCGTCTTGCCCGCCGAAGCCACCGCGTCACGCGGCTTGATCGACGGCTTGGTCTCGACGTCGACGATCAGCTTGTCGAAGTCGGTGCGCTGCTCAACACGAGTGGCCTCGACCTTGTAGGTGACCTTGAGCACCGGGGAGTAGATGGAGTCCACCGGGATGCGGCCGATCTCGGCGTCCGGGTTGTTGTTCTGCGAAGCCGAAACGTAGCCACGGCCACGCTCGACGACCAGTTCCATCTCGATGCGACCCTCGTCGTTCAGGGTGGCGATGTGCATCTCCGGGTTGTGCACCTCGACGCCGGCCGGCGGCGCGATGTCGGCAGCGGTGACCGCGCCGGCGCCGGACTTGCGCAGGTACATGACCACCGGCTCGTCCTCTTCGCTGGAGAGCACCAGGCCCTTCAGGTTGAGGATGATCTCGGTGACGTCCTCGACCACGCCGGGCAGCGTGGAGAACTCGTGCTGGTTGCCCTCGATCTTCACGCTGGTGACCGAAGCGCCCGGGATGGACGACAGCAGGGTGCGACGCAGCGAGTTGCCGAGGGTGTAGCCGAAGCCGGGCTCCAGGGGCTCGATGACGAACCGCGAACGGAACTCGTCGACGACCTCCTCAGTCAGGATCGGACGCTGTGCGATGAGCATGTTCTTTCCTCTCCACCGCCCACTATTTGACGGTGATTAGTTCCGCCGCACGCTCTGAGCGACGGGATTCGGGCTTGATACCGGTTCTCCTCCCCACCACGAGGCAGGGAGGAGAACCAGGGCTCTTACTTGGAGTACAGCTCGACGATCAGCTGTTCGGTGACGTCGATGCTGATCTGCTCGCGGACCGGGAGCTGGTGCACCAGGATCCGTCCCTTGTTCGGACGGGAGGTCAGCCAACCCGGAACGACCTGATCGTTGAAGGTCTCCCGCGCGATCACCAGCGGAGTGAGCTCCATCGACTTCGGCCGGACATCGATGATGTCGTAGGCGCTCACCCGGTAGCTGGGCACGTTGACCTTGTGGCCGTTGACCAGGAAGTGACCGTGCACGACCAGCTGACGGGCCTGACGCCGGGTCGAGGCGAAGCCTGCCCGGTAGATCACGTTGTCGAGGCGGGACTCCAGGATGATCAGCAGGTTGTCACCGGTCTTGCCGGACAGACGCACGGCCTCTTCGTAGTAGCGACGGAACTGCTTCTCCAGGACGCCGTAGGCGAAACGAGCCTTCTGCTTCTCCTTGAGCTGAAGCAGGTACTCGCTCTCCTTGGTGCGGCCACGGCCGTGCATACCCGGCGGGTACGGACGGTGCTCGAAAGCCTTGTCATTGCCAACCAGATCGGTGCCGAGCCGGCGGGACTTCTTGGTGATGGGGCCGGTGTAACGGGCCATTTCTTATCTCCTCTTCGGCTCGGGGCTCAGACGCGACGGCGCTTGGGCGGACGGCAACCGTTGTGCGGCACCGGGGTCACATCGGAGATCGGACCGATCTCCAGACCGACGGCACCCAGCGAACGGATCGCGGTCTCACGACCGGAACCGGGACCCTTGACGAAGACGTCGACCCGCTTCATGCCGTGCTCCATGGCGCGACGGCCAGCGGCCTCGGCAGCCATCTGTGCGGCGAAGGGGGTGGACTTGCGCGAACCCTTGAAGCCGACGGTGCCGGCAGAGGCCCATGAGATCACCGCACCGGTGGGATCGGTGATCGAGATGATCGTGTTGTTGAACGTGCTCTTGATGTGCGCCTGACCGGCGACGACGTTCTTCTTTTCCTTGCGACGCACCTTGCTCTTGGCGTTCTTGGCGCTCGCACTGCGGCCTGCAGTAGCCAATTCAGTTACTCCTGGTTATCTCGTGTCCGGGGCCGCTATCAGCGGGCCTTCTTCTTGCCGGCGACAGCCTTCTTCTTGCCCTTGCGGGTACGGGCGTTCGTCCGGGTGCGCTGACCGCGGACCGGAAGGCCCATGCGATGACGACGGCCCTGGTAAGAGCCGATCTCGATCTTGCGACGGATGTCGGCGGCGACGCTGCGGCGCAGGTCACCCTCGGTCTCGAAGTTCGCCTCGATGTAATCGCGAAGCGCAACGAGATGGTCGTCGGTGAGTTCGTGGACACGGATGTCGCCACTGATGCCAGTGGCCGCCAGGGTCTCCTTGGCGCGGGTACGGCCGATGCCGTAGATGTAGGTGAGGGCGATCTCGAGGCGCTTCTCGCGCGGCAGATCGACCCCGATGAGGCGTGCCATGTGCACTGACCTTTCAGGTACCGAGCCGGTTTCACCCGACTCGCGAAGGTGTCTGGCGTGATGCGTCCCCTCACCCAAATGGTGTGGGCCCCGGCCTTCGTCCGGGGGTGGCCTGCAAGACAAGGTCTGGCAGTTGCGATCACGTTGCTGTGTGTTGTGCGGCTGACGCCGCGATCGGACCCTCGCGGGTCCGGTCTCCTCGCGGAGTATTCAGTTGTTGAGCTGGCCCGAAGGCCGGGTGTTTCCGCGTCCCGCGCTAGCGGGGCCCGGTTGAGCCGAAGCTCAGCCCTGGCGCTGCTTGTGGCGCGGGTTGTCGCAGATCACCATCACGCGACCGTGCCGGCGGATCACCTTGCACTTGTCGCAAATCTTCTTGACGCTCGGCTGAACCTTCATCGAGCAACTTTCTGACTAGGCGCCGAGCACAGGGATGCCCCCGAGCTTGGCTGGTGGTGGATTCTTGCGGGTGTTGCGTTACCGATGCCGGAAGACGATGCGTCCACGGGTCAGGTCGTAGGGAGACAGTTCGACGACGACACGGTCAGCAGGAATGATGCGGATGTAGTGCTGCCGCATCTTGCCGCTGATGGTTGCCAGCACCTTGTGACCGTTGGCCAGTTCCACCCGGAACATGGCATTCGGCAGTGCTTCGACCACCGTTCCCTCGAGTTCGAGGGCGCCTTCCTTCTTCGCCATTACTCCCAATCGCTGAGCTTGTGTGGGCGCACGCGCCTGTGAGCACAGGTCGTGCAAGGGTCAAGGGTACGCCAATCGAGCCGAACGCCTCAAATCAGCACTGCACCACGGCGCCGGGCGCGTACCCTACGCACACGTTCACCGTGTCGAGGGGATCCATGAAGCGCGTCATCAGCACCTGGCCGTACGTCGTATGCGTGCTGGCACTCTACCTCGGCTGGCTGGCCCTCGCCCTGGTCCCGATGCCGGTCAGCCCCGAAGATCGCCGCAATCTGATGCTGCTGTACGCCGGCACGGTGGCGCCGTTCGCCATCGCCGCCGCCGGAGCCGTCCTCGGTGCTCGGCGCGGCTACGACTGGGTGACGGTGCTCGCTTGCGTGGCGACCTTCGTGATCGTGGGCACCCTGAGCGATCTCTTCGCCTGGCACCACCTGCCGCAGCTCGACGGGGTCGGCGCGGCACTGGTCATCTACACCGTGGTCGGGCATGTCGGCCTGGTGGCGGCTCTCGGCGTCAAGCGACTGAGCACCGACACCCCCGCGCGCTGACCAGGGGCTGCGCACCGGCATCGGAATTTCGCGCAGGCAGCCACTCCACAGAAGGCCGGAACGGCGTAAACTGGTCCGTCGCACACTTTGCAGAAGGACGACTAGTGGATTCAGCTGCGCCGAACCCCTCGGCGCTCGAGCGCGAACTCGCGATCGAGCAAGCCCACGTAGATCTGGTTTACAAGCACCTGAAGAAGGCCACCAAGTCGGCCAAGAAGGTTGCCAGCGAGGGCCAGAAGATCTACCGCTCCGACCGGCAAACCTGGATGCGGGAGGAAGACGGCACCGCCCTGTTCGAGCGTGATGCCTTCGCCTTCCAGGCCGCCCGGCGATTGGCCGAACTCGATGCCGAACACGAAGGCCTGGTCTTCGGCCGCCTTGACCACAACGACGGCGAGGTCCGCTACATCGGACGCCTCGGCGTGCGCGACGAGGAGTACGAGCCGCTGGTGATCGACTGGCGCGCCCGCGCGGCCGAGCCCTTCTACCGGGCGACCGCGTCCAATCCGATGGACGTCGTCCGCCGCCGCGTCCTGCGCTGCCGCAATGACAAGGTCATCGGCATCGAAGATGATCTTCTCGACTCCTCCAGCGCTCCGGCCGACCTGCCGGTGATCGGCGAAGGCGCTTTGATGGCGGCCCTCAAGCGCGCCCGCGGACCCAAGATGCGCGACATCGTCGCCACCATCCAGGCCGAGCAGGACGAGGCCATCCGCGCCGACTACCGCGGCGTCACCGTCATCGCCGGCGGCCCGGGCACCGGCAAGACCGTCGTGGCCCTGCACCGCGCCGCCTACCTGCTGTACTCCAACCGCCGCCGGTTCGAACGCGGCGGCATCCTGGTCGTGGGCCCGTCCGGCCTGTTCATGAACTACATCGAACGGGTGCTGCCCAGCCTGGGCGAGGACTCGGTGACTCTGCGTCCCATCGGCGGCGTGGCCGTCGACGCGCTCGACCTGGTCGCCTCCCGGATCGACACTGCCGCCGCCGCAGCGGTGAAGGGCAGCCTGCGGATGGTCACCGTGTTGAAGCGCCTGGTGAACCTGCCGTTCACCGACGATCCGGAGCTGCTGGTCACGGTGAAGGGAGAGCCTTTCCGGCTGCGCAGCGAGCAGCTGGCGCGGATTCGCCGCGATGTGCTGGCCCGAACCAAGGTGAACCGTGGCCGGGCTCAGGCGCAGACGGCGGTGCTCGAGACCTTGTACGCCAAGCGTCCGCCCGAACTCGATCTCGATTTCGACCTGTTCAGCGAGTTCGTCACCGACTCGGCGAGCTACCGGATGTTCCTCAACGCCTGGTGGCCCGATCTGGAGGCGGCCGACGTCTTGCGCCGGCTGGCCGATCCGCAGGTCGTCGCCACCGTCGCCGACGGCGTGTTGAACCGGCAGGAGCAGGCTGCGCTGGCCGCATCCTTCGACTCCTCCGACTGGTCGGTGGCCGACGTCGCCCTGTTGGACGAACTGCTCGACATCCTCGGGCCGGTGCAGCCCGACGAGCCGGAGGAGCAGCTGATCTTCCTGCCCGACGGCACCGAGATGAGCGAGCTGGTCACGACCGCCGATCTGCTCAGCCACCGCCGGGAGATCGACCCGGACGCCGATCCCTACGACACCTTCGCCCACGTGTTGGTCGACGAGGCCCAGGATCTGTCTCCGCTGCAGTGGCGGATGCTGCGTCGCCGCGGTGCGGAAGCCAGCTGGACCATCGTCGGCGATCCGGCACAGAGTTCCTGGCCGGATCTGGACGAGGCGCAGCACGCGCTGGACGACCTGATCGGACGAGCGCCGAATCGCACCTTCCGGCTGAGCACCAACTATCGCAGCCCGGCAGAGGTCTTCGACCTGGCCGCCGAGGTGGTGCGCCGCAACTACCCCGCTGCCGATCTCCCGCACGCGGTACGCACCACCGGCGTCGAGCCGCTGCTGTTGCGCACCGAGTCGGACGTACTGCCTGATCGGCTCGAGCAGGTGCTGGCCGATCTGATCGATCAGGTCGAGGGCACCATCGGAGTCATTGCAGCACCCTCGCGGCTGCCCGAGCTGATCGAGGCTGGGTTGCCGATCGTGACCGCGAACCCCGCACGGATCAGCTTCTTGACCCCGCTCAACGCCAAGGGCCTGGAGTACGACGCCGTGGTGGTGATCTCGCCCGACCAGATCGTGACCGAATCACCCGGCGGCGAGCGCGTGCTCTACGTCGCGCTCACCCGGCCGACGCAGCGCCTGGTGACCATCGACCTGGACGAAGAAGGCGTCTGGCGTCCCTGAGCCTGGCTCGCCTGTGACCGGTCCGTCCCAGTTTTCACGGATCGTTCACCCTGATGATTTAGCGTCTGACCATGACGCAGCGCGACCAGCCGGCGGCCTCGGTGATCGATCGCAGGGCCGAAGCCACGCCGGCGCGCACGCTGGTGGACATCGTGCGTGCGACGGCCGCGCGCTTCCCCGACTCCTCGGCCATCGAAGACCCGCACGGAGTGGTCAGCTACGCCGAACTCCTCGCTGAGGTGGAGGCCGGCTCCCAGGCGCTGCACCAGGCGGGAGTGCGACGCGGCGATCGCGTCGGCGTCCGGCTGCCGTCCGGCTCACGCGAGCTCTACCAAGCCATCCTGACCGTGCTCGTCGCCGGAGCCGCCTACGTCCCGGTGGACGCCGACGACCCCGAGGAACGCGCAGCGCTGGTCTTCGGGGAGGCCGCCGTCGCCGGCGTCATCGACCGCCGCGGCTACCGATCGCTGCGGGAACCCGAGCCCGGTCTCGCCCCGGTCGACACCGCCGCATCGCCCGGCCTGGACGACGATGCCTGGATCATCTTCACCTCCGGCTCCACCGGAGTCCCCAAGGGCGTCGCGGTGAGTCACCGCAGCGCCGCGGCCTTCGTCGATGCCGAGGCGGAGCTGTTCTGCTCGGAGTCGCCCCTGGGCCCGGGTGATCGGGTATTGGCCGGGCTCTCGGTAGCTTTCGACGCGTCCTGCGAGGAGATGTGGCTGGCCTGGCGCTCCGGAGCATGTCTGGTGCCGGCGCCACGCTCCCTGGTGCGCAGCGGCGCCGACCTGGGCGGTTGGCTGGTGCGCAAGCGCATCACCGTGGTCTCGACCGTGCCGACGCTGGCCTCGTTGTGGCCGACCGAAGCCCTGGAGCAGGTCCGGCTGCTGATCTTCGGAGGCGAGGCCTGTCCGGTCGAACTGGCCGCCCGGGTGGTCGTGGAGGGCCGTGAGGTCTGGAACACCTACGGCCCCACCGAGGCAACCGTGGTCGCGACGGCGATCCGGCTGACCGGCGGCCCCGAGATCCTGATCGGTCTGCCGCTGCCCGGTTGGAGCGTCGCCGTTGTCGACGCGGACGGCGTCCCGGTGCCGCCGGGTACCACCGGCGAGCTGGTCATCGGCGGGGTCGGACTGGCTCGCTACCTCGACCCGTCCAAGGACGCGCTCGCCTATGCGCCGCTGGCCACCGTGGGGTGGCAACGCGCCTATCGCACCGGAGATCTGGTGGCTCTCGAGCCCGAGGGGCTCTCCTTCCACGGACGTGCCGACGACCAGGTCAAGGTCGGCGGACGCCGGATCGAACTCGGTGAGATCGAGGCCGCACTCAACGCGCTGCCCGGCGTGGACGCTGCCGCGGTCGCCGTCCGCCACACCGATGCGGGAGTGGCGCTGCTGGTCGGCTACCTCGTGGCGGCGACCGACTTCGACCGTTCGGCGGCCCGGGCGCGGCTGAGCGAACAACTCCCGGCGCCGCTGATCCCGATCCTGGCTGTGGTCGATGCGCTGCCGACGATGACCTCGGGCAAGGTCGATCGCCGGGCACTGCCCTGGCCGCTGCCCGAGTTGATGGCCGAACGCGCCGGCGGCGCCACCTTCATCGGCACCCAGGCCTGGCTGGTCGAACAATGGCAGGCCGTCCTCGGCACCGCCGTCCCCGACAGCCACGCCGACTTCTTCGCCCTCGGCGGCGGTTCGCTGGCCGCAGCCCAGCTGGTTTCGCTGATCCGCACCCGGGCGCCCGAGTTCAGCGTGGCCGATGTCTATGACCACCCGCGCCTGGCGGCGATGGCATCGGCTCTCGGCGAGATCGACAGCGCCGAGCCGACCGCGCACAGCTTCAGCACCGCACGCCCGCTCCCGCTGTTCACCCGCATCACCCAGGTGGCCTCCATGGTGGTGCTGTTCACCTTCTCCGGCGCACGCTGGTTGAGCTATCTGCTGACAGCCGGCTGGCTGCTGCACGCGGTCGGACTCGACCTTCCGGCCGTCCCGCTGGTCAACGGCTGGGTGGTGCTGGCTTTGTTGATCGTGCTGGCCACCCCGCTCGGGCGGATGTCGATCGCTGCCGGATCGGCGCGGCTGCTGCTCGGCGGGCTGCAACCCGGCGACTACCCGCGCGGCGGCTGGGTGCATCTGCGGCTGTGGCTGGCCGAGCAGATCGCGCACCACGTCGACCCGGTGAGCCTCGCCGGCGCGCCCTGGGTCAGCTTCTATGCCCGCGCGCTCGGCGCCAGGATCGGGCGAGATGTCGACCTGCACACCGTGCCGCCGGTGACCGGCATGCTCACCATCGGCGACGGCGCTGCCGTTGAACCGGAGGTGGACCTGGCCGGCTACTGGATCGACGGCGACACCGTCCGGATCGGCGCGATCACGATCGGCGATCACGCCACCGTCGGAGCGCGCAGCACCTTGGCTCCCGGCGCCCGCATCGACCCGGACGCGGAAGTCGCGCCGGGCTCGGCGGTCTTCGGGCGAGTCCGCTCGGGCCAGCTGTGGGCGGGGTCTCCGGCGACCAGGGCGGGCGAACCGAGCCGCAACTGGCCGCAGGACCGTCCGGTGCACCGCCCGGCGTGGTTCGCGGCGTTCGCCGTGTCCTCGGCACTGCTCGGCCTGCTCCCGATTGCCGCCTTCTCTTTAGGTGGGCTGATCCTGGCGTTCGCCGTGCATGGCGCGCCAACCCTGGCCGATGCTGCCGGGCGCGCGCTGCTGTGGCTGGTGCCGGCAACACTGGTCAGCGGCCTGGCGTTGGCCACCGCCGTCGTCATCGGGGTGCGGCTGCTTTCGATCGGGCTGAAGCCGGGCACCTATCCGGTCCGCAGCCGGGTCGGCTGGCAGGTCTGGACCACCGAGCGGCTTCTCGACGCCGCCCGCACTCAGCTGTTCCCGCTCTACGCCAGCTTGGCGACGCCGGTATGGCTGCGTCTGCTCGGCGCCCGGGTGGGCAAGCGGGTCGAGGCTTCGACCGTGGTGCTGCTGCCGAGCCTGACCACCATCGAGGACGGCGCCTTCCTCGCCGACGACACCATGGTCGCGTCATATGAGTTGCATGATGGCTGGATGCGCATCGGCCCGGTGTCGATCGGCAAGCGCGCCTTCCTCGGCAACTCCGGGCTGGCCGGACCCGGGCACACCGTCCCCAAGGACGGCCTGGTTGCGGTGCTCTCGGTGGCACCGGTCAAAGCCAAGCCGGGCTCGTCGTGGCTCGGCTCGCCGCCGGTTCGGCTGCGCCGCCAGGTCGTGGACGGCGATCTGGAACGCACCTATCGACCACGGCGAGCACTGCAGTGGGCGCGCGCCATCTGGGAGGCGTGCCGGCTGTTCGCCGTGGTCACCACCACCGGAGTCGGGCTCGGCGTGCTGATGGGTCTGGCGGCGCTGACCGACGCCTACGGGCCGCTGGTGGCTCTGCTCGCGTCCGGGCTGGTGATGGTGACCGCCGCCCTGGCAGCGGCGCTGATCACTACCACCGTGAAGTGGCTGGTGGTGGGCCCGATTCGCCCCGGAGAGCATCCCCTGTGGTCGAGCTTCGTGTGGCGCACCGAGGTCGCAGACACCTTCACGGAGATGGTCGCAGGTCCGTGGTTCGCGAACCTCGCCGCCGGAAGCCCGGCACTGACCTGGTGGCTGCGAAGCCTGGGCGTCACCGTCGGCACCGGGGTGTGGTGTGAGACCTACTGGCTCCCGGAGCCGGACCTGGTCACTCTCGGCGACGGTGCCACCGTGAACCGGGGGTGCGTTGTGCAGACCCACCTGTTCCATGATCGAATCATGAGCATGGATCGGGTCACCATCGAGCAGGGCGCGACCTTGGGACCGCACAGCATCGCGCTGCCGGGTTCGACCCTGGGCGCACACGCCACCATCGGTCCGGCCTCCCTGGTGATGCGCGGCGAGACCGTGCCGGTCGGGAGCCGCTGGAGTGGCAACCCGATCGGTCCGTGGCGAGCGGTGAAGGTTCGCACCTATCAGGCGACATCGTGAAGGCCGACCCGTACGCTCCCACGAGCGGAGATGCCGCACTCCATGCCCAGCACTACGACCTGAGGCTGCAGTACAAGGTCGCCACCAACCGCCTGGACGCCGAGGCGGTGATCCAGTTGGAGGCGCTGGCCCCACTCAGCGAGATTCATCTCGATCTGGTCGGGTTGTCCGCTTCGAAGGTGCGGCTGTCCGGCGAGAAGCGCACTCGCTTCCGCCAGGGCGCCCGAAAGTTGCACATCATCCCGGCCCGCACGATCGCTGCCGGGGAGCACTTCGAGGTCAGTGTGCGCTACTCCGGACGTCCGCAGCCCCGAAACTCGCGCTGGGGCCGGGTCGGCTGGGAAGAGCTGGCCGACGGGGTCCTGGTCGGCTCGCAGCCGGTCGGCGCTCCCACCTGGTACCCGTGCAATGACCGGGTCGGCGATCGGGCCACCTACACCGTCGATCTGACCTGCGAGGACGGCTACACCGTGGTCGCCCCCGGCGTGCTGACCGACCGGACGACACGCTCGGGCACCTGCCGCTGGACCTTCGTCGAGGAGGTTCCCACCGCGACCTATCTGGTCGCCGTCCACATCGGGCGCTACCGCAGCGAGGCGAGGCGGCTGGCTGCGGTTCCCGGCGCCGTGCATTACCCCGCTCATCGCGCGACGGCTGTGCACGCCGAGTTGTCCCAGCTCGGCGCCATGATGGCCCTGTTCGAGCGCAGCTTCGGCCCCTACCCGCTGCAGCGCTACGACGTCGTCGTCACCGACGACGCCTTGGAGATCCCGCTGGAGGGCCAAGGCATGGCGGTCTTCGGCTCGAACCATCTCGACGGCAGCGGTGCGCTGCATCGGCTGGTCGCTCATGAGCTTGCCCATCAGTGGTTCGGCAACAGCGTGGGCTTGGTCGCCTGGCCGGACATCTGGCTGAACGAAGGCTTCGCCTGCTACGCCGAATGGCTGTGGTCACAGGAGTCGGACTCGCTGAGCTGTCAGCAGCAGGCCGAGCGGCATTGGGAGCTGCTGGCCGGTCTGCCGCAGGATCTGGTGCTGGCCGACCCCGGCCCGGACGACATGTTCGACGATCGGGTCTACAAGCGCGGGGCGCTCACCCTGCATGCCCTGCGGACGACGATCGGCGACGATGCCTTCTTCACCGTCTTGCACCGTTGGGCGTCCGATCACCGTCATGGCACCGCCACCACGGCCGAGTTCCGCCAGCTGGCCGAACAGGTACACGGGGCGAGCCTGTCCCCGATGCTGGACGCCTGGCTGCTCCAGTCCGAGCTGCCGCAGCTTCCACGGACGCGCTGAGCTCAGCCGGCTGCCGGCGCCCAGGCCAGGCTGATCGCCGCGTCCCGAGGCCCGTCGACGTCGGCAACTCGGTAGCCGGTCGTCTCACCGCCGATCCAGGCCGCGCCATTCTCCAGCCGCACGTGACCGGGATCCACCCGCAGGCCACGACCGTCGGCCTTCAGGACGGCTTCGACCTGCGTCCACCGGCGGACGGCAAGCTCCGGCGCGACACCGAGGAACCGGGACAACTGCGGCCGAGCCGCCACATCACCGGTGAGGAGTTCGACGTCGATCCCCAGGGCAGCGCAGGCATCGGGCCGTCCGGCCGCGACCGCGACCAGCGGACCGGCGTAAGCGACCGACACGTGCGCGGACCCAGCTCGCACCGGGCCGTGCGGCGCGGAGCAGTGTTGGCAGCTGGTGGCATCCACCGACGGGGCTTCGGCACCCAGCAGCTCGGCGAGGAGTCGGCCGAGCAGCGCCCGTCCGTTCCGCAGCGCGGCTTGCTGGGGCGGCGCCAGGCCAAGCAGCCGGGCCGAATCGACCGGGCCCAGCCGGACGTCCGCCGCTGCCGCCGGATCGTTGGTCGTCCACGCGACGAGGACGCCAGGTGGGATCACTCCCCCGCCCGATGAGGGGGAATCTCACGCAGCCTTCGCAGGATCTCCCCTGTCGCCTTCGAGCGGTTCTGGGTGAAGAACTGCAGCCCCGGGGCGCCGCCGGCCAGCAGCGCGTCACACAACTCCACGGCGATCTCCACGCCGACGTCGCGAACTGCTGCCGGATCAGCGGCGACGGACTGGAGACGGGCGACGACGCCGCGCGGCAGGTCCGCGCCGGAGAAGGTTGCGAAGCGCTCGATCTGATTGATGTTGGTCACCGGCATGATCCCGGCGATGATCGGGATCTCGCAGCCCAGCCGCCGCACCCGCTCCACCAAGGAGAAGTACGCGGCCGGATCGAAGAACAGCTGGGTGATCGCGAACTCCGCGCCGGCCTGCTCCTTCTCGGCAAGCAGCCGCGCATCGAGGTCGAGATCATGGCGATCGGGGTGCCCGTCAGGGAAGGCGCCCACCCCGACGCAGAAGTCACCGGTGGCCTTCACCAGGCGGACCAGTTCGGTGGCGTTGGCCAGGCCGTCCGGATGGGTCTGCCACGGTGCCGTCGGGCCGCCCGGCGGATCGCCGCGCACCGCAAGAATGTGCCGCACCCCGGCCTCGGCATAGGCCGCGATCGCCCCTCGCAGCTCTTCGGTGGACTGGCTGACGCAGGTGAGGTGGCCCATGGTGATCGCGTCGGAGCGCTCGCTGATCAGTCGGGTGGCGTCGACCGTGCGCTCGCGGCTGGACCCGGTGGCGCCGTAGGTCACCGAGACGAAGTCCGGACGCAAGGGCTGCAGCCCGGCGATCGCGTCCAGCAACTGCGTGGTCCCGGTGTCGTCCCGGGGCGGAAAGAACTCGAACGACATGGTCGGGTGGTCGGCTCCGGCAAGCAGCTCGGCCACGGTCGCACGCGTTTCTGACATGAGGGGAAGCCTAAACCACGCTCGTCGCGCGCCGTCAGGACCGCCAACAGCATGGAAACCCGCCCGGAGGCGGCAGGGGTCTAGGCTTCGGCCCGTGGTCACGCTCAATCCTTCTGATCCGCTGTCCGCACCGTTGCGAACGGCCGTCGGCGCTCAACTCAGCTGGTTCCTCGACGGACGAGCGAGGGATCTGGCCGAGCTCGGCCCTCAGACCGCGGTGCTGATCGACTTGGCCCGAACCTTCACCGACGGCGGCAAGCGCCTGCGGCCCGCCTTCTGCTGCTGGGGATACCTGGCCGCCACCGGCGGCACCGAGGTTCCCGACGAGGTCGTCCGCGCGGCGGCGAGCCTGGATCTTCTGCACGTGGCCGCTCTGGTCCACGACGACGTGATGGACGGATCAGATACCCGCCGCGGTGTTCCGGCCGCGCATCGCCAGTTCGCCGCTCAGCACCGAGACGAGCAGCGCCGCGGCTCGGCCGAGGCATTCGGACAGGCCGGGGCGATCCTGCTGGGCGACCTGCTGCTGCTCTGGTCGGAGCGGATGCTGGCCGAGTGCGGGGCGCCCACCGATCGCCTTCAGGCCGCGCTCCCGCTGGCTGCTCGGGTGCGCGAGGAGGTCAACGCCGGCCAGTTCCTGGACGTGACCGCGCAGACCCGTCCGCCGCTGGAGGCGCGCACCGATCCGGAGTCGGTGCTCAGCCAGATCCGTCGCGTGGTGGAGTTCAAGACCGCCCGGTACACCGTCATCCGTCCGCTGCAGATCGGGGCGGCACTCGGCGGCGGATCGCCAGAACTCCTGGACGCCCTGGCCGGCATCGGCTCCCCGCTGGGTCGCGGCTTCCAGTTCCGCGACGACATCCTCGGCGTCTTCGGGCACGAGTCGATCACCGGCAAACCGGCCGGCGATGACCTGCGCGAAGGCAAACTCACCATCCTGATCGCCAACGCGATGATCCGAGCGACCAAGAGCCGCGCCGAGGCACTCGATGGTCTGCTCGGCCGCCCACTCACCGCCGACGAGGTCTGGCAGGCGCAGAAGCTCATCGTGGAGGCGGGCGCGTTGGCCGCGACCGAGGACGAGATCGCCGCCTGTGCCGCGTCCGCCCATGCGGAGTTGGCTGCGGCCCGGCTCCCAGAACCGGCCCGCGACGGCCTGGCCACGCTGGTGGAGATCGCCACTCAGCGCGAGGCCTGACCGCCGCGGCCCGGCTATCGGTTACTGACCGAACTGCCCGGGAAGCACGTGTGCTTCACGTGGCGGGAACTGCGCGTCGAACGCGCTCAGTCGGCCCGCCTCGATGTCGAAGGCCTCGCCCTCGATCAGGCGGCCCGAACCCGACGGCCACGACGGGGTGCCGAGCAGGCGGGCCTGAAAGGCGTCGAAGCTGTAGCCGTCTGCTGTGGTCACAGCGAGTCGTTCGGCCGGCTCGAAGCCGAACCGCCGGTAGTAGTCGGGGTCTCCGAACAGAAACGCCGCATCGAAGCCGAGTTCGGTCGCCTCGTCCAAGCCCTGCCGCATGAGCGCTGAGCCGACACCCCGGCCTTGCCATGGCCCGATGACGGCGAGCGGCCCGAGATAGAGCACGGGCTGGGACCCGTCGGCGCGAACGACGTGGGCGGTGGTGCCGATGAGGCAGCCCACGATCGTGCCGTCGGCGGTGGACGCCTGCAGCGCCACCGACGCCGTTGGCCACGCCTGGTGCGCGATCAGATGCTCGACGCAGCCGGGCCGGTACAGATCCCAGAAGGCGTCGCGGATGAGTTCCTCACAGGCGCGTCGACTCTCGAGCGAGCAGGAGGTGATGGTGATGGTCACGATGATTTCCCGTTTCTGGCGCTAGCTGCGCCCAACAAGAGCAGAAAGCCAGGACTGTTGCTGGACACCCGGCTATTCCGGGCCGTCCTCGGGCAGCACAACAAGAGGTGATGCCGTCGTGTCCTCGGCTACACCCCGACCGTCATCGTGTGCTTCATCATGCCCGTCCAGCCTGCCGCAGCCTGCACCCGATCGGCAACTCCCGCGCGTCGACGGCTGAACCAATGCCGCCGAGCTCGGCGGCGAGAAGTCTGAGGCCCCACCCCGCACCCCTCTTTTGAGCGGGGTGAGGCGTATCTGGGAACTTAACACGCGCCCGAAATCCGAGCCGCTGCCGTCCGTTCGACGAACGGGGCCTAGATCCGCCCCTGCACCCTAGAAGGCGCCGAACACGCGCTCTTGCAGTCCCGGATCATCACGCCACAACTCGTCCAGCCGCGCCCGGATGGCGGCCGCGGCCGCAGCCGGATCGTCGGCCTGCGCGATCGCCCGCGTCAGGCCGATGCGGCGGGCGCCCGCGGCGAACACCTGGTCGAGCGTGTCCGGGCCGATCCCACCGATGGCGAACCAGGGCTTGGCTCCGCCAGCCTGCGGGGCAACCGCAGCAGCATGGGCGACCAGCTCGATGCCGGCTTCGCCGACCCCGATCGAGTTGAAGACCGGGCTGACCGAGAAGAAGTCGACGGCGTCATCGGCGACGGCCTCATCGACCTGCGCGATCGAATGGCATGACCGCCCGACCAGCGCCCACTGTCCGAGCATCGCGTGCGCCTGGTCGGCGGCTCCGTCGAGGGCGGACAGATGCACCACATCGGCCCGGACGGCCGCCGCAGTTTCGGCGGAGCCGTAGATGCTGGCCAGGCCGCGGCGTCCGGCCTGCTTCTCGACTGCGGCCAGCGCGGTGGCCTGCAACGCCACTGCGGCCTGCCGCTCGCGCAGCTCGATGATGTCCACCCCGCCGGCGAACGCCGCCGCGGCCAGTCGCTCGAGGTCTGCGGTCGCCGTGCGCGCATCAGTGATGAACATCAACTTGGCCAGACTCAGACGCGTGGCCAATCCCAGGAGCGCGGTCACATCGCCAGCCTAGCCGGGCGGCGGGTCGCGGCAAGGGCCCCTTGGCGCGGGCCTTACAATTCGTCGAAGGTCTGGAAAAGTCCACCTTCCCCAACTGTTCCGGAGCCCATACCGCGATGACGAACACGAACAGCACCGATCCCCTGGTGGGGCGGGTTGTCGACGCGCGCTACCGGATCACCCGAAAACTCGCCCGCGGCGGCATGGCCACGGTCTATCTGGCAGACGATCTGCGGCTCACCCGCACGGTCGCGATCAAGGTGATGCACGAGAACCTCGGCAGTGATGCGGACTTCGTCAGCCGCTTCGATCGCGAGGCGCGCGCGGCCGCCCGGTTGTCTCACCCCAATGTGGTCTCGGTCTTCGATCAGGGCATGGACGGCGACCGGCCCTACATCGTGATGGAGTACGTCGAGGGCTCGACCCTGCGGCACGAAATCACTCGCACCGCGCCGATGGCCCCGCTGCGCGCGGTCGACCTGATCAGCCAGGTCGCCGCCGCCGTCGCCGCGGCCCACGAGGCCGGCATCATCCACCGCGACCTCAAGCCGGAGAACGTGCTGATCTCGCGCCGCGGCCAGCTCAAGGTGGCCGACTTCGGCCTGGCGCGCGCGGTCACCGCACACACCGCGACCGCCAACGGCATGCTGATCGGCACCGTCAGCTACATCGCCCCCGAACTGGTCACCCACGGCCACGCCGACACCCGCTGTGATGTCTACGCCCTCGGCGTCGTGCTCTACGAGATGTTGACCGGACGTAAGCCGCACACCGGCGAGACGCCGATCCAGGTGGCCTACAGCCACGTTCACAACGAGATCGTGCCGCCGTCGGCCGTCGGGCCGACGATCGATGGGCACCCGGCGATCCCCGACTACCTCGACGCCTTGGTGCTGACTGCCGCCGCGCGCCAGCCGGCCGATCGTCCGGCCGATGCCAAGGTGCTGCTGGAGCAGCTGCACTCCGTCCGCGATGCGCTGGCCCGCGGCGTCACCTCCGACCCGCTGCTCGCCGCCCGGCTGCGGACCGCGACCGTCGACGCAGCCGAGCAGGTCACCGAGGCCGTGCCGCTCTACGCCGCGGCGGCGCCGGTGCGCGAACAGGTCAGCAACGCGACCTTGGTCTTCAACCCGAGCGCAGCCCTCGACGGCCCGCCGTCACCGGCGAGCCCGGAGCAGCTGTACGGCCTGCCCAGCCCGTCAGCCCGGCCGCTGATGGAGCGTCGCGCGCGCAGTCGTCGGCGTGGCCGCACCAGCGTGATCGTCGTGCTCGTGCTCAGCCTGATCCTCGGTGTCGGTGCGTGGTATCTGCTCGCTGGGCGTTTCACCACCACGCCCGACTTCACCAACCTGACCCAGGCGCAGGCGCAGGAGTTGGCTGCGAAAAAGGGCTTCCTGTTGGCCTTCGGCGCCGACTACTCCGAAACCGTCCCGTCCGGTCAGGTGGTGCGTACCGACCCGTCCGCTGGCGATCGGATCGCCTACGGCGGCTCGATCACGGCCTATCTGTCGAAGGGCCCGGAGCGTTATGCCGTGCCGTCATTGGCTGGACGGACCGTGGACGACGCCACCCAGGCGTTGACCGACGCCCATCTGGCCGTCGGCAAGATCACCGAGGTATGGGACGAGAAGATCGCCATCGGCACCGTCGTCAGCGGCTCCTATGCCGCCGGAAAGATGGTCAAGCCCGGCACGCAGGTGGACCTGAACGTGTCGAAGGGGCCGGCCCCGGTAAAGATCGTCAGCGTGGTCGGCAAGACCTTCGACGACGCGAAGAGCTACTACGAGAACGCCGGCCTGGTGGTCGCCCGCGCCCCGGACGATCAGTTCAGCTCGAAGATTCCGGCCGGAAGCGTGGTCTCGCAGGACCCGAAGAGCGGCAGCCTCGCCAAGGGCGAGACCATCACTCTGACGGTCTCAAAGGGGCCGGAAATGGTGGCGGTGCCGGGAGTGTCCGGGATGAGCGCCAGCGACGCGAAGAAGGCACTCCAGGACGCTGGGTTCAAGGTCACCATCGAGAAGCACTTCTTCGGCAAGACGGTGTGGGGAACCAACCCGGGAGCCGGCTCGTCGGAGCCGAAGGGCTCGACGGTCATTCTGATCCTGGTGTGATCAGGCCGGCGTCCACGCTGCCGCGCCGCGCAGGTCGCTGAGCTGGGTGGTGGTCATCTCGTTGATGCGGCTGAACACCAGAGCGTGTCCGCGCTCGTTCAACAGTCCCTCGTGAACACAGAAGCCCAGCGGGGCGCCCACCGCGCGGACGAAGTCGATGGTCTCCTTCATCGCCGCCCATGGCCCGTAGGCCGGCACCCCGACGACGTCCACCCCGGACGGAATCGCGGCCAGGCTGTCGCCCGGATGGAAGAAGGTGGGTTCGCCCTCCGCGCTGAGCACCAGACCGACATTGCCGATCTGCGGGATGTCGCGATGGATCACGGCATGCAGCCCCCCGACCGCTTCCACCCGCAGTCGTGCGACGACGAGCGCGGTGTCGGCGGCTAGCGGTTCGGCACGCTCAAGGTGATAGGCGTCGATGACACCCGGCTCGACCAGCACCCGGGCCCCCGGGTTGGCCGCGATCAGCGCCGGCACGTGGGCCGGATCGATGTGGTCGGGGTGCAGATGGGTGACCAGGATCGCATCCAGATCAGTGAGGTCGTGCCACTGGCTGGAGAAGTTGCCGGGGTCGATCAACACCCGTGCGTTCGAGGTCTCCACCAATACGGCGGAATGGCCCAGGTGGGTCAACTGCATGGCGCTACTCCTTGCCGAGACGATCGATGACGAAGCTCATCGCCATCTGGTAACCGTAGGCACCGAAGCCGGTCAGGACGCCGACGGCGATGTCGGACAGGTAGGAGTGCCGACGGAACTCCTCGCGCGCATGGACGTTCGAGATGTGCACCTCGACGAAGGGAATCGCCACAGCGGCGAAGGCGTCACGGATCGCGACCGAGGTGTGGGTGAACGCCCCCGGGTTGATGATCACGAACCGCACGCCCTGCTCGCGGGCGGTGTGCAGTCGATCGACGATGTCGCCCTCGTGATTGCTCTGGAAGGTGGCCACGCTCAGTCCGGCAGCCCGACCTTGGGCCACCGCTCCGGCCTCGATGTCGGCCAGCGTGGTGCTGCCGTAGATCTCGGGTTCGCGGGTGCCGAGGGAGTTCAGATTGGGTCCGTTGATGACCAGCACGTCCATGGGTCAACTGTGCCATGGACGAGGGGTGGCAAGCCTGCGGCCCGCGGACGGACGGCAGGCGGGCACCCCCGAGCTGGCCGGCGAGCTCAGCGTCCCAGCCAGGCCACACCGCCGCCGATCACCAGCACCACCACGGTGGCGAGAGTGGCCAGCAGCAACGGCCGCTTGCCGGAGGTCTTGAGCACCGTCCAGTGCACCGAGGTGCCCAGGGCGAACATCGCTGCGGCAAGCAGCCAGTTCTGGCCGACCTTGGCGGCGTCGACGATCACCGTTGGGACGATGCCGCTGCTGCGCAGCACCACCATCGCGATGAAGCCGGCCACGAACAGCGGGATCAGCGGCGGACGCTTGCTGCCGGCCTCCAGCCCCTGGCGGCGCTGCCAGATCGAGACCGCGGCCAGCACCGGAGCGAGCATCAACACGCGGGCCAGCTTGACGATAACCGCCACCTTGAGCGCGTCCGGCCCGATGATGCCGGCCGCAGCCACCACCTGAGCCACCTCATGGGTGGAGGCGCCCGTCCAGACGCCGGCGGTGTGCGGGTCCAGCCCGAAGAGGCTGGCCAACGCGGGCATGAGGGCGATCATCACGGTGCCGAAGATGACGACCAGTGCGACCGCAGTTGCGGCCTCGGCGTCTTTGCGCTTGGCCAGGACGCCGTCGATGCCGGCGACGGCCGCGGCACCGCAGATGGAGAAGCCGCCGGCGATCAGCAGCGTCTGGGTGGTGCCGACCTTCAAGACCTTGCCCAGCAGCAAGGTGATGCCCATGGTGCCGCCGACGATGACCACGACGCCGACGACCACTGGCCAGCCGAGAGCCAGGATGTCGCCGAGAACCAGCTGCAGGCCGAGGAGCACCACGCCCAGGCGCAAGAGGCGCCGCGACGCGACGGCGAGCCCCGGACGCAGCGTCGTGAACAGGCGGCCCTGCGGCGCGACCACATTGGCCAGCACCGCGCCGAGCAGGATGGCGACCAGCATCGCGCTGACACCGGGAAGCACCAGGTTGACGCCGATGGCGATCGCGGCCCCGGCGACGGCGACGACCAGCCCCGGGAGCGAACCGGGCGAGGCCGGCGTGGTGGCGGGGGTGCGGTTCGTGGCGGTATCAGCAGAGGTCAGCGGCACCTCGCCAGGCTAGTTATTCATCACGGATATCGACTAGCGGTCGTTTCTATATAGCAGCCATACACTTGAGATATGCCTGAGGCGTACCCGTACGACCTGCCGCCCGTCGTCGACCTCGCGATTCTCGTTGCCACAGCCGAAGCCGGCAGCGTCAGCGCCGCCGCCCGACTTCTGGGACTGGCCCAACCCAATGCCAGCCGCTCGCTGGCCCGCCTGGAGCGCCGCCTGGGGCTGACCCTGCTGCGCCGCGATACCCGCGGCAGCGCCCTGACCGCCGATGGCGCGATCATCGTGGACTGGGCCCGCGAAGTCATCGAGGCCCATCAGCGCCTGGTCGCCGGCGCCGCAGCGTTGCGGCGTGGGCCGGCGAATCCGCTGAACGTCGCCGCCAGCCAGACCATCGCCGAGGAACTGCTGCCCCGCTGGCTGACGCAGCTGCGGGCGGAGCTCCCGGGGGTCGACGCCGCCCTCACCGTGGCCAACTCCGCTGAGGTCGGACGCTTGATCGGCACCCCACACGTGCTCGGCTTCGTGGAGAGCCCCGACCTTCCCCAGACCATCACCGTGCCGGTGACAGCACGAACCGTCGCCACCGACCGCTTGGTCGTCGTGGTCTGGCCCGATCATCCGTGGGCACGACGCACCCGTCCGATCAGCGTGAGCGAACTCGCCGGCACGCCTCTGGTCGTGCGGGAGGCCGGCAGCGGCACCCGGGTGAGCTTCGAACGGGCGGTGGCCGACGTCGAGCTGGCCGAACCCGCGCTGGAACTGTCCAGCAATGCGGCCGTGCGGGTGGCGGTGGCCGCCGGAGCGGGCCCAGCGGTGCTCAGTGAACTGGCGGTGCGTTCAGCGGTCGAAAGCGGGCTGCTGCGCGCGGTGATGGTCGACGGGCTGGTGGTGGAGCGCCCCCTGCGGGCCGTCTGGGCGGCAGCTGCGCCGTTGTCGGCCGCAGCGACCCGTCTGGTCGAGATCGCCGGCGCCAGCTGAAGCACCGACCAGGCGTTGAGCCGCGGGTTACCGCCGGCCGCGAATCGCGCGGAGAGCCGCGGTGGCGACCACTTCGGGTTCACCGGCCGCGTCAACGACGTGAACCGCCGCTTCGCGATAGGACTGCTGGCGGGCCTGGTACAGCTCACCCAGGTCGGCCCGCGCCAGCATCGGACGGCCCGGGTCGTCCCCAATCCGGGCCCGCGCCTTGGCCAGCGGAATGTCGAGCAACACGACCTCGTGACTGCCCAGGGCACGTCGGGTGGCTTCAGTTCCCAACGCACCGCCGCCCAGGGCGATCACCGCAGGGACGCCGGTGAGAAGTTCGGCGATGGTGGCCGCCTCGATGGCCCGAAAGCCGGCCTCCCCCTCTGCGGCGAAGATCTCGGGGATGCTGCGTCCTTGCTGTTCGACGATGGCCTCGTCCACGTCGATGAAGTCCATGCCCAACCGGGCGGCCAGCAATCGCCCGACCGTCGTCTTGCCGGCACCCATGAAGCCGACCAGGACGATCTTGCGGCTGAGCGCGGCAGCGGCAGCAGCGCGCATCGCCAGTTCCGGCGGCGTCTGGCCGGTGAACTGCTCGAACTGCAAAGCCGCCTGGCCCAGGAGCAGTTCGATGCCGCCGATCACCTCCCAGCCGGCAGCGGACGCGGCCCGCGCCAGCGAGGTCGGCCAGTCGGCGTAGACCGCGTCGAACAGCAGCCGCTCGCCGGGGCGGATCCCGGCCGGATCAGCCGCTCCGGCAGGCAGCGTGGACAGCACAGCCGGCTCCTCGCCGGCCGTCCAGGTCGCGAGGTCGGCCGCCGAAACCTGCAGGCTCGGCGCAGCCGCCGCTGCCCAACAGACCAGGTCGTCGGCTTGCTCGGCGCGTCGCGCGTAGGCGGTGACGCGCTCGACGCCGAGCGACTCCAGTGCCAGCAGCGACGAGCGAGCGGTCGCTCCGGCGCCGAGGACGGCGGCGCGCGTCCAGCCCTTCCAGGCCGGACGCAGCGCGGCCACCAGGCCGGGGATGTCGGTGTTGTCGGCGCGCCAGCCGGCCGCCGTGCGCACCAAGGTGTTGCCCGCCCCCGCACGCGCGGCCAGCGGCGTGACCTCGTCGGCCACCTCCAGACAGGCCACCTTGAGCGGCATGGTCAGGCTCAGCCCGCGCCACTGCTCGTCCAACCCGGCTACAAAGCCGGGCAGCTGATCGGCGACCAGCTCGAAGCGGTCGTAGGTCCAGTCGGTCAAGCCCAGGGCGGCGTACCCGGCACGGTGCAACACCGGCGACAACGAATGAGCGATCGGGGAACCGAGGACGGCGGCTTTCACGGCTCACATGCTGTCACATCGACTGCGCCGGGCCGCCCCTCGGACGGACTGGCGGTGCTCTGCTACGCCTGCGCCAAGATCGCGCCCACCAGGCGCCCTGCCTGCTGAGCCTGCTCGGCGGTGACTTCCAGGGAGGTGACCGCGCGCACCGTCCGGGTGTCGAGGGCGGAGATCCGGACGCCGACCTGGGCGGCTGCCGCGACGACGTCCGCGGCCACGGCTGAGCCGGTGTCGATGACGACGATATTGGTCTGCGGCGCCGTGACGGCCGCCGGCACCTCCGCGGCAACCGCGGCGGCGAAGGCTGCGGCGTTCGCGTGATCGTCGGCCAGCCGAGCCAGCTGATGGTCGATGGCGTAATCGGCGGCAGCAGCGAGAATCCCGGCCTGGCGCATCGCTCCGCCCAGACGCTTGCGCTGCACCCGGGCCCGGTCGATCACGTCGCGCCGCGACACCAGCATCGACCCCACCGGAGCGCCCAGCCCCTTGGAGAAACAGATGTTGACGGTGTCGAACAGCGAACCGTAGTCGGCCAGCGACACTCCGGTCGCGACATGCGCGTTCCACAGGCGAGCGCCGTCCAGATGCAAGCCGACGCCGCGGCTGCGGCACAGCGCCGAAACCTCTCGCAGATGGTCGAGCGGCTGGACGGTGCCGCCAGCGAAGTTGTGGGTGTTCTCCAGCGCGACCGCGGCGGTGTGCACCAGATACGGCGTCGGCGGCGCGATCAGCTTGTCGATCGTGGCCGCGTCGGTCACTCCGTCCGGGCTGACCCAGGTGCGGGTGGTGATGCCGTGGAGTGCGGCATGCGCACCGAGCTCGGCTCGCACCACGTGCGCCTGCACGTCGCAGAGCAGCTCCTGCCCCGGCTCGACCAGCGACCACACCCCCAGCAGGTTGCCCATCGATCCGCTCGGCACGAACAGCCCGGCCTCCTGGCCGAGCAGCTCGGCGACCCGCGCCTCGAGCCGGCTGATGCTCGGATCCTCCCCGTAGACGTCGTCTCCGACCGGCGCATCGACCATCGCCCGCCGCATGCCTGCGGTCGGGCGGGTGATGGTGTCACTACGAAGATCGATGGTGGGGTCGGCGATGGGCGCAAGACGCATGGAATGGTCCTCTCAAGTTCCAGCGGCCACCCTAGTGCGGACGGCAAAGCGCGCCGGAACGGTTCACCGTACGGCGAAGCGCCCCGACCCGGGCTGCCCTGCGATCAGAAGTCCTCGAGGTGGAACTCCGGGGTAGCTCCGCCCCGCTTGATCCGTCCGCTGGTCAGGCGCTCAGCGATCAGGAAAGCCAGCTCAAGGGACTGGTTGCGGTTGAGTCGCGGATCACAAGCGGTCTCGTAGCGGTTGGCCAGATCGGCCTCGACCAACTCGTCGACGCCGCCGACGCACTCGGTGACGTCGTCACCGGTGAGTTCCACGTGCACACCGCCCGGCCAGGTGCCGAGCTCCTCATGGACGTCGAAGAAGCCGTTGACCTCCTCGGCCACCTCACTGAAGGCCCGGGTCTTGTAGCCGGTGGCGGTCTCGAAGGTGTTGCCGTGCATCGGATCGCAGACCCAGGCGACCTTGCGTCCGGTGGCCTCGACGGCCTCGATGATCGGCGGCAGCTTCTCGCGAATCTGACCGGCGCCCATCCGAGTGATCACCGTCAATCGGCCCGGCTCCTGTTCGGGGTCGAGACGATCCATCAAAGCAACAGCGTCAGCTCCGGTGACGTTCGGGCCGAGCTTGATACCGATCGGATTGCGCAGATGCCGCAGGTACTCCACATGAGCTCCGCCGAGTTGGCGAGTCCGCTCGCCGATCCAGACCAGATGAGCGCTGGTGTTGTACGGCGTGGACGTGCGGGAGTCGATCCGAGTCAAGGCGTGCTCGTACTCCAGCAGCAAAGCCTCGTGAGAGGAGTAGAAGTCGACCGTGCGGAAGGACTCGTTGTCCACACCGCAGGCCACCATGAACGCCAAGGCGCGACTGATCTCGCCGACCAGATCCTCGTAGCGGGACTCCACATTGGAGTTGTTCACGAAGTCGGCATTCCAGGAGTGCATCGCGCGCAGATCGGCGTAGCCACCGGTCACGAAGGCGCGCAGCAAGTTCAGCGTCGCCGCCGAGTGGTTGTAGACCTCCAGCAACCGCTTCGGATCGGGCACCCGCTCTGCAGGGGTGAAGCCGATCGCGTTGACGGCATCGCCGCGGTAGGCGGGCAGCGTCACGCCGCCACGCACCTCAGTGTCACGACTGCGCGGCTTGGCGTACTGCCCGGCGATGCGTCCGACCTTGAGGACGGGCACCTGCGCGGCGTAGGTCAAGACCACGGCCATGCTGAGCAGCACCCGCAGCTTGTTGCGGATGTTCGCAGCAGTCACCGTCTCGAAGGTCTCCGCGCAGTCACCGCCCTGCAGAAGGAAGGAGCGACCGGCGGCAACCTCGGCGACGCGGGAGCGCAGTTCGTCGCATTCCCCAGCGAAGACCAGCGGCGGACGGCGCCGCAGCTGCCCGACCACGGATGCGAGCGCATCGGGGTCGGGATAGACCGGCTGCTGCGCCAAAGGAAGGGCATGCAGGTCGGTCAGCGACGGGAATGGATCAGACACGCGGGTCAGGATAACCCGCCGGACGGCAGTTGCGGCGGCGTGGCCCCCAGACCTGGACGCTCCCGCACTCGGGCGTCGGCCTCGGCCGCGGACAGCGAGCCTCGCTTGACCGACGATCCATAGGCCTCGACATAGGTCTGACCCGAGATCACCTGAATCGCGGCCATCACCTCGTCGGTCACCCAACGCAGCGCGGCCCGGTCATCGTGGAGACCGGCATACGCGCTGAAGTCGATGGGTTGACCAATGACCACCTTGGGGTGCCGAATCCACGGGATCCCCAGCGGACCCTTCACCGTCTGGGTGTCGAAGACCGCGACCGGGATCACCGGCACTCCGGCGGCCAGCGCCATCCGCGCCACGCCGGTGTGACCCTTGTACAGGCGCCCGTCCGGCGAGCGTGTGCCCTCGGGGTAGATGGCGACCAGCCCACCGTCGGTGAGCGCGTCCAGCACCGGCTGCAGCCCCTCGAGACTGACCCGTCCGCCGGAACGGTCCAACGGCACCTGCTTGATCGCTTTCATGAACCAGGCGACGATCTTCGAACCCAGCCCGCGATTGCCCTGGAACAGTTCTGCCTTCGCCGGAAAGGTCACCGCGCGCTTGAGCATCGCCGGCATCACATAGGTGTCGCCCGCAGCGATGTGGTTGGACGCCAACAATGCCCCGCCGGTCGCGGGGATGTGATCCTCGCCGATGAGAGTCGCCCGGAACAGGTATTTCACCACCGGACGGAAGAGCAGATATTTGAAGAAGTTGTACATTCCCAGCCCTCTACCACGCCTGACGGGGCAACAGCCTACGATGCTGCCATGCGTCCTACGACCAGCCCGCAGCAGGTCCTCGAAACAGCTCAACCCTTCTTCGGCGGCTCCGGCAAGGTCGGCGTCCTCTTCTGCCACGGATTCACCGGTTCACCATGGTCACTGTTGGAATGGGCCCGCCTGACCGCCGAGGCCGGGTACCGCGTCGCGTTGCCGCGGCTGCCCGGACACGGCACCAGCTGGCAGGAGCTGAATCGGACCAGCTGGCAGGACTGGTACGCCTGCGTCGAGCGAGAGTTCGAAGCGCTGAGCTCCGAATGCGACCAGGTCTTCGTCGCCGGACTGAGCATGGGCGGCGCGCTGGCCCTGCGGTTGGCCGAGCGGCATCGCGACCAGGTGGCCGGGCTGATCCTGGTCAACCCTGCGGTGCTGAGCTACCCCAAGGACCGCGTCGCAACGCTGGCCCAGTATGTGCTCGCCTCGGTTGACTCCATCGGCTCAGACATTGCCGATCCCGAGGTCACCGAGCACGCCTACGACCGCACTCCTGTCCGAGCTGCGGCATCGATGATGAAGATGTGGGTGGACGTGCGAGCGTGCCTCGATCTGGTCGAATGCCCGCTGTTGCTGTTCCGCTCGGCTGTCGACCACGTCGTGCCCGACAGCTCGAAGGACTTCATTCGCGATCACGTCTCCAGCGAGGTGATCATCGAGCGCGTGCTGCCCCGCGCCTACCACGTGGCCACGATGGACTACGACCGGGCACAGATCTTTAGCGAGACCCTGGACTTTCTGGCCGCCCACCGCGCCGATACCGCTCTCGCCGGCTGAGTCAGCGCAGTCGGCGCAGCGCGGCCAGATACAAGCCGGTCGCCATCGCGGTCTGGCTGGGGCTCAGACCGCGATCAATGCCGGCGGCGATGAACGCCGGGGCTCGATCGTCCAAGCTCCAACGGACCGCGTCGACGGCCACCTGCGCCAAGGCGTAATCCGTGGGGGTCGACAGCGTGCGCGGCAGCGCCGTCGGCATCCGATGTCGACGAAGGTAAGCCCGAACCAGGGCCGTGTCGGTCTTCGCCGTGGCAGCATCAGTCATCGCCGCGACCGACTCTGCCACGCCCTCCACGACCCACCCGGTGCCCTGATGGCAGGGGGAATCGGTCGCGACATGTACCGCCTCATGGGTCAACGTCGCCTGGAGCCAGTCGGCGCCTTGGGCGAAAGCCACCGGGTTGACCACGATCCGGGGCGTGCCGCTGGTGCAGCTGGTGATGGCGGCGGTGTCATCGGCAGGGCTTGCGGTGACGGCAGTGAAATCCGCCCCGTCGGCGGGGATCTCGACGACCAGACCGCCGTCCCAGCTGTTGGCGGCCGTCAGGATGCCCGCGCTGGCGACGGCGACCGACGCGCGGTCGAGCCGAGCCGCCCAGGTGCGCCGAGCGGCCGCGTCCAGCCCAGCGGACAGAACCGTCCCGTGTCTCGCCGAAGTGAGGTCGGTGGTGTCGAGAGCCCACAACGGCCGCGGGCCGTCGTCCACCGTTCCGCTGATGGTGCCGTCGTCGGCAATGGACACCGAAACAGTCTGCGTGCTGGTTCTGCGATCGCCCGGAAAGCGCGTACTGACCGCGATCCGGTTGCCACCGGCCGACCGAAAGGACGCGGCACCGGCGTGCAGGACGTCGTACCAGCTCGCGCCGGTGAGCGTTGAGGAGAACTCGGCGGCGAAGGCCGCCTCACCCGAAGACAGTCCCGCCTGCAGGCGCTGTGCCGGATCAGCAACGCTGGGCGCGGGTGTCGCAGCGCACCCACTGAGCACCAGCCCGATCAGCAGCGCGCCGATCGGCCGGCCGGTCAGCGGATGATGCGCCGCGCGCCAGCCCACGGGGCCGGGTAGCTGGCCAGCGTCTGCACCACGAGGTCGACGCGGGTGTTGCGGGCGTGCACGAACTTGCCGCCGCCGATGTACATGCCGACATGGTGCACAGGGTTGTAGAAGAAGATCAGGTCGCCCGGCTTGAGGTCGGACTTCGACACCGCCATGCCCATGGTCGACATGGTGCGCGAGGAGTGCGGCAGAGAGATCCCTGCGGCGCGGTAGGAGGCCAGCATCAGACCGGAGCAGTCATAGCCGCTGGGGCCGTCCGCACCCCAGACGTACTGGGCCTTGCCGACCTTGGACAGCGCGTAGGAGATCGCGGTCTTGATCCGGGCATCGGCGTCGGCGTAGTCACCGGGATCGGAGGTGGTGGTGCCGCCATCGACAGCCTGCTGATCCTGGCCGGACAGCGACTTGTACACCTGATCGGCGGCGCTCACCTTGGCGTCGATCTGCTTCTTCAGATCGGCCAGCTGCTTCTCCTGGTCGGCGAGGGCGGCGACCTCGGCCTGCGCTGAACGCTGCATGTCGTCGAGGTTGGCCTGCGCGGCCTGCTGCTCCGACAGCGTGGTGTTCATGGTCTCGTCGACCCGGCTGGCGGTGGAGAGCCGGTCGAGCAGGGAATCAGGATCGCTGGAGGTGAAGATCTGCACCGTGGTGTCGAAGTCGCGGTTGCGGAACTGCGCCAAGGCGATGGTCTGTGCAGCAGCCGAAAGCTCGTCGACCTTCTTCTGCTGCAAAGCGATGTCGTCCTGAAGAACCTTCAGCTTCGCCTTGCCGGCGTCGAGGGCATCAGAAACGCTGTCGTACTGCTCGCCGATCGAGCTGGCCTGGTCTTCGAGCTGCTTGAGCTTGTCTTTGGCTGCGGCAGCCGGATCGCTGGCGGACGGGCTGGGCGTCGGACTCGGCGTGGGCGCTGCGACGGCGGGGACGGTCTGTCCTGCGACCAGTGTGAGCACGACAGCAGCCGTTGCGGCCGCGACGATCCGAGCGTCCGAGAACTTCATCCAGCAATACCCCTCGTTGACGGACCCTGAACGGCCCTGAAACGAAACTGAGAAAACCCTAAACGAAGGTCTGCAGGAACGCAACTGCTAGTCCGAGGCCACTCCTCTCCTCGGCGTGATTTGCGCAGTCACCTGACCGGGTGACAGGCCGCGCCCGCCGATCACTGGCCCGACACCAGCCGTAGCGGCGGAACCAAACCCGAGCGCGCCATGGCTGCCAGGGCTGCCTGCTCCTGATCGTCCAAGCGCACCTCTTCGGTCATCGGCCCCAACAAGACCGAGATCACACAGTCGTCACAGGCCGGGCCGCGGACGCGGCAGGCGGCGCAATCAACGTGGAGAACATCCATGGCCACAGCGTGCCCGGCACCTCTGACAGTTGCCGCGGATCGCTCGAGCCTGCTGCGGCCCGACGGCGTCCACCGTTCCCGATCCGGACGCCCCGACCGGCTCACGCCTGCTCGTCTAGGCTGCGCGAATGCGGGCTCTTTCGGTGGCTGTGGTGGCAGCTCTCCTGCTCACCGGATGCGCCGCGCCGCAGGCGAACTGGCGCAACGCGGCGGTCGGCCTGAGCGTGACCTCGGTGACCTCGACCAGCGCGGGCTTCCTGGTGGGCGGCCGCCGAGACGGCGCGGCCGCCGTGGTCAGGGTCAGCGCCAATGGCACCAGCCCGGTCGCGCTGCATCCCCAAGAGCCCTATGCCCAGACCGCCAGCATCGTCGCACTCGCCGCCGGCGCCCAACAGCTCTACGGCATCGGAGTCGACGTCGGCGGCGCCCACGCCAACCCGCGCTGGTCCGCCTGGGACGGGACGCCGGCCGAACTGACCAGCCGCCCCCAACCCTTCTTCACCTTCGGTGGGCATGATGCCGGCCCGCTGCTGGGGGTAGCCGTGCTCGGTTCCGATCCAGTGATCGTCGGATCACGGACAACGGCCCTCGGCGCGAGGGCTGTGTTCTACTCCCTGTCCGGCACGACCTGGTCGGCCCCGGCATCCTCACCTGATCCGCTCACCTCCACCCGGCAGGACGAGTACGGCTTCACCGCCTTCGCGGTGGCCGGCCGCTTTCTGGTCCTGGTGGGGGACGATCTGCATCTGGTCGATGGCGTGCACCAAAGCCCGGTTGCCTGGGTCGGACGGCCCGGCGGCCCGTGGACACGCGTCGACCTGGACACCGCAGGCCTGGAAGGTTCCGGCCTCGCGCACGCCACCGACGTGGCCTGCACCGGTGAGCAGTGCTGGGTGACCGGCTGGGTACGTGGGCACGCCGTGGCCTGGCCGCTGGAACTGACCGCCGACGGAGCCGCTCGGGCAGGGGCGCCGGCCCGGCTGCCGGGAGCACCGGACCCAGGCGTGGATCCGATCGGGCGGGTCGCGATCGTTGGTGGACGTCCGGTGGTGGCCCCGAACGGACTCGCGGCGACCGTTCAGGTCGGCTGCACCGACGGCTGGCGTCAGTACTCCGCGCCGGGGCCGATCACAGCACTGGCCGTTTCGGACTCGACCGTGGCGGCCGTGAGCGGTCAGGCCCTGTGGACCTGGGAGATCCCCGGCTGCTGAACAGCGCTGGCGGCCGTCTTCGCCGGCCTGGACCCGCACGGCGCGGTCGTTGATCCGACTGTCGGTGCCGGGGTTTAGCGTCGTCGACGTGAGCAGCACAGCAGCCCTTCAACCGAGCTTTGACGAGCTCGGCCGTCCGCTGGCTGAGGTCACCTTCTGCGTCGTCGACCTGGAGACCACCGGCGGCAGCGAAGACGACACCATCACCGAGTTCGGCGCGGTGAAGGTGCGCGGCGGCGAAGTACTCGGCGAGTTTCAGACCTTGGTCAACCCGAACACCCACATCCCGGCGTTGATCTCCGTGCTCACCGGCATCACCGATCAACTCGTGGCCGAGGCACCTGGCCTGAGCGAAGTGCTTCCCGGGTTCCTGGAGTTCTCCCGGGGCACCGTGCTGGTCGCCCACAATGCCCGCTTCGACATCGGCTTCCTCAAGCGTGCCTGCGCTCGTTTCGACTACGCCTGGCCCGAACCCGAAGTCGTCGACACCGTCGCGCTGGCTCGGCAGGTGCTGCTACGCGATGAAGTGCCGAACGTGAAGCTGTCCACGCTGGCTGCCCATTTCCGCACCGAGGTCACTCCCAGCCACCGCGCCCTCGACGACGCACGCGCCACCGTGGACGTCCTGCACGGCCTGCTGGAGCGGATCGGAAGCCTGGGCGCGACCACGCTGGAAGATCTGTTCGAGTTCCTTCGCCGGGTCTCCCCGCAACGGCGAGCCAAGCGCACTTTGGCGAAAGGGGTTCCCAGCGCCCCGGGCATCTACCAGTTCATCGCCGACCTGCCGGCCCCCGACGGCACCGTCCGACGCCAGGTGCTGTACGTCGGCAAGAGCCGCAACCTGCGGCGACGGGTGTCGAGTTACTTCACCGCAGCAGAGACCCGTCCGCGGATGGACGAGATGGTGCGGATCGCCACCGGCATCGAGACGGTGGTGACCCGCACACCGCTGGAGGCCGAGGTCCTGGAGCTTCGCCTGATCGCCGCCCATTCGCCGCGCTACAACCGCCGATCGAAGTTTCCCGAGCGTCAACTGTGGCTGAAACTCACCGCCGAGGCCTTTCCGCGTCTTTCGCTGGTCCGCAAGATCAGCGATGACGGCTGCTTCTACTTCGGGCCGTTTCGGCGAAGAGAGGCGGCCGAAGAGATCATGCTGGCGTTGTACGACGCCTTCGGCCTTCGGCAATGCTCGGCGCGGCTTTCGGCCCGGCGTCCCTCGCCGGCTTGCGCCTTGGCCGATATGGGGCGCTGCAGCGCGCCCTGCCGGCTCGATGTCACGCCGGCGGAGTACGGCCGTAGCGTCGCCGCGGTGCGCGATGCTCTCAGCAGCGACCTCGCGCCGCTGCTGCGGACGGGCCGGCACCGACTGCGGCAACTGGTGGACGCCGAACGCTTCGAAGACGCTGCGAGCCTGCTCTCCCGGCTCGACGCATGCAGCCGCAGCGCGCTGCGTCACCATCGCCTGGCCGCGCTCGCCGGCTGCCCACAGATCGTGGCCGCCTGCCCCGTCGAAGCCGGCTGGGAGATCCACGTCATCCGCTATGGCCGCCTCGCTGCGGCAGCCAACGCCGGCCGCGGACACTCGGCACTGGCGGTCGCCCATGACGCCATGGCCGTCGCGGACTGGGTTGATCGTCCGCTCGGCCCACAGCCGGCGACCATCGTCGAAGAGACCGAACGGATCGCCGACTGGCTGGAACAGCCGGGCGTCCGACTGGTCGAGATCGATGGCGACTGGTGCTGGCCGGCGCGGATCGGGCCGACGGCCTCGGTGCAGCTCAAAGGTGCGCTTCTGGCCACGCCGACCGCGGCCGTTCCGGGTCCCGCCTCAGCGCCGGTCGGCTCCCCCACCGCGCTCGCAGCGCAATAGGATCAGCCCATGATCACCGCGATTGTGTTCGTCAAAGCCGAGGTTGACCGGATTCCCGAGGTTGCTCAGAATCTGGCCGACATTCCCGGAGTGTGGGAGGTCTACTCCGTCACCGGCACGATCGACCTGATCGCCATGATCCGCGTTCGCACCATCGACGAGGTCGCCGCGGTCGTTGCCGACAAGCTCAACAAGGTGAGCGGCGTCATCGACACCGAGACTCATGTGGCGTTCCGGGCGTACTCCACCCACGACCTCGAGGCAGCCTTCTCGATCGGCAACTGACCCCCACGCCGCCGGCGTCCTGTCCGAGGTCCCAGCCTGGTCGGACGCCTGCACGCCGGAGCGCGGCGCCATCCCGCCAGGCCGTGCCGCACTCGGCCTGGCCTGGCCCGAACAGCGCTGCGCCCCACCGATGCTCCAGCCGTCGCAGGGCGCGACGCGTTGAACACCGATGGGGCGCACGTCCGAAGGATCAGCCTCGCGGCAGCAATCCTGCCCACGAGCCGTCTCCGCCGGCTGCCGGCAGCCGATCAGCTCTCGACGATCTCCACGCTGGTCATCACCACGGGCTCGACCGGACGATCCATCGGCCCGGTCGGGACCAGGGCGATGCGGTCGACGACCGCCATCGACTCCTCGTCCGCCACCACACCGAAGATGGTGTGCTTACGGTCGAGCCAACGAGTCGGAGCGACGGTGATGAAGAACTGCGAACCATTGGTGCCGGGGCCGGCATTCGCCATGGCGAGCAGGTACGGACGGTTGAAGACCAGCTCCGGGTGGAACTCGTCGCCAAACTGGTAGCCGGGGCCACCAGTGCCGGTGCCCAGCGGGCAGCCGCCCTGGATCATGAAGCCGTCGATCACCCGGTGGAAGGTCAAGCCGTCGTAGAACTTGCCCGTGGTCATCGCGCCCGAGGCCGGGTCGCGGTACTCCTTGGTACCGGTGGCCAGGCCGACGAAGTTGGCCACCGTCTTCGGGGCCTCATCGGCATACAGCGTGATCGAGATGTCGCCCTGGTTTGTATGCAGGATTGCAGTCTGAGCCATGTGGCGTCCTTTCTGTTGCGGACCCATCCTTACAGATGGTGTGTATGCCAGCGCCGCGGCGGGTAGGTTGGATGCCAACAACTGACCCGCGACCAACGGAGGCACAGTGAAGACGAAGAAGCTGCTGGATGCGGTCGAAGACGGCAAGCAGGTGGCCGTAGAGCGCCTGAGCCCTTATGTCGAGCAGGCTCTGCGTGAGGGCGGCCAGTTCGCCGACGAGACCTACTCGCGTCTGCGGCCCGCGCTCAAGGACGCCACGATCCGCAGTGCTCGGCTCGCCTCCGAGACTTTCGATCGTGTCCATCCCGCGCTCGACGACGCGATCGACAAGGTGTACCCGGCCGTCGATGCGACCGTGAAGAAGGTCCGCCCGGCTGTGGACGATGCGCTCGGCCGCATCCCACCGACGGTCGATTTCGCCCGCGAGAAGGTGCAGGACGAGCTGCTTCCGACGCTGGCAGAACAGCTTCGCGAGCTCGCCAGCCAGCCCCTGGCCCACGAGCTGAAGGTGGCCGCGGCCTCGGCAGCGCTGGCCGCACAGTTGGAGAAGGCCTCCGGCAAGAAGAAGCACTCCGGTTGGAAGACCTTCGGCAAGATCGTGCTCGCCGGGGCGGTCCTGGGTGGCGTCGCGTACGCCATCAAGAAGCTGCTCGCCGATCCCACGTCCGGCTGGGAGACCTACACCCCGCGCGACAACAACGCCTACGTGGCCGACCCCGTCGCAGAGGACGACGAGATGCTGGCCACCGACGAAGAGGAAACCCAGGAAGTCCCCACTTCCGTGGACGAGAATGCCGTCGACAGCACCGAAACAACCGCCGATGGGGGCGATGCCGACCCTTTCGTCGATAGCCCCTACGGCGAAGGCTCGTACATCGGAGACGAGCCGCCGCAGGGGTACCTGATCAAGGGCAACGATCGCTCGAAGAAGTACCACGTGCCGGGCAGCGCCTCCTACGAGCGCACCAGCGCCGAAGTGTGGTTCGTCAGCGAGGAGGCGGCGCAGGCGGCGGGATTCGTCCGCGCTCAGCGCTGATGAACTGAAGAGTTCCTGAGAAATCGGGGCGTCGGCTCACACCGGCGTCCCGATTTCGACTTTCTAGGGCGTGACAGCAACCACCCTCGAGAACTGCTGGGTGCCCTCGGCACCCTTTCGCGCCCACGCCCGACTCCTGCTCGACAGGAGCGGACTGCCCTGGCCCGTGCTCGCCCTCGCCGCCGACGTCTCGCCGCGACTGCTGCGACGCCTGCTCTTTCCCGAGTGCGGGCGCCGTTTGCCCAAGCTGCCGCGGGATTCCGCGCTGCGGTTGTTGATGGTCGACGACACCCGACTCGCCCAGCTCCAACGCACCTGGGTGCCGGCCGAGCAGACCCGCGCCGAACTGTCCGCCTTGCTGGGCTCGGGCTATCCATCCGCAGCCCTGGCTCGCTACTGCCGGCTCTCGGTCACCGAACTGCGGGGCATCCTCGATGCCGACCGGGTCACCGAGCAGACCGCTCTGCTGGTGCGCGCGGCGTGCGTGCAGCTCGGTGACCCGGCAGATGCTCGCCGCTAGAGTGCCCACCATGCCGGCGTTGATCATTGCCACCGTGTTGGCCCTGGCCATGGCGATCGCTGCGCCGCTGCTGGTGCGCTGGCTCCCGTCGCCGCCCGAGGATCCGTCCGTGCGCTTCGACGAGCTGGCCACGCCGCTGTTCCGCCTTCAGCTCTTCGCTGCGGTTCTGGTCAGCGGCATGCTCAGTCTGGCGCTCACGCCCGAGACCTTGTGGCCGGTCTGGGTACCACTGGTGGGTCTGGGCAGCCTCCTCGGTCTGATCGATGCCCACACGACCTTTCTGCCATTGCGGCTGCATTACGTCAGCGTCGCGTTGGTCGGTGCCGGAGTGGCGCTCAGCGCTGGGCTGCGCGCCGACGCGGCAGCCGTGGCCTGGGCGATCGGCGTGGCCACACTGGCCATGGCCGGTTACGGGCTGATCTGGCGGCTGAGCGGCGGCCAGCTCGGCTTCGGAGACGTCCGTCTGGCCGGCCTGTTGGGTCTGGCGGCCGGAGCCACCTCGCCCACGGTGGCTCTGTGGTGCTTCCTGCTCGGTTCGCTTGTGGGAGCGGCCTGGGCCATCGTCGTGCGGCTACGCGGACGACGAGCCTTCGCCTACGGGCCGTCGATGCTGCTCGGGGCTCCACTGGCGCTGCTGCTCAGTGCAGCGACCGGCTGACCGTGCCGTTTCCCCCGAACAGGCTCCGCGACGTGGGCCGGGGGGCACCAGCGCGACGGCACGACGGTCGCCGGTGAGTGTTGCCGCCGACCGCACCCGGACAGCGCTCAGGCTCGCTGCGCCTGCTGGGTCGCGGGGATCCAGGCGTCCAAGACAGCCGCGGCGGCACCGCTGTCGATGGCCTGCGCAGCTCGGGCCACGTGCGGCGCGAGCTGCTCGGCGACGGGACGATCCAGCTGTGGCCCGGCGAAGGCCAGGCATGCTGCTGCGGCGTTGAGCACGACGATGTCACGAATCGGGCCCTGGTCGCCGGCAAGCACCGAGCGAACCACGCCGGCGTTGTGCGTCGGATCACCGCCAACAAGATCGGACGGGACGCAGCGCGGGATGCCCAGATCGGCGGGATCGAAGCTGGTCTCGGCCACGCGTCCCTCACCGATCAGCCACACCTGTGAGGCGGTGGTGGTGGTCAGCTCGTCCAAGCCGTCACCGCCGTGGAAGACCAAGCCGCGATGGCCGCGAGCGGCCACCACGCCGGCCACCAGCGGTGCCATCCGCAGGTCGGCCACGCCGATCGCCGAAGCGCGCGGGCGCGCCGGGTTCGCGAGCGGGCCGAGGAAGTTGAAGGTCGTGGCCACACCCAGGCCGCTGCGCGCCGCGGCCACATAACGCAGCGCCGGGTGGTAGAGCGGCGCGAACATGAACACGATGCCGTTGCGAGCCAGCACCTCAGCCTGCGCGGACGGCGCAACATCGAGAGCGACGCCGAGAGCCTCAAGACAATCCGCCGTCCCACAGGCACTCGATGCCGCCCGGTTACCGTGCTTGACCACCGGCACGCCGGCAGCGGCCGCGACGATGGCTGCCATCGTGGAGACGTTCACGGTCATCGCCCGATCGCCGCCGGAGCCGACGACGTCGACAGCCTCAGTCGGCAACGCGATCCAGGTGGCGTGATCGAGCATCGCCTGCGCCAAGCCGCTCAGCTCAGCGACGCTTTCGCCCTTCGCACGCAAGGCCACCGCGAAGCCGGCGATCTGAACGTCGGTGGCCTCGCCTGCCAGAATCTGATCCATCGCCCAGGCCGCAGCCTCGCCGCTGAGATCACGCCGAGCCATCAGCTCGGCCAGCACCGCAGCCCAGGTCACGATCAGGCGGGCTGCTGAGCAGACAGCAGCTTGGCTGCCTGAGCGGGCAGCGCGATCGGATCCAGCGGGTAGGAGGCGATGGCCTCGGCCTCAGACCAGGTGGCCAGCCAGGCGTCGGCGACGCGCGCGACCAGCAGCAACACCGGCGGGCAGGGGTCGAACTCCGACTTGAGCTGGTGGCAGAGCCCCGCTCCGCCGTACGGAACAGCCTCGCCGTCGAGGATCAGCAGGTCGAAGCTGCTGGTGTCCATGGCCGTGACCGCGGCAGGGCCGGTGGCGACCTCGAAGATGTCCAGCTCGCGGCCGGCCAGCTGCGAGCCCAGCGCCTGGCGCACCTGGTCGCGGACGGTCCGGTCGTCGGAGTACAACATGATCCGGGCAGTAGACGCGCTCATCGGTAATCCTCGATTCGAGAAGTCGGGCGAAGTCATGGTAGCCGCTTCGCAGGGGGTGGCTCTGCTTGTCGTGACCATCGTCCAGTGGGCGAACCGCGCAGCTGTGCCGCCCCCGGGAGCGCTCAGCAGGCGCCCCGGGTAACCTTGTGCGGTGCGATTCCTCACTGGTAAGCCCAGCCACGACCTGACCTACGACGACGTCTTTATGGCGCCGCGCCGCTCGTCGGTCACCTCCCGGCTGGATGTCGATCTCACCAGCAGCGACGGCCTGGACCTGCCGCTGCCGTTGATCGTGGCGAACATGACCGCCGTCTCGGGCCGCCGAATGGCAGAGACCGTCGCCCGTCGCGGCGGCATCGCGATCATTCCTCAGGATCTGCCCACCGACATCGTGGCCACCGCTATCGCCAAGGTGAAAGCCGCGCACACCGTCTTCGATACCCCCCTGACGATCGACCCACACGCCACCGTGGGCGAAGCCTTGATGCTGCTGCCGAAGCGCGCGCACGGCCTGGTCGTGGTGGTGGACGCAGAAGGCACCCCGCTGGGCACCGTCTCAGCCGGCGACCTGGCCGGCCTGGATCGCTTCAATCAGGTGCACGAGGCGATGAACACCGACCTGACCGTGGTCACTGACACGGCGACCCCGACGCAAGTCTTCGACGAGCTGTCGGCGCGGCGGCACAAGGCGGCCCTCGCCCTGCGCGACGGCAAGCTGGTGGGCCTGATGACGTTGAAGGGCGCCGTTCGTGCGGCGCTCTACCCGCCGGCACTCGACGGCAATCAGGCGCTCAAGATCGGGGTGGCCGTCGGAATCTCCGGCGACGTCGAGGAGCGGGTCGAAACCCTGCTCGCCGCCGGTGCCGATGTGCTGGTGATGGACACGGCCCACGGCCACCAGGAGCGGATGATCTCTGCGGTGCAGCGCGCTCGCGCCGTGGCCACCGCTGTCGGCTCGGCCGTGCCGATCGTGGCAGGAAATGTCGTGACGGCCGACGGCACCGCCGACCTGATCGAGGCCGGAGCCGATGTGGTCAAGGTCGGCGTCGGTCCCGGCGCGATGTGCACCACGCGGATGCAGACCGGTGTCGGCCGGCCGCAGTTCTCGGCCGTGCTCGAATGTGCCGCCGAGGCCCGCGATGCAGGCAAGGCGATCTGGGCCGACGGCGGCGTCCGACACCCCCGCGACGTCGCTCTGGCGTTGGCCGCCGGATCCGGCGCGGTCATGATCGGCTCCTGGTTCGCCGGCACCCACGAGTCCCCGGGCGAACTGCTCTACGCCTCGGACGGCCGCCCGTACAAGGAATCCTTCGGGATGGCGTCGGCCCGTGCCGTCCGGGCACGCACCCGACATCAGTCGGCCTTCGAGCGAGCGACTGCCGCGCTCTTCGAAGAGGGCATCTCCAGCTCGCGGATGTACCTCGACCCTGAGCGGCCCGGCGTGGAGGACCTGATCGACTTCATCGTCTCGGGTGTCCGCAGTTCCTGCACCTACGCCGGAGCCCGCAACCTGACCGAGTTCGCCGCACAAGCGATCGTCGGCGTGCAGTCGGCCTCGGGCTACAACGAGGGCCGCCCGCTGCACTCCAGCTGGTGATGAGCCCCGCCGACTGGCTGGTGCTGCTCAGCCTCGCCGGCACGGCCGTCTTCGCGATCAACGGAGCGCTGACCGGCATCCAGGCCGCCCGGCTCGACATCGTCGGGGTGGTCACCTTGGGCACGATCACCGCGCTGGGCGGTGGGGTGGTCCGTGACGTCCTGCTGGGCACCCTGCCACCACAAGGGCTCGCCGACTGGCGGTTCCTTGCGGTCGCGCTGATCGCCTCCGCTGCGGTGTTCGTGCTGCATCGGCCGCTGTCTCGCATGCTGCGCTGGGTGACCGTCTTCGACGCCGCCGGACTCGCCCTGTTCAGCATCACCGGAACGCTGGCGGCCCTCGATCACGGCACCAGCCCGCTGTTGGCCATCATCCTCGGCACCACGACTGCGGTCGGCGGCGGCACCTTCCGGGATCTGTTGACCTCCAAGGTGCCGATGATCCTCACTAGCGATCTCTACGCCATCCCAGCCCTGCTCGGCGCCGGAACCACCTGGGGAGCCTGGGCGCTGGGCTGGCATCAGCCGGCCGCCTACCTGATCGCCGGTGCAGCCTGCTTCGCACTGCGCATGATCGGGGTGAAGTACCGCCTTCACGCACCTCGGGTGCGCCCGTAGGCGCGCTGCGCGCCCAGATGGGGTAGTGGCGTCGGGCCGGGAGCGCCTCTCGGCGCGTGGCCGCTCGTAGCGGCTGAAGTTGGAGCCCGGGGCTACCGCAGCCCGACGCCGCCACTCAGGATAGGTGACCGGCTCGGTCCACCCAAACCGTGATCGCGTATTCCCGCCCTGGTCAGCAGTTGTTTGCCCGTCGACTCACTCCAGCTTGCCCGCGCGCCACAGCCGCGCGGAGGCCGCCAGGTCGACGGCCATCTCCTGCAACCGCGCTGCGGTGAGGACCGCCTTGCCGCCATGGGCGACGTCCGCGCGTCCGGAGGAGACCACGTGACAGAAGGCCGCCGCTCGCTCGAGCGCGACGGCGAAGTCGCCGTCGAAGATGCCGGACATGATCTGATCGGTGACGATCCGCACCTCGACCGGCCCGGGCGGATCAACACCGGCCACCACATGGTTCGGTTCGGTGAAGCGCACCCCGGCCGCGTACTCCCGCGCCGCTGTCTCGGGATCGGTGACCACCCACTCCCGCAGCAGGTACAGCCGGAACAGCACCCCGGGCAAGCTCCGGGCCGGCCGGGTGGCCCAGACTTCGGCGAGCGTGTCCAGCCCGACCTCCTCGGTGAGCGCCACCAGTCGGGCGGTCACTGCCGGGTCGTCGCTCGCACGTCCGGTATGCAGCAGAGCTGCGGCCGACTCATGAGCGGCGTGCAGGGCCGCGACCGGGTCGGTGTGACCGCCGACCGCCTCGAGGGCGGCCGGATCCCGAAAGCTCGGACGTCGCGGCTTGTGCTGTTCGCTCATCGGTCAAGCCTAACCAGACGCACACCGTGCGGGCTCACCGGCTATCGGTCGGCTCTCCCCCACGAGCAGCCTGACGGCTTCTGCGGCACCCGGAGGGGTTCAACAGCACTTCGCGGTGTGCGCCTTCTGACGCAGGTGCTGATGCGCGGCGTCCTCGCTTGCCCCCGCTGCGGAGAGGAAGGACGCCAAATCGATGCGGCGGCCTCCCAGCCAGGTACCCAAGACCTCGATCGAGGAGTCCAAGCGGGCAGGGTCGATCTGGTAGGGGTCCGCGCTCAACTCGACGAAGTCGGCGAGCTTCCCGACCGTGATCGACCCCACCTCGTCGTCACGACGCAGCGTGCGGGCAGCGTCGATCGTGACCGCTTTGAGCGCGGTGTCGAGGTCGACCACCTGGTCAGGGGCGTGGACGGCGCCACTGCGCGTCCGGCGACTGGTGGCGGTCTGGACATTGAGCAACGGCGTCGGCGGAGAGACCGACCCATCGTTGTGCAGGCTCAGGCAGACCCCGGCCGCCGCCGCGTCACCGATGGCCTGCCAGCGTGACCCGTGCTCGTGGTCGAAAACCTCGCCGTCGAGGAGATCGCCCCAGTAGTAGTACTGGAAGGGCGCCATCGAGACGTAGACGCCCAGCCGCGCCGCCCGCTGGAACTGATCGGCGCGGGCCGCGCCGACGTGCTCCAGCCGCCAGCGATGATCAGTGCCGAGCAGATGATGCCGAGTGAGGGCGTCCTCGTAGGCATCCAGTGCGAAGTCGATCGCGCGATCCCCGTTGGAGTGGAAGGAGACCTGCCAGCCACCGGGCACGCACTGGTCGAGGATGGCGTCGACCTGCTCGCGGCCATAGTTGAGCGAATCCATCCCCCCGGCCCGGGCGGGGTCGATGCCCGCGCGCGAGGTGGCCGCTGTCGCCAGGTACGGGAAGGACAGCGCGACGTTGCCGATCCACGGCGAGCCGTCGGTCCACAGCTTGACGCCTCTTTTGGCCAGCAGCTTCGATCCGGCCGCGAACTCGACCGGATCGGCGAAGCCCGGCTGGGTGGATACCTCCCACATGCTCACCCGCAGCGGCGAACTCGGCATCGCGGCGAGGGCCTCGTAGGCCGGCTTGAGGTCGCCGGAGTAGGTCATGTCTGAGGTGGACGTGATGCCGGCCGACGCCATCCAGGCGAAGAACTCCGCTGCGCTGGTGAGGATGCTCCCGCCCAGCGCGGCCAGGACGGGACCCAGCACCATCGCGTTGACCGGCACCTCGTAGCCGCGCCCGGTCAACGCGCCCGAGGCCGTCCGCTCGAAATGGCCGCCCACCGGGTCGGCCGGCGGCGTCCGATCCCACTGGTTCTGCCGGATCAGCGCCGAGGTGAAGTAGGTGGCATGGCCGGAGTTGTCGGCCACCACCACGACGCGATCACCGAATACCGCGTCGAGTTCGGCAGCGTCCGGGGCCACGTGGGCGTGCAGCAGCGCGTCGAATCCGGTGAACACCAGTGGCAGGGCCGGATCGGCAGCCTGCAGGGTGCGCCGGAAGACCGACAGCACGTCGTCCCACGTCTGCGCATCCCAGGGTGCGATCGACACCGCCGGCGCGCGCGTGGCCACGCCGCTGAGCAGCGGATGGCTGTGCGGCTCGACGAAGCCCGGCATCAGCACCGCCGCCCCGGAGTCGATGACCTCGGCATCCCGAGCAGCGTCGCGACACTGGTCCAGACTCCCGATCGCCGTGATGGTGTCGCCATCGAAGGCCACCGCCTGGGCCCGGGGATGGGCCGGATCCATGGTGATGATGGTGCCGGCGGTGAGGATGGTGGTCATCTCGGGTTCTCCTTTGCTGGGGTGGGGACGGCCGCGTCGCCGACGAAGGCGTCCATGTTGAGAGAAGCGGTGGGGCGGCGGAGCGCCCAGATCGCGATCGCTGCCATCAGCGCCAGCAGGACGGCGCTGATCGCAGCGGTGAGGGCGAATGCCTGCGCATAGGCGCCCGCGATCGCTTCGCGCCCCAGCGACGACAGGCTGGTGTCGGTGGTCTGGCCGGTAGTCAGGAAGGAGGTGATGGCGTCCCAGTTGTTGTCGTCGCCGGAGGCGCCCTTGCCGATCCTGGCGACCCCTCCCAAGGTGAAGGTGCTGACCAGCACACTCGTGCCAGTCAGTCCGAGGGAGTACCCGAACTGCCCGACCGCGGTACGCACCGACGTGACCGGCCCGAAGTACTTCGCCGGCGAGAGGTTCAAGAACATGCCGCCCTGAACCACCGAGACCGCCGCAGATCCCAAGCCGCATAGCGCCATCATCGGCAGGAACAACGCATACGGCGAGGTCGCGCCGACGATGACCAGGCTGCCGATCCCGACTGCTGCGACCAGCCCGCCGACACCAGCCAGCAGCCAGCCCGGCGTCCCCTTTTTCAGGAGCCGTCCGGCGATGGACGCCGCGATCACCGAGAAGATGGCCACCGGCACCGAAGCCATTCCGACCAGGGCGGTCGGCATCCGGGTCACGTACTGCCAGAAGTTCGCCGACATCTGGCTGGAGGCTCCATTGACGAAGTTGAACAAGATGCCGAAGAGGACAGCGGCGAAGAAGGCCGGATGCGTGAAAATCTTCGGCGGGAACAGCGGATTCGCGATCACCGAACCGTGGCGGGCGAACCAGATCAAGGCCACCACGCCGCCGGCGATCGGCCCCCAGAAGAACGGGCTGCCCAAGCCGCGGCTGGCCGAGCTGATCCCCACCAGCAGGCCGGCGACGCCGACCGCGACCAGCACCAACCCGAGATAGTCGACCGGACCTGATCCGACCGACTCGACTTCGGGGAGAAGCCGCACGATCAGCGGGAACACGACCACCGCGACCAGCGGCAGAATGCCGTAGGCAAGGCGCCAGTTCAGTCCGGCCACCGGGCCGCTGGCTACCACGACCAGCAGCGGGAAGATAATCGCGACCACGCTGAACAGCGCAATGGCCGGAGCCCGGTCCTCGGGGGCGACGATGTGCTGGATCATCGCGTAAGCGCTGGAGAAAACCGCCCCCAACGCCACACCGGTAATGATGCGACCGGCGAGGAAGACTGCCGGATCGGGACCGAGCGCGGTCATGACCTGCCCCGCCGCAGCCACCAGGACCGCCCAGCTCAACACGCGTCTGCGGCCGGCGCGATCAGCGAGCAGACCCGCCGGAATGACCGTCGCCGCCAGCGCGAATGTGGAAATCCCCGCAGCCAGCGACTGCAGGGATGCACTGAAGTTGAGTTCGTCCGAGGCTTTGACCAAGCTCAGCGAACAGACCAGGGGGTCTGCAGCCTGGAGCCCTGCCAGGATGCCCAGCAGGATCATCGGAACGCGCGACACGTTCTTGGTGGCAGAGGGTGACATCGCTTGGCACCTTCCCGAGGGGGCGAGGCCGCAATGCAATGCAGCCAGTTTTCACCCTAGACCGCGGCGACTCGCCAGTTGGGGAAATCGATGGATCCCGGCGGACGAGGCGCTCAGCTGCTGTCCGTGCCGGCACGAACCGCTGAGAGCTCAACCCTCCAGCGGCGGATGCAGCCGCCAGCGCGTCCACACCCGCGACCTCGCCGCGAGCGCGATGCTCGCCACCAAGCCGACGGCCAGGACCCCGACCAACACCGCCACGCCCGTCCAGTACTGGGACGCCGAGCCACCGCTGATGGACACCCGCAGGCTATTGACCACATACGTCATGGGCAGCCACGGGTGCACCGCCTGGAAGAAGGCCGGCATGACCTCGATCGGATACAGGCCGCCGGCACCGCTCAACTGCACGATCAGCAGAATCAGCATCACCGCGCTGCCCGGCAGCCCGAACCACCCGCGCAGCGCCTGGGCGAGCGCGGTGAAGGCCATCACGGCGAGCATCGACAGGCCGGCCGTGCCGATCAGGTCGTCGGGCTTGAGGCCGAGTCCAGCATCGGTGACCCCGAGCAGCACCAGTGCACCCAGGCAGCCGAAGATCGCCGGCGGGACGAACGCCCCCATCGCGATCACGACCGCGTTCGTTCGTGAGGCGAGTGCCTGTTTCGACACCGGACGCATCAGGACGAACGCCACCAGGCCAAACACCCACAGCGCCACCCCGAAGAAGAACGGTGCGAGGCCGCGCCCGTAGTAGACCGCGTCGTTGTGGATCTCGGTCTTCAACTCGACGGGGTTCGACACCGCATCGGCGTCTCGGACCCGCTCACCGGCCGAAGGCGACGGCAACGCCTGGCTGATCCGGTGGATGCCGGCAGCCAGCTCGGTGTTCCCTGCCGCCACGTCGGCGGCGCCGTCTCGGAGCGCGTCGACTTCGACCACGGCGGTCTCGGCTGCCTGCACGATGTCGCCGACATGGCCGTTCACCGCGACCGCGAAGCGATGCACACTGCTCGCGTCGTCGGCGACGCGCTTGGCTGTCGACTGGGTGCGCGCAGTCACCTCGCTCACCCGATCGATGTCGGCGCGGATCGCCTGAACGTCCTTGTCGTCGGCGAGTTCTGGGTGCGCCTTCAGCAAGGCGTTCATCGCGGCGTCGATGTCGTGCTGACCGCGATTGATCTCGCTGGCCAGTTGAGCGATGTCTGCGGTGTCTGCGGCCACGGCAGCCGAAACCGTGACCGCCTCTTTCGATGAGTCCTTCAGCACGGTGGTCACTTTGTGGACCACCGGGGTGACCTTCTTGTCCATGGTGGCCACCCCGTCGGCGACCTTGCCGGCTCCGTCGCTGAGCTTCTGTGCGGCCGACTCAGTCTTGGCCAGCCCGCCCTGCAGTTGGGCGAGAGAGCCCAGCGCCGACTCGGCGTAGGCCTTCACCGCTGCCGCATTCAGCTGAGAACGCAGCTCGGACTCAGCCGTCTCGGCCATCACGCCGAGCATGTAGCCCTGGGAGTTGTCGAACGCGATCGCGACCTGTGCCCGCTTCGGCGTGCCCTGAGTGATCGAGGTCAGGTCGGAGGAGAAGTCGCTGGGGATGGTCAGGCTGAAGGCATAGCGTCCGTCGGCGATTCCGGAGGCGGCATCGGCGGCGTCGGTGGTGCGCCAGGTGAAACTGGAGGTATCGGCGGTGAGCTGATCCACGATGTCGGTGCCTCCGCTCACCGCCTGTCCGTGAACCGTGACCGGTCGGTCCAGGTTCACCACCGCGACCGTCAGATCGGCGAGGCGTCCGTAGGGGTTCCAGTTGGACCACAGGTACATCGCCCCGTAGAGCAGCGGGACGCAGACCAGGAAGATCGCTGCCGCCATCGGCAGCGGACCGCGGAAGCGGCGGACTTCCGTCACCGCGAGATGCCACAAAGCACGCATGATCAGACCTCCGCTGCCGGGCGACTTGAGCTGGCGAGGATGGCGACCCCGGTGGTGTCGGCCGCAGCTCTGAGGTCGGCGACCAGCCCGGGCCAATCCTGCTGCGCGACACCGCGGTCGATGCGGTCGGCCACCACCACCGCGGGCCGGGCGAGCAGGGCCCCGGCGACCGCGACCCGGACCATATCGCCGGGTGAGAGCTCGTCGAGACGGCGACGCGCGATCTCTGCGGTCAGTCCGACAGTGCCCCAGATCCGGGCGCTCCGCGCCGAATCCCGGTGCCCGCCCAGCGCCGCGCACAGGTCCAGGTGCTCGGCGACGCGCGTCTGCATCACCGGTTCGACCGCGCCGACGACCTGCGCGACGGCGACCCGATCACGAAGCTGGGCCGGCGTGGCCACCCGTCCCTGGAATCGGACGGTGCCGGCTGCCGGCCGGTAGCGCCCACCGAGGGCGAGCACCACCTCGCCCGCGCCCGGCCCGTCATCGACGGCGAAAAGCTCGAGGCCGCCGCGGCGGCCGATCACCGAAAAGGTGCGTCCGGCAACGGTCAGGTCATCGGCGACCAGAACCAGTGCATCGTCCTGGTCGTTGTGGGGCTGGGCCTCGCGGTTCGCGTCGATGTCGGAGGATCCCCCGGCGGTGAACTCCACGGGCGCAGGTCGATCGCCGGCACGGGAAAGCTCGGGAGGGGCGGCTGAATCCCGCATCGCGGGCGACGCCGCGGCGCGCGCGTCATCGGGGTGCTCTGAGGCGGAGGGCGCGGTCATGGCGCCCAGTATCGCGGCAGCGAACCGACAGTGAGAGGCGATTGCGAAGATCCGCCAATGGCCGGGGTGAGTATGCAAGGACTGGGGTCACCGGCCGGCTTGGGTGTTGAGCGAGCGGGAAGTCCGCACTCGCCCAACACCGCGGCAGCGTTGTCAGCGCCCGGCTTTGCGAAGGATTACAGCCAAGGCGCGTCAGGAATCAGTGGAACGAGTCTCCGCAGGCGCAGGAGTTCGTCGCGTTCGGGTTGTCGATGGTGAAGCCCTGCTGCTCGATGGTGTCGACGAAGTCGATGGTCGCGCCCATCAGGTAGGGGTAGCTCATCTTGTCGGTCACGACCTTGGTGCCGAAGTGATCGGCGACGATGTCGCCGTCCAGCTCACGGTCGTCCAGCGCAAGCTGGTAGCGCAGACCGGAGCAGCCGCCCGGGGCCACCGAAATGCGCAGCAACAGATCAGGGGTGCCATCGGCCTCGAGCAGCCCCTGCACCTTGTTGGCCGCAGCCTCGGTGAGGATGATGCCGGTGGCGATGTCCTGGTCAACCGTCATTGTGGTGCGTCCTTCCAACAGTCTCAGCGCTCGCGGCGGCGGCCGTGAACACCTTCGTGGTTAGCCAGTGTAAGTCGTTGAGAGCCGAAACTGTTCCGCCGGTTCAGGCGAACCAGCTGCGAGCAACCTGGGCCGCGACCGCGCTGAGTTCCTCGGCGACCACCGGGTCAACCCAGTGCGCCGACTCCAAACCGAAGGTCCGCAGCTCCCGTCGCGACAGTGCCTGGCCGCCGGCGAACGCCACGCACGGGCGCTGTGCCTGCTCGGCCCAGCCCGCGACCGCCTGCACCACCGCTCCGCCGCGATCCAGCGCCGACAGGCTCGTGGTCGCGGTGACGATCAGGTCGGCTGCAGGGACGCTGGCGTCCATGTGGGCCAGCCAGTGGCAAAACTGCGGACCGGCCATCAGCCGCCCACCGAGACCGAGCACCGCCAGCCCGGCGCCGCCAGCTGCGCCGCCCCCGGGCGCCACAGCCAAGCCCGCTGCCAGGCTGTCCGCCCAGCGGGTCATCCGGGCATCGGCGGCCAGCACTTCGGCGACATCCACGCCGGCACCGTAACCGCGGCGCGCGACCGCTCCGGTCAGCCCGGTCGCCGGCAGCTCGAGCTCGTCCGCTGCGATCACAGCGATCACCTCGCGGCCCGTCAGCGCTGCCCGGGCGGACGCCAGAAGCCCGGCGCCGCCGTCGTGCGCGCGCACGCCGGTCAGATCGACCACGACGGTGCCGTCGGCCACACCCTCCAACGCCTGGACGATCCAGGCGCCCACGTCTTGCGTCGACGCGTGCGGGGCCCACCCCGGCAGCGCAGCCTGGGAGCGTCCGATCACGGTCAAGCCGCGGGCCCGGACGACCCAGTCGGCGCCCAGCTCGTCAAGCTCGCCGTCGGCGATGGTCGCCACCGCCTGTGCCAACGCCGGACCACCGATCGCCATCGGCACGACCGCCACGTCCGCGCGGTCGGCGAAGCCGCGGCCGATGGCAACGCCAGCTTCGAAGGAACTCAACTCGCCGACGACGTCGGCGGCGATCAGGACGCGAGGTCGTCTCACCACCGCTCCCCGAACGGCGGCTGCTGATATCCCGATGCCGGCTCCTGCGGCTCGATCTCATCCGGTTCGGCGTCCACATCGGTGAGTCTGCGGAACTCGGCGTGCGCCCGGCGGGCGCGATCATGCAGCTGCTGAACCTCCGCCACCAGGCGGTCGCGCTCTGCCAGCAGCTGGTCTCGTCGCGCTGCGGCTTCCTCGGTGCTGAGATGGCGCTGGTCGAGGGCCAGCCGGTTGAGCGCAGCGCCGACCTCAGCCTGCCGGGCTCGAGCCTCGTGCAGCGCGCTCACCCGCGCCTGGAACTCCCGTTCGGCCGCCACCTGCCGGTCATCGCTCATCCCGCCTCCGTCCTGCCTGCTGGTGTGACTTAGGATGTGGCAGACATCGTTGCACCACAAGGCAGGTTTGAAGTGGGACTGTTCCGACCCTACGAGCGGCAAGAGAACGCTGAGGCGACTCCGACATCGACCGAACCGGACGCCGGTGCAGGCAAGAAGCACACGCCTACTCCGACCAGGAAAGAGGCCGAAGCCGCTCGTCGCGAGCGACTGAACCCGACTTTGACCCCTGCCCAGCAGCGCGCCCGCGACCGCGAGGCCAAGGCCAAGGGCCGCGAGGAGCAATGGGCCAAGGTCGACAACGAACCGGCTCGCATTCTGCTGCGCGACTTCATCGACTCGCGCCGTGGCCTGGCCCAGTGGTGGATGCCGATCATCATGGCCGCCTTGGTGCTGGCGCTGGTCGTCATGTACGCCTTCCCCACCGCGTCCATCGTGGCGACCGCTGTCCCCTATGCCGCCCTCATCGTGATGGCCGTGCATATGACGCTGCTGTGGCGCCAGTTCCGCACCCTGCTCGCTGAGCGCCTACCCAATGCCTCTCGTCGAGGCCTGGGCACCTACATGGTGAACCGGATGATCAGCGTGCGCCGCTTCCGGATGCCGGCACCGCGGGTGAAGCCCGGAGACCAGATCTAGCTATGGGCTACTCCTGGGCGACGACTCCTGAGCTCCCCGACGACCTCGCCGAGGAGCTCGGTTTGTCGATCGAGTTCGACGATCAGGGAAGCGCCGAGGCCTGGCTCACCGCCAGCTACCAGGAACTCGTCGAGGCCGGGGCTCATGAGGTCACCCTGTTCGAGACCGACCGGCTGGTCTACGGCCCAATGAGTCTGAGCGAGTAGCCCAGGGCCTGGTCGCCGGTGGCCCGACTCAACCCCCAACAGACGATGCCGCGCTCACAGCTCGCAGGGCCTGCACCCCGCCCTCGCGGTACGCCACCCAGTCCGCGCCCGCGTCACGGTTTCGCAACCGATCGAGGTGGCCTTCCCAGGACGCCAACACCTCAGCCACCGCGTCCGCGCCGGTACGTCCATTACGCACCGCCGCCCGGACGTCGCGCAGCGCAGCCCAGCGCCCTTCTGCGTTCTTGGCCATCGGCGCTGCCCGTCCGGCCTTGGCCGCCGCGCACGGCGACGATCCCCCGGCGCAGCGCTGCATGAGCTCAGCCGCCTCGGCGATCAGTTCTTCGAGGGCGGTCGGGTCGATCATCGAGTCTCCACCGGGCAGGCGCGTTCCCCCAGCAGTCGGCGCCAGAGCGCGAAGGCGAGCAGCCCGATGCCGGCGACGCCCAGCAACGGTTGCACCGGGGCGAACCACTGCAGTGCTCCGGTATAGCCCAGCGCCAACAGGGCGACCTTGTTGCAGACCGGACAACCGACCGCGACATAGCTCAACAGACCCCCGGCCAACCCGAAGCGACTCTCGCGCACCGGCGCGGCCGGGTTACCGACATAGGTCGCGGTCAGCAGTCCGGCCAGCACGGCGGTGACCAGGAGCACCGGCCAGGCCCACCAGGTCGTCGGGACGGCCCGCCCGAAGAAGGGGCTGGGGATCATCGCCGTGGGCACGCCGACCACCGCGACCACACTCATCGCGCTCAGCGCCGCCGTCCACCATCGACGCGCAGGCCAGGCTGCGATGTCGGCCGTCAGGCGTGGCGAAGACGCTTCGACGTCTGCGGCCAGCTCGCTGGGCTTCATGGTTTCTCCTGTCGGCAGCTCGATACCCCTGGGGGTATTATAGGGAGGTCTGCTTTTCCCGAGTTCCCCATAGGAGGATCGTTGCCATGGCCGCTCACGCCGTAGAGGTCGACGCCCGCACTGCACTCACGCTGGTCTGGCAAGGAGCCGACATTCTCGACGTCCGCGAACCCGACGAATGGGTCGCAGGACACGCTCCGCAGGCACGCCACCTGCCGCTGCCCACCCTGCCCGGCGCCCGGACGCCGAGTTGGCGCGATCGGCCCGTGGTGGTGTTGTGCCGAAGCGGCAACCGCGCCAAGACGGCCACTGCCCTGCTGCGCCTGCGCGGGGTGGAGGCCTTCGCCGTCAGCGGAGGCATGAATGCCTGGCGCGACGCCGGCGGCGCCGTGGTCACCGACACGGGAGCACCCGGGAAGGTCGCCTGACCTTCCCGGTTCGGGCGGGTTATCAAGGCCTTCCCCCACGGTTGCCGAACTGCGTCCCGGCTTCGAGCGGTTATCGGAGCCCAACACCAACCGGGACCCACCGCTGACCGACTCCAGACGCGGCGCGACTACTCGTCGAAACCGAGGACGGCTGCCGTCCCGGGTCAGGCCTCGCGGACTGCTGGCTCAACGAACGGCGGCTTGACCACGGCGAACGGCTCGCGGCGACCCCGCAGCTCGACCTCGACCACGTCGCCCAGGCTGATCGAGCGATCCAGCAGAGCGAGGGCGATGCCGACGCCCAAGGTCGGCGAGAAGGTGCCAGACGTCACGTCGCCGACCGACCGGTCGCCGGAGAAGACCGCCATCTCGGGCCGAGGAATCGCCCGGCCGGTCGACTTCAGGCCACGCAGCAGCGGGCCACTCTTGGCCGCGCGCTGCTCACGCAGGGCTGCCGCCCCGAAGAAGGACGGCTTGTCCCAGCCCACGGCCCAACCCAGGTTGGCCATCACCGGACTGATCACCGGGCTCAGATCGTGGCCATGGAGCGGGTAGCCCATCTCCGTGCGCAGCGTGTCGCGAGCGCCCAGGCCGCAGGCGACGATGTCGTACTCACGGCCGGCTGCCATCAACGCATCCCAGACTGCTGCGGCCGCTGCCGCAGGAACGACCACCTCGTAGCCGCGTTCGCCGGTGTAGCCGGTACGGCAGACCGTCAGCGGTGTGCCCGCCCATTCGGCCGTGGCGAAGGCCATGTAGTCCTGCCCGACCGGAAGCGCCAACGCGGTGAGGGTCTCGTCCGCGTTCGGGCCCTGGACGGCGATCACCGCGTAGTCGGTGTGCTCATTGGTCACCGTGACTCCGGACGGCGCCGCGGCCGCCACGATGTCGACCACGGTCGCGGTGTTGGCCGCGTTCGGGATCACGAAGACCTCGTCCTGGCTGAACAGGTAGGCGATCATGTCGTCGACCACACCGCCGTGCTCATTACACAGCAGGGTGTACTGCGCCTGGCCAGGGCCGATCCGGCGCAGATCGTTGGTCAGGCACTCGTTGACGAAGGAAGCCGCACCCTCGCCGCGCACCCGCATCTTGCCCAGGTGACTGACATCGAAGATCCCGACTCGTTCTCGCACCGCACGATGCTCGGCGACCACTCCGCTGTACTGCAGCGGCATCAGCCAGCCACCGAACTCGGAGAACTTGGCCCCCAGCGCAACATGCCGGTCATGCAGCGGAGAGAGAATCGGGTCGGTCACGGCATTCCTCCTTCGGCGTTCGCGGCTCTCGGAAGGGAACCACATGGGCTTGCCGCGCACTAGCCTAGGGTGGTTGGGGTTCATCACTACGTATGAAGGCAGCCACAGTGTTCAGCTTCAGTCTTCCCGCCATCACTGCTTCGACCGCGGTCGCCAAGGATCCGGGCATTCTCGTCGTCGGACTCGCCGAAACCTCCGACGGTGACATCGTCGTGGGGCTGCCGGAAGACCTCACCAAGAACATCACCAAAGCGCTGGGAAGTGACCTCGCCACACTGGCCGCACAGCTTGGCGGCTCGTCCAAGAACGGCAAGACGGTCGTCCTTCCGGTGCCGGGCGGCCTCCGGCTGGTCGTGGTCGGCCTGGGCGCGATCGACGTCACGGCCGAGCAGGTGCGACGCGCCGTCGGCGCAGCGATCCGGGTGGTGGACGGCCTGCCTGGCGCCCGCCCGCACACGGTGACGGTGAGCCTGGAGACCACAGAACCGGGTGTGATCAAGGGGGCGGCAGAGGGCGCCCTGCTGGCCGCCTACCGCTATGGCCCCAGCCCGAGCGAGAAGCCCGGCATCGGCGCAATCACCCTGGTCAGCGCCAACAAGAAGCCCGAAGCAAGGCAAGCTCTCGAGCTCGCCGTCGCCACCGCAGCGGCTGTGGTGCAGACCCGTGACTGGGTGAACACCCCGGCGAACCTGCTGTACCCGGAGACCTTCGCCGAGGCCGCCCGTGAGCTGGCCAAGAAGGCCAAGCTCGGCATCGAAGTCTGGGACGAGAAAGCGCTGGAGCGTGACGGTTTCGGCGGCATCCTCGCGGTCGGCAACGGCTCGGTGCGCAAGCCCCGACTGGTCAAGCTCTCCTACGCGCCGCGCGGTGCGCGCTTCCATCTGGCCCTGATCGGCAAGGGCATCACCTTCGACGCCGGCGGCCTGGATCTGAAGACCGCCGACGGCATGTACACCATGAAGAGCGACATGGCCGGGGCGGCCTCGGTGCTCGCCACGATCGCCGCGGTCGCGCAACTCGGCCTGCGGATCAAGGTCACCGCGTGGGCCGCGATGGCCGAAAACCTGCCGTCGGGCAGTGCAGGACGTCCCTCGGATGTGCTGACGATGTTCGGCGGCACCACCGTGGAGAACGGCAACACCGACGCCGAAGGTCGCCTGGTGATGGCCGATGCCTTGGCGAAGGCGTCGACGGAGAACCCTGACCTGGTGATCGACGTCGCCACCTTGACCGGCGCCTGCATGGTCGCGCTCGGCGAGAACGTCGCAGGGCTGATGGCCCGTGACGATGAGACCGCCGACATCGTCCTGGACGCGGCCGAGGCGGCCGGCGAGATGTTCTGGCAGCTGCCGATCCCCGATGACACCGCAGCCAAGCTGGAGTCCAAGGTCGCCGATCTGAAATCCACCGGCGACCGGTACGGCGGCGCGCTCACCGCGGCGGCCTTCCTCTCCCGCTTCGTGCCAGAAGAGATCCCGTGGGCGCACCTGGACATCGCCGGCCCGGCCTTCAACTCCGGCTCGGCCCACGACTACACCCCCACCGGCGCCACCGGCTCCAGCGTGCGGACGCTGGTCGCACTGGCGCACTCTCGAGCGAACTGACATGGCTGATCACACAGTTGACCTGGTCGTGGTCGGCGCCGGCGCTGCCGGCCTGCTGGCTGCGGCCGCGGCGCGACGACTCGGCGACGAGGTGCTGATCGTCGAGGCCGGAGCGCGTGTCGGCGGCAGCACCACGACGAACCAGGGCCTGGCCTGGCTGCCGGCCAACCCAGCGATGGCCAAGGCGGGGCTGAGCGACACCGCCGCAGAGGCTGCGGAGTATCTCCACGGGCTGCTCGGCGACGCCGCCGACGAGAACCAGGCCGCGCGCCGGGCCGCCTTCTTGCGGGTGGCCCCCAAGTTGGTGCGCTGGCTGACCTCGTCGAACGTGCCGATGCACGTGGCCAAAGGTGTCGGCGACGATCATCTGCGGCTGCCCGGCGCGAAGGCAGCCGGGCGTACCGTCCAGGCTGGTCCGATCGATCGGCGCCTGCTCGGTGAGCAGGAGGGGGTGCTGGCGCAGCCGTCCGGGATCCTGCGCGACACCTTGGCCAAGCTGCCGCTGCCCTTGCCGCGGCGGACCGCCGGCGGCGGCGAGTCTTTGGTGGCCCATCTGCTGCATCGGGCGCTGGCCAATGGCGTGGAGCTGTGGCTCGACTCTCCGGTCACCGCGCTGCTCACCGAGGACGGTCGGGTGACCGGAGTCGTGGTGGACCGCGACGGCCTCGAGACACCGGTCACCGCGACCCGGGTGCTGCTGGCAACGGGGGGCTTCGAGGCGAGCACCGCCCTGCGTGATGAGTACCTGCCGCTGCCCACCGATGCCAGCTGGACGACCAACGGCCCCGGCACCTATGGCGATCTGCTGACCATGGCCGTCGGCATCGGAGCCGCCACCACGAACATGGCCGACGCCTGGTGGCGTCCGGTGGTGTTGAGCGAAGGCCGGGCGTACCCGGTCCGCGAAGCACTCGCTCACCCGCACGCCATGCTGGTCGACGCCGCCGGCGATCGCTACATCGACGAGACCCGCTCCGAAGACGAGCTGGGTCGAGCGATGTACGACCACAGCCGCGGTGTTCGTGCCGTACCGTCCTTCCTGGTGCTCGACAACCGGCACCGCCAGTCCTCGCCATTGGGACCGTGGCCGCAGGGCAACACTCCGCGGCGCGCGATCGATGACGCAGAGATCACTCGCGCCGGCACCCTCAACGATCTGGCTCAGGCCACCGGCATCGACCGCGCCGGACTGCTGGGGAGCGTGGTGCGCTACAACAACTTCGCAGCCAAGGGTGCCGACGCCGACTTCGGTCGCGGGAAGGCGGAGACGGCCGGCTCAGGCAAGCGTCGCAACCCGTCGCTCGGCAAGATCGACAAGTCGCCGTTCTGGGCGGTGCCGGTCTATCCCGGTGATGCCGGCACCAAGGGCGGCCTGGTGACCGATGCCTCCGCCCGAGTGCTACGTACTGATGCCACCGTGATCGAGGGGCTGTACGCGTGCGCCGCAACAGCGGCTTCGGTGTTCCCTGGGGCTTGCCCAGCACCGGGTGCCGCGCTCGGCGAGGCACTGGTCGGAGCGTTGCTGGCTGTGACCAGTCAGCGGCCCGAGCGGCGCCGCGAGTTGTAGTCGCGCATCCGCTGCGGATAGCCGATCACACCGGCGTCGTAGGCCGGAATCGCATGCCGCTGGGCGAACCGCCTCGCCCAGGCCGGATCGGGGACGCTGCGCCGGGTCCATTCGCCGTCGAAGGCGATGAGCAGCAGCGTGGTCGGGTTGAAGGTTGTGGGCTGTTCGACGAAGGCCTCGACACCACGTCGGGTGCGCACGAAGTCCTCCAGATGACTGATCGTGGCGGCGTCAATTGCGGCAGCCGAAGGGGTGCGTGTTTTACCCCGCTTTCCTGAGAACCAACCCACCTGAGCATTATCCCCAATGAACAGAGGGCTAGGCTGACGTCGATACTGGCGAGCACGTAAGGAGCACCCGCAATGTCCACTCCCGTTCCACTTCCGGCACTCGGCGAGAGCGTGACCGAAGGCACGGTTTCGCGCTGGCTGAAGCAGGTCGGGGACACCGTTGCGGTGGACGAACCGCTGGTCGAGATCTCCACCGACAAGGTCGACACCGAGATCCCGTCGCCGGCCGCCGGCGTTCTGCTCGAGATCCTGGTTCCCGAGGACGGCGTTGCTGCCGTCGGTTCCACCCTGGCTGTCATCGGCGAAGCCGGCGCGGCACCCGCGCCTGCCGCTGAGGCTGCTCCGGCGATGCCCGCTGCGCCCGCGATGCCCGCGGCACCGGCCGTTCCGGCGATGCCCGCGGCTCCCGCGGCTCCGAGCATGCCCGCCGCACCCGCCCCGCAGGCGCCCGTTGCCCCGGCGGCTCCCGCACCGGCAGCATCCGGAGTCGAGGTCACGCTGCCGCAGCTCGGCGAGTCGGTGACCGAAGGCACCGTCTCTCGCTGGCTGAAGCAGGTCGGCGATCAGGTGACCGCTGACGAACCCCTGGTGGAGGTCTCCACCGACAAGGTCGACACCGAGATCCCGGCTCCCGCCTCCGGCGTGCTGCTGGAGATCCGAGTGGCCGAGGATGCCGTGGCCGCCGTCGGCGCCGTCCTGGCCGTGATCGGCGCTCCGGGGGCTGCCGTGGCCAGCCCCGCACCGTCGGCTCCCGAACCGGTCAGCGCCCCGGTGGCTGCTGAGCCCGCTCTGCCGAGTGCGCCCGCCGCTACCCCGGCCGCTCCGGCGCCGGCTGCCCCGGCACCAGCAGCTCCTGCTCCGGTCGCGTCCACCGCGGCTCCCGCCGCCCCGGTCGCCGCCCCGCGAGCGACCGCCGGCGATGACGTTTACGTGACGCCGCTGGTCCGCAAGATGGCAGAAGCCAACGGCGTCGACCTCGCCGAGGTCGCCGGCACCGGCGTCGGTGGCCGGATCCGCAAGCAGGACGTGCTGGCCGCTGCCGAAGCCAAGAAGGCGGCCCCGGCCGTCTCCGCTCCGCCCGCCGCCGCGGCCCCCGCAGCCAAGCCGGCCGCGCCGAGCCCGGATGCCGGCAAGCGCGGCACCACCGAAAAGATGAGCCGCCTGCGGGCGACCATCGCCCGCCGGATGGTCGAGTCGCTGCAGGTCTCCGCCCAGCTGACTGCGACCGTCGAGGTCGATCTGACCAATGTGTCCAAGCTGCGCGCCAAGGTGAAGAAGGACTTCGTCGCCCGCGAAGGCGTCGGCTTGACCTACCTGGCCTTCATCGCCAAGGCCACCGCCGAGGCGTTGAAGCAGTTCCCCAAGGTCAACGCCACCATCGACACCGAGGCCGGCACCATCACCTACGCCGAGGCCGAGCACCTGGGTATCGCGGTCGACACCGAGCGCGGCCTGCTGGTTCCGGTCATCGCCAATGCCGGTGACCTCAGCGTCCCCGGCCTGGCCAAGAAGATCGCCGACCTTGGCGCTCGCACCCGTGAGAACCGGGTCACCCCCGACGAGCTGTCCGGCGGCACCTTCACCATCACCAACTACGGCTCTGCCGGCACGCTGTTCGACACCCCGATCATCAACCAACCGCAGGTGGCTATTCTCGGCACCGGCACCTTGGTGAAGCGGCCGATGGTGGTCAACGACCCGCAGCTCGGCGAGATCATCGCCGTGCGCGACATGATGTACCTGTCGTTGTCGTACGACCACCGCCTGGTGGATGGCGCGGACGCGGCCCGGTTCCTCTCCTTCCTGAAGGCACGGCTGGAAGAGGGCGACTTCGAGCTCTAGGAGTCACTGACCGTTCAGCTCTGCTGTGGACCGTGCCTGGCGGCAACGCCGGGTGCGGTCCACAGCCGTTTCACGACCAAGGTTGCGTGATCGCGCCGACCCGGGCAGCTGGGTCGCGCACGTCGAGACGGCTGCACCACCGCGCCCGGCGGCCCGCGCCGACCCCTCGGTTGCGCGTCTAGGAACCCGTCAGCGGCCGAACCGCGGACGCGTCAGGAGCATCGCCACGACGCTGCGCCGCTCCCAGCGTGGCAACGGTGTCGGGCCCGACCAACCCAGCCGCCCGCGGTGTGGGTGACCCAGCCGCGTCGGCCAGCACGGGCTCGACCGGGCGCTCATCCGCGGCGACGTCGGCTTCGACCTCGGGAGCCGACGCCGTCTGGTCGTCCTGGTGAACGCGGTCAAGGGCGGCGGCCGGAGCGAGCAACACCGCAACCAGGACACCGACCACGGCCCCCAACACGGTGTCGGCGGACCGATCCCAGGCCAGGGTCGCGGCGCTGGTGGGCGCAGCCATCGAACTCATCAGCAGCGCCATCGGGGTGATCGTCAGCATGGCGAGACCGTAATGGCGGGCGACCACGAGCTCGGTGATCACCTGCAGCGCCAGGACACACCCCGCCAACGCCCAGAAGCCGAGTCCGGCGTGCAGCAGCGGGTAGGCAACCAAAGCCCCCAGCACCGTCCCGAGCCCTCGCTGAAGCGCCCGGACGCCGACATGCCGCAGCTCGGCTCCCTGCAAAGCCGCGATGGCGCCGAGGGCAGCCCAGGCCGGGTGCTCCCACCCGAAAGAGTCCGCCGCCATCCCGGCCACGGCAGCGCCCAGGCCCACCAGCACGGCCGGCGCGATCAAGTCGGGCCGCCGCGTCCCGGCCCACAGGTCCGACCACGACGTCGTCTTGGCCAAGCCTCGGGAGCGATGCCATCCGGCCACCACGACCGCGACGATCACCGCGATCATCGCTCCGATGGCGGTCGCCGCCGTCCGGGTGAGCACTTCGCCCACACCCGCTGCCGGGACCGAGGCAGCCCCGGCAGCGAAGATCGGCATCATCGCGCCCGGCGGCCCCTGTCGCAACGCATCGCAGGACCAGCGCGCAGCTGACGCCAAGGCAGCGATGACCAGCGGCACGGACCAAGACGGCAGCTGCGCGGCCGCGACCGAGACGATCAAGACCGTGGTCGTCATGGCCAGCCCGGCGAGGACGGTGACCGAGACTCGATAGCGGTGACCCGGCAGGCGTCCGTAGAGAGCAGCCAAGGAGCCGAGGGCTGCGAAGCCGGCCAGCTGCGAGTTCCCGGTCACGCCGGCGACGAACAAGGCCAGGGCCATGCTGATCCCGCAGCGCATCGCGATGCTTCTGGTTCCGGAGGCCCGCTGGACCTGCAAGGCGGCCCGCACCTGACCAGGACTGAACAGCTGAGCAAGGGTTCGCAGTCGTTTCACGGTGTTCCCATGCTAGCCTATTTGTTCACGGGTGTTTTACCTGTGAACTAATGCGAGGCAGGCATGGACGACGTCGAACGGATCACCCAACAGTGGCGTCGCATCGACCCCGAACTCGATACCAGCGCCTTGCCGATCATTGGTCGAATCCTGCGCATCGCCGCGCTGGCCAGCCGCGCCAATGACGCCGCTCTCCACGCCAAGGGCCTCACCCGCGGCGAGTTCGACCTGCTGTGCGCCCTGCGACGCGCCGACGGTCCGCTGCGCGCCTCGCAGATCTGCACCCTGACCGGCGTCTCGGGCGCGGCGATCACCAAGTGGAGCGAGGCGCTGGTCGCGGCCGGTTTGATCGAACGCACCGTCCCCGAGCGAGATCGCCGCGGCGTCCTGCTCGGCCTCACCGACGCCGGTCGCCAGACCGTCGACACCCAGTTCCCCGAACACCTCGCGCGTGAGGCCGAGGCGATCTCGACGTTGTCGACCGACGAGCGCGAGACGCTGGCCGGCCTCCTCGCCGTCGTCCTCAACGCGGCCGAACACGCCCTCTGAGGCACGCCGCCCCCGACCACAGCGACCGCCGGCCAGCACCTTGTTGCTGCCGAGCTGCCGCCGGCACCGCAAAAGCTCGCCCACCGCAGACCAGGCAACTCCGGCTAGATTCAAGGGATGACAAGCGCCGCGGTCGACAGGCCCGCCGAGTTGGAGTTCAGCTACCGGGGCATCGCCGACACCCCGCCCACGCTCACCGACTACCGCGACGGCTGGCAGCTGCAGCGCACGATTCACGCCCAGGTCGCCTCGGGTGAGCTCCCGCCGCAGGTGCTGTACGTCGAACACGACCACGTCTTCACCGCCGGGCATCGCACCGAGCCCCACGAACGACCGCTCGACGGGACCCCGGTCGTCGACGTGGACCGCGGCGGAAAGATCACTTATCACGGCCCCGGGCAACTGGTGGGTTACCCCATCGTTCCGCTGCCCGACCGGCTCGGCGTGGTCGACTACGTCCGCCGCGTTGAGGAGGCACTGATCCGGCTGCTCGCCGAGTGGGGCCTGGCCACCGGACGGGTGGCCGGGCGCACCGGCGTCTGGCTGCCGGCGACCAGCAGCCGACCAGAGCGCAAGATCGCCGCGATCGGCGTTCGGGTGGCCAAGCGCACGACGATGCACGGTTTCGCACTCAACCTTGATCCCGATCTGTCGTACTTCGGACGGATCATCCCCTGCGGCATCGACGATGCCGGGGTGACGTCGGTCGCGGCCGAACTCGGTCACGCGCCATCGTTGGCCCAGGCCGGACGAGAACTCGAGCCGCAGCTGAGTGAACTGCTGCAGTTCCGGCCGTACCAGCAGTCAGGATCGCTGGACGCCGCAACGCCACCGTCACCCGCAGCGGGGGTGCGCTACGGCTTGACGATCTAGCCGTCGGAGCAGCTTGGCTCACACCGGTCCTGACAATCTGCTCGGGTTGACCACGACCGCAGGGGCCCTGATCGCCGCCGGCGCTCACCATTGGCCGGCGACCGGTCGGCTGAATCAGCGACCGATCCCGGCAGCGATGATGCTGGTGACCACGACCGAGGTGATGGTCACGGTCGCGAACCCGGCGACGATCATCTTGGGCAGAATCACGGCTTCGATCGCCGCGACCTCCTCCGGAGTCTCGCCGGCCCCCTTCGCCGCCTCCTGCGACAGGATCATGGTTCCGGGGAAGCCGTAAAGCGAGGTCAGCCCGATCGCCACCGACATGGCCACCGAGTAGCCCAGCAGCTTGCCGACCGCGGCGGAGAACAGCACGATCCCGATGACGCCGAAGAGGAAGGCCAGCAACAGCGGCAGCGCCAAGGCGGCCAGGTCAGCCGGTTTCAGCGTGGCGAGTGGGCCGAACACCATGATCATGATGGCCAGCATCATCAGCCCGAAGGCATCGATGCCGTTCAGTACCGAGGCCTTGAAGACTCCGAGCGTGCGCAACGTGATGCCGAAGATCAGCGCCATCACAAAGGTGTTCAGGATGCCGTTGGTCAGATTGTTGATACCGATGCTGAGCAGCACCACCACCCCGACGCTGAACAGGGTCCCCGGCGTCGTCTGCAGGAACGCCGGGAGCCTGCCGGCGCTGGCGGCGCCCACTTCGGCCGGTGCGGGCGACTCCAAGCGCCCGGCCCGGTACTCCTGCTTCAGCCGGGCCGCCTCCTTGCGAAGAATCAGCGAGGTGAGCGGGAAGCCGATCAGCCCTTGCAGAGCCGCGATCAGAACCGGGAATGCGGCCACATTCGTCAACCCCACGCCGAGCGCCGCCTCTTGCACGATGAGGACCGAGATGGTCCCGCCGGACAATGCGCCGGTACCGGCGATCACGAAGTCGCGGATGCTGGCCACGCCGGTCTGCACCAGGTCGGCGTAATCAGCTGGGCTGCGCACCGCCCCGAAGACGAGCCCGCCGACCGCCAGCAACGCGCCGATGCCGATGACCGTGGCGATACCGATCAGCAGCGTTCGCCACTGCTTCTTGAAGTCGTCGAGACTGATCATGGTGCCCAGATGGACGATGATGAAGCCGACCACGACTCCCGCCAACGACAGCAGAGACGACGACTGCAACAGGTCCTGCGGGAACAACCCCGTCATGAAGCCGATCAGGAAGATCAGCGAGGCGACGAACAGGCTCGACAGCAACGAGCGGGTCTTCTTGGCCACCCAGTCGCTGATGGTCCACACCAGCATGACCACAACGAAAGCTAGAACCGGGTTCATGCTCTCTCCTTCATCCTGCGGCTCACGCCGTCTCCTTCATCGACCCGCGCTCGCGGCGGACGATGTCCTGCCAGACCGTCATGCCGTGGCGGCACTGCCGGGGTGGTGGCGCGACAACACAAACACCCCCACCAGAGCGACCGCGGCGAAGACCACCATGGTGATCAGTGCGGTCGGATCCTGCATCAGGTACACCCCTTCGCCCAACACGGCCACACCGAAGATCACGCCCGCGATCGGGGCGCCCGCATTCAGACCGCCCACCACGATCTCGGCGGCACCGTTGGCGTAACCCTGTTGGATCCACACCCCCGCCAAGGCGACCCCGATCACGATCGCCGCCACCATGAACCAGAACGTCGGCGAGACCAACCACTCGCGCGTGCTGACGTAGGAGCCGACCGCCTTGACCAGGCCCGACTCGACGCCGTAGACCACCGAGGCGGCCAGTGACCACGCTAGGCAGCGCCAGGCCACCGGCCCGCTCGACCCGAAGAAGGCCAGCGTCAGCGCGATCGCGAAGCCGACGATCGTCCCGATCACCAGACGCTGATCCATCAGTTGCGGAGCCTGGGTGGCGTGGGTGATGGCTACCCACGCAACGGCGACGGTCCCGACCACGGTCAGCAGCGCCCCACCCCACATTCCGGGCGTGATCGACTGACGATGCACGCGAGCGGCCAGCAGGATCGTCCACGGCACGGCGAGCACGCCGATCGGCTGCACCACCGTGACTGGCGCGAGTTGCAGGGCCACCACCTGGCCGCCGGCGCTCACCGCCAGCAGGAGCAGGCCGCCCAACCAGGCCGGGCTGCGCAGAAGTGCCAACAGCTCACGTCCACCGAGCTTGGTGCGCCCGCGCCGGGTCGCGCCCCCACTCACCGCCTCCTGCTGAACCACGGACGACACCGCGAACGCCATCGAAGCCAGAACGGCAACGAAGACGGCGAGTCCGATGTTCGACGACATGTGTCTCCTAGAAACGCCAGATCAGGGGAACCCAGAACACCGCCACTGCCAAGAAGAGCAGCAGGAGCGGCAGTCCGAGCTTCCAATAGTCGGTGAAGCGATAGCCGCCGGGCTCCATCACCATGGTGTTGGCGGCGGTCGCGACCGGGGTCAGGAATGATGCCGCCCCAGACACCGTCAAAGCCATCAGGAAGGGCAGCACCGAGACGTGCAGGTCGGCCGCGAGCACCGTGGCGATCGGCACCATGATCAGCACCGTGGCGGTGTTGGAGATCAGCTGTCCCAAGACCGCCGTGAGCACGCAGATCACCAGCAGGGCCAGTGTCGGCGAGGCCTGGCCGGTCACTCGCAGCAGGCCGGACGCGATCAGGTCCGCCGTTCCGGTGCTGATAAACGCGGTCGACAGCGGCATCATGCCGGCGACCAGCACCACGGTGGTCCACGAGATCGCTCGATAGGCCTGAGTCGGCTTCAGCACTCCGGTCACGACGATGGCGATCGCTGCCAGAAGCCCCGCGACGGCGGGCGGCACGACCCCGGTGGCAAGCAGCACCACCATCGCCGCCAGGATCACCATGGCCCGTCGCGCTCCGGCGCCCAGAGGGACGCTGCGGCGTAGGGTCGACGGCCGGTCGACCACGACGACCTCGGGGCCGGCCGTGTGCTGTTCGAGGTCGTCCCAGGTACCCCCGAGAAGCAGGGTGTCGCCGGCCCGGAGCCGAACGTCCTCTCCAGCGATCTCCTCACCACCGCGGTGCACCGCCAGCACCACCAGGTCTCCGCTCTCGGTGACCTGGCCGGCGAACACGTGGCGGCCGATCAGCGGCGATCGCGGCGGGACCAGCACCTCGCTGAAGCCGCGACGCCGCCCGACCAGGTCCGCATCGTCGGGCAGACCGTACTGTTCGCGCATCGCCCGCGCGTGCGTGATGACGTCGGCCGGCAGTGCCGCGCCCGAACCTGAGGGCAGCAGCCGCGCGCCGAACACGACGACGATCCCGATGGTGCCGATCAGCAGCGGCAGACCGACCAGCGCGAACTCGAAGAAGCTGAACGGACGGGCTCCGGCGTCGGCCGCGGCCTCGCTGACGATGATGTTCACCGGAGTTCCGGTCAGCAGCAGCATCGACCCTGCGTGAGCACAGAAGGCCAGCGGCATCAACAACTGACCGGCCGCGATCCCGGAGCGCACTGCGACGACCACGACCACCGGGATCAGCGCGGCCACCGCGCCGTTCACGCTGATCAGTGCGGTCAGCACCGCCACCAGCAGCCCGATCACGGTGACCAGCCTGGTGCGGCTGCGTCCGCCTCCGGCGAGAACCTGTTGCCCCGCCCAGGCGGTCACCCCGGTAGCATCGAGCGCTTCGCTCACGACGAACAAGGCGGCGATGAACAGCACGGTCGGATCACCGAAACCCGCCAGCGCCTGCCCGAGGGTGAGAATCCCCGATGCCCACAGCACGAGGGCGACGCCCAGCGCTACCACACCGACGGGCACCCGGTTGGACATGAAGGCCACCACGGCCAGCACCAGGATCGTCACCGTCACAACGACAGGGCTCACGTCGGGAACCCTAGTGTGAGACGGCCCACCTTCGAGGGGCGTCCGAGGGAATGAGTAGGTATAGCTACCGGGAGAACTGCCCCGAACCGGCCACGGCGCATCAGTGACGCCGCTATCGTCAACTCGTCCGACCCTGAACAGAGGAGCCACCGTGCCCACCAGTCAGAGCGCCCTGATCCCCGAGGACTTCACCGCGGTGCCGTCGTTGAGCCTGACGCCGACGCTCGTGCAGGTCGCCAGCTTCTCCGATGACGTGGACGCCGTCGCCGTCCTGGTCGCCAGCGAGGGTGCCCTACCCGACGGGCTCGGGCTCGATCGCGACGCGCTGGCGGCGGCCGGCTTCGAGGCCAAGCCGGGTACCAGCCTGGTGGTGGCTCAGGCCGGCCATCCGCTGGTTCTGGTCGGCGTCGGCGACCCGGGCGACCTCGACGTCGACGGCCTGCGCGACGCCGCCGCCGTGGCGGCCAGGGCCACCGCCCGCAAAGGCAGTCCGATCGGGCTCGAGGTGCCCGCCCTCACGGTGACCGCGCGGCAGGCAGCCGCCGCCCTCACCGAGGGCGCCGTCCTGGCGCGCTATCGCTACACCGCGCTGAAGAGCGAGGTCGACCAGGCGCCGCTTGCCTCCCTAGAGCTGAAGCTCGACGGCGAGCCTGCCGAGGTCGCCGCGGGGATTGCCGAAGGGATGGTGGGCGCCCGTGCCGCTGCAGTTGCCCGCGACCTGGCGAACACGCCACCGGGACACCTCACCGCTACTGATCTGGCAGACGTCGCCGCCGAGCTGGGTGCAGACTTCGGCTTCGCGGTCGAGGCCTTCGGCCGGGCCGAACTGGTCGAGCTCGGCTGCGGTGGCATCCTCGGCGTCAACGCAGGTTCGGCTGAGGAGCCGCAGCTGATCGTGTTGCGTTACCGACCCGAGGGTGAGCCGTCCGGACACCTTGGGCTGGTCGGCAAGGGCATCATGTATGACTCCGGCGGCATCAGCCTGAAGCCGTCCGATCCGATGCATCTGCTGATGAAGATGGACATGGGCGGCGCAGCGGCCGTCCTGGGCGCCTTCACCGCTCTGCGTGAGCTGAACGTCCCCGTCGCCGTCTCCGCGTGGCTCACCTGCACCGACAACATGCCGTCCGGCTCGGCCTACAAACTCGGCGATGTGCTCACCGCCCGCGGTGGCACCACCGTCGAGGTGAAGAACACCGACGCCGAAGGCCGCCTGGCCATGATGGACGGCCTGGTGCTGGCCACAGAGGAAGGCGTCGACGCCATCGTCGACATCGCCACCCTCACCGGGGCCGCCTTGATGACGTTCGGCACCTCGCGGGCCGCGGTCTTGGGGAACAACGACGAGGTGGTCCGCCAGGTGAAGGTCGCGGCCGAGGCCACCGACGAGCCGGTCTGGCAACTTCCGCTGGAAAAGAAGTACCGCAAGCAGATCGATTCGAGCATCGCCGACCTGTCGAACCTCGGCGGCCCGTACGCCGGGACGATCACCGCTGCGCTGTTCCTCAATGAGTTTGTCGACGGCACCCCGTGGGCTCACCTCGATATCGCCGGGACGATGGCCACCGACACCGACGACGCCTGGCGCTCGGTCGGCGCCACCGGTTTCGGAGCACGGCTGCTGGCCCGGCTGGCCGTCGGCTTCACTACCGACAATCTCTGACCGGCCGAGAGTCCACAGCCCTCGGCAGTTAAGCTCGTGCGGTGACGCAAACACCCGCCCGCAAGCTGCTTCGCCTGGAAGTCCGCAACGCGGCCAGCCCGATCGAGGCCAAGCCGCCGTGGATCAAGACCACGGCAAAGCTGGGGCCGGACTACAACGAGTTGCACGACCTGGTGACCTCTCAGGGACTGCACACGGTGTGCCAGGAGGCCGGTTGCCCGAACATCTTCGAATGCTGGGCTGACCGCGAAGCCACCTTCCTGATCGGTGGCGATTCCTGCACGCGACGCTGCGACTTCTGCCAGATCGAGTCCCGCAAGCCGTCCGGCTATGACACCGCCGAGCCCGAGCGGGTGGCCGAATCGGTGGCCACGATGGGCTTGCGCTATGCCACGGTCACCGGCGTTTGCCGCGACGACCTGGCAGACGAAGGCGCCTGGCTGTACGCCGAGACCATCCGCGCCATTCACCGCCGCAACCCCGGCGTCGGCGTTGAAATGCTGGCACCGGACTTCTCCGGACGTGGCGAGCTCCTCGACCAGCTCTTCGACGCCGAGCCGGAGGTGTTCGCGCACAACGTCGAGACGGTGCCACGGATCTTTCGGCGGATTCGTCCGGGCTTCGACTATCAGCGCTCGCTCGGCGTGCTGACCCGCGCTCGGGCCCGCGGCCTGGTCACCAAGTCGAACCTCATCCTTGGGATGGGCGAGACCCGGCAGGAAATCAGTCAAGCGTTGCGGGACCTCTTCGAGGCCGGCACCGAGCTGGTCACCATCACGCAGTACCTACGTCCAAGCCTCCGCCATCACCCGATCGATCGCTGGGTGACCCCCGAGGAGTTCGATGAATTTGCCGAGGAGGCATCCGCGATAGGCTTCCTCGGCGTGCTGAGTGGTCCTCTGGTGCGATCCTCCTATCGAGCAGGACGGCTGTACCGACAGGCACTCGCGGCACGCGCGAGCAACGGCGGCGCTGCCGCCCGACCGGGGAGTGCATAGATGGCGAGCGACAAGGCCAAGGAACTGGCCGCCAAGCAGAAGGCAGAAGTCAAAGCTGCCAAGCTGGCGAAAAAGAACTCCAACGACCCGCGTGACTGGCCGTGGTACCGCCAGCTCTGGCAGACCTACAAGGTCACCGCCGAGGTCGACAAGCTGCTCAACCCCCTGGTCATCGGGGCTTTCGTAGCCAGCATCATCGTCTTCACCGTGATCGGCATCTTCTTCCAGCCGTGGTGGATGTGGCTGCTGCTCGGCATCACCGCCGGCGTCACCGCCGACCTGTGGATCCTGCTCGACCGCGCCAAGAAGGCGACCTACCTGCGCTACGCCGGCCAGCCCGGCTCGGCTGAGGTCGCCTTGAGCATGCTCGACAAGAAGAAGTGGGAGTACAGCCCCGCGATCACCGCCACCCGCCAGCTCGATGTGGTGCACCGCGTCGTCGGCCCTCCCGGCATCGTCCTGGTGGCCGAGGGCCAGCCGGGCCGGGTGAAGAACCTGCTCGCCTCCGAAGTGAAGAAGCACGAGCAGATCGCCTACGGCGTGCCGGTGCTGACCGTCATGATGGGCGACGACGACGGCCAGGTTCCGCTGGCCGAACTGCAGAAGCACCTGGTGAAGCTGCCCAAGAAGCTCGCCGCCGCTCAGGTGAGCGACGTGAAGGCCCGCCTCAAGGCACTCGATGCGGTGCGTCCGAAGGTGCCGCTGCCGCGCGGTCCGCTGCCGAACGTCAAGGGCGCTGCCCGGGCGATGCGCGGACGCTGAGGCGGTAGCCCTTCACCTTGGCCAATATCGTCAACGCCGAACGCCTCTCGCTGGCGTTCGGTACCCGGATCATCCTCGATGAGGTCAGCTTGGGGCTGTCCGACGGGGATGTCATCGGTGTGGTCGGACGCAACGGCGACGGCAAGACCACCCTGCTGAAGCTGCTGGTCGGCACCATCGAAGCCGACGCCGGGCAGGTCGTCCGCAATGCGGGAGCCTCCATCGGCTACCTCGGTCAGGACGAGTCTTTCGTCGCCGGTGCGAGCATCCGTGACGCCGTGGTCGCCGGCCAGGCCGATCACGTCTGGGCTGCCGACGCGGCCTCACGCTCGGTCGTCCATCAGCTTCTGGGTGGGCTCGATCTGGCCACGCCGGTCAGCGAACTGTCCGGCGGTGAGCGACGTCGCGTGGGGCTGGCCGCGGTCCTGCTGGCCGGCCACGACCTGCTGGTGCTGGACGAGCCGACCAACCACCTCGATGTCGAGGCTGTGGCCTGGCTGGCCGAACACCTCAACCACCTGCAGTCGCGCGGGACGGCCATGCTCGTGGTGAGCCACGACCGCTGGTTCCTGGACGCGGTCTGCAATCGGGTCTGGGAGGTCCACGACGCCACGGTCGATGCCTACGAGGGCGGCTACGCCGCCTATGTGCTGGCTCGGGCCGAGCGCGTCCGCCAAGCTGCCGCGAATGAGGCCCGCCGACAGAACCTGATCCGCAAGGAGCTGGCCTGGCTGCGCCGCGGGCCCCCGGCACGCACGTCCAAGCCCCGGTTCCGGATCGATGCGGCCAACGCCTTGATCCGTGACGTCCCGCCGGCCCGCGACACCGTGCAGCTGCGCGAGTTCGCGACCAGTCGTCTCGGCAAGGACGTCTTCGATCTGCATCGCGTGACCTATCGGCTCGGTGAGCGCACCCTGCTCGACGATCTCGAGTGGTCGATCGGCCCCGGCGATCGGATCGGGCTGGTCGGCGTGAACGGGGCCGGCAAGACCACCTTGCTGCGACTGATGACCGGCGATCTCCAGCCGACCAGCGGAAAGGTGAAGCAGGGTCGTACCCTGCGCATCGGGCACCTGTCGCAGGCCGTCACCGAGTTGGACGACTCCGAGCGCGTTCTGGACTCCGTGCAGAGCCTGCAGCGCCAGGTGAAGCTGGCCACCGGCGTGGAGTCGTCGGCGTCAAACCTGCTGGAGGACCTCGATTTCCGCGGTGAACGCCTGGTCACGCGGATCGGCGAACTCTCCGGCGGCGAGCGCCGCCGGCTGCAGTTCCTGCGACTGCTGTTGACCGAACCGAATGTGCTGCTGCTCGACGAGCCGACCAACGATCTCGACATCGACACCCTCACCGTGATCGAGGACTACCTCGACACCTGGCCGGGAACGTTGATCGTGGTCTCCCACGACCGCTGGTTCCTCGAACGCACCTGCGACGTGCAATACGCACTGCTCGGCGACGGACGCTGCGTCCTGCTGCCCGGCGGCGTCGAGGAGTACCTGGAGCGCCGCGCCCAGGCGGCGCGCACGCCGGTGCCGGCCACGTCCGGGCGCAGTGAGCCGTCTGCCTCCTCAGCGGCCCAGCAGCGCCAGGCGCGCAAGGAGCTCAGCCGGGTGGAGGGCCAACTGGCCAAGTTGGAGACTCAGATCGCCGCATTGCACACCCAGCTCAGCGATCATGCCAGCGACTACTCCCGCCTGGTGAGTCTCGGCGCGGACCTGGACGCCGCGCACGTCCGCCGCGATGAGCTGGAGGCCCGCTGGCTGGAGCTGGCCGAAGCCGTCGATCAGGACTGAGCCACGAACCTCACCGGTTCGCCTGCAGGCGGACGACCTGCACCGTCTTGTCGCCGACCACCAGCTGGTAGACGCCCGAGCCGCTGACCTGGACGTCGCGGTTCGGCTGGAGGTCAGCACCGGCTGCGAGGGTGTAGTTGGCCACGATCCGGCCGGCCGAATCGACCTGATAGACGTAGCGGTGCTGGACGGTCTTGCCGGTCTCGTCGGTGTTGCTGTCGCCGACCTGGTAGAACGCGTCCGTGCCGACGCGGCCGATCAATCCAGCCTCGGTCGGCTGCCAGCGTGCCGGCAGCCCGAACCGCAGCGCGCCGTCGCTGACCTGAACGGTGAACCCGTCGAAAGCGAAGGTCGGGTTGGTGACTGCGGCCGATCCGGGCACCACCGGCACCCAGCGGTTGCTCGCCACGACGTGCGCCACCAGTTCCGAGCCATTCCAGCCGAGCTGATCGGCAGCCGCGTTCAGCCGATGCTGGGTCGTGCGCTGCAGGCCGGCGCCCGTGCGCTGGTATTGCGTTGCGGTCGTTCCGGCCGCGTTGAGGAGCCACACCTGATCTGCCTGGATCGCCAGGTCGATCGCACTCCGATCAGGAAGCGTCACGGTGTCGGCGCGTCGGCCGTCGCGATAGCTCACCAGCTTGCCGGCGACCCGGTCGGCGACGACGACGGTCTGATCAACCACGGCGAAGGTGTTCGGGCCGACCGGGCGATAGTCGGTGCGCACGCGAACCAAAGCCGGGTCGTCCACGACCACCGTGCCGGAGCTCGGCGTCGTGGGCGCGGTCGCAGGGGCCGACGGGCTGGGCACGGCGGACGTCCCGGTCGCAGGACTCGCGCTCGGCGCGACCGCAGGCGCGCAGCCGGTGAGCACGACGGCAGTGACCACCCATCCGCCCAACCACCGTCTCTGAGTCATCGCGGCTCCCTTCGCCACCACCACCGTAGCCCGCAACGGCCGGACGGGCCGGCGATGCGAGCACTGAGCGTCAACGCCGCAGCAACCGTGGCGAGCCGCCCGTCCTGCGGGATCGGTCGTGGGAGGAACGAGGCGGGTTAGCCTGAGCGCATGGAGGGATCGCCGGCAGCCCAGCGATTCACCAAACAGCGCCGCGGCGCCCCCCGCGGGTTCTTCGGTGTCGAGGCCGCCGGCCTGCGCTGGTTGAGCGTGCCGGGCGGGGCCGATGTCGCTGAGGTCCTGGAGGTCGGCAACACCCACCTCACCATCACCGCCGTCGCCACGGCCCGCCCCTCGCCCTCCGCAGCCCGGGACTTCGGACGACGTCTGGCGCGCACCCACGCCGCCTCGGCAGCAGCCTTCGGCATCGGCCCAGACGGCTGGGACGGCGACGGATTCATCGGTGAAGCTCGCCTGAGCCTTCGGACGCACCACACCTGGGGTGCGTTCTACGCCGCGGAGCGACTGCTGCCCTATGTCGAACAGGCGCGGCGCCGCGGCGCGCTGGACACCGCCGGCGCTCACCTCATTGAAGCGGTCGCCGGCCGGCTCTGTGACGGCGACTTCGACGATGCCGCTCCCCCGGCCCGCATCCACGGCGACCTGTGGGCAGGCAATGTGCTGTTCACCGAGACGTCAGCCACCCTGATCGACCCGGCCGCGCACGGCGGCCACCGGCTCAGCGACCTGGCGATGCTGTCGTTGTTCGGATTGCCCTACCTCGACGAGGTGATCCAGGCCTACACCGGCGAATGCGCTCAGCTCCCCTCCGGGTGGCGGCAGCTGATCGGGCTGCACCAGTTGCACCCACTGCTGGTACACGCGGCGCTTTTCGGCGGCGGCTACGGCGAGCGCGCAGCACAGATCGCCACACGTTATGTCGGCGGGCACACCACGACCACGACCGTCAGGCCGTAGTCAGCAAGGAACGAGTCAGATCAACCGATCCGGCGTACGTGGCCGGAGTCGTCGCCGTCATCGGAGTATCGGCTGGCGAGGTCGCCGTACTGGTCGTCCTCTTCCACCTCGATCTCCTCCGGCTCGTCGGCGGCGTCAGGTTCGCCGCGCAGTTCGCGCTCCAGGGAAGAGAAATCCGTGGAGTAGGAACGGTACTTGAGATCGCGAGCGACCTTGGTCTGCTTCGCTTTAGCACGGCCGCGCCCCATTGTTCGGGTCAGCCCCCTCGCCTGTTCGTGCGGACGAACCGCTTCAATGATCTAGTTTCTCGTGAGGCAAGGGTATCTAATCGAACGGGTAACGCAAAGACGGGACACGTCAGCGGGACGGGTGCGAACCGCGCACCTCGACCCGGGCAGCGGCACCCTCGGCCGACTCCGCCCGTCCGATCACCCAGGACCCGATCCCGACGGCTTCCAACAGCTGCTGGGCAACCGCGACGGAGGCTTCCGGCATCATCGCGACCATGCCGACACCCTGATTCAGGGTCGCCTCGATGTCGGCCTGGGAGACCCCGCCGACCTCCTGGACGACGGCGAAGACCGCCGGCGGCGTCCAGGTCGCCCGGTCGAGCTCGACGGCGATGCCCTCAGGAATCACCCGCACCAGATTGTTGGCCAAGCCGCCGCCGGTGATGTGGCTGACGGCGTGCACCTCGGTGGCTCGGATCATCGCCAGCAGATCGCGCGCGTAGACCCGGGTGGGGGTCAGCAGTTCCTCCCCCAAGGTCCGTCCGAACTCCGGGACGTGCCGGTCCAGCGACCAACCGGCCTGGTCGAAGACATGGCGGACCAGCGAGTAGCCGTTCGAATGCAGTCCCGACGAGGCCAGCGCCAACGCGACGTCGCCGGCGACGACGCGGTCGGGGCCCAGAATCTGGTCACGCTCGACCACGCCGGTGGTGGCACCGGCAATATCGAACTCGTCTGCACCCAGCAGACCGGGGTGCTCAGCGGTCTCCCCGCCCAGCAGGGCGGCTCCAGCGGCGGTGCACGCGGCGGCGATGCCGCCGACGATCGCAGCGATCCGCTCGGGGTAGACCTTGCCGCAGGCGATGTAGTCGGTCACGAACAGCGGCTCGGCACCGGTGACCACCAGGTCGTCGACCAGCATGCCGATCAGGTCCCAGCCGATGGTGTCGTAGACGCCCAGGGCTCCGGCGATGGCGACCTTGGTGCCGACACCGTCGGTCGAGGTGGCCAGCACCGGATGCCGATAACCCGCCAGAGCCGAGGCGTCGAAGAAGCCGGCGAACCCGCCCAGCCCGCCGATCACTTCCGGGCGATGGCTGCGGGCGACGGCATCCTTCATCAGCTCGACGGCACGCTCACCGGCCTCAATGTCGACGCCGGCCGCGGCGTACGCGCTCTGCTCAGCAGCCACCCTTGTTCTCCAATCCCATCTCCGCAGCCCGGTCGGCCGGGATCGGCACCGGGTAGATCCCGTCGAAACAGGCCCGGCACAGCAGCTTGTGCGGCCGTCCGGTGGAGGCGACCAGGCCCTCGAGACTGATGTAGGCCAACGAATCGGCGCCGATCGAGCGACAGATCTCGTCAACGCTCAACCCGGGTGCGATCAGCTCGGCACGGGTGGCGAAGTCGATCCCGAAGAAACACGGCCACTCGACCGGCGGCGAAGCGATCCGAACGTGCACCTCCGCTGCGCCGGCCTCGCGCAGCATCTTCACCAGGGCGCGCTGGGTGTTGCCGCGGACGATGGAGTCGTCGACCACGACCAGCCGCTTGCCCTCGATCACATCGCGAATCGGGTTGAGCTTCAGCCGGATACCGAGCTGGCGGATCGTCTGCGAGGGCTGGATGAAGGTTCGGCCCACGTAGGAGTTTTTCACCAGGCCTTGGCCGAACGGAATGCCGGATGCCTCGGCGTAGCCGATCGCCGACGGCGTGCCCGACTCCGGGGTGGGGATCACCAGGTCGGCGTCGACCGGAGCCTCCATGGCCAGCGTCCGTCCGATCTCGACGCGGGCGGCGTGCACCCGGCGACCGGCGATCACGGTGTCGGGTCGGGCCAGGTAGACGTACTCGAACAGGCAGCCCTTGGGTGCCGGCTCGGCGAAGCGCGTGCTGCTCAGGCCGGAAGCGTCGATGGAGATGAGTTCACCCGGCTCGACCTCACGGATGAAGGTCGCCCCGACGATGTCAAGGGCCGCGGTCTCACTGGCAACCACCCAGCCGCCCTCCAGCCGTCCGAGGACCAGCGGGTGGATGCCCTGCGGGTCGCGGGCGGCGAAGAGAGTCTGTTCATTGCTGAAGACCAGACAGAAGGCACCTTTGAGGCGGGGCAGCACCGTCAGCGCCGCCTCCTTCAGCCCTTCGGCGCCGTGCACCGTCAGCAGCGCGGTGACCAGGGCGGTATCGGAGGTGGAGTCCATCCGGTTCTTGCGCGGAACCTCTGGGGCCCCGGCCGAGGTCTCCAGCCACTCCTGCAGCTCGTCGGTATTGGTCAGGTTGCCGTTGTGCGCCAGCGCGATGCCGTAGTCGGGCGTGCCGCGGAAGGTGGGCTGCGCGTTGCTCCAGGTGCTGGCACCCGTGGTGGAGTACCGGCAGTGGCCCACCGCCAGATGACCGGTGAGCGAGTTCAGAGTCGGTTCGTCGAAGACCTGCGAGACCAGCCCCATGTCTTTGAAGACCATGATGCGTTCGCCATTGCTGACGGCCATCCCGGCCGACTCCTGGCCACGGTGCTGCAGGGCGTACAACCCGAAGTAGGTGAGTTTGGCGACCTCCTCGCCAGGTGCCCGGACGCCGAAGACGCCGCAGGCGTCGCGAGGTCCGGGATCGTCGAGGTAAGAGTCGTCACCCGGGCGCTGCACGCCCCAACTGTATCTGGGGTCAGCGCCCGGGTGCGACCGAGCTCACTTCACCAAGCGCAGGTTGACCGGGTAGCGGTAGTCCTCACCGCGCGCTGCAGCTACCGCCGCGACGATCCGCAACACCAGCCACATGATCGGGAAGACGATGAATCCGAGCAGCCCGACCGCGATGATCGTGGCGATCGCCGAGACGATCAACGAGATGATGAAGGTGATCTCGAAGTTCAACGACTCCGCAGCGGCAGCACGCACGCGCGGGCTCTCCGGGCCCTTGATCAGGTACACCAGCAGCGGGCCCAGGAAGCCCAGACCGACCAGCTGCGCCACCAGAGCCGACCAATGCGCCGCCGAGGCCCAGTTGTCTTCCTCAGCCGACGTCAGCCGGGTGGCCGGCAGCGGAACGTAAGCCGGTGGCGCCGGCGGATACGTCGGCGGAGCGCTCGGCGCGGCGTAGGGCTGCTGATCGGCGAACGACGGATGCTCAAAGGACGGCTGGGCGTAACTCTGCTGGGTCTGCCCATAGGTCGCCTGGGCCACCTGCTCGGGATTGCCGAGGTCGAATCCCGGCGGGGTGACGATCGGCGTCGCCGGACGCGGCGCGTCGACGGCGTCCAGGTCGGGAGTGACGGCCGCAGCGGCGGGAGCGTCATCGAGATCGAGATAGTTCGCCGGCGGCAGGTTCGGTGTCGCTACCGGCCGGCTGGTCTCGGGCTCGGCCGCGGACGGCACCACCTCGCCGTCGGCAGCCGGCTGGGCGAGGTCGACGACCTCCGCCGTGGGGATCTGCGCCGGCTCGGTGGGCGACGGCACACTCCCGGCTTCGAGGGGGATGTCCTTCGGCAGCACCGCGGTGGGCTCGGCCGGAAGGGAGGCAGCCTCAGCCGGCAGTGGGCTGGTCTGTTCGACGTTCTCGCGAGGTTCGGTGTTCTCGGACATGCCCCAACGATAAATCCGGCGGCGGTCTCGATCAGGGGTGCTCAGGTGCGAACCGGGGTTCACACCGGGACGCTCCGGGCACACGCTGATTTGCCGTTACCGGCTGCCGCGCCGGGTGCGGTCCGCGTAGCCTGAAGGACACCCGAAAAAGGACAGCGCCATGACCTCGACCACCACCGCGGCCACCATCACCGTCCGCAGCCCGTTCGACGATCGGCTGCTGGCCGAGCTTCCAGCCGCCGATGCCGAGACCGCGCGGACGGCGATCGTCCGAGCGCGCGCGGCGCAGCGGAAATGGGCGCAAACGCCGGTCCGAGAACGTGCCCGGATCGTGTCTGCAGTTGCCAGCATCGCCTTGCGGGACTGCGACCGGATTCTCGACACCATCCAGGACGAGTCCGGCAAAGCCCGGTTGAGCGCCTTCGAGGAAGTCATCGACACCGCCCGTGGGCTGCGGGTGTTCGCCCAGGCGGCGCCAGGACTGCTGCGTCCGGCGCGTCGCGGCGGCGCCATTCCCCTGCTGACCAGGACGATCGAGCACCATCGTCCGCTGGGAGTGGTCGGCATCATCACCCCGTGGAACTACCCGTTCACTCTGCCGGCGACCGACGCCGCCCAGGCCCTGCTCGCCGGCAATGCGGTCGTCCTCAAGCCCGACTCGCAGACTCCCGGGACGGCGCTGCTGCTGGCTGAGCTCTTTGCCGAGGCCGGCCTGCCCGAGGATCTGTTCGTCGTGGTCCCCGGCGCGGGCCGTGAGATTGGACCGGTGCTGGTCGCAGAGGCGGACTTCTTGATGTTCACCGGGTCGACAGCCACCGGACGGACGCTCGCGCTGGCCTGCGCGGAGCGGCTGATGGGTTTCTCGGCGGAGTTGGGGGGCAAGAACCCACTGCTGGTGCTGCCGGACGCTGACCTCGACGCGGCAGCGATCGGCACCGCGCGAGCCGCCTTCGCCAATACCGGACAGCTGTGCATCAGCATTGAGCGTGCCTATGTGCACGGCAGCGTCTACGACGAGTTCGTCTCCAAGCTGATCGCCGCCACGTCCGGCCTGCGTATCGGCGTCGGCCACTCCTGGGAGTTCGACGTCGGCTCCTTGGCCTCGGCGCAGCAGCTGGCCGCCGTCAGCGCGCACGTCGACGACGCCGTGGCCAAGGGAGCCCGCGTGCTCGCCGGCGGGCGCGCACGTCCGGACCTGGGTCCCTACTGCTATGAACCGACACTGCTCACCGACGTCACCGCAGGGATGGACGTGTACGCGGAAGAAACCTTCGGACCGGTGCTGTCGATCTATCGCGTCGACTCCATCGATCAGGCAGTCGAGGCGGCCAACGACTCCCGTTATGGCCTCAACGCGAGCATCTGGTCGGCCCGATCCGGGCCCAAGGTGGCGGCCCGGTTGCGCACCGGGACGGTCAACATCAATGACGGCTACGCGCCGGCGTTCGGATCACACGCGGCTCCGATGGGCGGCATGGGTGAGTCCGGTCTCGGCCGGCGCCACGGCAGCCAGGGCCTGCTGAAGTACACCGAGGCGCAGACCGTCGCCGAGCAGCGGCTCCACCCGATCGCTCCGCCGCCGGGCGTGTCCAACCAGACCTTCGCCCGCGTGCTGAAGACCGGCGTGGCGCTGATGAACCGGATCCTGCCGTGAAGGGGTTGCCGCTGGCCGGCGCCAGCGTTCTGATCACCGGCGCGGCCAGCGGCCTCGGCCGCGAACTGGCCGTCCAGGCAGCGGCCCGGGGCGCGCGCGTGGTCGCCTGGGACCGCGACGCCGCCGGCGCCCGGGCGACCGCGCAGCGGGTCAACGGGACCTGGGCCGAAGTCGACGTGACTGATGCGCAGGCCGTTGCCGAAGCCGCGACCGGGTTGCGCGTCGACGTGCTGATCAACAATGCCGGCGTGGTCACCGGCAGGTACCTGCTCGACGCCACCGAGGAGCAGATTCGGCGCACCTTCGAGGTGAACACCCTGGCGGGCTATTGGACCACCCGGGCGGTGCTGCCCGGCATGCTCGCCCGCAACCGCGGCGTCATCGTCACCATCGCCAGCGCTGCCGGACTGGTCGGCGTTGCGAAGCAGACCGACTACTCGGCCAGCAAATGGGGGGCGATCGGCTTTACCGAATCCTTGCGCGCCGAGTTGCGGAGCTTCGGCAGCCGGGTGCGCACGCTCGTGGTGGCGCCCTACTACATCAACACCGGCATGTTCGACGGCGTGCGGACGAAGTTCCCGCTCGTGCTGCCGATCCTCGAGCCGGTGACGGTCGCCGGACGGGTCCTGAACGCCGTCGAGGCCGGCCGCCAACAGCTGATGCTGCCACCGTTGGTACGCATTCTGCCGCCGCTGCGGCTGCTGCCGGTTCCCGCCTTCGACCTGATCCTCGACCTGTTCGGCATCAACCACACGATGGACCACTTCGTCGGGCGGCGATGACGGCTGCGGCGGCCTTCGACCTGCCGGCTTCGCCACCCGATCGCGCCACCCGGCTGCGCGGCGTCTTTCGCGAGCCGGGCCACGTCCTGCGAACCGACGAGCCCAGCGAGGTCGCCACCGTCGTGGACGCAGCGGAGCAGGCGGCACGCGACGGCCGCTGGGTGGTCGGCGGCATCGGCTACCAGGCCGGCGTGAGCGACCCGGCACAGACGGCGCATCGGCCCGCCACCGCCGCACTCTTCGAGGTCTTCGACGGACCGCCACAGCCCTGGACACCGGTGGCACCCGACCTGGCGGCGCTGGACTGGGGACCGTGCGTCGACGCGGCCGGGCAGCACGCGGCGATCGAGCAGATCCAGCGGCTGATCGCCGCCGGCCAGTGCTACCAGGTCAATCTGACCGGGCCGTGGCGGGCTGCCCGTCCGGTCGACCTGGAGTTGTTCGACTACTTTCAGGCCCTGGCCGCGAGGCAGCCGGCCGGTTACGCGATCTTCTCCGCCGCCGCCTCCGTGTTGAGCGTGTCTCCCGAACTGTTTTTCCACCGCGACGGCGCCCGGCTGGTCACCGAACCGATGAAGGGCACCGCTGCGGCCGAGGCCGACCCATCGACCCTGGTCGACAGCGCGAAGAACCAGGCAGAGAACCTGATGATCGTCGACCTGTTGCGCAACGATCTGGGCCGGATCTGCCGGCCCGGCAGTGTCACTGTGGAGCGGCTGTTCGAACTGGTACGGCTGCCAACGGTCTGGCAGCTGACCTCGACGATCACCGGGACGATCGAGCCGTCCCTCGGATTGTCCGAGATCATCGCCGCGCTCTTCCCGTGCGGCTCGGTCACCGGAGCCCCGAAGGTCGCCGCCATGCGAATCATCGCTGACCTCGAACCGCAGCCGCGCGGCTGGTACTGCGGCGCCTTCGGCGTGATCCGACCAGGAGGGATAGCCACCTTCGCCGTCCCGATCCGCACCGTTGAGGCCACAGCCACACTGCTGCGCTGCGGCATCGGCAGCGGTGTGGTCGCCGATTCCGAACCCCGCGGCGAGCTGGACGAGTGGCAGGCGAAGGCGCGCTTCCTCGGTGGAGCACCACTGCGGCTGCTGGAGACCATGCGCACCCAGGACGGCACCGTCCTGCGACTTGAGCGGCACCTCGCCCGGGTGTCGCGGAGCGCGGCCGACCTGGGCATACCGGTCGACCTCCCGGCGGTGCGCGCCCAGCTGGTTGCCGCGTGTCCCCGCGACGGCGCGCATCGGCTGCGGGCCGAGCTCGACGCCGCCGGCGCCCACCTCACGGTCTCGCCGGCACCGCCGCTCGGCCGGCCCGTGTCGCTGCGGCTCGCCTCCGAACCGCTGGACATCGACGCCCTGCGTTCGGTGATCAGGAACAAGACCACCCACCGGGCGCACTATCAGCGGCTGCGCGATTTGGCCGCAGATGGCGTCTTCGATGTGATCTGCCATGACGGCGAGGTCCTCACCGAATGCTGCCTCGGCAACCTCGCGGTCTGCTTGGACGGGGTCTGGTACACCCCACGCGACGAGGGCAACCTGCTACCCGGCGTGCTGCGTGCGGAGTTGATCCAGACCGGTCGGCTGACCGAGCGGCGACTCCCGCTGAGTGTGCTCGGCCAGGCCGAGCAGGTGGCCTTCGTCAACGCGCTGCGCGGGTGGTGCCCGGCCGCGGTCGTCGGCAGCGCAACGATCTGAGCCGACTTCCCCGCAGCAGCCGCGTCCGGCCAGGCCCGGTCGTAGGCTGAAGTATGACTGGTTTGATCGCCGTGGATGCTGGCCAGACCGGAATCCGGCTGCGTTTCGTCGACGCTCAGCAGAGCATCGAAGGTGCCGAGAAGGGCATCATCACCGCGCGCCCCCTGATGCCTCAGCTGGCGCGCGCCATCATCGACTTCACCGGGCAGCATGAGCTGTGCCCCACCGGGGTCGGCGTCGGTTGCAGCGGCCTGGTGGTCCCTCATGCTGACGAACTACTCACGCTGCTCGACGGCACCGGCGTCATCAAGGTCGCCATCGCGCACAACGCGGTGACCAACTATCTCGCTGCGCTCGGGCCGCATCCCGGCGTCCTGCTGTCCGGGGACACCGGCGCCGTCGTCCTGGCGGTCGGGGTTGCCGGGGTAGCCCGGGTCGACGGCTGGGGTTACCTGGTCGGCGATGCGGGCAGCGGCCACTGGATCGGACGTGCCGGCGTGGTCGCGGCCTTGCGCGCCTACGACGGACGTGGGCAGTCGACCGTGCTGCTGGACCGGCTGCGACAGCGTTTCGGCGATCCCGAATCCGCCTACATCGCCCTGCAGGCCGACCCCGACTGGGTCGGGCAACTCACCGGCTTCGCCGAGGCTGTCGAGGACGCCGCTGCCGCCGGGGACGTCGTGGCCGGCCGGATCCTGGACGAGGCCGCGGCCGAGCTCAGCGAGAGCGTGGTCACCGCTCTGCGACGCGTGGGCATGATGCACGGCGCACCGCCGCGGGTCTGCGCCGCCGGTGCGGTGCTGGCCTCCCCGCGGATCCGGCAGCGCTTCCTGAGCTACCTGCGTCTGCACTGGCCGACGATCGAGCTCACTGAGCCGCTCGGCGACGGGGTGGAGGGTGCGCTGCAGACGCTCTCGTTGCCGTCGACCCATCCCCTGCTGCCGTTGGTTTCCCGAGCCCACGGCTGAGATCGACCTGGCCGCCCGGCGTCCCTCCACCGGGCACAGCCGGGCGGGCGGGCTGGGTGGCGATAGCCTGTAGCCGCTGCTGTTCCAGCCGATCGGAAAGGCTCCCGCGCCCGTGTCGCACTCCTTCGTCCTGACCAGTTTCGGAGGCGGCAACGCCTTGTCGCCGTTCCGTGCCGCGGCTTTGGTGAGCCGATTGGCCGCCGTCGCACCGGCCGTGACCGGGGTCAGCGCCCGCTTCGTGCACTGGGTGGCCAGCGCGTCCGACCTCGATGATCCGACGGCACAGACCGTGGCCAAGCTGCTCACCTACGGCCCGGCCGCTCAGCCGCCGGTCACCGGTGAACATCTCACCTCGCTGGTGGTCGCACCGCGGCTGGGAACGCTGTCGCCGTGGGCCTCGAAGGCCACCGACATCGCCCACAACTGCGGGGTGCCGATCCGCCGCGTCGAGCGCGTCACCGAGTACACGCTGGCGACGTCGGCTCCGCTGAATCAGGACGAGTGGCAGGCCTGCGCGACCCTGCTGCACGACCGGATGACCGAGTCGGTCTTCGCCACCATCGCCGACTCCTCTGCCCTGTTCGACGAGCGCCAGGCCGAGCCGATGGCGCACGTCGACGTGCTGGCAGCGGGGCGCACGGCGATCGAGGAGGCCAACCTCGCCTTCGGCCTGGCCCTGTCCGACGACGAGATCGACTACCTGGTGGAGGCGTTCACCGCCTTGCAGCGCAACCCGACCGATGTCGAACTGACCATGTTCGCCCAGGCCAACTCCGAGCACTGCCGCCACAAGATCTTCAACGCCGACTTCATCATCGACGGCCAGCCGCAGCCGTCCTCGTTGTTCGGGATGATCCGGCACACCGAGAAGGTGGCCGGCCAGGGCACGGTGGTCGCCTACGCCGACAACGCCTCGATCATGGAGGGCGGGCAGATCCAGCGCTGGGCTCCTGAGGCCGCCGACGGCCCGAGCGCCTACCGCGCGCATCCCGACGACGTCCACGTGCTGATGAAGGTGGAGACCCACAATCATCCGACCGCGATCAGTCCCTTCCCCGGAGCTGCCACCGGTTCGGGCGGCGAGATCCGCGATGAGGGCGCTACCGGTCGGGGTTCGGCGCCCAAAGCGGGCCTGACCGGCTTCGCCGTGTCGAACCTCCACCTGCCCGGCACCACTGAGCCGTGGGAGACCGACGACTACGGCGCTCCCGCTCACATCGCCTCCCCGCTCGAGATCATGACCACCGGCCCGCTCGGCGCCGCCGCGTTCAACAACGAGTTCGGACGTCCCGGCCTCGGCGGCTTTTTCCGGGTCTACGAGCAGACCGTCGACGGCGTGCGCCGCGGTTACCACAAGCCGATCATGAGCGCCGGCGGCGTCGGGTCGATCAGCGCATCGCAGACCCACAAGATCGCCTTCCCTGCCGGCACATTGCTGATCCAGCTGGGCGGGCCCGGCATGCGGATCGGCATGGGCGGCGGCGCCGCCAGTTCGATGGACGCCGGCGCCAACGCCGCCGAACTCGACTTCGACTCGGTGCAGCGTGGCAACCCGGAGATCCAGCGACGCGGCCAAGAGGTCATCAACCACTGCTGGAGCCTCGGTGCCGACAACCCGATTCTGTCCATCCACGATGTCGGCGCGGGCGGACTGAGCAATGCCTTCCCCGAGCTCGTCGACGGCGCCGGCCTGGGCGCGCGATTCGATGTGGCTGCCGTCCCGCTGGAGGAGTCGGGCCTGGCCCCCAAAGAGATCTGGTGCAACGAGAGCCAGGAGCGCTACGTCCTGGCCATCGCAGCGGAGTCGCTGCCGCTGTTCACCGCCTTGTGTGAGCGCGAGCGCTGCCCCTTCGCCGTGGTCGGCGTCGCCAGCGATGACGGTCAGCTGGTGCTGGCCGAGGCCGACCAGCCTGCCGACCAACGTCCGATCGACATGCCGATGGAGGTCCTGCTCGGCAAGCCGCCGCGAATGACCCGTGACGTGACCCGGGTCAGCCACAGCGCACCCCCGGTGGACCTGTCCGGGGTGGACGTCCGCGAGGCGGCCTATGCGGTGCTGCGACACCCGAGCGTGGCGTCGAAGCGGTTCTTGATCACCATCGGCGACCGTTCGGTCGGGGGCCTGAACCACCGCGACCAGATGGTCGGCCCGTGGCAGGTGCCGGTCTCCGACGTGGCGGTGACGCTGAGTGATTATGTCGGCCTGGCCGGACAGGCGATGGCTTCCGGTGAACGGATGCCATTGGCCGCGGTGAACGCGCCCGCATCGGGTCGAATGGCCGTCGGCGAGGCGATCACGAACCTGCTGGCCGCACCGATCACGCTGAACCGGGTCAAGCTGTCGGCCAACTGGATGGCAGCCTGCGGCGAGACCGGTGAGGACGCCGCGCTCTACGACACCGTCCAGGCGGTCGCCATGGAGCTGTGCCCAGCTTTGGGCATCTCCATTCCGGTCGGCAAGGACTCGCTGTCGATGCGCACCCGCTGGACCGATGCCGACGGCACGGCGAAACAGGTCACCTCCCCGGTGTCGCTGGTGGTCTCGGCGTTCGCGTCACTGGCCACCGTCGCCGGCACCTGGACACCGCAACTGAGCGCCGGATCGTCGCTGGTGCTGGTCGACCTCGGCGCCGGCAAGAACCGCCTGGGCGGCTCGATGCTGGCCCAGGTCACCGGGCAGTTCGGCGATGTGGTACCCGATCTCGACCAGCCCGAGCGGCTGGTGCGGCTGGCCGCGGCCTTGACCGCACTGCGCGAGCAGGACCTGGTGCGCGCCTACCACGACCGCTCCGACGGTGGATTGTGGGCCACCGTGTGCGAGATGGCGTTCGCCGGCGCGACCGGGGTGCAACTCGACGAGGCCACCATCGAGGCCCTGTTCGCCGAAGAGCTGGGCGTCGTGCTCGGCGTGGCTGCCGCCGACGAGCAGCGCGTGCTCGCCACCCTCGCCGAGCATGGTCTGGCTGAGCTGAGCAGCGTGATCGGTCGGACCACCGACGACCGACGCGTCCGGATCGCCGACCTGCTGGACGAGGACCTGCGCGACCTGGCGCAGGCCTGGGACGAGGTCTCCTGGCGGATCGCCGCGCTGCGCGACAACCCCGAATGCGCCGACGAGGAGCATGCCGCCTTCGGCGCCGACGTGCCCGGGCTGGTGGTGGCGCCGACTTTCGATCCGACCGACGACATCGCCGCACCGTTCATCAGCACCGGCGTCCGTCCGCAGGTGGTGATTCTGCGCGAGCAGGGCGTCAACAGCCACGTCGAGACCGCCGCCGCGTTCGACCGGGCCGGCTTCGACGCCATCGACGTGCACATGACCGACCTGCAGGCCGGACGCTACGACCTCAGCCAGGCGGTCGGCCTGGTGGCCGGTGGCGGCTTCTCCTATGGAGACACCCTCGGCGCCGGCGAAGGCTGGGCGCGGTCGGTGCTGTTCAACCCGGCGCTGACCGAGGCCTTCGCCGCCTTCTTCGCGCGCGATGACACCTTCGGCCTGGGCATCTGCAATGGCTGCCAGATGTTCGCAGCACTGGCCGACATCATTCCCGGCGCCGAAGCCTGGCCCCAGTTCACCCGCAACCGGTCGGAGCAGTTCGAGGGCCGGCTGTCGCTGGTCGAGGTGCTGGACTCGCCGTCGGTGCTGTTCGCCGGCATGGCCGGTAGTCGGATTCCGGTCGCGGTGGCCCATGGCGAAGGTTTCGCGGACTTCTCCGTCCGTGGCGATGCCCAGACCGTGCACAGCGCCGTGCGGTTCATTGACGGAACTGGTGCGGTGGCCACCAGCTACCCGGCCAATCCGAACGGCTCGCCAGCAGGACTGACCGCTGTCACCACGGCCGATGGCCGGTTCACCGCGATGATGCCGCACCCCGAGCGCGTCGCCCGCAACGCCATGATGTCGTGGACGTCCGCGCCGCTGGAGCAGGAAAGCCCGTGGCTGCGGATGTTCCGCAATGCCCGGGTCTGGGTGGGCTGAACGCCATCGCCGGTCGTCGCCGGAATCGCTAGCCTGGTGCGGTGAGCACCTACCCCGAGCCGACGAACGAGCAGCTGTGGGCGCAGCCGCCGCAGGCCGCCGTTCCGGATCCGCAGGTTCGGCTGCCGGCAGTGGTCCCGCCGCCGGCACCACCGGCACCGGTGCCGCCGGTGGAGGTTCGTCCCGATCGTTCGAGCCTGGGGCTGGCCATCGCGTCGCTGGGCATCGGGATTCCGCTGACGGCGATCGCCTCGAGCACCGGGGGCCTGATCGGCCTGGTGGTGTCGTGGGTGGGCATCGTGGGTGTCAACGCGGTGTACGCGTGGAGCCGGCGGAGCCGGTAGCCCGAACCGTCAGTCTCGGCCGCGATACTTCAGCCATGCAGAACCGACGCGAACTCGCCCTGTTGCGGCTGTGCGCGCTCGGGCTCGTCGGTCCGCGGCCGAGCGACCCGCTGGTCGCCGTTGAACGGCTCGGTGCGCTGCAGGCCCAAGACCTGCCCGGCGCCCTGGTGTCGATCGCGTTGCGCATCGAGGGGCACAGCCATGCGGCCGTGGTCGACGCCTTCGCCGACGGGCGGTTGGTGCGCTCCTGGCCGATGCGCGGCACCCTGCACGTCGTTGCGGCCACCGATCTGGGCTGGATCCTCTCACTCACCGGATCGCGCATGCTCGCCACCAGCGCGACCCGCCGCACGCAGGTCGGCATCACCGACGCGGTTGCCCAGCGCGCGCGGCTGATCGCCGATCAGGTGCTGTCGGCCGGCGGCCCGATCACCCGGGCGACGCTGTTCGGGCACTGGCGCGACGCCGGCCTGCTGAACCACCCGCAGGGCGGCGTCCATCTGCTCGGCATGCTGTGCCAGGAGCAGCAGCTCGTTCTGGGCCCGATCGTTGGCCGCGAGCAACTGGTGGCGCGGCTGGCCGACTGGGTGCCGTCGCCGATCCAACGTGATCGCGAGACCGCCCTCGCCGAGCTGGCCCGGCGCTATCTGCGTAGCCACGGCCCGGCGACCGCGGCCGACCTGGCGCGATGGGCCTCGCTGCCGATCACCCAGGCGCGCGCCGGCGTCGCGGCGGTCCGCAATGAGTTCGACACGATTCTGCTCGACGGGGTGGAGCACCTCTTCGCCCCGGAGCTGCCACAGCTGTTGGCCGACCATCGCCGCGAGGCGATGCGGCTGCGCCTGCTCCCCGGCTTCGACGAGTTCATTCTCGGCTACGTCGACCGCAGCTTCGCCGTTCCGGCCGGTTTCGAGGAGCGTCTGGTTCCCGGCGGCAACGGCATGTTCCGGGCGTCCATCGTCAGCGGCGGACGCGTGGTCGGCACCTGGAAGCGAGGCGGAACCGCCGCCCGGCCCAGCCCGGTGTTCGAGCCGTTCGCCGCCCTCAGTGCCACCGACGAGGCAGCGGCGCAGCGGGCTTTCGCCGCGCTGCCTTCGCCGGCCTGACCGATCCGTCGCCAGCCGAAGCGATGGTCACTGCCAGCGCGGATGCCGAGGCTCAGCTCAGCGGGAGTTCGCTGCCCACCAGCCGCCGGTACGCCTCAAAGTAACGCTGCCGTGTCGCCTGCACCACCGCTGCGGGCAAAGCCGGCGGTGGGGTGTCGGAGGCCTTGTCCCAGCCGGATTCCTTGCTCAGCCAGTCGCGGACGTACTGCTTGTCGAAGCTGGGCAGGCTGTGGCCGGGCTGCCAGGTCTGGGCGTCCCAGAAGCGAGACGAGTCGGGCGTCAGCACCTCGTCGGCCAGCACAAGGGTGCCGTCGGCACGCAGGCCGAACTCGAACTTGGTGTCGGCCAGGATGATCCCGCGAGCGGCGGCCAGTTCAGCGGCCTGAGAGTAGATGGCGATGGTGGCGTCGCGCAGCCGCGTCGCCAGCTCCTCGCCGTGCAGTTCGACGATGGTGGCGAAGTCGACGTTCTCGTCGTGCTCACCCATCGGCGCCTTGATCGCCGGGGTGAAGATCGGCTCGGGCAGCTTGCTGCCGTCGACCAGACCCTCCGGCAGGGCAACCCCGCACACCGTGCGGGACTGCTGGTACTCCACCCACCCCGAGCCGGTCAGGTAGCCGCGCGCCACGCACTCCACCGGCACCATGTCGAGCTTCTCGACGATGACGCCGCGACCGGCGAACTCCTCGGGCACGGCGGTGGAGACCACATGGTTGGGGAAGTCAATCTGCGCGAACCACCACAGCGACAGCTGAGTGAGTACCACTCCCTTTTCCGGAATCGGGGTGTCGAGGACGAAGTCGAAGGCCGAGATCGCGTCGGTGGCGACCATCAGGATCCGGTCGTCCGGCCAGGCGTAAAGCCGCCGCACCTTCCCGGCGTGCAGGAGGGGGAGTTCAGACATGCGGCTCAGCCTACCGACTTGCCCGGCCACCGCAGCGGCAGGGCCACCGGCGCCGAAGCACACGAACGTCTCGCCGCCGGGCGGCGGGTTCGGCTATCTTCGGCCTAGGCAACCACTGCGCTGTCGAAGGGAACTGCTGTGACCGGCGCTACCGGCCGCACACCGATCGTCCTCGTGGTCGAGGACGAGGTTCCGCTGCGCCACGCGGTCGCGCGGCATCTTGGCGATCAAGGCTTCGTCGTGATCGAGGCGGGCTCGGTCGCCGAGGGCCAGGCCGCGGTCTGGGAACACCAGCCCGATGTGGTGCTGCTCGACGTGCTGCTACCTGACGGCTCGGGCTACGACCTGTGCGCCAAGCTGCGGCCGATCACCTCGGCCGCGATCATCTACCTGACCGCGCTCGGCCAGGACGTCGCCGTCGTCCGCGGCTTGGACGCCGGCGGGGACGACTACATCGCCAAGCCGTTCAACCTCGACGTGCTGACCGCGCGGATCAACTCCCAACTCCGCCGGACCACCTCACCGCGGGTGGCCCGGATCGACCTGCCTCCGTTGCATCTGGACTACCTGACCGGACGGGTCGTGCTCGAGGGCCGCGAGATCGCGCTGACCAAGATGGAGCTGCAACTGCTCGGCTTCTTCGCGGCCAATGTCGGCATCGGAGCCACCCAGGACGAACTGCTGCTGTCGGTCTGGCGGGCGAAGGCGGTCACCCAGACCAACACGGTGCGCCAGACCGTGTCGTCGCTGCGTCGCAAGCTGCGCCTGGATGCGGCTGCCGCCTTCGAACTGGAGTTCACCGCTGACAAGCGCTACGTGTTCCGTCAGGTGCGATTCGATCCGCCGTCGCGCTGAGCTTCCCGCACCAACGGGAAGGTGCAGGCAACCGTGGTGCCCTGCCCGGGCACCGAGTCGATGCGCAGCCGGCCACCATGGGCGGTGACGATGTGTCGGGTGATCATCAGCCCGACGCCCAGGCCGGAGTCCCGCGCCGACCGGACACCCTGACCGCGGCCCCGCACCGGATGGGAGCCCAGGCCGTCCAGCACGTCGGGATCGATGCCCACCCCGGTGTCGGCGACGCTGAGTTCGGCGAAGTCGCCAGCCACCTCGACCCCGACCGTGATCAGGCCGTCGCTGGTGTGCCGAGCCGCGTTCGACAGCAGGTTCACCAGCACCTGCACCACACGTTCGCGATCGACCAGCACCAGCGGCGCCGCGCTGGCTCTGCGGACTTCGACGGTATTGCCGTACTGCCCCCACACCGGCCGATACGCCTGGAGCGTCTGCTGAACGATCGTGTCGAGGTGGTACTCCCCCAGCTGCAATGACAGGCCGCCGTCGCTGATCCGGGCCAAATCGAGCAGCTGCGAGACCAGCCCACCCAGCCGGGCGGTCTCGTCCTCGATGACCTGAAGGTCGCGGATCGCCTGCGGGTCGGTGCCATCGGCCGCGGCCAGTCGCCGTCCGGCCTCATCGGCGTGCGCTCCGATCACCGTGAGCGGGGTGTTGAGCTCATGGGCGACCATCGCCAAGAACTCGGTCTTGGCCGCGTCCACGTCGGCCAACTCGGCGTTGCGCCGTTCCAGCTGGCGCTGACTGCGCGCGTACAGCCGCACCAGCAGCCGCACCGAGATCACCAAGGCGGTCCCGGTCGCGACCACGGCGAAGACCGTGTCGATGGCGGCACTCTGTGCTGAAGCCAGCGGCGTCACCGTCGCGGGAAAGGCGTAGGCGACCCAGAAGCAGACGCCGAAGACCACCATTTCGAGCGGCACCAGGACCCACAGCAGCACACCCTCGAGGATGACCGCGGAGAAGGCGATGGCGAACAGGAAGAAGACCGGCATGCCGCTGTTGAAGCCCCCGCTGCTGAAGAACAACCACGGGAACAGGACGACGAACAGCGTCCCGGCGGCAATCACGTAGGTGAGCTGATATCGGCCGGTGCTGCGCGCAAACCAGAACAAACCGAGGATGGCGAACCCGGCCAGCAGATTGACCGCCACCGACTGCGCGGTCCCGCCGAGCACCAGATTGATGATCGCCGACGCCCAGCTCACCGGGATCCCCACCAGCGCGGCCACGGCCACCAGGCCTTCGCGGAAGCTCGCCTGCGGTCCCATCATCAGGGCCCGCAGTCGATCCAGCGCCGCAGCGAACATAGCCAGACCCTAATGGGCCGTCGGCGGCACTGGCTGCCCCAATCCCGTCCCGCGGGGATAAAAGCTCCTTGATCGCGGGCGGATCAACGACACGGGGCGCTCAGGATCGCTACGACGCGGATCGAACTCGACTGCGCGGCGATACCGAGGAGGACGGCTGATGCGCAGGCTCATCACAGCTCTGGTGGCACTCGCGCTGGTGGCTCTGTCACCACTGACGGTGGCCCCGACCCGCGCTCTGGCGGCGGCCTCCTGGTACGACGGGACGATCCAATACTCGACCATCATCAACTGCCCTTCGATGATTCAGGGCACTCCCTACACCGAGAAGGGCGTCGGCACGTTCGCGGGCTACCGAGCTGATCCGTCCAGCACCTATCCGGCGCCCGGCGACATCTACTGGATTCATGTCTACGCCGCCGGGATGGGCATGCCGTGCAGCGGCGGGAGCCGGGTGATGCCCAACATCGCCCTCCCCGCGAACACGTCCCTGGCGATCGACGCCACCCACAAGATCACCTGCTACGCCAACGGCTCTCTCGACACGGCCGACTGCCCGGCGACCCTGACCAGCGGTGGTTACAACGGCGCCTTGATGCTGCGCTCGCCTGATTCGGCCCACGCCAACACCTGGCCGTTGCCTCAGGGCGCCAGCTTCGAGTGGCAGATCCCGGTGGTCTCCGACCGCCCGCTGACCAGTTCACTATGGGGCGCCTATCTGCAGGTCATCGACGGCAACAGCAGCCCGACGCTGACTCCGTCGTCCAATGTCTACGTGTACGCCAAGAACGCCCAGGTGAGCTACCCGTCGCCGGCCACGACCGGCATCGGTAACACCAGCGCCGTCTCCAACGCGGTCCTCTACAGCGGCGGCCAGGCCGGCACCGGGTACTTCGACATCGGAACGAGCACCAGCTACGGACTGTTCAGCGACCCGGTGAGCGTGCCGGCCGGTGGGCCGTACTGGCAGCTGAACACCGACTGGAAGACGTCGGGCGGAACCTCGGTTCTCAGCGCCGGCACGACCTACCACTGGCGGTTCCGATTCCAGCAGGGCTCCAACTGGTATTACGGCGCCGATCAGACCTTCACCACGACCGGTTCGGCCGGAGGTGGCTCTGGCGGCGGATCCGGAGGTGGCTCGGGTGGCGGATCGGGCGGCGGGTCCGGTGGCGGCTCGGGCGGCGGGTCCGGTGGCGGCTCGGGCGGTGGGTCCGGTAGCGGGACGCCGACCCCTCCGACTGCCGGCATCACCGCACAGCCGGTGTGGACCCTCGCCAGCTCCACCACCGTCGGCTGGACCGGACGGGCCGGAACCTCGGCCATCGCCAACTATGACGTGCGGGTTCGGCGTGCCGCCTGGAACGGCGGCTACGGCAGCTGGTCCACCTGGAAATCGAAGACCACCGCCACCTCAGCGAAGTACACCTTGAAGACGGCCTCGTCGACCTGCTTCTCGGTGCGCTCCCGGGACACCGCCGGACGCCTGTCGACCTGGACCGCCGATAGCTGCATCAGCACGCCGGTCGACGACCGCGCTCTGAAGGCGAGCGGCACCTGGAAGAAGGCCAAGGACTCCCAGTCCTACGCCAAGACCATCCGGGTGGCCAAGAAGGCCAAGGTGAAGCTGACGGCACCGGGAGCGTGGCTTCATCGCGTCGCCCTCGTGGTGACCACCGGATCCGGCAACGGCGCGGTCAGCGTCGCCATCGGCGGGCAAACCGTGGGCACCTACCAGCTCGCCTCCGGGTCGACCAAGCGCAAGGTGATCATCGAACTGCCGACCAGGGCGACCGTCCGGAGCAACGTGGTGATCACCACCACCTCCGGCCGGCAGGTGCGGATCGACGCCTTGTTGCTGTCGCGCTAGTCCTCGAACGTGGGGAGCCGGCTCGACATGTCCCGGGGGCTCCCACCACCACCCCCTCCCCGGGACGCAAACCCCGCTCAGCGGGGACGGCGGTACTGCGATCAGGCTGGTCTGTCGCAGCGCTGCGGGGGATCACTGGCCGGCGAGGTTCACCCTCACCTCGTCGGCCGGGCCCACCGCTCAGCGGGCGCTGCGTCCGGCGTTCAGGGAGGCCGGGCGCACCGCTTCGCGCACCATGCCGAAGCCGATGAAGACGAGGAAGCCGGCGAACAGCCAGGCGCCGAGTTGGGCCGGGACCAGATGGGCCACCCAGGCGCCGAGCGGTCCGGTGACCAGCGAACCGGCTCCGACCAGCAGACCGGCGCGGACGTGAACCTTGCCCCGGCGCCCATTGCCGATCAAACCGGAGATGACACCGGGCAGCATCATCACCAGCGAGGCGCCCTTCGCTGCCAGGTCGCCCAGACCGAACCACACCATCAGCACCGGGACCACCACGCCCCCGCCGCCGATGCCCAGGATCGCCGACAGCGTGCCGGCCACCAACCCGAGCACGACCAGGCCGGCCACCCGCGGGGCGTCCAAGACCAGGCCGGCGCTGCGGTCAGGCACCACGACCACCAGTTCGCCGATCATCACCGCCAGGAAGACCACGAAGGCCCACTGGGCGCCCCGCCGCGAGATCCGTCCGAGCAGCCAGGCGCCGAACTGCGCGCCCACCACTGCGCCGACGGCCAGAATCGCGGCCAGCACCAGATCGACATTGCCCGCCAGCGCGTAGGCGGAAGCCGAGATCGTGGCCGCCGGCAGGATCGCCAACAGCGACGTGCCCACCGCCTGCTTGTGTTCGATGCGCAGCAGCAGCACCAACGCCGGGACGATGATGATGCCGCCGCCGATGCCGAACAGCCCGGCGAAGAAGCCCGAAGCCAGCCCGACCCCGACCAGCGCGATGGTGCGCGCAGGGGTCAGCTCGGGCGCGGGCGAGGAGTCCATGGGCGAACAGTAGTCGTCCGGCGCCGGCCCCGGGGGACAGCGCGGTGCGACCGGTTCCCCATCGTGGAGACCGACCGAACTACGGGCCTTAGAGCACCGAACCCGGCTGGTAGGAAGCACCCTGCGGGTAGAGCCTGGCCAGTTCGCCGACGCGATCGGCGACGACGTCCACCTGATGCCGGGCCGAGCCGGTCAGCTCGATCGGGTCGGTCAGCGCGGCGTCCAGCTGGGATCGGGTGAGTCCGAGCCGGGTGTCGCCGGCCAGCCGGTCCAGCAGATCGTTGCTGCCCCCGGCGCGCATGCCGAGCGCGACCGAGACCGCGTGCTCCTTGATGACTTCATGGGCGGTCTCGCGTCCGACGCCGTGACGCACCGCCGCCATCAGCACCTTCGTCGTGGTCAGGAACGGCAAGAAGCGCTGCAGCTCGGCCTCGATCACCGCGGGGAAGGCGCCGAACTCGTTGAGCACGGTCAAGAAGGTCTCGAACATGCCGTCGAGGGCGTAACAGGCGTCCGGCAACGCCACCCGACGCACCACCGAGCAGAAGACGTCGCCCTCGTTCCACTGCGCCCCGGCGAGTTCGCCGGCCATGGACGCGTAGCCGCGCAGCACCACCATCAGACCGTTGACGCGCTCACACGAACGGGTGTTCATCTTGTGCGGCATCGCCGACGAGCCGACCTGGCCCTCCTTGAAGCCTTCGGTCACCAACTCCTGACCGGCCATCAGCCGAATCGTGGTGGCCAGGCTCGACGGCGCCGCCGCGGTCTGCACCAGGGCCGCCAGCACGTCGTAGTCGAGCGAGCGCGGGTAGACCTGCCCGGTCGCGGTGAACACCCGGGCGAAGCCGAGATGCTGGGCTACCTTCTGCTCCAGCGCAGCCAGCTTGTCGGTGTCGCCACCGAGGAGGTCGAGCATGTCCTGGGCCGTGCCCATCGGGCCCTTGATGCCGCGGGCCGGGTAGCGCTTGATCAGCTCGTCCACCCGCTCGAAGGCGACCAGCAACTCATCGGCCGCCGTGGCGAAGCGCTTGCCCAGCGTGGTGGTCTGCGCCGCGACGTTGTGAGAGCGTCCGGCCATCGGCAGGTCGCGGTACTGCACGGCCAGGCGGGTGAGATTCACCAAGACGGTGACGATCCGCTCGCGGATCAACTCCAGGCTGGACAGCAGCTGACGCTGCTCGATGTTCTCGGTCAGGTCGCGGCTGGTCATGCCCTTGTGCACGTGCTCGTGCCCGGCCAAGGCGTTGAACTCCTCGATGCGCGCCTTGACGTCGTGGCGGGTGATCCGCTCGCGAGCATCGATGCTGGCCAGATCGACCTGATCGAGCACCCGCTCGTAGTCGGCGATCACCGCGGCCGGGTCGTCCCCACCGAAGTCGACGCCCAACTCGGCCTGCGCGCGCAGCACCGCCAGCCACAGCTTCCGCTCGGCGACGATCTTGGCCTCCGGCGACCAGATCTGCCGCATCGCCGTGGACGCGTACCGCGTCGCCAACACGTTCGGGATCATGCTCTTCTCCTCATCGCTGCGTACCTGCTGCTCGTCTCCGACTTGTGAGGGTTATCACGCCCCCGGTCGGCCGACCGTCGAGTGGTTCCCGGTTTGTGGTGGTTGGGTGCCCATTCGGCCCTCATCACCCGCGCAAACCGGGAACGATCCGTAGAGCCGGGTCCGGGAGGCGCCATAACCCGCCGAAACCGGGAATCGATGTCACCGGGACGCTTCCGCTGCCGCGGCGGCCGCCGCGATGTCCGAGCGGTGGAAACCGCCGGGAAGCTCGATCTGCGCGACCTTGGCGTAGGCGGCGGCCCGGGCTTCGGCGAGCGTGTCGCCGGTGCCGACGACGGTCAGCACCCGACCGCCGGCGCTGACCAGGCGTCCGTCCGCGTCGAGGGTGGTGCCGGCGTGGAAGACGCCCTCCTGATCGGCACCGCTGATCGGATCGCCCTTGCGCGGCGACTCCGGGTAGCCCTGCGCCGCGACGACCACGCCGACGGCCGCACCGCTGCCCCACTCCAGTGGCGGCTGGTCGGCGAGTGCTCCGGTGGCCGCGGCGTACAGCACCCGCCCGAGCGGAGTCTTCAGCCGGGTCAGCAGCGGCTGGGTCTCCGGGTCGCCGAAGCGGGCGTTGAACTCGACCACCCGGACGCCGCGAGAGGTTAGCGCCAGCCCGGCGTAGAGCAGGCCGACGAAGGGAGTGCCCCGTCGACGCATCTCGTCGATGGTCGGCTGGATCACCGTGGCCACCACCTCTGCGGTTAGCCCTGCCGGCGCCCAGGACAGCGGGGTGTAGGCGCCCATGCCGCCGGTATTGGGGCCCTGATCGCCGTCACCGACGCGCTTGAAGTCCTGAGCAGGCTCGAAAGCCCGCACGTGCTCGCCGTCGCTGAGCGCGAACAGGCTCACCTCGGGGCCGTCGAGGTACTCCTCAATGACCACCCGGGAGCAGCCGGCGGCGTGCCGGATCGCCGCATCTCGATCGTTGGTGACGATGACGCCCTTGCCGGCGGCCAGGCCGTCGTCCTTGACCACATAGGGGGCGCCGAACTCGTCGAGGGCCGCGACCACCTCGTCCATCGAGATGCACAGCCGAGCGGCCGCGGTCGGCACGCCGGCGGCCTCCATGATCATCTTGGCGAAGGCCTTGCTGCCTTCCAGCTGGGCGGCCTCTCCGCTCGGTCCGAAGACCGGGATCCCGACCGCCCGGACGGCGTCGGCCACGCCGGCCACCAGCGGAGCCTCCGGGCCGACCACGACCAGATCGGCCGCGAGTCGCTGAGCCAGCGCCGCGACCGCGGCACCGTCCATGATGTCGACCGGGTGGTTCTGCCCGACGGCGACCGTGCCCGGGTTCCCCGGAGCGATGTGGACGGCGGCCACCTCCGGGTCCTTGCCGAGCGCCCACGCCAGGGCATGCTCGCGTCCGCCGGATCCAACCACCAGTACCGTCTGAGCCACGGGGTGATCCTATCGGCGCGACCAGCGGCCTCGCCTCTGGCCGGCGACCGCGGATGATCGGGCCTGCGACCACGCTGCCCACAAGGCGTGTCGGTGAGCACGACGCCGGGCGGTCAGCCGGCGGACCGGCCACAACAGACCGGGGCACCCCGCCCGGCCGCGGCGTCAGCTCAGCCGCGTCCGATGGAAGTTCTGGAAGGAGCGCGAAGCGGTCGGTCCGCGCTGGCCCTGGTAACGGTTTCCGTAGGCGCCGGAGCCGTAGGGGTTCTCCGCCGGCGAACTCAGCCGGAAGAAACAGAACTGGCCGATCTTCATGCCCGGCCACAGCTTGATCGGCATGGTGGCCATGTTCGACAGCTCCAAGGTGACGTGTCCGGTGAAGCCGGGATCGATGAACCCCGCGGTGGCGTGGGTGACCAGGCCGAGGCGACCGAGGGACGACTTGCCTTCCAGCCGGGCCGCGATGTCGTCGGGCAGACTGATCTGTTCGTAGGTGGCTGCCAACACGAACTCCCCCGGGTGCAGGACGAAGGCCTCGTCGGGCCCGACCTCGATCAGGCGGGTCAACTCCGGCTGGTCGATCGCGGGGTCGATGGACGCGTAGCGGTGATTGTCGAACAGCCGGAACCCCCGGTCGATCCGGACGTCGACACTGGCCGGCTGCACCATCTCGGGCGCCCAAGGGTCCAGCCCGATCCGTCCGGCCTCGATCTCTGCACGGATGTCGCGGTCACTGAGCAGCATGGGGTCAGCGTAGGGGAAGCGGCCTGAAGCCAGCAGGGCCTCGGTCGATGAGCGGGACGGTCAGCCTCGTCGACCTGGCCGCCGCGGACGAACGGACTGTGACCAGAATGTAACTGGAAAGACTGTTTCTAGTTACATAGTTTCCAGTATCGTCTCTCCAGGGCGTCCAATGAGGGGCGCAGCCGCCGAACCACAGGAGCCGCACGATGAAACGTAGGGCAACAGCCACCATCGCGGCCGGGGTGATCGCCCTGGCCACCATGTTCTCCGCATGTAGTACGCCAGCCCCGAGCCCGTCCAGTTCCGGAGCCACGGTCGCCGCCCGGCCGCTGCGCGTCTGGGCCGGCAGCACCACCCCGATCACGGTGGATTTCAACCCCTTCCACGTCGACACCGCGCTCTACGGCACCTACGGCCCGATCTACGAACCGCTCTTCTTCTTCAACCAGCTCTCCGCCGACGCGCCCAAGCCGATGCTTGGCGACTCCTACGAGTACAGCGCGGACGGCAAGACCATCACCATCAAGCTGAAGCCGAACCTGAAGTGGAGCGACGGCCAGCCCCTCACCGCCGATGACGTCGTCTTCACCATGGGCTACGGCCCCAACAAGAGCCCCAAGATGCTCTCCGCTACCGCACCCGATGCCACCACGGTCGTGCTGAAATACTCCACCCCGCAGTTCACCGCCGCCTCCCAGCTCCTCGGCGCGACCATGATCGTGCCCAAGCACATCTGGTCGAAGATCACCAACTACCAGGGCCAGACCAACGCCCATCCGGTCGGCTCGGGTGCCTACACCGTCAAGGCCACCTCGGACGCGTCCTACACCTTCGCGGCCAATCCGAACTACCGCGGCCCGGCGCCCGCCGTCACCGAGGTGCAGTGGATCGGTCTGGACTCCAACCAGTCCGGCCAGGACATGCTGAGCACCGGCCAGATCGACTGGACCGGCATGTTCATCGCCAACCCCGATCCGATCACCGGCACCGGCGCGATCACCACCATGAACCAGCAGCAGGATCCGACCGTCGTGGTCACCTGCTCGAATGCGGCCAAGGGCTGCAAGGGCGCCCAGACCGATCCGGCCGTCCGCCAGGCCCTGAACCTGGTGATCGATCGCTCGGCGCTGGCTGACAAGGCCTGGGCCGGCCTGGTCGGCCAAGCCAATCCCGCCTTCGTGCTGCTCCCCCGCGACCAGCAGTGGCTCACCGACTCGGCTCTGGGCACCAGCCCGCAGTCGCCGAACATCGCCCAGGCCGAGCAGATCCTGCAGAACGCCGGCTACGCCAAGGACGCCAAGGGCATCTACGCCAAGGGCGGCAAGGAGATCGACCTGGATCTGTTCTCCCCCGACGGCTGGACCGACTACAACGACGCAGCCAAGCTGATCGCCGAGCAGGCAGGCAAGGCGGGCATCAAGATCACTGCACGGACGGTCTCCGAGGCCGAGTACTGGACGCCGGTCACCAATGGCGACTTCCAGCTGGCCATGTACGGCCTGACCCAGTCGATCGTGGCTGACCCCTTCAGCAACTACGACCAGTACTTCTTCGGCAAGTCGACCGCCCAGGTCGGCGACGCCCCGTCCCGCGGCCAGAACTACTCGCGCTACTCCAACCCGATCGTGGACGCAGCAGTCGAGGCGGCCGGTGCCACCAACGACGCGGCCATCAAGAAGGCCGAGTACGCCAAGATCCAGGCACAGATCGCCAACGACCTGCCGTACATCCCGGTGGTGCTGAACGCCTCCCAGGCCTTCTACAACACCAAGGACTTCACCGGTTGGCCGACCGAGACCGATCTGTACGCCGACCCGCTGCCGTACCTTTCGGTCGCACCGGCGTTGATCCTGCTGAACCTCAAGCCGGCCAGCTGAGCGCGCAGTTCCACGGAGTCGTCTGATGAGGTTCTATCTGCGGCGGATCGCCTTCTACGTCATCACCTTCTGGGCAGCGATCTCGCTGAACTTCCTGCTGCCCCGAATGATGCCCGGCGACCCCGCCGCGATCATGATCGGCAAGCTGCGTCGCGCCAGTGGTGGACGCGAGCTGTCCGAGGAGACGATCAGGGACATCTACGCCCTGCTCGGGGCTGACAAGAATGTCCCGCTGTGGGATCAGTACGTGGCCTACTGGGTCCGGCTGCTGCACGGAGATCTCGGGATCTCCTCAACGCGGTATCCGTACCCGGTGGCCACACTGATCGGCAATGCCCTGCCCTGGACGCTGTACATGGTCGGGCTGGCCACGGTGATCTCGTTCGTGCTGGGCATCGGCATCGGTGCCTGGGTGGGCTGGCGGCGTGGCACCTGGGTGGATCACCTGGTGCCGGCCACCTCTCTGCTGCAGTCGATTCCGTACTTCTGGCTGGCCCTGGTGCTGGTGGCGGTCTTCGCCGTCCAGTTGCACTGGCTGCCGATCGTGGGCGCCTACGACCCCTTCGCCTTCCCCTCAGGGCCGGTCTGGAGCTGGGACTTCATCGTCAGCGCCCTGGTCCACGCCTTCCTGCCGGCGCTGACCATCGTGATCTCTTCGGTGGGCGGCTGGCTGCTCGGGATGCGCAACATGATGGTCTCGACGATGAGCGAGGACTACGTGCTCACCGCGGAGGCCAAGGGTCTCAAGCCGAGCAGGATCCGCGATCGCTATGCCGCTCGCAATGCGGCGATCCCCAGCCTGGCCGGGTTCAGCATCGCGCTGGCCTTCGTGGTGGCCGGCTCGATCGTCACCGAGCAGGTCTTCAGCTACCCGGGCATCGGCAAGCTGATGATCCAGTCGGTGCAAGGCCTGGACTACTCGCTGATGCAGGGCGTGTTCCTGGTGATCACGCTCACCGTCCTTGCCGCCAACTTCTTGATGGACCTGTTCTACGGGCTGATCGATCCGAGGGTGCGTACCAATGGCTGACCGTCTCGCAGGGATTCGCTACCTGCTCCCCCGCTGGTCGGGAAAGCTGGGCACCGGTGTGGTGATCGTCGGGCTGATCACGCTGTTCGGCCTGATCGCCCCCCTCTTCGCCGCCGACCCCCGCGACTCGGGCAACAAGGGACTGCTGCCGCCCTCGCCCGAACACTGGCTGGGGACCACCAAGCTCGGCTACGACGTGTTCGCCCAGTTGGCCACCGGCACCCGCGGCTCGTTGTACGTCGGCCTGGTGGGCGGACTGCTGGCCATGTTCTTGGCCATCGCCTTCGGCATTCTGGCCGGCTACTTCGGCAGCTGGATCGACGAGATCTTGATGCTGATCACCAACATCATGCTGGTGATCCCCGGCCTGCCGCTGGTGATGGTGATCGCCGCCTACGTCCAGAATGTCGACGGACTGGGCGACTTCGCCCGCAGTTCCACCCTGGTGGCGCTGATCCTCGGCGTCACCGGCTGGGCCGGGTCGGCTGTCGTCCTGCGGGCACAGGCGCGCTCGCTACGCACCCGGGAGTACGTCGCGGCCGCCCGGGTGGCCGGTGAACACGGCATGCGGATCATCTTCGTCGAGATCCTGCCCAACCTGGTGCCGCTGATCGCGGCCCAACTGATCTTCGGCGTGATGGCCACCATCCTGGGTGAAGCCGGCCTGAGCTACCTCGGCCTCGGACCCACCAACTCGATCACCCTGGGCACGATGCTCAACGACGCCCAGACCGGGCAGGCCGTCGGCTCGCACGCCTGGTGGTGGTTCGTCCCGCCGGGCGCGGTGATCGCTCTGCTGGGCACCGGCCTGGCCCTGATCAACTTCGCGATCGACGAGATCGTCAACCCCAAGCTGCGGCTCGCCCCGCAGGCCGCCCGCCGCCAGCGTAAGGCCACCAAAGACGGCCGCGGCGTCGCCTCAGGAGGTGCTTTCGCATGACCGGCGAGCCTGTGCTCACCGCAGAGCATGTCTCGATCACGTACGCGGTCGAGCCCCCCGTCGACGCTGTCCGCGATGTGTCGTTGACCCTGCACCGCGGCGAAATCCTCGGCCTGGCCGGAGAGTCCGGCTGCGGCAAGACCACCTTCGCCTATGGCGTGAACCGGCTACTCAAGGCACCGGCGGTGATGACCTCCGGCCAGGTGAGGTTCCACGACGCCGGCGGCACCGACATCGACGTCACCTCCCTGGACGGCGAACAACTGCGCCGTTTCCGCTGGGACAAGGTGTCGATGGTCTTCCAAGGCTCGATGAACTCGCTCAACCCGGTGATGAACATCCGCAAGCAACTCGGCGACGTGTTCACCACCCATCGCCCCGGGATGACCGCCCGGCAGCGCGACGAGCGCAGCGCCGAGCTGTTGGGCCTGGTCGGCGTCGACCCCAAGCGACTGTCCGCCTTCCCGCATGAGCTGTCCGGCGGCATGCGGCAGCGGGTGATGATCGCGATGGCGCTGGCGCTGGACCCGCAGGTGATGATCATGGACGAACCCACGACCGCCTTGGATGTCCTAGTGCAACGCGGCATCATTCGCGAGCTGATGCGGCTGCGCGAGCGGCTCGGCTTCGCAGTGATCTTCATCACCCACGACCTGCCGTTGCTGATCGAGATCAGCGACCGGATCGCGATCATGCGCGACGGCCGGATCATCGAGCAGAACACCGCGGAGAACATCTACCGGCATCCGGAGCAGCCCTACACCCAGCAACTGCTGTCCAGCTTCCCCAGCCTGACCGGCGAGCGCGGCGGCTTCGTCCGGGGAGGTCGAGCATGAGCGACAAGACGATCACCAGCACCCACAGCCTGGAGGTTCGCGGGCTCCACAAGGACTTTCGGCTGCGCCGCGGCTGGCGGTTCGACACCCTGCACGCCGTCATCGACGCCAACTTCGTCCTCGAACCCGGACGCACCGTCGCCCTGGTCGGCGAGAGCGGCTCGGGCAAGTCGACCATCGCCCGGATCATCGCCAAGCTGGAAACGCCGACCAGCGGTCAGGTGCTGCTCGACGGCGTCGACACGGCCGGACGCAACACTCACCTGGCGGCCTATCGGCGTCAGGTGCAGATGGTCTTCCAAGATCCGTTCGCCTCGCTGAACCCCTTCCACAGCATCGCCCACCACATCGAACGTCCGCTGCGGATCCATCACCCCGGGCTGAGTACCGCCGAAGTCCGGCAGCGCGCGGCCGAGTTGCTGGAACGCGTCCAGCTCGGCCCGGCCTATCTGGAGCGCCATCCGCACGAGTTGTCCGGCGGGCAGCGGCAGCGGGTGGCGATCGCCCGGGCGCTGGCTCCGGGGGCGCGATTCATCATCGCCGACGAGCCGGTCTCGATGCTGGACGTGTCGATCCGGGTCGGGGTGCTGAACCTGCTCGCCGACCTGCAACGCGACGAAGGCCTGGGCGTGCTGTACATCACCCACGACCTGGCCACCGCCCGGCATTTCTCCGACGAGATCCTGGTCATGCACCACGGCGTGATCGTCGAACGCGGCCCGGCCGACGACGTCATCCTGAACCCGCAGCACGACTACACCAAAGCCCTCAGGGAAGCCGCAGCCGACCCCGATAGGTTGGGGCGACTCCGCGACGAAGTGCGAGCTGAGCGAAGAGGAGGACCCGGTGAAGACTGACCCCGGAACCCAATCCTGGCTGCGTGCCCACAACGACCGCCTCGCGTTGAGGCTGCTGCTCGACAACGGACCACTCAGCCGCGCGCAGCTGGGCGAGCTGTCCGGCATGTCGAAGCCGACCGCCGGCCAGATGATCGCCCGGTTGGAGAAGCTCGGCCTGATTGCGCCCGCCGGCCAGGTGACCGGCCAGCGCGGACCCAATGCGGTCGCCTACGGTGTGCGCACCGACGCCATCACCGGGGTCGCGGTCAGCATGCTGGCCGACAGCATCCAGGCGGTGCTGGTGGATCCGACCGGCACCGAACATGCGGTGGTCGACCTGCCCACCACCGGACGGCACCGCTCACCAGTCAGCGACGTCACCAGCGCCGTCGAAGCGGCCTGCGCCGCAGCCGGCGTCGCCCAGGAGTCCGTCAGCGTGGTCGCGGTCGGCGTCCAGGCCGCCGTGGACGAGGCCGCCGACACCCTGTCGTTGACCGACACCCTGCCCGGCTGGCCGGCTCAGGGCGTCCGGGCGAAGCTGGAGGCCGCCACCGGGCTGACCGTCGTCCTGGAGAACGACGTGAACCTGGCCACGCTGGCCGAACGGGCCCAAGCCGCTACCGCGGCCGAACCCGGCTTCGTGTACCTGTGGATCGGCCACGGCATCGGATTGGGCATCGACAACGCCGGCACCATTCAGCGCGGCACCACCGGGAGCGCCGGTGAGATCGGCTACCTCGAGGTCCCCCGCTCAGCCGCCGAGCTCGACCCCGAAGCCGGCGACTACACCGATCTGCTCGGCGGGCCCAAGGTCACTTGGCTGCTCGGCGGCGAGGGCGACCGGCTCGACGCCGTGCTGCCACAGTTGGCCGAACGCAGCGACGTCGTCGAACAGCTGGCCCGACGGATCGCACTGGCGCTGCGTCCGATCCACGCCGTGCTCGATCCCGGCCTGATCGTCCTCGGCGGCCCGACCTGCCTGGCCGCCGGCTCGGCACTGTCCCCGCTGGTCGCCGACCAACTCGCCGTGTGCTGCCCGGGCCTGCGCGTCCGGCTCAGCGAGGCCGGCGATCAACCCATCCTGCTCGGTGCTCGTCAGCTGCTGATCGGCACCCTGCGCGAACGCCTGGAAGACCGGATCACCCAGGCAGATCTCGACACCCCAGAAGGAGAATCATGAAGCTCGCCATTGTCGGCGGCGGCTCGACCTACACCCCAGAACTCATCGACGGCTTCGCCCGCTACCACGACGTGCTGCCGCTGACCGAGATCCACCTGGTCGATCCCAATCCGGAACGCCTGCGGCTGGTCGCCGGCGTTGGACGTCGGATGCTGGCGCGCGCAGGCTGTCCGATCACCATCGTCACCGCGCCCGACCTGGTCTCCGGCGTCGCCGACGCCGACTTCGTGCTGCTGCAGCTGCGCATCGGCGGCCAGGACGCCCGCCAGCAGGACGAGACCTGGCCGCACGAGGTGCATTGCATCGGTCAAGAGACCACCGGCCCCGGCGGCCTGGCCAAGGCGCTGCGCACGGTGCCCGTTGTGCTCGACATCGCCGAGACCGTGCGTAAGCACGCCAAGCCGGACGCGTGGATCATCGACTTCACCAACCCTGTCGGCATCGTCACCCGGGCCCTGCTGCAGGCCGGACATCGCGCCGTCGGCCTGTGCAATGTGGCCATCGGCTTCCAGCGGCGCTTCGCCGGGCTGCTCGACGTCCAGCCTGATGACGTCCGCCTCGGCCACGTCGGGCTGAACCACCTCACCTGGGAGCGCAGCATCACCGTCGGCGGACGTGACGTCCTGCCCGAGCTGCTCGCCGATCGCCTCGGCGAACTGGCAGAAGAGGTCGAAGCGGCGCCGGCCGTCCTGGCCCAGCTCGGCATGGTGCCCAGCTACTACCTGCACTACTACTACGACCACGATCAGGTGCTGGAGGAGCAGCTGCACGAGCCGACCAGGGCCGAAGCGGTGCGCGCCGTCGAGCAGGAACTGCTGGCGCTCTACGCCGATCCGAGCGTGGACACCAAGCCGGCAGCGCTCGAGCGCCGCGGCGGGGCCTTCTACTCCGAGTCCGCTGTCGAGCTGATGGCCTCCATGCAGGGCGGGACGCACCCGCCCCGCGTGGTGAACCTGCGCAATGACGGCATGCTGAGCTTCCTTCCCGACGACCACGTGATCGAGGTGCCGGCCCGCTATGTCGAGGGACGATTCATCGCCGAGCCGATCGCGCCGCTGCCCGACGACATCAGCGGGTTGATCGGCGCCGTGGCCGCCTACGAACGGCTCGCGCTGGACGCAGCCGTGCACGGCGGACGCGATCGGGTCGAGCGCGCGCTGCGGGCGCACCCGCTGGTGCTGCAGCATGCGCGCGCCGAGAAGCTCACCGACCTGCTGCTGGCCGCCAACAAGGATCTGCTGCCATGGACCTGAGCCCCGTGGTCGTCGCCGTCGACGGCGGCGGCACCAAGACCGATGTTGCTGCCGTCGGGCTCGACGGCAGCCTGGTCGGTCGCGTCCGCGGGTCCGGCTCCAACCCCCAGGTGATCGGTCTGGCTCCGGCCGTCCGGCTGCTCGGCGAGTTGGTGCAGGCCGCGGCCGGCGATGCCCCGATCGTGGCCACTGGGCTTTTCCTGTCCGGGCTGGATCTGCCGCGCGAAGTCGCGGCGATGACCGCGGCGCTGGCCGAACAGCGGTGGGCGGTCGACCCGCTGATCGACAATGACTTGTTCGCCTTGCTGCGCACCGGCACAGCAGAACCCGACGCGGTCGCCGTGATCTGCGGCACCGGCATCAACGCGGTCGGCGTGCGGGCGGACGGGGCTCGGGTGCGCTTCCCCGCGCTCGGCCAGATCTCTGGCGACTGGGGTGGCGGATCCGGGATCGGAGCAGAGGCGCTGTGGCATGTGGCCCGCGCAACGGACGGGCGCGGCCCGGCCACAGCCCTCACCGAAGCCGCCTTGGCGACCCTGCAGGTCGCCTCGATCCCTCAGCTGATTGAGGAGCTGCACTTCGGCGAACGCGATTGGGATCAGCTCAATCTGCTGGCTCCGGTCGTCCTGCGGCTCGGCGAGACCGACGAGGTCGCCGCGAGCCTGGTCGATCGGCAGGCCGCGGAGATCGTCACCTTGGCAGCCACCTGCCTGCGGCGCCTCGACCTTCTGGAGCGCCCAGTGCCGGTGGTGCTGGGCGGCGGCATCATCGCCGGCGGCTACCCCCGCCTGATGGGCCAGATCACCGCGGGCTTGACCGCGGCCGCTCCGGCGGCGCGTCAGGTGGCGCTGACTCACCGTCCGGTGGTCGGCGCGACCTTGCTGACGCTGGCGCACGCCGGCGCCGGGTTGGCTGCGCTCGATGCGGCCGAGCGGGCCGTGGCCGCGGCGAAGCCGACGTCGCTTGCCGTGCTGGAACCGGCGAGCTGAACGAGGAGCGAAAGCGATGATCACCCGACTGCGGACGTTGAGCCTGGTCGCGTTGGGGTCGGTGCTGGCCCTCACCGGATGCAGCGCAGCTTCGCCGTCCAGTTCGGGCACGGTGGTGTCGGTCTCGGCGTCGCCGAGCGCATCGGCGACCGGCCTGAACGATCCGGCGAAGAAGGAGATCGCGATGGAGCTGGTCTCTAGCGCGGAGAACTCCACGCTGAACTGGAAGGCGCAGTACGCCTACCTTGAGGACATTTTGGACGGTCGCGGCTACACCGGTGGCATCATCGGTTTCTGCTCCGGCACCGGGGACATGCTGGAACTGGTCGAGTCCTATCAGGCTGCGGCGGGTGCCGACGATCCGACTGCCACCGCCCTGGCTCGCTACCTGCCGGCCTTGCGGAAGGTGAACGGCTCGGCGTCGCACGCCGGCCTGGGCCAGGGCTTCGAGCGGGCCTGGAAGGCCGCGGCGACCGATCCCGCCTTCCAGCGCGCCCAGGACGCCGAGCGCGACCGGGTCTACTTCGATCCGGCGGTGAGCCAAGCCCAAGCCGACGGCTTGGGCACGCTGGGTCAGTTCGTCTACTACGACGCCATGGTGATGCACGGTCCTGGCGATGACGCGGCCAGCTTCGGCGGCATTCGCGCAGCGGCCATGAAGGCCGCCAAGACCCCGGCGCAGGGTGGCGACGAGCGCGCCTATCTCCGCGCTTTCTTCACCGCCCGGATCGCGGTGATGAAGACCGAGGAAGCGCATGCCGACACCTCACGGATCGACGACGCCCAGCGAGTCTTCCTCGAAGCGGGCAACCTGAATCTCGACCCGCCGCTGCAGTGGAAGACCTACGGCGACTCCTACCAGATCCCCTGATCGACGCAGGCGCTCAGAGCAGGTCGTTGATCACCACGGACTGCTCGCGGGACGGCCCCACGCCGATGCCGGAAATCCGGCAACGCACCAGCTCCTCCAGCCGCCGGACGTAGGCCTGGGTGTTCTTGGGCAGATCGGCGAAGGTCCGCGCCCCCGAGATGTCCTCGGTCCAGCCGTCCAAGTACTCGTAGATCGGCACCGCATGGTGGAAGTCGGTCTGGCTGGGCGGCAGGGTCTCGACCCGCTCGCCGTTGATGTCGTAGGCCACGCAGACCGGGATCTTCTCCCAGCCGGTGAGGATGTCGAGCTTGGTCAAGAAGATGTCGGTGAACGCGTTCGCGGTGACCGCAGCCTCGACGACGAGGGCGTCGAACCAGCCGCATCGACGGTTGCGTCCGGTGGTGGTGCCGAACTCGGCACCGTCGGCGCGCAGCTTGTCGCCGTCCGCGTCCAGCAGCTCGGTCGGGAAGGGGCCCTCGCCGACGCGGGTGGTGTAGGCCTTCGCGATGCCGATCACGCGGTTGATCCGCATCGGACCCACCCCCGACCCGGTGCAGGCACCGGCCGCGATCGGGTTCGAGCTGGTCACGTAGGGGTAGGTGCCGTGGTCGACGTCGAGGTGGTGTGCCTGCGCGCCTTCGAACAGGACGACCTCGTCGCGGTCGAGCGCATCGTTGAGCACCCGGGTGACATCGGCCACCATCGGACGCACCCGCTCAGCGTGTCCGAGCAGCACGTCGGTGACCTGGTCGGCGTCGATCGCGCGACGGTTGTAGACCTTCACCAGCAGGTGGTTCTTCTGCTCGAGCGCGGCCTCGACCTTCTGCCGCAGGATCGATTCGTCGAACAGATCCTGCATCCGAATACCGAGGCGGTTGATCTTGTCGGAATAGGCCGGGCCGATGCCGCGTCCGGTGGTACCGATGCGGCGATTGCCGAGGAAGCGCTCGGTGACCTTGTCCATCACCTTGTGGTACTCGGTGATCACATGCGCATTGGCGCTGATGATGAGCTTCGAGGTGTCGACGCCGCGAGCGTTGAGGCCGTCGATCTCTTCGAACAGCACGTCGAGATCGACCACCACACCGTTGCCGATGACCGGGACGGAGTCATTGAGAATGCCGGACGGGAGCAGGTGCAGGGCATATTTCTCGCCGTTGACGACCAGCGTGTGACCGGCGTTGTTGCCCCCGGAGTAACGGACGGTGTAATCGACGCGGTCACCGAGTTGGTCGGTGGCTTTGCCCTTACCCTCGTCTCCCCATTGAGCTCCGACGACCACGATTCCCGGCATGTTCTGCCCCTCTGCGTAGGAGAAGCCCGTGGCAACGCCCCCGGGCTCTTGCGGCCATACTTTACCGGTTCTGTCTGTCGACGCGTCGCGACGGTTACGGTTGGCGCATGTGCACCCGGATTCTGTGGTCGAGCGGCGGCGAGCCGGGCGTCGGTGTGGTCGCCGTCGCCCGCACGCTCGACTGGATGGAAGAGCCTGACACCGCGCTGGCGATCCGTGCTCGCGGCGCCCACCGCTCCAGCGGCGTCGACGAGGGCGGGCTGAGCTGGACCTCGCGCTACGGCAGTGCAGTCACGCTGCTGTACGGCTCGCTCACCGCCGATGGCATGAACGAGGTCGGCCTGAACGTCAACGGCCTGTACCTGTCCGAATCCGACTATGGGGATCGCGACGCGAGCCGTCCAGGCTTTCGGCTCGGCACGATCGTGCAGTACCTGCTCGACACCTTCGCGACCGTCGCCGAAGCCGTCACCTGGTTCGAGACGGCCAAGCCCCAACTGGTGGCCGAAAGCATCGGCAGCGAACCGGGCACAGCGCATCTGTCGCTGGCCGACCGCAGCGGCGACTCGGCCGTGATCGAGTTCCTCGACGGGCAGACGACCATCCACCACGGATCGCAGTACACCGTGATGACCAACTCCCCTCGCTACGACGAGCAGTTGGCCCGAGTGGCCGCGGCCGGCTCGGCACAGCTCCCCGGCGGCGCGGACTCCCCGGAGCGCTTCCTGCGCGCTGCTCACTACGTCGCCGGACTCCCCACCACCGCCGACCCCGTCGAGGCGATCGCTTCGCTGCTCAGCGCGGAGCGCGCCTGCGCCGTGCCCTACGGCGTCGACGAACCCGGCCGTCCCAACATCGCCGCGACCCGGTGGACCTCGATCTGCGACCTCACCGACGGGCGCTACCTGTTCACCTCGTCCACAACGCCCAACCTGATCTGGGTGGACCTCGCCGCAGGCGCCGTCGATGGCGGCAGCGAGCGTCGTCTCGACCCCGCACAGGTGCCTGCGGCCTCGGGTGAGGTGTCTGCCTTGTTCGAGCTCAGCCACAGCCAGGCCTGAGCCGAGGGGCTGCCTCGCCGTCGGCCCTGCCTGGACATCGTCGGGGCGTCTGGCCAGCTCGCTATCGACACGCCCCCGCGGCGGCGGGAGACGGCCGCGCTCCTGCGCCGATGCCTGCCGCCTCGGCAGTTCATCCGAGATGGTGCGCTTCGTCCACGCCACCCACCGTGCTCAGCTGAGAAGCGCATCGAGTAGTCGAGTACCGCGACCGTGCCAACGCCATGCGGGGTGCCGCGGAGCTTCCAGGCCACCTCGTCCGCCTGCTCGCCACGGCCGACGATGCGCCGACCGCCAGCTGCGAATGTCCAGGCTGTGATGCGTCGCACCGTGGACCTGCGTGGCCGACGCACGGTGGCGTCCGCGTCGAGGAACTGCTGGCCGCGTCCGCACCCGACACGGCAGGCTAGGCGCTATGCCGCTGCCCGACGCACCGTTCGACTTCCACACCCAGGCCGAGCTACCGGCCCCCGCGCTGTCGCTGGCCGAGGCCGCACAGGTGCTCGCCCGACTCGGCGTCGACGGCCGCTTGCAGCCGCTGGGCAGCCAGCAGGATCAGAACTTCCTGGTCACCGGCGCGGTGCCGGCCGTCCTGAAGCTGTCCAATCCCGCCTTCCCCGAACGTGACACGATCGCCCAGGACGAAGCCGCAGCCCAGGTGGCCGCGACCTTCCCTGAGCTTCGCGTCGCCCAGGTGCAGCGCCGCGGCGGCGACCCCATCCGCGGTGTGGTCCCGACTTCTCATGGCGATCTCGTCGCCCGGGTGCTGGAGTTCCTGCCCGGCGGGACCTTCGTCGATCAGCGCTGGCTCTCACCCATGGTCGCGGCCCGGATGGGACGCATCGCCGGCCAGGTGAGTGTGGCCCTGTCCAATTTCGACCACCCGGGCACCGAGCGGCGACTGCAGTGGGATCTGCGATCGGCTGCCGAGATCATCACCCTGATCGCGCCGGCGATCAGTGATCCGGTCGAGCGTGAAGCCGTCGAGGCCGCCACCGAGCACGCCTGGGTGGCCGTTCGCGCCCTCGCCGATGCCTTGCCCGTCCAGGCGGGGCATTTCGATCTGACCGACGACAACCTCGTCCGCGGCCAGGACGGCCTGCCGGACGGCATCATCGATTTCGGCGACGTCTCACACTCCTGGCGCGTGGCCGAGCTGGCGATCACCCTGTCCGGCCTGCTCCATCACACCGGGCCACTGGTGGAGACCGTGGTCGCAGCCGTGCGTGCCTTCCACGCGATCCGCCCGCTCACCCCACCCGAGGTGGACGCGCTGTGGCCGCTGGTCGTCCTGCGCGGCGCCGTCCTGGTCGCGAGCGGGCGCCAGCAGACTGCACTGGATGCCGACAACGCCTACGCCGTCAACGCGTTGGATCGGGAGTGGCAGATCTTCGCGGTGGCCACGTCCATGCCGCTGCCGGTGATGACCGAGGTGATTCGTTCCGAGCTCGGCATGGCCTCCGAGCCGCTGGTGGCGTCCGGATCGCGACTGCTCGGTGAGGTTCCTGAGCTGCTGGACCTCGGGGTCACCGCCGACGCGACCAATGACGGCGCCTGGCTCACACCGGGGCTGGCCGACCGGCTCGCCGCGGACCTGCCGCTGGCGGCGGCGCCCTGGGGCGTACCCCGGCTGAGCGAGGCCGGCCCGCTTTCGAGCGAGGTTCCCGCCACTGTGCCCACGTCCGTGACGCTGTGGAGCACCGAAGCCCGCACACTGCGTGCACCCTGGAGTGGGCAGGTGATCGTCGAGGCGAGCCGCATCGTGCTGCGCGGAGCCGAACTCGAGCTGATGCTGCAGGGTGATCTCGGGTCCGGGCAGGACTCTCGAACCGCTGAGGCGGCGACCGCAACCGCAGCGGCCGAGCATCGGCCCGGTGCGCCGGGGACCGTGATGCTGGCAGCTGCCGGCGCACCACTGGTGCCCGATCCCGCCGACGCCGGGTCCGCCAGTCCGGTCAATGCGGGAAGCGCGTTGGCCACCTTCCGCGGCCGCATCGACGTCCAGGTCCGGCGTCGCGGCGTCGAGGTCCCGCTACTGGTGCCCGCAGATCTGGCGCCGGGTTGGTTGGCGCTCACCGCCGACCCGTCCGTCCTGCTCGGGCTGTCGCCCTCGCAACCGGTCGGCAGTGGTCCGGCGTCGGAGCTCGCGGTCCATCTGCTCAGCGAGCGCGAGGCGCACGTCGCCGACGTCCAGGAGCACTACTACGCCGCGCCCCCGCAGATCGAACGCGGCTGGCGCGCCCAGCTGATCGACACCGGTGCCCGGGTCTATCTCGACATGGTGAACAACGTCACCAGTGTGGGCCACGCGCACCCCCGGATCACGGCAGCAGTGACCCGGCAGCTGTCCCGGCTGAACACGAACTCGCGGTTCCACTACGCGGCGCTGCCTCGCTTCGCGTCCGCATTAGCCGCGACCCTGCCGGCGCCACTGGATCAGGTCTTCCTGGTCAACTCCGGTTCGGAGGCGACCGACCTGGCGATTCGCCTGGCCATGGCGGCCACCGGGCGCCGCGACATCGTCGCACTGGCCGAGGCCTACCACGGCTGGACCTACGCCTCGGATGCGGTGTCGACCTCGGTGGCCGACAACCCCAACGCGTTGGCCACCCGGCCCGACTGGGTGCACACCGTCGAAGCCCCGAACGCCTACCGAGGGCGCTGGCGCGACACCGATGCGGTCAACTACGGCCCCGAGGCCGCCGCGGGCATTGCCGCCCTGGCCGCCGATGGCCACGCCCCGGCGGGCTTCATCGCCGAATCGATCTCGGGCAATGCCGGCGGGATCATGCTGCCGGATGGTTATCTCGCCGAGGTCTATGCGGCCGTCCGCGCTGCCGGCGGGCTGGCCATCGCCGACGAGGTCCAGGTGGGCTACGGCCGCCTCGGCGACTGGTTCTGGGGCTTCCAGCAGCAGAACGTGGTGCCGGACATCGTCGCCGTCGCGAAATCCATGGGCAATGGGCACCCGCTCGGGGCTGTCATCACCAGCCGCGAGATCGCACAGGCCTATCGCACCGGCGGCTATTTCTTCTCCTCCACCGGCGGCAGCCCTGTGTCGGCGACGGTCGGACTCACCGTCTTGCAGATCATCGCCGAGGAGGGGCTGCAGGCCAACGCGGCCGACACCGGCGCTCGGCTGAAGCGTGGCCTCGAGTCGCTGAGGGAGCGCCATGCCTGCGTGGGCACCGTCCACGGCCATGGGCTCTATCTCGGACTCGAACTGGTCGCCGATCGCACAGCGCGGACACCCGATGCCGCACTCACCCGCGATCTGTGCGAGCGGCTGCGGCAGCTCGGCGTGATCATGCAGCCCACCGGCGACCACGGCAACGTGCTGAAGATCAAGCCGCCCCTGGTCGTCAGCGCCGGTGAGGTCGACTTCTTCGTCGCCATGGTCGATCGCGCCCTGACCGAGCTGCGCTAACCCCCGCTCCCCGGCGCACCCCGCCGCTTGGCGCACGCCACCACCCCTTCGCGCACGCCACCCTCGGTACCCGCGGCGCCGCACGCCCCGACACGATTTGCGCTCCCAACTCGCGTTTCGACCCGTTTCATCGTTTCAGCGCGAGCCCACAGTGCAAATCGAGTCGGCGACCCCCTGTGGAAACTGACCGAAACCGCGAGCTCCTGACAAAAGTGCAGACATGCACCCCGCTCTGCAGCATCTCCTGGCCACCGACGGCGTCATCCGCCAGCGCGACTATCCGCGCCTGGCGAGCGCTCTGGCCCGGGCGCGACGCGCGGGCGACCTCGTCAGCCCGCTGCCCGGCGTGTTCGTGCCATCACCGGTCACCGCGGCCAGTTGGCTGCACGCGGCGTCGGCCTGGAGTACCCCAGCAGGCGCGATCCATCGGGAGACGGCGGCGTCGCTGTGGCTACCGGAGCTTCGCTCGCCAGCAATCCGGCTGGCGCATCCGACCCTGCGATCGCGGGGACGAGTGCAGGTCACCAGACGCGCCGTTCCTCCTGAGTGGGTGACCATCGTCGGCGGGGCCCGATTCGTGACGCCGGCCTACGCCGCGGTGGAGCTGGCCGGCACAGACGAAGGGCGGGCCCTGTGCGAAGCGCTGCGACAGCGTCTGGCACGAACCGATGAGCTCCCGGCCATTCTGAGATCGCTCGACCGAAGCCCCAATCAAGCCGCCAGAAGACCGATCGTTCGCGACGCCATGAGAAACCCCTGGTCGTTCGGAGAGCTCCAACTGCACAAGGTCCTGTCCGAGGCTGGCATTCACGGCTGGGTAGCCAATCGACCTGTTCGCTGCGCGGGCACCTCCGTGATTCCCGACATTCGATTCCTTCACGTCAAGCTCGTGATCGAGTTCGACGGTCGCAGCATTCACGAGCAACGCTTCATCGCCGATCGTGAGCGCCAGAACCTCCTCGAGGCGGCAGGCTTCCGCGTGATCCGCTTCGGCTGGGAGCACCTCGGTCGCCCCGACTACATCGCCGCGACCGTGCGCGCCGCCCTGCGCGCGACCTGATTTGCACGCCAGACGCTGGATCGAGCCGGCTGCAACGATGCAAGGCGCGTCGAGTGCGCAAATCGTGTCGGCGTGCACCACCCGCCCCTGCCCCCAGATGCACAAGTGGCCCGGAGCCGAAGCTCCGGGCCACAAAAGTGACTGCAGATCAGCCGATGGTCTTGCCGACGCTGCGCAGGTAGGTGCAGGCCTCGATGACGCGAGCCGACAGGCCAGCCTCAGCGGTCTTGCCCCACGCGCGGGGGTCGTACTGCTTCTTGTTGCCGACCTCGCCGTCGATCTTGAGGACGCCCTCGTAGTTCTTCAGCATCCAGTCCACGACCGGACGGGTGAAGGCGTACTGGGTGTCGGTGTCGATGTTCATCTTCACGACGCCGTAGTCGACCGCGTCCGAGATCTCCTGCGGGGTGGAGCCGGAGCCGCCGTGGAAGACCAGGTCGAACGGCTTCTCCTTGCCGTACTTGGCGCCGACCGCGTCCTGGATCTCCTTGAGCACCGCCGGACGCAGCTTGACCGAACCCGGCTTGTACACGCCGTGCACGTTGCCGAAGGTGAGCGCGGTCATGTACCGGCCCTTCTCGCCCAGGCCGAGCACCTCGATGGCGCGCAGGCCGTCCTCGACGGTGGTGTACAGCTTCTCGTTGATCTCGGCCTTGACGCCGTCCTCCTCGCCGCCGACCACGCCGACCTCGATCTCGAGGATCTGGTGGGCCTTGCTGGTCAGCGCGAGCAGCTCGTCGGCCAGGGCCAGGTTCTGCTCCATCGGAACGGCCGAGCCGTCCCACATGTGCGACTGGAACAGCGGCTCGAGGCCCTTGTTGACGCGCTCCTGGGAGATCGCGATCAGCGGCTTGACCCAGGTCTCGATCTTGTCGATCTGAGCGTGGTCGGTGTGCACCACGATGTTCACCGGGTAGTTCTTCGCCACGACGTGGGCGTACTCCGCCAGCGCGACGGCTCCGGCGATGCGGTCCTTGATGGTGGGCCCGGACGCATACTCCGCGCCACCGGTGCTCACCTGGATGATGCCGTCCGAGCCGGCTTCGGCGAATCCGGCCAGCGCAGCGTTCAGAGTCTGCGACGAGGTGATGTTGATCGCCGGGTAGGCGTAGGAACCCGCCTTGGCGGCGTCGAGCATCTCGGCATACTTCTCAGGGCTTGCAATGGGCATTCGGTTGGCTCTCTCTCATCTGACTACGCCCGCGACTGTGCGGCCGCCAAGCGGACAGTTACTAGTGTTGCAAATCGCGGCGGGCTCCGGCGGGACTAACCCCACAGTGGGACCGGATCGCTTACAGGCTGGGACGCTGCTAGACGGTCAATCGAGTCGAGACAGGTCCACCCAGGCGCGGCCGCCCGACAGGACGCGGACGACGGCGTCCACCGAGGCAGGCATCGCGTCGGTGAGATCCAAGGGCACCCGGACGGTGCTGTCGTCGCGGCCAGTGGCCACCAGCGCAGCGGACGCCCCCAGGGCGCCGGGCTTGACCAGAAGCGAACCCACCTCGGGCCAGGGCAGCCAGCGCTCACCGATCAGCACGCCATCTCGGTTGATCCCGATGGCCAGCCCTCCCGCCGCAGCGCGGGCGTCGGCGCGAGCTCGCATCCAGGCGATGGTCGCCAGCACGCTCATCACACCGCCGCCGATCGCCGTTGCGCCGAGGAACCACGGCGCGTAGCTGCCGAACGACTCCGGCATCGCGATCCACAGTCCGCCAATGATGGCGGCCGACAGCAGAACCGAGCCGTAGCGGAACAGGGCGGTGGTCCGGGCGGCGCCGACGCGGCCGGCCGCCACCTCGGGTCGGTAGTAGATGCCGAACTCGTCGCCCATGTGGGCCATCCTAGGTGAGGGGTCCGGACTAGTCCTGCTCCAGTTCGGGGGCCCACTGCAACGCCCAGTGGTACATCGCGATCGCTGCCGCCGCGCCGGCATTGAGCGAACGCGTCGAGCCGTACTGTGTGATGGCGACCAGGCTGTCGCACCCCTCGACCAGCTCGTCGGTGAGGCCGGGACCTTCCGATCCGAAGATCAGACAGCAGCGGCGAGGCAGTTCCGCTCCCTCCAACGGCACCGAACCGGGAAGGTTGTCGACGCCGATCGGCACCACGTCGTTCTCGGCCAGCCAGCTGAGGAAGTCGGCCGTCGTCTCGTGATGCTCCAGGTGGAGGTAGCGATCGGTCACCATGGCACCGCGCCGGTTCCAGCGGCGCCGCCCGATGATGTGGACGCGCTCGACGTTGAAGGCATTGGCGGTGCGCACGATCGAGCCGATGTTGAAATCGTGCTCCCAGTTCTGGATGGCGACCTGCAGCGGAAGCCGGCGGGTGTCGAGCTCGGCGACGATCGCCTCCACGCTCCAGTAGCGGAACTCGTCGGGCACATTGCGCCGATCACCGGACGCGAGCAGCTCGCGGTCGAGTCGAGGATCGTCCGGCCACGGTTCCGGGTGCGGGCCGACTCCGGGGCTGCTCACTGCAACCACTTCGTCCTCGCTCAAGCTCACCATGGCCGCCACGGTACCCTTCATGTTCATGGACCTTCTGCCCCTGCTCATCCCGTTGATGCCGAGCTGGCTCGACCCATCGGCGATCCTGGACGCCCTGATCAGCGCCCTCGGCAACTGGGCTTTGTGGGGCGTTGCGCTTCTCATCTTCATCGAGTGCGCGATCTGGCCGATCCTGCCGGGCGACTCGCTGCTGTTTACCGTGGGCATGTTCATCGCCTACGGCTCCGTCACCTTCGCCGGGCTGTCGGCCGGGCAGGTTCTGGTGGTCGCGTGCATCGTGCTGACCATCGCCGCGGTGGCCGGCAACGTCGCCGGCTACTGGCTGGGGCACCTCATCGGCCCGCCGCTGTTCAAGCCGCGCGACGGCTTCTGGGGCAAGGTCTTCGATCCGACCTACGTCGAGAAGACCCACGCGTTGCTCGGCAAGTACGGCAACAAGGCATTGGTGTTGGCCCGCTTCGTTCCTTTCGTGCGTACCTTCATCACGCTCATCGCCGGCATCGGACGGATGAGCTTTCGGACCTTCATCACCTGGACGTCGGTCGGCGGTGTGATCTGGGCGGTCGGCGTCACCGTGCTCGGCTTCTACCTCGGCCAGATCCCCTTCTTCCAGAAGAACATCGAGGCGGTCCTGGTTGCCATCGTCTTCGTCTCGCTGATCCCGATGGTGGTCGAGGCACTGCTTCAGCGTCGGCGCGCCCGGGCCGAGGCGACCGAGGGCTGAGCCCATGCCCATCCAGCGCCGCAGCATCGGCTGGATGCCGGGAGCTCCTGATCCTCGTCCGCCGGCGGGTGAAGAAGAGTTCGCCCAAGCGGTCAATGCCCTGTCAGGGCATCGCATCGCAGCCCTGACCGGCGCCGGCGTCTCGACAGCGTCCGGGCTACCGGACTATCGCGGCCCGGACGCGAAGCCGCGCAACCCGATGACCTACGACCAGTTCGTCGGCGACGCCGCCTTCCGTCGGCACTACTGGGCGCGCAACCATCTCGGCTGGCGCCAGATGTCCGCGACCCAACCCAACCTGGCGCACCGCGCCCTGGCTCGGCTCGAGGACGCCGGTGTGGTGGTGGGCGTGATCACCCAGAACGTCGACCGTCTCCACCAACGCGCTGGATCGCGACGGGTGGTGGACCTGCACGGCCACTACAACCTGGTGCGTTGCCTGAGTTGCGGCTGGACCTGCACCCGCGCGGAGCTGGACGCGATGCTCAGCGCAGCCAACCCCGGTTTCCTGGAACGGGTGCAGGCGCTCGGCGATATCGAGATCGCCCCGGACGCGGATGCGGTGTTGGAGTCGACCGCCGACTTCGTCGTGGTGGACTGCCCGCGTTGCGGCGGCATCCTGAAGCCCGACATCGTCTACTTCGGCGAGTCCGTGCCGAAACAGACCACCGCCGCCGCCTTCGCGCTCCTGGCCGACGCGGACGCCCTGCTGGTCGCGGGCACCTCGCTGGCAGTGATGTCGGGGCTGCGCTTCGTCCGTGCCGCAGCCAAGGACGCCTACCCGATCGTGATTGTGAACCGTGGTCTGACCCGTGGCGACGATCTAGCCACCGTCCGGCTGAACGCCGATGTCGGCCAGACCTTGACCGCACTGGCCGACCGTCTGACGCCCGAGCCGGCCTGACCGATCCGGACGCGCGGCGTCCGCATTCGCGCACACAGCACTCTGCGCGTGACGGGTCCGCCCGGGGGCGGCGCCATCACGCGCAGAGTCGCAAGAAGCCGATCAGGAGAACGTGGTCCGTCCGTCAGCTCACTGCTGCGGCGGGGTGTAGGTCGGCGGATCAGCCGGAGGCTGCGCGGCAGGCGGAGGCGTCACGGCGGGAGGCTGCTGGTACATCGGGGCCGGAGCTGCTGCCGGCGGCTGGAAGCTGCCCGGTGCCGGAGCACTCGGGGTGGCCTGGTCGTAGGCCTGCGGGTTGGGCAGACCGGAGACCGTCGAGCCGGCGCTCAGCTGGGCGTTGGTCGGTTCGGAACCGGGGCGCTCGCTGATCTCACCGAAGCTGACGTGCGGCGCCTGACGAACCTGCTGGTCGTTGACCTCGAAATACGTGGCCTTCTCGAAGTGGAACATGTTGGCCACCAGCACCGACGGGAACGACTCCACCTGGGTGTTGTAGTTGCGCACATTGGCGTTGTAGAAGCGCCGACCGGCAGCGATCCGGTCCTCGGTGGCGGTCAGCTCACGCTGCAGCTCCAGGAAGTTCACATTGCTCTTCAGATCGGGATACGCCTCGACGCTGACCATCAGGCCGCGGACGGCACCGGTCAGTTCTTCCTCGACCTGGGCACGCTCTGCGGTGCTGGCGCCCTGACCCGCCAGCGCTGCGGCCTGATTGCGCAGCCGGGTGACGTTCTCCAGCGTGTTGCGCTCATGAGCGGCATAGGCGCGCACGGTCTCGACCAGGTTCGGGATCAGGTCGTAGCGACGGTTCAGCTCGACATCGATCTGCCGCCAGGACTCCTGGATCAAGTTCCTGGAACGAACGAAGCCGTTGTAGAGGCTGACCGCGTAGATCGCCAACACGACCACGATCACCAGCAGAATCAGGATGAACCACATCACTTCAGGCTCCCATCACGTTCAGCGACGACGACCGTGTCGGCCGACTCGTCACAGCCTAACCTGTGCCCTGTGGCTGCGGGGAGCGCCGCGGAGGGATCGTTCGGGGTCACTCCAGGCCGAGGTCGGCCAGTCCGACGGCGTAGCGATAGGGCACCCCGGCAGCCTCGATCTTCTCCTTGGCACCGGTGTTGCGATCGACGATGACCGCGACCGCGACCACCTCGCCGCCGGCCTCACGGACGGCCTCGACGGCGGTGAGCACCGAGCCGCCGGTCGTCGAGGTGTCCTCGACCACGAGCACCTTGCGTCCGGCGACGTCGGTGCCTTCGATGCGGCGTTGCAGGCCGTGCGCCTTGGCCTCCTTGCGGACGACGAAGGCATCCAGCCGTTGGCCGTGCTGGGCTGCGTGGTGCAGCATCGCGACGGCCACCGGGTCCGCTCCGAGGGTGAGTCCGCCGGCCGCGTCGAACGCGAGGTCGGCCACCAGGTCGGTCATCACCTCACCGACCAGCGGTGCCGCCACGCCGTCAAGGGTGACCCGGCGCAGGTCGATGTAGTAGTCGGCCTCTCGGCCGGACGCCAGCGTCACCCGTCCACGGACGACGGCCAGGGCGGAAATCTGCTCGATGAGCTCATCACGGGCGGTCATGGGAGCACCGTATTGCATGCCGGCGAGGTGACCGCGACGCACTCATTCCTCGTCGAGGTCGACGATCTCGCCGCGGTGCCGACGCGGGCCGAACCAGGTCTTGCCCCAGTTGGGCTCCGGCGACGGCTCGGCATCATCGCGGGTGAACGGCAAGGCGTCACCGATCCAGGCCAACAGCGCCTCGCCGCCGAGCAGTCGGTGCGGGAACGCCGCTGCGGCCAGCCGCCGCGAGAGCGCCTCCACCGGAATGTCGCTGCCGGCGACCAGAACCAGATTGCCGAAGCGCCGCCCTTTCCACACCGGCACTTCGGCGATCACGCCGACGTTCGCGTGATAGCGGACCAGGCCGGCCAGGCAGCGCTTGGCCCATTCGAACGGTGCCGTGTCGGTGATGTTCATCACCAGCACCCCGTCACTGCGCAGCAACCGGACAGCGTCGGCGAAGAAGGCCGTTGTGGCCAGCGCGGGCGGTACCTGGGCGCCTCTGAACGCGTCGACGATGAGCGCGTCCACCCATGCGCCCGGCATCGCAGCGATACCGCTGACTCCGTCGGCAACGCGGGTCTGGATCTCCGAACGGCCGGCGATCGGCATCGCACGGCGCACATCCTCGACGAGTTCCGCGTCCAGCTCGAAGACGGTCTGCGCCGTCCCCGGACGACGGAACTGCACGTAGCGCGGCAGGGTGAAGCCGCCTCCGCCGATATGGACCATCCGCACCGGGACGCCGCGCGGCCGGGCCAGGACCGTGACGTCGAGGACCTCGGCGATCCGCTGGACGTACTCGAACTCCAGCCGCGTGGGGTCGTTGGGATCGACGAAAGACTGCTCGGTCTCGCCGTCGACCACCAGGAAGCAGCCCGGGTCGTCGGGAGCCGGGATGATCTTGCTCATGGCGTTCACTTCCACGCGTGGGTGTCGTTCGGCGGACAAGTTCGGGTGAGCGGACGGGGGCGAAGACGGATCGGTGCTCACGGCTGTCCGCCCTACCCTATCCAGCCGGTCGGGCCGCATGAGCGGCGACGTCGCCGGTGGGCGCCGGTGGGAGAACCCGGCAGGACGGCTCACGCAGCCCGCGTCTCGCCCACCCACGCGACCACGCGGTCATCCCGCCCTGTTTGCGGACGTCCCGCCGGGACGATATAACTCGCCTATTGCTACGTCGTTGCAGTAAGAAGGCATCCATGCACATTCCAGACGGCTACCTCTCACCCGAGACCTGCGCTGTGGGCTTCGCCATCGCCATCCCGGCGATCGCGATCGCTTCACGTCAGGTCGTCCGCCAGGTGAAGGGACGAGCGGTGCCGAAGCTGGCCATGTTGTCGGCGTTCAGCTTCCTGATCATGATGTTCAATCTGCCGATCCCCGACGGCACGACGGCGCATGCCGTCGGCTCGGCATTGATCGCGATCGTGATGGGGCCGGCCGCGGCAGTGATAGCCACCGCCGTCGCCCTGCTCTTCCAGGCACTGATCTTCGGCGACGGCGGCGTCTTGTCCTACGGGGTGAATGTGGTCAACATGGCCGTGATCATGCCGCTGGTGGCGACCCTGGTGAACCGCTTGGTCGCTGGGCAGTCCCCCGTCGGCTCGGCACGCCGGATCGCAGCTGCGGCCGTGGCCGGCTATGCGTCCATCGTGGTTGCATCGACTGCGGTCGGCATCGAACTCGGCATCCAGCCGGCGCTGTTCCACACCGCAGACGGGACCCCGCTGTACAACCCGTACGGCCTTGCGGCTGCCGTCCCCGCGATGCTGTTCGCTCATCTGCTGATCGCCGGACCAGCCGAAGCGATCATCACCGGAGCGGGCTATGGATTCCTCGCACGTACCGGCCAACTCGACGAGGTTGCATCCGCCAGCAGTCACCTGCGGACGAGCCCCGGCCTGGCGTCCCTGGGTGTGCTTGCGGTGCTCGCTCTGCTCTCCCCACTGGGATTGATCGCGCAAGGCACCGCCTTCGGCGAATGGGGCCCTGATGAACTCGGCGCTCAGCTCGGCGGCATCCCCGCTGGACTCGAGCAGTGGTCGACGCTGTGGACCCACGCCCTCCTCCCCGATTACGGCTTCGCTCAAGGGGAGGCTCCCGTCGCCGCCTACTGGCTCTCCGCACTGGTCGGCTCCCTGATCGTGGCCGGCTTTACCTATGCCGTCCTGTGGCTCGTGAATCGACGCCGCCCCGCTCCTGCCGAGGCATGAGCGACGGGGCACTCCCCGCATGGCTCGCCAACCCGACCGCGGTGGTCGACGCGCCATCGCGGCGCTCGCACCGCTTCCTGGGTAAGACGCTGACTCAGCTGCAGGACCTCCTGGCTGCCATCGCCGAGCCGCCTGGACGGCTCGCAGCGCTGGACCCACGGGTCAAGCTGATCACGGCCTTCGTGGTGCTGGTTGTGGTAGCACTGCTTCGCTCACCGCTCTCGCTGACGGTGGCGGCCGTGCTTGCCGTGCTCGGAGCCGTCGGCGTCGGAGCGGGGCGCGTCCTGATCAGCGTGGCTGGTCCGATCACGGCGATCACCGCGATCGTGATGGTTCCTGCGCTGACAACCTTGGTTCGCCCCGGCCCGACCGTCCTCTGGCTGGGATCGTGGGGCGGCCACCCGGTCGGGCTGACGAGTTCGGGCCTGATCAATCTGTGGCTGGTGCTGGCGCGAGTGCTGGCGAGCCTGGCTGTTGTGGTGCTGCTGACCCGGACCACCTCGTGGCTGCGGTTGACCGCCGCCTTGCGCGGGCTGGGCGCACCGACAGCGTTCGTGCTGATCGCCACCATGGCTCAGCGCTATCTGTGGGTGCTCACCCGCAGCGTGATGGAGGTGCTGCTGGCGCGCCGCGCTCGCAGTGTCGGCGGGGCGAGCGGAGCAGAAGACCGCGCCTTCGTCGGCGGCAGCGTCGGGGCGTTGTTCGTCCGTTCCAACGAGCTGGCCGATCAGGTGTACCAGGCGATGGTGGCGCGCGGCTTCAGCGGCAAGCTGGCCGATCCCAGTCCTGGCCGCCTGCGCTGGTCGGACGTCGCCGCCGGCCTGATCGTGATCGCGATGAGCCTGGCCTTGTTGTGGGGAGATCTCGTTGTCCGCTGAACCGCTGCTGGGTGGACGCAACCTGAGCTACCGCTACCTGAGGCGCTATCTGGCGCTGGATCAGGTCAGCGTGGACGTGATGCCCGGCGAGTTCTTGGTGCTGCTGGGGGCCAACGGCTCCGGGAAGTCCACGCTGTTGAAGATGCTGGACGGCTTAGTCTTCCCCGACGAAGGCGAGCTCACCGCCTTCGCCGAGCCCATCTCCGAGCACGCCCTCGGCGACCCGGCTGCCAACGCGCGCTTCCGCAGTCGAGTCGGGCTGGTGTTCCAGAACTCCGAGGCCCAGCTGTTCTCGGCCACCGTGCGCGAGGATCTGGCCTTCGGCTGCCGCCAACTCGGCCTGGACCGCGAGCAGACCGAGCAGCGCATCGCCGAGGTCTCGACGATGCTGCAGATCGAAGCGATCCTGGACCGCGCACCAGTACACCTGTCGGGCGGCCAGCAGAAGCGGGTGGCGTTGGGGTCGGTGCTGGTGATGAGTCCGCAGGTCCTGCTCTTCGACGAACCGACCGCCGGGCTCGATCCGCGCACCTCCAGCTGGCTGATCACGGTGATGGCGCAGCTGCATCAGGCTGGTCGGACGATGGTGGTGGCTACCCACGATCTCGATCTCACCGCCCGGCTGGCGACGCGCTGCCTGGTCTTGGGCGAGGACCACCGAGTGGCGGCCAGCGGGGCACCGACTCAGATTCTGGCCGATACCGCCTTGCTCACCGAGGTCAACCTGATTGCGGCAGAGTAACCCGCCACACCCGGGCTGCATCACCTAAGATGCGGCCATGCGCACCACTGTCGATCTGCCGCCGGCCGTACACCGGCGCGCGCGTGAACTGGCCGCCCAGCGCGGCGTCTCGCTGTCGTCGGTGCTGGCCGATCTGACCGTCCGCGGCCTCGCCCAGCTCGACGCCCCGGTCAAACTGGCCACCGACCGGCTCACCGGACTGCCCGTGCTCAGCCTCGGACGAAAGCTCAGCACGACCCAGGCCGCCGCAGCCCAGGGCGAGAAATGACCGTCCTGCTGGACGGCCCCGTGCTCGCCGCCCTGACGATCGCCGAACACGAGCATCACGACCGAGCCGGGCGCTGGCTCGCTGGCGAGGGCGGTTTCGCCGTCACTCCCATGACCGAAGCGGCACTCGTCCGATTCCTGCTGCGACTGGGCGAAAGCCCCTCGACCGCGTTGGCCGTCCTGGTCGGGATTCGCAGCCACCCCGGCTGCGCATTCTGGTCGGACGACCTGCCGTTGGCCGCGCTGGCTGCCGAGGACATCGACAGCGCCGACGGCCTGTCCAGCAGCTACCTTGCCGCCCTCGCCGTCCAGCACGGCGGGCGCCTGGCCACCCTCGACGCCGCCCTGGCCGAACGACTCGGCGACCGCGCAGCGTTGATCCCCTGAGCGTGCGCCACCCTGGCTAGGCTGCCGGGGTGAGCGACGACTACTTGCAGATCAACCGCGCCAACTGGGACAGCCGCGCCCCGATTCACGCCGCCAACTACGGCAACGAACGCCTGATCGCCGACCCCACCGCCCTGTCGGACGTGGTGCGTTTCGACCAGCCGCGACTGGGTCGGCTCGACGGCTTGGACGTGGTGCACCTGCAATGCCATATCGGCAGCGACACCCTGAGCCTGGCTCGCCTCGGCGCGGCCAGCGTGACCGGCGTCGACCTGTCCCCGGTCTCGTTGGCGGCAGCTCGCGAGCTTGCCGCCGCGGCCGGGGCGTCGATCAGCTACGTCGAATCGGACGTCTACTCCGCACCGGCAGCCCTCGGGCGGCAGTTCGATCTGGTGTACACCGGTATCGGAGCGATCTGCTGGTTGCCGAGCATTCAGCGGTGGGCGCAGACAGTGGCCGCTTTGCTGCGTCCGGGCGGACGACTGTTCATCCGCGACGGCCACCCCACCCTGAACAGCCTGCTCCAGGTCGAACTCGGTCCCGACCCCGTCGACCGCGCCCAGCAGCCGCAGGTCACCGGAGCCGGTCAGCAGACCGTCTCCCTCGAGCTGCCCTACTTCGAGCAGCAGCAGTGGCTGCAGTGGAACGACGAACACACCTACGCCGGTGACGACGTCGTCGCCTCCCCCACCTCGGTGGAATGGAACCACGGGCTGGGCGAGATCATCACCGCCGTGCTCGAGGCCGGGCTCCAGCTCACCAGCCTCACCGAACACGACAGCGTCCCGTGGGAACCCTTCCCCGGATTGATGACCCACGACGACGCCAGCGGCGAATGGCGGCTGACCGATCGTCCGCAACGGCTGCCGGCCAGCTTCACCCTGACGGCGGCCAAGCCGGTCTGAGCCCACCGATCGCCGCGGTGGCTGGGCGCCGATCGGCGCGCCAGCCACCGCGCCCGTCAGACGATGGTCAAGCCGGATCCCTCGGTGTTCACGTCGAAGCGGACGGTGTCGCCGTCGACCACCTCACCGGCGAGCACCCGTCGAGCCAGGGCATCTTCCAGCGTGCTCTGCACCAGACGCTTCAACGGACGAGCGCCGTAGACCGGATCGAAGCCGGTCAGCGCCAGCCAGTCCTTGCCGGCTTGGCTGACCTCGACGCTGATCCGCCGATCGGCCAGCCGCGCATTGAGCCGGTTGAGCTGGATGTCGACGATCCGGGACAGATCCTGCGTGGTCAGCGGATCGAACATCACGATCTCGTCCAGCCGGTTGAGGAACTCCGGCTTGAAGGACTGGCGCACCACATTCATCACGGCCTGGCTCTTGGTGTCGGCATTCAGCGTCGGATCGGCCATGAACTGCGAACCGAGGTTCGAGGTCATGATCAGGATCGTGTTGCGGAAGTCGACCGTCCGACCCTGGCCGTCGGTGAGCCGTCCGTCGTCCAGCACCTGCAGCAGGATGTTGAAGACGTCGGCATGAGCCTTCTCCACCTCGTCCAGCAGCACCACCGAGTACGGACGCCGCCGCACCGCTTCGGTGAGCTGACCGCCCTCTTCATAGCCGATGTAACCGGGAGGCGCACCCACCAGGCGCGAGACGGTGTGCTTCTCGCCGTACTCACTCATGTCGATGCGGACCATCGCGTGCTCGTCGTCGAAGAGGAAGTCGGCCAAGGACTTGGCCAACTCAGTCTTGCCGACGCCGGTCGGCCCGAGGAACAGGAACGAGCCGGTCGGGCGGTTGGGATCGGAGATGCCCGCCCGCGAACGCCGAACCGCGTCGGCCACGGCCACCACCGCCTGCCGCTGCCCGATCAGCCGCTCGCCGAGGCGATCCTCCATAGTCAGCAGCTTCTCGCTCTCACCCTGCAGCATCTTGCCCACGGGAATGCCGGTCCAGGCAGAGACGACCTCGGCGATGTCTGCGGCCGAAACCTCCTCGCTGACCATCGGCGTGGTGTCGGCCTCGGCTGCGGTCGCGCGTTCGAGCTCGGCTTCCAGGGTGGGGATCTCGCCGTAGAGGATCTCCGACGCCTTGGTCAGGTCGCCTTCGCGCTGGGCGCGTTCGGCGTCGATCCGCAGCGCGTCGATCTTCTCCTTGATCTCACCGACGCGGTTCAGTCCCGACTTCTCGGACTCCCAGCGAGCCTCCAGCCCGCGCAGCTCCTCCTTGGCGTCGGCGAGCTCTGCGGTCAGCCGGGAGTAGCGCTCCCGCGAGCCGGCGTCGGACTCCTTCTCCAGGGCGAAAGCCTGCATGGTCATCTTGTCGATGTCACGACGCAGCATGTCGATCTCCTCCGGAGAGGAGTCGATCTCCATCCGCAGCCGCGACGCGGCCTCGTCGATCAGATCGATGGCCTTGTCGGGCAACTGACGGCTGGTGATGTACCGGCCGGACAGAGAGGCCGCGGCTACCAGGGCGGAGTCGGTGATCCGCACCTTGTGGTGGGCCTCGTAGCGCTGCCGCAGCCCCCGCAGGATGGCGATGGTGTCCTCGACGGACGGCTCGCCGACGAAGACCTGCTGGAAGCGGCGCTCCAGAGCCGGGTCCTTCTCGATCCGCTCGCGGTATTCGTCCAAGGTGGTGGCGCCGATCATCCGCAGCTCGCCGCGGGCCAGCATCGGCTTGAGCATGTTGCCGGCGTCCATGGACGAGTCGCCAGACGCGCCGGCACCGACGACGGTGTGCAGCTCGTCGATGAAGGTGATGATCTGGCCTTCGGCGTCGCGAATCTCGTTCAGGACGGCCTTCAGCCGTTCCTCGAACTCACCGCGGTACTTCGCGCCGGCCACCATGCTGGCCAGGTCCAGCGACACCACTCGACGCCCCTTCAGGGAGTCGGGGACATCCCCCGCGATCACCCGCTGCGCCAGGCCTTCGACGACGGCGGTCTTGCCGACGCCGGGTTCACCGATCAAAACCGGGTTGTTCTTGGTCCGTCGGGCCAGCACCTGCACCACCCGACGGATTTCGGCATCGCGTCCGATCACCGGGTCGAGCTTGCCGTCGCGGGCCTTCTGCGTCAGATCGACGGAGTACTTGCCGAGGGCTGATTCGCCACCTTCGTCCTCCGCGGACGTCACTCGCTTGTCACCGCGGGCGGCGTTGAACGCTTCGGTGAGCTTGACCGTGGTTGCACCGAGTTCGTCGAGCACCTTCTTGGCCTCGCTCGGTACGGCCGACAGACCGAGCAGCAGGTGCTCGGTGGCCACGAACGCATCGCCGAGCTGCTCGGCGCGGGTCTGCGCATCGGCCAGCACTCGCGCCAACCCGCCGGAGATCTGCGGCTGGGTGACCGAGGAGCCCTGGGCGCTCGGCAGCTTGGTGATTGCCCCCTGCGCTGCGGCGTTCACGACGGCAGGGTCCACCCCGGCAGCGTTCAGCAGCGGCGCGACCGTGTTGCCGGGAACCAGCAGCAGGGCATGCAGCAGGTGCTCCGGCTCCGCGGCCGGATTGCCTTTGGTGAGAGCAGTACGCAACGCAGTCGAGACCGCGTCACGACTGCGAGTGGTCAGCTTCTCGGTGTCCATCGACGCTCTTTCTCCTTGTCAACAAGGTGTTCAGCAAAGTTGAGTTCACCAGACTCAACTATTCTAGCGCCGCTGCTATTCCGCCGCCGCTGATCTGCCTCAGCGGCCGGAAACCACGCCCCCGCCTGCACCCGCCGGGGAAGTCGCACGTCCCCAGGAGCCGCGCACCAGGACGACCGCCGCGATCAGCAGCCCTACCCCGGCGACGATGCCGAAGTCGTCCACGACCAGCTCCCACCAGGTGTAGCCGAACTCGACGTCGCCGCCCATCCGCAGGTACATGAACGGAGCCGCCGCGATCCACAGCGCGTAGCCGAAGCCGTAGCCGCGGAACCAGCGCGGCAGCGCCGCCTCCTGCCAGAGCACAACCGCCAACGGCACCACCCACACGTAGTGATGCGACCACGAGATCGGCGAAGCCAACAACCCGGTGACCCCGGCCAAGACCAGCGCGAGCCGATCCTGGCCGTGGCGATGCATCCCGGCCGCCGCCCACAGGCCCACAACCAGCACCAAGCCGCTGAGCCAGATCCCTCCCATCGACGACGAGTGCGCCAGGCGCGCCCACATCGCCAGCAACGACTGGTTGGCCCCGTAGATGATGCCGTTGTTGGTTCCCGAGTCGCCGCCGCCGAGCTTGCTCCAGTACGACAGCGACGGTCCCCACAGGACGACGAAACCCAGCACGGTCGCGGCAAGGAAGGCGGCGAAAGCGGTCCAGGCGGCGCGGCGCTTGCCGACCACGAAGTTATGCGCCGCGATGACCGCCGGTGTCAGCTTCACCGCCGTCGCCACCCCCGTGAGCCAGCCCTCGGGCAGGATCCGTCGGCGCATCAGCCTCGGTCCGGCCATCGAGTCGAGCACCGCCGCGGCGACCAGCAGGATGCCGAGCTGGCCGAAGGCGATGGTCTGGCGGACCGGCGCAACCAGCAGGACACAGAGCACGGCAGCCAGGCTCAACCGCCACCCGGTGAACCCCAAGCGATACAGGACGGCGAACAGAGCGATCACTTCCAGCGCGACCCACGCCGCAGTCACCACACCCCACGGCGGCAGCGCGAGCGGAACGGCGAGCACGGCCGCGAATGGCGGGTACACCCATGGCAGGCCCGGGTTGTGGAAGATGTCCCCGCCGGCCATCACGATCTCTGCCGTGCGACGGTAGACCTCGAAATCGACCATGCGCGGATCCCACGGGATCAGCGAGCCGCCGGCGATGTCGTTGGCAGCAACCCAGCCGCCGGCCAGCACGGCCGGCAACACGAGCAGGACGTACCTCGCCCAGCGCTTGAGCTCGAGCACGGTTCCTCCCATTGCGGTGGCGATCCTCCTCCCGGCGACCACTGCGGCACCCAGCCGAGACCTGCGCCACGCCGCTCAACCATGGGAATGCCTGACGCCGACGTCCGGGGTTCAGGATACTCAAGGCATGTCCAGCAATCAGACCGCGCCGAGCGCGCCAGCAGACGAACGCGGTGCCGTGACGATGGCCCCGATCGAACGGCTGATCTTCTTCTCCGACGCGGCCGTCGCGATCGCCCTGACACTGCTGATCCTGCCGTTGATGGATGCCGTCGGTGAGGCCGCCAAGCAGCATCAGACCGTCGCGGAGTATCTGCGCGACAACGCCAATGCGCTCGGTGCGTTCGCCCTCAGCTTCGTGCTCATCGCTCGCTACTGGCGCTCCCACCATCGGCTCTTCGCCGGCGTTGAGCACGAGGTGCCCGGGCTCTTCTGGCTGAACATGGCCTGGCTGATGGCGGTCGTGCTGCTTCCGGTGGCGACCGCCAGCACCGGCGCGCTGCCGACCGACGCGGTCCAGCTGAGCGTGTACATCGGCATCATGATCGCCATCGCTGCCCTGCTCACCGCGATGACGATGCTGCTGCGGCGGCACCCCGAGGCGTGGGCCGACGGCGCCGACCTGCCGGCGGAGAAGGTCAACAACAGTCTGCTGCTCACCGTGATGCTCATCGTCGCGTTGATTCTGGCGCTCACCATTCCCGGGTTGAACTACTGGGCGCTGTTGGTGCTGCTCGCCTCCCGTCCGGTGGGCCTGCTACTGGGGTGGGCTCGCCACACGCGGTCGTCGTGAGGGCGCCGGAGGCCGTCACGGCGCGGAGACCGCGGCCAGGTGACACTCGGCCATCGTCAACCGATGCTGCATGAGCACCACCTGATAGGGGTTCCAGGTCGACAAGGTGTAGCGCAGCACCAGGTCTTCGCCGTCCGGCTGGACGTCGAAGAGGTACGGGGCATAGGCCGCGCCGTTGCCACCTGACTGAGCGCGAAAGAGGTCCTCGGCGACCGGATCGTCGCGACGGGCTTTGATGAAGCGCGTGAAAGGGTCTGCGCACATGCCGTCCGCCACCCAATCGAACAGCCGCAGCCGCGGCGTCCACGGGCCCCACGGGTGGTCGGCCCAGCGCAGGGTGATCGCGCTCCCGGCCGGATCCCGCGGACCGGTGGCGGTGAGCAGCGCATAACGCCCGACCTGGCTGATCCAGCGCACCGACAACTCGCCGTAGGCCCCCGGACGGAACAGCGGTGCTGCCGCCTCTTCGCGATCGGCCCAGGCCGATCCATCCCAGTAGCGCAGCCCGAGCGCCGCAACCGGTGCCTCGCGACGCAGCCCCAATAGTCGATCAATCCCGGCCTGGTCCAACAGGGCGAGTCGAATCTCCGAGGCACGATAAGCGCCGGTCCCCCACAACAGCACGACATTGCCGGCGTTGCCGCAGCCTGGAACCGACGCCGCCGGCCGCAGCTGCGCGGAGACATTGACGAAGTGACGGTCGCTGAGGCTGGTGAGCACGTCAAAGCGGATCGGACGCCGACGACGCGCCGGATTGATCGGCAGCTCCGGATCGGCGCAACGCGCCAACACCGAGCGCCCCATCACTTGTCCACCACGCCCGTGGTTCGAGGTGAAGAAGCCGAACAGGTGCCCGTCGAGGCTGACGGCGTCCAGCGGCACGTCGTACTCCCCCATCGTCACCCCACGTCCGCGCAACCGCAGCGGCGAGCCGTGCAGCTCGATCCGCGGCAGTTCACCGTCCTCGACCGCCAGGACCTCGGCGATCGCGTCCCGCAGCGCGAGCCACCCACGGGTCCAGTGCGTGTCGCCGAAGAACAAGAAACTTCGGCCGGCGTGATCGAAACGAACACCCAGGTCCGTGCCTCGCACACCCGCGGTCGACAGCGAGCGGCTCAGGGTCGGCAGGCGTTCTCCCCAGGGCGTCGGGGTTGCGTCACGCTCGCCGGTGACCTGGGCGCGCTTGACCGACGACTCCACCGCCGCGATCGTGTCTCCTTCGTCGACGAGCAGGCAGCTCGACCGCACCCATCGTCCTTGCGGCAGCCAGTGGTAGCCGTACAGCGAGCCGTCCAGCTCGACCAGAGCGTGTGCCCGGCGACGACCCCCCACGATGGCCGTCGTCGCAGCCATGCCAAGGCCGTCAGCGCTGAGGGTCGACACGGAGATCCGCATCGCCGACTCACCGTCCCACCGACGCCAGGCCAGGCCGTCCCACCGGTAGTGGCGCCGTCCTTCCGGCTCGGGGACCTCGACCTGAAGGCGACCGGAGCTGTTCGAGACCGCTCCCGGCCCGACCGCATGCTCGGTGACGGTCGACACCGCCAGCCACGGACGATCTGGACGGTCGGTGCGGCGTTCGAAGTGCTCCAGCCTGTTCCCCCGGCGGACGACCGCCACCAACCGCGGACGAAGAGATCGGCTCACCAACGTCAGGGATCCCGGCCCGATCATCGCTTGGTCGGCCATCGTCACTCCACGACGCGTGCAGCAGCCGCTGCGGAACGGGGCAGTCCCATCACCGCAATCACCGACATGGCCACCGTGACGAGGTACTGAGCAAGCTCCTGCCAGCCCCGAGGAGGCCCCTCCGGCCACATCGCCGGTGAGTAGTAGTTGAAGACGACGACGGCGGCAACCCCGACGGCGAACCACACCCGCCGCTCCAGCAGCATCAGGTAGATCGGCACCAATGCGACGATCGCCAGGTGGTGCGGCCAGGAGATCGGACTCATCAAGCCGGCGAGCGCACCGGTGACCAGCATCGCGGCCACGTCCTCCCCGCGGCGGTGGTGCCGAGCGGCGCGCCACAGGGCGATCGCGGCCAAGACCAGTACTGCGACGAGCCACCAGGCCTGGCCTTGACTGCCACCGAGGTGGAAATGTGTCACCAGGCCCAGCAGTGACTTGTTGCGCAACCAGTCGGTCCCACCGACCCGTCCGGTGTTGAACAGTTCGACGGTCCAGTAGCGAAGCGACTCCTGCGGAAGGATGGCCCAGGCGACGGCCGAGGACACAACGAAGCCGGCTGCTACTCCCGCAGCCGCGCGCCATTGTCTACTGACGAGGAAGTACGGCAGGAAGACCATCGGGAACAGCTTTATGCCGGCAGCCACCCCCGTCAGAAGACCGCGATATCGCGCGGGGATCAGCAACAGATCAACCACGACCATCGCGCTGACCACCAGGCTCACCTGGCCCAACAACACCGACTGCATGGCCGCGGCGCTGCTCAGGTAGATGCCGACAGCGACGATGAACACTCCGAGGCGCCGCCAGCCAGAGGGCAGCCAGCGTGGCGACATCCGCCTCACCACTGACCACACCATGATCGCGGCCGACCCGAGCTGAACCAGCATCCACAAAGCCTGGCTCCAGCCGACCGGCATCACCGCCCAAGGAAGGAGGACCAAGACCGCGAAGGGCGGGTAGTTGAACGGCAGCACTTGACCGAAGGCGACCATCTGGTAGCCGTACAGGCTGCCCCCGGCCAGCATCTGGTTGATCGCGTTCCGATAGACCGTCGAGTCCAGTCGCAGAACTTGGTCGCCGTTCATGACGTCGCGCGCGACGAGGGTCAGCAGCGCTGCGAGGACAACGGCGAGCAGGACGCCGGTGAACCAGCGATCAGAGCGGTCTTCGGGGCTAGACGACCTCACGCCCGCCACTCCCCACAGCCCGGACGGAGGCGCTGCGTGGCCCGCAGGCCAGCACCACCAGCACGGCGAGCGAAGGCAACTCGACGTTGGCGGCGACCAGACCGGGCATTCCGCCATAATCACCGAACGCCGGGTAGTCCACGAAGATCGCGAACAGCAGCCCGCCCAGAACCCGGCTGAGGAGCCGCGGCTGCAGCAGCCACCAGGCCGCGACCAGCACCAACCACAGCTGATGATGCGGCCACGAGATCGGCGAGACCGCCACCGAAAGCGAGCCGACCATCAAGGTGGCGCCCAGCAGATCACCACTGCGGTAGCTGCGCCACGCCCACCAGTAGGCCAGCACCGCCACGCCTGCAGCCAACAGCAGCCAGATCAGGTGCACTGCCGTGCCGTCACCCCACCCTCGGACGAGCAGGCCCAGCAAGGACTTGTTCACGGTGGAGTCGGTGCGGCCCACACGTCCGGTCTGCCACAGCTTGTCGGTCCAGTACGCAACCGAAGCCTGCGGCATCACCACGAAGGCGATCAGGCTCGCCCCCAGGAAGGTCCCCAGGGCCACAGCGGCCTGGCGCCACTGCCTGGTGATCAGGAAGTAGGGCACGAAAACCAGCGGCGTGAGCTTGATCGCCGCGGCGAGCCCGATCAGCACACCCTGCCAGCGGCGCGGCAACTGGTGATCGAACAACGCCAAGGCGATGACGAACAAGCTCACCTGACCGACGACGAGATCATGCAAGAAGGGGTAGCTCAGCAGAAACGGGATCGCCAGGCCTGCCGTCCACGCGACCTGACCAGCCGGCGACGGTGCCACCTCCGGGTGCTGGGCCACCAGGGCAGTCCGCACCAACAGCGCCAGGCAGGCGATCGCCACCGCGAAAGTCAGCACCGTCCAGATGACTTTGGCGGTCAGCAACTCCATCGGAACCAGCCACGCCAGCACGAGCGCGGCGAACGGCGGGTAGGTGAATCCGAGTCCGTGCACCGTTGGGTGGACGTACACCCAGTCGTAAAGCGGTTGCCCGCTGAGCGCCGACGAGATCGCGCCCTTGTAGATCTCCAGATCACCCAACATGCCCGGGCCGCTCGGACGAGTCAGAGCCCACACCAGCATCACCGCGATGCTGACGGCGACAGCGACCAGTCCACCCGCGAGCAGACGATCGCGCTGTGCTGGTGTCACCGACGATGCCACGGGTCTTCCTCTGCGGACGGGGAGGTGTCAGCAGCACCCTAATGGGCTGGCCGCACTCAGCCGAAAGGCCACACCAGCGACACCCCGAGCCACACCATGACGACTGCGATCGCGGCGTCCAGCACCTGCCAGGCACGGGGGCCGGCCAGCCATCGGCTGAGGTAACGGGCGCCGTAGGCCAGGCCGAAGAACCAGCTCGCGCTGGCTGTCATGGCACCGGCGGCGAACGCCCACCGGCCCTCACCATGCTGGGCGCCAATCGATCCGAGCAGAAAGACGGTGTCGAGATACACATGCGGGTTGAGCCAAGTGAGCGCCAGCGTGGTCAGGGCCACCCGGGCGGCGGTATCGGCCCGAGCCATCACGCCAACAGCACCGTCTCCGGCATTGCTGGCGGTCACCCCTGCCGTCGCGTCCAGGCCCTGGGCGGACGGAAACGCTGCGCGGCGCGCAGCCAGCACGCCGTAGCCGACTAGGAAGATCGCGCCGGCCCAGCGCACCACGGGCAGCAGCCACGGCAGCGCCTGGGTCGCCGCGCCGATGCCGGTGATCCCGACCAGGATCAGCACCATGTCCGAGGCGGTGCAGATGGAGGCAACCAGGCCGACATGCTCGCGCCGCAGCCCCTGCCGGAGCACGAACACATTCTGTGCTCCGATAGCGACGATCAGCGAGAAACCCAGCCCGAGGCCAGCGAGGACAGCACCCACATCGACGACGCTAGCCCGCAGCACTTCCTTAGTACAGCTCAGAATTCTGTTGCTGCATTAGCATCACTTACATGGAGCTTCCGCTCGATCTGGTCAAGACGCTCGCCGCCGTCGTCTCCGCCGGCTCCCTCGATGCCGCCGCGGACTCCCTGCACATCACCCCGTCAGCGGTCTCGCAACGGCTCAAGACCTTGGAGACCCGCCTAGGCCGGGTGCTTCTGGTACGCACCAAACCCGTCCGGCCCACCGAAGCCGGCCAGACCGTCGTTCGGCTGGCGCGCCAACTGGAGGCCGTCGAACACGACACCCTGGCCGAGCTCGGCCTGGAGACTGAAGCACCCCAGGTGCCGCTCGCGGTCAACGCCGACTCCCTGGCAACCTGGTTCCTCCCCGCACTGGCACCGCTGGCCGCCTCGGGGATCGGCTTCGAACTCCACCGTGACGACCAGGACTTCACCGCGGGCCTCCTCGAGACCGGGACGGTCTCGGCCGCCGTCACCTCCCAGGCCACCCCTGTCGCCGGCTGCAGCGTCCGCTCACTCGGAGCGATGCGCTACCTTCCGGTCGCCGCACCAGCCATCGCCGCCCGCTGGTTCGAGCGTGGGCAACCCGGCTACTCCGCAGCGCCCCGTATCGATTTCGATCGTCGCGACGCGCTGCAGACCCAGTTCCTCGAGCACCGCCGCATCGACCCCTCCACCACGCCACGCCACCAGGTGCCCGCATCGCACGACTTCGCGGTGGCCTGCGAACTCGGCTTCGGGTGGGCACTGGTCCCCGAACATCAGTCGGTCACCGGGATCGGGGACGGGAGCCTGGTCCGACTACCAGGAGACCCGGTGGACGTGCCGCTGTTCTGGCAGCGCTGGAAGCTGCACTCGCCGCTGCTGGAAACCATCGAGGACGCGGTCGTCGCCGCGGCGCGGGATCAGCTGCACCAGTCGCGGCGTGAGCCGTCGCGGCGCCCCGCGGCGGTGGACAGCCCCTGTCGCTCGGGCGCCGGCCAAGCCTAGGCTCAACAGGTGCCGACAGCGGAGCATTACACCCATGGCTATGCGGAGGCAGTCTTGACCTCGCACAGCATGCGCACCATCGACAACTCCTTCGCCTACGGGCGCCACCTGCTGCGACCAGGCCTGCGCGTACTCGACCTCGGCTGCGGACCCGGAACGATCAGCACCGACATCGCCGCCCAGGTCGCCCCCGGGCAGGTCATCGGCGTCGATGTGGACGCCGGCGTGCTCGAACGCGCTCGCGCCAACGCGGGCGGCATCGACAATCTGTGGTTTCTCCAGGCGAACGCGTATCAGCTGGGCTTCCCCGATGACACCTTCGATCTCGCTCACGCGCACCAGGTGCTGCAGCACCTGGCCGACCCCGTCGCCGCCCTGCGCGAGCTGGCGCGGGTCACCCGGCCCGGCGGGACGATCGCCGTCCGCGACGCCGACTATGCAGCATTGAGCTGGTACCCCGAGCCTCCGGGCCTGGAGCGCTGGCGCCAGCTCTACCGCGCTGTGGCGCGGGCCAATGGCGGCGAGCCTGACGCCGGACGCCACCTGTTCGCCTGGGCGCACGCCGCCGGCCTGAGGACGGTCGAGATCAGTTCCTCGACCTGGACGTTCAGCGCCGGCGCCGGCGCAGACTGGTGGGGCACCACCTGGGCACAGCGATCGACCGGCTCGGGTTTCGCCGACCAGGCGATCGGCTTGGGCCTGGCCACAGCGGCCGAGATCACCACCCTCGGCGAGGCTTGGCGCGAATGGACCGCCGATCCCGACGCCGTGTTCGTGGTGCCGCACACCGAGCTGCTGATCACCTGCTGAGCGGGGGCTCAGCGCACGGTGATGGCACGCACCTCACGGGTGCGGACGCGCCCCAGGTGCACCTGCCCGGATTGAGCCGCGGTGAACACCCGCGCTCCCTCTTCACGGGTCTGCAGGCGTCCGACGATCTCCGTCAGCCGCTGAAGCTGCTCGCGCATCGCATCGAGTTCGGACTCCAAGGCGAGAATGCGGCGAACGCCTTCCAGGTTGATGCCTTCGTTCTGACTCAGATGCTGCACATGACGCAACCGAGCGATGTCTCGCAGCGAGTACCGCCGCCCCCGCCCCCGCGCCCGGCCCGGCACCACCAGTCCCAGCCGGTCGTAGCCGCGCAGGGTCTGGGGGTGCATGTCGGCCAGTTGCGCCGCCACCGAGATCACGAAGATCGGGGCGTCGACGTCGAAGCGATCAGGCAGGCGGTCGCTCATCGCAGGCTCCTCATCAACTCAGCGCGCGGGTCGGGCTCTGCGGCGCTGGCGACGTAGGCGGCCAACGCCGCCTTGGCGTCCTCGCTGAGGTGCTTGGGCACCTGGACGTCGACGGTCACCAGCAAGTCGGCACCCTTGGCACCACGGCCGCGGACCCGGAAGGTTCGACCGTTCGGAGTCCCGGCGGGCACCTTCAGCCGCACCGGCCCATCGTCGAGCGTCGGCACGCTGATCTCCGCACCCAGAGCGGCCTCGGCAAAGGTCACCGGAATGGTCACCGTGAGGTTGTCGCCCTTACGTCCGAACACCGGGTGGGGACGCACATGCACCAGCACATACAGATCACCGGACGCCCCGGAGTTCTCCCCTGGCCCACCTTTGCCCTTGATGCGGATCCGCTGGCCGTCGGTCACGCCGGCGGGAATCCGCACCTGGATCGTGTTCATGGCGCGAGCCCGGCCCGAGCCGCCGCAGGTGGGACACGGATCGGTCACGATCATGCCCCGCCCTCGGCACTCGCGGCAGGGTTCGGAGACGGAGAACATGCCGCCCGACGTCGAGGTCTGCATCCCAGACCCCTGGCAGGCATGACACACCGTCGGCTGCGTCCCTGGACGAGCGCCGGTGCCATGACAGGTGGCACAGGCAGCGTCCGACGAGGTCTGCAGCGAAACGGTCGAGCCGGCCAGGGCATCGGCGAAGTCCAAGGTGACTTCACCCTCGACATCAGCCCCGCGCCGCGGGCCGCGGCTCTGACGCCGTTGCCCACCGCCGAACAGGCCGCCGAACAGGTCTCCCAGGTTGCCTTGGTCACCCGAACCGAAGTTGGCAAACAAGTCCTCTGCGCGAACCCCGCCCGTGCCGCCGCCGGGGAAGCGGAAACCGCCGCCACCACCGAACAACCGCCGGGCCTCGTCGTACTCCTTGCGCTTCTCGGCGTCAGAGAGCACCGCGTTGGCCTCGGAGATCTCCTTGAACTTGGCCTCAGCGTCGGGATTCTGCTTGTTCTGGTCCGGGTGATACTGCCGGGCCAGCTTGCGGAAGGCCTTCTTGATCTCCTCGGGCTTCGCGTCGGAGGAGACGCCGAGAACCTTGTAGTAGTCCTTTTCGAGCCAGTCTTTCGTGCTCATCGCGCCTCCTTTCGCCGCTTAGTCGACCGGTTGGTCAGGATCGGCGACCCCGACCCGGGCCGGACGGATCACCCGTCCGTTCAGTTTCACACCTCTTTGCATCACCGCTGAGACCGTCGGCACATCGAAGTCGCCGGCCATCGGCATCTGCATCAGCGCCTCGTGGATCTGCGGATCGAACGGCTCCCCGACCTCACCAAAGGCCTCCAAGCCGTACTTAGCGGTGATCTTCTCCAGCTCCTCGGCGACCAGCTTGAAGCCGCCCACCAGCTCGGAATGCTCACGCGCAGCCTCCACGCTGTCCAGGACGGGCAGCAGGTCGAGCACGACCGACTCGATGCCGGCAGCGCGCGACAACGAACGGTCACGGTCGACACGCTTCTTGTAGTTGGCGTACTCGGCGTGAAGCCGTTGCAGGTCGGAGGTTCGCTCAGCGACCAGCGCGTTCAGCTGATCGACCTCTGACGCCGGTGCGCCTTCGGTCGCCGCCGCAGCGTCGGCCGCGTCGAGGATCTCGGCGATGGCCTCGTCGATGGCATCCCCAGCGGGCTGGGGCGCCGACTGATCGCCGGCGCCCTTCGCCTCGTCCGCAGTACCGTCGACCGGCTCGCGACCCTCGTCGGGCTCAGGAACCTGATCTTCGGGATTGCTCACTTGTCCTTGCCGTCCTCGTCCACGATCTCAGCGTCAACGACATCATCCTCGGCCGCTCCGCCTGCCTGGGCCGAAGCCGCAGCCTCGGATTCCTGCTTGGCCTGAGCCGCAGCGTAAACCGCCTGGCCCATGGCCGCGGCCTTGGTGTTCAGGTCGTCCATTGCGGCCTTGACCGCGTCGTTGTCGTCGCCGGTCAGAGCCTCCTTGAGCTTGGCCAGCGCCTCACTCACCGGGGTCTTCACATCGTCGGTGAGGGCCTCAGCGTTGTCGGCGAGCAGCTTCTCGGTCCGGAACGCCAGGGCGTCGGCCTCGTTGCGCATCTCGACGGTCTCGCGGCGCACGCGGTCCTCTTCGGCGTGAGCCTCGGCGTCGCGCATCATCCGATCGATGTCGTCCTTGCCCAGGGCGGAACCACCGGTCACCGTCATCGACTGCTCCTTGCCGGTCGCCATGTCCTTGGCGTGGACGTGGACGATGCCGTTGGCGTCGATGTCGAAGGTCACCTCGATCTGCGGGATGCCACGCGGGGCGGGCATCAGGCCGGTGAGCTCGAAGTTGCCGAGGCTCTTGTTGTCACGCGCGAAGTCACGTTCGCCCTGGTAGACCTGAATCATCACCGAGGGTTGGCTGTCCTCGGCCGTAGTGAACACCTCGGACCGCTTGGTCGGGATGGTGGTGTTGCGCTCGATGATCTTGGTCATCACGCCACCCTTGGTCTCGATGCCGAGGCTCAGCGGGGTGACGTCGAGCAGCAGCACATCCTTCACCTCGCCCTTCAGCACGCCGGCCTGCAGGGACGCACCCAGGGCCACGACCTCATCGGGGTTCACGCCCTTGTTGGGCTCCTTGCCACCGGTGAGCTCCTTGACCAGGTCAGCAACGGCCGGCATTCGCGTCGAGCCACCGACCAGGATGACGTGGTCGATCTTGCCGATCGACATGCCGGCGTCGGCGATCACCGCGTTGAACGGCGAGCGGCACCGATCCAGGAGATCCTGGGTCATCCGCTGGAACTCCGCGCGCGTCAGCTTCTCGTCCAGGTGCAGCGGGCCTTCGGCTCCCGCCGTGATGTACGGCAGGTTGATCTGCGTCTCCTGGGCGCTCGACAGCTCGATCTTCGCGCGCTCTGCAGCTTCCTGCAGACGCTGACGAGCCATCTTGTCCTTGCTCAGGTCGATGCCATGGCCGTTCTTGAACTGGGTGACCAGCCAATCGACGATGCGCTGATCCCAGTCGTCGCCGCCCAGCCGGTTGTCGCCCTTGGTCGCCTTCACCTCGAAGACGCCGTCGGCGATCTCCAGCAGCGAGACGTCGAAGGTGCCACCACCGAGGTCGAAGACCAGGATGGTCTGCTCGTCGCCCTTGTCCAGACCGTAGGCCAAGGCGGCAGCGGTGGGCTCGTTGATGATGCGGTCAACGGTCAGGCCCGCGATCTCGCCGGCCTCCTTGGTCGCCTGGCGCTCAGCGTCGGAGAAGTACGCCGGGACGGTGATCACCGCGTTGGTGACCGGCTCGCCCAGGTACGCCTCGGCGTCGCGCTTGAGCTTCATCAGCACACGGGCGCTGATCTCTTGCGGGGTGTACGGCTTTCCGTCGATGTCGACGGTCCAGTTGGTGCCCATATGCCGCTTCACCGAACGGATCGTGCGATCGACGTTCGTGACCGCCTGCCGCTTGGCGACCTCGCCGACCAGCACCTCGCCGCCCTTGGCGAAGGCGACGATGGACGGGGTGGTGCGGGAGCCTTCGGCATTCGGGATGACGGTGGGCTCGCCGCCCTCAAGAACGGCGACAACAGAGTTCGTGGTGCCGAGGTCGATGCCGACTGCTCGTGCCATGAGTCCTTACCTCCAGGTAGTTCCAGATTCGGATTGAGCTTAGCAGACTCAATCCAGAAGTTGAGTTCACCAGACTCAACTCCGGGACGGATGGGGGTATTCCCTCTCCCCATCTCACAGCGAGCACGCATCGCGGGACTGTTTGAGAGACTGACGCTGTTGGGCAGGAGTGGAAAACGAAAGGCCACATCCATGGAGTCCTCAGACGCGCTGGTGTTCTTCGGAGCAACCGGCAACTTGGCGCACAAGAAGATCTTTCCCGCCCTCGCTTCCCTGGTGGCACGAGGCAAGCTGAACATCCCGATCATCGCGGTCTCCCGCTCGGGCGACACCCACGAACAGTTCCTCGACCGGATCCGCACCAGCCTGGAGGATCACGGCGGCTTCGATGAGGAGATCTTCGCCCGGCTGACCGCGCTGGTACGTCAGGTGGACGGCGACTACGCCGACATCGCCACCTTCCGCAAGCTCAAGAAGGAGCTGAAGGGCGCCCGTCGACCCATCCACTACCTGGCGATCCCGCCGTCGCTGTTCGAGACCGTGATCGACTCCCTGGCCGAGGTCGGCTGCGCGGACAACGCCCGGGTGATCGTCGAGAAGCCGTTCGGCCGCGACCTGACCTCGGCCCGCGAACTCAACGCGGCGCTGCACAAGGCCTTCGACGAGTCCAGCGTGTTCCGCATCGACCACTACCTGGGCAAAGAGGCGATCCTAGGGCTGAGCTACTTCCGCTTCGCCAACACCTTCCTCGAGCCCATCTGGAACCGGCTGTACGTGAAGTCGGTGCAGATCACCATGGCCGAGAGCTTCGGCGTTGAGGGCCGCGGCGCCTTCTACGAAGAAGTCGGCGCCCTACGCGACGTCGTGCAGAACCACATGCTCCAAGTGCTCGCAATGGTGGCCATGGAGCCTCCGTCCGGGCGCGGCACCGAAGGCCTGCGCGACGAGAAGGTGAAGGTGCTGCGGGCGATGCCGCCGATCTGCCCCACCGATGTGGTGCGCGGCCAGTACGAGGGCTACCGCAACGAGCCCGGGGTGAAGCCGGAGTCGACCACCGAGACCTTCGTGGCGCTGAAGGCCCAGATCGACACCTGGCGCTGGTCGGGAGTGCCGTTCTACATCCGGGCAGGCAAGGGCTTGGCCACCACGGCCACCGAGGTGTTCGTCGAACTGCAGAACCCGCCCACCGGCGTCCAGCTCGGTCAGACCGGAGCCATGTCGGCCAACTCGCTGGTGTTCAAGCTGAGCCCCGACGTGTCGATCTCACTGGCGGCAAATGTGAAGGCCCCCGGTGAGGAGATGGCCGGCCGCACAGTGGAGCTGGCTTTCAACGACCTGCCCAGCGCCGACGGACTCGATCCGTACGAACGCCTCCTCGGCGACGCCATCGCCGGCGACACCACCCTGTTCACCCGCGAGGACTTCGTGGACGAGGCATGGAAGGTGGTGGCCGACGTGCTCGGCGACGCCACCGCCGTCCACCCCTACTTCCGCGGAGGCTGGGGACCCGAGGCCGCTGACCGGCTGATCGGCGAAGGCGGCTGGCACAATCCGGACGGGGCCCACCCCGAGACTCAGCAAGGCTGAGAAGGAGTCAACGATGCAACTGGGAATGATCGGCCTGGGCCGAATGGGAGCCAACCTGGTGCGCCGACTGCTGCGCGCCGGCCAAGAGGCCGTGGTCTATGACGTGAACCCCGACGCAGTCGCGGCTCTGGTTGCCGAAGGTGCGGTCGGTGCGTCCTCACTGGAAGATCTGGCGGCAAAGCTGGCCGGGCCGCGTGCGGTGTGGGTGATGGTGCCGGCCGGCGCGATCACCGCCAAGACCGTCGAAGCGGTCGCCGACGTGCTGAGTGCCGGCGACGTGATCATCGATGGCGGCAACTCCCACTACCACGACGACATCACCCGAGCCGAGGCGCTGTCCGGACGCGGCATCGGCTACCTCGATGTCGGCACCTCCGGCGGCGTCTGGGGCTTGGAGCGCGGCTACTCGCTGATGATCGGCGGGCCCAGCGAGCACTTCAAGCGGCTGCGTCCGATCTGGGAGGCCTTGGCGCCCGGAGTCGACGCCGCTGGGCGGACGCCAGGCCGCGACGGTGAGCCGTCCGATGCCGAGAAGGGCTTCCTCCACTGCGGGCCGAGCGGTGCGGGCCACATGGTGAAGATGGTGCACAACGGCATCGAGTACGGCCTGATGGCGGCCTACGCCGAGGGGCTGAACCTGCTGGCGCACGCCGGTGCCGGCGCGCATCAGCGCGACGCCGACGCCGAGACCGCTCCGCTGGAACATCCCGAGCACTATCGCTACGACCTCGACCTGGCCGAGGTGGCCGAGGTCTGGCGACGCGGCTCTGTCGTGCAGTCGTGGCTGCTCGACCTCACCGCGTCCGCGCTCGTCACCGACCCGTCACTGGAAGAGTTCGGTGGACGGGTCTCCGACTCCGGCGAGGGCCGCTGGACCGCGGCGGCAGCCATCGACCTCGGCATCCCGGCCCCCACGCTGACCGCGGCGCTGGTGTCGCGCTTTTCCAGCCAGGGCGCGGACGTGTTCGAGCACAAGCTGCTGTCGGCCATGCGCAAGCAGTTCGGGGGGCACGCCGAGAAGGCCTGAGGCCTTTCCGGGTAGGGCTCGAGGCGGAATCGTCTCGAGCCAAAGGTCGACCACGACATCACAGCTGCCGCGGACTCGTGCCCTCCAGCTACCGCTTTCGGAGCCTGCTCGACCATGATGCTGAGCGACACCACCTCCGGGAGCGAGAGACCTTGCGCACGACCGACAGCACGCCCGCACCACTGGCGACGGCTGTCGCTTACGGTGCGGCGCTGCTGCTGGCCGGCTGCGGCGTCCTGGTCGCCTGGCTGAACGTCTTCCCTCCCGGGAAGCCATCGGGGTTCGTCGATATCGACTGGTATCGGCGGGCCCTCGACGCGGTGGCTGCGGGCCGACTGATGTACACAGAAGTCACCTATCCGCCGATCACCCTGCTGGTCTTTTCACCGCTGCGCGGCTTGCCGGCTCTTGCCGGCGAACAACTGTGGACGGGCGCGACCATTGCCGTCGCCCTGCTTCTCGCCTGGGCCACCGCTCGGTTCTGCCTCGCCGACGCAGCTCGATCGGCTGCGCTGCGCGACCCGCGGTTCCTGATCCAGTTAGGCTTCGCCGCGGTGCTGCTGCTGGTCAGCTACCCCGTCATGTTCCACCTGAGCGTGGGGCAACTGAGCATCTTCGTCATGGCACTGGCCTTCTTCGACGTGTCCGGCCTGGTGAAACGACGATTCCAGGGCAGCCTGGTCGGGGCGGCCGCCGCTCTCAAGCTCACGCCGCTGGTCTTCTTCCCCTACTACGCGCTCACCAAGCAGTGGCGGCAACTGGCCATCGCTGTGGCCGGCTTCCTCGCACTTGCGCTGATCGGGTTTGGCCTCTTCCCGGCCGACTCGGCCTACTTCTGGACGCACCCAGACAGCAGTGGCCAACTCAACCCCGGGACCTACATCAACGTCACGCTCCTCGGCACCATGATCAGGTGGCTTGGCGACACGCCACTCGTGCACGTGGTCTGGATCGTTCTCGCCATCGGGGTCGGCCTGGCGGCTCTCCTGCGAGCCCGAGCCCACTTCCATCACCAAGATCATTTCCAGGCAGCCATCGTGGTCGGCTGCGCCTCCACACTGATCGGACCGATCGCATGGCCGCACTATCAAATCTGGCAGGTGCTGGCGGCCATCTGGCTGATGCTCAGCGGTGGCCGGCGCCGCTTCGCGCTCGGCGTGACCCTCTACGCGATCTTTTCCTACCCCTTCGCCGTACTGATCTACGGCCCGTACCGTGATCTCCTCATCGCCCAGCTCGGGCGCGAAGCATTGATGCTCGCCTCATTGATCATCTGCTTGCTCGGGCTGCCCCGCTCCGCGCCCGCATCGGCCAGAGCACCTGAGGCTGCAGCGACAGCGGTGTGAAACGCTGGCGCCAGTCACGACTCGGCGGGCAAGGAACGTTCGGGCTCAGCGTGGTCGGGAGGGACCTCGGTCAGCATCGCCTCGACCAAGCCGATCACCGTGGGGAACGAGTGCCACAGCTGATGGCCCAGACCCTTGACCGTGATCGTCGGGCCGGGGATGCCCCGGGCGGCCAGCGAGGCGTCGACCTTGTCGAAGTCCGACTGCCGGCACAGCGAGCTCCGCGAGCCGCGAGCGAGCGCACATCGTTCCAGTTCGACCTCGTCCAGCTGGGCGCCGAGTTCTTCGCTAGCCAAGACGGTGCCGATGGCGAGGAGGTCGACCGGGCCGTACTTCACGTTCGGCTCGCGCATCTGACCCCGGAAGGCCTTCATCACCCAGCCATGGCCGATGTTCGTGGCCAGCGAGAAGGGGTAACGCCCCAGATCGGCAAGGTTGTGGGCTGACAGCGCCGCGATCGTGCGCTTGCCGATGGCGACCGGCTCGATGAGGTTGAGCCCCTCGATCGGCCCCCACTGCGCCAGCACCGGGAGAGCTCCAACGGCAAGCGAACATCCGGTGGAATACCCCAGCACCTGCATCGTGGCCGTGTTGACGACCTCACCTGCGTCCATTGCGGCCGAGATGTAGGCCAGGTTCAACTCGGCCCAGGAGCCGATGTGCCCCCGCAGCATGTCCGCGCGGACCGCTCGCGGAATCGCGTCGCCATAGCGGCTCATCCCCGGGATCTCAGTAAGGACGACCTGCAGCCCGGTCAGCCCGGCCAAGTACTGACACTTGGCGGTCTCCCAGGGGCCGAGCGGGGTGTTGAAACCGGGAAAGTAGACCAGCACACCGGACGGATTCTCCGGCGATGCGACCAGTGCGTCCAGCTTCGGCAGGCCCTGCAGGCGCAAGGTGTGCCGGATCACCTCGAGCTCGGGACGTCGCCGAGCGAGGTGCAGATCCAGCGGCAAGCTCATTCGCGGCCGCAGTGCTGAAGTCACATCTGCGATGCTAGCCACCGCTGGTCCACGTGGGCGTCCCGCAGAGCTTCGGTGGTCGGCCCAACCCTCAGTCCATGCGCCACCGCCTCACCAGCAGCAGAGACAATGTCGCCATGAGCGTTGTGGTTTTCGATGTAGATGGCACCCTCACCGACAGTGAGGCGATCTGGGACGAGGTTCGCCGGGGCATGGCCGCCGACGACGGCGTCGCATGGCCACCCGATGCGACGACGGCGATGATGGGCATGTCCACGCAGGAATGGTCCACCTACCTGGTCCAGACTGTCGGATTGCCCGGAACCGCCGAACAAGCGGCAGAGCGCACGATCTCAGCATTGCGCGATCACTACCGGCTGCACGGTGCTCCCGAACTACCCGGCGCCAGCGCCGCCGTTCGGCGAATGGCGGCCCAGTGGACGGTCGGATTGGCCAGTTCATCGCCTCGCGTGCTGATCGACACCATCATCGAACAACTGGCGATCGGCGACCTCGTCACCACCAGCGTGTCCACAGAGGAGATCGGCGGCGTCGGCAAACCTGCTCCTGACGTGTATCTGGAGGTCTGTCGCCGGCTCAACGCCGACCCGGCGCGCAGCATCGCGATCGAAGACGCACCGAACGGAATCCGCTCCGCGCACGCGGCGGGCATGAAAGTCATCGCGGTTCCGCCGCATTTCCACCCGCCCACCGCCGATGTCTTGTCGCTGGCCCACCTGGTGATCGATAGCCTGGAAGAGTTGAGCGTGGATCGGATTGCAGCTCTTCTGGAGGCGTGATGGACGTTCTGGGATCTATACTGCGGGGCCCTCTTCTGGCACTGACGACCAGCGACCGGGCCAAAGCCCTCGCTGTCCGCGTTCCGGCAACGGCAGCCGTGGTGTCCCGTTTCGTCGCGGGGGAGTCGGTCGAGGACTGCCTGCGGGTCGTTCGCGTCCTCGCGAACGACGGGCTTGCGGTCACCATCGATCACTTGGGTGAGGACACCACGAGCACCGCAGCCGCGGAAGCTGTGCGCGATGCCTATCTCAGGCTCCTGTCGGAGCTACAGCGCGGCGGACTGACCGGCCAGGCCGAGGTATCAGTGAAGCTCACCGCCCTCGGTCTCGCGTTGCCCGACGGCGTACGAATCGCGCTCGAGAACGCGCGCGCTATCTGTGCCGCTGCCGAGGCAGCCGGTACCACTGTCACCATCGATGCGGAGGATCACACCAGGACCGACGCAACTCTGGGCATCCTCGCCGAACTGCGCAAGGACTATCCCGCAACAGCTGCCGTGCTTCAGGCCTACCTGCACCGAACGCTCCAGGACGCTGCGGTGCTGGCCTCCAGTGGTGCGCGGGTCCGCCTCTGTAAAGGTGCCTACGCTGAGCCCGAAAGCGTCGCTCATCAGACCCGTGAGGAAGTCTCGGCGGCCTACCTCGCTTGCGCCCGCGAGCTCTTCGACGGCGATGGCCTGCCGTTGCTCGCCACCCATGATCCTCAGCTCATCGCCGCGGTGCCGGGGCTGGCGCAGTCGTCGGGTCGGTCGCGTGGTGACTACGAGTTCCAGATGCTCTACGGCATCCGCACTGACGAACAGCGGCGGCTCGCCGCTTCGGGCGAATCCGTACGGGTCTACGTGCCGTACGGGAGCGACTGGTGGGGCTACTTCCTGCGTCGGCTCGCCGAGCGTCCGGCAAACCTCGCGTTCTTTGCGCGCGCGCTCGTCGGTCGTTGAGCGATCACGCCCAGGCCCGTGCGAGCTCTTCGACAAAAATGGCGATCGCAGCCGAGCCCGCGTCCGGCTTGCCGATGCTCCGGTCGCCCTGCCAGGCGGCCCTGCCTCGCTGAGACTGCCATGCCGAAGTCTCGACCACGCGCTGTCGCGCCCAGGCGGCCACCTCCCGCGCAACCTCTGCCGGCGTGCGCGTTGCTGGTGTGGACTGCGCCGCCGCTCCGAGAACCGCCGCCATTGGAACCAGCAGGTCGACGACCGTCTTGTCGCCGAGTTCTGCCTTCCCCCTCGCCTGGATGCGGACGGCGGCAGCAGCAGTCATCCGTTCGGTAGCAGCAGCGTCGAGCTCGATCGCTGCGCCCACCTCAGCGGCGGCAGCCATCAGTGCTCCGCCGATCAGCGCGGCAAACGTTGAGGGGTTGGCTCCGGCGAACGCACGACCGGCGAGCAGCAGCAACGCACCGGCGTCCGCCGGCTGAGCCTCTTCGATGACCGCGGCCACCGCGGTCGCACCCGCTCGGACTGTGATGCCGAGATCGCCATCACCCAAAGCGGCGTCGAGCTCCCGCAGTTCGTCCTCATGCCGAGGCATCGCGTACAGGGCCGCCACGATGATCGGTCGCAATTCGGCGACGCGCACCGCCCTCACCCTCCGAACCGCACCAACGGCGACGAAGCCGGCGCATCCAGCAGCGTGATCAACTCATCGTCCAGTTTCATCAAGCTCACCGAGGCGCCGGCCATCTCCAGACTCGTGGCGTACTCACCGACGAACCTGCGTTCGATCACGACACCCCGCGTTGACAACACCTGCGAAACTCGGCGGTAGATCAGGTACAACTCCTCCAACGGTGTCGCACCCAACCCGTTAACCAGCACGGCCACCCGGTCGCCGGCCACGATTCTCCGGTCGTGGAGAATCGGCTCGACCAAGCCATCGGTGATCTCGTCGGCGGTCAGTAATGGACCCCGGCGACGCCCTGGCTCACCATGGATGCCGATGCCGATCTCCATCTCGCCGTCGGCAAGCACAAAGGTCGGAACTCCTGCCTCCGGCAGGATTGTCGGCGACAGCCCGACGCCGGCGGTTCCTGTCGCGCGCACGGCGCGCTCGGCGGCTGCGGCGACGGCGCCCAACCCGTCTCCGCGAGCTGCAGCGGCGCCGGCGACTTTGTAGGCGAGAGTCAGGCCGGCGACCCCCCGTCGACTTGCGGCGCGCTCCAGCGGGGCGGACAGAACATCGTCAATGCCCAGCACTGTGGACGTCTGGATGCCTTCCGCTGCCGCAAGATCGCAGGCGAGGTCAAAGTTGAGGACGTCGCCGCCATAGTTGCCGTACAGGCACAGCACGCCCGACCCGCTGTCGGCGGCCCGAATCGCAGCCAGCATCTGGTCGGCAGACGGCGAGGAGAACACGTTCCCGACGGCGACGGCAGCACAGAGGCCGTCGCCCACATACCCGAGAAACAACGGAAGATGCCCGAAGCCTCCACCGGTGACGATTCCGACCGTGCCGGGACGCCGATGCGTAAGCGCAAGCACCCGCTGGTCGCCGTCGACCGCCCGCAAGCGACCGCCGTGGGCGAGCAGCAGGCCCTCGATCACTTCGTCGACGAAGGCACCAGGGTCGTTGATGATCTTTCGCACGCCAGAACACCCTTCATAGCAGGACGGTGGAATGGGGAAGTGCCGGGGCTGCGCCGGAGCTCAGACCGTCCCCTTTTTGAGCAGAAAACAGCCGAAGGGAAGGGTTTCGCCGGTTCTCACAGTGATTGCCGCGGCCTCAGCGCGAGCATAGAAGCCCTCATGGCGCCGCAGCCCCGCATCGGTGATCGACGCCGAATCGCGGCGCCACAATGTGCGTGCTGCCGCCGTGGCCGGCGCCTCGCTTCCGTCATCGGCGAGCATGTGCACGACCGCCGGTGGATCGAACTGATCGAGCGGGAGAACCGTCAGGACGGCTTCCAACACGGCTGTTACGGTCGTCGAAGGAAGCTCGATCACCAGCCCCGTGCCGCCATAAGCAGGGAAGTTCCGATCGACCACCGCGATCACGTCGCCGTGCCCCATCCGGGCCAGGCCAGCCAGAAGGTCGGGCACCAGGAGTGGGTGAATCCCCTTGAGCATGACCCGGACCGCCTAGTTAGTGCGGGTTTCGGCCAGGATCGACCCGGCCAGCGAAGTCAGATGCTCGACCGCCGAGTCCTGGTCGCGTTCGACCACCATGCGGCGAGCCAGCCGCAGGATGCCACGAACCGCTCCCTCACGGAGGCTCTCCGGCAATGACTCGATGTCACGTGTCTTGGCCGCGCCGATCATCCTTCGCGACATCTTGGCGGCCGCGAACAGCCATGCTTCGCTGCGCCAGGTGAGGAGCAAACGCTCCAGGAAGGCCTCGTCCCAGACCCGCGCATCCAGTCGACTGGGCCAGCGGCGACGGAACTCTGCGTCGAACCCGGCCCACGTCTGCGTCACCAGGCTGAGGCACCATTCGGCACGCGCGTCCTCGTCGAGCGCGAAAGCGCGAGCAGCAGCAATCACATAGTTGGCGAACAATGCACCGAGGTCGAACGCGAGCGGTCCGTAGAAGGCGAACTCGGAATCGAATGCCTTGACGCTGTCACAGGTGGTCGATCCGTGGGGAGTGCGGACCATCACCGAACCCGTGTGCAAGTCACCGTGGATGAGCGCCTCAGTCTTGGTCATGAACAGCCACTTCGCCCAGCCCATCGCCTGCTTCATGGCATCATCGGCTTGGAACCCGACGACATCTGGCTGGTTGCCCGGTAGCCAGGCGTTCCGATCAGAGCCGGACACCGGCTCGCTGAACACCAGATCTTCGGTGATGGTGCACAACTGTGGGTTCACCGATGATGCGATCGCCCGAGCGAGAGCCTCGCGGTCCATCGCGAACAGAGATGTGCCGAAGGCCACAGCGCCCACATAGGTGCCCATCGCGGTGGCGGCACCCTCGTGGCGTTCGCCGGCGATCAACGCACCACGCCACACCTGATGGTCGGACAAATCCTCCATCGCGATGATGTAGCGCTGAGGGTCGTAGAGATAGACCTCTGGCAGCAATGCCGGTGTGAGCGCGTGGTGAGCACGGAGCGAGTCGACCTCGTGGCGGGCTCGGTCAGGCGTCATCGGCCAGCCCTCGCCGGTCATGCGCACATACGGTAGGGCCTGCTTCAAGCACATTCCCCGACCAGCCGCGTCGGAGGCGAGGAAGACCAGATTGAGGTTCCCGTCCCCGACTTCGCGAATGCTCACCAGGGTGTCAGGGTCGATCTTCGCCGCGAGCTCTGGATGCTCACGGATGTAGTCGGGGACCGTCTGCTCGGACAGAAATTCGTAGTCAGCCATTTGTTTCACTTCTTCGTGGAATCTCGGTGATCGGGTGTTGGACTAGGTTGCCGGGGTATACCTGACCTTCTTGCGCGACATGGTGTACGAGAACAGCAAGGCGACGAGGAGCACCAGGCCCTTGGCGGTGTCCTGGTAGTAGTACTGGAAACCCTTCATCGTCAGGCCGGTGAGCACGATGCCAATCAGCAGCGCACCCAGCAGCGTGCCCCAAGCGTTGGGCTTGCCGGCACCGAGCACCGAGGTTCCGACCAGCGCGACCGCAACCGCCTCCAGCAGGCTGGACGCCCCAGCGTTGACATCTCCTTGGCCGATCCGCGAAACCAGGATCAGTCCGCCGACCGATGCGAAAGTGCTGGTCAGCACATACGCCAGGCCGCGGTAGAAGCCGACCCGGACCCCGGACAGCCGCGCAGCCTCGGGATTCGCACCGACGGCGTACATCAGCCGCCCCCACTTCGTGCGAGACAAGAAGAACCAGCTGATCAGCGCGAGCAACAGCATGATGATCACCGGCAACGGCACCGGGCCGATGGTCCCACGATCGAGCAGCAGGAAAGTGCTGGTGAACTTACCGGGAGCGACCGAGCCGTCGCGCAGCACCATGCCGGCCGACACCGACTGGCCGTCCACGGGGATCAACTTGACGCCCTGGATGACGAACATCATGGCGAGTGTGGCGAGCAGATCGGGGATCTTGCAGATCACGATCAAGAAGGCGTTGACCAAACCGACCAGGATGCCGACGACGACCACGACCAACGCCGCCGACGTGCCGGTCATGTTGTAGAAGACCATCGTCATCGCTGCCATCTGGACCGCGAGGCCCGCTTGAGAGCCGATGGACATGTCCATGCCGCCGACCACCATCGAGAACGTCATGCCGAGACCGAGAATGGCCGTCACAGAGGCGTACTTCAGCATCGCGAACAACGAGTCTGAGGTGGCGAAGGCGGGTTCGGTTGCAGCGAAGTAGACGAACAAGATGATGGTCACCGCGACGAACCCGTACTTCACTACGGCGTCCTGGGTGCGCATCCACATGGTCAGTTCCTGGTGCGGAGCCGATTCTCCCGGCGCCTTTGGTCTGGCGGTGGGAGCCTGCTTCCCACCGGTGCTGGTTGTTGCCTGAGTCATCGTGATGCCACCTCCGACATGCTGGTCATGATTGCGTCCGCGTCAACCTCGGCCGCCCGGCAATCCAGGGTGATTCGGCCCTCCACCATCACAAGAATGCGGTCGGCCACCTCCCTGATCTCCTCGACGTCGGAGGACAGAACCACCACGCATGCCCCGGCAGCCGCTGCGTCGCGGGCTTTCTTGGACAGGTCGTGGCGGGCCCCGATATCAACCCCGCGGAAGGGTTCGTCCATGAGGATGATCTTGGGATCACCGCTCATCCAACGGCCAACCACCACTTTCTGCTGGTTTCCGCCGGACAGCGAGTCCACCACCTGATCGGGGCCGGTGGTGACCACGCTGAAGCCATCGATGACCGACCGGGCGAGCCTGCGCTCACTCACAAAGTTGGTCACGCCCATCGGGCTGACCCGGCCCAAGAAGGGCAGGCTCACCGTCCGGGCTACATTCCAGCCGGGCAACATCGCCTCGGCCGCTCGGTTCTCCGGGACGAGGTAGATACCCCGCCGGACACCATCACCGGCCCTCTTGGGCCGATACGGCTTCCCATCGAGGGTCATCGTGCCCTCGCGGAAGGGATCAACGCCGTAGATCCCTCTGGCAAGCTCCGACTTCCCCGCGCCCAGCAGACCCACCACCCCGGTGACCTCGCCATAACAAAGCGAAAGATCGAGTGGCTCGGAGCGCGGCAACAAAGTGACGTCGCGCAGCTCCACAGCGACGCTCTCACCGTGCAGGTGGTTGAGCTCGCCCATTTCGACAGTGACCTGCTCACCCAGCATGGATCGAACGGCCTCCCCCATGTTCAGAGGTGCGGTCTGGCGATCCTTGATCATCCCGTCGCGAAGCACAACCAGGCGGTCGGCCAGCGACTGAATCTCACTGAGGTGGTGCGAGACGTAGAGAATCGCGACACCCTGATCTCGCATCTTCTCGATGAGTCCGAACAAGCGCTCGGCCTCAGCCTGAGACAGCGTCGAGGTGGGTTCGTCCAGGACGAGCACTTTGGGCGCCTTCACCAGTGCTCGCGCTAGCACGAGGAGCTGGGCATCGGCGATCCCCAGTTCGAACGCGTCGCTGAGCAGCTTGGCGTCCGACCACTCCAGATTCAGTGTTGCGGCCGTGGCCCTGGCCTTGGGCAGCAACTTGCGCAACGCTCCAATTGGCGGAAGACCACCTTGCACGAGCTCTTCGAACAAGAGGTTCTCCGCGACAGTCAGACCGGGGACGATGCTCTCGTCAACCCGCTGGTGCACGGTGTGGATGCCATTGTGAGCAGCCGTGAGCGGCGAGGTGATCTCCACCGGCTCGCCGGCCACCAGGATCTCGCCGGCGCCGCGTTCATAGACGCCGGCGAGGATCTTGATCAGCGTGGACTTTCCCGCGCCATTGGCTCCGAGCAACGCTGTAACGCAACCGGGCTCCAAAGCGAGGGTCACCCCCTTCAGGACCTGGTTGGCCCCGAATGACTTCTCGATCCCACGCAACTCCAGGGCGTACCGAGGTTCGGCAGGCTTGTTGGTCATTGCTGCATTCCTTCCTGGGTACGCCCCGGAGCGGCGGTGAGGATGTGGAGTTCCTGTGATCAGAACTTGATGGCAGGGATCCAGGGGGCCGAAGCCGTGTCGGAGATGTTCAGCGAAGGCTCCGCTGCCCGCAAGTCATCCATGTTCTTGATGTTCTTCTCGCGGAGCATCTTCTGGGTCACCAGGATCGGCGGAAACTCGACGTTCTTCGTGTTCAACTGGCCGGCGAGGTCGAGCGCGAGCACCCGGGTCACTGCAGCGCCGATCGCGTTCGGATCAGTGGCACCAGTGGCAACCCACGGGCTCCCGTCAGCGGTCATCAACTCAATATCGGCAGTGGAGATGTCAGCGCCGTACACCTTGACCTTGTCCTTCATGTTCGCCTGGTCGAGAGCGGAGAGGCTCGCCTTACTCAGCTCGTCGTACGGCGCATAGATGGCCACAACGTCCTTGTTGGCCTGCAGAGCGTTGTACACCATGGGAGCGGTGTCAGTCGCGGTCGAGGTCGTGTACTTGCCGGTGAAGAACTTCTGCGTCCAGCTGTTGTCCTTCTTGTACTGCTCCCACACGACGTTGCGCCGATCGAGGGGGGCGATGCCCAGCACGTTCACGTAACCCACGTTCTGGTTCTTGCCGATGTCGGTAGCCATCTGGTCGAGGACCAGGGAGGCCATCTTTGCGTCCGACTGTTGGGTCTGAACGGCATTCGGGGCGCACTTCTGGATCTCGACGTCATAGATGACGACCTTGATGCCGGCTTGCAGCGCCTTGTTCACACCGGGGCACAGCGTGTCGGCGTAGCCGTGGCGCACGATGATGCCCTTCACACCTGAGGCAATGGCCTGATCCAGCTGAGATGCCTGGGTCGCGTTGTCGCCTTGGGCGTCGTACACGTCCAGCTTCATCTTCAGGGCGCCCGCCTGGAGCTTGGTGCCATTGAGGTACTGCTGGAAGTAGTCACCCTGGCCGGTGTTCTGGACGATGGCGACATGCACCTCGCCCGCGTCGAACGGTGCCGGCATCGCGGCCGAGGCCGCGACAGTCTGGCCGCTTTCTGCGTTCGGGTTGGTCGTGGCTGCACTGCCACCTTGGGAACAGGCCGAAACGGCAACCATGGTGAACCCCAGGATGACGGCTGCGGCAGTCTTTCGCTTACTCAACATATACAGCTTCCCTTCAGGACGTGCAGGAGTTCCTTCTCCCGCATCGGTTCGGGCTGTGGTTGGGACGGGTCCTAGCCGACGATCTTGGCCAGGAGCCGGGGTTCCGGATGACGATCCGGTTCGACGACGCCGAACTCCGTCACGATGGCGGAGATCAGGTCGTGCGGTGTGACGTCGAAGGCGGGGTTGAACCCCGTGGCCTCGACGGGGGTGGTACGGACTCCGCCGAAGTTGAGCACCTCGTTGTCATCGCGGAGTTCGATCTCGATGTCGTCGCCGGAGGCGGTGCTCAGGTCGACGGTGGATGACGGCGCCGCGACGATGAACGGAATGCCGGCCCGGGCAGCCGCGAGAGCCAGGGCCACCGAACCCACCTTGTTGGCGCTGTCACCATTGGCGGCGATGCGATCGGCGCCGATGATGGCGACATCCACGAGACCGCGCAGGATCGTGCTGGAGGCAGCCCCGTCGACTTCGACGACGTGCGGGATGCCGTCCTGGGTGAGTTCCCAGCTGGTGAGCCGAGCTCCCTGGAGAAGCGGCCGGGTCTCGTCCGCGTAGACGAGTTCGAGTGCGCCGCGCCGATGCAATTCGTGAATGATGCCATACGCCGTTCCCCACGCAGTCGTGGCGAGCGCCCCGGTGTTGCAGTGGGTGACCACCCGCACGCGACTCTTGCCGGTGCGCTCCAGCAGCCAGTCGGCACCCAGGACCGACAGGCGGCGGTTGGCGGCCTCGTCCTCGGCAACGATCTTCTGAGCCTGCGCGAGGACAGCTGCCAGCCCCTGACCGGCCACCGGCCAGACCTGATCCACCCCCCAAGCAAGGTTCACGGCTGTCGGCCGAGCGCGACGGACGCGATCAACTTCGTCGGCGAGTCGCAGTGGCGACCAACCTTCGCGATCGCCCTGCACCATGGCGATGACGACGCCAAGTGCGCCCACCGCCCCCAGCGCGGGGGCACCGCGGACGGCCAAGTCCTTGATGGCCTGGACGAGGACGTCGACCGTGCGAACATCCAGGTAGACCTCTTCGCCGGGGAGGCGGGTTTGGTCGATCAGTCGGAGCGACGAAGTCTCGTCGATCCACTCAAGTGCGCGAACCATGCTCGTTTCCTTCGAACCGCGTTGTCCGATCAGTTGCCTGCACAGTAGTTACCTCTCAAACCACATGTCAACGGTTGTTAGCCAACCGTTATGCCAACCGGTAGAGTCAGCGCCAACAATCTGCGCAGACAGAAGGGGATTCGACGATGGCACAGCGGGCAACCCTGGTCTCCCGGGTTTCGGAGGACCTGCGCTCAGAACTCACCGCCGGTGAACACGAGCCGGGATCCCGCCTGCCGGCCGAGGCCCAACTGGCCGAACACTTCGGCGTTTCCCGTCCCACTGTGCGCGCGGCACTGCGCGAACTCGAGGCGATGGGGCTTGTCAGAACCCAGCACGGAGTCGGAACGTTCGTCGTTGAACAGCCGGCGGTGCAGGCTGGCCTCGAACGCTTGGACTCGATCACTGACTCCATCCGAGCCATGGGCCGCATCCCCGGCATGATCTACGCCAGCAGAATCATCCGGCACGTGCTGCCGGAGGAAGCAGCCACCATGGGCGTTCTCGGCGAAGCCAAGGTGCTGGAGTTGCGTCGAACCATCACGGCCGACGGTGAGGTCATGGCCTACTCCTACGACCTGGTCCCAGAGGAACTACTGCCGACCGGCTTCGATATAAACTCCTTGTCAGGCTCACTTTTCCGCTTCTTCCGTGGCGAACTCGGGGTGGATCCACACCACGGCATGGCCGAGGTGCACGCCGTGCATTCCGAGCACGTCGGCTGGGGGCCGGAGGCCCCCGCGCATGATTTGTTCGTGATGCTCCGACAGCTGCACTACGACTCAGCCGGGCGCCTGCTGATGTACTCGCGCACCTACTTCATCGAAGGTCGTTACAACTTCACGATCTATCGCAGCGGGAACTAGCCGTCAGCAACCACTCTTCCGGCCCGGACGTGCTCGCACGTCCGGGCCGCTGAGGTTTCACTTGTTGACATCCTCACTCGGCGGGCCTAACTTGTAAAACAACTTCATTACATGTTTGACCACAACGAGGTGCACCCATGGCTGAGTCAGCCGTCAACGAGCCGTCCGCGAGCAGTCTGGCCGAACTGGTCCGGGTCTCCCGCAGGATCGGCTCAGATCCCGCTCTCGTGCTTCACGGTGGAGGAAACTCGTCGCTGAAGACCACCACGATCGACATCACCGGCCAACCCGTCGAGACCCTTTACGTCAAGGCTAGTGGGCATGACCTCGCCACCATCACGACCTCGGGCTTCGCCCCTCTTCGACTGGCGGCCGTGCAGCGGCTTCTCCCGCCAGTCGTCGTTCCCGACGACGCGCTGTGGAGTGAACTCCGCTGCGCATTGCTGGATGCCGAGGCCTCCGACCCGTCGGTGGAGACTCTGGTTCACGCCCTCCTTCCTGATCCGGTGGTGTTGCACTCCCACGCGGACGCCGTCCTCATCATCAGCAACACGGCCGACGGCGCGGCGCGCGCACGCTCGCTCTTCGGCGAGTTGTGCGTCATTGTCGACTACGCGATGCCGGGCCCTGATCTCGTGGCCGCCTGTGACACTGCCTGGCGCGCGCGGCGCGGCGACGAAGTCGGCCTGATCGTCCTGGGGCACGGACTGTTCACTGTCGGAGCCACCGCACAGGAAGCGCTCGACCGGCATCTTCGTGTTGTCGCTCTCGCCGAGGGTGCTGCCAGCTCGCTGCCAGCGCCCTCGGTCGTTCCTGCCGCCCCGGTTTCGCCAGCAGAGCTGGCTCGTCTGCGCGGCGAGCTCTGCCGAACGGCCGGACGCGCGCTCGTGGTCCAGCACGACACCACTGCGGAGGTGCGCGCGTTCGTCGCCGATGCGAACCGCTTGGCTGCGGCCGAACGCGGCCCGCTGACGCCCGACCATGTCATCTGGACCAAGCCCTGGCCGCTGTTGGGAACCGACATCGCCGGCTACGCCGACGCCTACCAGGCCTATGTTGCGCAGAATCGCTCGCGGCGCCTGACGCCGATCATCGAACTCGATCCGGCTCCGCGGGTGATCCTGGACCCGCGACTGGGGCTGATCGCTGCCGGTCGCACCACAACCGAGGCTGCCGCGGCTGCCGAAATCACCCGGCACACGATGGCCGCTATCACCCGGGCCGAACAGCTTGGCGGATACCGTCCGGCTTCACGAGAGCATGTGTTCGACCTGGAGTACTGGCTGTTCCAACAGCGGAAAGTCGCCCGGGCGAGCGGTGGCCATGGCGACCTCACAGGTCAAGTGGCCCTTGTCACCGGCGCCGCCTCCGGCATCGGACGAGGCTGCGCCGCCCAGCTGCTCGAAGCCGGCGCCACCGTCGTCGGCTGGGATCTGGCAGCCGGCGTCACCGAGACGTTCGACTCGCCCAACTACCTGGGCATTCGATTGGACGTCACCGACGCAGCGGCCGTTGCCGAGGCATTGGCTCGTCAGGTCGAGGCCTTCGGTGGGCTCGACATCTTGGTGGTCGCGGCGGGAATCTTCCCGACCAGCGCGAACCTCGGTGAGCTGACCGCGGCAGCCTGGCGTCGCACGATGGCCGTCAACGTCGATGCCGTGATGGAGCTCTACGGACAGGCCAAGCCACTACTGGCCGAGGCATTTCCCTATGGACGGGTCGTTCTGATCGCATCCAAGAACGTCGCTGCCCCCGGCCCCGGAGCTGCTGCCTACTCCTCATCGAAGGCAGCCGTCACTCAGCTCACCCGAGTGGCTGCGCTGGAATGGGCCGGACTCGGGATCCGAGTCAACATGGTGCACCCCGACGCTGTCTTCGACACCGGCCTGTGGACGCCCGAGCTTCTCGCCGCGCGGGCCGCGCACTACGGCATGAGCATCGACGACTACAAGCGACGCAATCTCCTGCATGCAGAAATCACCAGTGCGGCCGTCGGTCGGCTGGCCACACAGCTGTGCACCGAGGACTTCGCCTGTACGACTGGCGCCCAAATCCCGATCGACGGCGGCAACGAACGCGTCATCTGAACCCATCCACCAAGGAGACACCATGCAATCAGGACGTCTGGACGCCGTCCCTCCCCGCAACGGCGACTGGGGACCGGCCTATGTGATCCAGGGGCCGACCAGCGATATCGGCCTGTTGACCCTGCGGCCCGGGGACGAGATGCCGAACCACATCCACCACTTCTGCGATGAGTCCTTCATTGTGGTTGAAGGCACCGCCAGCCTGTGGGTCGAATGCGCGGATCGCCATCAGTTGACGCCCGGAGATGTACACCGCTGCGCACCCGGCGAGATGCACTACTTCATCAACGACTCCGCCGGCGTCTTCAAGATGATCTTCATCAAGTCGCCGGCCAGCCCAGGAGACACCATCACGCTCCCCTGGCAGCCCGGGCAACCTGCGCCCGCCGTTCCGGCTGCCCCTGCCAACACCAACTGAAAGGAATCGTCATGGCAGACCTCGAAGGCAATATTCAAGCAAAGGACTGGGGCCTCGAGACCCCCCAGCGGGCTTGGGACTTCCACATCAAGGGCGCCGGTCAGCTGGACTTCGGCATGCGCCATCGTCTCAGCCGCATCTTCGGCGCAGACGGCCATACCGCGATGCTCGCGTTCGACCACGGATACTTCCAAGGTCCGACCAGCGGACTGGAGCGGATCGATCTGAACATCGTCCCACTGGCGCCGTATGCCGATGCGCTGATGGCCACCCGCGGGATCTTCCGTTCGACGATCCCTTCCTCGGTCGACAACGCGCTGGTGCTGCGCTCCTCGGGCGGTCCGTCCATTCTCAAGGAACTGTCGAACGAGCGGGTCGCGATGGACATGGCCGATGCCGCCCGCATCGATGCAGCGGCGGTCGCCGTCCAGGTCTTCATCGGCGGCGAGTTCGAGACCCAGTCCATCGCCAACTTGAACGCTCAGATCGACGCCGGTTACGCCTATGGCATGCCGGTGCTCGGCGTGACAGCGGTCGGCAAGGAACTCACCCGCGACGCGCGGTACCTCGGCCTGGCAACTCGCATCATCGCGGAATTCGGTGCCCAATTGGTGAAGACCTACTACGTCGACGAGGGTTTCGAACAGGTCGTCGCGGGGTGCCCGGTGCCGATCATCATGGCCGGCGGCAAGAAACTGCCGAGTCAGGATGCGCTCACCATGGCGTTCAATGCCATCGATCAAGGTGCAGCCGGCGTGGACATGGGTCGCAACATCTTCCAGCGGGTCGACCCGGTTGCGATGATCCAGGCCGTTCGCGGGGTCGTCCACGATGGGCTTCAGCCCGCTGCGGCCCACCAGCTCTATCAGGACCTCTCACACGGCGCCGATGACTGACGAACTGATGGCGGCCCGGCTGGAGATCTGTGATCTCGGCCGGGCCGTCTGGCAACGCTCGATGGTCGCCGCCAATGACGGCAACCTCTCCGTACGCGTCGGTGATCGCGTGGTCTGCACCCCCACCGGAGTGAGCAAGGGCTTCCTCCACCCACAGGATCTTGCTGTGGTCGCGCTGGACGGCACCGTGCTCAGCCACGGCCAGCGGCCATCGTCGGAGATCAAGATGCACCTTCGGGTGTACCAGGTCGCCGACGACGTCACGGCGGTCGTGCACGCTCACCCGATGTTCGCCACAATGATGGCGATCCAAGGGCGCAGCCTTGAGTGTCGAATGCTGCCTGAGACCATCGTGACGATGCCCACCGTGCCGCTGGCTCCCTACGCCACACCGTCCACGGACGCGGTTCCCGATTCGATCACGGCGATCATCCCGAAGGTGCGCGCCTGCCTCCTGGAACAGCACGGCGCCCTCACCTGGGGCACCGATCTGATGACCGCGTACTTAGCCATGGAACGCCTGGAGTACACCGCCGAGATGATCTGGCGTCTCGACGCCGTCGGTGGAGGCCGCGATCTCGCCGAGACCGAAATTGATCGAATCCGCCAGCTATTCAGCGTCGGCTAGTCACCGCCCCCCCCCGTGGTTGGGGTCGCCATCGGCGCGACACCGTGGCGACCCCAACCAGGCTCTCGCATTCTCAACAGTGCACCGGTTCATCAGCGGAGGGAGATACCGGCAACCGCAGCGGGGAACGGTACTCCGAGCTAGCCCGATGGACGCCTCCGGGCTCGGCGCCAGCGCGAAATGGTCGCCTCCACATCAACCACCCCGATGACCACCCGCGGGCCGTCGCTCGGACGCAGGTAGCTCTCTTTGATCCTCCGATTCAGGTCGTCGAGCACTCCACGGACTTCCCGCTCGTCGGCGATGTCGGGCAGGGTGTCGTTGAGGGACTCGACCTCGCGGCGCAGCGCCAACGGAGTGGGGAGGAGCGCGGAAAGATCCTCGGCTGCGATCTTGGACTTCACCCACCAATCCGGATCGCCATCCAGCTGGAGCGGCTTACCTGCGCCCGGCAACTCATCGAACTCACCACGCTCTATCGCCTCGCGGATCTGCCGGTCGATCCAGGACTCATACGGCACACCTCCATCATCACCCCGACCCGACCGCATCGGCCAACGATCGGACAGCCGCCTCAGCCGGCGGACCGCGTCTGCACGAGTCGTCGCTGGCCGCAAGACGAGCTACGCGCCGCATTTTTCCCACCTCGGACTGTCTTCTACCCGCCGGGCGCGGCCTCGTAATGTCACGACATGAAGATCGACGACATTATTCGGAGCAAGGGCTCCGAGGTGGTGACCATCACCGCCCAGGCAAGCGTGGCCGAACTCACCGAGCTGCTGGCTCGCTACAACATCGGCGCGGTCGTGGTCAGCGCCGACGGCTCCAGCGTCGACGGAATCGTCAGTGAACGAGACGTCGTTCGTCGACTCGCAACCGAAGGAGCGTCCGTTCTCACCCGTGCGGTCGCCGAGATCATGTCCACCCCTGTGGTGACCTGCAGCAGAGAGGACGCCATCGAGGGCACCGCCCACACGATGACCTACTCGCGGTTGCGGCACCTTCCGGTGGTCGAGGAAGGCCGACTGGTGGCTATCGTGTCGTTGGGCGATGTGGTCAAGCACCGCATCGATCAACTCACCGACGAACGAAACCACCTTCTTGAGTACCTCCACACCTGATCTGCCGCCGACCGAACCCGTCCCGGCAGCGGATGCGCTCACCGCTGCCGGCGTGAGGTTCCGTGTCGTCCGGCATGGACGGGTCGGCTCCCTGGCCGAAGCCGCGAGGGTTCGGGGAGTCGATCCGTCCGACATCATCAAGACACTGGTCGTGCGCCGCGCCGACGACGATTTCCTGTTCGTCCTGGTGCCGGGAGACCGTGAGATCTCCTGGCCGAAGCTGCGCGCGCTCCTGGGGGTGAAGCGGCTCTCGCTGCCGGACGCCGCCACCGCCTTCGACGTCACCGGTTACGAGCGGGGCACCATCACACCCTTCGGTTCCCACACCGCCTGGCCGGTGATCGCGGATGCGTCGATCGCCGGGCGCGAGATCAGCCTCGGCTCGGGAGAACCTGGCGCGGCGATCGTGGTGGACGCCGACGAAGCCCTCACCGCCTTGGACGCCGAGCGGGCCGACGTCAGCGGCACGCCCGACGCCGGATAAGTTTGGTTCCTAACTGTTAGTTTGTTGACTATTAGGATTCTATCAATCTAGGCTGTCCGCATGGACGACATCGCCACCGCCATTACCGACCTGATTAACCGGATCGCGCAACGGCAACGTCGTCAGGCATCGTCCAACGACGGCGGATTCGACTTCGGCGGGTTGACCCCTCACCAGGCGCGGATCGTCGGTTTCATCGAGGCTCAGGAGGCATCCGGCGTCATCGCCCGCGATATCGCCGACATCACCGGTGCCCGCCCAGCCAGCGTCTCCTCACTCCTCAGCGGCTTGGAGGCCGACGGATGGGTCGTGCGCCTGCCCGACCCATCCGACTCACGTAGAAAGACCCTCGGGGTCACCCCGAAGGCCCGAGCCCTGGTCAAGCGATACGAAGCGGACTTCCGCGCCAAGACCCGGCTGGACCTGTCCGGCCTGACCCCTGCCGAACGTGAGCAACTCAGGACCCTCTTGAGCAAGGTCGATCAGCTCTCGAACGACTGACCACTCTTCCCGCCCACACCACACCTCCTGCGGCGCTGCGACGCGCCCAGACGCTGTCACGCGCCCACCCGAAAGGACTTCATCATGACGATCCCACCCACCACAGCGCGCCCACGCCGGACGGGCGCCACGGCCTACGCCTGGCCGCTGCTGATCGCGATCAGCTTCCTGGCGACCATCGGCATGACCATCGTGCTGCCGGTACTGCCCTTCGTGGTGCAGCGCTACCTGCCGAACGGAGCCGATCTGGCCCTCTGGGTCGGCGTCCTGGAGTCGGTCTACGCCTTGTGCGCCTTCTTCGCCGCCCCGGTACTCGGCGTGCTCTCCGATCGCTACGGCCGCCGGCCGGTGCTGATCATCTCCGTTCTCGGATCTGCGGTCGGCTACCTGATGTTCGGCATCGGCGGCGCGATCTGGGTGCTGTTGCTGTCACGGATCATCGACGGACTCACCGCAGGTGACATGCCCGTGTTGTTCGCCTATCTGGCCGACATCACTGAGCCGGAGGAACGTGCCAAGCGCTACGGGCTGCTGGGCGGCCTATCCGGAGTCGGTTTCATGATCGGCCCCGCGATGGGTGGGCTGCTGGCCCAGATCGATCTGAACGCGCCCGTCTTCGTCACGGCGGCGATCGCCGCCGTGATCGGTCTCCTCACCGCGCTGGTGCTGCCCGAGACTCATCGACCCGAGAACCGGATCAGGTCCGTCAAGGTCTCCGACCTGCACCCCTTCAAGGTGATCGGCGATGCCTTCAAGCGCAAAGAGCTGAGGGCGATCCTGATCGGCTTCACCCTGATCAGCCTTCCGTTCTCGTTTTTCGCCAACAACTTCTCGGTCCTGGCCATAGACACCATCGGCTGGGGCCCGACGCAAGTGGGCCTACTGACCTCAGGGGTCGGCGTCACCGACATCGTCATCCAAGGCGTTCTGCTCGGAATGCTGGTGAAGTGGCTCGGCGAGCGGGGCGTGGTGATCGGCGGCATGCTGGGTCAACTGGTCGGATGCATCGGCCTGGCCGTCACTGCCGCGTTCGTGCCCTCGGCCATCCTCTTCGGCATCGCGGCGATGTTCCTCGCTGCCGGGCAAGGTGCCCAGACCGCGACGATGGACGGCATGCTCTCCGGGGCGGTCGACGCCTCCGAACAGGGCTGGTTGGCCGGCGCCTTCACCGCGCTGGGATCAGGAGTTCAGATGGTCGGACCGCTGCTGGCCGGGTGGTTGTACGTGACCGTGAGCCACGCCTTCGCCTACTGGCTGGGGGCGGGACTGATCGTGCTGGCGATCGTGGTCGTGACAGTCTCGACAACCGGCACCCGTCACGTCGAGCCGGCCCTCGGGTGAGTCCCTTCTAGCAGTACTGAGCGATGAAGGCGTCCAGCGTCGACGCCTCGGGCAATGACGGACTGGCGCCCAAGACAGTCGTCGCCAGCGCCCCGGCGGCGGAACTGCGGACCAAGGAATCGGCGAGCGACAGACCTGCTGCCAGGGACTGGCCCAGGACGCCGGCGAAGGCGTCGCCGGCTGCCGTGGTGTCGACCGGCTCGACAGGGAATGCCGGCACGACCTGCTGGACTGTCGCAGTCGCGACCAAGGCACCCGCGCCGGCCATGGTGATGATGACCGTCTCGACCCCCTTGCCGAGCAGGACGGCGGCAGCAGCGCGTGCCGACTCGACATCGGTGACGTCGATACCGGTGAGCAGTGAGGCTTCGGTCTCGTTGGGGGTGACGACGTCAAGCTGTTTCCACACGCTGTCGGGAAGTGGGCGCGCCGGGGCGGGATCGAGCACCACCGTGATGCCCATGGCACGCGCTTTGGCCGCCACCCGCATCATGGTGTCGATGGGGGTTTCCAACTGCAGCAGGAGCACGGACACGCTGCCGTCGAGCTTTTCGAGGCACTCTTCGGCATAGTCAGCGTCGAGCAGATCGTTGGCCAGCGGGGTCATCACGATGTCGTTCTGACCAGTGAGGACATCGACGCGGATGTGAGCGAGTCCGGTCGGCCCGGCCTCGGTACGAACGAACTCGACGCTCACATTCGAATCCCGCAACCCTTGGATGGTGAGGGTGCGAAACATGTCGCTCCCCACACAGCCGATCATCCAGGTCGGGGCACCCGCGCGCGCAGCAGCCAACGCCTGGTTGGCACCCTTGCCGCCGAGAACCAAGCTGGCATTCTGTCCCAGAACGGTCTCGCCTGGGCGGGGCAGCCGATTGCTGAAAGCAGTGACGTCCGCGGTGATGGAGCCGATGACGGCAACTCCGGATGCGCGTGGGGGGATCATCTTTGCTCCTGGGTAGTCAGTGCTGGCCCGGTGGGGCTCGACGACCAGACGTGCGGCGGCGCAGCCCAGTTCGAGAGCCGCTCGATCGATGACGGTGACTGCCGGGGCGAGGAGGTCTGCCAAGTGGAAGTCATCGAAGCCGATCAGGGAGAGTTCGTCGGGGACCTTCGCCGAATCCACACACAGTTCGGCATCGGCGCCCCTCACCGATCACAGTTTGCTGACGTGGCCTCACCCCGTCAAGGCGATCCTGCGAGAGCTGCCCCGGAATCGCTGCAGAGCGACCCCGAGTAGAGCTACCCGACTTCGTGACGGCCGCTCCGGGCACATTTCGGCAGTTTGGTTGAAACCCGCCAGTTGCTCAGCGCCGGAACCAGCGCAGTCGGAAAGCTCCCCTCCGGGAGAAATGCTGGGCGGCCTCCCGTAGCTGCGGAGGAGGCCGCCCAGTTGCGCTGATCAGGCGGTGCGAATCAGCTTCTTGTTCACGAACTCGGTCGCACCCAGGCGACCCATTTCGCGGCCGAAACCGCTGCGCTTGACGCCGCCGAAGGGCAACTCCACCCCATCGGCCAGCACGCAGTTGACGAAGACCATGCCGGCGTCGATCGCGTCGGCCACCCGCTCGGCCTGCTCGGGGTCGGTGGTGTACACGTAGGAGCCCAAGCCGTACGGGGTGTCGTTGGCCACCTCGATGGCTTCTGCCTCGTCGGCCACCTTGTACACCAGCGCGACCGGGCCGAACATCTCCTCGCGGTAGATCGCAGAATCCCGCGGGATGTCGGTGATCACGGTCGGTGCGAAGAAGGCGCCCTTGCGGGTGCCGCCGGCAGTGATCTGACCCCCTGCGGCAGCCGCACGCTGCACCTGGTCTTCGAGGCGCGCTGCCGCGACTTCGGACGACACCGGCCCGGCGTCGCCGTCGCTCAGCGGCTCGGTGGCTTCAATCACACTCATCGCCGCGGTCAGCTTGGCGGTGAACTCGTCATACAGGTCAGCTACCACGATCGCCCGCTTGGGCGCATTGCAGGACTGCCCGGTGTTGTCCAGCCGCGCCGAAACCAGGTCGGACACCACGGCGTCCAAGTCGGTCGCGGACAGCACGATGAACGGATCGGTGCCGCCCAGTTCCAAGACGACCTTCTTCAGGTGGCGACCCGCCTGCTCGGCCACAGCCGACCCGGCGCGCTCCGAGCCGGTCAGCGAGATACCGGCCACCCGCGGGTCGGCGATCACCGTGGAGATCTGCTCGTTGCTCGCCAGAATCGCGGTGAACGCGCCGGCGGGAGCGCCGGCATCGTCGTAGATCTTCTGGATCAGTTCAGCGGTGTGCGGGCACTGCGGTGCCGGTTTCAGCAGGACGGAGTTGCCGATCGTCAGGTTCGGGCCGGCGAACCGAGCCACCTGATAGAAGGGGAAGTTCCACGGCATGATGCCCAGAATCACACCCAGCGGGGCGTTGCGAATGATCGCCGAGCCCTCGCCTCCACGCAGTTCGATGACCTCGTCGGCCAGCTCGGCCTCGGCGATCTCGGCGTGGTAGCGGTAGATGTCGGCAGCGAAGTCGATCTCGCCATAGGCATGCGACAACGGCTTGCCCATCTCCTCGACCAGGGCCTGGGCCAGCTCTTCGCGACGCTCGTTGTGCAGGTCGCCGATCTTGGCAACGATCGCGGCCCGCTCAGCAACGGAGGTCTCGCGACCCCAGCCGCGAGTGGCTGCGTAGGCGGCTGTGATCGCCTGCTCCAGTCCCGCGTCGCTGATCTCGGGGTATTCGGCCACCGTCTCGCCGGTGGCTGGGTTCACTACGGCATAGCTCATCAGGCTGCTCCCATCGCTTCATCGGTGATTGTCAGTGCTTCGTCGATCACGTCGAGGCCTCGGCTCAACTCAGCCTCGGTGATCACCAGCGGCGGCGCAATATGGGTGCGGTTGTAGTGAGTGAACGGCCACACCCCGCCGGCCTTGCAGGCCGCGGCGAACGCCGCCATCGGCGCATTCTGCGCCGCCGTCGGATTGAACGGAACCAGGGGTTCGCGCGTCTGGCGATCCTTGACCAGTTCGATCGCCCAGAACAGCCCACGTCCGCGGACCTCGCCCACGCTGGGGTGGGTGGTCAGCCAGTGGTTCAGCCGCGGCGCGATCACCCGGTCGGACAGGTCGCGGACGTGCTCGAGGATGCCGTCGCGACGGAACACCTCGAACGTGGTCACTCCCAATGCGCAGGCCAGCGGGTGACCGGAGTAGGTCAGGCCGCCGTAAAAGACCTTGTCATCAAAGAAGGATGCGATCTTCTCCGAGATGATCACGCCACCGAGCGGCACATAGCCGGAGTTCACGCCCTTGGCGAAGGTCACCAGATCAGGCTGAGCGGCGAAGCCCTGGAAGCCGAACCATTCACCCGTCCGTCCGAAGCCGGCCATCACCTCGTCGGCGATGTAGACGATCCCGTACTTGTCGCACAGCGCCCGGACGCCGGCCAGGTAGCCCGGCGGCGGCACCAGGATGCCGTTCGTGCCGACGATGGTCTCCAGGATGATCGCCGCGATGGTGCCGGCACCCTCCAAGACGATGACGCTCTCCAGGTGCTCCAGCGCCCGCTCGGTCTCCTGCTCTGCGCTGTCGGAGTGGAACGGCGAGCGATACGGGTAGGGCCCGAAGAAGTGGACGACACCGTTGGCGGCAGCCTCGTTCGCCCAGCGGCGCGGATCACCGGTCAGGCCGATCGGGGTGCCCATCCCGCCGTGGTAGCTGCGGTAGGTCGACAGCACCTTGGTACGTCCGGTGGAGTGACGGGCCAGCCGCACCGCGTACTCATTGGCGTCCGCGCCGGCATTGGTGAAGAAGACCTTCGTGAAGGGCTCACCGACCACCTCGACCAGCAGCCGCGCGAGTTCAGAGCGCACGTCGTTGGCCATGCCCGGCTGAATGGTCGCCAGCCGATCGGCCTGCCGATGCAGCGAGGCGATCAGGTCGGGGTGCTGGTGGCCGAGGTTGAGGTTCACCAGCTGCGAGCCGAAGTCGAGGTAACTGGTTCCGCTGTAGTCCCAGAAGGACGCTCCGAGGCCGCCGGCGATCGGCAGCGGGTCGATGGCGCCCTGCGCGCTCCAGGAATGGAAGACGTGGCCGCGGTCGTTGGCCCGCACCACCGCTTCTGCTGCCGGATCGGGCAGAGCAGTCACCTGCCCGTCCAGGGCGACATAGGTCGGCGTCGCGGACGACGACGAACTGGCATCAGTCATGGTTATCAACTTCCCTTTGTGTGTACGGCGTCAGTGATTGCTCGGGAAACCGAGATCGACCTGGGACTCGCTCGGCTCCGGCCAGCGCGAGGTGACCACCTTGCTGCGGGTGTAGAAGTGGATCGACTCCGGCCCGTAGATGTGCGAGTCACCGAACAGCGAGTCCCGCCAGCCGCCGAAGGAGAACGCGCCCACCGGTACCGGGATCGGCACGTTGACCCCGACCATTCCCACCTCGATGTCGAACTCGAACTGCCGTGCGGTCCGTCCGTCGCGAGTGAAGATGGCAGTGCCGTTGGCGTACGGATTGGCGTTGACCAGCGCGATTGCGTCCTCATAGGTGGCCACACGCACCACCGACAGCACCGGCCCGAAGATCTCCTCGTTGTAGATCCGCATCCCCGGCGCCACCTTGTCGACCAGGCTCACCCCGATGAAGAAGCCGTCCGCATCGAACGGGGTCTGGGTGCCGTCGACGACCACCTCGGCGCCCTCCGCCGCGGCGCCGGCGACATAGCCGGCCACTTTCGCCCGATGCTCGGCCGTGATCAGCGGGCCCATCTCGGTGGCCGGGTCGGTGCCGTCGCCGATCACCAGTTTGCCCATCCGCTCGGCGATCTTTGGCAGCAGCGCGTCGGCGACGGAGTCCCCGACGGTGACCAGCACCGAGATCGCCATGCAGCGCTCACCGGCCGCGCCGTACGCTGCCGACACCGCAGCGTCGGCAGCCGAATCGAGATCGGCGTCCGGCATCACGATCATGTGGTTCTTGGCGCCGCCGAGCGCCTGAACGCGCTTCCCGTTCGCGGTGCCCTTGGTGTAGATCGACCGGGCAATCGGGGTCGAGCCGACGAAGCTGACCGCCTTGACCTGCGGCGAATCCAGCAGCGTGTTGACCGCCTCAGCATCGCCATGGACGACGTTCAGCACTCCGGCGGGCAGGCCGGCTTCGGCGAAGAGCTTGGCCAGGAAGACCGAGGCCGACGGATCCTTCTCACTCGGCTTGAGCACCACCGTGTTGCCGCAGGCGATCGCCGAGGCGGTCATCCACAGCGGCACCATGATCGGGAAGTTGAACGGAGTGATGCAGGCGACCACGCCGACCGGCTGCTTGATGGAGTGGACGTCGACCCCGCGCGAGACCTGCTCGGAGTACTCGCCCTTCAGCAGGTGCACCAGTCCGGCGGCGAACTCGACGTTCTCCACGCCGCGGCTGATCTCACCGAGAGCGTCGGCCAGTACCTTGCCGTGCTCGCGAGTGATCATCGCGGCCAGCTCGTCCGAGCGCTCGAGCAGCAACTGACGCAGCCGGAAGAACACGTCGGCCCTCTTGATCAGGCCGGTGGCCCGCCAGCCGGGCAGGGCGGCGGACGCGGCCGCAATGGCCTCGTTCACCCGGGCCGGGTCCGCGAACCCGACGGTGGCGATTTGTTCGCCGGTGGCCGGGTTGAAGATCGGGCCGCTGCGCAGGTCTCCGGCGACCTCCTGGCCGGCGATCAGGTGGGGAATAACGGTCATCTGGTCGGTTCCTCTCCGGGAGTTACAGCGATCTTGCGAATGGTCTGAGTGACGGTCCAGCGGGTGCGCCAGCCCTCGTGCAGCCGGACGAGGGTGCCGGCACGCAGGTCGATCGGTATAGCCGGCGGATCGACGAACTCGACCCGCGCCCGGCCGGCGAGCACGCAGAACACCTCGTCAGCCTCGATATCGGTGATCACGCCGGGAGTCATCTCCCACACGCCGATCTCGATGCCGTCCAGTCCGGTCAGCGGCACCCACCCCGAGGTCGGCTCACCGTCGACCAGCTGGTCGGCTCCGAACGCTTCATGCTCGACGGTCAGCGCGAGCACGTCGGCGACCAACGCCGGATGCGCACTCATGAGTCGAACCCCAAGCCGACGGCGTCGAGGGTCTTGAGTAGCAGGTTGCGGCGTCCCTGATTGTGATCGGCGCGGTCGAGCGACCATTTGGTCGCAGCGATCCCGGCGGCGGCGATCGGATCCGGCGGGAACGGGAGCGGACGACGGCGGACCAGCTCCAGCTGGGTGCGCTCGGTCGGCACCCCGCCGAGCAGGTCGAGCATTACATCGGCGGCGAAGCGGGTGGCACCCACCCCCAAACCGGTGAAGCCGGCGGTGTAGGCGATCCGTCCGCCGCCGGCCAGGCCGTAGAACGCACAGAACTGGGTGGAGGTGTCGATGGCGCCGGCCCACCGGTGGGTGAAGCGCAGACCTTCCAACTGGGGGAAGGTCGCGAAGAAATGCTCGGCCAGGCGGCGGTAGCTCGCCGGACGCTCCTCGTACTCCGGTCTCACCTGACCGCCGAAGTGGTAGATCGCGTCGTAGCCGCCGAACAGAATGCGGTTGTCGGCGGTGAGTCGGTAGTAATGGAACTGGTTGCCGAGGTCGGCCAGTCCCTGCCGATGCTGCCAGCCGATCGATGCCAGCTGGGCCGAGCTCAGCGGCTCGGTCACGATGGCGTAGTCATAGACCGGCACGGTCATCAGGCGATTGCGCTTCAGCAGCGAGGGGAACACATTGGTGGCCAAGGCCACCTGACCGGCGCTGACCCAGCCACGAGCCGTCCGCACGACCGGACGAGTGCCGCGTTCGACGCCGGTGACGGCCGAATGTTCGTAGATCTCGACGCCCAGCTCCGAGGCCGCGCGTGCCAGCTCGATGGCGAGACGGCCCGGGTTGACCAAGGCCGTGTCGTCACGACTCCAGACCCCGGCGAGATAGGTCGGCGAGTTGACCTCGGCTCGAACCGCCTCGGTGTCGAGGAAGCCGGGATCGTCGGCGAGCCAAGCCACCTGATGCGGTTCGACCGCGACCGCGAGTTCGCCGGTGCGCTCGAACTCGACCTTCAACCCGTAGCGCTGCACGGTCTGCTCGATACCGTCGAGGTTGGCCTGGCCCAGCTGATCGAGCTGGTCGTACTCATCGGGCCAGCGACGGCGGCCGTTCTCCTCACCGTGGGTGAGGCTGGCCTCGCAGAAGCCACCATTGCGCCCGGACGCGGCCCACCCCACCTGGTGGGCTTCCAGCACGATCACACTGCGGCCCGGGTCGCGCTCCTTGGCACGCAGCGCCGTCCAGAGCCCTGAGTAGCCCCCGCCAACCACCACCAGGTCGGCCTGGGCGTGACCTTCGAGCGTGGGGTAGCTCGCGCGTTCGAGCCCGTCGAGCCAGAAGACTTCTGCTCGCGCATCGCGCAGGGCATCCGTGACGATCCGAGCAGTGGGCTTGTTCCGCTCAAAGGCCGTCAGGTTCGCCATGGGTTATCCCTTTCCGCGTACGAACCACGTCCCACAAGGTCAGCACGCGCAGCCACGATATCGTTCCAACAAGTCAATCGCGTTACGATTTACGTACGCAAAAGCCGCAGATCACTGCGGATATCGCTTGTGCGGGCGTCGGGGTCGCCGGGCGCCATCACCGGCTTCGAACGGCTTGGCACGTGTCGGCAACACGTCGGCGGGTCGACCCACCCGGCGACGACCGCGAACTGTACGGGAATCGTCAAGGCGGGACCCGCACCCCGGGCCTTCGAAGAGAGTCACCAGCGGCGATGGCTGGGACGGAACAGCCTGAGCTGTCCGACCCCTCCCCAGCCGCGCGCCCGGCGGCGGTGCTGAATCTCCCAGCAACACCGCTCGACCAGGAGTGAGCCCCGCCGCCCCCCGACGAGGGGCCCACTCCTTCGGACAACCAAGGTCCGTCGGGCCAGCCCCGGGACGCATCGCAGGCGATGCAGCCCCGGGTTCACGAAGAACGGCCGGCAACCGCCATCGCCGTGCCGCTCTTCCTTCACTGAGTAGACGCGCGACAGGGGCGGTTTCTTACGCGGACTTCGGAGTTTTTTTCCCGATCTTGTGCGCATTGCCACGCCCGGCCTGCCCGGGGGCGAGCGATCTCGCAGGATCGGGCCCTAGGCGGCCGGCTCCGAGGACGGCTCGGCCGACCCCTCCGGCGGCGTCGAACTCGGCGTCGGAGTGGGATCCGGAGCCGGCGCCCCCACGGTCGGCCCGGCCTCGCCCCCGCACTGCGCGGTCGGGTCGCACCACGGCCGTCCGCCGAGCGTCGGCGGACGGGTGGTCGACGGCACGCTCACCGGCGCCCGGGACGGGGCCGGCGGCTCCCGCGTGACCGGGCGTTCGACTGCCGGGAGCTGAACTCCGGCCTCCGACGGCAGCGCCGCAGACGCGGACGGCAGCGCTGGCGTCGTCGATCCGCCGCTGGCCGTCGGCACCGTGCTGAAGACGGGCACCGCGAGGTTGCCCATCCGGGCTCCGGGAAGCGCCAGGACCAGTCCGACGCTCAGCGCCACGCCCGCGGCGGCACCCATCAGGTACCGCGGCGTCCGCCCCCAGCGGGCGCCCGTCACCGCATGCGCAGGACCGGCGCCGACTTCGGCCGCCCACGCCTTGGCGCCAGGGCGCAGCAGGGCCAGTCCCGCGCCGCCGATCAGGCTCACCACGAGCACCGTCGGCAGCCGATCGTTGAGCTTGCGGGTCTGGCTCACCGCGTGCCGGCAGCCGGGGCATTGCTCGAGATGCTCCTCGACCCGCGCGGTGTCGCGGCGTCCGCAGCGCCCGCGGACGTACTTGCCGAGCAGGCCCTGCAGGGCGAGACACTCGGCATCGCCGCCGATCTGCGCGTCGAGGTAGGACTGCCGCAAGCCCTCCCGCGCTCGGTGCAGCAGTTGGCTGGCGGCGTTCTCCGCCACCGCCAGTTCCTTTCCGATCTCGGCGTGGCTTCTGTTCTCGACGATGCTGAGCCACAAGGCCGTCTGCCAGCGTTCCGGCAGCGCTGCGAAGGCTGTGCGGACCACCGTCGGGTCGAAGTCGTCGGCCTCGTCCGCGGCCGCATCGGGGACCTCCCCTGCCGGCACCTCGGACTGACGGCGCCAATAGTCGATCGCTCGCCGACGCACCATCTGCAGGAAGTAGGGACGCAGCGCTCCATCGGGCCCGTCCCCGCGGCGCAGCAGAATCAGCAAGCGCTCGAAGCAGTCGGCGACCACATCCTCAGCCGTGGCCGGGTCGACGATCGCCCGCGCGACGGCCAGAGCTGGAGCTTCATTTCGCTCGGCCAGTTCGGAGAAGGCGTCCGGGTCACCCTGGCGCACCCGCGCCAACAACTCGGTCTCGGTTTCGCGCTCGTGCCCCCAATACGCGCGTCCCACATCGCCCACGTTTCCCCCCAGCCGCTCGGGACGCCCGCCCGCGTCCCAGCGATCAACGCCGCTCGGGCGTCAGCATAGCTGTGGGGCCGACCAGCGCAACCGGCGGGGCGTCGGCAGCGAAGGATCAGTTGTCGGTGGACTCCCCGACCAGCGGCGGCTCCGACGACCACGGGAAAGAGATCCACTCGTCGGTGCGCTTCCACACGTAGTCGCACTTCACCACCGACTGCGACTTCTCGTAGAGCACCGCGGTTCGGGTCTCCGCGACATGCTCGGCACAGAAGTCGCGCACCATGCGCAGGGTCTCGCCGGTGTCGGCGACGTCGTCGACGACCAGCACCTTCTTGGCCGACAGGTCTACCGCAGCCGGCACCGGCGGAAGGAAGACCGGCATCTCCAGGCGGGTGTTGACGCCGGTGTAGAACTCGACGTTGATGATGTGCAGGTTCTTGATCCCCATCGCGTAGCTCAACGCACCGGCCGGAAGCATGCCGCCCCGGGTGATGGACATGATCAAGTCAGGACGAAAGCCGGAGTCAACCACGGCTGCGGCCAGTTCCCGTGAGGCCGTCCCGAAGGCCTCCCAGGTGAGGATCTCGCGAATCTCTGCAGTCATGGCGAACATCCTGGCAGAGTCCGCAGGCTCAGCGCTTTCGTCCATCATCGGCGAACGCTGAGTGAACTTCGGCTTCAATGAAGACATGCTCGCCGTCCAGATCACCGTGACCGGCCGCGTCCAGGGTGTCGGCTTCCGTTGGTGGGCCCAGAACACGGCCCGCGCTCTCGGCCTGGCCGGCGAGGTGCGCAACCTCCCCGATGGCGACGTGGAGATCAGCGCCCAGGGTGAGCCGGACGCGGTGCGCCGGTTTCTGCGGTTCGCGATCGAGCAGCCCACGACCACCGGCCGTCCCGGCTGGGTGCAGGACTTTCAGCTCTCCTGGCCGGAGCCCGAGGTGGGCCGCGTGGGCTTTCGGGTGGGCTGGTGAGTCCTAGGACATCCAGCCGGCGACCGTCACCACGGTTGCGATGATCAGCGGCGCAGCGGTGAGCGCGACCATGACCGCGTTCAGCCAGAAGTGGTCGCGGATCACCGCCGCATACTCGCGGATCACCGCGGTCGGCCAGAAGTAGCGTGCCGTCCGGGCTCCGAGCGCGTAGCCGGGCAGGCCGGCCTTGCGCATCAGCAGCGCGGCCCGCAGTGCATGAAAGTCGCTGGTGACCACAGCGACCGGGCCGGACAGCTGTCGTTGCTCGATCAGTTCCGCGGTGAAGGCGAGGTTCTCCTCGGTGTTCCGCGAGCGGTCCTCGACCAGCACCGACCCCGGATCGACTCCGTCCTCGACCAGGAAGTCGCGCATGGCGACGGCCTCGGCGACCGGCTCGTCCTCGCCCTTGCCGCCGCTGGTCACCAGCGCCGGGCGTCCGCCGGCGGCGCGTCCACGCTCGAACACGGCGCGCCCCCTGCGCAGCCGAGCCGCCAGCAGCGGCGGCACGGCACCGTCGATCAGCCCCGACCCGAGCACCACGACGACTCCCGGCGGCGGCGCGAATCGCGCCATCCAGGCCGGGTAGAACAAGCCGTAAAGCACGAAGGCGGAGAACCCGAAGGCCAGGTAGCCGGCCGGCAGGCCGACCAGCAGCAGCCACAGCACAGCGCCGCTGTCCTCGCGGACCAGCGCGATCGCCGTCACACTGAGGTAGCCCAGCAGCAGGCAGCCCAGGATCAAGGACAGGAGCCGCCGCACGCCGAAGCCCTCACGCAGGATCACGGTGATTCCGGCATTCACCAAGAAGACGGCAAAGCCGGTCACGGCCAGCACGGCGACGCCGAGAAAGCCCAAAAGGATGTAGCCGGCCGCGTCCCGGGACACATAGCGCACGCTCACCGAGATCAGCCAGCCCAGCCCCAACAGCACCAGCCATCCGATCGCGATCAGCAGGTACACCCCTGTTCGAAGCTTGCGAGGTTCCAGCCGGAAGCTGACCACGAAGACCAGCACGGGAAGCAGATCCCAGGCCAGACCGATCACGTTGGTCATGGGCTAACCCACCGTGTTCTCGTTGAAGGGGACCAGCGGCGCGATCGCCGGGAAGACCTCAGTGAACAGGACGGCGACGACCGCCAGCACCACCACCGCGACCAGCAGGATCTTCACCGCGATCGGCCCCGGAAGGCTGCGCCACAGCCAGCCGTAGAAAGACATCAGCGCGCCACCTCCAAGACGTCGACCGGCAACCCCGATGCCCGCGGATAGCTGGCCTGAAGCAGACCGTGGACGATGTATCGCTGCCGGGCGCTGTACTCGGGGTGGCAGCTGGTCATGGTCATGGTCGCCGCGGTCGCCGCGACCCCGGGCTGGTTCGGAACCGGCAGCAGCACCGACGTCTGCGTCGGCGCGACGATCTCGTGGCTGGTGACGCGGTACACCTGGTAGGCGTCGGCGGTCTCGACGATCACCGCGTCGCCGGGCCGCAGCTCGGCGATCCGATTGAACGGCTTGCCATAGGTGGTTCGGTGGCCGGCCACGGCGAAGTTGCCGATCTGGCCCGGCTCGGTGGAGTGCAGGTAGTGCCCGATCCCGCGCATCAGAACGTCCCTGGTGGTGCCCTCATACAGCGGACGGGCGTAGCTGGCACCGAAGCGCGGGATCCGCACGATCGCGAAGGCCTGGCCGAGCTTCGCCTGCTGCGGCTGCACCCACTGCGTCGGGTGCTCCTCCATGGTGGCGACGACCGCATTCGCGTCGGCCTCGGAGGTGACGTCGGTCCACCACAGCTGCCATCCGATGAACAGCAGGACGACGACACCGAGGGTGATCAGCAGCTCTCCGACGAGGCCCACAATGCCGCGGACGATACGCACCACGCCTCCTCCCCGCCGAATCGCGACACCACGCTACCTGAGCGGTCGCGACCCTCGGATCGCCCTCTCGCCGATCACGCCCCGCAGCGCCGGCGATAGACATAGGATTTTCACAGGGAACTACTAGGGGTGCCCCACCTCACGCTGGGAGAGTGCACACATGGCGATTACTGCACGCAGCGGACTGCAGCCACTCACGCGACCCGATGGCACCGCGATCCGCATCCTCACCGTCGATGACGAGACCAGCCTCACCGAACTGCTCAGCATGGCGCTGCGCTACGAGGGCTGGGAGGTCACCACAGCTGCATCCGGTCTGGCCGCGGTGAAGGCGGCCCGCGAAGCACGCCCGGACGCCATCGTGCTCGACATGATGCTGCCCGACTTCGACGGCATGGAGGTCATGCGTCGAATTCGAGCAGAGCAGCCCGACGTTCCGGTGATCTTCCTGACCGCGAAGGACGGCCTGGAAGACCGCATCGCCGGACTCACCGCCGGCGGCGACGACTACGTCACCAAGCCGTTCAGCCTGGAGGAGCTGGTCGCACGGCTGCGCGCACTGCTGCGCCGCTCCGGCGCCACCACGGCGCGCGCCGATTCGTCCTTGGTCGTCGGCGATCTCAGCCTGGACGAGGACAGTCACGAAGTGACCCGGGCCGGTGAGGTGATCAACCTGACGGCCACCGAGTTCGAGCTGCTGCGTTACCTGATGCGCAACCCGCGCCGGGTGCTCAGCAAGGCGCAGATCCTCGATCGAGTCTGGAACTACGACTTCGGCGGTCAGGCCAACGTCGTCGAGCTCTACATCTCTTACTTGCGCAAGAAGATCGACGCCGGCCGTCCGCCGATGATCCACACCATGCGCGGGGCCGGCTACGTGCTCAAACCGGCGGTCGAATGACACCGGTTGAGGTCGGCGCCACCGTACCGGCGCCGATGGGGAAAGGGACCCTCAGCCGCCAGTTGGTGCTGCGCGTCACCGCGCTGGTGGCGCTGTTGACCGTCGTCCTGGGAGCCTTCACCAGCCTGGCCAGCTATCAGATCCTGCAACGCGAGCAGGACGAGCGCCTGCAGATGGCTTCGGGCCGACCGTTCAACGGAGGCTTCGCCGGCCGGAACCCGGGTGATCTCACTGGCTCGGGCATGATCCGCATCGACTACTACGAGGGTCGCTACTACTCCTCGGGCAGCACTGTCAGTGCCCAGGCCTACGAGCAGCTGCTCAAGCTGCCGGCGACCGGCGTGCCCACCACGATCAACCTGCAGGGTGAGGGTCTCTACCGGGTGATCGTCCGCACGACTCCGACCTACAGCGTGGTGGCGCTGCCGATGACCGACGTCACCAAGCCGATGCTCAGCCAGCTGGTGATGACCCTGCTGATCACTCTCGGCGTGATTCTGGCCGCCTTCGTCGCGACTCGCCGCGTGGTGGAGGCCAGCCTGCGTCCGCTCAATCGGCTGACCGCCACCGCGACCCAGGTATCGAACCTTCCCCTGGAGCGTGGCGAAGGCCACGTTCCGATCCGGGTGGCGCCGGCTGATGCCGACCCGACCAGCGAGGTCGGGAGCGTCGGCCTGGCGTTCAATCACATGCTCGACAACGTCGAGAGCGCCCTGGCCGCGCGGCATCGCAGTGAGATGAAGGTGCGCCAGTTCGTTGCCGATGCGTCCCATGAGCTGCGCAATCCCCTGGCCTCGATCAAGGGCTACGCCGAGCTCACCCGCCGTGGCCAGGACGAGCTGCCGCAAGACACCGCCCACGCGCTGGCCCGGATCGAGGCCGAGTCGGTGCGCATGTCGGCGCTGGTCGAGGACCTGCTGCTGCTGGCGCGACTCGACTCCCAACCCACGCTGCAGTTGGCGCCGGTCGACGTCACCGAGATCGTGCTGAATGCGCTGAGCGACGCTCGCGCGGCCGACGCCACCCACCAGTGGACGCTGGAGTTGCCGCAGGAGGTCATCACCGCGATGGCCGACTCGCATCGATTGCATCAGGTGGTGGCGAACCTCTTGGCCAATGCCCGCACCCACACGCCTGCCGGCACCGCCGTGGTCGCTTCCTTGCGGGCGGAGGACGGCTTCGCGGTGATCTCGGTCATCGACAACGGGCCCGGGGTGGCCCCCGAGATCCAGGACAAGGTGTTCGAGCGGTTCACCCGCGCCGACGCCAGCCGCGTCCGTCAGGCCGGCGGATCGTCGACGGGCCTGGGGCTGGCCATCGTGGCAGCGGTAATCAAGGCTCATCACGGTACGGTGAGTCTGGATTCGCATCCGGGCTACACCTGTTTCACCGTCCGGGTGCCGCTCGCCTGACCGCGCCGGCACGCGCCGCTACCGCCGCGAGGCGCTCACAATTGCCTCACAGGCTGAGCAGACGCTGAGCCCAGACCGGGCGTCTTTCCTTGAGCCATGACGCTCACCGAGATCACGCCAGCGGCCGGCTCCGAGGCCGACGGCACGAACACCGTGCCTCACTTCGGCTATGTCGACGAACGACCCGACCGGGTCGTCCGGTTCAGCGTGGCGGTCCTGCTGATTGCGGTCGCTGCGCTCTACATCTGGGGATTGTCGATCTCCGGCTACGCCAACTCGTTCTACTCCGCCGCCGCGCAGGCCGGCTCGACCAGCTGGGAGGCCTGGTTCTTCGGCTCCCTGGACGGCGGCAACTCGATCACCGTCGACAAGCCTCCGGCGGCCCTGTGGCTGATGGGTCTGTCGGTGCGGCTGTTCGGCCTGAGCTCGTGGAGCATCCTGCTGCCGGAGGCATTGCTGGGAGTCGCCAGCGTTGGCGTCCTCTACGCCACCGTGCGTCGCAGCCTGCGGCGCTGGGCCGACCAGGGGAATCACCCTCTGACGGCTCGCGGCGCCCATTGGGCGGCGCTGGCCGGAGCCGTCGTGTTCGCCCTCACCCCGGTGGCCACCCTGATGTTCCGCTTCAACAATCCCGATGCGCTGCTGGTGTTCACCATGCTGCTGGCCAGCTACTTCACCGTCCGGGCCAGCGAGCGGGCTGGACGAGGCTGGCTGGCGTTGGCCGGGGTGGCGATCGGGTTCGGGTTCCTGACCAAGATGCTGCAGGCCTTCCTGGTGCTGCCGGCCCTGGCGGTCGCCTACTGGTTCGCGGCGCCGGCGGCGTGGAAGAAGAAGCTGGTCGATCTGCTGATCGCGCTGGTCACGACGGTCGCCTCGTTCGGCTGGTACGTGGCCGTCGTGGAGCTGACCCCGGCGTCGATGCGCCCCTACATCGGCGGTTCGCAGAACAACTCCCTGCTTGAGCTGATTCTCAGCTACAACGGGCTGGGACGGCTGACCGGGAACGAGACCGGTTCGGTCGGTGGCGCCGGCGGAGCGGGCGGCATGTGGGGCACCACCGGCATCCTGCGGATGTTCGAAGGTGTCTCGGGCGGAATGGTGTCCTGGCTGATCCCGGCGGCGTTGATCCTGGCGGGCTCGGCAGTCGTGATCGCCGCGCGTTCCCATCGGGCGGCGACGCGTCAGGACCGTGTCCAGACTCCCGGTCAGGCGCTCGGCGGGGCCGCGCTGATCTGGCTGGGCTGGCTGGCGGTGACCGCGATGGTCTTCAGCTTCATGGCTGGTATCTATCACGACTACTACACCGTGGCCCTGGCCCCGGCGATCGGCGGAGCCGTGGCCGTGGGCGGCGCCGCCGTGTGGACCCAGCGCGCCCACGCCTGGGCTCGGCTCACCCTCGGCATCACCAGCATCGCCACGGCGGTGTGGGCACTGATCCTGCTGCAGCAGGCCGGCGGCTGGTACGGGGCGCTCGGCTGGGCGGCCTTCGTGATCGGGACCCTCGCGGGCCTGGCCATGATCTGGACCGATCAGCTGCCGCGCCGTCTCGCCGGTGCCGTGCTGACGTCCGCCTTGGCCGCGGGACTGGTCGGCCCGCTGGCGTACTCACTCAACACCGCGGCAACCGCCCATACCGGTTCGATCGTCACCGCCGGCCCGGTCAGCGGCTTCGGCGGCGGGCGCGGCGGCGGGCGTCCCGCAGGGATGGGCGGACCGGGCGGCCAGCCGCCGGCGGGCGCGGGCCAAAACGGTCAGCCGCCGAGCCGACCCGATGGCGGGGGCGGCATGGGCAGGGGCGGCATGGGCGGACTCCTCAGCGGCGCCACGGTGTCGACACAGGTCCTGGCCCTGTTGACCACCAATGCGTCCGACTTCACCTGGGTGGCCGCCACCACCGGATCGCAGAACGCCGCCAGCTACCAGTTGGCCAGCGGCCAGGCCGTGATGGCGATCGGGGGCTTCAATGGCTCGGATCCGTCACCAACGCTGGCGCAGTTCCAGGCTGACGTCGCCGCCGGCAAGATCCACTACTACATCGGCGGATCGGTCGGTCAGGCCAACGGCGGCTCGGACGCCGCCTCGCAGATCGCTGCCTGGGTGGCGGAGAACTTCACGGCGACGACGGTCGACAACACCACCATCTACGACCTGACCGCAACGAAGTGAGGTGGCGACGATGACCTCTCACCTCGCCCTACCGCAGCCGGCCTCGCGCACCGTGCGCACCGCCCGGGTCGACGTGATCATTCCGGTCTACAACGAGGAGCAGGATCTGGCCGCTTCGGTGCTGCGTCTGGACAGCTACCTGGCCGAGACATTCCCGTACGACTACCGCATCGTGATTGCCGACAACGCTTCCACCGATACCACCCTCCAGATCGCTGAGCGTTTGAGTTCTCGTCACCCACGGCTCCAGGTCGTCCACCTGGACGCCAAAGGTCGCGGACGGGCGCTGCGGCAGGTGTGGCTGGCCTCGGATGCGGACGTGGTCGCCTACATGGACGTCGACCTGTCGACGGATCTGAAGGCCCTGCTGCCGCTGGTCGCACCACTGGTCTCAGGTCACTCCGACGTCGCCATCGGCTCTCGGCTGAGTCGGAGTTCGCGAGTGGTGCGTGGCCCGAAGCGGGAGTTCATCTCGCGCTCGTACAACCTGATCCTGCGGACGGCGCTGGGGGCGTCCTTCTCCGACGCGCAATGCGGCTTCAAGGCGGTTCGCCGTGACGTGGCCGGCCAGCTGCTTCCCCTGGTGCAGGACAACAACTGGTTCTTCGACACCGAGTTGCTGGTTCTGGCCGAGCGGGCCGGATTGCGCATCCATGAAGTGCCCGTCGACTGGGTGGACGACCCCGGCAGCACCGTCGACATCGTCGCGACCGCGCTCGAGGATCTCAAGGGTGTGTGGCGCCTGCTGCGCGGCTTCGCCACCAGAAGCATCCCGCTGGACCGGGTGCGGACGGAACTGACCCGCGACGGCGTTCCGCCTGCCATGCCCGGCGTTCCGGCCGGGATGCTCGGCCAGCTGCTGCGCTTTGCCGCGGTGGGGGTGGTGAGCACTCTGGCGTACTTCGTGCTCTACCTGGTGCTGCGGCCCTTCGGCGCCCAGGCGGCCAACCTGGCCGCTCTGCTGGTCACCGCCGTGCTGAACACCGCGGCCAACCGCCGCTTCACCTTCGGGATCCACGGTCGCGACGATGCCGTGAAGCACCAACTCGGCGGACTGGCGGCCTTCGCGATGGCTCTGGGGCTGACGTCGGGGTCGTTGTGGGTGCTGGCGACCCTCGCGCCGAACGCCGGTCATCTCGTCGAGCTGATCGTGCTGGTGATCGCGAATGCAGCCGCCACCGGACTGCGCTTCGTGGCGCTGCGCCTGTTGATGCACCGGCGGCCCTGACTGTGGCGCGGCGCCCCGACCTCAGACCAGGCCGGAGCGCCGCGTCTCAGGCGGCCGCCGGTCGCTCGTCGTCCTGGCAGACAGGGACGGCCGGCGGCGGAGGCGGCGTCGGCGGCTCGAAGCCCTGCAGGAGGTCGAGTTCTTCGTGCAGCCGCGCCCAGTCACGGTCGACACGTGAGTCGAACCCCGGACGCCACGAGCGCCGATGAGCCGGCTGGAGCGCCGCGATCAGAGCCACGGTGATGACGAGGACGATCAGTAGTGCAACCATGGCAGCAATCCTTTCTTCACAACAAAGCTGCCACCAGTGGCCGGAACGCCAGCTACCGAAGGATTCGCGCCATATCATGACTGTCATGGCCCTAGAGCGGATCAGTCTCGTCTTGGTGGAACCGGTCGCCGTCTTCGAGTTCGGCGTCCCGGTCGAGGTGTTCGGCATCGACCGCACCGGCGACGGGCTGCCGGCCTTCGACCTGCGGATCTGTGCATCCGAGCCCGGACGTCCCCTAGCCACGAACACCACCTCAGCCGTGCAGATCGTGGCCCCGCACGGCCTGGACGACGTGGCCGGCAGTGACCTGGTCATTGTCGGTGCGACCCCGATCACCGCCGAGACCGCCTACCCGAAGGACGTCCTGGAGGCCATCGGTTCGGCCCGTGACGAGGGCGCGACCATTATGAGCATGTGCTCGGGCGCCTTCGTGCTGGCCGCGGCAGGACTCCTCGACGACCAGGACTGCACCACCCACTGGCTCTACGCCGACGAGCTCCGGCGTCGGCACCCCCGGGCGCGGGTCGATCCGAACGTGCTGTTCGTCGACACCGGCCAGATCATCACCAGCGCCGGCACCGCGGCAGGCGTCGACGCCTGCCTGCACCTGGTGCGCCGAGAACTGGGAGCGGCTGCGGCCAATCGCATCGCCCGCCGGATGGTGGTGCCGCCGCAGCGCGACGGCGGCCAACAGCAGTACCTGCCCAGCCCGGTACCCGAATGCCGCGGCGACGGCTTCGCCGAGTTGCTCGACTGGGCCCGAGACAATCTCGAGCATCCGCACACGGTGGCCACGCTGGCGCGCCGCGCCAACCAGAGTGAGCGCACCTTCGCCCGGCGGTTCGCGGCCGAGACCGGAACCACGCCGCACCAGTGGCTGATCCAGCAGCGGGTGCTGGCGGCTCGCGAACTCCTGGAGTCCACCGACGATCCGGTCGAGGTCATCGCCGACCGCGTCGGTTTCAACTCCGCCGTCGTGCTGCGTGACCACTTCCGCCGGATCACCGGCGCCGCTCCGCAGGCCTACCGCCGTCAGTTCTCGGTCACCGAGCGCTGACCACTCCGGCCCGAGGTCTCCTGCGCGATCGGACCGCAGCGACCAGGCCCACCGCGACGCACGGACGCCTCCACGCGTCCACCTGCCGCGACCAGTGCGGTGGTCCGAAAACGGTAGGGTCATTGCCGTGACCATGACTCCTGCCGAACTGGCCCGTTATGTCGACCACACGCTGCTGGCCCCCACCGCGACGCACGCCGATGTCGTCGCGCTGGCCGCCGAAGCGGTCGCACTGGGCACCTACTCGATCTGCGTCTCTCCGGCGATGCTGCCGGTAACCGCCGACCTGGGCTCCGTGAAGGTGGCCACGGTCTGCGGCTTCCCGTCCGGCAAGCACACCCCGACGATGAAGGCCGCCGAGGCCGCCGAGTCGGTCGCCTTGGGCGCCGACGAAGTCGACATGGTGATCGATCTGGGCCTGCTCAAGGCCGGACGAGCCGACGCAACCCAGGCCGAGATCGCCGCCGTCCGGGCCGCTGTCGGCAGCGCCGCCCTCCTCAAGGTGATCATCGAGTCCGCAGCTCTGACCGATGACGAGATCGTGGCCGCGTGCCAGGCCGCCGAAGCCGCCGGCGCCGACTTCGTCAAGACCTCGACCGGCTATCATCCGGCCGGTGGGGCGTCGGTGCACGCTGTCGAGCTCATGGCGGCAACGGTCGGCGGGCGGCTGGGCGTGAAGGCGTCCGGCGGCATCCGCGACTGGGCCAGCGCCGTCGCCATGATTGAGGCGGGGGCCACCCGGCTGGGACTCTCCGGTACCGCCGCCGTTCTGGCCGGCGGCACCAGCAGCGGCTACTGAACCTCAGCCCAATCCATGGGCGGTCAACCAGGCCGCAGCCACGGTGTCGACGGAGTTCTGCGCGATCACCTGGCGCTGAAGGTCGATCAGCTGGTCATTGTTCAGCGCTTGAATCACCGCGTTCAGCGCCAGCGTCGCCTGCGGGCGTTGCTCGGCAAATGACGCGTTGACGGCCAAGACGAGTTGGTCAGGGCTGCACACCTTGTCCGGGTCAGCCAGGGCACTCACCGCGGCGTCGCCGACGTTCTCGGTCTTGCGGAACGCGCCGATGGCCGCTTGGCCGCCGGCAACGGCCTGCGCGCGCAGCAGCGGATCGTCCTGGACCAGCGCGGAGAAGTTGGTCCGATAGATCGCGTTGAGCGCCCCCATGCCGTCGGAACGATCGACGGCCAGCGCCGCAACGGCCGCCTTCTTGCCTGCGCCGAAACGGCCCAGCTCGTCCAGCGAGGTGACCGGAGCCCCGCGCGCCGCCATCCACACCAGGCCCCCGTCGGTCGGGCCGGGGGTCAGCACCCGAACCGAGTCGCCGACCAGGCCGGCGAGGTCGGACAACACATCGGCGGGCGGTTCCTCGTCGTCACTCAACTGCCCCCACACGGTCATCGCCCAGATCGGCACCGCCGCGACGCGCCCGGCCCCCAGTGCGTCGAGCCAGTCGTCTCCGGCCGCCACCACGGTCGCCGCAGAGCCGGCCTTCGCGCCGGCACCGGCAAGCAGCGCGCCCAGCAACGCGCCGGTGGCGGAGTTCTCGGCGGCGATCGTCGGCGCCACGCTCGCCGAAGCTGACGGACCCGCCGACGGCGACGCCGAGGAGCTCACCACCGGCTCACTCTTGGCACAGCCAGCCAGCAGCACCGCACCGGCGCCGATCAGAAAGGCTCGTCGGTTCACCCGCACAGTCTCAGCCCGGTCGCCACCCCAGACCGGCAACGACACCGAAAACGAGAAACTTGGCACAGCTTTCCTCAGCTTGCCTTCACCCAGAACACCGCGACCAGCCCCGATGCGTCTCGACCTCGCGAGCGCCTGAGAATCCGATCACATCGCTTAGTGAACGCAGTTCCCTTCGGCCCTACGCTCTGGCCAACCCCAGTGAAGGAGCTTCCATGCGACCTACCCTCGCCGTATCCATCGTCCTCGCCGCCGGCCTCTGCGCTCCGCTGGCGACCGCCCCCGCGTCGGCGGCCCCACGACCAGCGGCTCCGGCGACGTCTGAGCCCACACTCGTCCAGACCAAACACGCCGACGTCGACGGCGACGGCCGGCGGGACACCATCACCGTCTACGACGCCGGAAGGCAGACCGACTCCTCCACCATGGAGTGGACGATCTGGCTGGTGCGGGTCACGACGGCCACCGGCCGCAGCAGCTCGGTGACGTTCGAGATCCCCACCTATCAGACCACCAAGCCGTGGTACGGCTGGGCGAAGATCGACGGCCGTCGCGGCGCGGAACTGCTGTTCGAGACCCACAGCGATGACGGGCTCGGCCTGGAGGTTCTGACCTGGAGCAAAGGCAAGCTGGTGCGCGAAGGCGGGCCGGCGTCGACCGCCAGCACGGCAGAACCCTCGGCCTGGTTCGCGCCGTCCGAAGGCAGCCTGTTCGGCGGGTATCGCCTGTTCACGTCGCACGGCAAGCGCCTGGTGAATACCTGGCGCGCCACCTGCCCCGAGTCGGAGACGGGCAGCTGCGTTGTTCGCACCGTACAGTCACAGTGGCGCTCGGGGAGCTGGCACCGCGTGCAGCGGCTGGCCACGCAGAAGGTGAGCAAGAAGGACATCGAACGCCGCAGGCCCCTGGGTGCGTTGACGATCCATCACTGACCAGGCTGCGCAGCCGATTCTTCGCGCGGAGCTCGACCGACGGCGCGGACGCCGCACCCGAGGTCGCCGCAACCTGAATCGACCGGCCGGCCACAGAACGCACCGCGGGCCCGGTCCTTTTGTGGACCGGGCCCGCGGGCGATCAGGAACTCAGGCCTGCTTCAGCGCCGCCTGTGCTGCAGCCAGGCGCGCGATCGGCACCCGGAACGGCGAGCAGGAGACGTAGTTCAGACCGACGGTCTGGCAGAACTCGATGGACGACGGATCGCCACCGTGCTCACCACAGATGCCCAGCTTGATGTCGGGGCGGGTCTGCTTGCCGAGGTCGGCGGCCATCTTGACCAGCTTGCCGACGCCGACCTGATCGAGACGAGCGAACGGATCGTTCTCGTAGATCTTCTTCTCGTAGTAGGCGTCCAGGAACTTGCCAGCGTCGTCACGGCTGAAGCCGAAGGTCATCTGGGTCAGGTCGTTGGTACCGAAGGAGAAGAACTCGGCCTCGGTCGCGATCTCGTCTGCGGTCAGCGCCGCGCGCGGGATCTCGATCATGGTGCCGACCTTGTACTCCAGCTTCACATCGGAGGCGGCGATGATCTCGTCGGCGGTGGCGGTGACGACGCTCTTCACGTACGCCAACTCCTTCACCTCGCCGACCAGCGGGATCATGATCTCCGGCACGACGGTCCACTCGGGGTGGCGCTTCTGCACGTTGATCGCGGCCTCGATGATCGCCCGGGTCTGCATGGCGCCGATCTCGGGGTAGGTCACGTCGAGGCGGCAGCCACGGTGGCCCATCATCGGGTTGAACTCGTGCAGCGAGGAGATGACGGCCTTGAGCTCGTCCACCGTGATGCCCATGTCCGCGGCGAGCGCCTTGATGTCGTCCTCGTCGGTCGGCAGGAACTCGTGCAGCGGCGGGTCGAGCAGGCGGACGGTGACCGGGTAGCCCTCCATGGCCTCGTAGATGCCCTCGAAGTCACCGCGCTGCATCGGCAGCAGCTTGGCCAGGGCGGCCTCGCGCTGTTCGACCGTCTTGGAGACGATCATTTCGCGGATGGCCGCGATCCGGTCGGTCTCGAAGAACATGTGCTCGGTGCGGCACAGGCCGATGCCCTCGGCACCGAACTCACGGGCCTGCTTGGCGTCGGCCGGGGTGTCGGCGTTGGTGCGGACCTTCATGGTGCGGTACTGGTCGGCCCACTCCATGATCCGACCGAAGTAACCACCGATCTCGGCCGGGACGGTCGCGATCTGCTCGCCGTAGACATTGCCGGTCGAGCCGTCGAGGCTGATCCAGTCGTTCTCGCCGTAGCTCTTGCCGCCCAGGGTGAAGGTCTTGCCGTCGGCAGCGAAGGTGATGTCACCCAGGCCGGAGACACAGCAGGTGCCCATGCCACGGGCGACCACAGCCGCGTGCGAGGTCATGCCGCCGCGGGCGGTCAGGATGCCCTGGGCGTAGTGCATGCCCTCGATGTCCTCAGGCGTGGTCTCCAGGCGAACCAGAATGACCGCTTCGCCGTTCTTGCCACGCGCTGCGGCATCCTCGGCGCTGAAGGAGACCTTGCCGGTGGCCGCGCCGGGCGAGGCCGGCAGGCCCTTGCCGATCACGGCAGCGGCCTTGAGGTCAGCCGCGTTGAACTGCGGGTGCAGCAGCGCGTCGATCTGCTTGGGATCGATCATGGCCACGGCCTGCTTGGGCTCGATCTTGCCCTCGTCGACCAGATCGCAGGCGATCTTGAAGGCGGCGGCGGCGGTGCGCTTGCCGTTGCGGGTCTGGAGCATGAAGAGCTTGCCCTCTTCAATGGTGAACTCCATGTCCTGCATGTCGGCGTAGTGGTTCTCCAGCCGGGTGACGATCTCGACGAACTGGTCGTAGACCGCCGGGTTCTCTGCCTTCAGCTGGTCGATGGTCTCCGGGGTGCGGATACCGGCGACGACGTCCTCGCCCTGCGCGTTCATCAGGAACTCGCCGAACAGGCCCTTCTCGCCGGTGGCCGGGTTGCGGGAGAACGCGACGCCGGTGCCCGAGGTGTCGCCGGTGTTGCCGAACACCATCGACTGCACGTTGACCGCGGTGCCCCAGGAGCCGGGGATGTCGTTCATGCGGCGGTAGTACACGGCGCGCGGGTTGTCCCACGAGCGGAAGACGGCCTTGATGGCACCGAACAGCTGCTCGACCGGATCGGACGGGAAGTCGACGCCGACAGCGCTCTTGTACTGCGCCTTGAACTTCTCAGCGAGCTCCTTCAGGTCGTCCGCGGTGAGCTCGGTGTCGAGCTTGACCCCACGGTCTTCCTTCATCTCGTCGATGAGCTTCTCGAAGTAGCTCTTGCCGACCTCCATGACCACGTCGGAGTACATCTGGATGAACCGGCGGTAGGAGTCGTAGGCGAAGCGCGGGTTGTTGGTCTTCTCCGCGAACCGGGCGGCAACCTCATCGTTCATGCCCAGGTTCAAGATGGTGTCCATCATTCCGGGCATCGATGCCCGGGCGCCGGAGCGGACGGAGACCAGCAGCGGGTTGTCCAGGTCACCGAACTTCTTGCCGGTGGTCTCTTCCAACTTCGCCACGTAAGAGAGGATCTCGGCGCGAATCGCGTCGTTGATGGTCTCACCGTCGGCGTAGTACTGGGTGCAGGCCTCGGTCGTGATAGTGAAGCCCTGCGGAACCGGCATGCCGAGCCCGGTCATCTCTGCCAGGTTGGCGCCCTTGCCACCCAGCAGGTTCTTCATCGAGGCATCGCCCTCACTGAATTCGTACACATACTTGTCGGTCATCGTGACTCTGAGTCTCCTGTTCATGGCTCCGATCGGTGGCCGGCGTCCTCTCCTGGCGAGATCGACCCTGACCTAGTACCGCACATCGGGTGGAGCGAGACCGATGCACGAACGCCTGCCCCAGAGGTTACCCGCTTGCGGGCTCAGGCTCATCCCGCTCACCGCACGGCCCACGGATTGGACGCCCACGTCCGCCGTCCGACGCCGGCGGCGCGACGACCGGCACCGATCCGCGCCTCGCCGAGGCGCGCAGCACGCAGGCCGTGCCCACCACCGCCCCACCCGGGCCCAGCACCAACACGGCACCTCGGCTGCGGAAAACCGCCCTCAGGCGGCCGAACGACACGAATCCAGCAGCGGCGGTGCAGTATGCGCTGCGATGCCCGCCGCTGGGCCGAATCCGGCCCATTGCGCACGGATTACCGTCCCCTATCCCGACATTGGCACATTTGATTCCCAAATCACATCTGTGCGATCCGCGACCCTCCGAGATTGCGGCTCTGACTAGGGGTCACCCGTTTGGGGGACATATTCCGCGAGGGTGTGGGAATCTGCATTTTCGGGTGGCCAGGAGGGTCGGCCGATGATAGCGTGACGGCATACCCGTTCGGGGGGGACGGCGAGCCACCCACTCGCCATTCCGCGGGTCGTATTGAAGCACCCGTACGACCGCACCAAGGCAGGAAGCCATGCCCCCCACGCTTGGCGGAACCGGTATTCGCCGTCCCCTTTCGGCGATTGTCTCCGCAACTGCAGTCCTCGCGCTCGCATTCACCGGCGCCATCCCCGCCGCCACGCCTAGCGTCGCGGACGACAGCACCCAGCCCACCGCCACCGCGACCGCCAGCGCGGACTCCGGTACCGACGCCACCCCACAGCCCACGACCAGTAGCGATCCCACCGCGACCAGCCCGGCTCCCACGCAGCCCACCCCCACCGCCACGCCCTCGGCGGCACCAGCGGCGACCCCCACCCCTGACTCCACCAGCGCGACCTCAAGCTCGACCCGTTCGGTGAGCACGACCGCAAAGGCCAACGCCTACACCGACCGCAAGCACACCAAGACCAGCCACAAGAACGTGCGCGCCCCCAAGGTCAACCGCACCCGCTACGCGGCCTACTACGCCTTCGGGGGCATCAAGCTCGCGGCGGGCGACCAGATCGTCGGCGCCACCTTGAAGATCCAGACCAAGGCAAGCAAGGTCGGTTCAGGCTCCTTGAGGGTGCACGCCATCGACAACGGCTGGAGCGGCAGCCGAGTGACCTTCCGTAGCCGTCCGAGCGTCAGCTCCTCCCTCGGCAGCGCCAAGGCCAAGCGGAACGGCACGGTGACCATCACGCTGCGCGCGAACGTGGCAGCCGCCTACGCAGCATCCGGCCTGTCGATCCGGATCACCCGATCGGGCAGCAACAAGGTCATCAAACTCAATCGCCGGCCCAGTCTCCGGGTTATCGTTCGCACCCCGACGAAGAACCCGACCACGCCCCCCACCACGACGCCGACGACGCCCCCGCCGACCAGCACCGTAATCTCCGGCAAGCCGGTGTTCGCGCTCTACTTCCCGCCCTACCCGCTGTCTTTGGACAACATGCCTCCGTCCAAGGACTACTACACGGTCAACTACCTCAAAGCGTCCGGGGAGAACAACAAATGGGCTGCTGTCGGCGGCCTGCTGCGCGACCGCCCGGTTCCCCGTGACCCGATCAGCGGCGACTACCAATACGCCGACATGCTGACCGAGGTGAAGCAGGCCATCGACTACGGCCTGAACGGCTTCACCGCCTGCGTGCTGACCACCGACTCCAGCGATCGCAACTACTACTTGATCGAGAAGCTGATGAAGGCCTCCAGCGCCTTGTCCGACTCGTTCAAGGTGATGCTGATGCCGGACATGACCGCCATGCCGAACATCTCCGCCGATGAGCTGGCTCGAGGAATGGCTGCCCTGTCGAAGTACAGCTCGGTGTACAGGCTGAGCACCGGCGAGGTCTTGATTGCGCCGTTCTACGCCGAGGGTCACAGCGCGTCCTTCTACCAGGACATGCTCACCGCCATGCGGACGAAGTACAACACTCCCGCGGCGCTGATGCCGATCTTCCTCGACGCCAAATACATGGACGCGTTCAACAATGTCAGCGTCGCCTTCGCGAACTGGGGCATTCGGGACGCCAACATCGCCAGCAACGAGGCCTACTGGCCCAACTGGGTGGCCAAGGCGCACGCCCTGGGCAAGCCGTGGATGGAGCCGGTCTCGGTGCAGGACGAGCGGCCCAACCAGCGGATCTACGACGAGGCGTCCAATACCGAGACGCTGCGGGCAACGTGGAACCGAGCGACGTCCGAGGGTGCCGATCTGGTGATGATGACCACCTGGAACGACTACTCGGAGTCAACCAGCTTCGCCCCGTCCACCGACCACGGTTACGCCTTCCTGGAACTGAACAAGTACTACCTCACCAAGTACCGCACCGGTTCGTACCCGTCCATCACCAAGGACCGGATCATCATCACCCACCGCATTCAGAAGGCATCGACGCTGCCGACCTCGTACACCGGCGTCATGACCCTGCGGAATCCGGACAACCCAGCCCAGACGCGCCCCCGCGACAAGATCGAGGTCTTCACGATGCTCACCGCTGCGGCGACGGTGACGGTGACCATCGCCGGCAAGGATTACAGCTACAACGCTCCAGCCGGGACCAACGCACAGCTCTTCGATCTCGCAACGGGCTACTTCACCGCAACGGCCAGCCGGGGCGGCTCACCGGTGGCAACTGTCACCACACAAGACGCGGTCGCGTTCACGACGGAACAGCAGGATCTTTCCTACCACGCCGTGATGAGTAAGTGACCGCATGCCGGGGGATGCGCGCCCGGGAACCGTTTCGACGGTCCCGGGCGCGTCGGCGTTCCGGGACGAATCACGCCAGCTCTTCGCCGACAGCGATCGGATCGGGCCCGCCCATGGCCGGTCCCCCGCTGCGCACGCAACGCGCCGAGGCCACACCCACGATGGCCAGCCGGATCAGATAGCCGAGGTTCACCGCGGCCAGCGCGCCCAACGCGCCGGCCATGCTCGCCCCGACCGCAACCAGGGGCAATGCCACGACGGTGGCGATGGCCACAGACCACGCCAGCGCACGCAGCCGGCGATAGGTGGCCAGGATCGCATGCCCCAGGGTCTCGACATAGAAGTGCACACCCAAGCCCAGACCCATCATCTCGATGACCGCGAAGGTGGGCACGAGGCGCTGCGCGCCGAAGTAGTGCAGGAGCCAGGGTCCGATCAGCACCGAACCGACGCCGATGGCCACCGCCATCACCAACCCGAAGCCCATCACCCGGCGGGCTCGCGGTGCCGGGTCTTCGGCCCGCGGCACCCACCCTTGCATCACGTTGATGATCGGGAACAGCCCGACCAGGATCTGCGAGTGCAGCTTGTCGACCAACGCGTAGATCGGCTGCGCGGTCGGCGCAACGATCGTGACCACGACCAGACCCGCTGTGCCGTAGACACCCGAACCGACGGTTGAGGCCACGCCATTGCCGTGCGCGACCAGCAGCTCGCGCATCGGTCGCAGCTTCTGCCTGCTGCGGAACTCCTCTGCAAGCTGTCGCAGGATCCACGCGGTCGACAGCGCCGTGCCCACCAGGAGTCCAGCCCCCTGCCAGAGCAGGCCGACGCCGGCATCGGCGCCGCGCTCCATGTCGACGATGCCGACGATGGTGAAGGCGAGCCGGGGAATCGTCTCCACCAGCATCAAGACATAAGGGCGGGCCAGGCCCACGAAGAACCAGTTGTGAATCAGACCGGTGAGCAGAGTGACCACGGTGGCGATCGCGGCAAGGTCCTTACGCACCGGAGCCAGCGCGACTGAAATCCCGACCAACACCACCGCCGCGATCGGGAAGAGGAAGAAGCGCACCTTCAAGGACGAGAGGAACTCGGTCAGCTGTTCGCTGCGGTTACCCCGCGCCACCTCCGTCGGGCCGGACACGCTCCACCCGTACAGGACGAACATCGCACCGATGGCGCCGATCGACTGGCCCAGGGCGATCGCTCCCCAGGCCACCTCACCGCTGGTGCGGATCATCGCGGGGATGGCGATCAGGGCAGCGACAGCGAGCATGGCCATCGACAAGCCGAACCCGACCAGCTTGTTGAGGCCTGCGAAGACCCGCATCCCGCCCTCCAACCAGTACCCGTCGGCGGCCAAGCGGGCACGCTGTTGATTGTCACACACGCCGGCGACCCGGAATGAACGGATTCACCGGCGGCGACGCCAGCCCTCAGCAGGAATTCCCCACGGCCAGTCCACGACCCGCCGCTAGGCTGCTGCCATGCAGTCACGGTTCACCCTGGCCGGTTTCACCGGCGCCGGCTACGACCGCGGGGGGTCGTTTCTGAAGCAGGTTGCCTGGCTGGCCACGTCCGGGCTGTTCCTGGAGCACTGGTGGTGCCCGCCGTCCCTGCGCGCCCGGATCCTGCGCGCGTTCGGCGCGCGCATCGGCGAGAACACTTTGATTCGCCATCGGGTGCGCATTCACTGGCCCTGGAAGCTCACCGTCGGTGACAACAGCTGGATCGGGGACAGCGTCTGGATCCTCAATCTGGAGCCGGTCACGATCGGCTCCAACACCTGCATCTCGCAGGACGTCTTTTTGTGCACCGGTAGTCACAATGCCGCCTCGCCGACGTTCGAGTTCGACAATGCACCGATCGTCATCGGCGACGGCGCCTGGGTGGCTGCCCGGGCTACGGTGCTGCGCGGCGTGACCATCGGCGACAACGCCACCGTCGGCGCCACCGCCCTGGTGGTGAAGGACGTCGCCCCCGGCGAGGTTGTGCTTGCGCCGGTCGCCCAGCGCAAGAGCGCGCGCTGATGCGGATCCTGTCGGTCGTCACGCTGATCAGCCCGGACGGCGCCTACGGCGGACCGGTCCGGGTCGCGGTGAACCAGGCCGCCGCGTTGATCGCTGCCGGCCACCAGGTCACCGTCGCCGCCGGCACCCGCGGCTACCAGCAGCCCCCGACTGAACTGGACGGGGTCGGGCTGCGTCTGTTCCCGGTGCGCACGATCCTTCCCGGGACGGGCTTTGCCGGGCTGGCTGCACCGGGCATGCTGCGCTGGCTGCGCCGCAGCGCCTCCGACTTCGACGTGGCGCACATCCATCTCGCTCGCGACCTGGTGACCCTTCCGGCCGCCGCCCGCGTCCGCAAGGCCGGCGTGCCCTACTTCGTCCAGACGCACGGAATGATCGATCCATCGACCAACCCGCTGGCCGGCCCGCTGGACGCGATGCTGACCATCAGGCTGCTGCGTGGGGCGTCCGGCGTCTTTCATCTCACCGGCTTCGAACGAGAGCAGCTGCGCGCGGTCGCCGGTGATCTCACCTTCGAATCCCTCCCCAACGGCGTTCCCGCCACGGAAGCCGGCCCGAAGCTCTCACCGCCGCTGGAGGTGCTGTATCTGGCCCGGCTGGCTCCTCGCAAACGGCCGGTGGCCTTCGTCGAGGCTGCTGTCCAGGTGAGCCGGCGCCACCCCGGCAACCGGTTCCGGCTGGTCGGCCCCGATGAAGGCGAAGGGCCGCGGGTGGAGGCCGCTGTCCACGCGGCACGGGAATCCGGGGTCGATATCGCCTGGGAAGGGCCGATCCCACCGTCCCAGACCATTGATCGGATGCGCCGGGCGGGCGTCTACGTGCTGCCCAGCGTTGACGAGCCTTATCCGATGAGCGTTCTCGAGGCGCTCAGCGTCGGTCGTCCCGTGGTGCTGACCGATACCTGCGGCCTGGCCGGCTTCGTCGCCGAACACCAGGCCGGACGTGTGGTTGACGCGACCGCAGAGCAGCTGAGCGCCGCGATCAGCTCGCTTCTCGACGACCCGGACGCCGCAGCCGCCGCCGGGATCCGCGGCCGCGCTGCGGTGCGCACCGAGTTGGCGATGCCGGCTATTGCGGAGCGACTGGCACAGCGGTACTCGGCTGCCGTCGCCGCCGCACCCACACCAAGCTGACCATCATCACCACGAAGGCTCCGGTTGCCTGCAGCAAGGAGCCCCGCCACAAGATCAGGGTGTAGGCCGGTAGCACGGACCCCACCAGCCACCACCAGCCGCCCAGGGCGTGCGCCGGGGCCATCCGGTCGTCCAGCGAACGCACCAGCGCGCCGAGCAGGACGAAGCCGACCACGACCGCGATGTACCCGCCGTTGACGAGCAACTCCGCCCACATCGGCGCGGACAGGTTGGTGAAGCTGTAGCCGCGGAAGTCGGCCAGCATGATGCCGGTGTCCTCCGGCTTTCCCGGCCACAACGAGCGCGGCACCCAGAACAACAGGCTGCCCAGGAACTGACGAAACGGCACCATCAGCCCTGCGTTCAGATAGGAGTACGCGTTGGAAATCTGGAAGAAGGCGTCATAGTCGGGGTTGTTCAGGTACTCGCTGAAGAAGTTCTGCCGCTGGCCGACTTCGGAGTAGTCGTAACGGAAGACGTTCATCAGCGGAAACAGGAACAAGAACGCACCGATGGTTCCCAGCATGGTCAGCCGGGCGCGACGCCAGGTGGTGGTCAGACCCGCAAAGACCACCAGGGCGAAGGCGACCGTGCCCGCGGTGTACCGGGCCGAGGTGAGCGGGTTGGCCACCACCATCAACACCCCGACGCCGACGGCGATCAGAACCGGATAGAGCAGCCGTCCGATGTGGCCGCGGGGCAACGCTCTCCAGGCAACCACGAAGGCCCCGACAGCCACCAGCATGGGGTAAATGGCCAAGGCGTAGACGATGGCGAACACCGACGAGTCGCTCCACGCGTACGACTGCGCCAAAGTGGCGGTGGCCCGATTGGAGAAGATCGTCGACAGCCCCAGTCGGCTGACGTAGTACAGGCCCATGGCCAGACCCACCACGTAGAGCACTCCAGCGCGCAGCGGGCTGGTGCCCCAGACGTTGAGCTCGAGGCGGCGTTGGCGATGCCGCCCCGACAGCCATCGAAGAAAGAAGCCCAGTTCGTAGGCGATCACACCGGCCAGGGCCACCAGAGCGGTCGGGACGTCCAGCGCCGAGTCGATGGCCGGCGTGGTGTAGGGAATCTGGCCGGTCCGCATCACGGCGGTCGCGGCGATCCCGATGAAGATGTAGGTGAACAGCCAGAAGAAGAAATCGAAAAGCCGGGGCTCGCCCTTCACCCACACTCCCGACAGCCGAATTCCGGCCCACACTCCGATCACCGTGGTGATGACCCACCCTTGGCTGCGACCCACATCAGGAAGCACCAACAGCAGCGAGACCGGAAGAGCGACGGCCAGAACAGCGATCGACGTTGTCAGCAGCAGAGTCTGGATACCGGGAGATCCCCGTCCGATGGCAGCATCCGGGGCTGCGAGATCGCTCAACACGGCCCCCTTCTCAGCGCGATTGCGACTGTGCCAGCGTAGCGGCGACCAGGTATTCTCTCCTGTTAGGTTCCGAAAAAGGGGGATTATGGGGAGCCGAGAGGTCCTTCGCGTGCTCGCAGGCAAGTGGCTGCTGATCGTCCTATCCGGACTCCTCGGCACCGCATTGGCTTTGATCATCGCCGGCGTCCAGGCTCCCAAGTACAGCGCAACGGCCGATGTCTTCGTCACCGTTACCAGCGGCCAGAGCACTGGCGATCTGGCACAGGGCAGCACCTTCTCCCAGGATCAGGCCCGCAACTTCGCGGCCGTGGTCACTCGCGAGATCGTCCTCGGGCCGGTGATCAAGCAGTTCGGCCTGAACATCAGCCTCGACGACATGCGCAAGAACGTCGAGGTCGACGTTCCGCTGAACACGTCCCTCATCGTCATCCAGGTCACTGATCACAACCCGGCCAAGGCCGCGGCCATGGCTAACGCCATCGCCGGCAACCTGTCGACGGCGGTCTCCGAACTCAGCCCGACGGTCAACGACGTCAAGGGCGCACCCGTTCGTGCGGACGTCATCGAGGCGGCCAGCGTCCCGGACAAGCCGTCGTCGCCCAATATCCCGCTCTATGCGGTGCTCGGCTTGTTGGCCGGCCTGGTGCTCTCCGTCGCCTATCTGATCGTCACCGAACTGGTGGTGGCCCGGGTCGACACCAGCGACCAGGTGGAGGCCCTCACCGGAGCAACCGTTCTGGCCAGCGTCCCGCGGGACCGCAAACTCTCCCGGCACCCGATCGCGGTGACCGCACTGCCGCTGTCGCTGCGCGCAGAGAGCATCCGCAGCGCGCGGACCGCGTTGAAGTTCCTGCCCGGTGAGCACCGGACGTTCGTGATCACCTCTTCGGTCAGCGGCGAGGGCAAGAGCACCACGGCAGCCAACCTGGCCGCGGCCTTCGCGGCTGAGGGATTGTCCACCTGCCTGGTCGAAGCCGACCTTCGCCGTCCCCGGCTCGAAGGGGTGCTTGACCTGACCGGCGGTCCCGGCCTGAGCGACATCGTGGTGGGCCAGTGCCAAATCGACGAGACGCTGCAGACCTGGGGGCCGGACGGCCTGCAGGTGATCCTGGTCGGCACCGTGCCGCCGAATGCCAGTGAGCTGCTCGGGTCGGTCCGCGGCCAGGAGGCACTGCAGGCGATCAGCCAGCGTTTCGACATCACCATCATCGACACCCCGCCGTTGACGGCCGTCACCGACGCCGCAATCATCGGCCGCATCTTCGGCGGAGTGGTGATGATCGTCGGCGGTGGCAAGGTCCACACCGCCGAACTGCGCCAGGCCATGGGCGCGCTTGCGGTCGCGGACGTCCCCGTCCTCGGCACTGTGCTCAACCTGGCCAAGGAGGACGCGTCGCGCCCTTATGCCTATGCCTATTCCGATCATTCACGACGCACCGGCCTGCGGGACCTGCTGCCGCAGGGCTGGCGGCCGGTGATCAAGGCTGCGGTCGCCGTCATCGCGGCCGCCGCGGTGTTGGCGATCACCGTGCTGATGACCAACAGTCAGGTCTCCGCTCAGCCGCTGGACTACGTGGTGCCCTCGGCCAAACCAGCCAACGCCAGCTCGGCCACGCCCGCCGCTTCACCGAAGGCGGTCTTTCTCGGCGACTCGCTGGTGGCCGGAGTGGGTGGCGACCAAGGCTGGACGGCCGGGGTGGCTGAGAGCCTCGGCTGGAAGGAAGTCAACCTCGGCCGGGGCGGCACCGGTTATGTGACCTCCTCCGGCGTCAGCGGCTGCGGCCTCGCCTACTGCCCGACCTTCGTGGAGATGGCTGACCAAGCGATCGCGGCCAAGCCCGACATCGTGGTCATCTCCGGCGGCCAGAACGACGCCGGAAAGTCGGTCTCCTCCGCGGCGTCGCAGCTGTTCGGCACGCTCCACAAAGCCCTGCCGAAAGCGCAGATCCTGGTGATCTCGCCGCTGTGGCGGTCGACACCGATGCCGGCGAGTATGCAGACGATCGCCGGGGAGCTGCAGGCCGCCGCACAAGCCAGCGGCGTCCGCTATGTCGAGGTCGGCAACCCTTTGCAGGGCCACCCGGAGTGGTTCACCTCCGATGGCACTCACCCCACCAACGCCGGTTACAAGAAGCTGTCTGCCGCCATCACTGCGGCGATCAAGAAGGGTTGATGATGAGGGGCCAGAAATCGTCCACCCCGGGCATCCTCTTTGTCTGCACCGGCAACATCGCCCGGTCGCCGTTCATGGAGCTCACCTTGGCCAACCGGCTGGCCGGCACAATGGCGGTCGGTCTGCCGCTGTCGTCGGCCGGCACCTACGCCAGCACCGGCTCCCCCGTCCACCGAGACGTCGCCGCTGAACTGCGCAACCGCGGCATCGATGCCGACGGCTTCGTGGCCTCACAACTCACCGCAGAGAAGATCCTGGCCGCCGGCCTGATCCTGACCGCCTCGCGTGAACACCGTCGATTGGTCGCCCGGCTGGCACCACAGCGTCGCAATGCGACCTTCACACTGCGCCAGTTCGTCCGCCTGATCCAGCTCGACCCCGTCGGCGAGATCCGCCTGCAGGCCGACGGGCCGCTGGACGCACTGGCCCAGCTCGCCAACCGGAACCGCGGTTTGTCTGCGGGAGCGCAGGACGACGACGACATCGCCGATCCCGTCGGCTCACCGCGACGCGCCTTCGCAGCCGCCTTCGCAGCCATCGACCCGCCGATCGGCGTCCTGGCCGACCTGATCGCCGGCCTGCGCAGCCTGCCGCCGGCCCAAGGCTGAGCCATGAAGATCACGCTCGTGGGCATCAACTATGCCCCGGAACCGACCAGCGTCGGACCGTACGCGACCGGCGCGGCCGAGGGGCTGCACCGCGTCGGCGAGGACGTTCAGGTCATCACCGGATACCCGCACTATCCGCAGTGGCGCATCGCCGACGGCTACACCGGCCTTACCCGCAGGGAACGGATCAACCAGATTCCGGTGCTGCGGCTGCGCCACCCGGTTCCCCGCAGCGGAAGCGTCATCGGCCGCTCCCTGATGGAGGTCGTCTTCGGTCTGCGGGCGGCGCTGCGCCGCTGGCATCACACCGACGTGGTGATGAGCATCACTCCGCCGCTGCTGAGCACAGCACTGGTCGTTGCGCGCGCCCGCCTGACGCGCGTTCCTGCCGTCGTTTGGGTTCAAGACATCTACACCCTCGGCGCAACCCAGACGGGCAAGGCAACCGGACTTGCCGGAGTGATCCAGCGCGTCGAGGCCTGGACGCTCCGCAGCGCGACCCGGGTCGTGGTGATCCATGACCGATTCGCGGAGTTCATCACCACCAGGCTGGGGGTGGATCCCGAGCGCGTGGACGTGGTCCGCAACTGGTCGCACGTCGCGGAGAACACCACCCGCTCAGCGGCAGCGCGGCAGCGTCTGGGCTGGTCGAGCGATGAGGTGATCGTCCTCCACGCCGGCAACATGGGAAGCAAGCAACACCTGGAGAATGTGGTCAGGGCGTCCGCCTTGGCTGCCCAGCGCGGAAGCGCGGTGCGTTTCGTTCTGCTCGGCGACGGCCACCGTCGTTCAGCACTCGAGGCGATGGGGTCGAACCCCAACCTGACGTTCATCGATCCGCTGCCAGAGGACGCGTTCGCCGAGGCATTGGCCAATGCCGATGCCCTGCTGGTGAACGAGCTGCCGACGATGACCGAGATGTCGGTGCCGAGCAAGTTGACTACCTACTTCAGCTCAGGGCTTCCCGTGCTCGCCGCGGTATCTGCCGACAGCGTCACGGCAGCAGAACTCGAGGCTGCCGGCGCTGGAATGGTTGTCGGGGCCGATGACCCGGCCGCGCTACTCGCCGGAGCAGAAGCCCTAGCCGCAGACCACGAACTCGGACGCAAGCTCGGCGAGTCCGGACTGGCCTACCGTCGGGCCGTGCTTTCCGAGCCCGCAGCAATTGCCGGCCTGCAGCGCAGTCTCGCCGCTGCGTTGAAAGCCTGATCACGCCGGCGCGTGGCACTTGCGCGGCCGCGCTCCCGGCGACAAAGATGTAGTCGACTTACTGCCAGGGCGCGCACCATCAAGACGTTGTCGAGATGCGATGACAATGGCGGTACCTCGGGGGGTAAATACAGGTAATGGCTGAAACAGCCCAGCTTTGTGATGCGGTCGTGACGGCCCTCACCGCAGCGGTTTCAGGCACCCGTCCCAGCCCCAACACCCGCTCGCGGGTTGTGACCGACCGTCGATCGCAACCCACTCGATCGGCCAACAGCTCGGCCTTGCGACGCTCCGGTTCGTGCGGATGCTCCGGCCGAGGCCGGTTGGCCGCCACCCGAGCCTCGGTGGCGTCGGTCCCGATCCCCCGACCGACGCCACCGAGCCCGACTCGGCTACCGTGCTACCCATGGTGAGGGCTGTACATATTGCCTGGCGTCGGCCGACGCCGCGCTGGTGGCGTCTGGTGCTGGCTTTCGCCGTGCTGGCCATCAGCGCTTACACCGCGGTCAACGCCTACGCCGCAGTCATCGCCGCTGGCGGCAATGACCATCAAGCCGGTGACTGGCTGATCAGCTACCCCGGCACCTTCGTCCGCCGCGGATTGTTCGGAGAGCTGCTGTTCGCCGTCGCGCCGGCCGGCCAAGCCACCTTGTGGATCCTGTTCGCCGTTCAGCTTGCGCTCTACCTGCCGTTGTTCGCCTACGTGATCGACTATCTGAATCGCTCGAACTTCTCCTGGTCTTCGATTGCCGTGGCCTGCTCCCCCGCCGCGTTGCCTTTCATCGGCTGGGATCCGCTCGGCGGCTTCCGCAAGGAGACGATCGGCTTTCTCGCCCTGGTGCTGCTGGCCTTCGCGCGCCGCGCCGATCGCCGTGGAATCCGGCTGGCACTGGTGAGCGGATCACTGCTGGCCTGGATTCTTGGCGTCTTCAGCTGGGAGTCACTCGCTTTCCTGCTGCCGGCAGTCGGCTTCTTGCTGCTCAGTGACGGCGTGCTGGGCTTTCGACGCACGCTCGCCGGAGCATACGCGGCCATCGGCGCGGCGGCCCTCGGCGTCTCGGTGGTGTTCCACGGCGACGCCGGCACCCCGGGGGCGCTGTGCCAGGTCGTTGTCGACCACGGACTCAACCCGGACCGGCTGTGTACCGGCGCGATCACCTGGATGGGTCGTACCACCGAGGACAGCCTGCGCCTGGTACGGGAGAACCTGGCCGTCCACAGCGGCTACCTGGTGATGCTGGCCCTCGCCCTGCTCCCGATCGTGCTGAGTCCCTGGCTGCGACGCTACTGGCCCTGGCTGGTGGCCTGCGCCGTCGGCGTGGCGCCACTGTTCGTCTTGGGCATCGACTACGGGCGCTGGATCCACATCCTGATTATGGAAGTGACGATCTGCATCATGGCCTGCCACCCGAAACTCAGCGAGTCACCGCTGTGGAACCCGCTGTCGGTCGGACTGTTCGTGAGCCTGTGGGGCATTCCGCACGCCGCCCCCACACCGGCCAATCTCGCCGGCTGGCCGTTCAAGGGCCTGCTCGACACCGTGATCGTCTGGATGCAGTCGACGCTGATGCCGTGGCTGTAACGTCATCATGCGACCCTCGGGTCGCACCGACAACCTCCGCGCTGGAGGACGAAAGGACCCTTCTATGCCGAAAAGGGCGCTGATCACCGGGATCACCGGGCAGGACGGTTCCTACCTTGCCGAGTTGCTGCTGGCCAAGGGGTACGAGGTGCACGGCATCAAACGCCGCGCGTCGCAGCTGAACACCCAGCGCATCGACCACATTTACCAGGACCCGCATCAGCAGGACGCCCGGCTGTTCCTGCACTACGGAGACCTCACCGACTCGACCTCACTGACCCGCATCATCGGCGCCGTCGAGCCGGACGAGATCTACAACCTGGGCGCGCAGTCGCACGTCGCGGTCAGCTTCGAGGCACCCGAGTACACCGCCGACGTGGACGCTCTGGGCACCCTGCGGCTGCTGGAGTCGATCCGGCTGCTGCGGCTCACCGAGAAGGTGCGCTTCTACCAAGCGTCGACCTCGGAACTCTTCGGTCTGGTGCAGCAGGTACCGCAGACCGAGCGGACGCCTTTCTACCCACGCTCGCCCTACGGCGTCGCCAAGCTCTACGGGTACTGGATCACGGTGAACTACCGTGAGTCCTACGGCATGTACGCCTGCAACGGCATCTTGTTCAACCATGAGTCGCCGCGCCGCGGTGAGACCTTTGTGACCCGCAAGATCACTCGCGGCCTGGCGCGCGTGGTCACCGGGCTGGACGACTGCCTCTACCTGGGCAATATGAACGCGCTGCGCGACTGGGGCCACGCCAAGGACTACGTCCGGCTGCAGTGGCTGATGCTGCAGCAGGAAACCCCCACCGACTATGTGATCGCCACCGGCCAGCAGTACTCGGTGCGCCAATTCGTCGCCTGGACGGCGCAGGCGCTCGGCGTCCGGCTCCGGTTCGAGGGCAGCGACGTCGACGAGATCGGCATCGTCGACGAGATCGCGGCCGGCACCGAGACTGATCTCAAGCCCGGTGATGTGATCGTCCGGGTCGATCCGCGCTACTTCCGTCCGGCAGAGGTCGAGACCCTGCTGGGCGACCCGTCCAAGGCTGCCGCCGAGTTGGGCTGGGTGCCGCAGATCGGCGTCGCCGAACTGGTCGCCGAGATGGCGGCCGGCGACCTGGAACAGGCTCGCCAGCTGGCCCTGCTGAAACGGCACGGCTACGACATTCCGCCGCAGGCGGCGAACTGATGCGCCGGGTCTACGTCGCCGGACATCGCGGCATGGTCGGTTCGGCCATCGCGCGACTGCTGTCGACCGACCCCGAGGTCGAACTGGTCACCGCCAGCCGCACCGAGCTCGACCTGGTCGACCAGGCTCAGGTGCGCGCCTTCTTCGCCGACAACCGCATCGATGAGGTCTACCTGGCTGCGGCCAAGGTCGGTGGCATCGGCGCGAACAACACCTACCCGGCCGAGTTCCTCTACGAGAACCTGATGATCGAGTCGAACATCATCGCCTCGGCTCACGCTCACGACATCGACAAGTTGATGTTCCTCGGCTCCAGCTGCATCTATCCGCGGTTGGCCGAGCAGCCGATGCGCGAGGACTCGCTGCTGACCGGGCCGTTGGAGCTGACCAACGAGCCGTACGCCATCGCCAAGATCGCCGGCATCAAGCTCTGCGAGAGCTACCACCGCGAGTACGGCCGCGACTACCGCTCGGTGATGCCCACCAACCTGTACGGCCCCGGCGACAACTTCCATCCGACGAACTCCCACGTTCTGCCGGCGATGCTGCGGCGCTTCCACGAGGCCAAACTGGCCGGAGCCGACGAGGTCGTCATCTGGGGCACTGGGACGCCGCTGCGCGAGTTCCTGCACGTCGATGACATGGCCGCGGCCACCGTCTACGTCGAGGGCCTGCCGGCTGAGCAGTACTGGACGCCGCAGACCGAGCGGCTCTCACACCTGAACGTGGGCAGCGGCTCGGAAGTCAGCATCGCCGGACTCGCCCGGCTGGTGGCCGACGTCGTCGGCTATCGCGGCCGGATCGTGCAGGATCGGGCCAAGCCGGACGGCACCCCGCGCAAGTTGATGGACAGCTCCGCGCTGGCAGCTCTGGGCTGGCAGCCACAGATCGAACTGGCCGACGGGCTGGCCGAAACCTACCGCTGGTACCTGGCGAACGTGGAGCACGTTCGGCAGGCCTGAATCAGCGCTGCGGGCCCCCATCCCGGTCAAGGGCGGACGTCCGCTAGCGTGTGCGCCATGCCGAAGATCGCGCCGTTCCACGCCATCCGCTACGCCGCAGGAACCGACCTGCAGGCGGTGATCGCACCGCCGTATGACGTGCTCTCCCCGGTCGACGTCGCCGAGCTGGCCGGACGCGATCAGCACAACATCGTTCATGTCGACGTGCCCACCGGAGGTGAGGATCGTTACCAGATCGCAGCCGACACCTTCCGAGCCTGGCTCGCCGACGGCACCCTCACGGTGGACGACCAGCCGTCGCTGACGATCTATCGGATGAGCTTCGTCGACGCGACCGGTGCGCAGCGCGCCATCACCGGCGTGCTGGCCGGGCTCGAGGTCGTCGACGTCGATGCCGGCGGCGTCCTGCCGCACGAGCGCACCACGCCGAAGGCCGTCACCGACCGTCTGGATCTGACCAGGGCCACCGCCGCAAACCTCTCCCCGGTCTGGGGGCTGTCGCTGGCGTCCGGGCTCACCGCAGCGCTCGCCGCACCCGGCGAGCCGCTGGGCTCGATGACCACCGACGGCGTCGTTCACCAGATCGAGCGGATCAGCGACCCTGAGCGGATCGCGGCCATCACCGCGATCATCGCCAGCGACGACGTCCTGATCGCGGACGGGCACCATCGCTACGCGATCTCACGCACCTATCGCGACCAAGTGCGGACAGCCACCGCGAGCACCCAGACCGAGGCCGAGTACACCTTGACCTTCATCAACGAGCTGGTCGACGACCAGCTCAGCATCGAGGCGATCCATCGGGTCTACACCGGGATCACGTTCGCGCAGCTGCGCGCGGAGTTGTCCGGCTGCTTCACCCTCGAGGCTGCACCCTCCCCCACCCCGGCCACCTTGGCGCAGATGGTGCAGCTCGGCCGGCTGATGCTGCTCGCCCCTGACGGCACCGCCGAATGGCTGATCCCGCGGCCGGAAGCCTTCGTCGGCGTCCGCCATTTGGACGGCGCCTACCTCGAACACGCTCTGGCGACGTCGTCGGCAGAGGTCGGTTACCAGCACGGACTCACCGAGATGATCGAGCTGGTGGGTTCGGGAACGGTGACTGCCGGCGTGCTCATTCGGCCGACCTCGCTGGCCGAAATCCAGCGCACGGCACGGGAGGGACTGCTGATGCCGCCGAAGTCGACCTTCTTCACCCCGAAGCTGCGCACCGGGCTGGTGATCCGTCCGACCGCTCCGCTGGCCTGATCCGCCTGGGGAGACCCGCTCGCACCCCGGTTCGGCCCTATTTCGTCATGACATCATTGGCAATAGAGGGAGCCATTTCCGCGGCTTCATTTCCGCCATTCCGCGCGGCGGGTGCTCGGCCCGATGTCGGGCATCCGCCGAGCGCGCGCAGAATATCCCCACCGGCCCCAGCGTGCAGACCACGTCCAGCCCGTCGGGCGCCGTCAGCGCCGATGCTGGAGCCGTGCTAGGCCGACCGGCCCGCGAAAACGACCTATCGCCCCTTGATAATACAAACATGCCCGGGACAGTGATCGCGGACAAAAGCTAGCTTTCGTCTACCAACTACCCCCACAATCTGTACCCTGTGCCTGTCCCAACCACTGTCAAGGAGAGACATGTCGCGTATCGCGAACCCAGAGTTCCGCAGCAAGGTCTGCAGCGCGGAGGACGCAGCCAAGATCATCCGGAACGGTATGAACGTCGGGTTCTCCGGCTTCACCGGCTCCGGCTACCCCAAGGCCGTTCCGGTCGCCCTCGCCGCCCAGATCAAGGCGGCCCACGAACGCGGCGAAGCGTTCATGATCGGCGTCTTCACCGGTGCTTCCACCGCTCCCGAGCTCGATGGCGCTCTCGCGGAAGTGGACGGCATCAGCTACCGCATGCCCTACCAGTCCGATCCGATCATGCGGAACAAGATCAACGCCGGCATCTCCGGCTACCAGGACATCCACCTGTCGCACTCCGGCCCCCAGACCTGGGCCGGCTTCCTCGGCAAGATGGACGTCGCGGTCATCGAGATCAGCGCCATTACCGCGGACGGCGAGCTGGTTCCGTCCTCGTCGGTCGGCAACAACACCACCTGGATCCGCTCCGCGGAGAAGGTGATCCTCGAGGTCAACAGCTGGCAGAGCGAGCACCTCTACGGCATGCACGACATCTACGAGGGCGTCGCACTGCCCCCGAACCGGGTGCCGATTCCGATCGTCACCGCCGGTGACCGGATCGGCAGCAAGACCATGAAGATCGACCCGTCCAAGGTCGTCGCGATCGTGGAGACCGACTCACCCGACCGCAACACCCCGTTCAAGCCGCTGGACGACGAGTCCCGCCTGATCGCCGGCCACCTGCTGGACTTCCTGTCCAACGAGGTGAAGCAGGGTCGCCTTCCGAAGAACCTGCTTCCGCTGCAGTCCGGCGTGGGCAACATCGCCAACGCCGTGCTCGCCGGCCTGCTCGAGGGCCCGTTCGAGAACATCACCAGCTACACCGAGGTGATCCAGGACGGCATGGTCGACCTGCTCGACTCCGGCAAGATGACGGTCGCGTCGGCGACCGCGTTCTCGCTCAGCCCTGAGTACGCAGAGAAGATGAACGACAACGCCGAGGAGTACGCCAAGAAGATCATCCTGCGGCCGCAGGACATCTCGAACCACCCCGAGCCGATCCGCCGTCTGGGCGTGATCTCCTGCAACGGGCTGATCGAGGCCGACCTCTACGGCAATGTGAACTCGACCCACATCATGGGCTCGAAGATGCAGAACGGAATCGGCGGCTCGGGCGACTTCACCCGCAATGCCTACATCTCCACCTTCGTGACGCCGTCGACGGCCAAGGGCGGCGCCATTTCGGCGATCGTTCCGATGGTCTCCCACCACGACCACACCGAGCACGACGTCATGGTGATCATCACCGAGCAGGGCCTGGCCGACCTCCGCGGCCTGTCCCCGGCCAAGCGCGCCAAGGTGATCATCGAGAACTGCGCACACCCCGATTACAAGGCGCAGCTTGAGGAGTACGTGGCCGCCGCGGAGAAGGCGGCCAACTCCGCCCACACCCCGCACGACCTCAACAAGGCCCTCAGCTGGCACGCCCGGTTCCTGGAGACCGGCTCGATGAAGGCCTGATCAGCGCATCACGCGGCGCCCTCGTCCTGCGGGACGGGGGCGCTGTTGCGTTCAGCCGAGTCGTTGCGGCGCGGCCAACGATTCGGACGCCGATCCGAACAGCTGCTCAGGGCAGCAAGAGGGCGCGCAACTGGTCGACGGTGTCCACCAAGGCCGTCGGACGCGCCTCGGCGAGGGCGGCCGGAAGGCCGGCACCCCAGGTGACTGCGATCACGTCCAGACCGGCCGCGCGGGCGGCCAGCACGTCCACGGCCGCGTCGCCGATGTAGACCGTGCGTTCCGGCTCGGCGCCGAGGCGCTGGACGGCCAGCCGCAGTGGCTCGGGGTTCGGCTTGTGGACGACGGTGTCCTCCATGGTCACGGTCAGGTCCAGGGCCGACTCCAGGCCCACGTTCGCCACAGTGAGCTCGGCGGAGTGGCGACGCTTGGAGGTGGCCACCCCGATGGTGAGTCCGGCGGCGGTCAGGTCGGATAGTAGTTCAGCCACCCCGGCGAAGCGCTCAACCAACCGCGGAAGCTCGCGCAGATTGAACTCGACGTAGGCCGCGATCAGCTCGTCGGCACGCTCGGGATAGCGCCGATCGAAGGTGTCACGCAGGGTCTCCCCTACCCAACTTCGCGCCTCGGCCGGATCGGCATGCTCCTTCAGGACCTGCCACAGCGCGTGGTCATAGGAAGCGATAATGAGGGGAATGGTATTGACGACGGTGCCGTCGAGATCGAAGATCACCCATCGCCAACCAGTCATGACGCCGAGCATAGAAGCCGACAACCAGGAGGCATGGACGTGACCACCAGCCGCCCACGGGGGCGCCGGCCAGGCCGGGTGGACACCCGCAGCGACATCACTGCCGCGGCCTTGACCATGTTCTCCGAGATCGGCTACGAACGGGTGTCGCTGCGCGCGATCGCCCGCGAAGCCGACGTCGATCCGGCACTGATCCACCACTACTTCGCTTCGAAGGCGGAGCTGTTCGCCGAGGCCGTGCTGGCCCTCCCGCTGGACGACCCCGCCGACGTGGTAGCCCGGATTCTCGACGGCCCGCGCGAGTCGGTCGGTGAGCGGGCGGCCGAGGTCCTGGTGGAGACCTGGGAGATTCCGCAGGCACGGGAGAAGTTCACCGCCATGCTGAAGGCGGCGGTCACCGACAGCGGCGCGCACCGACCGCTGACCGAGTTCCTGGCCAAGGAGATCTACGTCAAGGTCGCTGAGGGTCTGGGGCTGCCTGACGCCCGCAAGCGGGCCCAGCTGGCCGTCAGTCTGGTCGCCGGGTTCGTCCTCGGTCGCGACATCATGCAGCTGCCGGCCCTGACCCGGCTGTCGCGCCGCGATCTGGTCACAACCCTGGGCCGCTCGATGCAGCTGGTCCTGGCCGACCCCGCCTGACGTAGGCTGGGTGACCGGTAAGCATCGGTGGAGGTGAGATGACGGTCGACGACACCCAGGCGGCACCCCCGCCGAGCGACGAGATCGCGACCCTGCCCCCCGCCGGTCCCAACCCCGCACAAGCCGCCCTCGACCCGAGAACCGGCGAACCCCGCCGTCCCTGGACGATCCGTCTGGCCGCCGCAGCCTGCTGGCTTTCGGCCGGCACCTTGGCGGTGGCACTGCTCGGCGTCTACTGGGGCTCGATCCAATGGTTTGCCCAGGCGAGCTGGATCTACGGCCAGGTCATGGTCGGTGCCGGCAGCCTCAGCGAGGTGATCCTGCGTGAGGTCCTGGCGTCCATCGGCCTGACCGTGGTGGTGCTCGCCATGGTCGTCAGCTCCGTGATCACCGGCTACTACGCCTGGCACGGCTACCCCTGGACGCGGTGGGCCGGCATGGTCAGCGGCGGCCTCAGCCTGCTCGGCCTGCTGATCAGCCCGGTCGCCTGGGCCGCCATCCCGCTGGCTGTCCTCGGCGCGGCAGCGCTCTGGCTTCCCGCCGCCAGCGAGTTCTTCGACGCCTGGACTCAGCGCCGGCACCCGAGGGGGACCTTCTCGGCACCGGTCGACGCGGTCAGCTACGGCCCGCTGCCGCGTTATCGCGCCGACTGAGAGCTACTGCTCCAGCGGCAGCAGCAAGGCGCCGCCGTGCGGCGGCAGCACCACCACGCTGCCTTCCGCCATCGCCCCGGACGGTCCGGTCCAGCGCAGCAGATGCGGGCCACCCAGCTCGACGCGGTTCTCCCGGTCGGCGAAGTTCACCACAATCGCCAAGCCGCCGCGGCGCATCAGGAACCAGCCGGCCTGATCGTCGAACTCGCAGCGCGTGCGGGCCATCACCGGATTGGTGAGCTCGGAGTACTGCCGCCGCAAGGCGATCAGATGCCGATACACCTCGAACAGCACCTGATGACGGCCGCCATCGCGCTCGTCCCAGCGCAGGCGGGCCGACTCGAAGGTGGCCGGCTGCTGCGGGTCGGGTACGTGATCGGGCTCCCAGCCGAGCCGCTCGAACTCCCGCAACCGGCCCTCGGTCACCGAGCGCGCCAGCTCGGGATCCTGGTGATCGCTGAAGAAGGGGAAGGGCGTACTCGCCGCCCATTCCTGGCCCATGAACAGCATCGGGGTGTAGCCGCAGGTCAAGGTCAGCAGGGCCGCGCAGGCCAGCTGGTCGTCGTCGAGCTTCTCTTCTGGACGATCACCCCGAGCGCGGTTCCCGACCTGATCGTGGTTGGACGAACAGACCACCAGCCGCCAGGCCGGCATCCGTCCGGTGTCGAGCGGGCTGCCATGCACTCGTCCGCGGTAGCTCGACCAGGTGCCGTCGTGGACGAATCCCCGCTCGCAGGCCTTCGCCAGCGAGGCCAGCCCGACGTAGTCGACGTAGTAGCCGTCGGTCTCTCCGGTCAGCGCCACATGCAGCGCGTGGTGGAAGCTGTCGCTCCACACCGCGTCGACACCGTAGCCACCGGCCTGACGCGAGGTGATGATCCGCGGGTCGTTCTCGTCGGACTCGGCGATCAGCCCCAGCGGACGGCGCAGGTGCGCGGTCAAGTCGGCGGTGACCATCGCCAGCTCCTCCAGCAGGTGGGTCGGCGAATCGTCAACCAGCGCATGGACGGCGTCCAGCCGCAGCGCGTCGACATGGGCTTCGACGAACCAGAACCGGATGTTGTCCGAGATCAGTCGGCGCACCTCGGTACTGCCCGGGCCGTCCAGATTCACCTGGGAGCCCCACACCCCGTCGGTCTCGGTGAGGTACGGGCCGAACATCGGCAGATAGTTCCCCGACGGCCCGAAGTGGTTGTACACGACGTCCTGGATCACTCCGATGCCGGCGGTATGCGCGGCGTCAACGAAGCGGCGGTAGCCGTCCGGGCCGCCATAGGGCTCGTGGACGGCGAACCAGCCGACCCCGTCATAGCCCCACCCGTGCTCACCGTCGAAGCTGTTGACCGGCATCAGTTCGACGAAATCGACGCCGAGCTCAGCCAAATGACCGAGCTTGCCGATGGCGGCGTCCAGCGTGCCCTCGGGCGTGAAGGTGCCCACGTGCAGCTCGTAGATCACCGATCCCGACAGCGGGCGTCCGGTCCATCTCTGGTCATGCCAGGTGAATGCCTCCGGGTCGTGGGTGCGCGACAGCCCATGGACGCCATGCGGCTGCCAGCGACTGCGGGGGTCGGGGCGCGGCTGCGGATCGTCGTCCAGCAGATAGCCGTAGTCGACCCTGCCCAGCGGCTCAGGCTCGGACGGTGACCACCAGCCGTCGATGCCGCGGGTCATCGGCACCACCCGGTCGCCCACCTGCAGCCGAACCGACTGCGGCAGCGGCGCCCAGACATCGAACCGTCCACGCTCTCCGGCCCGGCGCTGCTCACGGACCAGCAGGGCCACTGGATAGCGGCCGAGCACCTCGTCGAGGCGGGCATTGCGCTGATCGTCGGTCGCGACCAGGCGTCCGGAGATGAGGTCGCGCCAGCGGCCTTCCGGCAGACGCAGCGTGGTGTCGCCCCAGCCGCCGCGATGCAGCAGGCCCAGCGGGAGCCGGGTCACCACGGTGATGGCGCCGCCGCGTCCGAAGGCCAGCGCGTGCTCCGCGGCCGGGCCCTCTGCCGGCAACGGACGGTAGCGGGTGAACCAGTCCGGGTGATCGCGACGCAGGGTGAGAGCCTGATGAGTCACCAGCAGCTTCACCTCGCCCAGGTCGTCGACATCACCCGACAACAGCGGACGATTCCCCAGGCGCACCCGAGCCAGCACCTGGCGGCGAGCGTCGAAGTCGACCGCGCGACGGTTGTCGGGATCCACCAGGGTGTGCTCCCACAGCTCGCTGCCTTGATACAGATCGGGCACGCCGGGGATGGTGAGCGTCAGCAGCTTGGCGGCCAGCGCGTTGCTGCGGCCCGGTAACACCACCCGATCCAGGACCCGGTCGAGTACGGCGCGAACCTGCGGATTGTCGAAGGCGGCATCCACACAGGCCCGCATCGCGGCTTCATAGGTCTGGTTCGGCGCGGTCCACCAGGTATGTTCGCCCGCCTCCCGCATGGCCTTGTCGGCGTACTCGTACAGACGCTGCCGGTCGGCCGGCCACACGCCGATGATGGCCTGCCACAGCAGGTTGGCGAAACCGGCGTCCGGCACCGGCACCAGGGCCAGCAGCTCACCGAGCGCCTCGTCCCAGAACTCAGGGATCTCGGCCAGCACGCTGATCCGTGCCCGGGTGCCCTCACCGCGCTTGGTGTCATGGGTGGTCCCGGCGACCATCGCCAACGGCCACTCCTGCTGGCGCACCACCATCTGCTCGTGGAACTGTTCGACGCTGATGCTGAACAGGCTGGGATCGCCGCCGACCTCGTTGAGTGAACTCAGCCGCGAGGTGCGGTAGAACGCTCCGTCCTCGACGCCCTTGGCCATCACCATGCCCGAGGTCTGCTGGAATCGCTGCGCCGCCGGCGCGGCGCCGTCGGAGAGCACCGTGTAGACCTGGTTCAGCACCGGGCCGAGATCGGGGCGATGCTCCCAGGCGAAGCCGAAGGCGCGCTCGAGGTACTCCCGGCCTTCGGGCAGGTAGGAGCGGTAGACCTCGAAGTCGGCCAGCAGTTCGGCGACGGCCTCGGCTACCTGTCCCGGGTCGGGGCGGTCGGCGGGTTCGATGGCCGCCAGGATCTCCCTGGCGATCCGACTGGTCTCTGAGGCGAGGATGCCGTGGGCCACGGCGAGCTTGCCGTCGTGCACCAACCGGCGCCAGTCGATCTCGCGCCCCCGCAGCCGGTTCTCCAATGCGGTCAACGGCCGACGTCCGGACGGATCGACCAAGACCCGGTCGATCAGCCCCAGGGCGTCGTAGCCCGTGGTGCCGGCGGTCTTCCAGGTGGACGGCAGCTCCTCGAGTTCCAGCTGACCGTTGGCGTGGGTGCCGAGGATCTTCTCCACCAGGACGTAGGCCCCGCCGGTGAGTTCGGCCAGATCGTCGAGGTACTTGCCCGGGTCACGCAGCCCGTCGGGGTGGTCGACGCGGAGCCCGTCGACCAGCTTCTCGTCGAACCAACGCTTGATCTCCGCGTGCGAACGAGAGAACCAGACCGGATCCTCCACCCGGATCGCGACCAGAGTGTTCACCGCAAAGAACCGCCGGTAGTTGAGGGTACGGTCGGCGTCGCGCCAACTGATCAACCGGTAGTGCTGGCGCGCGTGGACGGCCTGCGGGTCGTCCTGGTCGCTACGGACACTGTCCGGAGCCAGCGGGAAGCGCTGGTCGCGATAGTGCAACTCACCGCCGAGCACCTGCAGCCCCTCGACGCGTCCGTCCGGCCCGAGGTCCTCGTCCGCGACCACGGGCAGGCGCAACTTGCCTTCGCCATAGGCCCAGTCGATGTCGAAAGCGTCGGCGTAGGCGGAGTCCTGACCGTGGGTGAGCACATGCCACCACCAGTCGTTCTCCCACGGCCGGGCGACGCCGACGTGATTGGGGACGATGTCGACCAACACGCCCATGCCCAGGCGGCGGGCCTCGGTCGCCAAAGTGGACAGGCCCGCAGCCCGTCCCCGTGACGGGTCGATCGAGGAATGATCGGCGACGTCGTAGCCGTGCTCACTGCCGGACTCGGAAGCCAGCAACGGCGAAAGGTAGACCCAGTCGACGCCGAGTTCGCGGAGATAGGCCAGCGTTTTCGCCGCAGCGACGAGGTCGAAGTCCTCGGTGATCTGCAGTCGATACGTGCTCTTGGGGGTGCGCACGCGATACCTCAGCCGGGCATTCCCGGACGGCCGCGCAACGGCTTCTCCATGTCCGCCATATCGGCAATATACCCGGACCGCGACCGATCAACGCCGGGGTCATAATCGCCGAGGCGCCGTGTGCAGGTGCCCCCGAGCGCGCGGGCGACTACGATTCAGCAGCATTCCCGATCACCTTCGAAAGCGGGCCGTCCGTGTCTGATGACGCCATAAGAATCAGCATCATCGTCCCTACGTATTGCCCAGGAGACGGCATAGAGCGCGTCATTGCGTCCCTCGACGCGCAGACCTTGCCGACCGATCAGTTCGAAGTGATCCTGATCGACGACGGATCCCCCGACGACACCATCACGCGACTGCGTAGCTATGCCGCCACGCGACCGCATGTGCGCGTAGAACAGATCGAGAACTCGGGCTGGCCCTCACGTCCGCGCAATGTCGCCACCCGGCTGGCCCGCGGTGAGTACGTGCTCTACATGGATCATGACGATTCGCTGTATCCCGAGGCGCTGGCCCGGATCATTGCCTTCGCTGATCAGACCGGTGCCGACCTGATCAGCCCGAAGGAGTCGAAGACGTCCGAGGTCTGGTGGGCGATGCATGCCCTGGCCGCCGGCAACGCCGCCGACGTCAAGGCCGGCGACGAGATCGGCCGGATCCTGCCGATGGTGCCGCACAAGGTCTACCGCCGTGAGTTCCTGCTCGCCAACGACATCACTTTCCCCGAAGGACGCCGCCAGCTGTGGGAGGACATCTACGTCAACGTCGAGGCCTACGCCAAGGCTGAGCGGGGCGTCGGCGTCCTTGCCGACACCCCGATCTATCTGTGGTGGGAGTCGCAGGCCAACAACTCCGGCACCTACGGAGCCAGCGACGCCGAGTTCTGGGACCGGCTCGACGAGCTGATGGCCTTCATCGACGCCACCTTGTCCGGCCCCGCGCTGGCGATCCCGCGGCGGACGATGATCATCCACCAGTACCAGGGACGGGTGCTGCGTCGCCTGGGCCGGCAGCTGCAGAACGCGTCGGCGCAGGAGGTGCAGACCGCCTTCGCACGCGCCCGAGCCATCCAGGACGCCTACGTCCCGGTGGAGTGGGACGCGCGACTCGGCTTCTTCTCCCAGCTGCGAGCGCGCTTCCTGCGGGCCAACCAGCCCGAGGCGTTGCTCGCCCTTCATCGCGCCACCGAAGGCCTGTCGATGAAGACGACCGCCTCCCGCGTCGAGTGGATCGAGGATCGCCTCGAGGTGGAGGCCGTTTCACGCTGGCGGCGCGCCACGGCGCACACCGTCGCCTTCGCGCGCAGCGGTGATCGGGTTCGGCTGCGCTTCCCCGCACCACTGGACGCGATGCTGCCCCCGGAATCGCTCGACGTCACCGAGCGCATCGAACGGTTCGTCCCCACCTTCGGGCTGCGCGCCCGTGCCGAGTATGTGACCTGGCAGTTGCCGCAGCGCACGACCTCGGCGTTCGCGACCGTCTCCGCCGACGAGGTCACTCCGTCGGCGCACACCGTGGCCACCGTCGACCTGGCAACTGCGGCGATGGGCGCGCCACTGGATCGCACGGTGTGGGATTTCACCACCATGAGCCGCTGGGAGGCGCTGTCCAAGGGCAGCGCGGTGTTCACCGACACCCGTCCGCTGGCGGCGCTGCATGACGGCGTAGCCGCCGTGGCCTACGCCAACCAGAGCGGCAAGCTGTCGCTCGATCTCGCGCAGCGACTACAGAATGTGGTCGCCGCGGCTGGGATCACCGCTGTGGACACCTCGGGTCCGGTGCTCCACCTGGGACCGACCGCGGTTCACGGACGGACGAGCATCCCACTCACCCTGCAACTGACCAGCGATCGCGGTACCGAAGCCGGCCTGGCTGGCAGGTTGATCGGCGACCAGACGGGGGCACGCGTGGAACTGGACGCGCCGCTGCCGCACGGACGCTTCGCCCTGGGCGTGACTGTGGGCGAGCGGACGACCTCGGCCCGGCAACGGCTGCGAGTCCGTGGCCGGCATGCTGTCGCAGAGGTCAGCACCGGATCCCGGTCGCTGCGCCAGCTCGGTGGAGCGCTCCTACGCCGGCTCGGACTGCGCTGAGCGCAGCTGACGCCATTCGTCCTCGAGTAAGGCGTAGAGGTAGGAGTCGCTCCAGCCGCGTTCGCGGTGCAAGGAGTCTGCGCGGAAATGCGCCTCCCGGCGCATGCCGATCTTCTCCATCACCCGCCACGAGGCGGTGTTGTCGCTGAAGCACACCGCGACCACACGATGCAGTCCCAGCCCGTCGAAACAGATCGAGAGCAACTCGGCGGCGAGTTCGCCACCCAGGCCGCGCCCGTGCAGCTCAGAGTCCAGCGCCCAGCCGATTTCGGCCTGCTGATCGACCGCCTGAGGGCCTACTTCTTCCTGTGCCCAGGCGTCTTCGACTGCGACCTTCGCCAGGCCCACCACCTGGCCGTCCATGGTCGCGATCAGCGTGCGGTCCACGGTGCTGACGAAATGCTCGGTGAAGGAGGTCTCATCGCCGACCAACCGCGGCATCCAGCTGTTCATCTCCGGGCGGCGATGCCATCGCCACGCCGCCGCAGCGTCGGACGGCTGCGCCGGAGCAATGGTGAGGCGAGCAGTGGATCGAGGCCAGCTGAGGTCGGGCAGACGCATGCCAGCCATCCTGCCACGGGCCCGCAGCGACGCATCTGGGGGTAGCGTTGCCGGACGTGAGGACCAGACCCCCGCTGCTGCTGCGACTGATCCGCGGCTTGTTTCGACGCCGGCCCACGGCCACTCGGCCGTCGACGTCCAGCTACCCGGGCGATCACCGCGGGCCGTTCACGATCAGCTACGCCCCGCATTCTGACGCACTGGCCGACCCGGGTGAAGTGGTGTGGACCTGGGTGCCCTACGAAGAGGACTTCAGCCGCGGCAAGGACCGTCCGGTGCTCATCGTCGGCCGCGAGCAGCGATGGCTGCTGGCCGTGCCGCTGAGCAGCAAGGATCATCGCCGCGATGCTGCTCAAGAGGCGCGCTGGGGACGCTCCTGGGTGGAGATCGGCCCCGGCGCCTGGGACAAATCCGGGCGGCCGAGCGCGGTCAGGGTGAATCGCATCATCCGTGTCCGGCCCGATGACGTTCGCCGGATCGGCGCGCGGCTGGACAAATGGCGCTTTGACCAGGTCGCGGCACAGATTCGTCGCTTCACCACCGGCTGACCAGGAACCCGGCGGAGGTGCCGGCCGGGCGGACCGCCGGGCCCTGCCCTCCTCGGATCAGAAGGCGCCGCTGGGTCGGACGACCACGCCGACGGTCTTCATGATGACCGTGAGGTCGGTGATCAGCGACCAGTTCTCCACATAGCGCAGGTCGAGGCGAATGCTCTCTTCCAGTGACAGTTCCGAGCGTCCACTGACCTGCCACAGGCCGGTGATGCCCGGCTTGATCAGCAGGCGTCGGTGGTGGGCCTGGGTGTACTCGGCGACCTCGCGAGCGACCTGCGGGCGGGGACCCACGATGCTCATGCCCCCGCGCAGCACCGACCAGAACTGCGGCAACTCGTCCAGGGAGTACTTGCGCAGGAAGGCACCCAGCCGGGTGATGCGCGGATCATCCTTGAGCTTGAACAGCAGCGCCGTGCCACCGTTCTGGGCGATCAGGGCGTCCATCCGCGCTTCGGCATCGACGCACATGGTGCGGAACTTGTGGATGGTGAAGGTCTGGCCGCAGCGCCCGATCCGCTGCTGACGGAACAGCACCGGTCCTCCGTCGTCGAGCTTGATCGCCAGGGCGATCACAGCCAGCAGTGGCGCCAGCGCAATCAGCGCCAGGGCGGAGAAGACCACGTCGAAGGCGCGCTTGATCGCGAGCTTCGCACCGGTGAAGGTCGGCAGATCCACGTGTACCAGCGACATGCCCTCGACGTCGCGGACGGTCAGCCGCGGCCCGGCCACATCCATCAGGCTGGCCTGGAACATCAGCTCGATGGGGCTGGCCTCCAGGTGCCAGGCCAGGTTGCGGGTCTCTTCGCGGGGAAGCCCTTCTGCGACGATCACGGCGCCATAGCGGCCGCAGGCCGCCGCGTCAGTGAGCGTGGCCAAACGATGCTGGGCCAGCCCGCTCAGCATCGGACGATCCTCAGCGGGCAACTCGCTGAGCAGGCAGACGCCGTCGACGCGGTAACCGAGGTCAGGACGCTTGGCGACGTCGGCGAGCAGCAGCGCGACGCTCGGCCCGGTGCCGACAACCAGCGCGGGCGTGACGGCGCGACCAACCGCACGCAGACGGTTGAGGTAGCGGCGCAGCGTCCACCGGCCGATCAGCAGCGCGCCGACGCCGAGCGGCAGCGCGGCGGCGAACATCGCCCGCGAGAGCGACACCTTCAACAGGTAGGAGGAGATGGCGAGCACACCGAACAGATGGATGCTGCCCATCACCACGCGACGGTACTCATCCAGGCCGGAGCCGATCACCCGGAAGCTGCGCGACTCCGTGAACTGGAGCATCAGCAGCCACGCGACGATGACGACCGGCGCCAGCATCCAGTACGAGATCGAATCAAAACCGCTCAAGCGCTCATCGGCATCGAAAAGCAACGAGAACGTGAGCACGACCGTAGCGGTGATGATCACCGCATCGATCGACCAAAGCGCAACGCTCAGCTTGGTACGCCAGCCACCGAAACGGACCGCTCGCATCGTGGCCGCAGGCCACGGGAAGGCAGTCACCTCAATATTGGACGCCGTAGACATAGCTCTTCCGCACCCCCCGAAGCAGAAAAGTCAAACCCCCCGAATCACCCACGACGACGCGTTGATGATCCCCGAATGGCTGTGGGAAAAGTCCCCCGACTCACCACAACCTCGTCCGAGTATGGCACCCCGGCGGGGGTGTGCGAAAGCCGGCGTCCACCGAGCTAGTAGGACTACCCCTCCCGTAACCCCCAGTGGACGGGAGATTTGGTCCCGGAACTCGTCGACCGGTGGCGGCCGCCGAATCCGCTCAGCGCAGGTCGGCCGGCGGTGCCGACGGCGGCTGGGCGGCCTGCTGCACCACCGAGACCGACTGCTTGGTCGCTCCCGGCTGACCGGCAGGGATCGGCTCGGCGATCACCGCGGTGCCGTAAGCGCAGACCTCGCTGAACGACTGGGCGATATCGCCGGTGTCGAAGCGCATGGCGATGATGGCATTCGCCCCGCGCCCGACCGCGTCCTGCCACATCCGCTGCATGACCTGCTGACGGCTCTCGTAGACGAGTTTGGTGTACTCACTCACTTCGCCACCGCCGAGCGAGCGCAGGCCGGCGACGAAGTTGGCTCCGATGTTGGCGGAGCGGACGGTCATGCCCATGACCTCGCCGAGAACGGCCTCAATGCGGTAGCCCGGGATGTCATTGCTGGTGACGATCAACATGGCGCCATCGTAGGGCGCGGCACGGCCACCGCCCAGAGCTTCGGCCGTGGTGTCGTGGCAACACTCGACCGTCTAGCCACGCTGCCCCGACCCCGTGGGCGGCTCGATCAGGCCGACGCCGGCCAGGGCTCGTTGCCAGAGCTGATCGGTGGTCACCGGAGCGTCGGCGAGCAGCCGGTTGGTGAGCATCACCACCGCCAGCCCCGTCCCGGGAACGAAGCCGGCCGCACCGCCGGTGAAGCCCGGGTGATAGATCAGCGTCCGCTGTTCACCGTCCAGCCGGACGGGCAGGCGTCGCCAACCGAAGGCCTGCTCCGGGTCCGCTCCGGCGGCGAAGATCCGTCGGTTCAGTTCGGACCCGCCCCACAGCGTCGGGTCGCCGGCGGCCAGGGCGGCGCAGACCTGGAACACCGAGGCGACCGAGCCGAACAAGCCGGCATGCCCACTGATGCCGCCCCAGGCGTGGAAGGCATTGCCGTCGGCGACTTCCCCCACCAACAGCTGCTGTCGCCAGGCGAACCCCGGGTCACTGAGCAGCACCGGGTAGGGCTCGCCGGTGGCGACCATGGTCTGCTCGATCGAGTCACCGTGCGCTGCGGCGACCGCCCGTCCGCGATCGGGGAGGTAGCCGAGGTCGGCCCCTCCCAGCGGCCCGGTGACCAGGGTTTCCAGGGCGCCGGCCAGGCTGCCGCCGGTCACCGAGCAGATCACCGACCCCAGCACCATGAAACCCAGATCCGAGTAGTGCCGGGCCTGGTCGGGGCCGTAACGCAGCGGAAGAGCGGCGATCGCCTCCAGTGGGGGTTGGTCGACGAAGTAGAGCGGTTGCCACTCCCACAACCCGGCACGGTGGCGAGCGAGCTGATCGAGGGTGGCGGCGGCCGCGGGACCGTCGGGCAGAAAGCGGCTCACCGGGTCGTCCAGTCGGAGTTCGCCGAGGGCTGCCAGCCGGTGCAGCATCGTGGTGGTGCCGACCGCCTTGGTGATCGACGCCAGATCGAAGAGGCTGTCGGCGGTGACGGCCTCGCCGCCGACCCAGGTCCGGCCGGACGTGGCCAGGCTCATGCCATCGGCGCCACCGACGGCGACGGCCACGGCCGGCGGCACCACCGGCCCGGCGAGCACTGCCTGCAACCCCGCCTGCGCGCGTTCGGTCATCGCCATGCCTTTCGCAGCTGGAGTTCCGGTTCACCGAACTCCGCTTCCACCCGCTGCACGCCATCGGGCAGCCAGCCTCGGGAGCCGTAGAAGCCGATCGACCCAGCGTTGGCCGCGAACACCCACAGCCGGGCGTCCGTGCGTCCGGCGGCACGCAAGGACGCGACCGCCTGATCCAGCAGGGCCGTTCCCAAGCCGAGCCCCTGGGCGTGCGGCGACACGTACAAGGAATGGACGATGCCCTCGCTCACGTCATAACGCACGATGCCCAGCACCTGCTCGTCGCGAACCGCCAGCTCGGTGACCACGCCCGCACGCTGCAACGCGTCCCGCCACAGGCCGCGGGCGCGGTCGTCGGTCATCGCGGTGATGGCCGGTTCAGGCAGCACCGCGGCGTAGCTGACCCGCCAGCAGGCGGTGAACACGGCCACGATCTCCTCGACGTCGGACGGCGTCGCCAGGCGAAAGCCGATGCTGCCGGTCATGCCGTCAACACCAGCCCGGTGACGGCAGCGACCGGCTCGGGCAAGCGCAGCGGACCGGCTCCTGGTGTGATCGAGCCCAGGATCCGGGGCTCGTCGGATCCGGTGCCGCCGGGCACGATCGCGGGGACGCCGTGAAGCGTGCACCAGCCGATCAGCGCCATCAAGATGGCCTCCTTGGTGTCGGCCGGGGCGCCGAGTTCGTCACTGAGCACGACCGCGACCTGCGGCATCAGCTCTCGCAGCCGTCGCATCAGCAGTGGGTTGTGCGCGCCCCCACCCGAGACCGCCAGGTAATCCAGACCCGCATCCAGGACGGCGTCGGCGACGGTCCGCGCGGTCAGCTCGGTCAGGGTCGCGAGCAGATCGGCGTCTCGCACCGGACGTCCCCACGCATGGACCTGACGTTCGACGTAGTCGCGGTTGAACAGCTCTTTGCCAGTGCTCTTGGGCGCCGCAAGCCGGTAGTAGGGCTCGGCGAGAAGCAGCTCGAGCAGCCCCGGCACCGGCTGTCCCGCCGACGCGATCCGCGCACCCTCGTCATAGCCGCGCGGGTGAAGTTCCCGCGCCGTCACCACCGCGTCGATGAGCGCGTTCGCCGGTCCGATGTCGAAGGCGCGGACGCGATCGCCGATGACGGTCATATTCGAGATGCCGCCGAGGTTGAGCGCACCGGGGCGGCCCCCGCGTCCGCGGAGCAGGAGATGGTCAAGGTAGGAAGCCAACGGCGCGCCATGGCCGCCGACGGTCAGATCTCGCGCCCGGATGTCGGCGACGACCGGGGCACCGACCCTCTCGGCGATCCAGGCCGGCTGCCCCAACTGCAAAGTGCCGAGCGCCTGGCCGGCTTCGACCCAGTGAAAGACGGTCTGCCCGTGCGAGCAGACGGCGTCGACCGGCCCAGCCGCTGCGACCGCGCTCGCGGCGACCGCAGCGAACTCCTGGCCGATGAGCGTGTCCAGGGCGCAGACCTCGGCGAGGTCGGTTGCGGTCGGCGGCAGCGCAGCGATGATCCGGGCGCGAAGGTCGGGTGCATAGGGAACCGAGTCGGCGTACCGCAGTGCCCCCGCCAGCACGCCCTCGTGGTGGCTGAAGTCCACCACGGCGACATCGATTCCATCATGGGACGTGCCGGAGATCATTCCCAGGACGCGCATCATTCCTCCTTGCCGGGCGACGGATGCCGATGGCCGCTCGGGCGCCACCCTCACCTCGGAAGGAACTTACACTGCATCGCCGAATGATGTACACAAGTTTCACGGCTCGCCGATCGCCCCTGCCGCACCGGGTGCGGGACTGGAGGCTGGACTAGCCGGTATAGGCGGCGCGAAGCCCGCTCCGTCCGGCCTGGCGGAGCTGCACCACCAGACCCAGCGCGACCAAGCCGATCTGGAGCGCGAACCATCCCCACTCCGGATTCCACACCCCGATCCATGAGGCGGGGTTCAGCCAGTCGACGTGACCGTCGAGCAGCGTGTGCAGGCCGCCGACGGCGGTGGTGGCACCCAACAGCGAGGTGCCGATGACGATCACCAGCCGCGGCAGGTCGAGCACGATGCCGAGCAGGGCCAACGCGATGGCGCCGACGGCCGCACAGATCACCGCGAATCCGGCCCAGCCCAGCGCCAGCGCCACCGCCTCACCCAGCCCCCAGCCGACTGAGCCGAGCAGCAGCACCACCGCTGCGGCATAGAAGCGGTAGGCCAACCAGCCGAAGACCACGGCAATGATCAGCCCCAGGAACCACCCAGAGAGGTATCGAGCCTGGTCGGGAAAAGCCGCACGCAGCATCGCCAGCACACCATCGGCGAGCAACAGCCCGACAGCGGCGCCCCACAGCGCCAATGCCAGCCGAGCGAGCCGATAACCCCACAGACACAGGAAGAGCCCGAGGGCGATGGTGAGGATCGCGGGGATCGTCATGCGCCGAAGATACTCGCTGCTCACGATGCGGTCATCAGGGGAGAACCTCGTCCCGTATGGACGGACGGTTGGCCAGGCCGCACCGGATGGACAGAGAATAGATGTCGTGATGTTCGAACATGCAGCGATCAACCTGCGCTTGGCCCAGCTCGGCCTGCCGATTCCCCCGGACGAGGAGGACACGGCTTCCGCGAAGCTGGTTGCGCCCATCCTGGCTCGGCAGCGGGAACTCAATCGGCGTCTGGCCGATCGCCTGTGCGCCGCCGATGGCCGCATCCAGAACTGGTTGGACGACTACCTCGCCGACACCGGAGTGACCCCGCAGCTGCCCAAGCGGACCCTCGTCCTGGACGAGCCCGGGCTGGCCCGTGAACTCTCGCTGCCACGAGACGGCGACGTCTTCACCTCCCCCCTGCTGTCCAGCTACCGGCTGGCCAACGGCGTCCTGCACAACCCGGCCAACGACCGGCGCACCACCGCCGGCGTCTTCCACATCGCCGAGGGCGGGCTGCCGATCCCCGATGACAAGCTGGCCGTGCCGAAGCCGGTCTTCGCCAAGCTGCTGGAACTGGCTTTCCAGCCTCCGACCAGCGACCTCACCCTGCCGTACACCGCCGACGCCGATCAGCCGGCGGCCTGCTTCGTCTCGCTGCTGATGCGTCCGCTGGTTGCCCCGGCCGTCCCGGGCTGGATCGACGAGAAGCGGATGGAGACCCGCTTCATCGTCCCCGGCGGGCTGGTGGCCAATCTCGACTTCGTCGAGGGCATCTTCGGCAACGGCGGCGACCCCTACCTGCCAGAGAACGATGCCTCGCTGGCCCCGCACACCTGGACGGGCCACACCGGCGCGGTCATCCTGGCCCCGCATCTGACCAAGGTCACCAAGGCCAGCCTCGGCCTGCCGCACGTCAGCGAGGCCACCGAGCGCCAGCGCCGCGACGGCATGTGCTGGCAGACCGAGGACGAGCTGTACAACGGCGGCCAGGCGTTCAAGGTCTGCGCCCGCGACGAACGCGGCGTCATCGTCACGGTCATCGCCGACAACTACTTCGGCTACTGCAAGAAGGAAGTGAAGACCCAGATCTCCTACTCGGCCAACCTTTTCGGCAATGCCGAGGAGGAGCACGCCGGCGGCGCCTTGGTCTTCCCGAGCTACAACCTGGGCCAGGAATACACCGTCACCGGTCGCGTCGATCGTGACTACTCACTGGCCGAGGTGGTGGCGCGCAACCCGGAGCGCTTCGTGCTCCAGCCCGAAGGCCACGCCATCGACCTGGTGCAGCCGCACATCGTGCTGGTGCCCCTGGGCGCGAACTTCTCGCTGCGCACGCTGTGCGTCAGTTGGCCGCAGGCCGACGGCAGCGAGGCTTCAATCAAGCTGCGCGCCGACTCGACCTACCTCACCCCGGACGGCTACCAGGTGCGGATGGTGCCGCAGGCCGCCGATCGGACCCAGTGGAGCCTGGTCGGCACCACGCCGACCGCGACCAGCTGCCACAAGCCGAGCACGGTGTCCGGCGGCGGCAAGTCGGAGATCTCCAAGGCGATCACCGACGCCTTCATCTTCGGCAACGCCTACACCCCTGATATCGACGCCGACCTCGATGCCGTCGCCGAGATCTTGGAACGTGACTTCTCCGACCGCTTCGCCGAGCCGAGTTCGCGCGGGGTGGATCAGCGTCGACTGCTCAGCGACGACCGCTCGATCGGCAGCGTGATCAAGCTGCTCACCCCCTCGGCCTCGGAGTACACCGCCGAGTACAACGCCTGGCTGGAGACGATTCCGCAGCACGTCAAGGAACTGGTCTTCGTGGTCAAGCGCTTCTACCGTCCCGAGTGGGGCGCCGACTGGCGCAGCCACTTCACCGTGGGCATCATCAACGGTCGCCGCGGCAACCAGTTGCGCCTGGACGGCACCAAGATCATGGTCAACATGTTGCGCGTCGGCTTCGAGACCGACGGCTCGTGGCGGCTGTTCGGGCTGCGGCACGACTTCGCCCCGGCCACCAAGGTGCAGACCGAGGACGACATCACCGCCTCGGTCGTGGTCAACGGGAAGATGCTCGGCTTGGATCCTGATCGCTCCTACAAGCTGGTCGAGAACTGCGAAGAACTGCTCTTCCAGCGCCCCGACGACGCGATCCACCGCGGCTACGACAAGCAGGCCGAGGCCGACATCGCCACCCCGGGCACCTTCTTGTCGAACTTCCAGCCGCTGACCAGGGCCGATGCGATCGCGCTGCGCGACGACGCGGTCGGCTTCAGCCAGTTCACCGACCCGATGCGGTCACTGATCAGCAGCTTCGCCGACGCCGAACCGGGGACCACCCCGGACTACTTCGTCTGCTCGGCGAATCCGCGGCTGGTCAACGGGGCACCGAGCAAGAACCCGCGCTATCTGCAGCGCCGCCCCGACCTGACCAATGCGGCGGCCACCGCCACCGCAGAGCTCGCCTCACGGCTGGTGCGACGACTGCCGGCCGACGCGCCGCTGGCCATCCCGGTCGACGTGGTGGCGGCCGGCCGCCGGAACAATCCGCCGGACGGACCGGTACCGCCGCTGTGCGCGTTCAACCCGCTGCACTACCTCGAACTGCCCGAGCTGTTCATGGAGTTCATCTCCTCGATGACCGGCAAGTCGCCGTCCACGACCGGCGCCGGCTCCGAGGGCGCCATGACCAAGGGACCGTTCAACGCGCTGCCGGCGATCCTCGACCTGAACGCCGCACTGCTCTCGTACGCGTTGAGCGGCTACGACGGTTGGGTCTCCTGCGCCGGCTACGTCGGCCCGCAGGTCCGGGTCGATCACGACATCTCGATGCTGGTGCCCGAGGTATTCAGCCGGATGAGCCCGGCGGAGCGCGACGCGGCCTCCTTGGTCGCCGAGGGCGCTCTGGAGCGGCTGGAGGACTTCGAGTTCGACGGCTCCCCGGTGCTGGCCAGCCGTCTGGGCTACCGGATGACGCAGGCCTTCGCCCGGAAGTACTTCGGCCGGATCTTCCTGCACCCGCACGCCGTGTTCACCGACGAGATGCTGCGGCCCGAGTTGCAGGATCCGGCAGTCTTCGCCGAGTCGATGGCGACCATGGTCACCACCCACCAGCGCGTCGCGCAGGCCTACATCGCCGACGGCACCATCGCCTTGGCGATTCCGCCCCTGCGGGCGCTGTTGGAGATCATGGCCAACGGCGTCACCGCTGAGGGCTGGGATCTGGAAAGCGTCGAGTTCCGCGGACTGTTCGACAAGCAGTACATCCTCACCTCGTCGTGGTACGCCGAGCGCCTGGACGCCAAGCAGGCCGCCGCCGCCGAACGCGCCGCCGCCGGGCTGGCAGCGCTGCAGCGCTTCGCCTCGACCCCCGGGAACGACGAGCCGAGCCAGCGATTGGCGATTCCCGCCCGGATCATCGCCGCCGAGACCGAGTACGCAAAATTCAGTAGCTCTGCTTATCGGGAGGGAATTGTCGGCACGGTCGGCCGCCAGCCACTGTGAGCGGGCCGCGCTCGCCGCGCCCGCTCGCGTCGGACGGACACCGGCCTGGCCAGCGCGACGTGACGGTAACGATGGCCGTCGCCGACGGTGGACAATGGCCATCGAACCGGTGCCACCGTCGGCTCGTCGTTCCCCGGATTTCGCCCTCCCGGTGAAACTCGGTCACCCAATGGCCGCTTGCCGGGCACATCCGGGTCGCGGAAATGGCACCATTGGCAGCGGAAGCTGCCGCGGATCAGCTACAAGGAGGACTGTCAGCGATGGGGAAGCCGGACCTTTCCACCACCTACCTGGGCCTGGACCTGCGCGGACCGGTCATCGCGTCCTCCTCGCCATTGACGCGGCAGGTCGAAACCATGCTGGAACTCGAGGCTGCCGGCGCAGCGGCGATCGTGCTGCCCTCGCTCTTCGAAGAGGACGCGCGCGCTGAAGCAACCAGCGCGACCGCTCTGGCCTCCAAAGCCAAGCTCGTCGCCGAGGCGAAGGCTCAGCTGAAGATCCCGGTGATCGCCAGCCTGAACGCGACTCGGCCGGGCACCTGGCAGAGCTACGCAGAGGAACTGGTCGGCGCAGGAGCCGACGCCTTGGAGCTGAACCTCTACACCATCACCGCCGACGTCTCCGTGGCGTCGCCGGACGTCGAAATGGAGCACCTGGCTGCCGTCGAGGCGGTCAAGATCGTCGTGGACGTGCCGCTGGCGGTGAAGCTGTCGTCCTACTACTCGGCGATCTCCTCCTTCGCCGCTCGCGTCGTCGACGCCGGGGCCGACGGCCTGGTGCTGTTCAACCGCTTCTACGCCCCCGACATCGATCTGGAAAAACTCGAGCTGCACGCGGCGCTCGACCTGTCCTCCCCGGCGGATCAGCGGATCGCGCTGCGGTGGATCGGAATCCTGCGCTCGCAGCTGCCCGGCATCTCGCTGGCCTGCACCTCCGGTGTGCACGGCGGTGACGAAGTCGCCAAGGCGCTGCTCGTCGGCGCGGACGTCGCCTGCACCACGTCCGCGGTGATGCAGCGCGGTGCCGGCGCGATCACCGAGATGCTCGATCAGACCTCCGCCTGGCTGGAGCGCCACGACTTCGCCTCCGTCGCCGAGGCCCGGGGCAAGATGAGCGCAGCCTCCCGCCGGGGCGCGTCCATCTACGAGCGCGCGCAGTACATGGACGTCATCAAGGGCGACTGGTAATCGTCGGATCCCGGCACCGCGTGGGCCGGTCGCCGGCGCGGCTCGTGCGTACGACGGCGCTCACCCGCAGCGCTGAGCTTCCGGTGGCGGGCAACCCGCTGCTGATGCCCTGATCCCGCACGGCCCCCTCGCTAGAGTGTGGCCGTGACCGAGACCTCCCCTGCGGCGCCGGAGCGCTCCGATCAACCACGCCGCGCCGGATTGGTGCTGACGGCGCTCACCCTTGGCGCCCTGGTGTGCAATATCAACCTGGCCGCGGCCAATGTCGCGCTGCCCGAAGTCGGCGACGCCTTCGGTGCGAGCCAGACCGCGCTCAATGTGGTCGCGGTGGGGTGCTCGCTCGGCCTGGCGATGTCGGTGCTCTACTTCGGCGCCATCGCCGATCGCTATGGCCGAAAGCAACTCCTGATGGCCGGCCTGGCGCTCACCGTGGTGGCCAGCTTCTTCTCCGCCTACGCGCCCTCGATCGAGCTGCTCATCGCGGCCCGGCTGTTCACCGGCCTGGCCGCCGGCATGGCCTTCCCGACGACCCTGTCGCTGATCACCGCGTTGTGGCGAAACGGCGGCGCCCGGACGCGGGCGATCGCCTTGTGGTCGGGAGTCAGCGCCATGGCCTCGGTCGCCGGCTCGATCCTGGCCGGCCTGGTGCTGACCGTGTGGTGGTGGGGCTCGGCCTTCCTGATCGCCGCACCGATCGCCGCGGTGGCCCTGGTGCTGGTCGCGCTCACCGTGCCCAGCCATGTCGAGGAGTCGAGCGAGCCGGTCGACCACATCGGCGGCGTGCTCTCAACGCTGGCGGTTGCCGCACTCGTCCTGGGAATCAGCACCGTCTTCGCTCCCGGGGAGACCACCTTCGGCGGCATCCTGCTCATCGTCGGCGTGGCGCTGTTGGCGGCTTTCGCCTGGCGCCAGCTCCGGGCCACCTACCCGCTGTACGACCTGCGGGTGGCCCGGCGGCGGATGTTCTGGGTGCCGGCCACCGGCGGGACGATCGTCTTCGGCTCACTGATGGGCGCGTTGTTCGTCGGCCAGCAGTATCTGCAGAACATTCTGGGGTACTCCACCCTGGAGGCGGGCCTGGCGGTGATTCCGTCTGCTGCGGGTCTGCTGGTCTGTTCGCCGCTGTCGGCTCGCCTGCTCACCGCGCGCGGTTCGCGAACCACCATGCTGGTCGGCTACGGCCTGGTCCTGACCGGTTTCCTGACCACGCTGCTGTGGAACCCCACGACGCCGTACTGGTTGGTCGGGTTCGGCTTCTTGACCATCGGCAGCGGCGCGGCCTTCGCCATGACGCCGGCCTCCCGAGCCCTGACCGAAAGCACGCCGGTGCGGCGGGTGGGCATGGCCTCAGCCACGTCTGACCTTCAGCGCGACCTGGGCGGCTCGATCATGCAGGCCATTCTCGGCGCCATTCTGGCCGGCGGATTTGCCGTTTCGTTCCGGCATGCGATCAAGGCCTCGCCGCAGGCCGACCTGGTCTCCGACTCGGTGACCCGCGCTCTCCAGGCGTCCTACGCCTCGGCCTTGCACGTGGCCGAGCAGTACCCCCAGTTCAAGGACGAGATTCTCGCGGCTGCCACCCGCAGCCTGGTGAACGGCGCCTGGGCGGCCTACCTGGTGGGAGCGATCGCGATCATCATCGGAACCATCGTGATCGCGGTGTTCCTGCCGTCCTATGAACAGGAGAAGCGCCTGGTCGAGGACTACGCTCGCCAGGACGGCGAGTAGCGGCCCGCTGCGGCGAAGCGTCAGGACAGCCCGAGGGTCTCCAGAACCGCGTCGGTCACCGCCGAGGCAGCGAGTTCTGGGTGGAAGACCAGCCACTCCAGGCCGGCGGTGAGGGTCGCTCCGACGATCGCGGCAGCCCGCAGCCGCGCGCGGTCCTGCGGCACCCCAGAGGCCTCCATGTCGGCGATCAGCGGCGCCACGGCCAGCGCTCGCCAGTTCTGGATGGCCTCACGCCAGCTGCGTTCAGTGCGGAACAACTCGGTCACCATCACCTGCGCAGCGTCAGGATGGGCCTTGAGCAGCACCAGGAGCTCCCGGACGATGGAGGCTTGCAGATCCCGGCCGCTGCGGCCTGCCTGGGCTTCAGCCAGCGCGGCGCTGAGCAACTCGCTGCTGCGCGCCAGGATGGCCTCGACCAGCCCCGCCTTGGACTCGAAGTTGTAGTAGATCGAGCCCTTGGCGATGCCGGCGGCTTCGGCGATGTCGTCGATCGAGGTGGAGGTGACCCCCCGCGCCGCGAACAGCTCGGTGGCCGCTTCCATGATCGACTCACGGGTGCCCTGGCGACGGGCGACCCTCCCGTCGGTCTTCGCGGTCGCGGTGGTCATCTCGCCTCCTAGATGCTCAGTGCCGGATGCAGCCGATGCATGGTCCAGATTCGCTTACGCGCCGAGGCTATCGAAGTCGCAGCCAACGAGATCACGAAGATGCCGGCCATCACCGCGACCGCCTCCCAGAAGCGGGCTTCGATGCCGCCGGTGATGGTCTCGCGCAAACCGTTGACCACGTAGGTCATCGGCATGAACGGGCTGATCGCCTGCAGGAAGTCCGGTGTGGTCTGGATCGGGTACGTGCCGCCGGCCGAGGCCAGCTGCACCATGAGCAGCACGATGATGATCACCTTGCCGACCGCCGAGCCGAAGGTCACTTGGAAGAACTGCTGCAGGGCGAAGAAGGCCGCGCCCACCAGCAGGGTGAACAGGATCGTCGCCGCCACATTCTTCGGGTTCAGACCGATTGCGAAGTGCATCACCGCGAGCATGATGCCGACCTGCCCCACCGACAGCAGCAAGGCGGAGTTCAGCGATCCCCACGCCATCCGGAAGCCGTTCACCGAGGTCATCAGCGCCCGGGTCTGCAGCGGACGCAACAGCAGCCAGGTGATCAGCGCGCCGACCCACAGCGCCAGGCCGATGAAGAAGGGCGCGAAGCCCTCGCCCCAGGATTCGGCCTTCCACACGTGCCGGTCGGTGACCGTCACCGGCGTTGACACCGCCTTGGCGCGGGCCGTCCGCTCCGCGTGATTGTCGTTGGGAATCTCGGACGCGCCGTCGGCGAGCTTGCTGCCCAGCTTGTCCGCTCCGGCGTGCGCATCATTCAGCCCGGACGCCAGCGCCGGCGTCGAGCCGGCCATGGTCGACGCGCCGTTGCTGAGCGTTCCAGCACCCGCGCTCGCCTGCGCTGCGCCGTCGGCCAGCGTGTTCGCTCCGGCGTACAGCGCCTTCGCCCCACTGACCAGGCCTTGCTCCGGGTCAGGGTTGGTGAAGCCGGCGACCAGCGACGTCAGGCCACCCTGCAAGGCGGGGATGCCCGAGGTGGTGCTGGACGCTGCCGTGCTCATGGTGGTCAGCGCAGTTGAGAGCTGATCGGAGCCGCTGACCAGGGCCGCCACCTTCTGCGAGGTGGCCGGGTCGGCGAGCTGCGCAGCACCAGCAGCGAGCGCGCCGGAGGCCGTGGACAACTGCTTCTGTCCCGCGGCCAGGTCGGACAATCCGGTCCCCAGCGCCGAGTCTGGAGCCAGTGCCGAGTGGATGGTCGTCCAGCCGGTGTTGAGCGCCGAAGCACCATCGGACAGATCAGCGGCGCCGGAGTGGACGGTGGCGATGCCGGCGCCCACCTTGTCGGCACCATCGGCGAGCCCGGAGGCGCTGGCCTTGGCTGCGGCCAGGTTGCTCCTGGCGTCATCCAGCAGCGCCTTGGCCGTGGTCGGATCGGAGTCCATCAGGCTCTCGGCCTTGGCGATCTCGTCGGAGATGTTGCCCAGGCCGCCGGCGAGCTTGGTGTTGCCGGCGCTGACGGCCGCAGCACCTTGCGCCAGGCTGCTCGAACTCTTGGTGGCATCGGCCAGCTGACCCGCGCCGTCGGCGAGTTGCTTTGTGGCTGTGGTCAGCGATCCACCGGTCGCGGCATAGGCGCTCGAGCGCCAGGTCTGCGCACCACTGACCCAGGTGCCGGCGCCGGACGCGAAATCAGCGGCCCCGCTGGCGTACGACGAGACGCCGGCGGCCAATGTGTTCATGCTGCCGGCCAGCTGCTTGATTCCCGCAGCCAGGGCAGGAGCGCCGGTGGTCGGGCTTGCCACCTGCGCCAGACCGTCCTGCAGGGCGGTGAGATTGGCGGCCCCCGCGTTGAGTTGCTGGGCGCCGGCCGAAGCGGTGTTCACCCCGTCGACGTACTGGCCGAGCTTGGTCTTCAACGTCTGGGAGCCGGTCGCGAGGTCGCTGTTCCCGGCGGCAAGCTTCGCCGCGCCATCGGCCAACTGCGCTGCGCCGACGTTGAGCTTGTGCGCGCCGTCTGCAGCATCGGACAGGCCGTCGGCGAGGGTGAATGCACCATCGGAGGCGGTATTGAAGCCCTTGCGGGCATCGCCGACGCCGACCAGCAGGGTGTCGACGGCCTGCTTGCTGACCTTCTTGCGGATCGCGGTCTGCATCTCCAACATCGCCGTGTCGCCCAGGCGCGAAGCCAGGAAGGAGTTGGTGTCGTCATAGGTGACACAGATGCGTGCAGCGGTGGGGTCGTCGCCGCCCAGGCTGTTGATCCGCGCGGTGAAGTCGGAGGGAATGGTCACCGAGAAGTAGTACTTGCCGGCGTTCACCCCCTGCTCTGCGGTCTGCGGGTCGACCAGTGACCAGCCGATGTCGTTGTTGTCGAGCAGCTCGTCGACCACATCCTGACCGTAATGCTCGAGCTTGCCGTCATCGTTCTTGGTTGCGATGTCGCTGTTGACCAGGGCCACCGGCAGGTCGTCCATTCGGGTGGTCGGATCCCAGAACGCCCACACGTACATGGCGCCGTACAGCAGCGGGATCAGCAGCATCACCGCGATCGCGGCACGGGTGATGGGTTGGCGGGTGAACCGCTTCAGTTCGGTTCCATGCGAAGTCCAGGCAAACATGTTCGTTCTCGTTCGGGAAGAGGGAAGAAGGGGAGGCCGCGGCCGCTCAGCCGATGGCGTGAGTCGGCAGCGCAACGTGGTTCGGCAGCGTTGCCCAGCCGAGGCGGCCGAGCTCGCCGGCACCGGCGGCGGAAACCACAACGGTGACCCCGGCGTCGGCGATGCCGTGCAGGCATTCCCACACCCGACGTCGTCCGTCGGTGTCGTGCAGCGAATCGATGTCGTCGACCACGATCAGTTCGGGACTGCTCATCATCGCCAGTGCGATCCGCAGCAGCAGGTTGTCGGCCTCGTCGAGCTGGTGGACCAGCATCTTGGCGGTAGGAGCGGGGACGTCGCCGAAGACCGGTGCACAGATCTGTGCGATTCGGGCGTCGGTCGGCGTGCGCACCAGGCGGTACCAGGGCGACAGCCACGCCTCGCGCTCACGGACGGTGGCGCCGACGGTCACTTCTTCGTCGAGATCGTCCAGGCCGTGGACGCCCACGGCCGCGCTGCGATGTTGGACGCCCCGCGCGCGAGCGGGAAGCTGGCGACCCAGCACCGTCAGGTCGCTGCCCCGATTGGGCTTCATCCGCCCGACGAGGGTCAGCAGCAGGGAGGTCTTGCCGCTGCCGGCGCGGCCGGTGATCAGGGTCAGACTGCCGGGTTCGAGATCGAGGTCGACCGGCCCGTAGATGCGTCCGCGCTTGCCGTCCAGCTGAAGCTGGCGGGCGCGGATGACGGGTGGCAGAGCCTCGGTCGAGGAGGAGTCTTGCTGTTCGGTGCGAATGATGGTGCTCACGGTGCGTCCTTTCGCCTTCCAGGGTAGTTGAACTGACCGGTCATTGCAAAAAGATTGGCGGGCCAGCCATTCCCCGATGATCAGAGCGATCGAGTCGTCGGATCCGTGCGGCGCGGGCAGGACCGTGGACGCGACAACGCCACCGCACGAGCTCTTGCAGCCCTGCGATGGCGTGGTGATCTCCGTGGCCGGCCAGCCTCAGGGAAAGCCGCTGAGCGTTGCCGGCGGGAGCGAAGCGACCGCGACGGTCACGGTCTACTTGCTGCCGGGTTCCTTGCCGTTGTCAGCCTCAGAGGCATGGGAGTCCTGATAGAACAGCCACCCGCTATAGGCCGTCGCTGCGATCGACGCGATCAGGATGGCCCAGTGGAAGTAGACCGCGAACGCGATCGAGGATCCGCCGGTCAGGTCGAGGAACAGGTAGATCGTCGCGGCCACGATGCCGAACAGTCCGATCACCAAGAGGGGGCGAGCCTGCGCTCGCTTGCTTCGCATGCGGCTCAGCGTAGCTGCCGGGCGCCAATACTTTGAGGGTCACCACCAAAAGCGCACGGTTGTTCGGTCCGCACGCCGGTGGGCGCACGAGCGCACCACTAGACCAGGACTCCGCCGATCCACACTCCTCGCGCCAACGGCACTCCCGGCCGGTAGGCCAGGTGCAGATGGCTCGGCGCGTTGAGCATCACCAGATCGGCACGCGCCCCGATTCGCAAATGTCCGACATCCGCGCGTTGCAGCGACCAGGCGCCGCCCTGGGTGGCGGCATGCACGGCCTCGGTCGGCGTCAGCCCCATCTCCCGGACCGCCAACGCGATACAGAAGGCCATCGACGAGGTGTAGGACGTCCCCGGATTGCAGTCGCTGGCGATCGCGATCCGCACTCCGGCGTCCAGCAGACGGCGGGCGTCGGGGTACGGATGCCGAGTGGAGAACTCCACGCCGGGCAACAGCCCGGCAACCACTCGCGCGTCGGCGAGGGCGGTGACGTCATCGTCGCTGAGGTAGGTGCAGTGATCGGCTGCGGCTGCGCCGAGTTCGCAGGCCAGCTGCGCGCCTGGCCCGAACCCGAGCTGGTTGGCGTGCAGCCGAGGCTTCAGACCGACCGCCATTCCGGCGGTAAGCACCGTCCGCGCCTGATCGGCGTCGAAGGCTCCCCGCTCGCAGAAGGCATCGATCCAGCGGGCATGCGGCGCGCAAGCCTCGAGCATCGCGCCGGTCACCAGGCTCACGTAGTCGTCCGGGTCGACGCCGGTCGGCACCACGTGCGCGCCGAGGTAGGTGGTCTCCGAGGTCAGCACCTCGGCGACCTCAAGCAGCGTGCGCTCGGTGTCGACGTCCAGGCCGTAGCCGGACTTCATCTCGACGGTGGTGGTGCCCTGGGCGTGGAGTTCCGCCAGCCGGACGCGAGTCGTCGCGGCCAGACCGTCCACGCCGGCGGCGCGTGTCGCGGCCACGGTGGTGCGGATGCCGCCGGCCTCGTACGGACGTCCGGCCATCCGGGCAGCGAACTCCTCGGCCCGGTCGCCGGCGAACACCAGGTGGGTGTGCGAGTCGACGAAGCCCGGAATCACCGCAGCCCCGTCGGCCTCGATCACCTGGTCGACGGCCGGGAGGTCGGCGCTGTCACCGATCCAGGCCACCCGGCCGTCGTCAATCACCAATCCGGCGTCACGGCGGATCGGTTGCTCGTCGGCCCAGCTGACCAGTTCACCGATGCCGCGGATCGCCAGGCTCACAGCCGGCTCCACAGTTCGTCGATCACCGCGTCGAGATCGTCGGCGATCTGTTCGGGGTCGAGATCGTCCGGCGGCACCACCTGGGCCGCGCTCGCAGCCCACAAGGGTTCACTCACACCGGCAGTCTGCACCGCGGGATGCAGCTCGCGGCGCAACGCGTCCGCGGAGCCGAAGCCGAGGCTGGCCCGGCCGTCGGTCGTCGCCGCCGGCCAGAGCTGATCGGCGGTCCAGCCGTCGCGACGACCGGTGGCCAGCCGCTCGTGCATGGCCAGGCTTCGGGCCTCGAGGAAGCCGTCGATGACGGTATTGGAGTCACTGCCGACAGTGATGACCGCGCCGGCATCCCGCAGGGCCACGCTCGGGCCGATGCCGTCGGCCAGTTCGGCTTCGGTCGTCGGGCAGAAGCAGACCCGGGCATGAGCCGCGCCCAGGGTTGCGACGTCATCGTCGCTGAGATGGGTCGCATGGACGGCGGTGGAGCGTTCGTTCCACACGCCGGCCTCGGCCAGCAACTGCACCGGGGTGCGTCCGGTCGCCGCCAGGCAGTCAGCGTTCTCGGCCGGCTGCTCGGACACATGGACGTGCAGCGGTGCGGTGGCCAAGGTGCCGGCGATCTCGGCGAACTCCTCGGCGGGAACGCCGCGCACCGAATGGATCGCCGCACCGATCACCACCAGCGGATCGTCGGCGTAGCGTTCGGCCAGGGCCAGCGTGCGTTGTTGCCAGGCATCGAGGTCGGCGTCGACGAAACGGCGTTGCACCGGGTCGAGTTCGGCTCCGGCGAAGCCCGAGCGGGCGTAGCGGGTGTGCAGCAGGCACAGGTGCAGCCCCACCTCCCGGGCGGCCTCGATCACCGCCTCGGCCATCGCATTGGGATCGGCGTAGGGCACCCCGTCAGGGCCGTGATGCAGGTAGTGGAACTCGCCGACCCACTCGTACCCGGCCAGCCGCATCTCGGCGAAAGTGGCCCTCGCCAGCCGGTGGTAGTCGTCGGGAGTCAGCGCGGCCGCGACGGCGTACATGCCGTCGCGCCAGCCCCAGAAGTCCGCACCGCGCGGACGGCGACCGCGCAGCGCCCGATGGAAGGCGTGCGAATGGCAGTTGGCGAACGCGGGAAAGCTGCTGCGACTAGGCAAGCTCCATCACCACCTTCTTCAAGGCCGCCACCCCGGCGTCGATATCGTCCGGCGTCGAGATCTCGTCCGGCGCATGCGACACCCCGGTCGGGTTGCGGACGAAGAGCATCGCGGTGGGCAGCTTCGCTGCCAGGATGCCAGCGTCGTGACCGGCTCCGGTGGGCAGCACCGGCGCGTCGATGAGTTCGGCGATCCGATGGCGCAGGTCGGCGTCGAAGTTGACCGCAGGGGTGGTCGACTCCGCCTTCACTCGGACGGTGACGCCTTCGTCCGCCGCAGCCGCCTCTGCCCGGGCCACCAGCCCGCTGACCAGGGCGTCAAGCGCGCCCTCGTCCGCGGCCCGGGCGTCGAGCCAGGCGGTGACCCGCGACGGGATCGAGTTGGTGCTGCCCGGGTCCACCTGAACCCGTCCGAGGGTGGCCCGCTGGCCGCCGGCGACGGCCAACTCGCGGGCCGCCAGCACAGTGGCTGCGTAGGTGAGCATCGGGTCGTGCCGGTCGGCCATCGCGGTCGCCCCGGCATGGTTGCCCTGGCCGCAGAAGTCGAGGCGGTAGCGTCCGTGCGGCCAGATGGCGGTGGCCACGCCGACCGGCGCTTCGGCGGGGGCCAGCCAGCGGCCCTGCTCGACGTGCAGTTCGACGAAGGCACCGATCCGGCTCAGCCACGGCGCCGGCCCGACCGCGCGCGGGTCGCGGCCTTGCGCCTTCATGACCTCGGCGAGAGTGTTCCCCTGGTCGTCGCGCAGGCCGAGCGCGGCCTCGGGACTGATCGCCCCGCTGACCAGGCGTGACCCGATGCACGCGACCCCGAAGCGGGCACCTTCCTCGTCGGTGAAGTTCGCCACCGCGATCGGACGCAACGGCTGCCAGCCGGCGGCTTTGAGCTCGGCGACCACCGCCAGGGCCGAGGACACTCCCAGCGGCCCGTCGAGCGGACCGCCTTCGTAGACCGAGTCGAGATGCGAACCGATCAGCAGCGCGTCGTCCCCGCTGCCCCACCAGGCGATCTGATTGCCGTTGCCGTCCTCGACCAGCTCCAGGCCGAGAGCGGCCGCCTGGCCGGCGAACCACTCGCGCAGCTCCATGGTCGGACGATCCCAGGCGGTGCGGGTGTAGCCGCCACCCGGGGTACGCCCGATGGCCTCGATCTCGGCCAGCAACTGGTTGGCTCCCATATCAGCGATCCAGCATCGGGATCCGGACGCCGCGCTCGCGAGCCACCTCGATGGCCCGCTCGTAGCCGGCATCGGCATGCCGCATCACTCCGGTGCCCGGGTCGTTCAGCAGCACCCGGGAAATCTTCTCCGCGGCCAGCTCGGTGCCGTCGGCGACGATCACCTGTCCGGCGTGGATCGAACGGCCGATGCCGACGCCGCCGCCGTGGTGAATCGACACCCAGGTGGCGCCCGACGACGTGTTGAGCAGGGCGTTCAGCAGCGGCCAGTCCGCGACCGCATCGGTGCCGTCGGCCATCGCCTCGGTCTCGCGGTAAGGCGAGGCCACCGAGCCCGAATCCAGGTGGTCACGACCGATGGCGATCGGAGCGGAGATCTTGCCCTCGGCCACCAACTGGTTGAACTTCAGGCCGGCCAGGTGACGTTCGCCGTAGCCGAGCCAGCAGATCCGCGCCGGCAGCCCTTCGAAATGCACCTTGTCGGCTGCCTGGGTGATCCAGCGGCGCAGCTGCTGATCTTCAGGGAAGAGCTCGAGGATCGCCGCGTCGGTGGCCGCGATGTCGGCCGGATCGCCGGAGAGGGCAGCCCAGCGGAACGGGCCCTTGCCCTCGCAGAACAACGGACGGATGTAGGCCGGCACGAAGCCGGGGAAGGCGAAGGCGCGGTCGTAGCCGCCGAGCTCGGCCTCGGTGCGCAGCGAGTTGCCGTAGTCGAAGACCTCGGCGCCGCGGTCGAGGAAGCCGACCATGGCCTCGACATGCGCGGCCATCGAGGTGCGCGCCTTGGCAGTGAAGCCGGCCGGATCGGCCTTCGCCGCGTCATGCCACTCGGCGACCGAGATGCCCAGCGGCAGGTAGCTCAGCGGGTCGTGCGCGCTGGTCTGGTCGGTGACGATGTCGATGGCGACCTCATCGGCGAGCAGCCGCGGGAAGACCTCGGCGGCATTGCCGACCAGGCCGACCGACAGCGGCCTACGCTCCGCCTTGGCGGCCAGTACCTTGGCGACCGCAGTGGCGTAGTCGTCGGTGTACTCGTCCAGGTAGCCGTGCTCGACGCGGCGGGCCAGCCGGGCGGCGTCCACGTCGACGATCAGCACCACACCCTCGTTCATGGTGACCGCCAGCGGCTGAGCCCCGCCCATGCCGCCGCAGCCGGCGGTCAGCGTCAGCGTTCCCGCAAGGGTGCCGTCGAAGCGCTTGCGGGCCACCGCACCGAAGGTCTCGAAGGTGCCCTGCAGGATGCCCTGGGTGCCGATGTAGATCCACGATCCGGCGGTCATCTGGCCGTACATCATCAGGCCCTCGGATTCGAGCTTGCGGAAGTGCTCCCAGTTCGCCCAGTCGCCGACCAGGTTGGAGTTGGCGATCAGCACCCGCGGCGCCCACTCGTGGGTGCGGAACACCCCGACCGGCTTGCCGGACTGCACCAGCAGGGTCTCGTCCGCCTCCAGGTCACGCAGGGTGTCGACGATGGCGTCGAAGGCCGCCCAGGAGCGGGCCGCCCGTCCGGTGCCGCCGTAGACGACCAGGTCCTCGGGACGCTCGGCGACCTCGGGGTCGAGGTTGTTCATCAGCATCCGCAGCGGGGCCTCGGTCTGCCAGGAGCGGGCCGAGATGGTGGTGCCGCGGGGTGCGCGGACGATGCGATCGGTCATGCGATGTCCTCTTCTTCAGTGGTGATCTCGGAGTAGGCGGCGGCCACAAGAGCGCCGGAGGCGACCAGTTGGTAGGCGGCCTCGATGTCGGGGGCGAGGAAGCGGTCGGCGCCGGGGCCGGCGACCTGCTCGCGCAGCACCGCGATCGCCGCGCCGGTGGCCCGTCCGGGCTGCAGCGGGGCGCGCAGGTCGATGCCGCGGGCCGCGGTCAGGATCTCGATGGCCAGCACCCGAGCCAGCCCGTCCACGGCCTGACGCAGCTGGCGGGCGGCGTTCCAGCCCATCGAGACGTGATCCTCCTGCAGCGCGCTGGACGGGATCGAGTCGACGCTGGCCGGGGCGGCCAGCTGCTTGAGCCGGGAGGTGATGCCGGCCTGGGTGTACTGCGCGATCATCAGACCCGAGTCGATGCCCGGGTCATCGGCGAGGAAGGGCGGCAGCCCGCGGCTGCGGTTGGCGTCGAGGAAGCGGTCGGTGCGCCGCTCGGAGATGCTGGCCAGATCGGCCACCCCGATCGCCAGGAAGTCAAGGACGTGCGCCAGCGGCGCGCCATGGAAGTTGCCGTGCGAGGAGACGCGTCCGTCGTCCAGCACCGAGGGGTTGTCGATGGCCGCAGCCAGCTCGCGCTCGGCGATGGTGACCGCGAAGTCGACGGCGTCGCGCAGGCTGCCGTGCACCTGCGGGCTGCAGCGCAACGAGTAGGCGTCCTGGACGACGCCGTCGCCGACCCGGTGACTGGCCACGATCGGCGAGCCGGCCAGCAGATGGCGTAGATTCGCCGCGGAGGTCGCCTGCCCCACCTGCGGACGAAGGGCCATTAGCTCGGCGCCGAACACCTTGTCGGTAGCCAGTTGCCCCTCGACACTGAGCGCGGCAGCCAGGTCGGCGGCGTCCAACAGCGATTCCAGGTCGGCCAGCGCCAGCACCAGTTGGGCGAGCATGCCGTCGGTGCCGTTGATCAGCGCCAGGCCCTCCTTCTCGGCCAGCGTCACCGGCGTCAGGCCGTGATCGGCCAGCGCAGCTGCCGCCGGACGACGACGCCCGCGATCGAGCACCTCACCCTCGCCGATCAGCACCAGCGCGCAGTGCGCCAGCGGGGCCAGGTCGCCGGAACAGCCGAGGCTGCCGTACTCGTGCACCACCGGGATCAGCCCGGAGTTGAGCAGCGCGACATAGGCCTGCGCCGTGGCCGGATGGACGCCGGAGTAGCCCTTGGCCAGGGTGGCGATCCGCAGCAGCATCAGCCCGCGGACGACCTCCGGCTCGACCAGTGGGCCGTTGCCGGCAGCATGGGAACGGATCAGGCTTCGCTGCAGCCGGGCACGTTCTCCGGCCGGAATGCTGCGGCTGGCCAGCGCCCCGAAACCGGTGGAGACCCCGTAGATCCCCTCGGCGGAGGTGGCCAACGCGTCCACTCGGGCGCGGGAGGCCGCCAGCGCGTCCAGCGCCTCCTGGGACAGGCGGACCTGGGCTCCGTAGCGGGCGACGGCGACGACTTCTGCCCGGGTCAGCGGCCCGGTTCCGATCACGATCTGGCTCACCCTTCCATTGAGGCGGACCTCACCGGCACGGCACCAGACGGCCAGTCCGGATTCTGTCTCGTATGCGAGACTGAGCTCATGGGACGACCCGTGCCGGGAGCCACCGCAGCGCTGCGGGTTCTGCGCTATCTGGCGCAACGCACGACGCCGGTTCCAGCCGCGTTGATCGCCGCCGAGCTCGGCCTGCCGCGCTCGTCGACCTACCACCTGCTGACCGCGATGGCCGAAGAGTCCTTCGTCGTCCATTACCCCGACGACCGCACCTGGGGTGTCGGGGTGGCCGCCTGGGAGGTCGGCCAGGGTTACTCGCGCGCCGATCCGCTGGCTCGACTCGCCCGCATTCCGATCGCCCGGCTGGTCGATGGGCTGGGTCTGTCGGCACACCTGGCGGTCCTGCACGGTAGCGACGTGTTCTACGTGATCGAGGAGCGCGCCAAAGGCCGAGCGCGCCTGGTCACCGACGTCGGAGTCCGGCTGCCGGCCCACCTGACCGCCTCCGGACGCGCGATCCTGAGCACCTTGTCGCCGGCGCAGGTGCGCGCCCTGTTCCCGGCCGGGCGCGAGCTGGTTCGTCGCACCGACGTCGGCCCGCGGACGCTGGCCGAGCTGCGCCCAATCCTGACTGCCGCACGCCGCAACGGCCACGCCGACGAGGACTCCGAGATCACTGCCGGTTTCGCATCCATTGCGATCCCGATCGCCTCTCCGGCCAATCTGGCCTCGGTGGCGGTGACCTGGCAGAGCCCCCTGGAGGTCGACGTCGGTATCGTCGTGGAGCAGTTGCGGGCCACCGCCACCGTCATCGCCGACCGGCTGCGCTGACACCCGACCTGGCGGCGTTTCGGGCGTCGGACGGCGACGGGACATCACGACTAGCGGCCCGTGTTGGGCTCACCCAGTGCTGCGGCCAGCAGCGTGCCGTCCAGCACCAGCTGCACGGCCGCAGCGATATCGGGGGCGAGGAAACGGTCGGGCCCTGCCGCGGGAACGCGCTCCCGCACGGTCGTCAGTACCGCCTGAGTCACCGGCGATCCGGGGATCTCTCGCATGTCGACGGCCCGCGCGGCGGTCAGGATCTCGATGGCCAGTACCCGAGCCAGCCCGTCCACGGCGCGCCGCAACTTCCGGGCGGCCGACCAGCCCATCGAGACGTGATCCTCCTGCATCGCCGAGGTCGGAATCGAGTCGACCGATGCGGGAACAGCCAGGCGCTTCAACTCGCTGACGATCGCGGCCTGGGTGTATTGCGCGATCATCAGCCCGGAGTCGACGCCGGGGTCGCTGGCCAGGAAGGGGTGCAGCCCCCGGTTGCGCGCCGGGTCGAGCATCCGGTCGGTGCGGCGCTCGCTGATGCTGGCCAGGTCGGCGGCGGCGATCGCCAGGAAGTCCAGCACGTAGCCCAACGGCGCCCCGTGGAAGTTGCCATTCGACTCGACTCGGCCGTCCGCGGTCACCACCGGGTTGTCCACCGCGGCACACAGCTCCCGTTCGGCGACCCGGGCCGCATGGTCGATGGTGTCGCGGACGGCACCGTGCACCTGCGGAGCGCAGCGCAACGAGTAGGCGTCCTGGACGCGAGTGGTCGCTGCTTCGTCCCTGCTGGCCTCGATCAGTGGCGAGTCGGCCAGCACCCGGCGGATGGTGGCTGCCGATTCAGCCTGCCCCGGATGCGGACGCAGCTGCTGCAGATCGGCGGCGAAGACGCCGTCCAGCCCGCCCAACCCCTGCACGCTCATGGCGACGGCCACATCAGCCACCGTGACCAGAGCGCGCAGATCATCCAGGGCGAGTACCAGCTGGCCGAGCATGCCGTCGGTGCCGTTGATCAGGGCCAAGCCTTCCTTCTCGCGCAGCGAGATCGGCTCGAGTCCGGCGGCAGCCAGTCCAGCAGCGGCGTCGACCAGCTCGCCGTTCGGGGTGCGCAGCGAGCCCTCCCCCATCAACGCCAGCGCGCAATGCGCCAACGGCGCGAGATCGCCGGAGCAGCCGAGGCTGCCGTACTCGCCCACCACCGGGGTGTAGCCGGAGTTGAGGAGTGCGGCGTAGGCCAGCACGGTCTGGCGACGCACCCCGGTACGCCCGCTGGCCAGGGTGTGCAGCCGCATCAACATGGTGGCGCGGACGACCTCGCGCTCCACCTCCGGCCCGGTGCTGGCCGCGTGGGAGCGCACCAGCGACTCCTGGAGCGCGACACGTCGCTCGACCGGGATCCGGGTGGTGGCCAGGGCGCCGAAACCAGTGCTGACCCCGTAGTGCGGACGGCTGTCCGCGGCCAGCGTGGCGATGACCGCTGCCGAGCGATCGACCTCGGCCAATGCCTCTTCGCTGACCTCGACGAGGTGATCGTGGCGGGCCACCGCGATCACCTCGTCGACGCTCATCGGGCCGGTCCCGATCAGGACGGCCTGCCGCACGGTGAGGCTCATGCCGACTCCGCGACGCGCAGCGAGACCACCTGGCCCTGCTGCAACCAGTTGCGATGCCCGGCCAGCGCCAGTTCCAGTTCGCCCTCGACGACCTCACCGATGTAGCTGATCCGCAGCGGTTCGTCAGCCAGATCGTCGCCGTAGACCACACAGAACTGCTGGCGCGGGTTGTACCAGCACACCGAGCCGCGCGCATAGCCGAGCTCGGAGCGCCGCAGGGCACCGACCTCCTCGGTGCGCATCACGTTCTCCCAGGGCGCGACGATAGGCATCGTCCAGAAGACCATCTCGCCGATGATCTTGCCGTGCTGCAGGATGCTGTTCTGCGGCAGCTGCTCGCGCAGGGCGGCGGCGATGCCGGGAACCTTGTCCTCCCAGACCTCGATGGTGCAGGTGTCGACCCCGTCGACAGACATGATGAGCTTCACTTCGTCGCCTCTCCGACGGCCAGTTCCTGGCGCTTGAATCCATTGGTGACGCCCCACGGGAAGACCGCATCGACCCACATGTGGAGCTTGTTGACGTAGCTGATGGCCGCATTGGTCAGGGCCAAGAACTCCTCCAGCGAGGCGGCCTCCTGGGCTGCGGCCACGTAGCGGGCGACCAGGCCGGCAGCCTGCGGCATGCCGACGAAGTCGAAGAAGTCGGCCTTGTAGCCGACGATCTGCCGGACCAGCAGCTTCAGGGTGGGCAGGTCGAGGGTCTCGGTCTGGCTGAGCTCGATGATTCCCCACAAGAACTCGTCGGACAGCGTCCGAGCTTCGCCCTCGGCGAAGATCAAGGTGGTGAGGTACTGACCGTGCGAGCCGGTGCGGCGGGGAATCCGCCCCTGGCCCATGTCGGCGACCTCCTGCGGGCAGGTCAACCAGATGCGCTCGCGTTCCGCATCGAGCTCTGCGATGACCTCAGCGACCAGGCTCATGAATCGTTCCTTTCGTCCCGGTGGTGTCTGAGGTTTATTCATACACTACCTTGATTACGTGAATGTAAACATTCACTGACTAGACCAGCGCCTTGCCGCCGTCGATGCGCAAGGTGGTGCCGGTGACCTGCGGCGTGCAGGTGGCGTAGAAGAGCAGCGCCTCGAACACGGCATCGACATCGGCCTCGCGGATGCGTCCGCCACGGCCAGCGCGCGCGGTCCGCCCGACGTGCACCTCTTCACCTCTGCTCTTGCGCAGCTGGTCATTGGTGCCGTCGTCGGAGCGCAGAAACTGGCTGGGAGCGACGCTGTTGCAGGCGATCTGCGGGGCCAGCGCCACCGCGAACTGCTCCATCAAGCGGCCCATCGCCGTCTTGGAGACCGCATGCGGAATGAACTCCGGCCAGGCCTCGGTCAGCGAGTTGCCAAGCAGGCCGATGATGTTGCCTCCGCCGCGCTCCAACATGACGATGGCCGCTGCCTGGGTGAGAAAGAACGGACCGCGAACGTTCACGCCGAAGGAGGTGTCGAAGTCCGCCTCACTGACCAGCTGCCAGGGCCGCGGGGTGAAGGTGCTGGCGTTGTGCACCAAAACATCCAGCCCGCCGAAGGCCGCCACCGATGCCCGGACGAGCTCAGCGCACTGCCCGGCGTCTGTGATGTCCGCCGCGACCGCCACCGCCGATTCACCCAGCTCCGCGACCAGTTCGTCGGCCTGCTCCTGCTGGAAGGGCAAGTGATTGATCACCACGCGAGCGCCGGCCCCGACGAAGCGCCGGGCGAACTCCCGTCCGGCTCGTTCGGCCGCGCCGGTGATCAGCACGACCTTTCCTTCGATGCCGTTCACCACTGCTCTCCTCCGGTCACGGCGAGCACCTGCCCGGTCAGACCGGCGAGCTCGGGATTGATCAAGCCGGCCACCACGTCGGCGACCTGCTCAGCGGTCGGCAGCGGCAGGGCACGTCGCCGCCGAGCGATGACTTCCAAGGCGGCGAAATCCGGGTCCTCTTCGGCGTCGGTTCCACCGAGGTCGACCCGGCCGGGGGCGACCACATTCACTCGGACGCCGAAGCGCCCCTCCTCCAAAGCGAGGGTCAGGCACAGACTCTCGGCCGCGGCCTTGCCCAGCGAGTAGAGGCCCAAGCCCGGGTGACGGCGATGCGCCAGCGCACCGCCGAGAAAGACCAGCGAACCGGCGCTGGCACGCAGACTGGGCAGCACGGCCCGGCACAGGTTGTGATGCATCCGCAGTCCGTCGAGGCTCCCCTCCAATGCCTCGGACGAGGCCCCGGCCAGGCGACCGCCACCATGGACGGGCCAGGCGGCGTTGACCACGGCGGTCAGCGTCCCGTCGAGAGCATCCTCGGAGTCGGCGACCAGCCGGTTCAGCGCCACGGCATCGAGCAGATCGGCCGGGGCGGCCACCACCGGTGGGCCGTCGGGAAGCTCGGCAATCAGCCGCTCAGCGCGCTCACGGCCTCCGCGATAGTGGAGGAACACCGCGCTGCCGCGCTCGTGAAGCGCCCGCACGATGGCCTGGCCGATCGGCCCGCTGCCGCCGGCCACCAGGACCCGGGAGGTCACTTCAGGCGTCCGTCGAGGAAGCTGCGGATCCGGGCATCATTCGAGCCGAAAACCTCGGCCACTGTGCCGGAGGCGGCAACCCGTCCCTCGTCCATGAAGACCACCTGATCGGCGACTTCGCGGGCGAAGCCGATCTCATGGGTGACCACGATCATGGTGGTGTCGCCGGAGGCGGCCAGCTGGCGAATCACCGCCAGCACCTCACCGACGAGTTCGGGATCCAGTGCAGAGGTCGGCTCGTCGAAGAGCACCAGCCGCGGCTGCATGGCCAATGCTCGTGCGATCGCGACCCTTTGTTGCTGGCCGCCGGACAACTGCGACGGATACGAACCCGCCTTGTGGCCGAGGCCGACCAGGTCAAGGAAGTAGTGCGCGGTCGCCTCGGCGTCGGCGCGGCGCGCCTTGCGCACGGTGGTCAGTCCGCAGGTGACGTTCTGCAGGGCGGTCAGGTGCGGGAACAGGTTGAACGACTGGAAGACCATGCCGATGTGGCTGCGCTGGCGACACAACTCGCGATCGCCAAGCTCGAACAACACTCCGCCGCGTTCCTCATAGCCGATCACCTGATCGGAGACGCAGATCACGCCGGCGTCGATCGAGGTGAGGTGATTGATCGCGCGCAGCAGGGTCGACTTCCCCGATCCGGACGGCCCCAGGATGCAGGTGACCGAGTTGGCCGGCACCTCGAGGCTGACCTCGCGCAGAACCTGGAAGTCGCCGTAGAACTTGCTCACATTGCGAATCGAGACCGAGTGGCTCGACGGCTTGGGTGGGACGACGGTCATGCCGCACCTCCGCTCAGCCGCATCGCCGGCTTCTCTGCGGACGAGCGGGCATCACCGCGTCCGAAGTAGCTCTCGATCCGCGATTGGACGATCGACAGCAGCGAGGTGAGCACCAGGTACCAGATCGAGACGCAGATCAGCAGCGGGATCACTTCGAAGGTGCGCGAGTAGATCGTCTGGGCGGAGTACATCAGGTCGGCCAGCGCGATCACCGAGACCATCGACGTGGTCTTCAGCATGCCGATGGTCTCGTTGCCGGTCGGCGGAATGATGATCCGCATCGCCTGCGGCAGCACGATCTTGGCGAAGGCCTGGAACTTGGTCATGCCCAGCGAGGAGGCGGCTTCGCTCTGCCCCAGCGGCACCGCGAGAATGCCGGCCCGGACGATCTCGGCCAGATACGCGCCTTCGTTCAGGCTCAGCCCCAGCAGGGCCGCGGTCAGCGGCGTGATGATGTCGTTGATGTTCGCGGTGAAGACCGGCGGCAGGAACGGCAGTCCCAGCTGGAACTGCGGGTAGAGGTAGCCGAGGTTGTACCAGAAGACCAACTGAACCAGCACCGGCGTCCCCCGGAAGAACCAGATGTAGGCCGAGCTGACGCTACGGAAGACCAGGCTGCGGGACGTCCTCATGGCGGCGAGGACGACCCCGAGCAGCAGCCCGATCACCATGGACGCCGCGGTCAACGCGATCGTCATCACCAGCCCGTCGAGGATGGTCGGCGAGAAGAGATACCCGAAGACCACCCCCCACTGAAAGCGGTCGTTGGTGACCACCGACTGGAGTGCTTGCGCCGCGACCAGAGCGATCACGGCGATGCCGACCCAGCGCCACGGGTGACGCAGCGGGACGATCCGCATCTGTTCCAACGGTTGTTCGGCAGCCACCACCGACCCCCTCCTGTTTGTGTTCAAACGACCAGCGTCAGCTGATCGGCTTGGCCGTGGCCAGGTTGATGCCGGGCTCGGTGAGGGCGAGGGACGAGATATCCCACTTCTTCAGGATCTCGGCATAGCTGCCATCGGCGATGATCCGCTCCAGGCCGGTCTTCCAGGCCTGCTGCAGGTCGGTGTCGGCGGTGTTGAAGATGATGCCGAGGTAGAGCTTGGGCAGCTTGTCGTTGTGGTGAATGGTCAGCTGCACCGGGGCGGTCTTGTTGAGGTAGGCCGCCGCCGCGGTGTCCTGCACCACGAAGTCGACCCGGTTGGAGTACAGCGCGTTGTAGGTGGCCGCGGCGCTCGGGTACTCCTGGATCTTCACCTCAGCCTTACCGGCGGCCTTACAGGCCGGGTTGATCTGATCCTTGATGATCGACAGGGTGTCGAAGCCGGTCTGGGCACCCATGGTCTGGCCGCAGATGCTCAGCGGATCGGTGTCGTTGATCGGACCGGAGTAGGTGGCCGTGGTGACCACGGAGACCTCCGCGTAGATGAAGTCCAAGAAGGTGACCTGCTTCTCCCGCTCGGCGCGGTCGGAGATGCACTCCATGGCCAGGTTGTAGCGCCCGCTCTGGACGCCGGGGATCAGGCTGTCGAAGTCGGTGTTCTCCACCTTCAAGGTGACGCCGATCTTGGCGGCGACAGCGTTCCAGATGTCCGGCTCGAAGCCGACCATCTCGGTCGAACCCTTCTCGAAGTACTCGCACGGCGGGTAGTTCGCATCGGTGGCCAGGGTGAGCGTGCGTCCGGCAACGCCCGACGCCGTGGCCGCGCCGGTCGAAGAGGCGCTGGGGGTGCTCGCGGTGCTGCTGCTGCAGCCAGTGATCAGCAAAGCGACGGCCGCGACCGCCGCGCCGAGCTGAATGAAACGATTCACGGTCTTCTCCTGTGATTGCTCCGGCGCGACGGCCGGGTTGAGCGGGTAAGACGGGGTCCGAGTCCGAAGATCCCCAAGACGACTGGCTCCCACATCGAGTATCAGCGAATCAACTCATTCGTGGCTAGGCTTCGATGAATGGTTAACAGACATGTAACTGCGGCGTAATGGCCTGTCACATGACTGGGGCCGCGCGGAGAACCGCGCGGCCCGTGGACATCAGGAGCTGTGCCACCCGCCGACGATCACTCGTCGCGGATCCGCAGCTCGACGACCTTGTCCTGCTTGCGCCAGACCTGCTCGCCGATGAGCGCCAGCTCGGTCAGGCCGTCGATCACCTCGCCGATGTAGCTGTTCATCAGCGGCTCGACGGCGAGGTCGTCGCCGTACGTGACGCCGAACACCTGGCGCGGGCTGTAGAAGATGACCGTGCCGGCGACCGTCCCCTTCTCCTTGCGGCGCAGGTCACCGAGATCCTGGGTGAGGATCGGGTTCTCCATCGGAATCACCAGGGGCAGCACAGCGAAGAGCTGGTCTCCGACCAGCGTGGCGTGCTGCAACCGCGTGGTCATCGGCAGCTGCTTGCGGAACTCGGCGGCCGTGTTCGGGACGATGTCCTCGAAGATGCGAATGGCGCAGATCTGCACGCCGTCGACGATGAAGTCAATGATCATGGGAGTTCTCCTGTCTGTGGCGGGCTCAGTTGGTCTGCTTGGCGTCGGCCCGGGGGAAGGCGCTGGCGATGCCCCACGGGAACACGCTTTGAATCCACATATGCACGCGGTTCATGTACGACAGGGCGGCCCCGGTGACCTCTCGGAACTCCTCGAGGGTCTCGGCGGCGCGGGCCCCTTCGGCATAGCGATGGGTCCACCGGCAGGTCAGCGGCAGGCCGACGAAGTCGAAGAAGTCGGCCTTGTAGTCGACCACCTGGGTGACCACCATCTTCAAGGTGTCGAGATCGGCGCCGGGCTTCTGGCTGATCTCGATCAAGCCCCACAGCACCTCGTCGGCGAGGGTGCGAGCCTCACCATCGGCGTACAGCAGCGAAGTGAAGTACTGCTTCTTAGGTCCGGTCAGCCGAGGGATGATGCCGTTGCCGAGGTCGCGAACGTCCTCGGGAAGCGTCAGCCAGATGCGCTCACGCTCCGCATCCAACTCGGCGATAACGTCCTGGACGACAGACATAGGAGTCCTTTCGGTTGTCGCGATGTGCAACCTCAGTATCCAGCATGTCTTCATTCACGCTAGGGGGTGCATGAATACTTCATGCACATGTAACCTGCGCGACTACGCCCGGTACATCTGGCTACGCTCAGCGACAGCCTCGAACTGCTCCAGTCGCGCGTGCGTGCCTCGGACGTCGACCTCGGTCATGGCGGCCAGCAACACATTGGTGACGATCATCGGAACCGCGTAGGAGTCGAACGGCAGCGAGGAGTCGACCGGGGCAATGAGGATCCGATCAGCCACCCCGGCGGCGAGCGACGCCACGCTGTCGGTGACGCAGACCACCGTCAGGCCGAGCTCCTTGGCCGACTCCAGGAAGCTCAGCGCGTCCTCGGCGTAGCGCGGGAAGACGACGGCGAACACGCTGGTGGCGCCGGCAGCCTTGGCCTGAATCAGGGTGTCGAGATCGCCGCCCATGAACGAGGGCACCAAGCGGACGTCATCGAGGAACTGTGCGGCGAAGTAGGCGAAGTACTGGGCCACCGAGCTCGCCGAGCGGAGGCCGGCGACCACCAGCGGTTTACTGGCGACCAGCATGGCCGCGATCTCGCGCATCTCGTCCTCGCGGGCCAAAGAGTCGCGGACGCGCTGCATGGCCGCCAACTCGAAGTCGATGGACCGTTGCCACTCGGTGGCCGTGACCGCACCCGGGTCGGCCGGGGCAAGGTTGGCCTCCCGCATCGCGCGCCGCAGCTGCGGGTAGCCCTCGAACCCCAAGGCAGCGGCGAAGCGGGTCACCGACGGCTGGCTGACCTCAGCCAGCTCGGCGACCTCCGTGGCCGACAGGTAGGAGGCACGATCGGCATGCTTGACCAAGGTCCGCACAATGCTGCGCTGCGTCGGGGTGAGATGCACCGATTTCACCAGGTCGACGAGCAGCCCCACACCCGGGCTGGACGCAGCCAGACCGACCGAATCCTCAGCAACCACAGGTCCTCCTCGCCGGCATCTGCGCGTCAGGTTATCGCGCCGATCGGGTCGGCTGAACCCGATCGACACCGCACGCAATACAGATGTTACACAACACCACTTTCGTGAATGACTTTATTCACATACGGTGCCGTCATGACCGCCACACAACCAACATCAGTGGTGCTCGACTTCAGCACCATCCACCTGCGTCTCCATGCTCGCCTGCTGTGGGACCTCAATCCCGAACTGGTCGAGAAGTTCGTGGAAACCCTCCCCTTCCAGACCATCTACTCCCACACCACCGCCTCCGGCCAGGGCATGTACGCCCCGACCAAGGTGGTCGGCAAGATCCCGGCCCAGCATCAGCTGCTGACCGAGATGCAGCCAGGGACGATCACCTTGAGCACCGACAACTACAAGACCCTCGGCCTGTTCTACGGACGGATCACCGAGCCGCTGCCCGGCTTCCCTCCGGTCGCGGTCGTGGTCGAGGAGGATCTCGAGGCCATGCAGATCGTCGGACGCGAGGTCTGGCTGTCGAACACCGTCACTCACGAGCCCATCGTCGTCACCGTCACCGCTGGGGAGCAAGCATGACCGACACCGTTACCAGCCTCATCGCCGAGCTCGAGGCCGAGACCGAACGCATCTGGCTCACCGAGCCGGACGAGATCAGAGCGATGCGTCTGGGGGTCTACACCTCCGACGCGGGCAGCTACGGCCAGTACTTCTCCAACTTGGTGTTCATCAATGGAGACATGCGGGCGTTGTCTACCTGGATCACCCCGGCCGTGGTCGTGCGCGCTCTCGACTCTGACGACTTCGGCCTGGACCAGTGCAAGGAGCTGTTCAGCTGGGTCAACCTGGTGAATGTCGACTTCCTCGCCTACTGCGGCTTCGTCACCTTCGGGGAGTTCGTCCATCGGATCGTGGCCGTCTTCGGCGAGATCGACACCAAGGCAGAGCTCGCCGCGCTCCTCAACGCCTGGTACGCCTACGCCAACCGGCTCTACCTGTGGGTGCACCACTCGTTCCCCTGGGGTTTGGGCACCGCCTACCCGAAGCTGTCCGCTGACGACTTGGAGTTCATGCAGGCCGAGCGAACCTCGCCCGCCGTGGCCGACTACTTCACTCGGCACGGCGCCCACCTGGTCGATTACGCCTCGACGCAGGACTGATTCCGACAACCCGGTGGGGTCGGCGGGCAACGGTCGACCCCACCGGCCTCAGGCCATCGCGACCTGAATGGTGACGGCGATCTGGTCACCGGCCTCGACGTCGTTGCGTTCACGCACCGCACGCTTGATCGGGAGCACATAGCAACCGCTGGCGGCCTCGGGAAAGACCGACGTCTTCCACACGGTCTGACCGACCTGCGCGGTGACGGGGACCGCGCCGAAACCCGAACGCGGACCGGACGCCGCCCGCAGCGGCTCGCTGAAGTCGATCGGCAGCGTCACGAAATGCCAACCGCCCTGCCCGCCGCTGACCCACAGCGGCGCCGAGAACTCAAACTCCAGCATCACGCCCCCCGCGAGGATCAGACCTGCCCGTCGCCGCCCTTGCGCAGATCGATCAAGCCGCGGATGCCGCGGTAGACCGCGACTCCGCCGAGGGCGAAGAAGATCCAGTCGAAAACCATCATCGTGTGGTCGCTGCCGATGGCGTCCAGGTACAGGAAGAACCCGACGCCGATCATCGCAATGATGCCGACGATCAGATAGACCCACGGAAGCTTCTTTGCGTCCAGCTGCATGCGGTGAGCCTACCGTGTCTCAATCGGCCAGCTGACAAGGGCGGACGCGACCGCGCCCGGCAGTAGCTCTGGCCCTCGGATCAGTGCCTGCTCGAGCGGGAGACTCGTCGGCGAGATGGCGATCGCCTGCGCGAAACCCAGCTCGATCGCGGCACCGACATCGGCGATGCGTCCGGCGAAGGCCAGCACCGGCACTGCGTGTCGGCGGGCCAGCGCCAGCACCCCGGCCGGCGCCTTGCCGGAAGCGGTCTGGGCATCGAGCGAGCCCTCGCCGGTCAGCACCAGATCCGCGCCGCGGATCGCTTCCTCCAGATCGACGGCCTGGGCCACCACGGTGAAACCGCTCCCCCGGCGAGCGCCTAGCGCCAGCAGGGCCGCGCCCAGCCCGCCGGCCGCACCGGCCCCGGGGAGTTCACGGACATCGGGAAGCCCGGCGGCGACCAGGGCGTCGGCCAGGCGGCGGAGAGCAGTCTCCAGCTGCGGCAGGTCTGCGGACCGGGCACCCTTCTGGGCGGCGAAGACCGCCGTGGCGCCGTCAGGACCCAGCAACGGGTTGGTCACATCGCTGGCCAGCTGCAGCTCGACCTGCCGCAGTCGCGGGTCCAGCCCGGACACATCGACGCGCTCCAATCGCTGCAGACCCTCCGGTGTCGGGGCCACCTCGACGCCGTCGCCGTCGAGCAGTCGCACACCGAGCCCGGCCAGCAGCCCGGCACCGCCGTCATTGGTCGCCGTCCCCCCGATGCCGATCACCACGCGCGTTGCAGCGGCATCGAGGGCGGCGGTGATCAGCGCAGCCAGACCGATGGTGCCGGCGCGAAGCGGATCGCGAAGCTGGGCCGGGACCAGTTCCAGACCGATCACCGTGGCGGCCTCGATGACCGCGGTATCCGCGGCGAGGCCCCAGGCGGCCTCGATCGGCCGCCCGATCGCGTCAACGGTCGCGGTGCTGCGCAGCTGCGCTCCCATCGGGCCGACCAGGGCTGCCAGAGTGCCCTCTCCGCCGTCGGCCAGCGGCAAACTCACACATTCGGCGTCGGGCCACACCGTCCGTACGCCGCGAACCATTGCTTCGGCAGCCTCCGCTGCCGTCATCGACTCCTTGAAGGAGTCCGGCGCCACCACCACTCGCATTCGGCCACACCATCACAGCCGGCCGCCCGCTGTCGAGCCTGCCGGACCGGACCGGCGCGATCAGCCCGCCGCGGCGGCGACCCGACGCGCGCAGGTCGCCGGATCGTCCAAGAGCGGACGGAAAGCCAGGCCGGCGGCACCCACCAGCAAGAGATTTGGACCCAGCGCCGCCGGCGCGATCCGGACGCCCTCCAGGGACGGCGCCAGCGCCGAAGCGGCGATCACCTGGTCGAGCAGTTCTGGGTGGCACGCCCGCAGTGGAGCGAGGAATCCGCCCAGGGCGATCAGTTCGGGGTTGAACAGGTTGATCGACGCGGCCAGGGCGGTGCCGAGCTGACGCAGCTGCCGATCGACCACGGCGGCGACCCCCGGCGAGCGGTCGGCGAGCAGCGCCGCTTCGAACCTCGCCGGATCGGTGCGATCCAGGCCGAGCACGTCCAGCAGTTCGGCGCGGGTGACTTCGGCCTCGAGCGTGCCCCCGATTCCTGCCGAATCCCGCACCGGCGAACTCGACACCCGAACGTGCCCCAGCTCTCCGGCATAGCCGGACGCCCCGCCGAGCAGGTGGCCGGCGACGATCACGCCGCCACCGATGCCCGACGCTCCGCCATTGACGTAGATCAGGTTGTCCAGCCCGCGACCGACGCCGAACTCATGCTCGGCGAGGGCACCCAACGCGGCGTCGTTCGACACGGCGACCGGCAACCCGGTCAGGGCGGCCAGAGGCTCACCGAACGGCTCGTCGTGCCAGCCCAAATGCGGTGCGTTGCGCACCACGCCATCGGCGGCGCGCACCTGCCCCGGCACGGCGACCCCCACCCCGACGACGGACAGCCCGGCGAGTTCGACGCTCATCCCGGAGATGATCGCGCCGGTGATGCTGAGGGTCTCGGCCGCGGTGGGAATGCGCTGGTACTCGTGGCGAATCACCCGGCGCATCGAACCGTCCAGGCCCACCAGTCCGATGGTGAGCGCGTCGACCTCGGGGTTCACCGCGATCGCGGTGACCTCCGGGCGCAGCACAACCACCGGGCTCGGCCGTCCGATCTGCCCGGAGGAGTCGGGCTCCTGCTCCCAGACCAGGCCCAGCTCGACCAGGTCGGCCACCAGGCTGGCGATGGTGGAGCGGTTACGTCCGGTGAGCTTGCCGAGCCCCGCGCGCGAGGTCGGCCCCTCGCGGTAAAGGATGCCCATGATGGCGGCGAGATTGTTTCGTCGCACGCCTTCGGTCGTCGCTGTGGGCATCGGTGCACCTCCTCATCGCCGGGCGAGGCGATCACGACGGCGAACCGGGACGTTCGCCTGAACTGGTCTGCTCGAAGGCTACCGTTCAGGCACCGTCGCGGGTCGTCAACGGCAACACTGCCGGGGCGCGTCGAGTTCGGTTCCGTCGGTGGCGAGCACGCCCTTGACGATGACGAAACACGAATACCCGCGCGGCTCACCGGTCTGCACGATGGCCCCGACGTCGCGAGCGAGCGCGTAGAAGTCCAACCGTTCGACGGGGGCAACCTCGATCTGGCTGCCGTGCGCGGCGGCAAGCTCTGCGGCGAACTCGCGGTGCGAGTCGCGCGGCGAGGGATCGCCGACCGGCGTGATCCGGAACGCCGCCGGCGCATCGACGTCGTCGACAGGGAAGAGCTGGAGGATCGCCCGTGCTGCCGCGGCCGTGTCCACCCCGGGAAGGTGGTGGACGCGAGCGCACGAGCTGTGCGAGGGATAGTTGCGATCGACGATCGCCAAGCGGTCACCGTGGCCCATCTCGGCCAAGGTCTTCAGCAGGTCCGGCGTGATCACCGCGGGAACACCCTTGAGCATCGCGGCCTCAGAACCGTCCGGCGGAAAGGAAGCCGCCGACGAAGGTGTCTCCCAGCCCGATGGTGGTCGGACGGTCCACCGCGATCAGCTTCGACGGCAGGCAGCACACCGCCGATCCGAGCTCGGCGGTGATCGCAGCAGCGAAGGCCTCACCCTGGGGCTGCGCCGGCAGCGCCCGGACGGTCGCCAGATCGGCGGCGGTGAAGTCGTCGCCATAGCCGAAGCGGACGCCGGCCAGAGCGATCCCGCCGGCCAGGCCGGCAGCATGCCGCTGCGGATCCTTTCCGAATGCCAACGCCCAGTACTTGGTGTGCACAACCACGGTCGGGGCGATCGAGAAGTCGTGGAAGAAGTCGGCGAGCGCCTGTTTGACCTGGGCCACGTCGAGCAGGTCGATGCGCCGGCCCAGGTAGGACTGCAGCTCGTCCTCGTTGAGGCTGTGCACGTCGACGCGGCCGCTGAACTCACGGCTGACGATCCGGCGCATCTCCTCGTCGTGGAAACCCGCGTCCTCGTAGAAGACCAGGGCGCTGTCCGGGAGGTGGCGCATGGCGGCGCGCAAGAAGGTGAGCCGCTCGCGCAGCAGCGCCGGGTCGCGCATCACGTTGAAGCCGGACGGAAGGAACGCGCTCGCCCCGACCAATGCGGAGGGCAGTTCGGGGCTGAGCGCGAGATCACGGTTGGGCGGATCGTTGACGAAGATGATCCGGTTGGGGTGCGTCGCGCGCACCACGGCGTCGACCAGCGGCACCTCGGCCCCGCCGGGGAACTGGACGATGACGTGCGGGTCGAGAGTGTCGCCGGTGGCGCTGCACAGGTAGGAGACCTGTGCCGGGAGCAGGCGTCGCACGTTGTCGTCGATGCTCACCAGATGCACCAGGCTCGACACCCCGAGCTTCGCGATCGCCAGCGCCGCTCGGACGCAGGTGCCGCCCAGGCTGATCTTGTAGCTGAAACGTTCAGCGAAGTCGATGCCGAGCTGGGAGGTGGCGATGAAGCGTTCGCCGCCCTGATCGGCATCGAGGAAGGAGAGCACCGAGATGACCAACGACCGCTCGTCCACGACCGGGACGGTGATGTCGAGGTCGGCACGCCGAACGCCGTAGTGCTGCGCCAGTTCGGCGAGCACGGCGGCGTCCCAGGCGATCTCGAAGTCGACGCAACCGCCGAGGCCGAGGACGAGGTCGTTGGTCATCTGTGTCCTACTCCAACTGTCAGCGGTAGAGCCCGGCCTTGCCGTCGGCGCCGAACAGGCGGATCTTATGGGCCGCCACCTCGTTCATCGCCTCGACGCAGGCCGGCTGGATCATCAGCGGCTCACGCAGCTTGGGGTCGTCACCGAGCACCTCGCGCATCTTGGAGTGGTAGGCCACCTTGATGTCGGAGGAGATGTTGATCTTGTTGATACCGGTGCGCGCCGCGATGCCGATCTCGTCGTCGGGGTTGTTCGACCCGCCGTGCAACACCAGCGGGATCGGCAGCACGGCCTTGATCTGCTTGAGCAACTCGAGCTTGAGCTCGGGCTTCATGCCGGCCGGGTACAGACCGTGGAAGGTGCCGATGGCGATCGCGAGGCTGTCGACCCCGGTGGCCTCGACGAACTTCACCGCATCCTCGGGCTTGGTGTAGATCACCTCGGCCGCGCCGGACTCACCGTAGGCGTCGTTGGCGCCGATGGTGCCCAGCTCTGCCTCCACCGACAGCCCGACGGCGTGCGCCGCGGCGACGACCTTCTGGGTGATGGCGACGTTCTCCTCGAACGGCTTGATCGAGGCGTCGATCATCACCGAGGTGTAGCCGTTCTGGATCGAGGTGAGCACCTGCTCGTAGCTGCCGCCATGGTCGAGGTGCACCGCCATCGGCACCGAGGAACGGTGCGCGCGAGCCAGGATCGCCTTGATCATGTCCGGACCGATGTGGTCGTACTCGTCGGGGTGGATCGCGACGATCCACGGCGCCTGCAACTCCTCGCACAGATCCGCGATACCGGCGAACATCGCGTAATCGCTGATGTTGAACGCCGGGACGGCGAAGCCGGCCTCGTTGGCGACCTTCAGTACGCCGTCACCGCTGGTAAGCATTTCAGTTTCTCCTTGTGTTTCTTTTTCTTGAGGGGGTCAGTTCTTCACCGCACCAGCGGTCATTCCGCCGATGAAGTAACGCTGGAAGAAGAGGAACAGCAGCAGAATCGGGATCGATCCGAGGATCGACATCGACATCATCTGATTCCACTCATATGAGTGCTGTCCCATCAGCAGCTGGATGCCGATCGGCACCGTCCGCATGTCCGGGGTCTTGGTCAGGGTCAGGGCGAACAGGTACTCGTTCCAGGCGATCATGAAGGTGTAGATGCCGACCGAGACCAGGCCGGGAACCGAAATCGGCACCAGCACGCGCCACAGCGCCGTCCAAGAGCTGCCGCCGTCGACCTTCACCGCTTCGTCCAACTCCCGCGGAAGGGTGTTGAAATAGCCGGTCATCATGATGATCGCGTAGGGCAAGGTGAACACCATGTAGGTGAGAATCAGGCCCTGGTAGGTGTTGTAGAGCCGAAGCACCGTGATGAGCCCGAAGTAGGGAATCAACAAGGTGATCGGTGGGACGGCCTGAACGCTGACGATGATGACGTTCAACGTCTTTTTCAACGGGAACTCGTAACGGCTCAGCGCGAAGGCCGCGAGCACGGCCACCAACAGCGTGAGCGCGGTCACCGACAGCGAGACGAAGTAGCTGTTGATGAAGAAGCGCACCTTCACCGGGTCGGTGAACACCGCGGTGTACGCCTCGAAGGTGGGCCGTGAGGGGATCAGCTCGGGCGGACTGGCGAAGATGTCGGTGTTCTGCTTGAACGAGCTCGACAGCATCCACACCACCGGCAGTGCGGCATAGGCCGCCCCGAGTACGAGGGCGACGAGCACCGCGATCTTGGCTGCGACGCGCCGGGTCTGGCGGGTCATGTCAGTCCCTCGCTTTCTGGGCACGCACGTAGAAGAAGGCCATCACCATCGAGATCACCAAGACGATGACCGCGGCAGCCGAGGCCGTGCCGAACTGGTACTTGCTGAAGGCGAGCTTGTAGGTGAACGTGCTCAGCACCTCGGTGGTGCCCAGCGGACCGCCGCCGGTGGTCATCCAGATCAGGGCCAGTTGCTGCGTCGTCCAGATGACGTCCAGCAGAGCCATCGAGATGATGATCGGCTTCAGCTGCGGCAGCGTGATCCGGGTGAACTGCTGCCACCAGCTCGCACCGTCGACCTGCGCGGCCTCGTAGTAGTCGGTCGGGATCCCCTGCAGGCCGGCCAGCAGGCTGACCATGTAGAAGGGGTAGCCCGACCAGATGTTGATGAACGTCACCGCATAGAGGGCGGTGTCGGGCGAGGACAGCCATTCCACCGGCGCCCCGACCAGCTGGTTGGCCACCAGCAAGTAGTTGACGACGCCATTGGGTTCGAGCAGCAGTCGCCACAGCACCGCGATGATCGCCACCGTGAACAGCCACGGCAGGACGTAGACCGTCCGGAAGATCGCCTTGGTGCGAGTGCCCAACAAGGTGGTGTTGAGCAGGAGCGCGAAGACCAGACCGAGGATCAGGTGGGCGATCACGCTGACGCCGATGAAGAACACCGTGTTCGAGACCGCGCCCCAGAAATCCGGGCTGGTGAGGATGTCGCTGTAGTGCCGGAACCCGACGAACTGCGGGTTCCGCTTCATGATCACGTTGTCCATCAGCGAGTAGCCGATGACCATCACGATCGGGATCACCATCAACACCACCAGCAGGATCACGGTGGGACTCAGGTACCCGAACGGAACCAGGCCGCGCTTAGTGTCGTCCCAGCGGTGTGATGGTTTGGTGGCGGGTGACGGCTGCGTCCCGATCGTCGGTGATGAGATGCTGCTCACGTCGGCCACCTCCTTTCCTTCAGATGGAGTGGGGGCCACAGGAGGCCGTGGCCCCCACTCCGGTGCCTTACCGGGAAATCAGCTCTTGAAAGCTTGTTCCCAGGCACTCTGCGAGGCGGTCAGCGCATCGTCTGCAGACTGCTTCCCCGCCAGGTACTTCTGGAACTGCTCATCGAAGGAACGCATCAGATCCTCGGCCACCGGGAGTCCGACGAACTCGTTGGTGGGGATGCTGGCCTGGTAGATCTCGAAGGCCTTCTTGAAGATCGGATCGGAGTTGACGAAGTCCGGCACGGCGGTCTTGTTGCCGGGGAACGCCTTGGCGGACGAGCACAGCTTGGCGTTGACGTCCTTGCCCATCAGGAAGGAGACCAGCTTGAAGGCCTCGGCCTGGTGGGTGCTGTTCGCGGCCACGCCGATACCCCAGGAGGCGTACGGAATGCCGCCCTTGCCGGTGTACCCGTCCTTGACCGGGATCGCCGAGACCGTGAAGTTCAGCTTGGAGTTGGCCTCGCGCAGCGTGTTCACGTGAGCCAGCGAGTCGATCACCATGCCCACGCGGCCGTTGGTGAACTCGTTGACCTTGTCCTGCTCCTTCATGGTGAAGGAGCCCTTGGCGATGGCGCCCGCGTCGTACATCTGCTTGATGAAGGTCATCACGTCCTTCACGTCGGCGTTGCCGGCGAGGTACGGCTGACCGTCCTTCAGCATCGAGCCGCCAGAAGCCCACACCCAGCTCATCACGTCGTTCTGGATGCCGTTCGGGGTGGCGGTGTCGAGGGGCAGCGCCCAACCGGAGACGTCGCCGCCGAGCTTGGAGACCGCTTCAGCGGCCGCGGTGAACTCGGTGCGGGTCTTCGGCACGTCCTTGACGCCGGCCTTGCTGAGCAGGTCCTGGTTGACGAACATCGGGTAGACGAAGTTGGCCACCGGAATCATGTAGGTCGAACCGTTGAGCTTCACCTGCGCGGCGAGCTGGCTCTCATCGAAGTTGGCCGACTTCATCAGGTCGGACAGGTTGGCCAGCGAGCCCTGCTTGACGAAGTCGTTGACCCAGGCTCCGTCCAGGCCGACGACGTCCGACATGGTGCCGGCGGCCGCGCCCGCGACCACCTGCTCCTTGGTGGAGGCGTACGGGCCGCTGATCAGCTTCACCTTGATGCCGGGGTTCTCCGACTCGAACTGATCCATCAGCGCCCGCAGCGAACCGGCCGGAAGCTCCGGCTCCCACCACTGGGCGAACTCGAGAGTCACCTCTCCACCGCCGCTGCTTGCCGACGGCGCGGAGCCACCAGAGCAGCCAGTCATTGCCAAAGCGGCAGCGGCCATGACCGCCACTCCCGCCAGGAACTTTTTACGCATCTCACTCCCTTGTCGTGCGGGGCGGCTCGGGGGAGCGGTCTTCGCCACTCTGCGACATCCCCAAGCTCGCCAGTGGGTCAATGGTCACGCGGACTTCCTCGGGAAGTCAAGGCATTGTTGCGGTTTTCTGCTGTAACAGACCGATAATTTCCTCGGACTCTTGCCATGGTTGCGCAGTTCCTGGCAAGATTTCCGCAGAAACCCGCACGTTTCGGAGGGAACATGAGCAAGGAGAGTCTCTACCCGGCTCGGCGGCGTGGCGAGATCCTAGACTTTCTGCGGGATCGCGGCCAGGCCTCCATCGGTGAGCTCGCCGCAGAGTTCGGCGTCTCGGACGACACCGTCCGCCGCGACGTCGAAGCCCTGGCGACGCAAGGTTCGGTTGAGCGGACGCACGGTGGCGTCACCATCTCGCAGGAGGACCGGCTGAACGTCATCCTGCCCTTCTTCAAGCGGGTGCACGCCAACGCCGAGGCGAAGGATGCCATCGGCCGCACCGCCGCCGCCCTGATCGACGAGGGTCAAAGCGTCGTCATCAACGGTGGCACCACCACCCTGGCGCTGGCCAAGCACCTGGCCACCAAGCGGGGCCTGACCGTGGTCACCAACAGCCTCCCGCTGCCGCAGGAGATGTACTCCCGCGGGGCCCGCGAGCTCTACGTGATCGGCGGCTCGTACCGGATGCGATCCCAGGTCACCATCGGGCCGGTGGTGCTCTCCGACGGCGCCGGAACCCCCCGAGCCATTCACGCGGACTGGGCGATCATCGGCGTGGGCGGGGTCACCGACGAGGGCACGGTGTGGACCTCCAGCCTGCCTGAGGCCGGCATGATGCGCTCGATGATGGACTGCGCAACCCACACCCTGCTGCTCGCCGATTCGACCAAGTTCGGTAAGCGGGAGTTCGCCGAGGTTGCCGACCTCTCGCCGCAGACGACGCTGGTCACCGACCTCAAACCGAGCCAGGCGCTACTCGACCGCGCGGCCGAGGTCGGCGCCCAGGTCATCGTCGCCGACAAACACCTCGGGTGACCGCGACCGCACCGTCTTCACCGTCGAAGCGAGGATCCACCACCATGAGCACCACCGCACCCGTGTCCGCGACCGCAGGCGCGACCGATCGAGCCCTCAACGCCGGTCAGGGGGTGCTTCATCTCGCGCCGACCTGGGTGCCACGGGTCTTCTCCACCCCGGGACGCCGGCTGCGACTGCACCCAGACGACTACTACGCCTTCGGCAAGGACCGCGGCGGCATCGACGAACGCTGGCTGGCCTCGCCGATCCGCGCCGACAACGGTCCGGCTGCCGGCCCCTACGAGGGGCTGAGTCTCGTCCTCGGCGCGGACGGCGAACGCCTGGCCTTCGACGAGCTGGTCGACCACGCGGGCGCCGCGCTGATCGGTGAGCCGATCTGGGCCGAGCATGGCAAGTGGCCGGTCTTCGCGAAGTTCTTCGACAACGAGCAGGCGCTGCCCTTCCACATCCATCACCGCGACGAGCACGCCATCCCGCTGGGCAAGGTGTCCAAGCCGGAGGCGTACTACTACGCGCCCCAGCTGAACAACCACCTGGCCGCTCAGCCGGTGTCATTCCTGGGCTTGCAGCCGCAGGTGACCCGGGCCCAGCTCGCCGAGAGGTTGGCCGCCTTCGCCGATGGCGGCGACAACCGGATCACCGAGCTCTCATTCGGCTACCGCACCCGCATCGGCACCGGCTGGGACGTCCCGGCCGGGGTGCTGCACGCCCCGGCGAGCGCCTGCACCTACGAGCCCCAGGCCGCCTCGGACGTGCTGTGCATGTGCGAGTCGTGGAGCAACAACCGCGAGGTGCCCGACGACCTGCTGTGGAAGGACGCGCCTGCCGATCGGGTCGGCGACTTCGAGTACATCCTCGACCTGCTCGATTGGCAGGCCAATGTCGATCCCGACTTCGTCACTCATCGGCGACTGATCCCCTTCGAGACCGAACGCTCGCTGGCCGATGGCGGCGCGGCCTACGTGGAGAAGTGGATCGTGTACAAGTCGGCGACGTTCAGCGCCAAGGAGTTGACGGTGCTCCCGGGTGCCAGCGTCACCCTCACCGACGCGGGCGCTTACGGCGTCATCGTGGTCCAGGGGCACGGCAGGTTCGGCGTCCACGACGCGGCCAGCCCGACCCTGGTGCGCTTCGGCGAGCTCACCGACGACGAGTTCTTCGTCTCAGCCCCGGCCGCCCGCGATGGCGTTCGGATCACCAATCGCAGTGCCACCGAACCACTGGTCCTGCTCAAGCACTTCGGCCCTGGAAACGCCGAACTGGCCATCACCCCGCTGACTGGGCGGTGAACCGGCTCCCCTCGCTGGCCACCGATAGCGTCGGTACCCCTCGCCGACACGCCAGTCCGCGAACAGCGATGCGCTGCCGCCCCGGCTCCGGACGGCCGGGCGTGGCAGCGCATCGTGGCTGTCGGCGTCAGTCGGTGAACTCGAAACCCTGCTTGCGCAGCGTCGCGGCCACATCGGGGTAGTAGATCCGGGAGTAGACGCCGGCGGTCTCCTGGGCGTAGCCGCCCATCTGGGTCAGGCCTTGGCGATCCCACCAGGCACGCAGGACTTCGTCATAGGCCGCCACGCCCTCGGCGACCTTTTCTGCGTCATAGCGCTCGGGCATCGCGAACGACTCCACCGGAACGCGCGGCTTCACCTGGCTCATCCGCGCCTGGTCCGGGACACCGAGAGTGGCGCCCACGATCGGGTAGGTGCGCGGCGGCAACTCCAGCAGCGCGATCATCTCGGTCGGGTTGCGGCGAATGCCACCGATCGGGGTGCTGCCGTAGCCCAGTGCCGCAGCCGCGGTCTGGAAGGTGGCCAGCGCGATGCCGGCGTCCACGGCGCCGACGAGGATGCCCTCGGCGCTGCGCTCGACGACCTGTTCGGTTCCGGCGAGCTTGGCGGCCTCGGCGGTGCGGTTGTAGTCCACGACGAAGGCGACGAACACGTCGGCGGTGGCTACCTGCTGCTGTCCGCCGGCAAGCTCGGCGATCCGGGCGATGCGCTCCTTGTCGCGGACGACGACCAGGCTGATCTGCTGGCCGTTGATCGAGCTGGGAGCCTGCTGGGTGGCCTTGATGATCTCAGCCAGGTCGGCGTCCTTCACCGATTCACCGGTGAAGGTGCGGATCGAGCGGCGCTCGGTGAGTTGCTCGAGGACGGGATTGGTCACGGACGTGCCTTTCATTGCGGGTTTCACAAGGGAAGCGAGCCGAGGGCCAGAGCAACGAGCCCGAGCAGCGGCGGGAGTGCCTGCTTGAGCGCGGCGCCGGCCTTATCTGGGCTGGAGATCACCAGGACCACACCAGCCAGCACCATGGCGCCGGCTCCGGCGGCGACCAGGCCCAGACCGACGGCGGGCGCCCCCAGGCCGTAGGCCACAATCCCGGCGACCACCTGCAGCGCGAGAAAGAGGTTGTAGAAGCCCTGGTTGAAGGCCATCGTGCGGGTGGCAGCCGCTTCGTCGACGGTCGTGCCGAAGACGGCCCGAGCGCGATCGGTCGTCCAAGCGACCGACTCCAGATAGAAGATGAAGCCGTGGATCGCCGCCGCGATGGCGACGATGACCAGTCCGATGATGACCATGAGGCCCGCCCTCCCTTGTTGTGTATCGACCGTTCTAATATATACTGGACCGAGCGATACACAAATCGACGTCGGGAGGTGCCGTGGGTCGTCCGCAGGAGTTCGACACCGCCCAGGTGGTGCGCGCCGCCCGGCGCGTCTTCTGGGAGCAGGGCTACGCGGAGGCGTCCATGCCTGCCCTTGAGGAAGCAACCGGCGTCGGCCGGTCGAGCATCTACCACGCCTTCGGCAGCAAGCGCGGTCTCTTCGACGCGGCCGTCACCAGCTACCTGGACGAAGTGGTGCGGCCACGGTTGGCACCGCTGCACGCCGACCCGGTCGACCCCGACGCCGTGGTCGCCTACCTCCGCTCGATCCGGTCGGCGGCCTGCAATAACCACAGCGCCCACGGCTGCCTGCTGATCAACACCGCGGCATCACCGCTGGCAGCCGACGAGGCGCTGGCTCGCGTCGTGTCGGCCTACCGTGCCGAACTCGGCGACAGCCTGCGGCGCGGCTTGGCGGCACGCTTCCCTGACCGCGAGGACGCCGCGATCCGCCGACTGGCCGACACCTGCACGGCCCTCGTCGTCGCCGCCTTCAGCACCGTCCGGGCGGATCCGAAAGGTGCTTCCCGCGACCTCGACCTGGCGATCAGCCTGGCCACGGACGGCGCCTAAGCGCCTCCGGCGCGGACCTACCGACCAAGATCGACGCGAATCTCGTTGTCTCGTCCATTGCGGGCCAGGCCGTAGAGCACGCCGGCCACGGTCGCGGCCGAGGCCAGCACACCGAGCGGCGCCGCCCATGGGCGCGGACGCCGAAGACCGCGCACCACAGCACCCGAGGCGGCCAGGGACGCCGCGAAGGCCGCCCCCGCCAGGGCACCGGCGCGCTGCGGACCGCGCCGTCGATCGCTTAGGGTCCAGACCGCGACGCCGGCGGCAGCTCCGGTGATGCCAAGGTCGATCGCAGCAGCCTCACCTTTGGCGATCCAGCGGTCAGGACGGCCGTCGATCCCCCAATGGCTGGGCAGCCGGGGCGGCAGCGATCGGCCACGCACGGCATAGTGCAGCGCCACAGCCGCCGCGAGCACGCCGGGCACCGCAGCCGCCAGGCGGAAGGCCCGCTCATCGGTCGCCGTGAAGGGCACCGCCTCGGCGTCGGGCTCGATCAGGCCGAGCCGCACCGCCACCGCGCCAAGATTCAGATCCCAGCCGATGCCGAGAACCCGCGGCACCCAGAGCCGATCATCGGCCGGGTTCCACCAGCTTTCGGCGATGCGATCGGCCAGGTCGCGCAGCCTCGGCAGGCTGCCGAGGCGCTCGAACAGCCCCTCAGGATCGCCGGCCAGTTCGTCGGTCACCGGTCCGAGCGCCGCGGCCGCCGCCTCGACCGCCTCCGGGGTCGCGTCCGCGTCGAGCCGTTCGCACAGATACTCGATCAGCCCCTCGCGGAGGTCGGCACGGACACTCCCGGCCGCACCGGCGGTTGCCACATCGATGAAGCGCAGCGCCACGGTTCGAGCAGCCGCACTCAGCTCGTCCAGTGTCGTAATCATCAGTTCCCTCCCAGCAACGTCGCCATGGCTGCGGCCACCGCCCGGAACTCAGCGGTCAGCCCCGCGAGCCACTCACGTCCGGACTCAGACAGCGCGTAGTACTTGCGTGGCGGCCCGGCCGGAGACTCCACCCAGGTGGTGGTGACCAGTCCGCCCTTCGACAGCCGAGCCAGCAGCGGATACAAGGTGCCGCCGGTGATCTCCAGTGCCGGCCGCCCAGCCAACTCATCGACCAGCTGCGAGCCGTATTTCGCCTCGTCAGCGAGCAGAGCCAGGACGGCGAGCTCCAGCACGCCCTTGCGCAGCTGCGACGCCCACTGATCGCGTTCGGATGCCATGGAACGATGCTAGGCCCCGCTAGCTGGTATTACAAGCTAGTGGGACCTCCGGCGAACGGCGAGGAGGCCCACCGCCGCTCGCCGGTCACTGAGGGACGATCAACCCCCGCTGGTACGCCCGGACGAGGCGCCGCGGCACGTCGTGCCTGACGCCGGCGATCACGATCGGCACCAGGTCGACCGGCGCAGCCTTCCAGGCTGATCGGCGATGGCGGGTGTTGCTGCGCGACTGCTTGCGCTTGGGAACGGCCACCTCAGACCTCCGTGCTCATCACGTTGCGCACCGGGCCGAGCCACGGCTCGAAGCCGTCGTCGGCGACCTCCCAAAAGCGGCCACGCTCGGCGAGCTCCTCATCGGTGAGCAGACAGGCGTGAAAGGTCTGCTCGAGCGCATCGCGTCCGTCGTCGAGCCCCACCACGACGATGCGGGTGAGCGGAGCGGTGGTCTCCCAGTGATGCGCCGGGCCGATGCTGACCATGCCGCCGGCACCGTCCCATTGGCAGACCTGGGCCGGCCGGGTCGGCAGCCAGAAGCAGCCCCGCGAGCGGCGCGCACCACGACCCAAGGCCTCCACGTGCTCCATCAGCCGCCCTGGATGGAACGGACGCTCCGAGCGCAGGTCGAGCACCCACGCGTCGCCGTCATGACTAGGCACGTCACCCGAGCGCACCACGGCCGCCCAGTCCTCGCTGTGGTCGTGATCGTGGACCCCGGCCAGCAACAGCTCCACATCGACCTCGCCGATCGCGGTGGTCAGCATCGCGCCCGGACGGACCAGGGCGTGCACCACCTCCCAGGCGCGCGGCTCATGCTCGCCGAAGATCGCCACCACATCGGCGTACTCGACCATCGCCGATGCCGTTTCGCCAACTCCGCACTGATCGTCCTCGCGCACCGGGAGCACCCGCTCGACCAGCAGATCATCACCGAGGAGGTCGTCGATCACGGTCTCGCCGTCCAGCGCCACCACCGTGGCGGCAACCCGCACCTGCGGTGCCACCTCAGGGGTGTAGCCGAGCACCCGGCAGACCTGGGTGAACTCGGCCGTCACCGGCAGCTGCGCGATGATCGCGCCCCAGCGACCCGAGGCGGCCAAGCGCTCCAGCGTCGGCACGATGTCCTCGCGGATCGCACAGCTGATGCACGCGTGCTCGACGTCGATCTCCCGGCGTTCGATCAGACCGGTCGCGTCGCTGATCGTGCGCACCAGCATCTCGGCCTCCGGGTCGATGTCGTGGCGCATCACCACCGCAGCGGGCAGATCCCATTGCAGCGCGATGGTGGCCGCCGCCATGGCCTCCGGCTCGACGCCGCTGACCAGAATCACCGGAATCGCGGCCTGCTCGGTCTGCGAACTCATCCCTGCCTCGCCTTCATCCGTGGGTTCTTCTTGTTGATCACGAACACGCGCCCACGTCGTCGGACGATCTGTGCGCCGGGGATCGCCTTCAGCGCCCGCAGCGAGTTGCGCACCTTCATTCCTGCCCCTTTCCGTACCGGCGGCGGAATCGCTCGACCCGACCCTCGGTGTCGACGATGCGCTCCCGCCCACTCCAGAACGGGTGCGAAGCCGACGAGATGTCGACGTCGATCACCGGATAGGTCGCGCCCTCGAACTCGACGGTCTGGGTGGAGGTCAGCGTCGAACCGGTGCGGAACGTCAGTCCGCCCGACCGATCCCGGAAGACCACCTGGCGGTAGTCGGGGTGGAGGTTCTTCTTCATGTCACCTGCTATTCTAAGTGAGAACGGTTCTCATTATACATAGGAGCGACATGGCGCACACCTGCCAGGTGACCGGGGCCCGACCCGGCTTCGGCAACAACGTCTCGCACTCACATCGGCGCACCCGGCGTCGGTTCGACGTCAACGTCCAGACCAAGCGCTACTGGGTACCGAGCCTGGGGCGCACCGTGACGCTGCGGGTCAGCCCCCGCGGCATCAAGACCATCGACCAGCGCGGCATCGACGTCGTCGCGCACCAGCTACTCAGGAAGGGGGTGAAACTCTGATGGCAAGCAAAGGTAAGGACCTGCGTCCGATCGTCAAGCTGCGCTCCACCGCGGGCACCGGCTACACCTACGTGACACGGAAGAACCGCCGCAACGATCCCGAGCGGATGACGCTGCGCAAGTTCGATCCGATCGCACGCGCACATGTCGAGTTCAAGGAAGCCCGGTAATGGCGACCACCGCCAAGATCGCGGCCAACGAACGCCGCCGTCGCACCGTCGCCCGCTACGCCGAGCGACGGCGGCAGCTCAAGGAGCAGGCCCGCAGCGCAACCACGCTGGGTGAGCGCATGGAGGCTCAGGCCGGGCTGGCACGCCTCCCCCGCGACGCCAGCCCGGTTCGCGTCCGCAACCGCGACCGGGTGGACGGACGACCGCGCGGCTATCTGCGCAAGGCCGGCGTCTCCCGGGTCCGCTTCCGCGAACTCGCCCACGCCGGACACCTGCCAGGAATCACGAAGTCGTCTTGGTAGCCGGCCTCACCGACGGCGGCTGCGTTGCGAGACCGTAGTCGAGAGATACGACTCCGGCTACCTCGCCCGCCCCGGGCGGCTGGCGCTCGATCCGGCCACGCCGCTGACCGGCGACCGCTGGGTCACCGCAGAGCTGCCCCGAGGCCTAACCGACGCTGGGCCGGACGGTTGGGGGGTCCCCGCCCTGATTCACCTCTCGGACCTCCAGCAGGCCGCGGACGAGGTCGACAGCGATGGTGCCGATGACGCCGTGCGCCGCTTGGTCGATGCCGGCACCGGCAGGCGATCCTGGACGACTTCCTGCGCGCCACTCAGCACTGGCGTGAGCGCGCCGCAGCGTTGAAGATCGCGCCGTCCGAGATCACCCAGCTCGCCCGCATCCTCGACGACGCGCGCGACCGATTGATCGCGATGGCCACGTCGCTGTCGCGCTGAGCAGCACGACCGAAGAATCCACGGCCTCAAGCCAGCACCTGCGTCCGTTTCTGCGCGGGGCAGCAGGCCGTTCGGTACGCCCGGCCGGCCTCGCTCAGCGCGCCGCAAAGCGCTCCAAGGACATTCGAACCTCCCCGTGCAACAGGAACTCCAAGCGCTCCACCAACACGTACGGGTTCTCGCGCATGTCGGTGGCCAGCCAGTGCATCAGGTGGCCGAGAACCGTCACCGTGTAGTGGTCGATGACGAAATCGCGCTCGTCGGCGGCGAGGGCCAAGTCGCCCTCCAGTTCGCCGACGATGACCCGCATCATCGCCCGCAGCGATCGGTAGAAGAAGGCTTCCAGTTCGTCGTGCTTCAAGGAGCGGAGCACCGCGTAGGTCTGATCGCGATGCTCGGTCATGTAGCCCAGCAACTCGCTGAAACCGTCGGACCATTCGGCATAGCTGGCGTGAGCCATGATGTGGTTCGCGGCCTCAGTGGTGAATACCCAGGCAGCCAGGTCGTACACGTCACGAAAGTGGCTGTAGAAGGTCTGCCGGTTCACCCCGGCAGCCGCAGCGAGTCCCGAAACCGTCACCTTGGCCAGCGGCGTGCTGACCAGCGCTTGCTTCAAGGCAGCCGCCAAGGCGAGCTTGGACGGCGCGACCGTTTCCGTCTCCACCTCGGCCCCCTCTCCAACCCCGACAGATCGCTCGGATTGTCTATTCTCCGCTGTCGGCGACCCTCCTAGCATCACAACCGCAAACACGCGACCGGTGTCGCAAGACCGACCAACGAGGCTCGGTCCGTCGGACGCGTTGGAGGTGGCTGACATGTTCTTGTTCGCGCCGATCCCCTGGTACTCCTGGGTGGCGTGGTTCGTCGTGCTCGGCGGGCTGATCGCCCTCAACGAGATCACTCGTCGGTGGAAGTGGGCCGGGCTTGGCTTCTTCGTCCTGCTCCCGGCGCTGCTGACCCTGTTCGTGTGGCCGATCACCGCCGGCCCCGGGTCGTCCACCGGCACCTGGTTCCACTGGGTGAAGGTCTACTCCGCGCTCGCCGGCTGCCTGGGCTTCATGGCGATCCGCTACTGGCCGAAGCTGGCGGCCAACAAGTGGGCGCTGCTGTTCCCGCCGGCGATCCTGGCGATCAACATCGCCGAGGCGTGCATCCGCGACTTCCAGGTGGGCGCCATGAACGCCAACGGCCTGGTGGACGGCGTGTTCATGGTGTCGGGGCCGTGGAACTACCTCAACGGGGTGGCCGGCCTGATCAACCTGATCACCATCTGCGGGTGGAGCGGCATCGTCATCTCTCGGGGTTCGAGCAAGGACATGATCTGGCCCGACATGCTGTGGTTCTGGATCATCGCCTACGACCTGTGGAACTTCGCCTACGTGTACAACTGCGTCGGCGACCACTCCTTCTACGCCGGTGCCGCGCTGCTGATCAGCTGCACCATTCCCGCGTTCTTCATCAAGCGGGGCGCCTGGCTCCAGCACCGCGCACACACTCTGGCGCTGTGGATGATGTTCACCATGGCCGTGCCCGGCTTCGTCACGGCTTCGATGTTCTCTGTGCCCTCTTCGCACAACCCGGCCGCGCTGATGACGGTCTCGGTGATCTCACTGGCCGCGAACGTCGCCGTGCTGATCTACCAGGTGTTCACCGCCGTCAGCCGCCGCCGCAACCCGCTCACCGACAAGCTGTACCCGCACCTCGGTGGCTACCAGGAAGTCCTGGCAGCGAACCTGACCCCGGCGACGGTGCCGGATGATCTGGTCAGCGCCTCCCCTCGGAGCTGACCGATAGTCGAACGCCGAAGGCGTCGGATCCCCCTCCGGCGACTTCGGCGTTTCGCACTCCGCGGCGGCCCGACCGCCGGTTCACCACGATCAGGCCAAGGCAACCAGCGCCGCAGCCAGCAGCACCACGCGATCGACCAGCGAGTCGATGATGATGTGTTCGTTGACCGCGTGCGCACCGGCTCCGCGCGGGCCGAAACCGTCCAAGGTCGGCACCCCCAGAGATCCGGTGGTGTTGGTGTCGGCTGCGCCGGCCGCCGGACGTCCGGCCACCTCGAGTCCGACGCCCGCGGCAGCTGCGGCGACCTGGGCCAGCAGGGCCTGATCGCCAGGCCGGGCCTGCCAGGCCGGGCGCGCGCTCAACACTTCGACGACCAGCTCGGCGCCCGGACGCACCGCGGTCAGGCCCTGCAGCTCGGCCAACACCTCGGCCTCGGCGTCCGCGGTCGCGAAGCGGAAACCGATCAGCGCCTCAGCCCGACCGGGCACCACGTTGGTGCGGCCACCGCCGCTGATCGCGCCGACGTTCACCAGAATCTCTCCCGGACGCCGCGCCTGTACCGCGGCCAGCCGCTCGCGCAGCACCAGCAGCTGATCGACCAGCTCATCGATGGCCGAGATGCCCTTGTCGGGGTCGAGCGCGGCGTGCGCTTCGCGCCCGACCACGCTCAGCCGGACCCGAGTGGAACCCAGGCGTCCGACCTTGAGCGCGCCGTCGGGATGCGGCGACTCGAAGCCGAACACCGCGGCGACCCCCTCGGCTGCCTCCCGGACGAACGGTGTCGCCTCCTTCGAGCCCACCTCTTCGTCGGCGGCGATCAGGACCCGCACCGGCGGATGCGCCAGCCCCAGTTCAGCGAGGATCCGTAGCGCGGTCCGCATCACCACCAAGCCGGCCTTCATGTCGTAACTGCCCGGGCCACGCAGCACCTCGTCGGTGATCTCCAGCGGCACCGCGCCGGCCAGAGTGCCGACCGGCCACACGGTGTCGCTGTGACCCAGCAGCAGCACCGGCTCGGCGGTGGAGCCGACGGCCGGGATCTCGATCACCAGGTGGGTGCCGGCAAGGCCGGGCTCCTGGCGCACCGCGCCGGCCTCAGCCCAGTCCGCGGCGAGGCGCTCAGCGATCTCGGCACTCGCCGCCAGATCATGGCTCGGCGTCTCCAGCCGCACCCAGTCGGCCAGGGCGGCCACCAGCTGCTCTCGGTCGATTCGCGACCGCAGCCGTTGCACCATCTCTTCCATCACACCGCCACCCTCACCCAGACGTCGTCTTTACGTAGCTTATATTCACACGATTGTCATCGTCTCCACTGGTGAACAGAGTTGGAACCAGAAAGATACGAATCCTATGATCGGTCCCGTGAGTATCACTGGGACGCTGCGGCTCGGCGAAGTGACGACCGCGTCCGGGCTGGCTGAGGCCTCCGACCTCTACCGGGACGTGTTCGGCTACACCAAGCCGGAGGCCACCTTGAACCCGCGGTTGCTGATGGCGATGATCGCCAACGGCGGCTCCGCGGTGGGCGCCTGGGACACCGAAGACCGCCTGGTCGCCTTCGGCTACGGCTTCGCCGGCTTCGCCGGCGGCGACCACTACTTCTACTCCCAAGCCGTGGTGGTCGCGAACGGGCTGCAGGGCAGCGGCGTCGGCCGGCTGATCAAGCATGAGCAGCGCCGAATCGCCCTCGACAAAGACCTGCATCGGATGCGCTGGGCCTACAACCCGATCCTGACCCGCAACGCCCACTTCAACCTGTCGGTACTGGGCGCGGTCGGGCGCTGGTTCGCCCCCGACTGCTACGGCGACGGCGAGTCCCGGCTGGTCGTCGAATGGGATCTCGACAACCCTGCGGGTCAGCGTCCGACGCCGTGGACGGCCTACCCGGTCAGCGCCTGGGGTCAGCCCGACCGGCGCGACGACGTGGTGGCTGTGCCGCTGCCGTCCGATCGCAGCCAGGTCACCCCCGAGCTGATCGAGACCATCGACGCCGCCTTCGAGCCCCTCTTCAGCGAAGGCCTGTCGGCGCTGAACTGCCTGCGCCAGGACGACCGCACGGCGGTCTACCTGTTCGGGAAGGCGGACGCATGAGCAGCCCGCAGCTTGATCGCCACGCAGAGAACAAGTCGCTGCGCAGCCCCAGCGACCGCTTCCAGGCGCGGATGCAGTCGACCTCGTCGGCGACCCTGCAGGCTCGGCTGGTGCAGTCGGAGTTGCAGAACCTCGCCGAGGTCTTCGACCGGCTCACCGAGGACGGCAGCGTCCGCCGGGCCGCAGCGATCACCGTGGCGGCACGTCGCCGTTTCGTGATCGGCGCCGGTAAGAGCCACGCCTACGCCAACCTGCTGGCCTCCGACCTGTCGACGGCGGTCGCCCAGGTGAGCCTGGTGGACGACTCCACCATGAGCACCCTCGATCTGCTCAGCGACGTCCGCGAGACCGACGTCCTGATCGCCTTCTCCTTCCGGCGGTACCGTCGCACCACCGTCGAGGTGGCCCAGCTGTTCGCCGAGGCTGGCGGCAAGGTGGTCGCCATCACCGATGCCGCGGACGCACCGATCTGCCGCTACGCGACCGAATGCGTCGAGGTGGTCACCGACTCGGCCTCCTACGCCGACTCCCCCACCGCGGTCGCGGCCACCATCCACCTGCTGTCCACCATGACCACGGCCTCGGCCAAAGGCGCCCGGCGCCGCTTCGCCGACCGCGACCGGATCAGCGCCGACCTCGGCCTGTACCTCGACGACCCCAAGGAGGTGGACGCATGAAGATCGTCCACGCCGCCCTGCACACCGTCCGGCTGCCGCTGGTGCACGAGTTCCAGACCAGCTCGCACGCCAAGCGCCATCTCGACCACATCCTGGTGGAGCTCACCGACGAATCCGGTGCGGTCGGCTGGGGCGAGATCGCCTCGGCTTCGCACCCCTTCTACGGGCCCGAGACGGTCGAGACCGCGACCCTGGTCGCCGAGCGCTACCTGCTGCCGTCGCTGATCGGCGCCGAATGGTTCCACCCGGCCCAGGCCTCCCGGCTGTGGGCGAAGGTGCGCGGCAACGAGTTCGCCAAGGCCGGCGTCGATATGGCCTGCTGGGTGCTGTTCGCCGAGGTCGGCGGGCTGCCGCTGGCCAAGGTGCTCGGCGGCACCCGGGAGCAGGCCGCCACCGGCGTCTCGCTCGGCATCGAACCCACTATCGACGCGCTGGTCGCCCAGGTGGCCGCGCAGATCGAGGCCGGCTACCGACGGGTCAAGCTGAAGATCGCTCCCGGCTGGGATGTCGAGCCGGTCGCGGCCGTCCGGGCAACCTTCGGCGATCACGATCTGCACGTCGACGCCAACGGCGCCTACCCGGCCGACGATGCGTCCTTCGAGATCATGCGGGCCCTCGACCAGTACCACCTGACCATGATCGAGCAGCCGTTCGCCCCGCGGAACTTCGTCGACCACGCGCGCCTGCAGGCCCAGCTGGACACCCCGGTCTGCCTGGACGAGGCCGTCGAGACCCTGGACGATCTGCAAACCATGATCGAGCTCAAGGCCGGACGCGTACTGAACATCAAGGTCTCCCGCATGGGCGGGCTGACCACGGCCATCGCCGCCCACGACCGCGCCGGCGAAGCCGGCATTCCGGTGTGGTGCGGCGGCATGCACGAGTTCGGCATCGGACGGGCAGCCAATGTGGCCCTCACTTCACTGCCCGGCTTCAGCCTCCCCTCCGACGTCTCCGGTTCGGCGAAGTACTACGCCAGAGACGTGATCACCCCGCCGGTGGAGACCACCGCCGACGGCTATGTGCCCATCCCCACCCAACCCGGCCTGGGGTTCAGCGTCGATACCGCTTGGATCGCCGAGAACTCCCTTGCCACCATCCAGATCGAGGAATGACCGTGTCAGCCTGCATCATGATTTCGCCCGTCGAGGCCTCCGCGTCCGTTGCCACGGCCGATCGTCTGAAGGTGGTGGATCCGGGCGCGCCGCAGGTGTCCGTGGTCGACCTCGGCGTGACCCGCGGTGACGGCATCTTCGAGGTGCTCGGCGTCATCAAGGGCCGTCCGCAGGCGGTGGATCCGCACCTGCGCCGGCTGGCCAACTCCGCGGCCATGCTCGACCTGCCCGAACTCGACCTCGAGGCCGTCCGTGCCGCGATCTACCAGGTCGTCGAGCTGAGCGAGCCGCACGACGAGTTCTCGGTGAAGGTGATCGTCACCCGCGGCATCGAGGGCTCGGGCGTGGCCACCGCCTGGGTGCTCGCCTTCAAGGGCCCCGACGACTTCGTCGCCGAGCGCCAGAACGGCGTGAAGGTGGTACTGCTGGATCGCGGCTATCCGCATGACATCGCCGCTCGTGCACCGTGGCTGCTGGCCGGAGCCAAGACCCTGTCGTACGCCATCAACAAGGCGGTGCTGCGCGAGGCTGCTCGCCGCGGCGCCGACGACGTGCTGTTCACCAGCACCGACGGCTACGTCCTCGAAGGCCCCAGCGCCAACCTGATCGCCAAGTTCGGCAACCGGATCTGGACGCCGTCCACCTCGCAGGGCATTCTGCGCGGCACCACCCAGGGCGCCGCCTTCGAGTACTTCGCCTCGGCCGGCTTCGCCACCTCTGAAGTGCTGTTGCGGGTCGAGCAGCTGGCGGACGCGGACGCGTTGTGGCTGACCTCGTCGGGCCGGATGCTGGTGCCGATCTGCGAGCTCGACGGACGCCCGGTCGCCATCGATCACGCCGTCACCGACGCGGCCAATGCCGCCCTGCTGGCCCGGACGGAGTAGCCACCGTCCCACGGATCCAGGACTCCCGCCACGCCACCGGCTGCCCCCCGCCGGTGGACGGCGGGAGTTCTGCCGTTCGGCAGGCCGGGCCGACTAGGACGTCCCGGTCAGCGTGCCCAGCGCGAGCACGATGATGGCGCTGTTGAAGAAGAACGAGATCACGCCGTGCAGGGTCACTCGCCAGCGCAGGTCACGGGTGAGCACCGTCACGTCCGAGGCGGCGAAGCTGATGCCGACGGTGTAGGAGAAGTAGACGAAGTCGACCAGATGCGGCGTCGGCGTTGCCGGGAACTCCATCGGCGGGGTCGGCGTGGCGTAGTAGCGGCCGTGATACCACTGCGCGAAACCCCAGTGGACGATGCCCCAGGCGAGCATCATGGCCCACACGCCCAGGCCCTTGTACCACCAGCCGTCGGTCGGGTCGTTGCGCTGCAGCACCACCATGACGGCGGCGGCGATGCCGATCACCCCGGCGACAAGGGAGGTCGCCAGGGCCGTCAGGCGAACGGCAAGGTTCGCCTGCAGCCGAGAGGGCCGGTACTCCTTGCTGGCGGCGGACATCCGCGCCGAGAAGCTGAGCGCGGCGATCATGATCACGGCATAGACCGTGGCCACCATGCACCACACCAGGATCAAGGCGTCCGGCTCGTCGTCGGTGAACTCGATGCCGTAGTCGACACCGAGCAGCACCAGGATCAGCTGCATCAGCAGACCGAGAGCCGCGCCGACATCACTCAATCGCTGCTGCACGCTGGTTTTCATGCGCGCAGGCTAACCGGTGAACGCTGCCACGGACACCATGTCCGCACGCGGCCGATCGCCCGGGCCCCGACGCTCAGCCTTCCCGGAAGGCGATGCCGAAGCCGCCGCGCGGATAATGCCAGCTCAGCACTCCCGGTGGAGCGACGGCCAGGCAGGTGCCGCACTCCAGGCAGGCGGCGTAGGCCACGCCGATGCTGCCGTCCGGGTTCTGGGAGTAGACCCGCGCAGGGCAGACCCGCACCAGCACCGCGCCGGCCCCGGTCTGCCGGGCCCGCTCCTGATCGATCTCGATGTGCGACTCGTCCTCGTCCAGGGCGTAGGTGTTGCCGGCGAGGCGCTCGGCCACCGTGGTCATTTCAGCCATGTCATCCCTCTCACAAAGCCCGCAGGCCGGCGAAGCCGTCGCCCACGACCGAGCTCAGCTTCAATCCCGAGCCGCGCAGAGCCTGCCGTGCGGCCACCGCCGCGTGCTTGCGGGGCGTCAGATCCATCGCGAACAACTGGTGGAAGATCTCGGCCAGCAGGTCGCCGTAGCCCTGATACATCCGTGGGTTCTCCAGGAATCGCGGTGCCCGGGCGTAGGTCTTCAGGTCGGCACCGACGAAACTGCGGTTGAGCTCGGCTCGGTATCGGTCCATCGACGCCTGGGAGAAGTCGCCTTCGCTGAGCGCCTGCCCGATCACGGTGGCTGCGGCGATCGCCGAGCCGGCGGCCAGATCCATGCCACGAATGGTCAGGCCCGTGTTCAGCGTCAATCCGGCCGCATCGCCCACGAGCAGGAGCCCTGGCCGAGCGATCGGCGCCGCGGCCATCTGCGGCCCGGCCTCGATGGTCAGGTGACAGCCGTACTCGCGCAGCTGGCCGCCCTCCAGCAGCGGTGCGACGGCGGGATGGGCGAGGAAGTGGTCGTGCACCTCGGCGCTGGACTGTCCTGACGCCTCCAGATCGTCCAGTCGCAGCACCACCCCCACCGAGACCGACTCGGTGTTGGTGTAGAGGAAGCCGCCGCCGGCGATGCCCTGGGTACAGTCGCCGACCATCGCGTAGGCGACGCCGTCGCTCCCGCGGACGCCGAAGCGATCCTCGATCACCGAGCGCGGAAGACCGATCACCGACTTCACCCCGACGGCGAGGTGCTGCTTGGGCTCCTGCTGCCGAATGCCGGCCTGGCGAGCAAGGAAGGAGTTCACGCCGTCGGCGGCGACCACCACGTGGGCGCGCAGTTCGTCCTCCCCGGCTCGAATCCCGACGATGGCGCCGTCGGCGATCAGCAGTTCATCGACGCGCACGCCGGGCATCACCATCACGCCGGCGGCCTCGCACTGTTCGCTCAGCCAGGCGTCCAGCTTGGCTCGCAGCACGGTCACGGCGTTCACCGGCTCGGCCAGACGTTGGTCCCAGTAGTCGATGGTGACCGCGGCGGTCTGGTTGAGGAAGCTCACGCAGTTGCGGGTGACCCTCCGCTCCACCGGTGCGATCTCGGCGAAACCGGGGAACACCTGCTCCATCACCTGGCAGTAGAACACGCCACCGGAGAGGTTCTTCGCTCCCGGCTGCTGGCCGCGCTCGACCAACAACACCTGATGGCCGGCCTGCGCCAACTGGTAGGCGCACACCGTCCCGGCGACGCCGGCACCGACGACGATGACGTCGAAGTCGACAACTGGTTCTTCACTCATTGGTTCAACTCATTTCACGCGGAACGCCCACCGTCGCCGCGCCGTGGCGGTGACGCGGCGACAGTGGGACAGGATCAGTGCGCAGCGACGCTGAGGGACTCAGCGATGTCGTCGGCAGCCAGCCAGCCCGACGTCAGGGCGAAGCCGTTGGCCGAACCCGGAATCGGCAGCGTGTACGACTCGCCGAACAGGCCGCCCGCGTCGCAGCCGACCGAGTACAGGCCGGGGATCGGGTTGCCGTCGGCGTCGATGCAACGCATCCGGTCGTCGATCTTGATGCCGCCCATCGTGATCATGATTCCGGGCTCCATCTTGATCGCGTAGAACGGACCCTTGCGGACGCTGCGCAGGTACTTGGCGTCCTTGTGGAACCGGGCGTCGTGGCCGGCATCGCAGTAGCCGTTGTACTCGTCGACCTCAGCGCGCAGCAGGTCGGCGGGTACGCCGATCTTGGCAGCCAGGCCCTCGATGGTCTGATCGCTGAAGACGTTGACGCCGGCCTCCACGTCGGCAGCGATCTCGGTCGGCAGGTTGATCAGCTTCTCGTGATTGCGGACGTACACGCCCAAGCCGACCTCGTTGCCGTCGGTCACCAGGTGCTCGATCTGGGCACCGTCGATGATCGCCCAGTAGTAGGCGCCCGGCAGCGAGGCGACGGTGTCGCCGGCATTGCCGAAGTTGAGGCCGCAGATCTCGTTGGTGAAGCGGTGGCCGGTGGCGTCCACCCAGAAGTAGGGCTGGAAGCCGGCGCAGTTGGTGTGCGAGGTGACGGTCTTGCCGCGCATGATCGGGAACAGCAGCGCGGTGCCGATCGACTCGAACGGGACGGCACCGGCGTCGAACATCATCCGCAGCCCGTCGCCGGTGTTGCCCGGGTTCCCGACATTGATCAGGCTCTCGCCGATCGGGAACTTGGAGAACTTGTTGAACATCTCCGGGTTGCAGGCGTAGCCGCCGGTCCCGACGACCACAGCCTTAGCACCGAGGACGACCTTCTGGCCGTCGGCGTCCTGGGCCTCGACGCCGATCACGCGGCCGTCCTGCTTGAGGATGCGCTTGGCGGGCGTCTGGAGGAAGATGTCGACGCCGCGACGACGCGCATCGGCTTCGAGCAGTTCCAGGACCTTGGCGACCTCACCCTCGGGGATGTGCCAGGTGACCAGCTCGCCGGGCTGATCGGGCGCGGTCACGATGACCTCGTTGTAGACCACGCCCACCTCGTCGCGCATCTTCACGATGGTCTTGTCTGCGTTCTCGACGAAGCGCGAGACCACCGCCGGGTTGGCGCGCCAGTGGCTGTAGTCGAGGTAGCCGTTGAAGCCTTCCTCCTTGGTGACGGTGATGCCGCGCTTCTTCTGCTCGTCCGACTCGAAGGCGGCGTGGCCCTCGGCGAAAGCGGAGCTGCCGCCGATGTGTTCCATCTTCTCCAACACGGCGACGGTCAAGCCGTCCTTTGCTGCCTGGACGGCACACGACAGGCCGGAAGCACCGGAGCCGACGACCACGACGTCGTAACTGGCGTCGAACTCGACCGGCGCGTTCGATTCACTCATTTCTTCTCCTTGGATTGCTGCTCCGGGCGCCCTGCTCAGGGCCCCGGTAGATGCGGGATTCAGCGCTGAAGCGCGGTGATCAGTTCGGGAACGACCTCGTACAGGTCGCCGACGATGCCGTAGTCGGCGGCACCGAAGATGTGCGCGTCAGGGTCGGAGTTGATGGCCGCGACCACCTTGGCGTCGCGGATGCCCTCCAAATGCTGCGGGGCCCCGGAGATGCCGATCGCCAGGTACAGCGACGGCGCGATGTGCTGGCCGGAGCGGCCGACGTAGTTCTCCTTCGGCACCCAGCCCAGGTCGTCGGCCACCGGCATCGAGCACCCGACCTCGGCTCCCAGGGCCGCGGCCAGGTCGTTGACCATCGCCAGATCGTCCTTCTGCTTCAGGCCACGCCCGATCGACACCACCCGGTCGGCGTCGGCGACGCCATTGCTCGCTCCGGGGACGGCTTCGCTGCCGGTGATCGCGATCGGCGACGGCTGGGCGGCCAGCGGGCTCACGGCGGCGGGGGTGCCGGACGGCAGCGGCGCGTCGGACGGCGCGACCAGGCCGACCAGCGGGGCTGAAGCCGTCAGCTCTTCACACACCCGCCCGTCGAGGTCGACCCGCTGCACACTGACCGACGTGCCGGCCAGCTCGGCTCGGGTGACGCCGCCGAGGAGCACGGCTGTGGTCTTCGCGGCCACCGCGCCGGCCAGAACGCGTCCGGACGGGGTGTCGGCAGCCAGCACGACCTGCGGCTGCTTCTCGCCGGCCAGCGCCGCGACGCCCGCGGCGAAGGCCTCTGCCGGGCGGCCGGCGGCGTCGATCCAGGTGACGGGCAGCCCGGCTGCCGCGACCTCGTCGGCGACGTCCCGCGCACCGACGACGACCGCGATCAGGTCGCCGCCGCTGAACGCGGCGCGCTGCGCGCCTGCCTGGCGGGCGCCGGTGATCAGGATCCAGTTCTCACTCATTGCTGTGTTCTCTCGTAGTCTCGGGCGCTTCAGAGCACGCCGTCGGCGCGCAGGGCGGCAACCAGCTCGGCCGCGGCGTGATCGGGGGCACCGGTGAAGATCCGGGCGCTGCGGCTGGTGGGAACGCTCGACGAGGTCACCGTCAGCTGCTCGGCGGTCGCGACGCCGAGGTCGGCGGCGGTCTTGGCGATCACCGGACGCTTGCGCGCGGCCAGCAGCTCTTTCATGCCGGGCGTGCGGCTGTCCGCAGCCGTCGCGGCCACGCCCAGCAGCACCGGGCCTTCGGCACTCAGGGTCTCGATCACGGCTCCGCTGCGCCGACGGATCACGGTGCGTCCGTCGGTCTGGGTGGCGGAGTCGACGTGCAGCACGGCCGGCATCGACAGCAGCCCGGCGACGGCCGGGGCGACGCCCGGATACTGCTCGGCGTCCCCGATGACCACGGCGGCGACATCGCCGACCGACGTCACGGCTGCTGCGATGGCCGCCGCGGTCGCGGCGTTGTCGCGCAGTGCCGGAACGTCGCCGACGCTCACCGTGGAGCTGACGCCGCGGGCCAGGGCCCAGCTGGCGTCACCGTCGCCGATCGTGACCCCGACCAGCTGCGCACCGGCGGCCTGGGCCAGTTCCTGAGCGACGGCCAGGGCAGCGCCGTCATCCTCGCCGGGCACCATCTTGGCGTTGCGCCAGTCGACGCTGCCGTCGGCCTTCACCAGGGCATCCTCGGGATCCCGAGCCCACTTGTAGACGATCACTACGTTCATTGACGGCTACTCCTGAAGCCCGGGAGCACTGCCACCGCTCACGTCCATGACCCGGCGGGCGCCGGGTGCGTCTCCCGAACGCGACCGAAGTGCTCGTTCTTCAGTCTGTTTCGCGGCTGGGTAGTGCTACTAGCACCCTTCCGCTATCACCGGTAGCCGATCGGCTACCGGTTTGCGAGCCGAAAGTCGAGGCTGGGCGGGTCAGTCGACGACGCCGCGACGGACGGCGTGAACCGCCAACTGCACCCGATTCTTCAGGTGCAGCTTGGCCATCACGGTGCCCAGGTACTTCTTCACGGTCGCCTCGGATAGCCGCAGGTCGCGGGCGATCTCCTCGTTCGACAGGCCCTCGACCAGCAGGCGCAGCACATCGTGCTCCCGCTGGGTCAGGGTCGGCAGAGTCCGGTCTGTCGGACGGCGCCCGCCGCCGAGGCGGAGCTCAGCCAGCACCATGTCAGCGGCAGCGCTCGACAAGGCCGTCTCGCCGCGCATCACCCCGCGCAGGTAGTCATGCAGCCGGTCTGCCGGCTCGTCCTTGCTGAGGAAGCCGTACGCACCCACCCGCAGCGCCTGCAGCAGATCTTCACCGAGGCTCGACATGGTCAGCATCACCACTCGGACCTCGCGATTCTCCGCACAGATGCGCTTGGTCGCCTCGACACCGTTCATGCCGTCCATCCGGACGTCCATCAGCACCAGATCGGGTCGCAGCTGCCGGGCCAGGCGGACGCCCTCGGCGCCGGAGCCGGCACCGCCGACGACCACGAAGTCGTCCCAGCGCGCGATCAGCGCCTCCAGCCCGTTGCGGAACAGCGTGTGGTCGTCGACGACCACGACGGTCGCCGGCGGGCGCGGCCCGTCGGGCGCCGGAATGCCGGACGGGACGTTCACAGCACCGCCACCTCTCGTCCATCGAGGAGGGGAACTTCGGCGATCACTCGGGTACCGGCCCCGGCGGCGGTCTCGATGCTCAGCCGCCCCTGAACCTGGGCAAGCCGCTCGCGCATGATTCGCAGGCCGAGGCGACTGTCGAGCACCTGGGTGGGGTCGAAGCCGGCACCGTTGTCGCACACTTCGAGGCGCGCCAGCGTGCTGGTGCGGTGGAAGGTCACCGTCACTCCGGTAGCCCGGGAGTGGACGTGGGCGTTGTTGAGCGCCTCCTGCAGCACGCGGATCAGCTGCGCACCGACGGCGAGCGGCAGCGGCACCCCTTCGGAGTCGAGCCCCTCGACGCACACCGGGGTGCCGAAGTACTGCTCGAAATCGGCGACCCGTCGGCTGACCTGCTCTTCGAAGGTCCCGGTGGCCAGCTCGGAGTCGGCGCGCAGGCCGAGCATCTGTTGGCGCAGGTCCTTGCGGGTGTCGTCGACCAGCGCCGTCATCCGTTGGAGGTCGTCGTGCAGGCCGTCACGGTCGTCGCCGTCCAGGTCGATCCGCGCCGCGCCGAGCGCCAGCCCCAGCCCGGCCAAGTTCTGCGACAGGCCCGCGTGCAGCTCATCGCCCAGTCGGCGGCGTTCCTGGAGGATGCCGATCTCGCGTTCGCGGCGCCGAATCCGGATCGCGTAGAGATAGCCACCCAGAATCCGCCCGACGCCGGCAAGGAAGGCCGCCATCTGCGGGGTGAGGTCGTAGTCGCCGTCGAAGCACAGCAGCACCGCGCCCAGGTGCTTGCCGTCGGCGGCCAGCGAAGCGACGATGCCCGAAGTGCCGAACCAGGCCCGGAAGTCCTCGGGCAGCAGGTACCACGCCTGGCTGCCGACATGGTCCCTCGCCGAGACCGGCCACTCCTGGTCGTTGATCCACGGCGGTCGGACGTGCATCCAGGCTGGCATGGTCTCGAAGCCGCTGGGCACCAGGTTGAACTCGTCGTCGACGACCAGAATCAGGGTGCGCTGAGTTTCGTCGAGCAGGAAGGTGGGCGCGAGCTGCGCGCCGGTGATCTCCTTGAGCAGCGCGATGGCGCGGGAGTAGCTGGACAGGTCCTCGTTGGCCCAATCCAAGGTGTCGGCGACATCAACCAACCGCTGCAGCAGATCGGAATGTTCGCACATGCTGGCGAGTCTAGGCCCATCCCGCCGTACCCCCGCGTCCAGCCCTAGGATCATCGCCAGAACCTGCGACTCGGGAGAGCTGATGAGCCACGTGATGATCACCGGTGCCGGTGGACCCGCCGGACGGGCGCTCGGCATCCAATTCCGCGGACGCTCAACGGTGACCATCACCGGGCTCGACATGGCCGAGCTCAGCGGAACCGACTATCCCCGCACCCTGGTCGTCCCGGCCGCGGCTGACCCCGACTGGCCGGTGGCGATGGCCGCTGTCATCACGCAAACCCAGCCCGACCTGATCATCCCCACCGTCTCCGACGAGCTTCCGCAGATGGCCGTGCTCGCCGCCGCCCTCGGACGCACCACTGCGGCAACGCCGGGGGCGATCGTGGGCTCCAACGCCGCAGCCACCGCGATCGCCGCCGACAAGCTGCTGACCATGTGGGCACTGGAGCGCGCCGGGGTCGCGGTGCCACGGTTTTCCGCCCCGGACGCCTTCGCCGACACCGCCGAAGCCTTGGCCTGGGCCGGTGGGCCGCTGGTGGTCAAGCCACGAATCTCCCGCGGCGGACGCGGCGTCGCCCTGATCGAAGCCGCCGAACAGGCCGACTGGTCGCAGCTCGGCCCGGCCCGGATCGTGCAAAGCTTCGCCGGCGGCACCGAATACAGCCCGCAGGTGTACCGCTCCCCGATCACTGGACGCAGCATCGTCGTGGTGCTGGAGAAGACCGTGCTCGCCCAGGGCCGGGTCGGCAACGCGGTCACCACGGTCCGGCTGCCGGACGGCTCTGCACCGGACGTCGTCGCCGTCGCCACCGCGGCGGTCGAAGCACTCGACCTGGTGGGCCCGATCGACCTGGACGTCCGCCGCGAGGCCGACGGACGTCCGGTGGTGTTGGAGATCAACTCCCGCTTCGGCGCCAACTCGGCCGCGGCCCCCGAACTGTTGGACGCCGTGCTGACTGAGTGGCTCGGCTGAGCCGTGGCGCTGCAACTCCTGGCCGCGGTCGGCGCCGTCTTCGGCGTGATGATCCTGGTCGTCGGCGCGGTCCGGTTGGTGCAAGTGCCGTTCGCCCTGGTGCACGCGGCCCGGTTCCGGCCGCTGCCGGCCTCGGCACCGCCGCAACAAGGCTCGATCTTCGATACGCCGCCGGCGATCAGCGTGATCGTGCCCGCTTACAACGAAGAGGTCGTGCTCGAGAATTGCCTGCGCTCGATCGTCCGCAGCGCCTACCCCGACTTCGAGGTGATCTGCGTCGATGACGGCTCCACCGACGGCACCTTCGCGTTGGCCAGCCGGCTGGCCGACGAGCTGCCGCAGCTGAGGGCCGTCCGGCAGGAGAACGCCGGCAAGGGTGCCGCGCTGAACCGTGGCATCGCGATGGCCACCGGCGAGGTGCTGGTGCTGGTCGACGCGGACGGCGTGTTCGGCGCCGACACCTTGACCGAGATGGTGCGCGGCTTCACCGACCCGAGTATCGGCGCGGTCTGCGGCGACGACCGTCCGGTGAACCTGGATCGGGTGCAGACCCGCTTCCTGGCACTGATCAGCCACGTCGGCACCGGCCTGCTGCGCCGGGCGCTGCACGTGCTGCGGATGCTGCCGGTCGTCTCCGGCAACACCGGCGCCTTCCGCCGCGACGTCCTGGAGCGGACCGGGCCGCTGCGCACCGACACCGTCGGCGAAGACCTCGAGCTGACCTGGCGGGTCTACCGGGCCGGCTACGTGGTGGCCTTCCGTCCGACCGCGTTGGTCTATGCCGAGTCGCCCTCGACCGTGCGCGGCTTGTGGAAGCAGCGCGTCCGCTGGGCTCGGGGCTTGCTGCAGGTCACCCGCCTGCACCACGACATGATCGGCAACCCCCGCTACGGGCCGTTCGGGGTGTACCTGGCGATCAACCTGATGAGCCAGGTGGTAGTGCCGGTGCTGCAGGTGGTCGCGCTGATCATCCTGCTGGAGCTGGTCGCCTTCGGGAACACCGGCGCGGTGCCGTCCACCTTCTGGGGCTGGGTGCTCTTCGTCGGCCTGCCGATCTCGGTGGCGCTGCTGCTGCTCGCGCTTGCGCTCGATCACGCCTGGCGCGATCTGCGCTTCGCCTGGACGCTGCCGCTGTGGCCGCTGTATTCGAGCCTGATGAGCCTGGTGATGTTGCGTGCCATCTGGTTGGAGCTGCGCGGCGCCGACAACCGATGGAACAAGCTCGACCGCACCGGTACCGTTTCGATCACGGACGGCCCCCGCTGAGCGCGCCGGGGTTACGCTATTTGCTCGATCCGAACCCCCCGTCGGACGTGGAGGTGGGCGCATGTCCTGGTCATCTCGCCTTGCCGTTGCCCTGTGTGCTGCTCTGCTGCCCGCAGGTCTGGCTCCGGTGACGACTGTCGCTTCCACTCAGCTCGCGCAGCTGGTCTGCCAGGTCACCGTCTCGGCCCGACTCAGCGTCGCCGTCGCCGTGATCGTCGGACTCCCCCAACTCCGCGCCACAGCCGGTGCGGTCGTCCCGCCTGCTGAGCCGTTGGCCAGCAAGCGCAAGGCTGTGAAGATCAGCGCCTCGGCGCTGCCGTCGCGCGCAACGGTCGGCCAGGCCGCGACCATCGCCGGCGTGGTGACCGCTGCGGCAGCCACCCGCGTCCGGGTGCAGCAACGCTCGGCGAACACCAGGAAGTGGCACACCGTCCGCACCATCGCGCCGGACGACGACGGCCGCTACGTCTTCGCGTGGACGCCGAGCTCTCGCCGCCCCCAGCAGTTCCGGGTGCTGCAGTCGGCGCACGGGGTGTGGAAGGCGGGCACGTCGCGGACGATCACGATGAAGGTCAACCCGGCGCCGGCCGAGCCGGTGTGGCATTCGGTCAGTCTCGGGTTCGAGGACGTCGTGCTCGACGGCAATGTCAGCGCCCAGCGCACCGCGCTGCGCCAGCGGCTCGATGCCGCCCATGTCAACCGCGTGCAGCTGGCCGCCGGACGCGTCGAGTGGACGGCTTTCGACTGGCCGGGCTACCCCCGCTACGCCGCCGACTCCGGCACGGATCACCTCGGCCAGGCCATCACAGACCTCACGCCGATGGCCAACGGAGGTCGGCGCTCGGTGGTGCTCACGATCGACGCCTTGATGCCGTCGCTGATCGCGGCGAACCCGTCGTGGGCCGGCCAGGCCGTTGACGGTCGCCGCTCGCAGTACCTGCCGTCCGCCAGCGCCTTGCACGACGGCGCGGCCGGTGATCGGATCGTCGCGCTCGCCCGCTATCTGGCCGCCACCTACCGGCCCGATCAGATCGCCATCACCGAGCTGGTTTTCGGTGACGAGACCTTCGGCAGTGCCGACCTGGCGCTGTACCGCCGCATGACCGGCGCCCGCGACTGGCCGCGCACCCGCAGCGGCGCCATCAACACGAGTGCGTCCGCGATCAGCAGCTGGCGCTCCTCGGTGCTCTACGACCTGCTCGCGCGCGTTCGCCGTGCCTTGGACGAGGTCGCGGTGAAGACCGGGCATCGCGTCGAACTGGCCCAGGACGTCCGGGTGAACTGGGCACACCCGACGGCCGGACGCCCCGAATCGGGGGCCGACTACCGTCTGCTCGGCCAGGCCAGCGACGATCTGGTGCTGTGGGCCTACTTCGGCACCAACGGCCGCACCCCCACCGACGTCGGACGGCTCGCCACGGCGTTCGGGTCGGGTCGCTTCACCATCTCGATCGGCCTGTGGGCGGGGGCCGACGAGCAGAGCGTGCTCAGCACCGCGCAGTTACTCGCCGCTCTCCGGGCCGCAGCCGGCGTCGAGTCCCTGAACGTGACCCCACAGACGCTGCTCACCGCAGCACACTGGCAAGCGATCGCCCAGGCGTGGCCGTCGTGGCCACACTGATCAGACGGCCGGATCCTCGGGGAACTCGACGGTGAAGGTGGTGCCCTTGCCCAAGGCGCTGGACACGTCCATCCGGCCGTGGTGCGCATGCATGATGGCCTGCACGATCGACAGGCCGAGCCCGATACCCCGAATCCGCTTGCCCTTGGCCGTCGGGGCCCGGTAGAACCGCTCAGCCAGCCGGCCCAGCTCGTCCGGGCCGATCCCGATGCCGGTGTCGCTCACCTCGACCACGCCCAGCCGGGCGTCCTCGGTGCCGCCGGAACGCACCCGGACGGTGACCGTGCCCTTCGCCGGGGTGAACTTGATCCCGTTGGAGAGCAGGTTCTCCAACACCTGCCCGACCCGGACCGGGTCGGCGGTCAGCCGGACCGGCTCAGGAGCGTCGAGGACGATGTCGACCTCGGCGGCCTCCGCCGTCGGCGTGATCGCCTGAACGCTCGCCTTGGCCAGCTCGGCCAGGTCGACCGGTTCAAGGACCAGCGCGAAGGTGCCACTGCTGAGCTGGACGCTGAGCAGCAGGTCGGTGACCAGGCGTAGCAGCCGCTTGGCGTTGCGGTCGATGACCTCCAGGTCGGCGCTCTGCTCGGTGGTCAGCTCCGGCGACAGCCGCATCAGGTCGGTGTAGCCCAGGATCGCGGTCAGCGGCGTGCGCAGCTCGTGGCTGACCAGGCCGACGAACTCGTCCTGCAGCCGCGCCGCCTCTCGGCGCTCGCTGATGTCGGTGGCCACGAACAGGTAGCCGGTCTGAGAGCCGTCGGGATCGGGCGGCCGCCGGGTGACCACCACTTCCACCGGCACCTCTGCGCCGTCGCGGCGGTGGAAGGTCCACTCACCGACCTCGGTTCCGCCGTCGCGGGCGGCCCCCAGCACCACAGCCCGCCGATTGTCTCTGGTCCACTCCAGGCCGCGGCTTTCCAGCGCGGCGCGCAGCTCGTCCTGGTCATAGATGACCGACATGCCCACGTCGGCGCGCGCTTCGTCCGCGGTGTAGCCGAGCAAGGTCTCCGCGCCCTTGCTGAAGACGGTGATCGCACCATCGGGGCCGGTGGCGATGATGGCGTGCAACCGGGCGGAGTCGATCAAGGCAGCCAGCACGTCGCTGGTGCCTCGCAGGCGCTCGGTCAGCGCTTCAAGCTGGTCGCGCTGCTCACGGACTTCGGCCAGGGTCGCGTCCTGCTCTTCACGCAGCGCCTGCAGCGCCGCGGTGCGGTTGCGGAGCCGATCGGTGACGCTGTGCACCACCAGACCGACCAGCATGGCTGTCAGCGGCATCAGGATCGCGCGAGTGAGTTCCAGGTGGGCGTCATCGTCCCCGGCGTAGGCGATCAGCTCAGAGACAGCGAAGGCGCCGATGCCGGAGAGCAGGACGCCGACCAGCCGCGCCTGCAGTGCCAGCGCGGCGACCGGCAGGAAGATCAGCGCCGAGTAGTAGGTGCTGGTGAAGCCCGAGCCGATCTCCAACATGGCCAGCGAGACCATCTGGGCTAGGGGGAGCACCACCTGAGCCATCGCGGGAAGTCGCCGCCAGGGCAGCAGGAAGCCCGCGGACTGGATGACCACGACCAGCGCGAAACCCCACCACAGCCAGTGGTTCGGATCTGCCTGGGCACCGAAGGATGACAACGTCATCGAGGTGGCGAAGCCGATCGTGAACGGGAGCTGGCGCTCGCCGACTGCCGTGGAGTCCGACAGCACGTCGAGGACGGCGGCCGTGCGCCTGCGCAGCGGTCGCGTCGCCGTCGAGCCGAACTCAGGAATCATGGCCGTACCTCGTCGTGGGGGTGGCGAGCGGACCGGCCGAACGGATCACTTCGAACGGCTCGGCGAAGGTGCTGGTGCCGAAACGTGACCAGTACCGCGCGGTCGCGCGGACGACGTCCTCGGCCATGTAGTCGCGGTGCGACTGGGAGGCGAACGCGGCGAGCATGGCGAGCTTGACCTCAAGGCAGGCACCGATGTCGTTGAACCGGTTCGGACGGAACTCGACGGTCGCCGACGGGCTCTGGAAACACAGCATCTCGGGCACCGAACGGGCGGCCACCTGCACGGCTTCGTGAGCGGCGCGGTGATCCTGATGCCGGTCGTGCGGGCTGTGGGTGTAGATCACCTCGGGCGTCTCTTCGCGGATGACCTTTTCAATAGCGGTGATGATGCCGTCGGCCGGGTCGAGGTGGGTGTCGGGGAAGTCCAGATGAACCAGACGTGCGCCGATGATGTCGGCCGCCGCCTGGCTCTCGGCGTGTCGGGCGGCGGTGTCGCCGCCGATCGCGCCTCCGGACAGGGTGAGCACGGTCAACACGTCCCCGGCGGCATGATGGGCCGCCAAGGTTCCGCCGGCCCCGATCTCGACGTCGTCGGGGTGAGCGCCGACCGCGAGCACTCGGCGCGGACGCGGACGCGATGCCCGCTCCTTGATGCCGGCCTCAGCCAAGGTCTGGGCGCGTTCGACCAGGGTGGCCACCGGCACCGGCTTGACCAGGAACTCCTCGGCACCACCGCGCAGGGCCCCGACGGCGTAGTCGAGCTTCGCGTGCGCAGTGAGGATGATCACCGGCACGCCGGGCGCGAGATGCCGGATCTCGGGCATGATGCTGAGCCCGTTGGCACCAGGTAACTCGACGTCGCTGATGATCAGTTCGAAGCGGTGCGCCGCCAGCATTGCCAGCGCCTCCGTCGTGGTGGTGGCCACCATGACTTCCATGCCGGCGCTGCGTTCGAGGGCCGTCCTGGTGTACAGCGCGGAATCGGGATCATCTTCGATCACCAGCACCCGCAGCGCCTCGCCAGTCATGTGACCCCCTCGATCTTCCCGGCGTGATTATCGTTGCACAGCACCCGCTGCCGATCGCCGGAACGTGCCGTCAGCGCAGCGCGCGCAATGCCTTCCAATGCGCCGGCGTCATCAACGAGTACGGCGTCAGGTTGATCGCGCGAATCCCATGCGTGGCGGCGCCGCGCAACGCCTGCACCATTTCGGCGGGTGTCAGCCGTCCTGGCGGGTCGGCATCGGCTGGGCCTTCCCAGAGTCCGACCGACACGATGAACCGCTTCATGTCGTAGCCGGCGGCCTCCAGCCCGGCGGTGAGCTGGGCGACCTGGCTCGGGTCGACGTCCGCCCGTCCGGGGTAGGCCCACAGCTGCAGCGAAGCTCCCGAGGTCAACAAGATCGTGTAGTCCTGGCCGCTCGACGGACGTCCGGCCGCCGGATCTTTCCAGCTCACCCGGACGTCGTCGACCAGCCCGATGCCGGTGCCGCCGGGCAGCTCGTCCAAGGCGGCGCGCATCCTGGTCAGGAGGCCGGCGGCCACCGTGGAGCGCCAGGTGCCGAGGATCGGCGCGTTGACGGCGATGGCGCCCGAGGTCGTGCGCGGCCAGTCCTTCTTGCCGGTCATCGTGCGGAACAAGGCCAGGTCGTCGGCACCGAACGAGCAGCCGTCGAGGAACATTTCGGTGATCTCCACTGCGGTGGGGTCGTAGCGCTCACCGAGCTCCGCGACGTACTCGACCAACCGATCGCCGACGTCGCCGTGGTCGAGTTCGGCCAGGCTCGCCCGGTACTGCGACGGCTTGCCGTTGGCGTCGACGCAGGCGATGTCCAGATCGTCGCGAATCAACTGCGGAACGTAGGTGTCGACAATCAGTGAGATGGCCCGATGGGTGCCGTCGGGCGCGGTGTTGAGACCGGCGGCTGCGGCGGCCAGATGATCGGTGCCCGGGACGGCGGCGGCGTCGGGGTAGGCCGGCCAGTCGAAGGCGGTGAACTCCACTCGTCCTGCCCCCAGGGCTACGGCATTGGCCCCACCCTGGGTGAGGTTGCGATTGATCGCTTCCCAGTCGGTGTCGGGGTTGGTGACGATGTCGAAATCGATGCTCATCGACCGCGTCTGCGCCGGACGCGGACTCACCCGCATGGACGGCAGCTCGGCACTGTTCCCCTCGCCGTTGATCAGGGCAGTCAGCGGCAACCCGATCAGCACCAGCGCGAGGAAACCGGTGACCAACACCGCCCAGCGCCGGCTCAACCAGCCTCGGAATCCGCCTGAGTCCGCGCTCATCATCACCTCCGCACCAGCCCGGATGCGGCCATTGTGTCAGTCAGAGCGCGCCGATGTGGGCCGATCGCCATCGCGGCTGGTGTCTCGACCTTGTGGAGGACCAGGACGTGGGGCGGCGCCGAAGTCGGCTGCGGCAAAGGTGGCCGTCCTAGCGGTGGCTGACAGCGACATATCCGACGGTCTGATCCTTGACCTTTATCAGCAGCTCGCCTGACCCTCCCGAAGGTATCGGGAGACTGACATCGGCCGTGGCTTGGTCGCTGACGGCGGATGAACCGCTCACCACGATCGTCATCGGGTCGACCACCCAGGCGGCGCCGACCGTGACCGTGTCCGCTGGCTCCGGCTTCCCTCCGCCTGTGTCCGGACAAGTGGCCCACAACTCCGCCACGTGCACCGTGACAGTTGTGCCGGCTCTCGCGGTCGCGGGCACAACCGCCCTGACGCCCGCGCACGCTCCCGAGCCGCCACCGCAACCGGAGAGCAGCGCCAGGGCCAGGGCGCCAACCGCGCCCGAGATCTTCCATGACCAGGACATATCCGCTCCTACCAGCCGTACGGTCGGCGAGCGAAGGCACTCACTTACGGCTCCCGCGGCGCTTGCCCAAGACCACGGCGATCGCCATCAGAATCGCGGCAACGCCCAGATACGGCACTAGGACAACCAACTCGACATAGGCCGGTGCCGACCATTCGGGGTGCTGGGAGTGGTTCCGGATGGCAGTCACGGTGGGGACCAGTCCGACCGCTATCACCACTCCAGCCACGACCAGATAGGGAGTTGGTCTTTTCAGCATGGTGAGCCTCCCGCTTGGTGGTCGAACCCGTACAACACACACGCCCCGATCGCGCCGGGCAACGAACGCGCGTGGCCCCCAACCTCACGCAAAGGCTGGACTACACGCTTGGGCAGCCGAAGACCCGTCAAGGCAGATCGAGAACTGTGTACACACACTACCGGCTTGGCGAGCCTGCGCCTTCGGACACTGCCGCAGCCATCGGGCTAGCGTCCGCGCCGAATCAGCCCTCTTCCGCGGACGCCCGCGCCGCGGCGGCGTCCTCGACTTCCTCGCGGGACAAGCCCAGCAGGAACAGCACGGCGTCCAGATAGGGCAGGTTCAGTGCGGTATCCGCCGAAGCCCGGACGGTCGGCTTGGCGTTGAACGCCACCCCGAGGCCGGCTGCGGCGAGCATGTCGAGATCGTTGGCTCCATCACCGATGGCGATGGTCCGCGAGAGCGGGAGCTTCTCGGCCGCCGCCCACTGCCGCAGCTGCGCGGCCTTCGCCGCGCGGTCGACGATAGGGCCGCGCACCCGCCCGGTGAGGACGCCGTCGACGACCTCCAGCGAGTTGGCGTGCACGTAGGTGATCCCCAGACCGGCCGCCAGCGGCCCGACCACCTCGATGAATCCGCCCGACACCAGGCCGATCGACAGCCCCAGATCCTGCAGGGTGGCGACCAAGGTTCGCGCCCCTGGGGTCAGCCGCACCTCGGCACGCACCTCGTCGAAGACCGACTCGGGCAATCCGGCCAGCAGCTTGACCCGCTCCCGCAGGCTTTGGGCGAAGTCGAGTTCGCCACGCATCGCCCGCTCGGTGACCTCGCGCACGGCGTCCTGACAGCCGGCGTGCGCGGCCAGCAGTTCGATCACCTCATCGCGGATCAGCGTCGAATCCACGTCCATCACGATCAGGCGGCGGCCCTGCCGCGCCAGACCGGCCGGAGAGACCGACACGTCGAAGCCGGACGCGGCCGCAGCCTGCGCCAACGCCGGACGCAGCTCCGCCGGGTCGGCACCGGACACCCAGAACTCCAAGCTGGTCAGCGGGGTGCGCGACAGCCGTCGACTGCGGTCGATGTTGCCGCCGTGCTCGGCGACGATGCGAGTGGTGGTGGCCACGTGGCTGCTCAGCAGCGGCCGTCCGAGGATGGTGACGATGGCCCGGTTGTGACGCGGCGGGTTGTCACCAATGCCCTCGGTGATCGCCACGGCGAGCCCCAGCCGAGCACACGCTCCGGCAAGTCGGTCTTCAAGAAGGTGATGGCCCTCTGCGGGTGCACTGAGCAGCACGCCGATGCTCAACTGGCCACGGACGACCGTCTGCTCCAGGTCGAGGATCTCCGCGTCGACGCTGGCGATGGCCTGCATCACGCGAGTCAGCTGACCGGGTGCGTCGGTTCCAGTGATGGTTGCGGCGAGCGATCTCGCGGTGTCCGCCATGCCGGAATTCTCCCATGCCGCGACAGGACCACCCGCCGAGAGCGCCGCCGGCGGAACACCAGCGCCTCTTCATCAAGCCGTCTTGACGACCTGCGCTGCCGGCCCTAACCTCTTTCCAGGAACCGAGCGGTTCCGCAGGGTTGCAACTCGCAAGAGGCAAGGCCTGAGCCACTTTTGGCTTGCCTTTGCAGCAATCCTTCGGGCGGCTCGGGTTTTTTGCGTCTAGACCCTGAACAGTGTTGTTCACAAGGAGCATTCAGATGCCGTCTGTCGATTACCGGTCGTTGGCCGGTGACATTCTCACCAATGTGGGAGGCGAATCCAACGTCGCCTCGCTGGCGCACTGCGCCACCCGCCTCCGGTTCAAGCTCAAGGACTCGAGCAAGGCCAACAAGAAGGCCGTTGAGCAGATCCCCGGCGTCATCGCCGTGATGGAAGCCGGCGGTCAGTTCCAGGTCGTCATCGGCAACAATGTGCCGCTGGCCTATGCGGAGTTCGGCAAGATCTCGAAGCTGATCGACGAAGATGCCGTCGAGGAAGCGACCCAGGGCAACCTGTTCAACCGCTTCGTTGCGATGATCTCCTCGATCTTCCTGCCCTTCCTGTGGACGCTGGCCGGCGCCGCTCTGCTGAAGGCCTTCGTCGGCGCCTTCGCCTACTTCGGCCTGCTGGACGCCACCAGCAGCACCTACGCGGTGCTGAACGCCACCGGTGACGCGGTCCTGAAGTTCCTTCCGGTGCTGCTGGCCATCACCGCGGCCAAGCGCTTCAAGGCCAACCAGTTCACGTCCGTGGTGATCGCCGGTGCGCTGATGTACCTCGAACTCACCGCCTGGACCGGCCTGAAGGCCAGCCCGACGGACTTCTTCGGCATTCCGATCATCGCCGTGAGCTACGTCGGCTCGGTCATCCCGATCATCGTCGCGGTCTGGCTGCAGGGCTACGTCGAGCGCTGGCTGAACAAGGTGCTCCCCTCGGTCATCCGCAACTTCAGCACCCCGCTGATCACCCTGCTGGTGATGGTCCCGCTGACCATCCTCACCGTCGGCCCGGCCACCACCTACGTCGGCAAGGGCATCTCCTGGGTCATCATGACCATCTGGACCTACGTTCCGTGGCTTGCCGGCGCTCTGATGGGCGGCTTCTGGCAGGTGTTCGTGATCTTCGGCGTGCACTGGGCCTTCGTCCCGATCATGATGGTCGACCTGCAGAACCAGGGCTACTCCGTGATCAGCGGTGCGCTCCTCGCCCCCATGATGGCTCAGGCCGCGGCCGCTACTGCCGTCTTCTTCCGCTCGCGGAGCGCCAAGCGACGCGAGCTCGCCGGCCCGGGTGCGGTCTCCGGCTTCCTTGCCGGCATCACCGAGCCGATCATCTACGGCGTCAACCTGCCGTTGAAGAAGCCGTTCATCTTCGGCTGCATCGGTGGTGCCGTCGGCGGCGCGATCGGCGCTCAGGCCGGTTCGGCCATGACGGGCTTCGCAATGCCGTCGCTGCTCGCCATCCCGACCTACCTGCCGCAGGGCCCGATCACCTTCAACTCCTTCGTGTGGCAGATGATCGGCACCGGCCTGGCCGTCGCGATCGCCTTCGTGCTCACCCTCCTGTTCGGCGTGAAGGACGAGCCAGACGCAGAGGCCCCGGTGACCGCCGCCGGCACTGCGATCGAGGTTGCCGCCCCGGTCAGCGGTGAGGTTGTCGCTCTCGACCAGATCAAGGACAAGGTGTTCGCCGCCGGCGCTCTCGGCAACGGCCTGGGCATCGTGCCGAACAGCGGCCAGGTGTACGCACCGTTCGCCGGCACCGTGGTGTCAGCCTTCCCGACCAGCCACGCCTACGGCATCAAGTCGGCAGACGGCGTCGAGGCGCTGGTGCACATCGGCATCGACACCGTTCAGCTGAACGGAAAGGGCTTCACCGGTGCGGTGGCCCAGGGCCAGCAGGTGGCAGCCGGCGATCTGCTCGCCACGGTCGACTTCGACGCAGTGAAGGCGGCCGGGTACGACCCGACCACCGTCGTGGTGATCACCAACACCGGCGACTTCGCCGCGGTGCTGCCGGCGGAGAAGCCGACGGTCAGCCACGGCGACACCGCCATCCTGATCGAGCGCTGACGCGAGAGGCCTGAGCTCATGAAGTACACGCAGCTTGCCGCTTTCCCCGAGGACTTCCTGTGGGGAGCCTCCACCTCGGCCTACCAGGTCGAGGGAGCCTGGGACGCCGAGGGGAAGGGGCCGTCGGTGATCGACGCCCGGCCGGAGTATCCGGCGGGAACGTCCGACTTCACGGTGGCCAGCGATCACTACCATCGGTTCGCCGAGGACGTGGCGCTGTTTGCCGAGCTGGGGCTCAAGGCCTATCGCTTCTCGATCGCGTGGACGCGGATCATCCCCGACGGTGACGGGGAGGTGAACCCGGCCGGGGTGGCGTTCTATCACCGTCTGATCGACGCCCTGCTGGCGGCCGGGATCACCCCGATCGCGACCATGTACCACTTCGATCTGCCGGCCGCCCTTGACGAGAAGGGCGGCTGGCTGAATCGGGACACCGCCGACGCCTTCGCCCGCTTCGCCCAGGTGATCTTCACCGAGTACGGCAGCAAGGTGAAGCACTGGCTGACCATCAACGAGCAGAACATGATGGTGCTGTTCGGAGAGGCCATCGGCACCATCAAGCCCGGTATGCCGAAATCCGCGGTCTACCAGGCCAATCACCACATGATGCTGGCGCAGGCGAAGGCCAATCAGCTGTGCCACGCGATCGTTCCCGGCGGCCTGATCGGGCCGGCGCCGAACATCGCGCTGTGCTACCCGGAGACCTGTCATCCCGAAGACATCCTGGCCGCGGACGACTTCAACGCGATTCGCAACTGGCTCTACCTCGACGTCGCCGTCGAGGGCCGCTACAACTCGGTGGCCTGGGCCTATCTGAAGGCCACCGGAGCCACGCCCGAGATCGCCGAAGGCGACCTGGAGTTGCTGGCCGCGGATCGCCCTGACTTCATCGCCTTCAATTACTACGCCACGCACACGGTGGCCCGTCCGCGCGCCGACGGGAACGACCTGGCCGGAGGAGATCAGCAGATCGCCATCGGTGAGAAGGGGATCTACGCCGGCGCCACCAACCCGTACCTGCCGAAGACCGAGTTCGGCTGGGAGATCGACCCGATCGGCTTCCGCAACACCTTCCGAGCCATCTGGGATCGATACCACCTGCCCTTGCTGGTCACCGAGAACGGCCTGGGCGCTTTCGACAAGCTCGTGGACGGAGCAGTCCACGACGGCTATCGCATCGACTATCTGCGCGACCACATCGCACAGATCCAGCTGGCCCTCACCGACGGCGTCGAGGTGCTCGGCTACTGCCCCTGGTCGGCCATCGACCTGGTGTCGACCCACCAGGGCGTCTCCAAGCGTTACGGATTCATCTACGTCAACCGCGACGAGCATGATCTTCTCGACCTCGCCCGGTACAAGAAGGACTCCTTCGCCTGGTACGCCTCGGTGATTGCCACCAACGGGGCCGACCTCACCTAGGACGTCGCTCGTCCGACCTCTGGACCGGGGACGCCACTGCACGACGGTGGCGTCCCACAGCCAGGTATGTGAAAGTTGGACGAGCGCCACCGCACACCGGAAGGACCGCACTGTGGAAGTGCTCAAGGTCTTCAACAACAATGTGGTGCTCGCCTGCCAGGAGAACGGACGGGTGGTGGTCGCCACCGGGCGGGGCCTGGCCTACAACGCGCAGCGTGGGGACACGGTGAATGAGGCGAAAGTCCAGCAGATTTTCGTGCCCGACGCCACCCACGACGTGGACGAGCTGTCGAGCTTTTTGACCGAGATTCCGCCCGAGCATTTGGCGTTGGCCGCAGACATTCTGGCTCAGGCCGGGCCGGCGCTGGAGATGGAGTTCGGCCAGTCAATGGTGATTCCGTTGGCCGATCACATCAGCTTTGCCATCAAGCGCATGCGCCAGAACTTGACGATCGGGTACCCGCTCAAGGCCGAGGTCGCCCATCTCTACCCGGCCGAGCTGGCCGAGGCACGCCGGGCGGTCGCGCTGATCCGGGACCGGACCAACGTCCAGCTCAATGACGACGAGGCTGTGCCGATCGCGCTGCACTTCGTCAACGCGGCCTTCGCCACCGAGGATCTCTCGCGCACCGTGAAGATGACCAAGCTGTTCGAGCAGGTCTTCGACGTGCTGGAGACCGCGTACGGACGCAGCTTCGACACCCAGAGCGTGAACGCGGCACGGTTCATCACGCACATGCGGTACTTCTTCGTCCGGGTCACCGGCAATAGCCAGCTCTCAGAGAATCCGCAGAGCTTCATCGCGGCGATCCAGGAGTCGTTCCCGACGGCCTATGCCTGCGCGGAACGCGTGAAGGCGCTGTTGGAGCTGCGCCTGGAGAAGCCGATCACCGAGGACGAGGTGATCTACCTCACCCTGCACGTGGCCCGACTGGCGAACGAGCAGTAGCCGGTCAGCGAGTCGGGGTTCCCGACGGCGTCGGGCTCGCGCTGGCCGGCGCGCTGGGGGTCGGGGCGGGCGGCGTGGTGACCTTGGGCGCCTTCAGCGAGTAGATGTACACCGGAGTGCCGATCGGCGTGTGCTTGAAGATCCACACCGCTTGGCTGAGCTGGCCGATGTTCACGCAGCCGTGGCTGGACTGGGCGTAGCCGACGGCGTGGAAGCCGGGCGAGTAGTGCACGTACATGTCGGGGTAGAACATGGTGCTGTACGGCATCGCGCCGGAGCCGTAGTTCTCGCTCGGCGGATCGACCTTCTTGTCGTAGACCTTCCAGGTGCCGTTGGCCGTGGCGTAGATCTTCCATTTGTGCTTCTTGGCCAGGTAATTCCAGCCGCCGAGGCGCACCTTGAAGGTCTTGACGACCTTGCCGTTCTTGATCCAGAACAGCTTGCGGTGGGCCTGGTCGACGCACAGGATGATGCCCTTGGTGGTGGTGCACTTCTTCGGCAGCGTCATCGGCACGGCCTTGGCCTTGGTGGCCAGGGCGATCCAGGTGGCTTTGGTCGTGGTGGCGGTGGCCTTGAGCCCGCGAGAGCGCTGATAGTTCAAGATGGCGTTCGCGCCGGCGACGTTGATCGTGCTGGTCGCACGCCACGGGTAGAAGCCGGCCTGCTTGAGCTTCTTGATCACCAGCTTGGCGCAGGCACCACTGGAGTTCGGCCCGACGGTCTTGGTCAGGCAGCCCTTGAACTCCTTCTTGGTGGCGGCACTGAGGGTGGTCATCGGATCGACCGGCTTCGGCGTGGCCGTGGCGGTCGCCGTCGCGGTGGTGGACGGCTTCGGCGCGCTCGTCGTGATCGCGTGAGCCGTCGGCGAGGGGCTGGGCTCAGCGCCGTAGGAGGTCGGCAGGCTCTGCGCACAACCGGTGAGGACGAGGGATGCGGTGAGCACGGCCACAGCGCCAAGCGCGAACCGGCGGGCGCCGTGATTCAGATCTGAACGCATACTTCCCTCTCGACAGGAATGCCCGGCTCCTATCACTTCCCTCCCCGGACGCGGTCAGCGTAACTGACGGTGCTGAACAGCAAATGAACGGCACCCAAGAAAGCTGGCGTCCGCTCGGGATTTCGGCCGGAGACCTACCGGGGGTGGCAAAGAATGCGCAGCCCGCGGTGATCTCAGGCGGACGCCGGATCAGCGGGGCAGGCGGCGGGTTCAGGGTCCGAGGGGCAGCGCCCGGCCTCGGTGACGGTGAAGCGGGCCTCCGGGTCGAGCCGACTCAGCACCCGGTAGGTGAGGCGGGCCAGATCGTCGACGTCGTCCTCGGCGAGTCCGTCGAGGATCAGCGTGCGCACCGCCTGGGCATGCAGATCTCGGCTCTCCTGGTAGGCGATCATGCCGGCCTTGGTCAAGACCGCGTTGGTGGCACGGCCATCGGCCTCGCAGGCCGCGCGCTCGACCAGCCCCTTGCGCTCGAGGGCGGTGATCACCCGCGATAGGCGGGCCAGGGTGGCATTGGTGCGCGCCGCGACCGCAGAGAGCCGCAGACGGTGGTGCTCTGCTTCGGCGAGCGCTTCGAGCACGGTGAACTCGAAGGAGGTCAGCCCGGCTGAGGCGAGTTCGCGGTCCAGCGAGGTGGGGAGCAGCTCGAGCATGGCCTGCAGCCGAGCGACGGCCACGCGCTCAGGATGGGTCAATGGCGATGTGCTCATGGGTAGATGCTAGCAGGTAGTTGCACCTACAACCATTTCGTCCTATGGTTTTCGTTGTAGATACAACCAACCATCCTTGAGGAGCATCCCATGACCAGCTTCACCATCATCGGCACCGGCAACATGGCCAACGCGATCGGCGGCGTGCTCGCCGACGGGGGCAGCAACGTCAGCTACATCAGCAAGGAGCAGACCGGTTCGGCCCCGCTGGACGGCGACGTCGTCGTCCTGGCCGTCCCCTACCCCGCCGTCGACACCATCCTGAACGCCTACGGCTCCCAGCTCGACGGCAAGGTGGTCGTTGACATCACCAACCCGCTGAACTTCGAGACCTTCGACTCGCTGGTCGTGCCGGTCGGCAGCTCGGCGGCCGCGCAGATCCAGGCCAAGCTGCCGAACTCCTCGGTGCTCAAGGCCTTCAACACCACCTTCGCCGGCACCCTCGCCAGCAAGAAGGTCGGCGACCAGGCCACCACCGTCCTGATCGCCGGTGACGACGCCGCAGCCAAGCAGGTACTGGCCGGCGCAGTCAGCGCGGGCGGCATCAAGGCCATCGACGCCGGCTCGCTGGCTCGCGCCCACGAGCTGGAGGCCGTCGGCTTCCTGCAGCTGACCCTGGCCGTCAGCGAGAAGGTGGGCTGGACCGGCGGCTTCGCCGTCATCGCCTGATCATCATCTAGCGGACGGGGCCTGCGGGCCCCGTCCTCGATCGGAGAGAACCGTGAGCACAGTGTCCGCAAGCGCGGTGGACGACCGCGTCATCAATCCCGCCACCGCCATGGACGCGGTGACCCTCCGGGTCGGCGACCTGGAGAACATGTCGTCCTACTACGCCGACGCCTTCGCCATGGAGCCCATCGCCGAGCAGAGTCAGCGCCGCGAGACGCACCGCGTCCTCGGCCGAGGTCAGACCGCGTTGGTGAAGCTGGTGCACACGCCGGATCTTCCGCCGGTCGATCCGCGCCAGGCGGGGCTGTTTCACACCGCCTTCCTCTTCGACGATCCGGCCAGCCTCGCCGCGACCGTCTACCGTGCAGCACGCGACCCGCGCAGCCGATTCGTCGGTTCCAGTGATCATGCGGTCAGCGAGGCGTTCTACTTCACCGACCCCGAAGGCAACGGCGTCGAGCTCTACACCGACCGGCCGCGGTCAGCGTGGCGACGGGTGGACGGCCAGATCTACATGACCACCGAGTACCTCGATCCGAACGCGTACTTGCAGCGCCACCTCGACGAGAATCACCTCGCCGCCACCACCGAACTCGCCGGACGGGTCGGCCACGTCCACTTGCAGGTGGGCGATCTCGGCCTCGCCGCCCAGTTCTACTCCGAGGTGCTCGGCTTCGAGACCACACTGAGCAGCTACCCGGGCGCGCTGTTCACCTCGGCCGGCGGCTACCACCATCATTTGGCCATGAACACCTGGAACAGCGCGAAGGCGGGCCCTCGCGCCGCGAGCCTCGGGCTGGGGCAGGTCGCGGTGCGCGTCCCGCAGCGGGAGGATCTGGACGCCCTGGTCACCCGGCTGCGCAGCCGCCAGGTCGCCCATCGCGATGATGGCCGCTCGGTGAGCGTGCTCGACCCGTGGGGCACCGAGGTGACGGTGAGCCTGCCTGGCTCGACGCCGGAGGAGCTGCTGTGACGCGCATCACTGAGGCCTTGCGATCCTCGACCGCCGTGGAGCCGGACTCGCCCGTCGTGCTCCTGCTCCACGGATACGGATCCAACGCCGGCGACCTGGCCGCCGCGGCCGACGCCCTGGCGCCCGGCATGGCGTGGGCTTCATTGCGAGCACCACTGCGAGTGCCCGGCAGCGGTTACGCCTGGTTCCCGATTACGACCCCCGGCGATCCGGCACCCGAGCCGGTGACCGAGGCCGCAGGGGCCATCTGGGAGTGGGTCGAGGCCGAACTGCCGTCGGACATCGTCGTCGTCCCCGTCGGCTTCTCGCAGGGAGGACTGATGGCGAGCGAACTGCTGCGCACCCGGCCCGCTCGCGTGCCGGCCGCTGTCGTTCTCGGGGGCTTTGTGCAACGGACCGCGCGCGCCGGCGACATCGACCTGGCGCGCACCCGTCCACCGCTCTTCTGGGGACGCGGCGCCGACGACACCATCATCGCGTCGGCGGCCATCGACCGCAGCAAGCAGTGGTTCCCTGAGCACACCACGCTCGATGCCCGGGTCTACCCGGGCCTGGGGCATGCCATCAACGCCGCGGAAGCCGCGGACGTGCGCAGCTTCTTGCAGCGCCACGCCGTCGCTCTCGCCGACGACGAACGATGAGCGAGCCGTTCGAGATCGGCGTGTTCACCTTCGGGGAACTCACCACCGATCGCCTCGGCTCGCAGACCGACCCCGGTCGGCGGCTGGCCGACATCCTTCAGTGGGCCGAGCTCGCCGATGCCGCCGGCCTGGATGTGTTCGGCCTCGGCGAGCATCACCGCAGCGACTTCGCGATCTCGGCACCAGCCATGGTGTTGGCGGCCGCGGCGGCGCGAACCGCGCGTATCCGCCTGACCAGCGCAGTGACGGTGCTGTCGAGTGCCGACCCCGTCCGCGTCTTCGAGGACTTCGCCACTCTCGATCAGCTGAGCGGGGGTCGAGCCGAGCTCACCGTCGGGCGGGGCGCGTATGTCGAGTCCTTCCCCCTGTTCGGGCTCGAGCTCGAGCGCTACGACGAGTACTTCGATGACCGTCTCGACCTGCTCTTGGCGATCAACGCCGACAACCCGGTGACCTGGAGCGGAACCACTCGCCCGGCCCTGTCAGGCCTGGGAGTCTGGCCGCGCCCGCGGCAGGCTCAGCTACCGATCTGGATCGGGGTCGGCGGGACGTCGCCCTCGGTGGTACGCGCGGGCCGACTCGGGCTACCGGTGGCTTTCGCTATTCTCGGCAACCCGGCAGGCTTCGCACCACTGGCCCAGTTGTACCGGGCCAGCGCCGAGGCCGCAGGGAAGGCTCCCCATCGCATCGGCGTTACTTCCCACCTGCACCTCGCCGCGACCTCGCAAGCGGCCCGGCAACAGTTCTACCCCCACTACGCGGCCTACTTCGCCCAGAACATGCCCCAACGAGGACGGCTGGATCGCGCTTCCTTCGACGCATGGGCGGGTCCGTCGGGGGCCCTGTTCGCCGGGAGCCCCGCCGAGGTCACCGAGAAGATCTTGGCCGAGCACGAACTCCTCGGGCACTCCCGCTTCCTGGCGCAGGTGGGCCTCGGCGGTCTGCCACAGGCCGCCACCGTGCGCTCGATCGAACTTCTCGCGACCGAGGTTCTACCCGCAGTGCGCTCGGCGCTTGCCGACAGCTGACCGACCGTTGCCTACAGGCTGGCTTCGATCCTCACCACGGCCCCCGGCGCCGCATACGGCACCCGGTTGCCCTCGATCGGCTCCCCGTCGACGACCAGCGACGCTCGGGCGCCGCGGGCACCGGAGTTGGTCACCGAGATCTCGTAGGTGGCGCCGCGCAGCTGCCGGGTGACGGTGAAGCTGGGAACGTCCGGCCCGAGCTGCGGGTCGATCACCAACGCGTCGAAGTCCGGACGAACACCGAGCAGATATTGCGAGACCGCGACGAAGTTCCAGGCGGCCGTCCCGGTCAGCCAGGAGTTCTTCGCCTGCCCGGCTCGCACCGCCTGCTTGCCGGCGATCATCTGGGCGTACACGTACGGCTCCAGCTGATGCACGTCGCTGATCGCTTCGCGGTAGGCCGGCGTGATCCGCTTGTAGTAGTCGAACGCGCGGTCACCACGCCCGACCACGGTCTCGGCGATGATCACCCACGGGTTGTTGTGGCAGAAGATGCCGCCGTTCTCCTTGTAGCCCGGCGGGTAGGTCGACACCTCCCCGAGTTCGATCTGGTAGGTGGTGTACGCGGGGTACTGCAGCACCAGACCGTGCGGCGTGCCGAGCATGCGCTCGACCGAATCCAGCGCCTTGATCGCCGGCGCCTCGGCGTCGTCCGGACCGGCCCCGACGCCGACCCCGGCCATCACGGCGAAGCCCTGCGGCTCGATCCAGATCTTGCCTTCGGGCGTGGCATCGGTACCGACAGGGTTGCCGAAGAAGTCGTAGGCGCGCAGGAACCATTCGCCGTCCCACCCGTGCGTGAGCAGCGCTTCGCGCATGTCGGCGACCTGCGCGCGGGCAGCGCGAGCAACGTCCGGCAGCCCGCGACGTTCAGCCAGGACGGCGTACTCCTCGCCGTAGAGCACGAACTGGGCTGCGATGAACACCGATTCGGCGACCCCGCCGGCTTTGTTCTCGGTGGTCTGGAAGGGCTCGCCCGGCTCGGAGGAGAAGCAGTTCAGGTTGAGGCAGTCGTTCCAGTCCGCGCGACCGATCAGCGGCAGGCCGTGCGGACCGCGGTGGGTGACGGTGAACTCGAAGGAGCGAACCAGGTGCTCCCACAGCGGTACCTCGCTACCGGCAGCATTGTCGAACGGCACCGGCTGATTCAGGATCGCGTCGTCGCCGGTCTCCTTGATGTAGGCGGCCACGCCGGCGATCAGCCACAGCGGGTCGTCGTTGAAGCCGGAGCCGATGTCGTTGTTCCCGCGCTTGGTGAGCGGCTGGTATTGGTGATACGCGCTTCCGTCGGCGAACTGCGTCGAGGCGATGTCGATGATCCGCTCGCGCGCCCGCTCCGGCACTAGGTGGACGAAGCCGAGCAGATCCTGGTTGGAGTCGCGGAAGCCCATGCCGCGACCGATGCCGGTCTCGAAGTACGAGGCCGAGCGCGACATGTTGAAGGTCACCATGCACTGGTACTGATTCCAGACGTTGACCATCCGGTCGAGCTTCTCGTCCGGGGAGCTGACCGTGAAGGTGGACAGCAGCTTGGTCCAGTAGTTCTGCAGGGCGACCAGCGCTTCGTCCACCGCGGCAGGGGTGGCGAAGCGGGCCAGCAACGCGTGCGCACCGGCCTTGTTGATCACCTGATGCTCGGGGTCGGCCCACTTGGCGTCATCGGCGTTCTCTTCATAGCCGAGGACGTAGACCAGCTCGTGGCTCTGCCCGGGAGCCAGCTCGACCTCGACGCAGTGCGAGCCGATCGGATACCACCCGGACGCCACCGAGTTGGCCGAAGCGCCAGCGCGCGGCACCGCAGCCTCGGCGAACCCGGCGTAAGGGCCGCCAAGGAAGCTCTGCCGATCAGTGTCGAAACCGCTGGCCGGCTCGTTGACGGCGAAGACGGCGTAGTGATTGCGGCGTTCGCGGTACTCGGTGCGGTGGTAGATCGCCGAACCGCCGGACGGCGTGCGCTCCTCGATCTCCACCTCGCCGATGGAGAGATTGCGCTGGTAGTTGGTCTGATCGTCGTTGGCATTCCACAACGCGAACTCGACCAGCGAGAACAGCTTGACGCTCTTGGGAGCGTCGCTGAGGTTGGTGAGGCTGACCTTGTGCACCTCGGCGTTCTCACCGAGTGGCACCAGATAGGTGGTCGACACCCGCAGCCCACCACGCTCGCCGGTGATCCGGGAGTAGCCCATGCCGTGGCGAGCCTCGAAGTGGTCGAGGTCCGCCTTCACCGGCAGCCAGGTCGGCGTCCAGACATCCCCGCCGTCGTTGACGTAGAGGTAGCGGCCGCCCTCGTCGGTGGGCACGTTGTTGTAGCGGTAGCGGGTGAGCCGGCGCATCCGAGCGTCCCGGTAGAACGAGTAGCCGCCGCCCAGGTGGGACAGCAGCGAGAAGAACTGCTCCGAGCCGAGGTAGTTGATCCAGGGATACGGCGTATGCGGCGTCGTGATGACGTACTCGCGGGCAAGGTCATCGAAATGGCCGTACTGCATGACTGCCTCTCGTCGTTGGGGAGCAGAGGAATGTTCGGTGGACGCTGGGAGCGCTCTCATAGCGTAGCTGCCCGGACCCAGATCGTCTACGACTGCTCATTTCGACCAGGCTCGCAACGCCCACACCCCACGATCCCCCGGACGCCGGAGCCACGCGTGGGCAGCGCCGGCTACGGCTCGACGGTGTTCTCGTTGAACGGCATCAGGGGTGCGATCGCGGGGAACACCCAGGTGAACAGCACCGCGATCACCACCGCAGCCAGCACAATCAGCTGCAGGGCGCGCACCACCGCCGGCCCCGGCAGGATCCGCCACAACCAGCCATAGAACGACATCAGCCAGCCACCTCCAACACCGAAGCCGGGACGCCCTGCGCCCGCGGGTACTTCGCCTCCAGCACCGCATGCACCACGTAGCGCTGCCGAGCGCTGTACTCCGGATGACAACTCGTCATCGTCAGCACCGCCGTCGTCGCCATCACGTCCGGCTGGTTCGGCACCGGCAACAAAACCGACGATTGCGTCGGTGCCACGATCTCGTGCCCGGACACCCGATACACGAAATACCACTGACCGGTCTCGACCAGCACCACATCACCGGCGCGCAACTCCGCAATCCGATTGAACGGCTTGCCGTAGGTGGTGCGATGGCCCGCCATCGCGAAGTTCCCCACCTCACCCGGCAACGCGGTATGCACATAGTGGCCAACGCCGCGAGCCAGCACGTCCCTGGTCGTGCCCTCGTACAGCGGACGCGCAAAGCTGGCACCGAAGCGCGGGATCCGCACGATCGCGAACGCGTCCCCCAGCTTCACCCGCTTCGGCTGCACCCAGGTGGCCGGGTCGGCCTCCATCGAGGTCACCACCGTCGCCGCGTCCGCGTCGGAGACCACATCGGTCCACCACAGCTGCCACCCGACGAACAACAACACCACTGCGCCCGCGGTGACCAGGAGCTCACCCAGCAGGCCGACGAGTCCCCGCAGGATCCGTCCGCCAGATGACCGGCGATCACGGGGCAGCGGCGCATCCATCGCATGGCGAGGTCGAGAAACTGGTCGCGCCATCATCGCTCCTCACCCAGGAAGAGAAGGGGTCCGGGTTGCCGGACTCCCACTGCCCAGCAGCCCTCCCCCGCATCCGCCCTCAGGCTCTGCTGCCAAGACGCTACCCGACCGACGGTTGAGCGAAGGTTGCCAAAGACTGGGGGATTCAGGCCGACATCCCCTCTGAACAGAGCCGGTAACCCACGCCGCGCAGCGTCTCGATGATCGGCGGTTCGCCCAGCTTGCGACGCAGACCCCACATGGTCACTTTGACCGCACTGGTGAATGGGTCGGTGTTCTCATCCCACACCTGATCGAGCAAAGCCTCGGTGCTGAACCAGCAGTCTGGCTGCGCGGCGAGCACCGCCAGCACGTCGAACTCCTTCACGGTCAGCTCGACGGGCTTGCCGGCCCGGCGGACCGCCCGACGGGCCGGGTCGATCGCAACATCAGCCACAACGACAGCACCAGCGACTCGCCGCTCGGACGGTCGCCGTGACAGCGCCTCGACGCGCGCGGCAAGCTCCTGGAAGGAGAACGGCTTGGTCAGATAGTCGTCGGCACCAATCTCCAAGCCACGCACCCGTTCGGCGACTTCCCTGGCGGCCGTAACCATGATCACCCTCGCGCCGGTGCCGGCCGCGAGCAGCTCTTCACAGATCTCGTCGCCGGAAACGTACGGCAGCGTGCGATCGAGAACCACGACGTCAAAGTCGGTCCTGTCCAGCTGCTGACGAGCCGCTGCGCCGTCAAAGGCGACGCTGACCACGTGACCGCGACGCCGCAGGCCGGCCGCGAGGGCCTCCGCCAGCACAGCGTCGTCCTCCGCCACCAGAACGCGCGACACGCGGCCCCCTTCCGTCGTCTTGGTTCGTCGGCCTCCGAACCCGGCGTTTTGCCCTCTCACCGGCCACGACGGCTCCCTCAGCGCCGGAGAATCACCCCTCCTCATTGGAGACGCTGCACGCTGTGTTTCTATCACGCACTCGGCGCGGCCGGGCCACGCAGCGGGCTGCCCACCGCCGGCCGGGCCGAGTGCGGCCTGACGAGGGAATGCACACCGCACCGCCGCGGCAAATCGGGGGAATTTTGCCCGGCTTCCTAAGCTCCGTCTCAAAGCCGATCACCGGGAAGCCGCGAAGATGACATCTTTCAACCCAGGCCCGAATCCCTCCAACCGACCAGAACTCGACCACCCCAATCAACGCGAAAAGGGGTTCGGCTGGGCGATAGCCTGGACCTTCTTCGGCGCGCTTATCCCCGGAAGTGGCTTACTCAAGTCGCGGCACCGCGCAATCGGTGGCATAGCTGTGGCGCTGTTTGCGATCATCACTGTGAGCATTGCCGCTGCCGCCACTGTCGGTCGCAACCAGCTCGCCCAGCTGGCCGTCAACCCGACGGCCCTCACCGTGCTGGCTGCGGTATTGATCGTGGTCGCATTGGCCTGGGACGCCGTCATCGTCGGCACCCACCTGTCCCTGCGCCCAGCACCCGCCACGACCTTCGAGCGCATGTTCGGCGGGATCGTGGTCGGGACTTTGTGCTTCGCCGTTGCCGCCCCACTGACTTTGGCAGCCGACTATGCATTCACCACAGCGACGGCCATCAACCAGGTCTTTGATGACGACCCCGGCGGCCCGGCGTCCGCTCATGCCTCCGATCCGTGGCAGGGCGTGGACAGGATCAACCTGCTGATCATCGGCGGCGACTCAGGGGTCAAGTCGAACCGCTCAACCTCGGTCGGTGCACGAACCGACACGGTGATCGTCGCGTCGCTGAACCCGCGCACCGGCTCAAGCACGCTCATCACCATGCCGCGCAATGCCGAGCACATGCCGTTCCCACCAGGCTCGCCACTCCGCAAGTACTACCCGAACGGCTTCTACAAGCCCGGAGCGGTTGGCATGGAGCGTGCGGAGTACCTACTGAACGCCATGTACAGAAATGTGCCTGCCCACGTGCCCGCCAATGCGCTCGGCAAGACCAAAGACCTCGGCGCCTCCGCCCTGATGCAATCAGTCGGTTATGCGCTGGGCCTCGACATCAAGTACTACGTGTTCGTCAACATGGACGGGTTCAAGGACTTCGTCAATGCGATTGGCGGGATCACCGTGAATGTGAACTACGCCGTTCCCATCGGAGGACACAACGCCAGTGGCAACGAACCCGAAGAGAAGCCTGCCGGCTGGATCGAACCCGGTCCCAACACACCGTTGAAAGGTGCCAAGGCACTGTGGTTTGCCCGTGGCCGCTACCACCTCAACGACTACAGCCGGATGGAGCGTCAACGCTGCGTGGTCTATGCAGTCAGTCAACAGGCGACCCCCCAGGTGGTTCTCACCAACTACGAGAGCATCGTCAAGACCGGCGTGAACAACCTCAGCACCAACATCCCCCGCTCGCTCCTGCCGGCGCTGGCCGATGTGGCGCTCAAGGTGAAGTCGAGCCCATCGCGAAGCCTGGTCCTCGATCCGGCCAATGGGTTCCTCTCCTACAGGCCCAACTGGGCCTGGGTTCGCACCCGGGTCCAGAGGGCCATCGCCGAATCCGCCGCCGCGCCGACTCCTGCCGCGCCCCGCACACCGGACGGCTCCGCGCCACCGCACTCGGCGAGCACGCCCGGCACGCACACCAAGAGCGACGACCTGTCGGTGGTGTGCTCCTACCACCCACAGGACTACCACCCGACCCAGCGCTGACCGCCGGCGCCATCGCAGCCTCGCTCGACGGTCTTCGCCGATCGATCTCAGGTCAGCCGCGGCACGCCCGGCACCGCCGGCCGAACCGGGCCCCCGGCGAGCGTTCGCCTACTCGCTGACCTCGCCGGGCTGGCGCGCCTCCCGGGCCCGATAGACCGCCAATCCGACCAGCGCACGGCTGCGGCCAGCGGGCGAGCCGAGCCGAAATCCGACGATGGACTCGATCCGGGTCTGCCGTTGCTGGACGGTCGAGTGGTGCAAGCCCAGCAGCGTCGCAGCGGCGCGCACAGTGTCGCTGATCGCCAGAGCCTCCAGGGTGTCGATCAGCTGAGCCTCACCAGCCAGGCTGGCGATCCGCTCCACGTCCGGGTGGCGCACACCGGCCCCTGAGGCTGCCAGGTCGGCCAACAGGCCCCACTGCTCCCAGGCGACGACCGGGTTGATCCGTGAACTCAGCGCGAGCGCGGCGACGGCCTGCGCCGTCGTCTGATGAGCATCGAGGACGCCGACCAGCGGTCCTAAGCCCACCGGCCCGGACGGCAGCTCGTGGTCGTCCTCGACCAGCACGACCCTGATCGCTCCGAGCTCGCTGTTCATCGACGCCGACTTCTGCGGTGCGACATCGTCCGCGGCCCGGAAGACCGCCACCCGCACTGAGGCGCTCTCCCGCAGCCGCAGCCGCTTGGCTGCCTTGCGCCGCGCAGTGAGCGAGGACGGCGAGGCGATGATCTCGATCGCGGCCGCGTCATCGCTGATGGCCAAGGGACTCACCCGCTCGATGGTCAGGTGCACGCCGGCAGCCAGCCGCTCCAGGATCACCGCGTCGCTGGCTCCGGCCCGATCGGCCGGACGCTCCAACCAGACGACGCCGTCCGAGCCGTCCTCAAGGAACTGGTGCGGCCAGGTCAGAATCGCTGCCGGATCGCTGTGCGGCTTCATCGAGCGGCCTTGGGCGTCGACCCGGGCGTAGATACTGTGCTGCGGCAGGTGCAACCCGCACGGCCAGCCCGACAACACGGCGGCGCCACGCACCAGGGCGGTCATGCCGGCCCCTTGGGCCAGCAGAGCGTCGAAGTGCGCGATCATCTTCATCGCGGAAGCGGCGTCGTCATCGAGCGCGCTCAACCGCTGGATCAGCTCACGCATGCCTCGCCTTGCCGTCGGTCGGTCGAAGCAGTCATGCTACCCAGCCCTTCATAGCCGGGACGAGGACCGGTGGCATTCAGTGCACCACGACGTTCTCCGGCACCCCCATCAGGCGCTGGATCCAGTTGTTGCGGGCGTGCACCGCCGACTGAGCGATCAGCGTGTGACTCAGCACCTCGAAACCGTGGAAGCCGCCGGCCCACACGTGCAGCTCGGCCCGACCTCCGGCTCGCCAGATCCGGCTGGCGAAGTCGACGGTGTCATCGCGGAAGATGTCGGCGGTGCCGACCTCGATGAAGGCGTGCGGCAGATCGGCCAGGTCATCGCAGCGTCCGGGAATCACCCAGTCCGGAAGACCGGCGATGTCGTTGCCGGCCTCACCGAGTAGCGAACCCCAGCCCAGCGCGTTCTCTTCCACGGTCCACATGCCGTTGGCGTACTGCTGCGCGGCGACCGACTCGGTGCGATCGTCCAGCATCGGCGCGATCAGCATCAGCCCGGCAAGCTTCGGGCCGCTGCGCTCGCGCGCCATCAGAGCCACCGAGGCCGCCAGGCCACCGCCGGCGCTGATCCCGACCATCAGACCCGAGGAGACGTTCAGCCCGAGGCGCTGCTCGTTATCGGCCAGCCACTTCAAGCCGGCATAGCAGTCCTCGTGCGGCACCGGATACTGCGCCTCGGGCGCGAGTCGGTACTCGACACTGGCCACCACCGCGTTGAAACGATGAATCCAGTCTTCGACGACGTCGATGCCGCTCCAGCGGTTGCCGAGCATCATGCCGCCGCCGTGCACGTAGTAGACCAGCGGGCTGGTGGCGCTGCGATTGGGACCGCTGAGCAGATCGAGGCGGACGGTCGCCCCGTCCGGCGTCGGAACGTCGAACTCCTCGACGCGGACGCCGCGGGCGATCACCGCCTTGCGCGCCTCGTGCGACGCCTGCCAGTCCTGCGCCCGCTTGTCGGGAATGTCGGCAAGGGTGATCGGAGAGGGAGTCCCGTCCAGTGCCATCTCCAAAGCTGCAGCAAGCTCGGGGTCGACATTCGGAATGGCAAGGCGGCTGTTCATTTCGGGTCCTTTGCGGGTCGTACGGTGGCAGCGAACGCGGCCCCGCCGAGCCGCGTCACGGGTAGTGAGAGGGTCATCGAACAGCTCAGCCCTTCATCGAACCCTGGAGCAGGGCCGAGACGAACTGCCGTTGGAAGATGAAGAACACCAGCAGGGTGGGCGCCATGATCAGCAGCGAGCCCGCACACAGCAACGGAATGTCGGTGCCCCACTGGCCTTGGAAGGCGCCCAACGCACCGGCCGCCGTCCGCTTCAGCGGGTCGTTGACCAGGACGACGGTGAGCAGGAACTGGTTCCAAGTCCACAAGAACAGCAGGATGCCCAGCGACGACAGCGCCGGACGAGCCAGCGGCACGTGCACCCGCCAGAACACCTGCCAGCGGTTGGCGCCGTCGACCTGCGCTGCCTCGGAGAGCTCCGCCGGCATGTTGACGAAGTGCGCACGCATCCAGAACACCGAGAACGGCATGAACAGGCCGATCAGCGGCAGGATGATGGCCCACCGAGTGTTCAGCAGCCCGAAGTCGCGAATCTGGTAGTACAGCGGCGTGATGATGCCCTCAAAGGGCAGCGTCAGCCCGAAGACGAACAGCAGCAGCAGCCAGCGGTGCCCAGGCACCCGCAGGTGACCGATGGCGTATCCGGCCATCGTCGAGATGATCAGCGAGATCGGCACCACGCCGAGCACGATCAGCACGCTCGACCAAACCAGGGCACCCATCTGCGCGCTCTGGAAGGCCAGGGCGAAGTTGCCCCACTGCGGATCGGCCGGCCATTCGACGCCGGCCGGGTAGCTGCCCGACTGGTGCAAGGCGGTCACGAACAGACTCACGAACGGCATCAGCGTCCACAGCATCAAGACGATCAACAGGATGCGTCCGATGATGGTTTCTCGGTTCGAGGTGATCATGCGTTGTCCTCTTTCGAGAGCCACTGGATCGGCAGGATCACCACGAGCACCAGCACCATCAACGTGACGGCCAGCGCTGAGGCGAGTCCCACCCGGTTCTCGGTGAAGGCGAGATAGAAGATCTGCAGGCCGGGCACCAGCGTCGCGTTGCCGGGGCCGCCCTGGGTGGAGATGTAGATGATGTCGAAGCTGGACAGCGCCGCGATCACCGTCACTGTCAGGCAGACGACGATCTCTTGGCGCAGGCTCGGCAGCGTGATGGAGAGGAACTCGCGCACCGGTCCGGCACCGTCGAGGCGGGCGGCCTCATAGAGCGAGGCGTCGATCTTGGCCATGCCGGCCAACAACAGCAGGGTGCACAGGCCGAGCTCGACCCAGGCCCCGATCATGCCGACGGCTGGCAACGCCGTGGTGAAGTCACCGAGCCAGGCGCGGGTGATCCCGCCCAGGCCGACCGCCCCCAGCAACTGGTTGACCAAGCCGTTGGTGGCCAGCAACCAGCTCCAGATGATGCCCGCTGCGACCAGCGGGATGACCTGCGGAATGAACACGATGGTGCGAGCCAGCCCGGCGAGCTTGGATTCGGCGATCTGGCGGACGGTGGCGGCCGTCAGCAGACCCAACACGATCGGGATGAAGCTGAAGAAGATGATCAACTCGAACGCGTTGAGAACCGGGCCGAACAGCGTCGGATCATTGAAGACCTTGAGGTAGTTCCCGAAGCCGACCCAGGTGGCTCGGGTGACGCCGTTCCAGTCGTACATCGAGTACTGGACAGTGAGGAAGACCGGACGGATCACGAAGAGCAGGTAGAACGCCAGCGCCGGCACGACGAAGAGCCATCCGATCCAGCGCCCCCGGCGAGACGGTGCGCGTCGCGCACCGCCCCGCCGGACGCTACCCGCCCGCTTGCCGTCGTGAGGAAGCGGCTGATCCCATGTCCGGTGGGAATCGGCAGGCGGGACATTCATTGCCATCAGCCCTTGATCTGGCTCTCGTAGTCGGACTGCACCGACTTGAGCAGAGCGTCAGGCTGCTGCTGACCGGCAGCGAGCTTCTGCAGCGGCGGCGTCCAGCTCTTGGCGTAGATGGCCGAGGTGGCGTTGGCGATGAAGTCCATGCCGCCATTGTCCTGGCCGATCTTGGTGCCGGCGGCCAGAGTCTGACCGGTGACAGTGTCGGTCGCGACGGCCGGCATGTAGGCGTCCTGTGCTCCCATCGGGTGCGAACCACCGACGGCGACCGTGATGTCGCGCGCCTTCTGGTTGGTGGCAACCCAGTTCAGGAAGAACGCGGCGCAGTCGGGGTGCGCAGCCTTGGAGCTGACGCCGAAGGTGAGCGGAGCCGACATGGCGGCCTGCTTGCCGCCTTCCTGCAGCGGAGGCATCAGGAAGAAGCCGACCTTGCCCTTCATGGTCTTGTCGAAGTTGCCCGACTCCCAGTCGCCGTCGAAGATGAACAGGCTCTTGCCGCCGGTGAAGCGCGACATCATCGCCGAGTAGTCCAGGGAGTTGATGTCGCTGGCGAAGTAGCCGTTCTTGATCCACTCCTGGAGGTGCTGGACGGCCTGCAGGTTCGTCGCGGTGTCGATGCTGGCGCCCGGCTTCTGGAAGATCCAGTCGTTGATCGGGCCGGTCTCACCGTAGACGGCCATCAGGTTCTGCAGCGGGAAGGCGAGACCACCGGTCGCGCCACCGTTGAACTGGGCGATGCCGGTGATGCCGGCAGCCTTGGCCTTGGCCAGAACGGCGTCGAACTCGGCCAGCGTCTTGGGCGGCTCGGTCATGCCGATCTTCGCGGCCAGATCCTTGTTGTAGAAGACGCCGGTAAGGCTGTAGTTCAGGCCCTGCGCGTAGAGGGTGCCCTCACCGCGGGCACCGTCGGCGTTGACCCGCAGCTGCTCCAGCTGCGAGGCCGGCCACTTGTCCCAGCCGTAGGCCTTGGCGTACGGATCGAGGTTGAGCAGAACGCCGGCCTTGGCCGCCTGCTGAATCGACGGCAGCCGCATCAGGTCTGGCGGATCGTCGGCAAGCACGCGCAGCGCGTTCTGAGTGATCACCGCGAACTGATCCTCACGGACGTCCCACTTGACGTTCGGGAACTGGTTGGTGAACTCGTCGGTGAGGGCCTTCGGCAGCGGGAAGCCGGTCTCGAAGTAGCCCTTCATGGTGATGTTGTCGGTACCGCAGGTGGTCTGCACTGCGGCGGACGCGGCGCCGGACGCCTGCTCCGTCCCGGTGGATCCCGGGGCACTGCACGCGCTCATCACGAACGCTCCCGCTGCGACCACGGCGACCAAGGCCTTACGCCTCGTAGCCAGCATGTGAGTCAATTTCGCCTCCTTTGGCGATGCCCAGGGCCAGCCTGGGACTCGTTGCGGACACGCAGCTCAATCGAGCCGGTGTTGCCCGGGACGGTCCAGAGGCCCCGGATGTGACTCCACCAATGGTGTCGGCTCGAGCCAACCGGGCGTAACCGCCAGCGCGACTCGGTTCCCCGCCGTCTGCCCGCCACGCGGCGGGGCGGGACGCCTCGACCCACGCGAAGGAGGCGCCGGCGGGTCGCCGGCCGAGGCGCTGGTGGCACCCCGGCCGGCGAAGCTCTCAGCCCGCGCGCAGCTGCGGGTAGAGCTCGTCGATCGGCCGGGCCAGCCCGGCCTTCAGCCGTCGACTGACGTCGTCGGCCAGCACCTCGAAGGCTCCCTCAGCGAGTGCCGCATAGGCCTGGGCCACGACGTCGGCCGGATCGGCTTTCGGCCCGGTGACCCCGGCCGCCATCGGCGTGTCGACCCAGCCCACGTGCACGCCGACCACCTGGACCCCCTGCGGTGCCAGCTCGAGCCGGACCGCGTTGGTGGCGGCCCAGAAGGCGGCCTTGGTCACCGAGTAGCTCCCCGCAGCCCCGTACCAGCTGAGTGCGGAGTGCATGTCGATCACTGCAGCCCTGCCCGGCGACGCCACCAGGACCGGGGCGAAGGCGCGGATCATCCGCAGCTGGCCCAGCAGGTTGGTCTCGATGATGTGCTGCAGTTCCTCCTCAGACGAGGTCAGCAGGCTGCTGTTCACCGGCGAGATCCCGGCGTTGTTCACCAGGATGGTGACGTCGTCGGCGGCCTGAGCCGCGGCGTGGACGGATGCCGGATCGGTGATGTCCAGCGGCAACCCGACGATCCGGTCATCGGCCCACTCGATGGGCGTGCGCGCCGTGGCGTAGACCTTTGCCGCCCCGGCGGAGAGCGCCTGGGCGACGAACTGCCGACCCAGACCACCATTGGCGCCGGTCACCAGGACGGTCGCACCACTGAGGCCGGTCATGCGGTCACCGCGTCCGACTCAGTGGCGGCCAGCGTCGGATAGTCGGTGTAGCCATGGGCGCCGCCGGTGTAGAAGGTGCTCGGGTCGGCGTCATTGAACCCAGCATCGCGGCGCAGCCGCTCGACCAGGTCCGGATTGGCCAGCGCCCATCGACCCACCGGGACGACGTCGGCCAAGCCCGCAACGATGTCGTCGCCCAACTGCTCGCGGGTTCGCCCGAGCCGAAGAACGAGCAACGCGTTCGGCCACAGCTCACGGATGCTGCGCAGCAGTTCGTCGTCGCCGAGGTGGTGGACGTGCAGGTAGGCCAGGTCGAGCTTGGCCAGCTCGCCGACCAGGTAGGTGTACTGGGCGTGCACGGCTTCGCGCTCGCCCTCGTCGATACCGCTGGCGGGCAGTCCTGGCGAGATCCGGATTCCGGTGCGGTCGGCGCCGATCTCCTCGGCGATGGCTTGGGCGATCTCGATCACGAACCGGGCCCGGTTCGCCACGCTGCCGCCGTACTGGTCGGTGCGGTGGTTTGCGTTGGGGGACAGGAACTGGTTGGGCAGGTAGCCATTGGCGGCGTGAATCTCGACGCCGTCCGCACCCGCGGCAACGGCGCTGGCTGCGGCGTGCCGGTAGTCGGCAACCGTCGCAGCGATCTCGTCGGTGCTCAGCTCGTGTGGCACCGGCGAGTCTTGGAGACCGGTGGGTGTCATGACCTGCCCGCCGGAAGCGATCGCCGATGGCGCGACCGGTGCACGGTGATGGGAGGTGTTGTCGGGGTGGCTGACCCGTCCAGCGTGCATGAGCTGGAGGAACAGCGCGCCTCCCGCGGCGTGGACGGCGTCGGTCACCTCACGCCAGCCGTCGATGTGAGCCTGGGTGTAGATGCCCGGCGTGTTCAGGTACCCCTGACCGTCCGCCGAGGGCTGGACGCCCTCACTGATCAGCAGGCCCAGCGAGGCGCGCTGACGGTAGTAGAGCGCCGCCCCCTCGCCAGGGGTGCCGTCGGCGAGGGCACGGCTGCGCGTCATCGGGGCGAGGGCGAGGCGGTGGTCGAGGGTGAGCCGTCCAAGCTGGAACGGCTGCCACAAGGCGGGATTGGCTGTCATCGGTGATTCTCTTCTCTTCGTCGTCGAGTTGCGCGTCATTAAAGTATGATCATAATATTATCGGCGAGCAAGCCGGAAGGAGGCAGCACGTGGCCAGGTACCCCGCCGGGCACAAGGAAGAGACGCGTCAGCGCATCATCGAGACTGCAGCCACGCAGTTCCGCTGCGACGGCCTCGACGGCGCCGGCGTGACGGCGCTGATGCAGGCCGCCGGACTCACCAACGGTGCCTTCTACGCGCACTTCGCCTCCAAGGACGACCTGGCTGCGGCCGCAGTGGCGAGCCAGGTCCATCACCAGGCAGCAACGTTCGAGCGGGCGGCTCGTCTTCCCGACGGTTTGGAGCGGGTGCTCACCGAGTACCTCTGCCCGCAGCATCGCGACAACCGCGCCACCGGCTGCGTCTCGGCCGCACTTCTCAGCGATCTGAGCCGGGCCACTCCCGAGATCCGGCGCCGCTACACCGAGGCGCTCCCCGAGCTGTGCGCCGGCTTCCGACGGGTGGCCGCACTACCGGCCGACACCAGCGATGCCACCGTGCTCACCCGGCTCGCCTTCCTGGTCGGAACCCTCCAGCTGGCCCGCGCCGTCGACGATGCGGCACTGTCAGCCGACATCCTCACCCAGGGGCGAGACACCATCCGCGCCCTGCTCGCCGCTGATCGCAGCCAGACCGCCGGACGCCCGTCCGACAAGCCCACACGAGAGAGAACCCGATGAACCCGAATGTTGAGCTGGTTACCGCCTTCTACACCGAGGCATTCAACCAGGGGCGCCCCGAGGCGGCCGCGGCGCGCGCCCTTGGCGACGCTTACCGCCAACACAATCCTGGCGCCCCCGACGGTGCCGCCGCCTTCGTCGGCTACGTCCATCAGATGCGCGGACGCTTCCCCGAGATCCACCTGGACATCAAGCGCACGGTCGCCGAGGGCGATCTGGTCGTGACCCACAGCCACATCCACCTGACCCCCAACGACGACGGCCTCGCGGTGGCCGACTTCTGGCGAGTCCTGGACGGCAGGATCGTCGAGCACTGGGACGTCATCCAGCAGGTGCCGGCAGAGTCGGCCAACACGAACACCATGTTCTAGACCGACGCCGCGCAGGCGGACGCGTCTCCACCAAAGACAACGCCCGGCCCTGAGAATCTCAGGACCGGGCGTTTGGTCTTTCATCGGCGGTTAGCGGACCGCCACTGGCTCACTCGGCCGAAGCAGCCTTGCCGGCCAGCGCTTCGCCGTTCGCGCCCTTGGCGTGACGGAAACCGAGCAGGCTGAGCACGAGCATCACGACGGCACCCACGAAGGCGGCGACAGCGGCGATGCCCGCGATGGTGGCCATCGTGCCGAAGGCGTAGGCGTTCAGCAGCATGCCGCGCAGGGTGGCACCCATGAACATGCTCTGGCGCAGGTCACCGAGCTGCTTCACCTTGGCCTGGTCAGCGTTGGGATCCTTGGTGAGCTGGATGTACTCGCCGCTGATCTCTTCGTAGGTCTTGCCACCCGACATGGCGTTGAGGTGGGCCTGAATGTAGTGGTCGGCGAAGGCCTCTGCCTGCGCACCGTTGGTCATCTCCTGACCGGCGAACGGAGCCAGCGCGGCCTGGTCGGCTGCCGGCAGGGTGCCGTAGGCAGCTGCCACCGGCATGGTGATCTTCTGCGCGGCGAGCTGGTTGGCGACCTGACCGTTGATGAACGTGCTGGCGACAGTGAGCAGCACACCGGCAACCAGGAGGACGGCGGCCAGGGCCAGGCCCACCCAGGAGACCAGGCGATCAAGGGCACTGCGTTTCATTTCATAACCTCTTCTGCGGGAGCGTTTGAATCATCAATGATCCAGGTGTCAATAGTAGAACAGGTGAGCACTCTTGCGCACATCCGACCGCCCGGCCCGGTGACAACCTCGCTGAGAAGGGTATATGCCGTACGCAGTATTAGGTATGCCTAACCTTACCTAAGCGTGACTGGTCTCCAGAGCCGGGCCGCGCGGCAGAACGGCGGGAGCGCGGCAACCGCGGTCGGCAGCGCTCAGTCGCGAGCGAGGGACTCGATGAGCAGCAGGTCCGTGCGCAGCGAGCTGGGGTCCGTACACACGTCCGGGTCGCTGACATAGATCTCGCAGAAGCAGTCCGGCGCAACGCCGAACTGCTCGGCGGACGCCGACAGCCGCGCCCAGGCCTGCGGAAGCTGGTCGTATGGGCCGAAGGAGCTCAGCAGCACCGCACGCCCGGCCGGCAGCGTGGAGGCCTCGATCCGGGGCGAACTCGGCAGATCGCCAGGCAGCGGCCCGGCCAGCGGGAAGCCCAGTTCGAGGTCGAAGCTGGCAGCAGGGTCGCCCCGGTAGAGCGCGACGGCCGGATCGGTGATCGGCGCGCCGGACTCGGCGATGGCGCCGTAGCCGCGGTCGAAGAGCGCTGCGAGCTCAGCGACGGAGATGCCGCGATGCCGGACGACGACGGTCGCGACCTGCTCAAGGCTCACCAGGGTCGGTTCAGTGACGGCTTCCACGCTGAAGTACATGCCGCCATCCTGCCAGCGACTAGTACGCCGCGAGAACGTCCACGACGAAGATCAGCGTGGAGTCCGGCGGGATCGACGCCTGCCCGGCGCCGCCGTAACCCAGCGCGGGCGGCACCACCATCAGCACGCGGCTGCCGACCTTCTTGCCCACCAAGGCTTTGCGCCAGCCCGAGATCACGCCGTTCAGATCGATGACCTCAGGCGCGGTATCGCCCCAGACGCCGTCGAAAGCCGTGCCGCTCCAAAGCCAGCCGTAGTACTTCACGGCCACCGTCTGACCGTCCGTCAGCCGCGGGCCAGCGCCGTCGATCAGCACTTCGCTGGACAACGCGCCGGAGGGCTTGCCCTTCGGCGGGACGATGCTCGGGGTTCGGTCCGCGGTGAATGCGAGCTTCGGCAGCGCCGGATCGGGCGCCACCGCCGTACCTGCGGCCTCCGGCGGGACGTCCGCCACCGATCGCACCGAAATGGCGAGCACCTTCGATGCCGGCGGCGCAGACGTCGCCGTCGGGTCGGCGGTGCTGGAGTCAGCGGTGCTTGGCGATGGAACCGCGTACAGGAATCGCCCTCCGACCTTGGCGCTGCGCAGGGCCGCGATCATTGTCGGGTCGGCCGTACTGCGAGCGAGAATCAGCGTGTTCGGCTTCGAACCACGGTAGGTGGACGCTTCCACCGCGCCGGTCTCGCCATCGACCACCAGCGAGTCGAAGGTGACCATCTGCCCCATCGCAATGCTGGCACCGGTGCCGGGCTCGACGACCTTCGCCGTCGGCTGGCTGACTCGCAACGGCGTCTTCAGGCCCAGCTTGGGGTCAGTGGCACCACCGTCCCAGGTGATCGTCGCGACGGCGGCCTGGTCAGCGTCCGCGACCGCCGAGGCGTTGTTGGCCTGGGAGCCCGGCGAGGCGCAGCCCGCCACCACCAGGAGGACGGCAGTCAGGACTGCTGCGGCCCGCGCAGTTCCGGGCCGGGCGCATCGCTGAGGCGGCACCTGGCCAGCGGCGCAGCGCCCCTCGCGCTCCGAGACCGCAGTTCGACCGGTTTCGATCAGCACATCATCGCGCTGGGCTGCCATTTTTCGCGCACTCCCTCTGTGGTGGTCTTTTGGTTCCACACGAAATGGGAGCCCGGGAGATCAGCGGCTCTTTGAACTCTCTTGGAGCTGACTAGCGTTGTCAGGGCCACCTTCATCCGGGCTGTCGAGCGCACCTTATCCACCGCACTTTTGGACTGTCAATCGCGCAGAACAGGCCTGGATTCGGTCACATCGCGGCAGTTCACCAACGGCGATCAGCCTTACCCAGGGATTTCATCCTGCATTTCATCTCACCCCTCATATGGCCTCAGCGCACGGGTCCGCCGTCCACCCTGGACCGCCTTCCCGGCACGGCCGTGAGCCAACACGCCGGCCCGCCACCCCACAGGGGAAGGCGGGCCGGCCTGCGCCGCTCTCGCGGCCTCCGCGCCAACTAGCCGCGGACACACCTGACCATGTTGAGGGTACGAATGGCGTCGTGCTGCGCGCCCTGCTGAGACGCGTTGCCACCCGGGGCAGCGCTGGCCTCAACCTTCGTCGCCACCTTGGGGTCGGACCGCTGGGAACCGGCACCGTGAACGTCGATCCAGCCGCCGTACTCCTGCATGTACCCCATACCGGTGCCGAAGGCGATGTAGACCGCATCGGAGACATTCACCGTCGAGATGTGCGTGGTGGAGGTCCAGTAGAAGCCCCAGTCGGTCTTGCCGGCCTCATTGGTGATCGCGGTCGAACCGAAGACGGCGTTGATGGCGGGTGAGTCGGTGGTGGCCGGCGAACGGGTGTAGTCGACGATCGACTGCAGCTCCTTGGCATTGGGCAGGCGCCAGTCGTCCTTGCCATCGAGCGTGAGCGCGGAGCAGTAGGACAACGCCGACTGCCAGTTCATCCCCTTGCCGGAGTCCTTCTGCTGCCAGGTCAGACCGGTGGACGAGTCCTTGACCGTCCCGGAGCTGGTGGCAGCGAAGGAGTTGGCGCCATAGGTGGACTTCTGTGAGCTCCCGGCATCGCGGACGTAGCGCACGTAGTAGTCCTTGCCGTCGCTGCCCTGGCGGGCGGCCTCCGGATAGCACTTGATGCGGCCGTCCACGAAGTTCACGCCGAAGAAGCACTTGTCGCCGTTGAACACCGTCGAGACGTACTGCGTCGACGTCACCCACTGTGAGTTGATCGGACGCCCACCGTTGGATGTGTCGGGATAGCTGAAGCCGAACACCGTGGAGTCGATGAACGGCACCACCTCGCCTGAGGTGGACGCTGAGATGTCGGTGCCGTTGAAGTTGATCAGGGAGTAAAGCTCCTTGATGGTCGGGACTCTCCAGTCGCTGTGGCCGCCGACCGTCTGCTTGGCTGCTCCACTGATCGCGTCGGTGTAGGAGACCTTGTCGCTCATGGCCTGCACCCACATCAGGCCGGTGTTGTTGTCGGTGACGGTGCCGTCGCCGTTGTCGGTATAGGAAGCCGCATTCGTGCTGAACTGCGCATCCTGACCGTAGAAGGCTTCCCCGTGCTTGGGGCAGTCGATCGCTGAGTCGTTGTTGTAGCACTTTGTCTGGCCGGTGCTGACGACCGTGTAGGAGTGGCTCGGCGTCGGGGCCGCAGCCGTGGGCTTGCCGCTCGCTGCGGGGGTGCCGCTGGAGCAGCCCGCGATGAGAAGGGCGAACATGGCCACGGATGTGGCCAGGGCTCGGTAATGATGCACAGCACCACCTCTCTGTTGGGTCGGTTGACCCTCGTACGAAAGGTTAAAGGCTTATCCTTTCGTTTTACTGTGACCGTGCCGCACGTCCGATCGCGACCGGGGTGGGGCGCGACGTGGCAGTCTGATGCCGTGACCGACGCACGCAGGCCGCCGACCGAGATGGAGCTCAACAGCTCGGTCTTGGCTCGGGCGTGGGCCGCCAGCGCCGAGGTGGCGCGTTTTGACGAGCGCGTCCATGGGCGCCCGGTTCCGATGCCGGGGGTGCTGCTGTGGCGCGAAGTCACCACCGATAATCAGCACGCCTCCGCCGAGACCATCGCCGCCGCTCGCTTAGTAGCGCTCGGCGCGCAACTGCCCCACGATGTCGAGGTCGATGCGGCCCTGGTGGAGGCCGCGGGTGCGATCGAGCGGTTCCGGGATGCCGTCGACCAGCCGCCCGACGCTGTGGCAGACCTCGACCTCGGCCGACGCCCCGACCTGCCTCCGCTCGCTGAAGCGGCCCTCCTGTTCGCCGCCCTGGAGGCGGAGGCGGCCGGGACTGGCCCCGACGCCGCGGGCCTGCTCGCGCGGCGCGTCCAGCTTCATCGCTTGCTGCGCATCCGCGGCCTGACCAGGAACACGATCCTTCCGCTCGCCTCCGGGGTGGAGGCGCAGCCCGGCGGCATCGCGGCCGTGATCGCCGCCTGGAATCGCGGCTCCGGCGAGGAGCCGACCCTCGCTCTGATCGCCTCGGCCCAGCACGCCTTCGAGGCGGGGCGATGCCTGGCCGTCGGCTTGGAGCGCCTCCACGACGAGTGGGTGACGCGGATCGGAGCCCGGCACGATTCGTCGGCCTGGCGACTGGCGGACCTGCTCATCGAACAGCCCGTCGTCAACGCCGCGGTGGTCAGCACCAGCCTCGACGTCACCCCGACGGCCGCCCGAACCTCGATCGCCGCCTTGGTCGAAGCCGGCGTCCTGGAGCCGCTCTCTGCCGCCAGACGCAATCAGGCCTGGCGGGCTCCGGCTGTGCTGGCTGCCGCAGAGGCGGTCCTCGATGGCAACCCCGCCGGGAGCCGACGGCCCGGATCTCCCACGTTGTAGAATGCTGCGGTCCGACGAGCGAAAGGGAGCTGTGGCCGCGACTCTGCACGACGTGAGCAAGCTCGCCGGCGTCTCGATCAAGACGGTCTCCAACGTCATTCACGATTACCCCTACGTCCGCGAAGCCACCCGTACCCGCGTCCTCGAGGCGATCGCCGAACTCGGCTACACCCCGAATCTGTCGGCACGGAACCTGCGCACCGGCAAGACCAACGTGATCAGCCTGATCATCCCCGAGCTGCGCAATGCCTACTTCGCCGAGCTCGCGGACTCAGTGATGCGGGCGGCCAGCGAGCACGACTACGCGGTCCTGATCGAGCAGTTCGGGAACACGCGCGACGACGAACTGGCCGTGCTGCGCAAGGCCCGCGGGCAGATGGTCGACGGCGTGCTGTACAGCGTCCTGGCACTCACCGAGGACGACAAGGCGCTGCTCGCCGACGTCCCCACGCCGATGGTGCTGCTCGGCGAGCGGATCTTCCATGGCCCGAAGGACCACGTCACCATGCAGAACGCCGAGGGGAGCCGGGCGGCCACGGAATCGCTGCTGCGTGCCGGACGGCGACGCATCGCAGCTCTCGGCGCTCACCCCGGCGAGGTCATCGGCTCGGCGGGCTTGCGATTGGCCGGCTATCGCGAGGCACTGGAGGCCTGGCAGGTGCCGTTCGACGAGAGCCTGGTGATCCCGGTGGGCACCTGGCATCGCGCCGACGGCGCAGCCGCGATGCGCAGCTTCCTGACCAGAAACCGCGAGTTCGACGCGGTAGTGGCCTTCAACGACACCCTCGCGTTCGGCGCCTTGCGCGTTTTGCAGGAGGCCGGCTTCCGGGTGCCCGGGGATGTCGCGATCATCGGCTTCGACGACATCGACGAGACCCGCTACTCGATGCCGACGCTGTCCACCATCGACCCCGGACGTGACGAGATCGCCCGACAGGCGGTTGACCTGCTGCTGCGCCGGATCGACGAGGGCTCGCCGGTCAGCGACCCGATCGAGATCGCGGTGCCGTTCCAGCTGATCGAACGCGAGTCGAGCCGCAGCGCGGCCGTGCCGCAGCCACAGCGATAGCGGCTGCGGCAGCCTCCGCTCAGGCCACCGAGATCAGGATCTCCGTCCACGAGACAGCGGGCAGGGTCACCTGGATCCGAGAGCCCGTCATCTCGAAGGGGAGCTCTGTCAGCCCCACCCGCTGCGGCTGTTCCATCGTGTTGGTGGCAGTGAGGTCCTCGTCACTCAAGGTGCGCACCGACACCTGAGCGACCTGCGCCGCCTCAAGGCCTAACTCCCCCAGCTCGACACTGAGTTCGGTCGCCGCATCGTCAGCCCGGTTCACGGCAAAGACCGCATAGCGCGCGTTGTCCTGGTCGTAGCAGGTGACCGCGTCCACCAGCGGCACGGCACCGAAACGCTGGGTGTCGTAGGTCCCGCAGGCGACCGGCGTCTCCAAGGCGACGCCCCGGCCGTGCGCCGACGCGGCCGCGAACGGGAAGAAGGTGGTCTGCCGCCAGGCGGGGCCGCCGGGCTCGGTCATGATCGGGGCGATCACGTTGACCAACTGGGCGAGCGAGGCGCTGGTGACCCGGTCGGCATGCTTGAGCAACGAGATCAGCAGACTGCCGAAGACCACGGCATCGGCAACCGTGTAGGTGTCCTCGAGGAGGCGGGGTGCGACCGGCCAGTTGTCGACACCGGTGAGCCGGTCGACGTTCTCGAAGCGGGTGTTGTACCAGATGTTCCACTCGTCGAAGGAGATGTTGATCGTCTTGGTGCTGCCGCGCACGGCCTTCACGTGGTCGGCCGTGCTCACCACCGACTCGATGAAACGGTCCATGTCCACGCCGGAGGCGAGGAAGGCGCGCAGGTCGCCGGCATCCTCGTAGTAGGCGTGGCAGGAGATGTACTCGACGTCGTCATAGGCGTGACTGAGCACCACTCGCTCCCACTCCCCGAAGGTGGGCATGGACGAGCTGGACGAGCCGCAGACCACCAGCTCCAGATCGGGGTCGACCATCTTCATGGCCTGGGCCGTCTTGGCGGCGAGCTTGCCGTAGTCGTCGGCCGAGCTGTGGCCGACCTGCCAGGGACCGTCCATCTCGTTGCCCAGACACCACATGCGGATGCCGAACGGCTCGGTGCGCCCGTTCTCGACGCGTCGAGACGACAGCGCCGTACCCGAACGGTGGTTGGCGTACTCCAGCAGCTCGAGCGCCTCGGCGACGCCCCGCGTCCCGAGGTTGACCGCCAGCACCAGCTCGCTGCCGACCCGCTCGAGCCAGGTTCCGAACTCGTGCAACCCGACCTCGTTGGTCTCGGTGGAATGCCATGCCAGGTCGAGCCGCCGCGGACGCAGCTCCCGCGGGCCGACCGAATCCTCCCACTTGAAGGCGGAGACGAAGTTCCCCCCGGGGTAACGGATGCTGGTGACGCCGAGTTCCTTGACCAGCTCGATGACGTCGCCACGGAAGCCGTCCTCGTCGGCGCAGGGGTGCGTCGGTTCGTAGATGCCGTCGTACACGGCGCGTCCGAGGTGCTCGAGAAAGCCGCCGTACAGGCGCGGGTTGATCGCGCCGATCATCGCGGACGGGCGGAGGGTGAGGAGGGCTTCGTGCATGTCTTCTTCCATCAATCCAAAGTGGTCAAGCGTGCGGAGAGCGCGTGAGCGCGGTAACGGTCGGCAACGGGGTTCGCCCGCCGCAGCAGGCCGCCGGGCGTCTCCACCAGATCGTGGAGCCCCATGCTGAGCAGATGGTCGGCGCGAGGCTTGTCGCTGTGCCGCCAGGTCCACTCGTACATGTCGAACAGCGGCCACCAGACGTAACCCACGACCGATGAGCCGGCAGCCCGCAGGCGGTCGAGAGCCGCCAGCGAGGCGTCGAGCCACTCGATGCGCTCGTCGATCGAACCGGTAACGCAGGTTTCGGAGACCATCACCGGCGCGGCGTAGCGTTGGGCGAACGAATCCAGCGCGTCCACCAGGCCGGCGACACCGCGATCGACCGAGGGCCGCGGGTCGGCGAAGCCACCGGCATGGTGCACGCCGGCTTCGAAGAGTTCGGTCGAGTGCCGCGGATAGTAGTTGACGCCCATCACGTCGGGCTGAACCGCGTTGTCGACGAACCATGCCAGGTCGTCGTCGGTGATCGCACCTCGCATGCCGGCGGCCAGGCGATGATCGCTGGTGAATCGTCCCGTCACGAGGTCCTCGACCAGGAACACCTGTTGACGCAGCCGCTCGGCCTCATCGCGATGCTCGGTCGCCACGTCATCGCCGACGAAGTTCATCCCGGCCTCCACATGGACGAAGCCGGCTCGGCGACCAAGCTGGTCGGCGATCGCTCGCTGGGTGCCGACGATACCCCGCGCCAGGTTCGCGGCGATCGCGGCGAACCCCTCGGCACCGGTGAGATAAGGCGGCCAATAGCCGTACTCACCGCAGAACAGCGCGTGGATCACCGGCTCATTAGCCGGGGTGTAGTCCACCACCCGATCGCCGTAGCGTTCGGCGAATCGGCCGGCGTAGTCGGCGACGATCAACGGATAGTCCGGGTGCGCGAACTCGCCGTCGAGCCAGGTAGGCGTGCCGTAGTGCACCAGATCGATGATCGGCCGAAGCCCGGCCGCGAGCATCGCGTCGATTGCGCGGTCGGTCCAGTCCCACTCCCAGCGACCCGCTTCCGGAGCGACGCGGTACCAGGGCACACCCCAGCGCAACAGCCGAGCCCCGACGTCCGCGGCCAGGGCGAAGTCGTCTCGATAGCGCTGATAGTGCTCAGTCAGCTCGTACTCATCGATGGGACGCTCGCCGGGGCGCGACTGCGGGACGAAGGTGTCCTCGATGCCAAGGCCGAGGTGCAGCCGCCCGTCCTCGAACCAACGCGGCGCGCCCGCCGTGGCCGTGCTCATTTCAGCCCCGTACTGGCAACCGATTCGATGAAGCGGCGCTGCATGATCAGGAAGATCACGGCCAACGGCAGCACGGCGATCAGCGATCCGGCCATCATCGTGCCGTAGGGGATGATTCCGCTGGGCCCGGTGAGCAATGTCAGCCCCGAGGTGATGGTGCCCATCTCCGGCGTGGTGGTGAACACCAGCGGCCACAGCAGGTCGTTCCAGTTGTTGACGAAGGTGAAGATCGCCAGCGTCATCAGCGCCGGGACGGCGTTCGGCAGGATGATGCTGCGGAAGATCCGGAACTCGCCGGCGCCATCGATCCGGGCCGCATTGTCCAGGTCACGCGGCAGCGAAACGAAGAACTGGCGCAGGAAGAAGATCCCAAAGGCGTCGGCAGCACGCGGCACGATCAGGCCGGCGAAGGTGTTCACCCAGCCGAGCTGCGCCACCAGTTGGTAGACCGGAATCAGCGTGGCCTGGAAGGGGATCATCAGGCTCGCCACGATGGCGATCAGCAGCACTTTGCTGCCACGGAAGTCCAGGCGGGCCAGCGCGTAGGCCGCCAGCGAATCGAAGATCAACGCGAAGACGGTCACGCCCCCGGCGAAGACGAGGCTGTTCGCGAAAAGACGCGCGAACGGCAGGTCGCTGAAGATCCGGACGAAGTTGTCCAGCGTCCAGGCACCCGGCAGCAGCGTGGGCGGATACTGGTTGATCTCCGCCGTCGGCTTGAACGCGGTCAGCACGATGATGACCACCGGCAGCAACACCAGCGCGGTCAGCACGAGCACAGCGGCGGTGAGCAGCAGCCGTTCGGCGGCCTGCGACCAGCGTGGCCGAGCAGCGCTCGGCGACGAGATGGCGGTCATGAGACGGTGTCCTCCTCACGGCGTCCGAAGAACCGGAACTGCACCAAGCTGAGGATCAAGGTCGCAGCCAGGAGCACGTACGACAGGGCTGTCGCCAGGCCGAGATTCAGCTTCTTGAAGCCTTCCTGGTAGATCTCCATCACCACGGTCTGGGTGGTGCGGTAGGGCCCTCCCCCGGTCATCACGTAGATCTGGTCGAAGGCTTGCAGGGCCGAGATCATCGCGAAGATCACCACGAAGGCCAAGGTGTTGCTGAGCTGCGGAACGGTGACGTGAAGGAAGCGACGCACGGCTCCGGCCCCGTCGACCTTGGCCGCCTCGTACAGAGACGCGGGGATCTCCTGCAGCCCGGCGATGAAGATCACCATGTAGAAGCCGAAGCTCTTCCAGATTGCAACCAGGACGACCGTCGGCATGGCGAGGTTCGGATCCTGCAGCACATTGCCGAGCTGCACTCCGAAGGAGCGCAGCCAGTAGTTGACCAAGCCGACCTGCGGGTCGAGCAGGTAGGTCCAGGCGAAAGCTGCGACGGCCAGCGAGATGATGAAGGGCAGAAAAAGCGCGGTGCGGAAGGCGCCTCGACCCAACAGCTTCGGGTGCCCGAGTACCAGCGCGAGCAGCAGCGCCACGATGATCGCGATCGGAGTGAACAGCACCGTGTAGATGGCGGTGCTTCCGAGGGTGGCGAAGATCCGCGGGTCGGTGAACACCCGGACGTAGTTGGCCACGCCCACCCATTCCTCGGTGCCGAAACCGCTGGCGTTGGTGAACGAGAGCCGCAGTGCCGACAGCATCGGCCAGGCGACGAAGGCGGTCAGGATCACCAGCGCCGGCAGCATGAACGGGATCGCGATCCGGGCTTGCCGGCCGGAGCCGGGCCGTCCGCCGAGGGGGGCTGGGGGACGATAGGGACGTTTGCCGGTCGGCAGCGGGGAATGCGTAGTCATAGTGCCTTCATCACCGGTGGCAGCCGCAGCGGAGCACATGCTGCGGCTGCCACGTTTAGGGGATCAGTTGTCCAAAGCCTGCTGCACTTGAGCGGAGGCAGACTTGAGCAACGCCGCAGGGTCGCCGCCGGACAGCGCCTTCTGCGTGGCTTCATCCATGGCCGCCAGCACATCGGTGCTGTTGGCCACACCGGGCAGCAAGGGACGAGCATCGCCGACCACGTCGGTCAGCGCGGCGACAACGGGGTTCGAAGCAACCGCGGAGGACGGGATGTCGGTCCGCAGCGGAGGCCAGCCCGAGCCCAGCGACCATTCGGTGGCCACCTGCGTGGTGAAGAAGTAGTCGAAGAACTTCTGGGCAGCGGCCTGCTTGGCCGGATCGGCCTGGGCAGTGATCGCGGCCGAGATGCCGATCGCCGACGACGCGGAGCCCTTCGGCCCGGCCGGAATGGCCGCGATGCCGTAGTCGATCTTGTTCTCAGTTGCCACCGAAGCCATCCAGGGTCCGCCGACCTCCATCGCAGCCTTGCCGGAGGAGAACAGCTTGTCTGAACCGATGCCGTCCAATCCGGTCGGCGAGATGTGTGAGGTCTTCACCGCGTTAGCCCAGTAGGTGAGGGTCTCGGCATTGGCTGCTGAGTCGAGAACCGACCTGCCGGAGTCGACGATCGCGCCGCCGTTGCCGTAGAACAGGCTCGGCCACACACCGTTACCGACCGTGGCGTGATCCGGCAGGGCCAGGCCGTACTGCTCGGGCGTGCCGTCGTTGTTCTTGTCAACGGTGAGCTTCTTGGCCGCGGCGACCCACTCGTCCCAGGTCTGGGGGAAGGTGGTGACGCCGGCCTTGGCGAACAGAGTCTTGTTGTAGATCACCGACAGCGGCACGAAGCCGGTCGGGACGCCGTAGTAGGAGCCGTTGACCTTCTCCATCTCGACCGCACTCGGTCGCAGCGAGGCGCTCTTGGTGGCATCGCTGGCGTAGAAGTCGTCGAGCTTCGCGAACGCACCCTTGGCCGCATAGACCGGCAGGTTCTCTGCCGGCATCGCCACGATGTCGGGACCCTGCTTGGCCGACAGGGCGGGCAGCAAGGTGTCGCCGATCACCGCCCAGGTCTTGGTGGTGGTGTTGATGGTGATCCCGGACTGGGACTTGTTGAAGTCCTGGACGATCTTGTCCAGAACCTTGCCGTCGGCTTCGGTGTACCCGTGCCAGAAGGTGAGGGTGACCGGTCCGGACGCCGACGGCGTCGATGCGGGTGAGGCTGCGCAGCCGCCCAGCGCCAGTGATGCGCTGAGCCCCACAGCAACCGCCGCGAGCAGATTCTTCATTGAATGCCTCCCATGGCCCGACACGGTCGAGCCGAGTCTCTTTACAACGATGGAATACAACGTTGTAGATGGGAGTGTACGCACGCCGCTGGGCGCGGTCAACAAGCAGCGGACAGATCACCCGCGATGGCATTCGGGCGGACTTCACCCCCGCCGGAGCACGAACACGGGGTCAGCCTCGGCGCCCACACCGTGCTCGCATCGCCGCTAAGGCCACAGCATGGCCTTGATCGCGGTCCGATGGTCCATGGCGGCATAGCCCTCGGATGCCCGCTCCAGCGGAAGGTGAAGATCAAACACCCGTCCGGGGTCAACCTCGCCGCGCTCGATCCGTCCGATCAGGTCGGGGAGGAACCTCCGCACGGGAGCCGGGCCACCGTGGAGGTGGATCTGGTTGAAGAACAACTGCTCGCCGCTCAGCTCCACCCCATGGGGAACACCGACCACCCCGACCCATCCCCCAGCCCGCGCGCTGCCCATCGCCTGGATCATCGACTCGTTGGTGCCCACACACTCAAGAACACTGTCGGCCCCGACACCGTCGGTGAGATCCCGCACGCGGGCCACCGCCTCGTCTCCGCGCTCACTGATGACATCGGTTGCGCCAAACTCCCGAGCCAGCGCCTGCCGAGCGGGGTGACGGCTGGCGATGATGATCCGCTCGGCGCCCATCGTGCGTGCCGACAGTACGCCGAGGAGCCCGACGGCCCCGTCGCCGACGACAGCCACCGTCGAACCGCGCTGGACGTTCGCAGCGTCGGCGGCATACCAGCCCGTCCCGAAGACGTCGGAGGCTGCCAACAGACTGGGAATCAACGTACGGTCAACGGGCTGGCCGGTCGCGACCAAAGTCCCGTCGGCGAACGGGATGCGGAGCAACTCCGCCTGGGCCGCGCCGACAAACTCCCGGTGCTGACAGGAGGACGGGTAGCCCATCCGGCAGGCCGAGCAGGTGCCGTCCGAGATCACGAACGAACCGACCACGAACTGCCCTGGCCGGATGGTCATGACCGCAGAGCCCACTTCTTCGACCACGCCGACGTACTCGTGGCCGCGTTGGTGCGGCCCAGCGATCGGGTTGATGCCGCGGTAGTCCCACAGATCGGATCCGCAGACACAGGCGGCGGCGACCCTGATGATCGCGTCGGTGGGCAGCTGAATCACCGGATCGGGCAGCGTCTCCACGCTGATGTCGCGGATGCCGTTCAACATGACCGCCCGCATCGTTCAGACCTCCTGCGAGGTGGTGAACAGTTCCTTGGCGACGGCGAGCGCCGACATCGCCTTGGGCCAGCCGGCGTAGAACGCCAGGTGGGTGATCACCTCGATCAGCTCCGCTTCGCCGAGGCCATTGCCGATGGCATAGGGCAGGTGGAACCTCAGCTGCTCAACGTTCCCGCCAGCCACCAGGGCGGCCACGGTCACCAGGGACCGATCACGGCGACTCAGCTCGCTGCGGGACCACACTTGCCCGAACAAGACCTCATCGGTGAAAGCCACCAAACCGGGGGCAAGCTCGCCATACAGCTCGGCAGCAGTTGCCGTCTCCTCGTTCATCACAGACTCCTTCTGACCTGCACACATCACCCCCAAGTGAAGACCGCAGCGATCACCGACGGGAGCCACTGCGCTGAGGTGTTCCCCCAGGACCCCCCAGCCCGCCCGAGCGGCACGTAGCATTGGCCGACGTGGACAATCGCACGCAGGTCCGCGAGTTCTTGATGAGTCGCCGGGCCAAGGTCAGCCCCCAGAGCGCCGGAATCGCGCCCGGGCTGGACCGCCGAGTGCCAGGGTTACGTCGCTCCGAGGCTGCACTGCTAGCCGGGATCAGCGTCGAGTACTACACCCGACTTGAGCGGGGAAACCTCGCGGGCGCATCGGATGGCGTCCTGGAAGCGGTCGCTCAGGCGCTGCGCCTGGATGAGGCCGAGCGGAGCCATCTGTTCGACCTCGCCCGAGCCGCCTCTGGAACTTCGACCCCGCGTCGCCGGATCCGCGGTACGTCGGAGTTGCGCCTGCGCCCGGCGCTGCAGGCCACCCTCGACGCCGTCCTGACCGGTCCGGCCTTCGTCAGGAACGGACGGCTCGACCTTGTGGGGACCAACCTGCTCGCTCGGGCTCTGTACGACGACGTGTTCGCTATGGGCGAGCGCGTCCCGAACCTGGCGCGCTTCTGCTTTCTCGCCGACACCGCTTCGAGCTTCTATCCCGAGTGGAGCCAGGCAGCCGACATCACCGTGGCGCTGCTTCACGCGGAGGCCGGTCGCGATCCTCACGACAAGGAGCTGCACGACCTCATCGGTGAGCTGTCAACCAGGAGCGAGGAGTTCCGAGCGAAGTGGGCCGCTCACGACGTTCGCCGCCACGGCACCGGGTCCAAGACATTCGTTCACCCGGTCGTCGGTGAGCTCACCTTCGCCTATGAGGGCCTGGAGGTCACCGAAGACCCCGGCCTGCAGCTGATGATCTACACCCCGATGCCAGGCACTGATACCGGTGAACGCGTGGCATTGTTAGGCAGCTGGGCAGCCTCGCAGAGTTGGGCACGTCCGGGCCTAGCGACCCCCGAACGTCCTGCCTCCTACCCGCAGTCGAGCTGATCGGCCCAGGTCGACCGCGCAGCGCTCACGACCTGCCCGAACGCGATGCCCAAACACGGCCCATCGCATCGCGCCGGGCCCTCAGGTAATCGATGTCCGCCTCGTAGAGCGCGATGTGGCCGTCGGCGATGTGGCTAGCGAAGGCGGCGTTGCCCGCGGCAGCCTGCTGCCGCAGATAGGCGATCAATGCGCGCAGCCGCGCGACCACCGTGTCGATGAGAGCCCCTGAGGGGACAACCCCGTACGCGCCACAGAAGACTGCCGCCATCGCCGCCTGGTCGGCGAGGTCACCGGCATGGTCCGGATTGCCCGGCGCGTGCAGCGGCGCGAAGCGGTAGACGGCGTAGGCGACGTCCCACAGGCGCGGCCCGGGGTGGGCCGTGTCGAAGTCGATGAAGCCGACCACCCGGCCGTCGCGAACCACACTGTTGTAGGGAGCGACGTCGCCATGGCAGATCACTTCGCCGGGTACCTGGGCCGGCAGCATCCAGACGTCGTCCGCCGTGTGTTCGAAGTCGGCACTCGCGTCGTGCAACTGCCGCAGCAACCTGCCGGCGGAAGCCACCAGTTCCGGGGTGCGCAACGCCGGGGTGAGTGCGTCGTGAACCTCGCCGGCGACGAAGGTGACCAGCTCGCGCCCCTCGGCGTCGAAGCCGAGCGGCGCGGGCGCTCCGTTGAAGCCGCGAGCGCGCAGATGGGACAGCAACCGATGCACCGTCGGTGTGTGCGCTGCGGCGGGCCGATGGATGACGTCGCCGCGGCGCACCACCGTGTTGACTCCGCCGTGCAGCACCACATCGTCGCTCATGAGCTCCACCCAATCACGGGTGCACCGCCGACGCACCGGAGCACCGTCCGCGCCGCCTCCGCGCCCAGATCGCCGGCTGGCCGAGATCACTGGCGTCGCCCCTGTCCACCACGCATCCCAGGGGGCACTTTGAGTCTCGCACTTGACTTCGAGCGCACTCGAAGAGGTTGAGTAAAGCCATGAGCCTTCCGCGTCGCACCCTCGGCACCACGTCCGCCCTCACCGTTTCCACCCTCGGCCTCGGCTGCATGGGCATGTCGGAGTTCTACGGCACGCCCGACGAAGCTGGCGGCATCGCGACCATCCAGCGCGCCCTCGACCTCGGCGTCACCCTCCTCGACACCGCCGACATGTACGGTCCCTTCACCAACGAGCGCCTCGTCGGACGCGCGATCGCCGGGCGTCGCGACGAGGTGCAGCTCGCCACCAAGTTCGGCAACGAGCGCACCGCCGACGGCACCCGCCTGGGCATCAACGGCAAGCCCGACTACGTGAAGGCCGCCTGCGACGCCTCACTACAGCGGCTCGGCGTCGACCACATCGACCTCTATTACCAGCACCGCGTCGACAAGACCGTGCCGATCGAGGACACCGTCGGCGCCATGGCCGAACTGGTCCAGGCCGGAAAGGTGCGCCACCTCGGACTCTCCGAAGCCTCGGCGAGCACCATCCGCCGGGCGCACGCCGTACACCCGATCACCGCGCTGCAGACCGAATACTCCTTGTTCACTCGCGACATCGAGGACGAGATCCTGCCGACCGTCCGCGAGCTCGGCATCGGGCTGGTGCCCTACTCGCCGCTTGGACGGGGCCTGCTCACCGGTGCGATCACCACGGAGAACCAGCTCGACCCCAGCGACTCACGCCGCTCGCCCTACTTCCCGCGGCTCAACGGCGACGCCCTGCAGGCCAACCTCGTGCTCGTCGAGCGCGTCAAGACCCTCGCGGCGAGCAAGGGCTGCACCCCCGGTCAGCTCGCACTGGCCTGGGTGCTGGCCCAAGGCGACGACGTGGTGCCGATCCCCGGGACCAAGCGGGTGAAGTACCTGGAGGAGAACGTCGGTGCCGCCGACGTCGAGCTCAATACCGCCGACCTCGAGGCCCTCGAGGCTGCAGTCCCGCGCGATGCCGTCGTGGGCGCCCGCTATGGCGATCTGAGCTCGATCGACGACTAAGCCTCACCGAGCGGTCAAGACGCTCCCGACCTCGGGCAGCGCATCCCGGTAGCCGTCGACGAGCGCTGCGGCGATCCGCGTCGAGCCGACCAGCGGGTGCTGGCCGAAGGCGCGATAGGCCAGCTCGGGCGACCCGGTGACGGCGGCCTGGATCACCTGACGCTCGACCGCCTTCACGCTGGCCATCAGGCCCAGCTGGTGCAGCGACGGCTGCGACTCCAGTGCGAGCGGGTGGACGCCGTTCGCGTCCACCACGGTCGGGACTTCGACCACAGCGTCCTCGGGCAGTGCGTGCACCGTGCCGCGGTTACGGACGTTGAGGATCATGGTGGCGCGCTGATTGCGGGTGATCGCCTGCATCACTTTCAGCGCCACGCCGGCGTAGCCCTCATCGGCCGGATCGGAGTCGTGGGTCTCCTCGCCGGCGTGCGGGTTCGGGTCGCCCTGCTGGCGGCCTTTCGCCTCGGCCATGTAGCTGGCGCCGCGTTCGTCGACCGCCGCCCGCCAGTACGCACCGGGGTTGGGCTGATCGAGCACCGTGTCGTAGAACCGGGTCTGGGTGACCTTGAGGAAGTCGCCGCGGGTCTGGCGGGCGGCCCGGATGGCCTCCACCGCGTCCCGGTTGTCGTAGTAGTAGTAGAGGTATTCGTTGGGGATCATGCCGAGCGCTCGCAGCCAGCGGGTGCCGAACACCTCGTTCTCTTCCATCGTGGCCAGTGCGGCGTCGTCGGCCAGCAGCCGCGGCAGCAGATCGGTGCCGTCGACCATGACCCGACGCATCCAGCCCAGGTGGTTCAACCCGACGTAGTCCATCTGGACGCGGCTCGGATCCTCGCCCAGTGCGATCGCCACCCGGCGTCCGAGCCCGGACGGGGTGTCGCAGATGCCGAGCGCCCGGTCACCCAGAATGCTCTGCACCGCCTCGGTGATGATCCCGGCCGGGTTGGTGAAGTTCAGCAGGTAGGCCCGCGGGGCGGAGACCTCCAGCATGGTCTGGGCGACGTGACGCATCACCGGAATCGTGCGCAGCGCGTACGCGAGGCCGCCGGGGCCGGTGGTCTCCTGGCCGAGGACGCCCAGGTCGAGCGCGACGTGCTCGTCGCAGCAGCGGCCGTCCAGACCGCCCACGCGCACCGCAGCGAAGACGAAGTCGGCGCCGGTGAGCGCCGCACGCAGGTCGGTGCTGGTGGTCAGCTGAGGTGCATCGAAGCCGATCGCCAACGAGTCCAGAACGGCTTTCATCGCCGTCAGCCGATGGGGGTCGGTATCCATCAAGACCACCTCGGTGACCCGGGGGGTCGCGGTGTCTCGGATCAGAGCTTCCCATACGTGGGGCGTGCGGAAACCGCCGCCGCCCAGGATCGCCAGCTTCATGCCACGATCACCTCTCCGCCGGCCTCCCGGCATAAGTCAAGTGTTTGATTGGGGGCACCGGACGTCGTCACGACCACATCCACCTGATCGAGGGTGGTCAGTCGTTGCGCCCCGGTGCCGGGGAACTTCATCTCGGGGGCGAGCAGCGCGACCTTGTCGGCCGCATCGATCAGGCCCAGCTTGATCGGTGCCTCGACATGCATGTCGTCGACGACGACGCCGTTGGGTCGCACCCCCGTGCAGGACAGCAGCATCAGATTCGCGCTGACCTGGAGCATCGCGGCCTCGGTCAGCGAACCGACCAGCGAGCGGTAGTTGCGCCGCAGGATTCCGCCGAGCAGCACCAGTCGCACCTGCTCGTCGTCGCGCAGCTCGTCGAGCACGGCCAGGCTGGAGGTGATCACGGTGATCGGACGCCCGCGCAGCAGCCGGGCGACCTGCGCGGTGATCGAACCGATGTCGAGCACCACGACCGAGCCGTCCTCGACGATTTCGGCCGCAGCTCGGGCGACCGCTTGCCGCTGGTCGGCGAAGGGGCCGAGGCCGAACGGTGGTTCAGCCTCGCCGTCGTCGGTGCGAGGGCCGGACGCGAGCACAGCGCCCCCGTAGGTGCGCACCAGATCGCCATTGCGATCCAACCGCTCCAGATCTCGCCGAATGGTCGCCTCGCTCACCTGCAAGGCGCCGGCGAGATCGCGGACGGTCCGTCCGCCATCGCGGAGGGATTCGACGATCTGACGATGTCTCTCATTGGCCAGCACGGTGATCACGTTAGCACAGATGTGACGTTTCATGATCGTAAATGCTCGACTTAAGTGATTGACTCTGCTCAACTTTGCGCGTACGGTGACGGATCACACGGCCGAGTATTCGGCCCAAGAGCAGGACGGAGCTCGCTGTGGCGACCGGATCCCGGGTGGACTTCTTGGTGACCGGTGAGGTGTTCGCAGACCTGGTCTTCGCTGGCCTCCGCCTCCCGAAGCCCGGCGAGGAGTCCTTTGCGCAAGCGTTCTCGTTCTCTCCGGGCGGGGCGATGAACCGCGCCGTCGCCGGTGCCCGACTCGGCTGCCGCACCGCGGTGCTCGCGACCATCGGCGACGACCCCATCGGTCAGGCCATGCTCGATCTCGTCGCCACCGAGGCGAACCTCGACCTGACGATGCTGGCGCACCGCCCCGGATGGCAGACGCCGATCTCGGCCGCCCTGACCGACGCGACCGACCGCGCTTTCCTCACCTACTACACCCCGACGACTCCTGCCGAAGTTCCAACCGAGCTGCCGCCGGTCGGGGTGCTGGACATCGGCATCGACGAGCCGGTGCCGTCCTGGGCGCTCGACCTGCGCGCCGCGGGAACCCGGCTGTACGCCGGCGCCGGCTGGGACGAGACCGGCGAGTGGCGCCAAGACAAGCTCGAACGGCTCGCCGACCTGGACGCCTTCGTCCTCAACAGTGTCGAGGCCTGCAACTTCGCCCGCACCTCAGATCCGTTGGCGGCCGCGAAGGCGCTCGGGGCTTACGTCCCCAGCGTCGTGGTGACGTGCGGTCCGGACGGAGTCGTGGCTTACGACGCTGCCTCCGATGAGCTGGTGCAGGTCGCCGGGGTGAAGGTCACTGCGGTCGACCCGACCGGCGCCGGCGACACCTTCGTGGCAGCATTCGCCGCCTCGGTGGATCTCGACTGGCCGATGACCGATCGCCTGCGCCTGGCCAATCTCACCGCGGCGCTGTCGGTGACTGGTCTCGGGGGTGCGATCAGCGCGCCGACGTCCGAACGCCTGGTGCAGCACCTCGACTCAGCGTCCGCCTCCCTGCCCGAACCGGGCGCAGCGGGTTGGTCCCGCATCCATGACTGGTTGTCCACTCGCAGTTCTCAACTTGAATCGGAGGTTACCCAGTGAAAGTCCAACACCTGATCCGCGTGACAGGGGTCGCCCTGGCCGCCGTGGCCCTGACGGCCTGTGCGCCCGGCCCGGCGCCGTCCACGTCCAGCAGTTCCAGCGCCTCCGCCGTGTCCAAGGACGTTGCCGCCGCCGGCAACGTGACCCTCACCGTGTGGGATATCAACACCGACGGCGACGGCAACACCTTGCAGGAGGCTCTGAACGCGAGCTTCTCGCAGAAGTACCCGAACGTGACCATCAAGCGGGTGGAGCGCTCGTTCACCGACAACAAGACCACGATCGGGCTGGCGCTGAGCTCCCCCGATGCGCCAGACGTCGCGCAGATCAACCAGACCTACTCCGACATGGGCACGTTCGTCTCCGGCAAGCTGATCCGTCCGCTGGGTGACTACGCCGCCTTGTACGGATGGGACAAGAGCTTCCCCGCCGGTCAGATCGCCTTCAACAGCTACTCCTCCGACGGCAAGCACTGGCAGCAGGGCGACCTGTACGGCCTGTCGCAGACCGGTGAGATCGTCGGCGTCTACTACAACAAGGCGCTGCTCACTCAGGCCGGCGTTGCGCTGCCCACCACGATCTCGGAGTTCAACGCCGCGCTCGCCAAGGTCAAGGCTGCCGGGATCCTGCCGATCTCGTTCGGCAACTCCGAGGGCTGGCCGGGGCTGCACCAGTACGGAATGGTGCAGGCTCAGCTGCTGGGCGCGAAGGGCGTCCAGGATCTGGTGACCGGCGCCGGCGGAAGCTGGACGGCGCAGCCGAACGTCGATGCCGCGGCGATGCTGCAGGACTGGGCGTCGAAGGGCTACATGACCGCCGACTCCGGTGGTGTGGCGCCTGATGCTGCACGGTCGAGCTTCATCAAGGGCGACGCGGCCTTCTACATCTCGGGCACCTGGAATGCGTCCGACATCAGCAAGGGACTCGGCGACAAGGCCGGCTTCCTGGTGCTGAGCCCGGACGGCACCACGACCCCGACCGCCACCGGCGGCATCGGCCTGGCCTTCTCGATCAGCACCGCCTGCAAGCACCCGGATGTGGCTGCCGCCTACATCGACTGGATCACCAACGCCGACGCCAACCTGGCGCAGCTCAAGACCGGGGCCCTGGCCGCGGTCGTGCCGGCCGACTACACGCCGTCCGGCGCAGTGCAGACCGACATCCTCAAGTACTGGCAGGAGCTCAACAAGTCCGACTCGATGGTGCCGTACCTGGATTCGTCCAGCACCACCTTCTACGACGTCGGCACCGCACAGGGACAGGAGCTGATCGCCGGAAAGATCACGCCGGAGGCATTCGTCAAAGCCTTGCAGGCCGACGCCGACTCCTTCGCGAAGACCCGGTGAGTAATACAGCAGCGGCTGCGACCGGGCGGGGGTCTCGCACCCCCGCCCGGCGCGGGCGGAGTTGGCTCGGTGTGGCGTTCGTCGCGCCGGCCCTGATCGTGTTCATCGCGTTCCTTGGCCTGCCGTTGATTCAAGGCGCGTGGTACTCGCTGTGGAACTGGAACGGCCTGTCGACGGCGACCTGGGCCGGGCTGGACAACTACCGCGCGGTGCTCACTGATCAGCAGCTGCGCGAGGCTTTCGGCCACGCAGCGATTCTGGTGATCTTCTACGCCGTGCTGCCGGTCAGTATCGGCCTGATCCTCACTGCACTGCTCTCGCGCAGCGTGCGCCTGCGCGGCATCGGAGTGTTTCGGACGCTGCTGTTCCTGCCGCAGGTGATCGCCTCGGTCGTCGTCGCCTCGACCTGGGTGGCGATCTACTCGCCGAACGGTCTGCTCAACCAGGCGCTGCGGGCCGTCGGCCTCGGCGGCTTGGCGCGCGCCTGGCTCGGTGATTTCACCTTCGCGCTGCCCGCGATCGGCCTGATCGGGACCTGGTTGGGCATCGGCCTGTGCATCGTGCTCTTCCTGTCGGGAGTCGCCTCGATCGATCCGGAGATCTTCGAGGCCGCCCGCCTCGACGGCGCCAACTGGTTCCAGGAGTTCCGCGCCATCACGCTGCCCGCCTTGCGCGGACAGATCGTGGTCGCGATGACCCTGACCACCATCTCGGCGATCAAGACCTTTGACCTGGTCTACGTGACCACCCGCGGCGGCCCCGGCACCTCGACCACCGTGCCCGCGTACGCGGCCTACAGCAAGGCGTTCATGCAACGCGAAGTCGGCCAAGCAACGGCGATCGCGGTGGTGCTCACCCTTCTGATCCTGCTCATCAGCTACGGCATCAGCCGATTCGACGTCAAGGAGGACGAGGCATGAAGCTGTCCCGCACCGAAGCGACGATGAACTACCTCGTGCTCGGCTTGTTCACCGCCTTGGCGGTGTTGCCGCTGATCGGCGTGTTGCTGTCGTCGGTGACGCCGCAGGACGAAGCCGACGGAGGCTTACACATTCCGTCCACGCTCGCCTGGGGCAACTTCGCCGAGGCCTGGCAACAAGGCCACTTCTCCGCCTACATGCGCACATCGGTGTCGGTGACCATCGTCGTGGTGATTTTGACCGTGGCGCTGTCGGCGCTAGCCGGCTACGGCTTCGCGCGGCTGCCGTTCCGCGGATCGTCGGTGCTGTTCTTCGTCCTGCTGGCGGGCCTGATGCTGCCGGCGGAAGGCTTCATCATTCCGCTCTACTACAACCTGCGCTCCCTCGGTCTGACGAACACCTTCTGGGGGTTGGTCGCGCCCCAGGTCGCCCAGGGCCTGGCCTTCGGGACGTTCTGGATGCGCAACGAGTTCCGGTCGTTCCCCATCTCGATCATCGAGGCTGCTCGGCTCGACGGCGCCTCGGAGTGGCAGCTGATGTGGCGGGTGGCTCTGCCGGCCGTACGGCCCGCGCTGATCACGCTGTGCATGCTGCTGGGAATGTGGACCTGGAACGAGTTCCTGATTCCGTTGGTGATGGTCACCGACGAGGATCTGCGCACCGCCCCGCTCGGGATGGCGTTCTTCCAGGGTCGCCGATCGACCGACTACGCACTGCTCGCGGCCGGCGGCATCATCGTCGCCGCACCGGTGGTGCTGGCCTACGCGTTCGCGCAGAAGCACTTCGTGAAGGGAATGCTCGCCGGAGCAGCGCGATGACCCCGACCACCTCGGCGCGCCCCGGTCGCCCCGGCGTGCTGCCTACCGCCACACCAGAGCAGCTCGGCATCGAACCTCGGGCGATCGAAAGCCTCGTGGAGGCGTGGGAGCGCGCCGGGGTGCGTCCGTTCGCACTCAGCATCGTGCGGCACGGTTCGGTGGCCTGCTCGCTGACCTGGGCGCCGTACCGCCGTGACGATCGGGTGCTGACGTACTCCCTGGCCAAGCCGTTCACCGCCTCGGCGGTCGGTCTCGCAGTTGAGGAGGGGTTGTTCGCTCTCGACGACCGCGTCGCCGACCTGTGCGGGGTGGCCACGGCCGGGCCTCGTAGCGCGCGGATCACGGTGGCGCACCTGCTGTCGATGTCGACCGGGCACACCGAGGACACCTACAACCGGCTGGACGTCGACGACCTGCCGGGGTCGTTCCTGGCGATCGAGCCGGAGCAGGAGCCGGGGAGCGTCTTCTGCTACCACAACAGCGCGACCTTGATGCTGGCGCTCCTGGTCGAGCGGGCCAGCGGCCATTCACTGCACGACTACCTGCGCCCCCGGCTGTTCGAGCCGCTCGGCATTCAGCCCGCCGGCTGGGAGCAGACCGGCGGCGTCGATCAGGGATTCTCCGGGCTGCGGGTCAGCTGCGACGACGTCGCCCGCTTGGGAATGACGCTGCTGGGCGGCGGGGTGTTCCAGGGCCGGCGGGTGCTGCCGCGGGAATGGGTGGCGGCGGCGATGACCGTCCACACCCCCACCGACGAGCGCACCGACACCGACTGGAGCCTCGGCTACGGGTATCAGCTGTGGCGCTCGCAGCACGGCTGGCGCGGTGACGGCGCCTTCGGGCAGCTGTGCTTGGTGATTCCTGAACACGATCTCGTGGTGGCCGCGCTGGCTCAGTCCGACGAGATGCAGCCCGAGCTGGATGCGGTCTGGAATCTCCTGCTACCCGGTGTGCACGCTGCGCCGCTCGCCGAGGCCGGCGGGGCGGATCAGCTCGCCGCCCGCCTCGCGCTGCCGGCCGCGAGCTCAACCGTCTCGCCAACCGACGGTGAATGGACGTTGAAGGCGGTCGGCCCCGCAGCGGCGGAGGTTGCGCCGGATGGCGTCGTCACCATCGGAGCGGGAGCCCTCCGGGTGCGCGACCCACACGGCGAGCTGGTCGTCCCTCTCGGCGACGGGCACTGGGAGCGGGTCGACTGCGCGCTCCCCGACCGAGCCGATCTGGCTCTGGCCGGTGCGGCATCCTGGGTGTCGCCGGATCGGCTGCAGGCCCAGGTTGTACCGCTGCACTGCCCACACGTCCTTCAGGTCGACGCGGACTTGGCCACCGGTCAGGCCACGCTCGCGTGGTCGACCAATCCACTCGGACGGCTGAGCCTGACGCGGCATCGGTGGCTGCCTGGGGATTGAAGGCCCAACGCGTACCGACGCCCCGACGGCATCGGCGTCGTTCCTCGTCCTGCTCGGCCCCTGACCCCCGCGTGGCGGGTCTGAGTGCGATCACCAAAGACCTGCTAAGGGAACCAGCCGATAGGGCAGACGGCTCTGACAGGCTGTTCAGCCTGGTCAGAGCCGTTTCCCAAGAGCGGAGGATACGAGATTCGAACTCGTGAGGGCGAGGTCTGCCACGCCCAGACCGACTGAGGCAGTTTTCGGCTCGCTGGCTAGGACTTTTACTGCCCGTCTGGGCCGAACCGTAGAGTCACGAAGTGGGCTGAAGTAGGCTACTTTCGGGTTGCTAAGGACCCGCTAAGGACCCAACTTTGGAGGCATCCGTGGTGCAGCAGCCGGGGCCGAGAACACCGGACAGACGATGTCGGTTCGTGAAGGAGGACGGCACTCAATGCCGCCTCCCCGCCGCGACGGACCGGAAGGCGAACGGCTACTGCTACCACCACATGGGCGCCCAGCACCGCCGCACCTGGGGCTCGATCAAGAGGAAGTCCAGCGGCTACCAGGCCAGCTACGTCGGGCCGGATGACCAGCGCCACCTCGCCCCGACAATCTTCATGGCCAAGGTCGACGCCGAGGTGTGGCTCGCCAAGGAGCGGCGCCTCATCGACCTCGACGAGTGGACCTCCCCCTTGGCCCGGGAGGACGCCGCACGCGAAGCGGAGACGCGCGCCAGGGCGGCCGCGCTCACGCTGCGCGAGTATGCCGACCCGTGGGTTCAGAATCGCCACAACCGCAACGGGCAGCCGCTGAAGGCTCGATCCCAGGCCGACTACCGGCGTCTGCTGAAGGCGAAGATCTATCCGACGTTCGGGGACACCGAACTCAAGGACATCACCAAGGAGGACGTCCTGGCCTGGT
>DAIQNZ010000002.1:0-535637 GCA_036788135.1 Propionicimonas sp.
GTGTGCGCGAAGTAGGCCTCCGGCGACTCGGAGTGGTGCTCGATCGCGCCGATGCCGCCGCCGTAGGGGATCCGGACGACCAGCGGAACTCGCAGCTGCCCGCCGGTGCGGAAGTGCAGCCGGGAGACCTGCGAGACCAGCTGATCGAAAGCCGGGTAGACGAAGCCGTCGAACTGAATCTCCACCACCGGACGGTAGCCGCGCAGCGCCAGTCCGACCGCGGTGCCGACCAGGCCGGATTCGGCCAGCGGTGAGTCGATCACCCGATCGCGTCCGAACTCGGCCTGCAGGCCCTCGGTGATGCGGAAGACGCCGCCGAGCTTGCCGATGTCTTCGCCGGCCAGGAGCACCCGGGGTTCGGCGCCGAGCGCCTTGCGCAACCCGGCGTTGAGCGCCTTGGCCATGGTCATGGTGGTCATCGGCCCGCCTCCGTGATCACGGCGCCATCGGTGCGCGCGTCGCCGTCGAGGAAGGACGCCTCGTAGGCCAGCAGCTCGTCTCGTTGGGCGAGTAGCAGTTCGGGAGTCTCGGCGTAGACCTTCGAGAACGACTGTTCCAAGGTGGGCTCTGGCAGCGTGAGGCAGCCGGTGCGCAGGCGTTCGGCCAGGGCGTCAGCCTCGATCGACACGGCATCGAACCAGGCGTCGTCGACCGCACCGGTTTCGCGCAGGTAGGCGGTCAGCCGTGCGATCGGATCTTTGGCCCGCCAGTCGTCCACTTCGCTGGATTCTCGGTACTTCGTCGGGTCGTCGGAGGTGGTGTGCGCGCCCATCCGGTAGGTGTAGGCCTCGATCAGCGTCGGGCCGTTGCCCTTGCGGGCGCGGTCCATCGCCCATTCGGTGACCGCGCGAACCGCGAGCACGTCGTTGCCGTCGACCCGGACGCCGGGGAAGCCGAATCCGGCGGCTCGGCGATAGAGCGGGATCCGTGACTGCAGCGCGATCGGCTCGCTGATCGCCCATTGGTTGTTCTGGCAGAAGAAGACCACCGGGGCGGCGAAGCTGGAGGCGAAGATGAAGGCCTCGTTGACGTCGCCTTGGCTGGTGGCGCCGTCGCCGAAGTAGACGATGGCTGCACCGTTGTCGTTCTCGTCGGGGTTACCGACCAGGCCGTCGCGTTGGATGCCCATGGCCATGCCGACCGCGTGCAGCGTCTGGGTGCCGATGACGAAGGAGTACGGGTGGAAGGTGGCCGGGCGGCTGGGCCACTCGGTCATCCCGGTCCCGCGGAAAGTGGTGAGCAGGTCGAGCGGGTCGATGCCGGCGCACCAGGCCACGCCGTGCTCGCGATAGCTCGGGACGACGACGTCCGGGTCGCGGGTGGCGCGGGCCGAGCCGATCTGGGCGGCTTCCTGGCCCAGCAGCGGCGGCCACAGCCCCAGCTCGCCCTTGCGTTGCAGGGCGGTGGCCTCGGCGTCGATGCGCCGGGCCAGGATCATGTCGCGCAGATCTCCGGCCAGGTCGGCGTCACTGCCGCTGAAGTGGAAGTCGGGATGTTCGACGCGATGTCCGGTCGGGTCGAGAAGCTGTACGAAGTCGGGGCCGGCAAGAGGTTCGGTCACTGCTCTCCTGGGTGTCGGGGCGTCTGGCCTGGGCTGTTGCTCTGCCGCCCGGCGGCTGGTGGGGCCGGTGGCAGGGTTGCGTCGCCGGCGCGGGCTCCCGCCCGGACCTTCGGTTCCGCTGTGATGAAACGACGCGCGTGGCAGCGCCTCGCTGCATCCAGTGACCACAAACCTACGGTTACGTAACCATAGGTGTCAATGCCAAGTCGTACCTGTGCCGAGACAGACGCGCGATCCTCAGCTGGCCCACTGGCCGGTGAGGAACCTCCAGGACCACCAGCCTTGGACGACCACAGCTGCGGCGACCAGGACCCAGTTCACCGCGATGCGCCAGCCTGGCAGCCGCCGTCGGCCGCCGTCGTGCGCCAGCCCGTTGCCGAGCTGATCCCACAGCGGGAACCACAGCAGGGCCGCACGGTTGACGCTCATGAACCAATACGAGGTCGAGAAGGCGGCCAGCTGCCCGCCGACCCACACCGCCTCAGCCCAGCGCTTGCGAAAGAGGCTGACCAGCATGATCAGCACGCCGACGGCCACACTGATCAACTCCCAGGTGAACATCCCCGACCAGCCCATCGAGTCGGCGTAGCCGCCGGGAGTGGCCGCCTCGATCGTGTGCTGCAGCGCCACCCACGGCCACGTGAACTCCCGCGACCAGCCGCGCGCCTGGCTGTCGTACCAGGCCGTCCAGCTGCCCAGGCTGATCCGCAGGTAGATCAGGTAGCCGGCCAACACGGCGGTCGGAATCAGCAGCCGAGCCAGCCGGCCCAGTCGGACCTCGCGGCGTCCGGTTTGCGTGAGCGCCAGGACGGCGAGCGCGATGATCAGGAACAGTCCGGAGACCCGGATCGACATGGCGACCGCGGCGAGCACAGCGGCGGCCGTCCAGTGCTTGCTGGTGGCCCGCTCCCAGGCCCAGAAGGCGGCGGCGCAGAAGACCGACTCGGTGTACGGCACCATGGTGAACACCGCGGCCGGGGCGAGCAGCCAGGCGATCGCGCCAGGAGCGCCGGCGAAGCGGTAGAGGGCGGCGGCGGCGAACCCGCTGGCGATCAGCGACAGCAGCGTTCCCAGCAGCAGCATGGACGTGCCGGGGATCATCGACATCAGCCGCAGCAGCATCGGCCAGCCCGGGAAGAACGCGACCAGGTCCGGGTTCGTGTACCCCTGCTGGGCAATGGTCAGGTAGTGGACCACATCCCAGCTGTTCAGCTGCTCAGCGAGCGTGCGATGGTCGGTGATCGCGATCCACACCGCCACCAGGACCATCACCAAACGTGTCCCGAACCAGGTCTGCACTACCAGGCGCACCTGGTCGTGACCGCGCTGCGGGCTCACGAGTACCGGACGTCGGTCGCAGCGGTGGAGTCAGGATCGTCCGTCGCGGAGAACGACCCGCGCAGCACCGAAAGACCGCCCGGTTGGTCTTGCTGGCTGTCGGTCTCAGTGACCGGGCTCGACTCGGGAGTCGCGACACCGAACCCGTCCTGAGACGTCGGCGCCGACGTCGTTAGCGTGCCGGTGACGGTGAGCTGCCCGGTCCGACGGGTGCGAAGCCGTTGCAGCCACGCGGCGTCCGGTGCCTGATCGAAGACGCCGCCGTCGGGATCGTCCGAGCCGTCGGCGCGCACCGGGTCGCCGGACGGGTCGAAGATGTCGGTGATCACCCGGCTCATCAGCCACAGCTGGACGCCGACGCGGAGGAAGACGGCCAGCCAGTAGAACTTGCCGCTGGCATCGGATGTCGACAACACTCCGTCCAAGTGCGCCCAGATGGCGACGAAGTAGAGCGTCTCCGCGACGCTGAAGATCGCCCAATCCAGCCACTTCGGCCGAGCTAGCACCAGCAGCGGCAGCAACCACAGCACGTACTGCGGCGAATAGACCTTGTTGACGACCAAGAACAGCGCCACGATCAGGAACGCGCCCTGCGCCAGCCGGGGGCGCCGCGGAGCGAACAACAGCAGGGCCCCGATGCCGAGCGCGCCGAACAGGAGCAGCAAGGTCTCGACGGTCGACAACGCAGGGATGGTGATGCCGGCCAGGTCGAGGGCGTACCAGATCGAACCCAGGTCGGCACCGCGCCCGACGTTGAACGTCCAGAAGTAGAGCCAGCCTTCCGGCGCCCAGATCATCACCGGCAGGTTCACCACCAGCCACGCCCCGACGGCCCCGCCAAGGGTGGCGAAGAACTCCCGCCACTTGCCTGTGCGCAGGGCGAGAACGAAGAGCGGCCCGAGCAGCAGCAGCGGGTACAGCTTCGCTGCGACCGCCAGCCCCAACCAGACTCCCGCCCAGGCGTGCTTGCGCCGCGACCAGGCCAACAGCGCCACCGAGGTGAGGGTGACCACCAGGGCGTCCCAGTTGATCAATCCGGTGGTGAGGATTGCCGGGCTCAGCGCGATCATCAGCGCATCCCAGGGCCGGTGCATCCGCAGGTGCGCCCAGACGAGCACGGCGAACAGCAGGAAGATCAAGACGGCGGTGACACCGAAGAAGAGGTGATCGGCGTAGGCGATCGCGTCGCCGGTCAGGCCCGGCTGACTCTGCCCACCGAGCAGCACCACCAGGCGGCGTCCCAGTTCCATGAAGGCGCCGGTGAGGACGGGATACTCCACCTGGGGGAACTGGAAGTACGGCACTTGGCCGTCCTGCAGCCCACGCCAGTACCACAGCACCCGTACATCGGAGTAGCACAGCGCCAGGTAGTTGGTCTGGCCGCCCACTTCGCACGGCAGTTGCCGCAGCAGCAGCACCACGAAGTTCAGCGTCAAAGCGCCGAAGGCCCAGGGCCAGGCTCGAAACCACCACCCGGTGGGACGGGCGTGGGTGCCGATCCTGCCCCCGAGCATCTTCGCCAGTGATGGCCCCTCAGCAGCTGTCACCGGTCGGGCCTAGCCGGTTGGTGACGGGGTCGGTGAATGTGTCGGCGGATCGGGCGTCGGCGTTCCGCCGCCCCCACCGGTGTGGGTGGGGCTGGGCTCGTGAGTGGGTGGCGGGGTCGGCGTGGGGGTCGGCGTCGGGACGAAGGTCGGGGCGGCCGTCGTCGGATCCTTCGTCGGCGACTGCGTCGAGACCCGCTTCGTCGGGCCGTCGAACGAGATCCGATCCTTGCCGGCCATGGCGAGCTTCATGTAGGCCGCCCAGGTCTGCGTGGCCGCGCCGCCGCCGTACCAGCTGCGGCCGAGGTCCTCGTGGCCGCTGTCGCCCTTGACGTACATCACCGCGGTGGAGATCTGCTGGGTGTACCCCACGAACCAGGTGGCGATCGTCTGCCGTGGCAGGTACCTGCCCTTCGGATCCGGCTGGCCCTTGGTGCCGGTCTTGCCGGCGACCGGATAGCCGACATAGCCGGCCGCCCGACCGGTGCCGCTGCTGACGACCTTGGTCAGCGCGTAGGTGACGTCCTGCGCGACGTCAGGTTCGATGCCCTGGACGCCGGTGGTGTCGGCGGCGTAGACCTTCTTGCCCTGGCTGTTGGCCGCCGCGTTGGAGCCGTCCGGGGTGGTGTCCCACACCTCAGCAACCACATGCCAGGGACGGTGCACGCCTTGATTGGCGAAGGTTGAGTAGCCGGAGGCTTGGTCGATGGGACTGACGCTCGGCGTGCCCAGTGGCATCGAGGCGTTCAGCACCCAGTCGGAATAGCTCGGGACGCCGGCATCGTTGGCCGCGGCGCCCACTGCCTCGCCGCCACCCTTCAGCTGGCTGACCAGGTTGAAGTAGGCCGGGTCGATCGAGTTGGTGGTGGCATTCTGCAGGGTGGTCTTCTTGCCGTTCGGGTTCGGGCGGTAGCCCTTGCCGTATCCGCGGCTGGTCCATTGCCTGCTGATCTTGTCGTTGAGCGTCCAGCCCTCGCGCAGGGCCGCGGCGAGCGCGTAGGTCTTGAAAGTGGAGCCGGTCTCTCGCGGCGTGGTTGCCCAGTTGCGATTGTTCTTCACGAAGTCCGGGTTGCCGGCGTAGATCGCGAGCACCCCGCCGGTGGCGTTGTCGATCGAGGAGATCGCCGCATGGAGTTTCTTGGCCGCTTTCTTGTCGCCATTGGCGGCGCGCAGCGTCTGCTGTGTTCCGACCTTGACCGCTGCATCCTCGGCGCTCTTGTCGAAGGTGGTGATCACCTTGAGTCCGCCGCCGGCGATCTGCTGGTCGGTGAAGCCCTTGGCCACGAGTTCGGCCCGCACCATGGTCAGCAGGTAGCCCTTCTCGCCACCCATGCGCTGGTCGGTGTTCTCGGGCTTGAAGGCCGGCAGCGCGCTATAGATCTTCTCCTTCTGGGCTGCGGTGATCTTGCCCATCTCGACCAGGCCGTTAAGGGTGTACTGGTAGCGCTGCAGAAGATCGGCGGCTTGCTTGGTGCCCTTGGTTGGGTCGAGGTTGCCCGGGGAGTTGACGATGGCACACAGGGCCGTGGACTCGGCCAGGGAGAGCTTGGCGGCCGGCTTCTTGAAGTAGGCCTGCGCGGCGGCTTCGATGCCGTAGGCGCCCCGTCCGAAGTAGACCGTGTTCAGGTAGCCGCCGAGGATCTGCTCCTTGGTCATCTCCTGGCCCATCTTGGCCGCGAGCAGGATCTCGGTGAACTTCCGGGAGAAGCTTCGCTCCTGAGTGAGGTACATGATCTTGATGTACTGCTGGGTGATCGTCGAACCGCCGCCGGACGCGGTCGCGTCGGCCGGAACGATACCCACCAGGCCGAGCGCTGCGCGGAACAGGCCGGTCACGGAGATGCCTGGGTCGGTCCAGAAGGTTCGGTTCTCCGCCGCGACGATGGAGTCCTTGACCGATTGCGGGATCTGGTCGTAGTTGAGACTGACGCGGTTCTGCACCTGGAACGACCCGAGGGGGGTCTTGCCGTCGTTGTAGTACACGAAGGTCGTGTTGGTGCGGAAGTCGGAGTTGGGGTCAGGCAGCTTGATGGTGGTGTAGGCGTAGGCAACGACCCCTGCGCCGATCAGCCCGAGGCTGACCAACGTGACGAGTCCCCACAATGCGATCCGGAGTGCGAGCGGCTTTTTCTTCCGCTTGGTGGTGCTCGCACCTGCGGCGGTGCCGGGATCACCCGCGGCGTTCGCCCGTTTCGGCTTACCCATAAATGTCCTCAACGGTCTGCTGTCGGCGGGGCGGACGGCGCTTGGTGCCGTCGCCGAGCAGGTAGGTGGAAATCATGTGGTTCCAGCCGCACCGTGTGCAGACCTCGACCACCCTCACGGTGAACTCACCGTACTGGTTCTGCATCTCGATCAGCTCATCGGTGGACTTGATTCGTCCGGAGTATTGGCCCAACTGGTCGCCGAACACGTAGTTCAGGTTGGTCAGCTGGGGCGCGGAGCAGATCGGGCAGGGCACGGTTGACGGCTCACCGTGGTGGACTGCGGAGCGGATCAAGATCGGATCGGCATCGCACGCGTCTGCGTTCTCCAGGGAGCGCTGAGGACGACGCAGCGCGAGCAGCGTGTTGTGCCGCTGCAGCACATAGTCGACCTCTTGACGCTTGGACCACATGGCTTCCAGGGTAGTTGGCCGGTTCCAGAGGGTCGATTTGGCCAGTGTGGTCGCCGTTGCGGCCCCCATTTGGCGTCGCTGGGCTGCGGGATGCGACAATATCGGCCGCGGGGCATTAGCTCAGTTGGTAGAGCACCTGCTTTGCAAGCAGGGGGTCAGGGGTTCGAGTCCCCTATGCTCCACTCCTCGCGAGATCGCGCGCCAATGACCAAAGCCGGCAGGCAGGCGTGCGCGGCTTGCCCGTCCAGTACCGTTGAAGCATGCAGCTGCCGGACGGCTACCTCGATGCCCTCAGCGACGAACTTTCTCCCTTTGGGTTCGACCTCGGCCAGGTATGCGAAGACGCCGACGGCATCGCCATCAGCTTTCGCACTGACCCGGCCTCCTTTGTGCGGCGCTATCCCGACTTGGGGATCGAGGAGTCCTACGGCAAGCAATGGCCCCCGGCGGAGCTGACCTTGTGGCTGCGGTACTCCCGCGGCGGGGATCCGGTGGAGTTCGTCTTCGAGACCGTTGACCTGTTGACCCAGACAGCTTCGAGCGACCGTGAACTCCGCGACCGGCTCAACACCGTGGCTGATCCGGCCGACCACGCCGAGGCTGTCGGCGAGGCACTGAGCCTGGCCCTCACTCCGCCGGACGAGCAGACCGACTACTTCGAATAGGCCCGGCGGGCGTCCGCTCAGTCGACGACGTCGGTACCGGCGGCCCACAGCGCAGCGCCCGCCTTGTTCTGGCGCTGCCAGTACCACCAGGCGGAGTAGCCCGCGGCACCGAGTACCGCGACGACCTGGATCGTCCGCCACCAGGCGGGGGTTCTGCCGGATGAACGCATGATCACGGTCCTTTCGGAAGCATGGCGTGCTGGTCGTACTCGGGTGTCGACTCCAGCTGCGGCGCGGCCAGGCCGTTGCGCAGCTGGCCGAGCGAGGTCGGATCTGCCAGCAACTGATTGTTGGCACGGTCGGTGTTCAACAGCCACAGTCTGATGTCGCTGGGGTGGATGCTGGTCTCCATCACCGCCGCCTGCACGACGTCCGGGGTGAACTGGGCGTCGACCTTCATGCACGGGTTCAGCTGATCGAGGATCCGCGCGAACCGGCCGGGATCGAGCACGCTGTAGCGGCGGTCAAGCGCGATCAGCGATGCGCGCACCAGGGCGCCCGTCGCCAGCGCGTTCGCTGACGGTGCACTGTCGGCCATGTGCAATGTCGGCAGCGCGGTGGCCACCGGTGAGCCGCTGAGCGCCAGGCTGTCGGCGTCATCGGCCACCTTGGCCAGGCAACTCAGGTCGAGTTGCACCTGATGATCCATCCGCGTCCGGGTCAGACCCTCCATCGCGCGGACGGTGATGGACGGATCCATCGCGTAGGTGGAGGCGAGGGTCTGCGTGCCGCCATCTACGCTCAGTTCGTCGGGGGCGACGATCAAGGTGAGGCTGCGTCGGGACGCGGACAGGTTCGCGATCGCGACCGAGCGCAGGTCACCGTCGACGGTGCCCAGAATGAGGATGTTGATCGGCGAAATGCCGTTGGTTCCCACCACGGCCGCCGGCCGTCCCATGTAGGCGGGCATCGCCGCACTGTGGTCGAGCGCCTCGGTGCTGTCGGTCAGCCGGTTGAGATAGACGGTCACCATGGTCACGCCGAGCACGGCCAGCACAGACACGCCGACCAGGGAGGCCAGAGCCACCTTGTCGAACAGGCCTTTCTTGGCCGGCGCCGGGGCATGCACCTGCATGGGTTCCTTTCGGGGGATCAACAAATCCAAGAGTACGGTCAGCGTCCAAGGTGGGGGCAGGCCCCGGCGTAGTCGTTGATGTCTTCGATCGGAAGGATCAGGCGAGCGGGCACCGCGCTGCCGCGCTTCGGATTTCGAAGCGCGGTCCGCCGGGTGAGGGTGGTGGCACCGGGGGGCCGCTGGATATCCGAGTGGCCCCCCGGGCGAACGTGATGACAGTAAAACCGGCTGTCAACCCCGGATGAGTACGATTCAATGCTACGCGCGTGCCAGCGATCCTGCTCGGGCGTCCACAGGTTGTTGCCGAATTGTTAGCGGAACCACGGCGCGTGGTGTAAGCGACAGCACCTGCGCGGAGTTGGTCAACATCGCCGGCAACACCTCCTGGCGAGGCTGTGGCGGTGACCAGTCCTACTTTGTTGGCCCTGAATGGCGAGTGGGCCGAACTCGTCGCCGTCTCCGGTCCGGTGGTGGCGGCCTGGGCCGAGCGCGAGTCGGCGTTGGCTGAAGCCGCGGACTTCGCCGACCTGCTACCGGCAATCTCTGCCGCACCCGACGCGGTGCTCGCCGCGCTGCTCCGCTTGGGCGCCGACGGCGAAGGGCTTGCCCACCGGGTCGTGCTGCAGGCTCTGCTGGGCAAGGCGGTGGCCGTCAGCGCCGGACGAGACGAGGTGTTCGCTGAAGCGGTCTCCGAGCTGTGGCTGGCCATTGCGGAGTACCCCCTGCCGCGGCGTCCCCGCTCGATCGCGGCCAACCTGTCGTGGACCCTGCGGCGGCGGCTGACCGCCGCGGTTACGCCGGAGCTGCCCCGACCAGTGGCGGCGGTCGTCGCCGGTTTCGAACAGGGCGAGCCGTCGGCAGGCGAGACGCTGGCAATGGCCCGATCGCTGCGACTGATCGACGAGCTCGACCATCGCACGCTGTCATTGGTCTACATCGCCGGGCTCAGCAGTGCCCGGGCCGGCGAGGTTCTCGGCGTGAGTGCGGAACTGGTGCGCTACCGCTGCAGCCGCACGCTGCGCCGGTTGGCCGCGAGGTCGCATCTGTTGACCATCGACGCCGGCCTGGCGGCCTAACGACGGGCGCGCGCGGCCACCACGCAAGCCGGGGTCCGCTGGGGCATCGCTGCCGGGTGCAGTAGCGTGCCGGGCATGGCGACAGCAGTGATCACCGGCGCGAGCGCCGGTCTGGGGACGGCCTTCGCACGCGCTTGTGCCGAGCGGGGCAATGACCTGGTCCTGGTCGCTCGCGACGCTGAGCGGCTCGAACTCCTCGCGTCCGAGCTGCGGGCGGGGTTCGGGGTGGAGGTCGAGGTCTTCGCTGCCGATCTCGGAGCGGCCGAGCAAGTCGATGCGCTGGCTCAGCGACTGCAAGACGTCGCGCGGCCGGTGGACCTGCTGGTGAACAACGCCGGCTTCGGCCTGACTAATCACCTTCTCGAGGCCGATCGGAGCGAAACCCGCCGTGCCATCGATGTGATGTGCACCGCGGTCGCCGAGCTCAGCCTTGCCGCGGCCGGGGCCATGAAACAACGGGGGCGGGGTCGCATCCTCAACGTCGCCTCCTTGTCGGCGTGGGTGACTCAGGGCAATTACTCCGCGGTGAAGGCCTGGGTGAAGGTGTTCACCGAAGGACTCGCCAACGAGCTGGCCGGCTCAGGAGTGACGGCGACCGCCCTGTGCCCGGGGTGGGTGCGCACCGAGTTTCACCAGCGCGCCGGCTTGCCGACAACCTCCATCCCCGACTGGATCTGGGTCGACGCCGAAAGCTGTGTCACCAAGGCCCTGGCGGACTGCGATCGCGGCGTCGTGGTGTCGGTGCCGACGCTGCGCTGGAAGCTGGCGCGCGTCGGGCTCGACCTGCTGCCACGCTCGGGTGTGCGCTGGGTCTCGAGGCGCCTCACCCACAGCCGCGACTGAACGTCCACGACGGCAGCCCTGGCGCCGGCCGCGCCGGTGCGAACGGGTTCGCCTAGCCCGAAAGCGGACGAAGTGGGAGACTCTATGAGTTCGCCAACGGGAGGGAACCGGTGTCTGAACCGAAGACCAACAGGTACACATCGCCACTGCCGGGCGCCGCTCGGTTCGCTGCGCAGCACCTGGTGATGAAGCCGTACATGTGGTCGGCGCTCACCGTCCACATCCATGGACGGCGCAACCTGGACTCCCTCAAGGCGCCCTTCGTCGCTGTCGCGAACCATTCCAGCCACCTCGACGCCCCACTGATCTTCGGCTCACTACCCCGGCGCCTGTCCAAGAATCTCTCGGCCGGTGCGGCTTCGGACTACTTCTTCCAGTCCTGGTACAAAGCCTTGCCCACCACCTTGTTTTTCAACTCCTTCCCGGTCGAGCGCCAAGGTGCGCGCAATCGTCGGGGGATGGCCGGCGTGCTGCTCTCCGAAGGCGTCCCGCTGCTGATCTTTCCCGAAGGCACCCGATCACGGACCGGTGCCATGGCCCGGTTCACCCCTGGCGCCGCCGCACTGAGCATTTCGCGGAATGCGCCGATCCTGCCGATCGCCCTGGTGGGTGCTTACGCGGCGATGCCCTACGGGCAGAACGTTCCGGTCGCCGGACGTCCGCATGTCCACATCGTGTTCGGACGGCCGCTTCGTGCCGCGCCCGGCGAGATCGCCCACCAGTTCGCTGAGCGCATCTACCGCTATGTGGTCGAGATGCATGACACCACCGCGCGCGCCTACGGCATGCCGACTCAGGCTGACTTTCACCGCGCGGTCGCGCTGCGTACGGCTGCGGCCGAACGCGCACCGCAGCTGCCGGTCGAATCCCTGATCGTTCCGGAGCCGCCGGCACCGCGGATGGTCGACGAGGGCCGACAGCGTCACTCCGAGGCCGGTTAGCCGGACGCGTCCGCGACCCCATCGCAGGCCGCCGGGCCCAGAACTCAGCGGACCGGCGCTGCAGCCGCCGTCGTGACGGCGGTCCGGACGGCTGGTCTGGGCGCTAGACCGCGAGGACGGCAGCCAGCGAGGTGGTGCGCTTTCGGGCGATGCCGACCGAACTGGCCAGCAGGCCGATGAGCATCCAGCCGACCACCACGAAGGTCAGGGCCGACGCCCCCGACGACTCGGTGATCACGGCTCGGATGGCGTCGAGCACCGGCGTCATCGGGGAGATCGGACGCAGCGCTGTCAGCCAAGCCGGAGCTGCCGGGGCGATTACCGCAGCGGTGCCGAGCAGGGCGAGCAGCAAAGCGACGATGCGTCCGAAACCACCTCCCCAGATCACCAGGGCGTGATTGATCAGCGCGAACGCGAATCCGGCCAGCAGCAGCAACCCGGCCACCGACAGACTCTTCTGCCAGGTCAGGCCCAGCCCCAGGTGAGCAAGGCCGGCGAGTACGGCGGCCTGAGTGAGCACGACCGCCACCCCGGGCGTGAGCGCTTCGACGATGAGTTTGAACGTCGGCTCAGCGGCGCCGAGGAGGCCGCGCGTGGCCGCCTTCAAGACCAGATAGGTCGTCATCGCGCCCAGCCACAGGGCCAGCACGAGCAGCAGGCTGACCCAGCCGACGTTGGGATTTGCCAGGCCGGTGAGACCCTCGGTCGAGATGGGCTGTGCAACCACGTCAGCCAGGTTCTTCCGGTCCGAGGTGGTGTAGCTCGGCAGCTTGTCCTTGCCTTGGGCGATGCCGTCGGCGAGCTTCCAGGTGCCGTCGGCGAGCTTGGCGCCGCCGCTACTGGCCTGACTCAACCCCGAACTCAGCTGTTGTACGCCGTCGGCGAGCTTCGATGCGCCGGAGGCCGCAGAGGCGATCCCGTCGGTGAGAGCCGGCATGCCGCCGGCGAGCTGGCCGACGCCGGAGGAAAGCTGGTTTCCGCCCGCCTTCAGCGCGTTCAGCTGGGCGGTGGTCTTGGCGACATCGGGAAGTGAGGCCTGCAACTGGGCGTCCAGCTTGGCCAAACCGGAAGCCAGGCCGGCCGCGCCGGACTTCAGGCTCTGACCGGTTTGGGGGTCCTTGGTGTCGAGGCCGGCGGCCGCGCCGTCGAGGGCCTTCGCGGTTGCGGTGAGTGAGGCGACGCAGATCGGACCGTCGGTACCGAGCTTGGCGGTGTCGGTGTCGATGTCACAGGCCGCCTTGATCGTGGCCACCGCCTTGGCCGCCGCCGTGGCGTCTCCGCCACCCGCGGCGACGAGCAACTTCTTGAGCGCGTCAGCGGTGTCTTGAGCCTGGGCGGCGTTGCTCTCCAGGCCGCTTTGGTACTGGCCGAGGCCCGAGCTGATGCCGGTTGCGCCCTGGCTGAGCTGATCGACGCCGTCGGCCAGCTGCTTCTGCTGCGGCAACGCGGCGATGGTCTGATCGATGAGTTGGTTGACGCCGGTCACGTAGCTCGACGTGCCGTCGGCGAGCTTCTTGGTCGAGGACGGAAGCGAGGCGGTCTTCGACGCCAGGGTTCCCATGCCCGAGGCCAGCGACCCGGCTCCGGTCGCCAGTTGGGCGCTGCCGTCGGAAGCTTGGGTGATGCCGTCGGACAGGCTGCTGGCTCCCTTGGCGAGGTCGCGGGAGCCGTCGGCCATCGTCTGGAACTGATCACCCATGTCGTTGAAGCCGATGTAGATCTTGTCCAGATAGCCCGACGTCAGCGTCTCGTTGAGCGCGGTGGCAGCCTCCATGGCCACCGCCTTACCTAGCGTGCCGTCGGCAACCCCCGCCACCGGCGAGGTCGACAACTCGATCACCGCACGTTCGGCGTCGGCTGCATCCTTGGAGTACGACGTCGCCGATGCCGAGAAGTTCTTCGGGATCAGCACCATGGCCGCATAGCTGCCGTTGGCCAGCCCGGTGCGAGCGTTGGCTTCAGTGTCGAGATTCCAGGTCAGGTTCTCCACGCGTTGGGAGTCGACCAGGTTGGCGGTCAGCTGACGGCCGAGCGGGATGTACTGACCGTTGACGGTCACCGGGTCGTCGAGATTCACCACGGCGGCTTTGACCGTGTGCAGCCGTCCGCCGTCATTGAGCCCGGCCACCAGGAATCCGCCGGCGACCAGCAGCGGCACCAGCACCAGGCCGAGCAATGTCCACCAGCGGGCCGGCTTGGCGTTGACCTGTTCGAGGTTCATCGGGTCGCTCCTTCGAGGGCCAGGTGGGAGGGCAGTCGCAAGGTTTGGAAGGGGCCGCTGAGCTGCTCGGTCAGCGGGGAGCCGGGAAGGATGCCGATCACCCAGGTGGTCGGCGGCCCGTCCGGCTCGTTCATCGCCTTGCGCAGCGACCGCTCCTGCACATCGGAGAGCTCGTCAACCCCGTCGACGAAGACCAGCCCGCCGCGATGCTTGCGCAGCACCCGGCCGAAGTGGGGAACGGTTGGCCCGAGGACGGGCACCTGGCTGCGCAGCACCGGCGCTTCCTCGGGCAGTACCAGTCCGAGCGTCTTGAGCTTGCCGCCGTCCAGAGACAGCCGTCCGGCCAGGGCGAGCATCAGCACGCGGCGCTGGGCGGGCTCGGCCTCGATCACCAGCAGACCGCCGCGCTCGAGCCGGACCGCGACGTCGGTGAACAGGGGGCGCCCGTTGTGGACGGCGCTGAGCCCTTCGGCAACGATCGCGGAATCGTCAGCTGCGCTCGGCCAGTCGCTCAGCGAGAGTTGTCGAGTAAGGCCCTCGCCCTCGATGTCGAGGCTGGGCAGCAGCCGATCGAGCCAGCGCGGCAGCCACCAGGCGTGCCGTCCGAGGAGCTTCATCACCGCGGGAACCAGCGTCATCCGGACCACGAAGGCGTCAAGCGCGACCCCGATCGCCAAAGCGAAGGCGATCGACTTGATGGGGCCCTCGCCGTTGGGCACGAAGAAGGCGAAGACGGCGAACATGATCGCTCCGGCCGCGGCGACGACCTTCGCCGAATGGACGAAACCGTCCTCCACCGACCGTTCGGTGTTGCCGTGAACGAACTCCTCCCGCATCCGGGAGACCAGGAAGACCTCGTAGTCCATGGCCAAGCCGAAGAGGATGCCCATCAAGATGATCGGAAGGAAGCTGATCACCGGCCCGGGCTCCGCCAGGTTGATCGCCTGCCGCGCCCATCCCTGATTGAAGACCAAGGTGGTCGCGCCGAAGGCGCCGCCGACGCTGAGCAGGTAGCCCAGCGCGGCCTTGATCGGCACCCAGATCGAGCGGAAGACCATCGTCAGCAGCACCAGCGACAGCCCGACCACGAAGATGCCGAACGGCAGCAGCGCCTCGCGCAGGCGGTCGGTGACGTCGATCGAGATCGCCGTGAATCCGGTGACGGCGGTGTTCACGCCCCACTCCTGCTTCCAGTCGGCCTTCTTGGCGCGCAGCTCTTGCACCAGCGCTGTGGTCGCGGGGTCGTCCGGGCCGGTGGTGGGGATCACCTGCACCATCCCGGTGTCGACATTCGGGTTCGGGGTGGACGCCACCACCGCTTCGACGCCGGGCAGCTTCTCGATGTCGTCGCGGAGGCCGTCCATGACCTTCACCGGGTCATCGGACTCGACGATGTCGGCGGTCACGATCAGCGGTCCGTTGTAGCCGACGCCGAAGGCGCGGGTGATCGCGTCGGCGGTCTGGCGCGCCTGGGTGTCGGGCTGCGAGCGCACCGAGGTGGGCAGAGCCAGGTAGAGATCCTTCATCGGATAGGCCAGGGCGCCCAGGCCGGCCAGGACGATCACGATGGTGAGCAGCGGCACCTTGGTGACCAGGCCGACCCACCAGCCCGCGAAGGAGGGTCGCTTGACCTTCCCGGCTCGACGCCTGCTGACGCGCTTGCGTTCCTTCGGGCGCAGCCGCTCGCCGGCGAAACCGATCAGAGCCGGCAGGAAAGTCAGCGCTAGCAGGACTTCGAGGGCGACACCGACAGCGGCGAACACGCCCATCGCGGTGAGGAATGGCAGGCCGGCGATGCTGAGCCCGACCAGCGCGATGATCACGGTCAGGCCGGCGAAGATGACCGCAGAGCCGGCGGTTGCCACCGCGCGGGCGGCCGACTCCTCCGCGTCCATGCCGGTGGCGAGCTGGTCGCGGTGCCGAGAGATGATGAACAGCGAGTAGTCGATGCCGACCGCCAGCCCCAGCATGATCGCCAGCATCAAGGTGGTCGAGCTAATGTCGATGATGCCGGCGGCGATCTGGGTGATCATCACTGCCAGGCCCACCCCGGCCAGTGCACTGCCGACCGGCATCACCGAGGCGACCAATGACCCCAAGGTGATCAGCAGGACGATGATCGCGACTCCCAAGCCGATCGCCTCGACCGCGCTGAGGTGGGGCACGTTCACGGTGTAGACGTCGCCGCCGACCAGCACCTTTGTTCCGGGGAGTTTCGTGGTCAGGCCCTCCGCGGTACTGGTCAGCTCGGCGCGCTGGGCATCGGTGAAGGTGGACGTGGATCCCTTCACGCGCACGGTGACGCGCCCGCTGCGTCCGTCGGAGCTGATCAGGTGGGTGACGTGGGAGCTGTAGGGACCGATGGTGCCGTTGACGAAGGGCAGCTTCTCGATGGTCTTCAGCCAGTCCTTGACCGCGCTCTTCACGCTCGCGTCTTCGAGCTGGGAGCCGTCCGGAACAGTGACGAGCACGGTCGCTGTGGAGTCGGCCGCCTCGGGGAAGGTCGCCTTGAGGTGGTCGAGGGCGACGGTCGAGTCGGCGCCGGGAATGGTGAAGGTGTCGTTGAAGTGGCCGCCGAAGGCCGCAGTGAGCCCGCCCACGGCAAGCAGCAGGACGACCCAGGCCGCGACGACCCGTCCTCGGAATCGATAGCTGGCGCGTCCGACGCGATAGAGGAATGACGACACGGGCGGGCACCTTCCCAGTGGACACAGACGAGCGGCGGGGATGCGGCGGACGCATCAACACTCGGATACAACACTGTATCCGATACACAAATGTATCGGTAAGTCAGCCGATGGGTGGCTGCCAGTCGGCGGCGTGCAGCCGGTCGAACCCGTCAAGCAGCAGGTCGACGGCGAACTCGAACTCGAACTGATCGTCGCAGCCGCGCTCGACGACGGAGCCGGCGCTGTGGCGGGCGGCCGCGGCAGTGGCTGCGATGTTCGGGAACTGCTGCGCCAGGGCGGCCAGAAGCTCCGGGTCGGGGGTGGGGCTCGGCCCGGGATCATCGAAGAGCTCCTGGGTGAAGCCCCAGGCGCGGCTGCCGAGAGCGTGCATGACGTGGTGGGTCAGGGGGTCGGAGAAACCTGCGCCGCGGAAGGCGGCGATCAGGGTCTCGAGGTAGCTGAGCATCGCCGGGGTCTGTCGCTTACGGGTCTCCAGGACGCGGCGCAGCCAGGGGTGGTGCAGGAGCAGCTCCCGCGCTTGCAGGATTCGACGCCGGACCGCCTCTCGCCACTCGTCCGCGGCGCTCATCGCCGGCAGTTCCTGGAGGACGAGATCGGCCATGCCGTCGAGAAGCTCCTCCTTGTCGGAGACGTGTTTGTAGAGCGCCATCGGTACCACGCCGAGGTCGCTGGCCAGGTTGCGCATGCTGACGGCGTCCAGCCCGTGGCGGTCGGCGTGGTCGACGGCTGCACGCAATACCCGCTCGCGACTGAGCCGGGGACGTGATGGACCGCTGCTGGTCACGTTTCCCATCTCCTCTTGACGGCGTACGGCGTACACCTTATCGTCGTTCCTGAAGTGTACGCCGTACACCTCAGGAACTGGAGGATTCATGACCACCCGTCGATCCGCCCTCGTGGGCGGCCTGCTCTATCTGGTGACATTCGCCGCCTCGATCCCCGCGCTCGCGTTGCTGTCCGCGGTGCTCGACGGGCCGGCTTTCGTCACCGGAGCCGGCGCGGTGACGCCCGTGTTGGGCGGCATCGTCTTGGACCTGGTCAATGCCGCGGCCTGTATCGGCACGGCCGTTGTGCTCTACCCCGTCCTGCGTCGGACGGCGCCGGCGGGCGCCATGGGGTTCGTGGTCTCGCGGACGATGGAGGCCGCGATCATCGCGGTCGGCGTGCTCGCCCTGCTCGCCGTGGTCAGCCTGCGCCTCGATGGGCAGACCGGAGCCGGCGCGACGGTGGTGGCTGCCGGGCTGGTGAGCCTGCGTGACTGGAGCTTCCTGCTCGGCCCGGGCCTGATGCCGGCGGTCAATGCCTGCCTGCTGGGCACCGCGCTGTTTCGTGCGCGGATGGTTCCTCGGGCCATCCCCCTGCTCGGGCTTTTCGGTGCCCCGCTGCAGGCCGCATCGGTGCTGGCCACAGTGTTCGGGGTGAACACCCAGATCTCGGTGTGGTCGGCCGTGGCGGTGATCCCGATCTTTTTGTGGGAGCTGTCGCTGGGGCTGTGGCTGACCTTCCGAGGCTGGACGGGACCCCGCGGTGAGGCGGTGCTTGCCGCCGCGGACTGACGCGTCTCGGCGATCAGCGGTTGGTCCAGGTGCAGACGGTTGGCGGCGTGGTCGTGCCGATGACTCCGATTGACTGACGGGTGACGAGTTGCGTCCCGTGGGAGCCGTTGTCGTCGGCGTAGATGCCGCAGCTCGAGGTCGCGGATGTGCTCCACTCGCTTGAGCCGCTCACGGGCTGCACGGAGACCGAAAGCGTTCCGCCGGCGGGGACTGTCAGCGTGTAGGTCTTCTTGGTCTGGCCGGGGTCGCCGTACGCATCGGCGTCCGGGTTCAGCAGGAGTGTGCTTTGGCCACTGGTGTCGGTGATGGTTGCCAGTGCGGAGACCCCGTCGACGGCGACCTCGACGATCACTGAACGGACCGTTGACGGGCCGGTCGCGGTCGACGGCGGACGGCTCGCGATCATCGCGAAAGCGAGCGCGAACGCGACGGCGGAGCTCACGGCTCCGATGAGGATGGCGGCAGCGGGGCGCATGGTGAGCAACACAAATCCCTTCGATCGGCGCAGCGCAGGACTGCGCGTTCGGCTCAGGTGCGCGCGCCCGCACGACGGCAGCCTAGGGCAGAGCGCCCGCGCTCGTGGTGTGTGCAACGGATCTGCACTGACGCGGTGAGATTCGATACAGTGTCGTATCCAAACGACGTCGAGGTCGTGCGGCGAGCAGCGGAAAGAGGGGGCGATGGCGACCACAACCGAAGTCAGCAGTCGCCGTCAGCAGACCCGGGAGCGGTTGATGGCCGCGGCCACGGAGCTTTTCGCGGAGAAGAGCGTCCAAGGCGCCAGCGTTGAAGAGATCTGCGAGCGTGCCGGCTTCACCCGCGGTGCGTTCTACAGCAACTTCGAATCCAAGGACGAGCTGTGCCTCGAGCTGGTCCGCCAGCGCGGCACGCGACTGATTGAGCTGATCAGGACGGCCTTGGCGGCCATCCCTGACGCCGCTCTCACCGAACACTCCCTTGCCGAGGTGATCGCCAAGACGCTGGCGGTTTTCGATGCGGGTTTTTCGCTCGACGACAACTGGGTCTTCGTTCGGGCCGAGCTGAGGCTCTACGCACACCGCACCGAGGCGCTGCGTCCGGCCTTGATCGAGGCGGAACAGCAGGCCAATGAGCTGGCGACCCAGGCGATCGGTGAGGCGCTGGCCCGCCAGCATGCCGAGTTGCTGGTGCCCCTGGAGCAGCTGATGCTCACCCTCGACTCCTACTGCGAGCGGGCCCGGCTGGACGAGATCCTCACCGGCGTGAATCAGGCCGACTCGCAGTGGAAACATGGTCTTGAGCATCTTTTGCGGGCGCTGGTGGTCTTGCCCAGAGCTGCGCGATCCTGACTCGGCGCCGGGGCCTATGGATTAACCTCCTTACATGAGCCCCGCGAATGTCCAGAATGCCAATCTCGCTAACTCCAAGCTCACCGTCGTCGGTGCTGGGTCGGTCGGCACCTCCATCGCCTATGCGGCCCTGATCAGGGGATCTGCGCGCCAGATCGCCCTCTACGACATCGACACCAAGAAGGTCGAAGCTGAGGTCCACGACCTCGCCCACGGCACCCAGTTCACCCCGACCTCCGTGGTCACGGGCGGCTCGGACATCAGCGTGGTCAAGGACTCCTCGGTGATCATCATCACCGCGGGCGCTCGACAGAAGCCCGGCCAGACCCGGCTGGAGCTCGCCGGGGTGAACGCCGGCATCATGACCGACTTGATCCCCAAGCTGCTCGAGCAGGCGCCTAACGCCGTGCTGGTGCTGGTCACCAACCCCTGCGACGTGCTGACCGTGGTCGCGCAGAAGGTCGCCGGCCTCCCGGCAGGACGCATTATGTCGACCGGCACCCTGCTCGACACCTCCCGGCTGCGCTGGGCGATCGCCCGTCGAGCCGGCGTCTCGCTGTCGAACGTCCACGCCGCCATGCTGGGCGAGCACGGCGACACCGAGTTCCCGATCTGGTCGTCGGCCTCGATCGCGCAGATCCCGATCCGCGACTGGACTGACGAGTCCGGCACCCGCATCTTCACCGAGGAGGTGCTGGCCGACATCGCCTACGACACCGTCCACGCCGCCTACGAGATCATCGAAGGCAAGGGGGCGACCAACTACGCGATCGGCTTGGCCGGTGCCCGCCTGGTCGAGGCGATGCTCAGCGACCAGCGCAAGATCTGGCCGCTGTCGAGCCTGCTCAACGACTACCGCGGCGTCTCCGACGTGGCGTTGAGCGTGCCGAGCCTGGTCGGACCGACCGGTATCGAGCGCACTTTCGAGTTCCCGATGGACGCCCACGAGATCAGCCTGTTGAAGAAGTCCGCAGCGGCGATCAAGCGGACCCTCAGCGACATCGGCTACTGAGCCCTACCGGTGCGCCGGCCACAGCTGCCGGCGCACCGCAGCCGGCCAGTCGGCGCTACACAGTCCGTGTTGCGCGAACAGCGCCAGCACCACGCGCTCCAAGCCGATGCCGACGCAGGACGTGTGCGCCGGGCTGCCGTCGGGCAGCCGCAAGCCGAACTCGAGGGCGAAGTGATCGCCGTGGTAGTTCGCTGAGCCCAGCGCGACCGGTGGCAGGTCCGGGCCGTAGATCGGGCACAACATCTCGTACTTCAAGGCGCGATCCCGCTGATTCTTGGCCAGCATCCGTCCGGCGCGTCCGAAGAAGGGATCGTTCGCCGGCAGATACTCGATCGTCAATCCGAGCGAGCGCAAGGCGTCGACCATGATCTGACCGGCACGATCGCGGTGTGCCAGTGCCTGGTCGACGGGGCCGGCGAACGGGTACTCGTGCTGGTGGAAGTACTGCAGTCGGGCCGGATCCGGGCTCGGTTCACGGCGGAAGCACGGTCCGGTGAGATCGAAGGTACGCCCCGACGTCGGCACGTCGCCGATGACCGGGTAGAGCTGGTGGCAGGCTGCCGGGCACATCATCAAGCCGGCCGGATCGAGCAGGTGCTCCCAGTCGCCGGTCTCCTCGCGTTCGCGCAGCAACGCGACGTGCTCGGCATTGCCCCCGGTGAACACCGACAAGGCGGCGCTGAGTTGAGGAAAGGACGCCACGTAGTCGGTGCGTTCGAAATGCACCTTGGGCTCGACCGCTGGGAACCGCCATCGCTCGGCGTGCAGAGCGGCGAAGCTGCGATCCAGCAGTGCGTTCACGCCGTCGTAGGCATCCAGGAATTGCGCGCTGTTCGCGTACAGGCCCGGCTCGGCCAGTTCGACGACCAGCGACGCGGCTTGTAGTCGGCCTTTGAAGTCCGCCCAAGCGGCTTCGATGGTTGTGTCCACCACGACCCCCCGAAAGTGGTAACACGGCCGCATCGGCGCGGCCACCTTGTGATCATGGCACGCCCGGACGCGTTGGGCTGACGATTTCACCGGGTGCTGAACCGCGGGCGGGGGCGGCAGCACCCGCAGCAGCTCGACCACCTGGTGAAGGCTGTCGCCGACCGTCTCCGGATTGTCGCCTCGGTCGAGGCCGAATTGGGTGGGACTGGCGTCCTGCAGGTCAGCGGCGATCCGGCAGGCCGAAGGCGGCCGACACCTGCTCGCGAAGCTCGTCGATGACCCGTTGCCGCGCGCGCCGCGAGAACAGCGGATGGTCCAGCGTCGGGACGCTGACCACGTCGATCATCGGCAGGCGTTCGGCCGCCTCATCTCCACCCAGCCGGCGGAACACCTCGTGATCGACCTGACTGAAGATCAGCACCGAGTGGTCGCTGTGCTTGGCCAAGTCGACGAGATAGGGGGCGGCCTCGGCATGAGCGGTCGCGCGTGCGCGCAGGCGTCGCAGCCACACCGGCGCCCACCGGCGATACATCCGTTGCACCCACAGCATCACCGCGCCGCGAATCTCACGGGGCATCACGACCTCTTCGACGAACTCGTTCGGCGCGACCGGTTCGGTGCGATAGTCGAGCGGATGGATCGCGACCACCAGGCGCGGCTTGGCTGTGCCCGGAAGCCCGGCCATCCAGCCGCCCGCGCACATGCCGGTCAGCGCCAAGCGGTCGCCGGCCACCCCGGCTTCGGCCACGATGGCCTGCTGATCGTCCAGCCACTCCTGGGTGTAGAACATGGTCGGTTCGTCCGCACTCACCGGGCCGGTCTCGCCCGTCCCGCGCCGATCGGCGCGCAACGACGCGATGCCGTCGTGGGCGAAGAGCCGGGCCACTTCGACCTGATAGTCGCCCGCCCCGACCCGATGCTCGGCCGCGCCGGCGTGCAACACGACCACCGCAGTGTCCGGGAGCGGGTGTCGGGGGGTGGTGCGAATCGCGAACAGCCGGTGCGGACCGATCCAACAGATGCTCTCGATCGCGTCGGCCATCACCAGCTCGGTCGACAGCGCCGGGGCAGTCAGCGGCGCCGGGGTGCCGCGACGGTCGGCCAGCCAGTCGGCCAGGATCGTGATCGCCGCCGCAGGCTTCACCGAACTCACGCTGGAGGTGTCCAGGAACTCGGCAGTGCCGGGGACCTCGATCTGTTCGGCTGCCTCCACGCCGGACGGTGCCGTCTCTCCGGGGCGGCACGCCACCAAGGCCGGTGCGCCTCCGGGCAGCGCCAACCGGATGCCGCTCAGGGCGGCTGCCTGGTCGGGCGTCAGGTCGAGGCCGATCAGTGACTCGACCCCACCGAACTCGCGGTCGCTGCCAATCATGATGGTGGCAAGGGAGCGGGTCTTGCGCAGCCACGCCCGCCCCGACTGCGGCGGACTCCACAGCACGACGATGTCGCCACTGTCGGCGGCCATGCAGGCCAGTAGTGCCGCCGAGCTCAGGCCGAGAAAGGCGATCTGTGTGCAGCCACAGCCGCGCAACAGCTCCGCAGCTCGGCGAGCGCCCTCGACCGGCGCCATCGGGTCCTTGCTTGGGGCCGCGTCACCGCGTCCGGGCGGGTCGTAACGCACCGAGGCGATGCCGCGCTGCTCCAGCTCGTCGGCCAACAGGCGCAATCCGCGGTAGGCGATCACGCCCTCTTGGCCCAACGGCGTGCAGATGACCACGCCGAGTGACGCCTCGGCGGGCAACTGCACGGCTGCCCAGATGGCCGGATCGCCGTACCAACCGTGGAAGCTAGTCATTCGCCTGCCACAGGATCGTCCGGACCTCGGACGGCCAGTCGGCGATTCGCATGCCGTGGCGAGCGAACAGAGCGATCAGGGTGCGCTCCATGCCCAGTCCGAGGCAGGAGGTGTGCGCCACGTCGCCGTGGCCATCGCGAATGTCGAAGGCTGTACCGAAGTGATCGTTGTGGTAGTTCGCCGAGCCGATCGCGGTCGCCCCAGCGTCATCGCCGTACACCTTCGTGGTGATCTCGAACTTCAGCGACGCCTCCCGCTGGTTGGTCGCCATGATTCGTCCGGTGCGCCCGAAGAAGGGGTCATTGGCCGGAACGTAGTCGACTTCCAGCCCCAACGAATCCAGCATGGCAGCCAGTCGTGGCGCGGTCTGATCGCGGTGAGCCATGGCTGCCTCGGCCGTTCCGGCGTAGACGAACTCGTGCATCCGGAAGGTCTGCATGCGCATCGGATCCGGGCTGGGTTCGTGCCGGAAGCAGCTGCCGAGCACGTCGAACGTCCGGCCGCCGACGGGAAGGGTCCCGGTGAGGATGGCGTACAGCGGATGGCAGGCCGCCGGGCTCATCATCAAGCCGGCCGGCTCCAGGTGGCCCTCCCACGGCTCCCCGGAGGCGCGGGTTCGCAACAGGTCGGCATGCTCGGGTGTCCCGCCGGTGAAGACCGACAACGAGCCGGTCAGCTGCGGGAACGACGCGACGTAGTCGGTCTTCTCGAACACCGACTTCGGCTCGACCGGAGGGAATCGCCAGACTTCGGCGCCCAGGTCGGCGAAGGTGCGCTGGTAGAGCGCGTCCAATGCCTCGAAGGCCGCGGTGAACTCGGTCCCGAAGGCGAACATGCCTGGCTCGCCGAGCTCAGCCAGCACTCCGGCAGCCAGCAGCCGTTCGCGCAGCTGCGCCCACGGCAGTTCGACACTCATAGGTCCACTTTCGCCATCAGCGACAGCGGGGCGTTGTTCGTCAACAGACGATCGTTGTTGATCTGAATCGGCGCCCCAAGGGCGTCGCGAACATGTCGGGACAGCGACTGCGGGGTGTCGGTGCGATAGCCGGCGATGCCCACGATCCGCAGCGCCTTGAGCACCACGTCGACCACGGCATTCGCCGAGGTCACCTTGACTGCGTTCATCGACAGCGCGAAAGAGATCGAACCCAGCGCGGACGGATCGCCGGCCACCCGGTCGAAGTGCTCGGCCGAGTGCCGCACGGTGTCGGCGAAGGCCTGCAGATCGACCATCAGCTCAGCCAGGCGCATCTGCCCCGGCGGCGGGAAACCCACCGCGGCGCGGGCCTGTCGGCGGACCGTTGAGCGGGCCTGGTCGACGGCGGCCGACGCGATGCCCAACCAGACCGACGACCACAGCAGGTGCGCGGTGGGCAGCGCCGTGTGCGCCGAGATCGTGCCGTAGTCGTCGTCGAGCAGCATGTCCTCGCTGGTCTCGGCCGTCAGGATGAAGCCGTCCGAAGCAGTGCCCCGCAGGCCCAGCGCCTGCCAGCTGCCGGTCTTCTCCAAGTGGAACTCGCTGCGCGGACAAATCAGCATCCGCTGGTCGGAGGCCGCAGCGTCGTCGTCCACCCGCCCGGTGACCAGAATCGCGTCGGCAGCCTCGGCATAGGAGATGACCGGAGCATCCTTCACCACCCGGACGCGACCCGGCGACGGGTACTCCAGGGCGCAGTTGGAGCGGCGAGCGTCGCCGCCGATGCCGCGTTCGGTGGTTGCCGAACCGAGCAGCCACTCCTCTTCGAGCACGTGCCGCATCGTGTTGCGCACGCCCGCACGGCTGCCATGCCGCCACAGGATCAGGGCCTGGCTGTGATGCATTGCAAAGACCATGCCCGCGTTGGCATCTGCCGCACCGATGGCGGTCGCGATCTCGCTCAGCTCTCGCATGGTGGCGCCTTCGCCGCCGTACTGCGTAGGCACAGATACCGAAAGCAGGCGCTGCTGCTTCATGGCGGCGACCGCCTCCAGCGGCGGCCGTCCTTCGCTGTCGACAATGTCGGCGAACTGGGCGGCGACAGCCGCCACCGCCGCGGCGCGAGCCGCAAAACGGCTCGTCACTGCTGCCCCCGAGCGACTTCGACGCCATTGGCCAAAGAGTCGATGGACGCGAAAGTCGAGCGATTCAGGAGCTCATCGGGAAACTCGATACCCAATGCGTCCTCGATCGCCAGCATGACGTTCACGGTCGCGTGCGACGTGAAACCAGCAGCAAACAGATCTGCGTCATCGCCGAGATCGGCCACCGGTTGGTTGAGTCGGCCGAACTGCTGCAGGGCCTCTCGAATAGCCAGCCGATCTTCATAGGTGTGTTCCGACACCGTCATTCCCCCTTTGTCGTTTGGCGCTAAAGCTGTCGTGGACTCCTCGGAAGTGCCACCGCGGTGGCCAGCGCCAGGCCCCGTTCATGGCTCAGAGAGATCGCTATCGGGCCGAGTTGCTGCTCGGTCGCGATTCGTCCTGCGCCCGCCGACAACCGCACCCAGGGTGCGCCGTGGGCATCGTTCAGGATCTCGATTTCTGGGTATCTCACGCCGGAGGACTCCCGCAGGACCTTCAGTACCGCTTCTTTTCCGGCAAATCGGGCAGCGAGGCGTTCGGCGGAGTCGCCGGCCTGGGACCGTTCTTCAGCAGAGTAAACCCGCCTCAAATAGCGCTCGCCGAACTGAATAATGGATTCTTCAACCGCCTCGACGTCGGCGAGATCGCAGCCGATGCGCGGCGCGTGCAGCGAATCATCTTCGCCGTACTCTCGAGCCTTAAGCATGCGGTACCTCTGACATTGTGTGCCGCCGAGATTCGGTGGCCCGGGGGTCGGTGAATCCAGCCCTCTGGATCGCTCCCTCATGGTAAGGCATCGACGGCGAAGGGCGTGAGAATCGTTGTCATCGCTGAGTGTCTTGGCATCTCGCCGCGGGGAGGTTGCTGGCCCTTACTCGGGCCGCGTTGGATGATGATGCCCGTGCCGATGCCGCGGGGGGCGGCGAGGCGTCACAAGGGGGCGGCTTGTCCTGGGTCTTGGCTGCATTCTGGGCCGTGCTGGGTTGTATCACTGTCGCGATGGCGATCGTGCTCATTGATGAGTTTCGGCGTCCACCGTCGAACCTGCGTCGGATGGGCGCGGGCATTGCGCTCATTGCCGGGTTCGGCTCGTTGTGGCTGTTGGTGAACCCGCTGGTGTCGCCGTCCGGCGCTCATTGCGGCGCCCCGCTGCTGGTGGTGGCCGAGTTCGCCAGTCCGCCCGTGCCCGCCGCACCGACCTGCAGTGCGGCGATGCGTCAGGCCGTGGGATGGGGCGTGACGGCAGGAGTCCTAGCACCGGTGGTGGTGCTGACGACCCGCGGCCGTCGGGGTAGTCGTCACGGCTGAACATCGCTTCGCGTGTGGGAAGATGTACGGCGGTTGCGCGAAGGAGTGAGATGACTGAGTTCCGCTACGAAGACATGCTTCCGACCGGCGAAGACGCCACGGAGTACCGCTTGCTGACCACCGAAGGGGTTTCCACCGTCGAAGGCCCGGACGGGAAGACCTTCCTGCAGGTCGCCCCTGAAGCCCTGGAGTTGCTGGCGTCGACCGCCATGCATGACATCGCGCATTACCTGCGTCCTGCCCACCTTCGTCAGCTGCGCAAGATTCTTGACGACCCTGAGGCCAGCGCCAACGACAAGTTCGTCGCGCTCGACCTGATGAAGAACGCGAACATCGCCGCCGGCGGGGTGCTGCCGATGTGCCAGGACACCGGCACCGCCATCATCATGGGCAAGCGTGGTCAGCGGGTGCTCAGCGAGGGCACCGATGAACTGCCGCTGAGCAAGGGTGTCTACGACGCCTACACCAAGCTGAACCTGCGCTACTCGATGAACGCCCCACTGACCATGTGGGAAGAGAAGAACACCGGCAACAATCTGCCCGCGCAGATCGAGCTGTACGCCGACACCCTCCCCGGCCACGAGAACTCCTACAAGTTCTTGTTCATGGCCAAGGGCGGCGGTTCGGCCAACAAGAGCTACCTGTACCAAGAGACCAAGGCGATCTTGAATCCGGCTTCGATGATGAAGTTCCTGGATGAGAAGCTGCGCAGCCTCGGCACGGCGGCCTGCCCGCCCTATCACCTGGCGATCGTGATCGGCGGCACCTCGGCCGAGTACGCGCTGAAGACCGCCAAGTACGCCTCGGCGAAGTACCTCGACGCGCTGCCCACGTCCGGCTCGCTGTCGGCCCACGGCTTCCGCGATGTCGAGCTTGAAGAACAGGTGCTCGAACTGACCCGCAACTTCGGCATCGGCGCCCAGTTCGGCGGAAAGTACTTCTGCCATGACGTCCGGGTGATCCGGCTCCCGCGCCACGGTGCCTCGCTGCCGGTGGCGATCGCGGTGTCGTGTTCGGCCGACCGTCAGTGCCTGGGCAAGATCACCCCAGAAGGGGTGTTCATCGAAAAGCTGGAGTTCGAGCCGGCGCAGTACCTGCCCGAGATGACCGACGAGGAACTGGCCAAGCACAAGGCCGAAGTCGGTGGCGAGGATGCTGAGGGCGCGGTGCAGATCGATCTGCGGCGTCCGATGCCGGAGGTCCTGGCCGAGCTGACCAAGTACCCGGTGAAGACCCGGCTCGCGCTTACCGGCACGCTGATCGTGGCCCGCGACATCGCCCACGCCAAGATCAAGGAGCGTCTGGACGCCGGCGAGGAGATGCCGCAGTACCTGAAGGACCACCCGGTCTACTACGCCGGCCCCGCGAAGACCCCGGACGGCTACGCCTCCGGTTCCTTCGGGCCGACGACGGCCGGCCGGATGGATTCCTACGTCGACCAGTTCCAGGCTGCCGGCGGCGCGATGGTGATGCTGGCCAAGGGCAACCGCTCCCAGCAGGTCACCGATGCGTGCGCCAAGCACGGCGGTTTCTACCTCGGATCGATCGGTGGGCCGGCCGCGGTGCTGGCCAAGCACTGCATCAAGAAGGTCGAGCTGCTGGAGTACCCCGAGCTGGGCATGGAGGCCATCTGGAAGATCGAGGTCGAGGACTTCCCGGCCTTCATCGTGGTGGACGACAAGGGCAACGACTTCTTCGCCGATGTGGCCCGTCCGACCCTGGTGGCGTTGCAGCCGCTGAAGCACTGACACTCGGCTCTCGCCGAGGTCACGGGGTGCTGATCGCCTCCCTGACCCGGCAATGATCTCGACGTTCCCGCGCTCTGGGTCGGTCGGGATGCCAGAATCGCCCCATGGGGATCCGTGACACCCGTTCTCTTTCTGGCACGTCGGCGATCAGTTCGGACGACAGCCGCGTGTCGGCTGACGGTGCCGGCGCGCACGCGGCGGCACCCGGTCGGCGCCGCGGCCGGATCGTCATCGTCGGGGCGTGTGCGCTAGCGCTGGCCCTGGCCACGCTGTACGCCAGCGCGTTGTGGTCTCTTGCTCAGACCGATCGCTCGCGTCGCGAGGCGCAGTCGCGCCTGGCCGCACTGCAGTCGGCGGCGCTTCTCGGGAACGATCCGAATCTGGCCGCGCAGTTGGCACGGGTGAGCCTTCGCCTGGCCGATACGGACGCGGCCCGATCAGCGGTCGTCGATGCGACGGCGGTAGACGTTCCGACGCGTTGGCTCGGCCCGGCGAGGGCGGTAGTGGCGGCCGCGACGAACGGCAGTCTGGTAGCGCGGGCCGCTGGAGACGGTTCGGTCACCGTGTGGCGAGGAGACGAACTTCGGTGGAGCCCCGGGACGAGCTTCGCGGCTGACCCGACCGGCGGCGCCCTGCTTACCGCGGACGTCTCAACGGCGACCGGCCGCACGCTGCTGGCCGTCGGTGGCAGGGGTGTGGCCGGTGTCTGGGACGTCACCGACGCGCCGCGGCTGGTTCAGGACGTTCGCTCCGCTCAGATGGGCGCAGCGACCATGGCGGTGGCCTTCACCGCAGATGGACGTGAACTCGCGGTGGGGAGTTCGACCGGGGCGATCGAGCTGTGGTCGGTCTCGGCCAGCGGCGGACTGCAACGATCCGCTTCGGTGAAGCTGCACAGCCGAGTCATCGCGCTCACCTTCGATCCGGTGACCGGCGAGCTGTATGCGCTCGGATCATCCCCGGTTGTTGCCCGATTCTCCGCCGGCCTCCAATCGCGGAGGCTGCCGGACGTGCAGCTGCCGTCGCCCGAGGCTTCGCCGGCTGGCCGCTCCATCGCCGTCCGTCCGGACGGACGCCAGCTCGCCGTCGGCCTCGCAGATGGTCGGGTGCTGCGCTGGTCGTTGAGTGCCGGACGGGCTGTGATGGCGATGAGCCTGACCAGTCTCGGTGGTGCTGTGAACGGCTTGGCCTACAGCGCCGACGGTGGGTCGCTGCTGGCCGGTGCTGCCGATGGCACCATGTGTCGCTACGACTCGGAGTCCGGCCAGGTTCAGGATCGGATGACGTCGGCTGCGCCCGTGAACGGGGTGGCTTTCGCTGGCGCCCAGCCGCTGACTGCGGGAGCAGATGGAACGCTGCTCGCCTGGTCAGGTACCGATCCTGTTGCGCGGGTCGGGACCCCGGTTCGAGACCTGAGTGCAAACCGCGAGGCTGGCCTCGTGGCGGCTGCGGTCCCAGAGGAAGGGGTTCTGCTGTGGAACGTCGCGGCGGGATTGCGTCCGCTCCCCAAGCCGACGATGGGCGCCGCATCCGCTTCCGCTGTGGGGATTGCCCCGGACGGCTCTTCGCTGGTCGCAGGGACCGCCGATGGTGAGGTTCTCAGTTGGTTGCTGTCCGAGGCTGGTGCCGGACCGTTGCATGCGGTGCGGGCGTCTCCCGGGATGCCCATCGAGGCGATCGCGGTGTCGATTCATGGTTTGGTGGTGGCGGTTCCGGACGGTGGCGACGGCCTCACCGGGTTCCAACTCGGCGCAGACGGCCGGCTCACCCCGACTGGCAATATCGCGACCGGTGCTGCGCAGGCGGCGGCCTTCAGCGCGGACGGCGGGCTGCTCGCTGTGCTCACTCGTTCCGGTGAGGTTCAGGTCTGGGCGACCGGTTCGGACGGCAGCGCCGCCATTGTCACCACGATCGAAGAGCGTGACTCACCGGCGACAGCGGTCGCCTTCGCCGGCGGTTCCCGGACGCTGGCCATCGCCACCGAGGTCGGCGAAGTCACCGTGTGGAATGTCGACCAGGCTGATCAGCCCGTCCAGCTCAGCGCTGCCACCGAGCGGGGTTCGGTGGTCACGGCGCTGCGCTTTGCCGCCGATGACCAGCAGATCGTCGTCGGTCGGGCCGATGGTTCGATCGCGGTTTGGGGCAGCGGCGGGAGTTCTGCTCCGGGCTTGAGGCTGACCGGCGGTGTGGGTCGAGTGGCCGGCCTGGAGTTGATCGGGTCCGGGACGACGCTGGTCGCCGCGGGCGACAATGGCACCGTCCGCACCTGGACGCTGGATGCGTGGCAGTCGGCTGGTTCCTCATGTTCAGGGTGGGGTGACCCGATGACCCCGCAGGAGTGGTCGCGCTACCTTCCCGGGCTGACGCCGATCAGCCCGTGCTGAGCTGGGCCGGATGCCCGAGACCAGGTGTCGCTGGGCAGCGGCGCCCGGCGCGTCTCAGTTTCGAGAACGGGCGTCGCGTTTAGCGGCGGGGCGCGACAATTCGTCGCGTGGGAAATAACGAGGCCCGCACGGCCTTCGCGGCGCAGCTTGACGCCGCGCGGCGCTCGCGCCGCCTGACGATTCGCGACATCGGTCGGATTGCCGACGTTCCGACGCCGACGGCACAGGGATGGCTCAACGGCAAGCACTTTCCGGTGCCCGCTCTGCGTCCGAACTACTTGCGGGTGGTCGAAGAGCTCGGGTTGACCGACCAGCTTCCCGCCGAGCTGTGGCAGGAGGGTCTCGCCGACCTGCAGCCGCGGCTGCGCACGAGTGCTGCTCCCTACCTCGGGCTGCGGCCCTTCGGCACGGCTGACCGAGAGCGGTTCTTCGGTCGGGAGTCCGAGACCCGCCGCTTGGCCGACGTCGTTCGGCAGCGCCTGGACACCGTCGGTGCGGGTGTTGTGGTGGTGCTCGGCGTCTCCGGTAGCGGCAAGAGCTCGTTGTTGTCGGCCGGGCTGGTCGCCACCGAGACCGTCGATGGTGCGCTTGCCGGGGTTGCGGTGCTCCAGCTGGCTGCGGTCGATCTGGCCGCTTGCGAGCCGGTGACCGGATTGGTCGTGATCGACCAGTTCGAGGAGATCTTCGCCGCCCCGACTGATGTTCGGTCGCAGGCGATGGCGGGACTGGCCCGGTTGGCTGCCGCCGCAGTGGTGGTCATCGGCCTGCGCGCGGACGCGTTCGCGGTCGCCGCCCAGGAGCCGGCCCTGGCCGATGCGCTGACCAGACCTTTCCTGATCGCCCCGCTCACCCGTGAGGAGGCCCGCCAGGTCATTCTCGGCCCGGCGCGGCTGTCGGGGCTCAGCGTGGACGACGAGTTGGTGTCTGCGTTGCTTGATGACTTGGCGCCCGGACCGGCCGCCGGCACGGTGGCCGTTGATTCGTTGCCGCTGCTGTCCAACGCCTTGTTGGTGACCTGGGCAGCCGGCAGCGGTGCCCGCCTGACGCTGGCGGATTATGTCCGCGCCGGCGGAGTGTCCTCCGCCGTCCAGGGCCTCGCCGAGGACGTGTTCGGCACTCTCGATGCGGTGCAGCAGGATGCGGCGCGCAGGCTCTTCGTCCGGCTGGTGCGCGACTCCGGAGGCGTGCTGGTGCGCGAGGCGGTTTCCTTGGATGACATCGATGTGGCCGGACGTCAGGCCATGGACGCCTTCGTCACCGCTCGGATGCTCACGGTCTGCGACGACGCTGTTCGGATCAGTCACGAAGCACTGCTCAGTCACTGGACCAGGCTGCGCGACTGGATGGCGGAGAGCCGAGCCGATTTGGAGGTGATCGGCCAGCTCCGCCGAGCGGCGCGCGTCTGGCAGGACTCCGGACGCTCGGCCGACGCGTTGATCCCGGTCGATCGACTGGAGGTCTTCAGCGAATGGTTCGCCGATCCGCAACGGCAGCAGTTGCTCAGCCCGCGCGAGACGCAGTTCGTCGCAGCCAGCCGAGAGCACTTCACCTCAGCACTGGCCGCCGAGCATGAGCAGATTCGTCGGCTTCGGCGCGGGCGACGGATCGCGATCGGGCTGACCGCCCTGGCTTCCGCGTTGGCGTTGGTGGCCGGCCTGCTGTACTGGCACGGGCGCGGGCTCGAAGCCGCAGCGAACGCATCCCGATTGGACGCGCAGTCGCGCCAGGTTGCTCTGGAGGCCAGTTCGCTGCGCGCCGACGACCCGAACCTGATGGCGCAGATGTCGCTGACGTCGGCCAATCTTGCTGACACCCGGCAGGCGTCCTCTGCGCTGCTGGACGCGACCAGCGTGAACGTGCCGCTGCGTTGGCTCGGTGCCGCCAACTCGGTGATCGCCAAGAGCCCCGATCAGCGCATCCTCGCTCGGGCCAACGGTGCCGGCGAGGTGACTTTGTGGCGCGGGGATGAGCTCACCACCACGCCCGGCACCACCTTTTCGGTCGACCCGACCGGCGGGCCGCTGTATGCGGTGGCCCTGACCACGGTCGGTCGGCGGACGCTGCTGGCCGTCGGCGGCGGAGCTTCGGCGAGCCTGTGGGACGTCACCGGCGTGCCTACCCGGATCGGCGAGCTCCGCGACGGCGACTTCACCAGCTACGGGATGGCTTTCAACCGTGCCGGCGACCGACTGGCCGTGGCCACCTCGCTCGGTGAAGTGCGGCTGTGGACGATTCCCGACGTTGGCGCGCCGAGGCGCTCCGGCGCGGTGAGCCTGGGCGCAAAGACTGCGGCGAAGTCGGTGGCTTTCGCCCCCGATGGACAGCTGTTCGTCGCCGGCTCCGCCGGTTCGCTGGCTCGTTGGCAGCTCGGCGAAACCGCGACGAAGCTGCCGGCTCTGGCTTTCGGCCCGGCGACCGCAGCCGTGGTTGGACAGAGCGTCGAGATCAACCCCGACGGCACGCAGGTCGCTGTCGGCTTGGCCGGACGCCAGGTGCTTCGCTGGCGACTGAGTGGCCGCACGGCGACGACGCTTTCGCCGCTGACCGGCTTCGCGAGTTGGGTGAACGACCTGGCCTACAGCAGCGACGGCCGTGCGCTGCTGGTCGGCGACTCCGATCAGAGCGCCTACCTCTTCGACGCGGCGTCCGGGGTGCTCACCGAGAAGTTGAGTGCGGCGAGCGGAGTCACCGGCACCGAGCTGGTGGGTAACCGTCCGGTCACCTCCAGTACCGACGGTGTCCTGCGAGTGTGGCAGGCCGGCAATCCGGTGCTTCGCACCGGGGCGAGCAACTATGTGCTCGCCAGTGACGCCAACGGGCGGTTCCTCGCCGACTCCACCCAGGGCGAGGGCATCGCGCTGTGGGACACGTCGGGCGCATGGCCGAAGCCGTTGCCATCTCCGCACCCGGGAACCGCCACGACCTCGTCCGGCGTCGGTGTCGCGCCCAACGGGAACTTCCTGGTGGCTGGAACGACCGACGGCTTTGTGCTGAGTTGGCCGTTGACCAGCGCCGGAGCCGGTGCGGTCGCGAAGGTCAGTGCCTTCCCGGGCTCCTACATCTCCTACACCACCGTTTCCCCGGACTCCGCTGTGGTGGCGGCCGTCCAGTACAACGGCAACGGGATCCTGTTGCTGCGAGCCGACCCGACTGGCCGGCTCTGGCCGGCTTCGACGATCACGTCGAACATCCCACAGGCCGCGTCGTTCAGCCCGGACGGAGCCCTGCTCGCCGTCCCGACCGTTGACGACGCCGTCGAGCTGTGGAACGTGCGTGATCCCGCGCACCCGTCCATGGTCGGCAAGATCTCCGACCTGGGCACGCTGCCCACTTACGCCGCCTTCGCGAATCACTCGCCCCTGCTGGCCATCGGGACCGACGCCGGCCGGGTCAGCGTGTGGGATGTCAGCGATCCCGCCGCGCCGGTGCAACGGCACAGCTATGGCGATCCGCATGCGGCGGTGTACAGCACGGTCTTCAGCCCCGACGATCAGACCCTGGCCGTGGGCAATGGTGACGGGCTGGTGTGGGCCTGGCATCTGGATCAGGCCGACAGCCCCGCCTATCTCGCCCTCGACGGCGACCTCGGCCGGGTCAGCGACCTCCGCTTCCTTTCCGGAGGCGATCGCTTGGTTGCGGCAGGCGACAACGGCACCGTTCGGTTGTGGACCGCCAACCTGGCCAGCGCGCGCGCCGAGCTGTGCGCGAACCGCGGCGACGTCCTCACCCCGGACGAGTGGGCGCGCTACCTCCCCGGGGTCGCGATCCACGACCCCTGCTGAGTCTCGCGATGGTGACTCTTGGCACCCCGAAACAGACGACGGCCCGGTCGCCAGTGGCGAACCGGGCCGTCGTTGATGACAGGGAGACTCAGCTGCGCTGGTCGAGCGGCACGTAGTTGCGCTCCACCTCGCCGATGTAGACCTGGCGCGGACGGTTGATCTTGTTGGCCGGGTCGGAGGTCTGCTCCCAGAAATGGGCGATCCAGCCGGGCAGGCGGCCGAGCGCGAACAGCACCGTGAACATGTTCTGCGGGAAGCCCATCGCCTGGTAGATCAAGCCGGTGTAGAAGTCCACATTCGGGTACAGCTTGCGCTCCTGGAAGTACGGATCGCTCAGCGCGGCCTCTTCGAGCGCGACCGCCAGGTCGAGCAGTGGGTCGTGACCCACGAGGGTCTTCAGGATGGCGTCGGCGTGCTTCTTCACGATGGCAGCGCGCGGGTCGTAGTTCTTGTAGATCCGGTGACCGAAGCCCATCAGCTTGGTGGAGGCCTTGTTGTCCTTCACCTTGGCGATGTAGTCCTTGACGCTCTCGCCCGAGTCGCGGATTTCCTTGAGCATCTCCAGCACGGCCTGATTGGCGCCACCGTGGAGAGGACCGGACAGGGCGCTGACTCCGGCGGCTACCGAGACGTACACATTCGCACCGGACGAGCCGACCATCCGAACCGTCGAGGTCGAACAGTTCTGCTCGTGATCGGCGTGCAGGATCAGCAGTACGTCGAGGGCGCGGGTGACGGCGTCGTCGAAGGGGTAGGGCGTCGTCGGCAGGCCGAACGACATCCGCAAGAAGTTCTCGATGTAGGAGTGCGACTGGTCGGGGTAGAGGAAAGGCTCACCGACCGAGTTCTTGTAGCCGTAGGCGGCCAGCGTGGGTACCGCCCCCATCAGGATGTGGGTGGAGCGCTCGCGATCGAAGCCGTCGGAGCCCCACTTCGACTGGGCGAAGGTCGACAGCGCGTTCACGCCGGCAGACAGCACGGGCATCGGGTGCGACTTGCGCGGCATGGAGCTGAACATGTTCTTCAGCCGCTCATCGATCAGGTGGAAGCGGGTGATCTTCGCCGAGAACTCCTCCAGCTGCTCCTTGGTGGGCAGCTCGCCGTAGAGCACCAGGTAGGAGACCTCGAGGAAGGTGGCCTTCTCGGCCAACTGCTCGATCGGGTAGCCGCGGTAGCGGAGGATGCCCGCATCGCCGTCGATGAAGGTGATCGCCGAGCGGCAGGAGGCGGTGTTGGCGAATCCGATGTCCAAAGTGGTGTCGCCGGTGGCGGCCAGCAGCTTGGTGATGTCGTAGCCGTTGTTTCCTTGGGTGGCGGCTGCCAGGGGAAGTTCGAGGCTGACGTCATCGCGGCTGAAGGTTGCGTTGCCCATCCGTGCTCCCTATCTCTGTGTCCGGGGCAGCAGCGCCCGGGTCGATGGTGCTGGTCACCTTACATGCCGACCCCTGCTGTGGGGAGGGCTGGTTTCGCGGTCTGGGGGCCGCACCTGGAATGGTTCAGGAATACCACCTGGGTTGAGCCTTCAACGGCTTTGGAAGGACATAAATTCATCTTCTGGACCGCATGCGGATGGTCATCGCACCTAATCGGGGACGATTTGAATGCCTCGGCGATCGTGGGAGTCCTGGTGTTCCCGCTTCGTACCTTGTGGAGGGCTTGCCCATCGACGAAAGCCCCTGTCGGGGCCGGTCTTGAGGTCGCGGCCTGCGTCCTGGTGTGAGGTCGCGGGGGTGCTGGTCTCCGTCAGAGGCCGGTCTGTCGGCGGCTATGAGTTGTCGTTGAAGCCCGCATTACCGGGTAATGGCAAGGCCGCCGAGCCATGCCGAGAATTACCCAGCGATAGCCCGAGTGGTAACGAATGGCGCGGCTTCGTCGTTCTTCAGGTAGCGGAGCGACGCTGACACCGTCGAAGCCGCTGCGTGGTGAGGGTCCTCGTGGTCACGCACTTTCTTCACGGTACGTCAGCTGCCGTGTGTGAGCCTGCGGCGCCGCCAGCACCCCCTCGATGGTGTGCGCCGAGGGCTTCCGAACCACGCCGGTCGATGCCGCCGCCACGGCTCGGCCTGGGCCACTCGCAGCGCGGCCAGTTCTCCCGGACGCGCGGGGGTGGCCCTTTCGCGTCCTTCCGCCAATAGGCTGCTGGCATGAACTCCGAGTCGACGCCGGCCACCATGGACGAGGCGGACGATCTTCTCGAGGCTGTGGCCGGTCTGCTGCGTGCGCAGGGTGAACGCATGACCACGCCGAGACGGGCTGTGCTGCAGGTGCTCACCGAGCAGCCGGGCCACCTCTCGATGGATGACATCGCCGCCCTGGTCGCCGAGCGGTCGCCGCAGGTGCACCGGGCCAGTGTCTATCGGACGTTGGTTGCGCTGACTCAACTGGGAGTCGTTCAGCACGTCCACGTCGGGCACGGCGCGACCGCCTATCACCTCACCGACGCCCAGGGGCCGCACCTTCACGCGCAGTGCCGCTCCTGCGGAGGCATCATCGACTTGCCTGCCCATCTGTTCGACGACGTCTCCGCGCGAGTTCGTGCGGAGAGCGGTTTCGTCCTCGACCCAGGACATGTCGCGTTGTCAGGGCTGTGTGCGGACTGCGCGAGCGGCCGGGCCGCCGCAACCGTGACCGAAGGGCACTCGAGCCCAACCGCAGGTGCCGAGTCGCCACATCGTCATTGATTCCCGATTCGGCTGGGGAGGTCTACCTAGTCCGATTAGTTGCACCTTCAACCAATCTCGCGTACCTTAGTAGTTGAGACTTCAACTAAATCGAAAGGACGCGGACTCATGTCTGTCACCGCTACCAACGCCCTCTCCGCCCTCACCGGCACCTACGTTCTGGACGCTTCGCACTCCCGTCTGGGCTTCATCGCTCGTCACGCGATGATCACCAAGGTGCGCGGCTCCTTCAACACCTACGAGGGCAAGGCCACCATCAACGGCGCCGAGCCGAACAGCTCCACCCTGAGCGTCACCATCGACACCGCCAGCATCGACACCCGTGAGGCCGCTCGCGATCAGCACCTGAAGAGCGCGGACTTCTTCGATGTGGAGCAGTTCCCGACGATCACCTTCGTCGGCACCTCCTTCAACATCGTTGACGACTCCACCGTCGAGGTGACCGGTGACCTCACCATCAAGGGCGTCTCCCGCCCGGTGACCATTCCCTTCGAGTTCGGCGGCAGTGCGCAGGATCCGTTCGGCAACCAGCGCATCGGGTTCGAGGGCAGTGTCACCATCAACCGCAAGGACTGGGGCTTGACCTGGAATGCGGTCCTCGAGACCGGTGGCGTGCTCGTTGGCGAGAAGATCGTCATCGAGCTCGAAGTCTCCGCCATCAAGGAGGCCTGAGCCAGGTCACTCGGCGGCTGCGCGCTCAGCCGCCGAGTCTGGGGGGAGCCGACTGGCGCTCGTCCACCATTGCGGTGGGCGAGCCCGGGACGCTCCTTTCGCGTATCGCCTTCCGTTCAGCCGAACTGCGGTGCCGTCCTCGGCGGACCGCGGCGATCGGGGGGCCCTCCTGCCATGGCAGGATCGAACCATGGCAGGGCTTCTGGTGGCGGGCACCTCGTCGGACGCCGGCAAATCGCTGATCGTCGCCGGGCTCTGCCGGGCTTGGGCACGTCAGGGCATTCGGGTGGCGCCGTTCAAGGCGCAGAACATGAGCAACAACTCGATGGTCTGCGCCGACGGCTCGGAGATCGGCAGGGCGCAGTACCTGCAGGCGGTGGCTGCCGGGGTCGAGCCGTCCAGCGTGCACAACCCCGTGCTGCTGAAACCCGGAACCGACCGGCGCGCCTTCGTGGTGCTGCGTGGGCAGCCGGGAGGCACCCTCGAAGCCGGTGAGTACGCGACCGGACGACGCCACCTGGCGGAGGCGGCCTTCGCGGCCTACCGCGAGTTGGAAGCCACTCATGATCTTGTGGTGGTCGAGGGCGCGGGCTCACCGGCCGAAATCAACCTGCGCAGCGGCGACTACGTGAACCTCGGCTTGGCGCGGGAGTTCGATCTCCCGGTCGTGCTGGTGGGCGACATCGACCGCGGCGGCGTACTCGCCTCGATCTATGGACACTGGGCGATCGTCGACGATGCCGACCGCGCCACCTACGCCGGCTACATCATCAACAAGTTCCGCGGCGATCAGACCGTGCTCGACCCCGGCCTGGTCGAGCTGAGCGGTCGCACCGGGCTGCCCTGCTTCGGGGTGGTGCCCTGGTTGAACGAGGTGTGGCTCGACAGCGAGGATGCGCTCGCATTCGCCCGGTGGCCACGACTGGCAGGCCGCGCCGGGACGCTGCGGGTTGCGGTGATCCGGTTCCCCCGAATCTCCAATGCCACCGACCTCGACGCTCTGGCCGCCGAACCCGGAGTGGACGTGTTCGTCACCGCATCGCCGGCGGATCTGGCCGGGGCGGATCTGGTCGTTCTGCCCGGGAGCCGCTCGACCCTGGCCGACCTCGCCTGGCTGCGCGAGCGGGGCTTGGCCGACGCGCTGCGTGATCGGGCAGCCAAGGGCGGCCCGATTCTCGGTATCTGCGGCGGTTACCAGATGCTGACCGAGCTGATCGACGATCCGGTGGAGTCGCGGTTGGGGCCCGAGGCCGGCCTCGGTCTGCTCCCCGCGCAGGTGCGCTTCCGTGAGGAGAAGACGCTGGGCCGTCCGCAGGGCTCCTGGCGCGGGCACCCGGTGATCGGCTACGAGATTCACCACGGAGTGGTCGAGGCGCACGGCGGTCAGCCCTTCCTTGACGGAGTGCGAGCAGGAAACACCTGGGGAACGATCTGGCACGGCGCCTTCGAGAACGACGGCTTCCGAAGGGCCTGGCTTGCCGAACTGGCGGCGACGGTCGACTCCTCCTGGCAGCCGGCGGACGACCAACCCGGCTTCGTCGAGCGCCGCGAACAGATGCTGGACGTCGTCGCCGACGCGTTGGAGGCCCGGCTCGATCTCGCCGGCCTGCTCGCGCGGGCCCGCGGAGGTGGCGACGTCAACGGGTCCGCGTAGTCCCCGTCACCGTTGGACGCGCGACGTCGGCACACAGCATGGCCGAACGCAGGCCCGCGCGCTCGGCCGCCGCGATCAGCTCGGGGAGCCGGCGGATCTCGTCCGGGTTCAAGCCGAGTGCCGACGCGGTCTGCGAGAGCAGCGGCCGGCGCAAGCGGGCGGCAGCCAGCAGGTTCTCGTCGGCGAGCAATGCGGCTGGAGGACCGCAGCTGATTCGGCCGTCGACCAGGATCGCCACCGCATCGGCCCACCACAAGGCGAAATCGACGTCGTGGGTGGAGATTGCGACGGTCGTGTGCGCAGCCAGAAGGTTCTCCAGCGCGGCAACCAGCTCCTCGACTCCCTGAGGATCGAGCCCCGCGGTGGGTTCGTCGAGCAGGATCACGCACGGCTCCATCGCGAGTGCGCCGGCGATCGCTACCCGCTTGCGCTGCCCGTAGGACAGTTCGTGGATCGGCCGCTCAGCCAGATCTTCGATGGCCAGGACGGCAAGGGACCGCTCCACCCGACGGCGCACCTCGGCTTCCGGGAGGCCGAGGTTGAGCGGGCCGAAGGACACATCGCGAAAGACATCGGCTGCGAACAGCTGATCGTCGGGATTCTGGGTGACCAACTGCACGGTCTCTCGATGCCGCCGCAGGCCCGATCGTCCGTAGTCGACCGGCACGCCGTCCACCAGGACGGCTCCGCGACCGGGCCTCAGCGCACCTGACAGGGTGCGCAGCAGGGTGGTCTTCCCCGAGCCATTGGCGCCGAGCAGCGCCAGCCGCCCGCCTCGAGGGATGCGCAGATCGATGCCTTCCAGGACCGTCCGGGCACCGAAGCGGACGTAGAGATCGCGGGCGCTGAGTTCGCGGTGGCTCATCGCAGCACCGCCGCCATTGCTGCCCCGCCGGCGACGGCCGTCACGGTGATCAGGGCTGCGGCGAGGAATCGGTTCGAACGAAGCCGTCGGGGTTCAAGGGTGCGCAGGGAGTCGGTGTAGCCGCGACCGGCCAGGCCGTCCTCGAGGCGGCGGGCACGCTCCCAGGAGCGAACGAAGAGCACCGATGCGGCCAGCGAGGCCGAGCGCACGGCGGTGCGCCGGTTGACGTAACCCAGTCGGGCCTCCTGCGCGGCATGGATCGCCCCGGCCGTCTCCAGCAGTCCGAAAGTGAGGCGGTAGACAAGAGCAGAGACCTCGATCAACGGCTCCGGGAGCCGAACCCGGCGCAGTGCGCTGAGCAGGTCGATCATCGGTGTCGAACAGGCCAAGGTGAGCATGGCCAAGGTCGCGGCGAACGCGCGGACGGCGAGTCCGCCGGCCATCGACAGCCCGGCCGGCGTCACCTCGAGCCGCAGGCCGGCGTCGAAGCTCACGCTGACCGCGACGGTCGCCACGCCGATGAGGATCGACAGTGCCGGCATCCAAATGATTCGCGCCAGTCTGATCACCCCGACCCGGATCGGACCCAACAGCAGCAGGGCCGCGACGCCGGCGACCGCCAGCCCGCCGGGCACGGGTGGAACGCTGACCGCCGTCAGCACCAACCCCAGCGAGAGGACGGCCTTGTCACGCACCGAGCGATGCCGCCAGGGGCTCGACCAGGCGGCGTGGTCCAGTGCCAAGCCGTGACTCATTGTTCGGTGGTGCCGGCGGTGCCGGAATCGATCGTCGGTGCCGGATCGTCCGCCGTCCGGGCTGCGATCCCGCTTCGGTTGCGACGTCCCCACAAGGCTCCGAACGCGAAACCGAGCACGACGCCGCCGATCGCGGCCTGCATCGCGAACAGCCCGGATTCCACCTCGCCGGAGGCGGGCTCGAACAGCGAGCTGAACCACGGGGTGTAGTGCGGATCGAGCTGTTGGATCTGGCTGGTCGCCTTGTTGTCGGTGCCGCTGAAGCGCTCGTCCGGATTGTCCCGATTGACAGCGGCGGAACCGCCGACCAGGAAGCTGACCGCGAAGATGGCCACGATGGCCAGCGCCAGCGCCAGATTGGTGATTGCTTTCCTGCTCATCAGACCAAGGCCTCGGCAGGCCGCGGGGCGACGACGCCGAGCCGTTCGAGCTCCGGCAGTGCGATCTCGGTGAGCACGCGGAAGACCAGCACCCCGAGCAGGCCCTCGGCGATCGCCAACGGCACTTGCGAGATGGCGAAGATCCCGAGGAACTTCGCTGCCGAGCCGAGCACACCCGACAACGCGTCGGGAAAGGCGAACGCCAGTTGGAAGCTGGTCACCACGTAGGTCGACAGATCCGCGAAGGCCAGCGCGAGGAAGACCCCGACGTTGCTGTTCCAGTGCAGCCTCCTGGCCAGCGCCCAGCAGCCGTAGCCCACCCACGGCCCAGCGATGCCCATGCTGAACACATTGGCGCCGAGAGTGGTGATGCCGCCGTGGGCCAGCAGCAGGGCCTGGAAGATGAGCACGATCGTGCTCAAGAAGGCCATCACCGGCGGACGGAAGAGCACCGCGCCCAGCCCGGTGCCGGTGGGGTGGGAGGAACTGCCGGTGACCGATGGCAGCTTGATCGAGGACAGCACGAAAGTGAACGCACCGGCTGCCGCCAGCAGCAGGCGCGACTCGGGATGTTCGCGGACTTCGTGGACGACCCTGCGTGCTCCATGGATGACGAATGGAGCCGAGACCGCGTACCAGAAGACGCAGTGAGCGACAGGCAGAAAACCCTCAGCGATATGCATGAGTTCCCCTTCGAGGTGACGTGGCCAAAGGAACCATCGCTGCCGCACGTATCTGACTTCCCCAGCAAGCTGGGGTCACAGTGGCCCGACCGTCCCGGACTTTCACCGGGTTCCGTCACGTCAGCGCTGCCCCATCATTGCACTTCGGAAGGGGCAGTCTCGACAAAGCAAAGCAGGGGCAGGGCTGGGCCTCAGCCGATGAGCAGGCTCCAGCAGGTCACGGTCCGCGCGGGCGTGAAGCCGGCGAAACGGCCGATCGGTTCGGCGTGCTCGACGGCGATTCGGGTCAGCTCGCCGCCCCACTGCCGGTAGGCGGTCAGCAGCAGCTGCTCGGATTCGATGGTCACGGCGTGGGCCGTCAATCGACCACCGGACGGCAATGCCGCGCGAGCCTGGTCGAGCAGCGCAAGCTCGATGCCGCCGCCGAAGAAGACCGCGTCCGGACGCGGCAGTTCGGCCAGCGCGTCCTCGGTCACGGCGACGACCACGTCGACCCGATCGGTCACGCCGAGCGTGGCGGCATTCTCGGTGATCCGCTGCGCGCGTTCTGGGCTGCGCTCGACCGCGACCGCGCGCAGATCAGCGCCCAGGCGGCACCACTCGAGCGCGATGCTGCCAGTGCCGGCGCCCAAGTCCCACAGCAGCTCGCCGGGGCGGGGCGCGAGCATGGCGAGCGCGAAGGCACGCAGCGGACGCTTGGTGAGCAGGCCGTCGGTCACGAAGACGTCGTCCGGCAGTCCGGTGCTGAGCTGATCGCTGATCATGGGCCCGACCGTATCCGTTTTGGGCGTCCCGGCCGTACCCTCGCCGTGCCCGGTCGTCCGTCGGCAGGGTGGCCTGGTCGATGAGGCACAATCGGCGCCATGCCCCTCGCGCAACCTCCCACCCAGCCTGACGATGGCCTGACCACCCGCCAGCGTCGAATGCGGCCCGCACTGATCGTGAACACCGGTGAGGGCAAGGGCAAGACCACCGCGGCGATGGGCCTGGCCCTGCGGGCCTGGCACCAGGGATGGTCGACGGGGGTCTTTCAGTTCATCAAGTCGGGCAAGTGGGTGAGCGGGGAACGGCTCGCCTTGGCGGCGCTGGACGCGGAGCATCAGCGCAGCGGCGCGGGAGGGCCGATCGAGTTCTTCGCCACCGGCTCGGGACGCCGCTGGGTCCGCAAGCCGGATGCCGAGCCTGACCAGGCCGACGCCGCTCGCGAAGCCTGGGACGAGGTCTGCCTGCGGCTCGGCGAGCAGCGGCACGACCTGTACCTGCTCGACGAGTTCACCTACCCGCTGCACCGGGGCTGGCTCGACGTCGATCAGGTGGTTTCGACCCTGCGTGACCGGCCCGGGACCCAGCATGTGGTGATCACCGGGCGTCACGCGCCGGCGGCGCTGTTGGAGGTGGCCACCACCGTGACGGAGATGACCAAGGTCAAGCACCCCTTCGACGAGGGCCAAAAGGGGCAGGCGGGCATCGAATGGTAAGTCCGTCCTTCGCGCTGCCACGGGTGGTGATCGCCGCCGCCGCGTCCGGCTCGGGCAAGACCACCATCGCCACCGGCCTGATGGCCGCGTTGCGTGCCTCCGGACGACGGGTGGCCGGCTTCAAGATCGGCCCGGACTTCATCGACCCCGGCTACCACAGCCTCGCGACTGGGCGGCCCGGTCGGAACCTCGATCCGGTGCTGTGCACCGAGGAGTTGATTGTGCCTCTGCTGCTGCATGGCGGCGGATTTGCGGCGCCCGCGGAGCACGCTGAACCGGGTCTGGCTCGACCGGCGACAGTCGGCGACCAAGGGCGAGCGGCCGGCCAGCCGCCGGCCGACATCGCGATCGTCGAGGGCGTGATGGGCCTGTTCGACGGCCAGCTGGCCACCGCGGGATTCGGCTCGACCGCGCACGTGGCTCGCCTGATCGATGCGCCGGTCGTGCTCGTGGTCGATGCCACCGCCTCGTCGCGCACGGCGGCAGCCGTCGCCGTCGGCCTGCGCAGTTTCGACCGGCGCATCCGGATTGCATCAGTCGTGGTGAATCAGGTCTCCGGGCCGCGCCACGCGGCAGAACTGGCGGCCGTCTTCGCTGACGCCGGGATGCCCGTGCTCGGCTTCGTCCCGAGAAGTGCAACGATCGCGGCGCCGTCGCGGCATCTGGGGTTGGTGCCCGCGGACGAACGCGCCGAGTCAGCGGGCGTCATCGAGGCCCTGGCCGCGCACGTGGCCGAGCATGTCGACATCGAGGCGCTATACGCACTCGCAGCGCAAGCGCCCCCGGTGAGCGCGACGCCCTGGTCGCCGGTTGAGGTGATGCGTCGGGTCGACGGGCGTCCGGTGGTGGGGGTGCTGGCCGGGCGTGCCTTCACCTTCCGCTACGCCGAGACCACCGAACTGCTGCAGGCGGCCGGCTGCCGCGTCGTCGAGATCGATCCGCTGGTCGATGCCGAACTGCCGGCTGGGTTGGCCGGTCTCTACATCGGCGGCGGGTTTCCGGAGATGCATGCGGCCGAGCTCAGTCACAACGCGGCTCTGCGGGCCGCGATCCAGGCGGCCGTCGCCGACGGGCTGCCGACGGTGGCCGAGTGCGCCGGTCAGCTCTACCTCGGCCAGCATCTCGACGGTCATCCGATGGTCGCAGCGCTGCCCGCGACAGCCCGGATGACGCCCCGACTCACCCTGGGCTATCGGACCGCGTCGGTTGCCCAGGAGACACTGCTGGCCCCACCGGCGGCCGAGGTGCGCGGCCACGAGTTCCACCGCACCCAGACCACGCCGAACAGCGGCGCCGCGCCCGCCTGGCAGTGGAACGACGCGGCGCACGGCTTCTCGCTCGATCCGGCCGGACTGGGTCGTCCGACCCTGCACGCCTCGTACCTGCACGTGCACTGGGCCGGGTTCCCGGACTGCGCTCAGCGGTTCGCCGACGCCTGCGCGGCGCACGCCCGGGATCGCGCCCTCCTCGAGCCCGATGACGACCACGCCCGCGGGAACGTCCGGCTCGACTCGGGCAAGACGTCCGCAGCCGAGGCCCCCGCTGACGTGGGATCGTCCGCCGGTGCTCCGACAGTGATCGGCGACGGCATCGACCTCAGGCACCACGGCGACGCCGAACTCCGTCCCGGGCTGATCGACCTCGCCGTCAACGTGATGACGCCCGGGCCGCCGCCCTGGTTGGCCGCCCAGATCACCGCGACGATCGCCGATCTCGGCGCCTATCCGGACCCGACCGCGGCTCGCCGCGCCGTGGCCGCCCGTCACGGGGTGGACGCGGAGATGGTGCTGCTGACCGCCGGCGCAGCGGAGGCGTTCACCCTGATCGCGCGGACGCTGACGGCGCGCAACCCGATGGTCGTCCACCCCCAGTTCACCGAACCCGAGGCCGCCCTGCGGGCTGCCGGGCACGCCGTTCAGCGTTGGCTGCTGCCCGTCGACGGGGCCGAGGTTCCGCCGTTGGGCGAGCTGCCCGCTTGGGCGGATGCGGTCTTCGTGGGCAACCCGACCAACCCCACCGGATGGCTGCATCCCGCCGATCGGCTGCGGGCGGCCAATTCCGGCCGCCTGCTGGTGGTGGATGAAGCGTTCATGGACGCGACCGACGAAGCCGAGACGATGATCGAGCCGCAGATGCCCGGACGCCTGGTGGTGCGGTCACTGTCGAAGACCTGGGGCCTGGCCGGCCTGCGCGTCGGCGCCGTCATCGGCGATCCGGAGTGGATCGCCCGCCTGGCGGACGCCCAACCGTGCTGGCCGCTGTCCAGCCCGGCGCTGGCCGCCATCATCGCGACCAGCACGGGGGCAGCGCGAGCCGAGGCCGATGCGCTGTATCGGCGGCTCGCCGCCGACCGCGACCATCTGGTCGCCGCGTTGGCTGCTGCCGGGTTTTCGACCCTGCCGAGCCGTGCACCCTTCGTGCTGATCGATACCTCTGTCTGCGGTCCGGGTTCGGTACGCCCGGCACTGGCCGACCGGGGGTTTGCCGTCCGCCGGGGCGAGAGCTTCCCCGGCTTGGCGCCGACCTGGATTCGGGTGAAGGTGCCGGCACCGGCCGTCGCGGATCGCCTGGTGGCTGAGCTGACGCTGCTGCGAGGCTGAGCCGGCCGGTGCTTTCGAGTCCGGGCCGACCAGGCACAGGTACTCGACAGCCAGCCGGCGGATCGGTCGCCCGACTCAGCGTCGTCGCAGCAGATAGGTGTCGAACATCCAGCCTTTGGCGGCGGCAGCCTCGGCGCGGACCCGCAGGATCTCGGCGCGGGTGCGGGCCAGGTCGCCGCTGATCAGGATCTCGTCGGCCGTGCCGAGATAGGCACCCCAGTAGATGTCCAGCCCGGTCGGGTCGATGGACGCGAAACTCTGGTGCGCGTCGAGCATCACCACCGCATCGTCCACCGTCTCGGGCAGGCCGTCGGCGAGCAGCCGCGCCGGCATGATCTGCACCGCCCGTCCCTGTCGGTTCAGCGGGATCTGGTGCCGGGCGGTCAGGGCGTGGACGGCGCTGATCCCGGGAATGACGCGCAAGGTGAGCTCCGGCTGTGCCGCGATCAGCTCCTGGGCGATGGCCAGCGTCGACTCATACAGGCTCGGGTCGCCCCACACCAGGAAGCCGCCGCGTTCGTCCGGCCCCAGCTCGGCGGCCACGGCCGCGCTCCACTGCGCCAGGCGTTCGGCTCGCCAGCGCGCGACGGCGGCCGGGTAGTCCTCGGCGCTGCGCCACGGGCGCGGCGGGTCGATCAGTTCGACCTCACGCAGCGGAGTCTCGCGATGCTGTGCCACGACCACGCGCCGGGCATCGACGAGGTCGTCCAGCTCGGCCTGTTTGCGCACCACGAACAGCACGTCGAGGGCGCGGATCGCATCGACGGCTTCCATCGTGACCCAGCCCGGGTCGCCCGCTCCGATTCCGATCAGCACCAGTTCGCCTGCCATGGGGCCACATGCTAGGCGTTGGCGAGGCCTGGTCAGCAGCGCTCATTCTCGATATCATCGTTGAATGACGATGCATTCTGCGCAGCCGGATCCGCTGATCGCGGCCGAACTCGACCGGGTGGCGCAGCTCTTGCGCAGCCTCGGCGAGCCGTCCCGTCTGGAGATCCTGAACCACCTGCGCACCGGTGAGCACCGCGTCGGCGAACTCGCCGAACATCTGGGGCTCGCGCAGTCGACCACCTCGGCGCACCTCGCGGTGTTGCGCGAGGCCGGCGTCGTCTCGGTGCGCTCCGACGGGCGCGCCTCGGTGTACGCGCTGACCGCACCGGACGAACTCGCCAAGCTGATCGCAGCCACCGTCGGCCTGCTCGGGGCCGGCCCGGTTCGCGTCCACGCTGAGGCAGAGGCCGGGCACCGCACCAGGCGGCCGGTCGCCACCAGTCATCGGCATCCCCGGGAGGTGCAGTGAGTCACCACCACGACCACGGGCAGGAACTGACCGCGACCGGAAGTCACCGCCGCCGGCTGATCGCGGTCGCGATCCTCACCGTGGCCATGTTCGTCGCCGAAGTGATCGGCGGCTTGGCTTCGGGCTCGCTGGCCCTGCTGGCGGATGCGGCGCATCTGCTCACCGACTCGGCCGGCCTGGTGATCGCCTTGATCGCGGCCATGCTCGCGGCGCGCCCGGCGACGAAGCGGCGCACCTTCGGGATGCGCCGAGCGGAGATCCTGGCCGCCGGTCTGAACGCGCTGTTGCTGCTCGGTATCGGCGTCTCCGTCCTGGTCAACGCGATTCAGCGCTGGGGCCGCCCGGCCGAGATCTCCACCGGCGTGATGCTGTGGGTGGCTGTGGCCGGTGCCGTGGTCAACGTGGTCGGGCTGCTGATTCTGCGCGGCGGCCGTGAAGAGAGCCTCAACGTGCGCGGCGCCTACCTGGAGGTACTCGGCGACCTGCTCGGCTCGGTCGCGGTGATCGCGGCCGCGGTGCTGATCCAGCTGACCGGCTGGAGCGCCTTCGACTCGATCGCGGCGCTGGCCGTGTTCGCGATGATCCTGCCGCGGGCCTGGTCGCTGCTGCGCGAGGTGCTCGACGTGCTCCTCGAGGCGACGCCGAACGGTGTCGACCTGGACGATGTTCGCGGCCACCTGCTGGAGAATCCCGAGGTGGTCGACGTTCACGATCTACACGCCTGGACGATCACCAGCGGCTCAGCCGTGCTCTCGGCGCACGTCGTGGTGAGCGCGGAGTGCATTGCACAAGGCCGTTCGTGCCGGACGCTCGACGAACTCAACAGCTGCCTGGCCGAGCACTTCGACCTGGAGCATTGCACCCTGCAGCTGGAGCCGCAGGCGCATTCCGATCACGAGCAGGCGCTGCACGCCTGAACCGGCCCTCAGCCGGCGGTGTGCGATGCCCGCGGGTGAACCCGCTCGCCCTGGCGTCCGAAGAGGCTGATCAGCTCGGCCGTCCCCGAGCCGGTGGCGCCGAACCAGTGCGGGATTCGGGTATCGAACTCGGCGGCTTCCCCCGGGCCGATGACCAGATCACCGCTGCTTCGGTGAGCTCACGGCATTGCGGCGCGCAGGCTCCACGCGACCGCATCGCTGAGGGCGGTGCAGCCGGGTGTTCCCGGTGGTGGCGGCGGACGGCGCACGATCACCACCGGGGTCCCGCGCTCTGTGGCGACGTCCAGCTTCGCCGTCCGGCCCCCGGAGTCTTTGGTGACCAGCACCGCGACATCGTGCTCGACGAAGAGTCGGCGCTCCTGATCGACGGTGAAAGGGCCGCGGGCTCGGATCACCCTCCAGAGGGGAGGGACGGCGAACAGCGGCTGCTCGATCGTCCGCACGAGCACGACACGGTCGGTCCAGGCACCGAAAGCGGTCAGTTCTTGCCTGCCGATGCTGAGGAAGACCACGCCGGGGTGCTCGTCGGCTGCCGTCTTGGCCGCCGAGAGCGAGTCGACCCAGGTCCAGGAGGCCGCGGCCGGGTGGTCGGCCCACCCTGGGCGGACGAAGCGGAGCAGCGGCACTCCGGCTGCCCGGCAGGCGGCGGCCGCGTGGGACGACATCTGGGCAGCGAAGGGGTGGGTCGCATCGACGACGGCGGCGAAACGAGAAGTTCCCAGGAAGGCCGTCAGGCCGTCGACGCCCCCGAAACCGCCGGTCCGGACGGCGCCGGGCAGAGCTGCGGGTCGCCGGGTCGCGCCGGCGAGCGAGGTGAGCGTGGCCACTCCGGCCGTCGACAGCGCCTCGACCAGCTGTCGCGCCTGCGTGGTGCCGCCCAACACCAGCACCTGGGGCGCGGACGGGTGCGCCGCGGTCATCGTCGACGCGCCGCAGCCCAGACGGCAGCAACCGCCAGCGCGCCGACCGAGACCGCCACGGCCAGGCGGTTCGCCCGGGCGACGTCTGCGGGTCGTGGGGCCGGACCGTAGCCCAGCTCGCCTCGATCCTCGACCTGGCCGCCGTAGCTGTTGCGTCCGCCCAGCCGGACGCCCAGTGCGCCGGCGAAGGCCGCCTCGACCACGCCGCCGTTCGGGCTGGGGTGCTGCCCGGCGTGCTCGGCGACGGCGCGCAGCGCGGTGGCCGGACGCCCACCGACCAGCGGCGCGGCCAGCGCTGCCAAGCCGGCGGTGAGCCGGGCCGGCAGCCAGTTCGCGGCGTCGTCGAGCCGGGCTGCTGCCCAGCCGAAGTTCCGATAGCGCGGATTGCGATAGCCCACCATGGCGTCCAAGGTGTTCAGCGCGCGGTAGCCGAGCAGGCCGGGCAGGCCGGCAACGGCACCCCACAGCAGCGGCGCCACCACGGCATCGGAGGTGTTCTCCGCGACGGATTCGACCGTGGCCCGGGCGACGGCGTCCGCATCGAGGGTTTCGGGGTCGCGACTGACCAGATTGCGCACGCGGCTGCGGGCGGCACGCAGGTCACCGGCTTCCAGGCTGGCCGCGATGGCCGAGCCTTCGCGGGTGAGCGAACGTCCGCCGAGGACGACCCAGGTGGCGGCGGCTGTGGCCAGCAGGCGGGCCGGTCCGCTGGCAGGGAGCAGCTTGTCCGCTGCGACTCCGATGCCGGCAGACGCGCTGACCAGCGTCACGGCATAGACCGCGCCCCGGGCCTTGTCATCGGCATAAACGGCCTGCTCGGCTCGACTGGCGAGCTGCCCGAAACCGGCCACCGGATGGAACCGTCGCGGGTCGCCGAAGGCCTGATCGGCGAGCCAGCCGAGCACCAGCCCGCCGGCGAGCCAGGCACCCCGAGAACCCATCACCACTCCTTCGAGCCGATTGCGGTCGATGGCACGGAGTGTGCCAGACTGAGCCCCGCAGCGAGGTGTCGAGGAACTCCGGTGAGCGAAAGCAAGTCCGGGGCGGTCCCGCCACTGTAACCGGCTCGTGCCCTGCACGACTGGGAGCCAGGAACTCGCCTTTGCTGTGAGAGCGACGAGATCGGGCGTGGATACCTGAGGAGGCTCCGGTGGCAGACTTTGCCGTCCCCTCGCCGACCCTGGCAGGGGTTGGCGTCGGCCCTGGCGACCCCGGATTGATCACCGTGAAGGCGGTTGATGCGCTGCGCGCTGCCGACGTGATCCTGGTGCCGAGCACCGAGGCGCGCACCGATGAGGCCGGTCGGGCCGAGCAGATCGTGCTGGCCGCAGTGCCGTCCGCCGCCGACAAGGTGCGTCGAATCCCGTTCAGCATGGCCCAGCGCCGCGGCGTCGACGATCGACGACGCGAGTCCTGGCAGGCCTCTGCCGATGCGGCCGTCGAAGCGTTCACCGGCGGCGCGCGGCTGGTCGCCTTCGCCACGGTGGGAGATCCGAGTGTGTACTCGACGTTCTCCTACCTGGCTTCCGTTGTCTTGGCGGTGATGCCCGATCTTCGCGTCTCGGTCATCCCGGGCATCACCGCCATGCAAGCCCTCGCCGCCGCGAGTCGCACGCCCCTGGTCGAAGGCACAGAGAGCCTCACCCTGGTGCCGGCAACGGCCGGCCTGGCTGCCGTCGAGGCGGCCCTCGACCACTCCGACACCGTGGTGGCCTACAAGGGCGGACGCGAGCTGGCCGCGCTGCAGTCGCTGGTGGAGCAGCGCGGACGCACTGGCATCCTCGGCGTCGAGGTGGGCCTGCCTGCGCAGCAGCTGACGCCGCTTGCTGAGGTCGCCGAGGCGACCGCGCCGTACTTCTCGACGGTGCTGATCGCCCCGCAGCGCGGCGAGACCGGCGGTCGGCTGTGAGCGGTGAGGTCGTCTTCGTCGGAGCCGGGCCGGGGGCTGCCGACCTGATCACCGTCCGCGGGGCTCGGGTGATCGCCGCCGCCGACATCGTGATCTGGGCGTCGTCGCTGGTCGACGCGGCGATCATCGCCGACACCAAGCCGGGCGCGGTGGTCGTCGATTCGGCCAGCGCGGCGCTGGAAGATCTTGAGCCGCTCTTCCAGCGGGCAGCCGATGAGGGCCTGCTGGTGGCCCGGGTGCATACCGGCGATCCGTCGATCTACGGGGCGACAGCTGAGCAGCGGCGCCTGTGTGAGCGGATCGGCATCGCGCATCGCACCATTCCGGGAGTCTCGGCCTTCTCCGCGGCCGCAGCCGCGACCGATGTCGAGATCACCGTGCCCGAGATCGCCCAGAGCCTGATCCTGACCCGGCTGGAGGGCGGACGCACCCCGATGCCGCCGCGGGAGACCGTCCGGTCGTTCGCCGCGCACGGCACCACCATGGCCCTCTACCTGTCGGCGGCCCGCAACCGGGCGCTGCAGGAGGCCCTGCTCGACGGCGGCTACCCGCCCGACACCCCGTGCATCATCGGCTACCGCGTCAGCTGGCCGGACGAAATGCTGCTGCGCTGCCCGCTCGGCGAGCTCTCGGCGACCATGAAGGCCCGGCAGTTGTGGAAGCACACTGTGGTGCTGGTGGGGCCGGCATTGGCGCAGACCACCACCACCCGCAGTCACCTCTACCACCCCGGCTTTCGGCACGAATACCGCCGCGGCGACGGCACACCCTTGGTGACAAGGGACGACGCATGATCAGCGTCTACGGGCTGCTCGGCGAGCCGGGCGCGGGACTGCGGCGGGCGGCGCGCGCGGCCGAGCTGGTCGTTGCCGGCCGCCGCCATCTCGACGCCCTGGCCGTGCCTGAGAATCGCCGGCTGGTGCTCGGGCCGCTGGAGCCGGCCATCGAGCGTCTCGCCGGCTTCCCAGACGAAGGGAACGCGCTGGTGGTGGCCAGCGGCGACCCGCTGTTCTTCGGTGCCGTCCGGCGCCTGCGCGCCCGCGGTCTGCGGCCGACGGTGGTGCCGGCCGTGAGCGCGGTGACGGCAGCGTTCGCCGCGATCGGCCTGCCCTGGGAGGACGCGGCCGTGGTCAGCGCGCATGGCCGTTCGCTGGCTCCGGCACTCAACGTGGCCCGGGCGAACGATAAGGTCGCGGTCTTCACCTCGACGGCGCACGGTGTCCGCGAACTCGCCGCCGGCCTGGTCGGCCTCCAACGCTGGTTCGTGGTGGCTGAGCGTCTCGGCGAGCCCGACCAGCGCGTCCAAGTGCTCAGCGCGGACGACGCCGCGCGCACCCAGCCGCGCGAACCCAATGTCGTGCTCGTGCTCGCCCAGCATCCGAACGCGTCGGAGCAGCCGTGGTCGGGGTGGCTGGCTGCCCCGGATCGTCGACCGCGCCCGCAGGTGTCGGCCGCTGCCGCGGTGGCGTTCACCCGCCTGCTGCCGGAGCCGGGCGAACTGCTGTGGGCTTCCGGTCCGTTGGCGGACGAGGTCGCCGCGCTGGCGCGCTGGACCGGTGCCGCCACGATCTTGGGTGGGTCCGCCCCCGCCCCGTCCGCGCGGACCGGACCGGCGGCGGTGCTGCTTGCGCCCGGCGTCGACGGCATGGATCTGACCGGCGTCCGCGCGGTCGTGCTCACCGACCCGGACGCCGAGCGACGCGACGGCTTTCGCTGGAGTACCGAGACCGTCGGTGCTCACACCCTCACGACAGGAGTCCGCCGGTGATCGGCCAGATCCTCAGCGGTGCCGCTAGCCGGCAACGTGCCGACCAGATCGACGCCTTGCTGCCCGAACCGTCCCGGCGCTACACCGATGGGGCGAAGGCCGGCCTGCCGCAGGCCTGGGACGAATGCGACCTGATCATCAGTCATCTCGCTCTCGGCGCCACCACCCGGCTGATCGCGCCGCTGTTGACCTCGAAGAAGACCGACCCGGGCGTGGTCGTCATCGATGACGCCGGGCGCTTCGTCGTGCCGCTGGTCGGCGGACACGGCGGCGGGGCGAACGAGCTGGCTCGTCACCTCGCTGCCGGCCTGGGTGCGGTGGCGGTGATCACCACGGCGACCGATGCGGTGGGCATCCCCGGCCTGGACACGCTCGGTTGGGCCTGGTCGGGAGAGGTGGCCGCCGTCACCCGGCTGATCCTCGACGGCGAGCCGGTCGAGCTGCTCCGCGATCGGCCGTGGCCGCTGCCGCCGCTGCCGCCCAACGTCCGCTACGCTGACCAGCCGGACGCCGACGGCCCGACCGCCGTCGGACGGGTCCTGATCACCGACCAGGTGACTCCTGAACCAGCCGCAAGGCCCATCCCCACGGTTCCTGAGCCTGCTGACCGAGACGACCCCAATGCTGGGGGCGAGGGTCGGCACGCTCAGGATGCCCGCCGCGTGGCGCTGGGCACTCCGGGTGCCGAAGACCTCCCGACCGTGGTGCTCAACCCGCCGAGTCTCGTCGCCGGCATCGGCTGCAACCGCGGAACCGATACCGCCGCGCTGCGCTCGATCCTCGAACAGACCCTGGCCGATGCCGGGCTGAGTAAGGGGTCGCTGGCCGTCATCGCGACCGTCGACGCCAAAGCGGACGAGCCGGGGTTGATCGCGCTCGCCGAGGAGCTCGGCGTGCCGTTGGTCACCTTCTCTGCCGAGCGCCTCGCCGGCTTCGAGGTCCCGCACCCCAGCGATGCTGCGGCTCGAGCCGTCGGCACGCCGAGCGTTGCGGAGGCATCGGTGCTGGCTCGCGGAGCCGAGCTGCTCGTGCCGAAGCGGCGCTCGGCGCAGGCGACCTGCGCGATCGGACGGCTTCCCGCGCGGGGCCGGTTGAGCATCGTCGGGATCGGCCCGGGGGCGCGCGATCAGCTGACGCCGCGTGCCGTGGAGACCCTGCGAGCTGCCGGGGTGGTGATCGGCTACCGACCCTATCTGAACCAGATCAAGGATCTGCTGCGGCCCGGGACGCGGATCGTGACCTCGGCGATGGGGCGCGAGATCGAGCGCACCAGTGCGGCCATCGACTGGGCTCGTCGCGGCTATCGGGTGGCCCTGGTGTCGTCCGGCGATCCGGCGATCTACGCGATGGCATCGCCCACCCTCGAGCTGGGGACCGACGGCATCGACGTCGACGTGGTTCCGGGCATCACCGCGAGCCTCGCCGCGTCCGCCATCCTGGGGGCGCCGCTCGGCCACGACCACGTGACCATCTCGCTGTCCGACCTGCACACCGACTGGCCGACCATCATGAGGCGGGTGCGGGCGGCAGCCGAGGCCGATCTGGTCACCGTCTTCTACAACCCGCGCAGCAGAAAGCGCACCCACCAGCTGCCCGAGGCGATGGCCGCGCTGGCCGCGCACCGTCACCCCGACACTCCGGTGGCGGTGGTGACCGACGCGACCCGTCCGGGCGAGCGGGTGATCTGCACCACCATGGCCGAGTTCGACCCGGCCACCGTCGATATGCACACGCTGGTGCTGGTCGGCTCGACCACGACCCGCTATCTGCCCGGCGAGCCCGAGTTGATGGTGACTCCGCGCGACTACCGCTGGATGCCGCGATGACGGCCCGATCGAGTGCACCGGCGACGAGCGACGCTCCACCGCTGGTGATCGCCGGCCATGGCACGCGTGATCGCGCCGGCCAGGACGCGGCCAGAGCGCTGGTCGAACGGGTCCGCGAGCTGCTGCCCGGGGTCCGGGTCGAGGCCGGCTTCGTCGAACTCACCCCGCCGTCCATCGACGAGGCGCTGGGCGGCGTGCTCGCTGCCGGTGCGCGCAGTGCGGTCGTGGTGCCGTTGATGATCGGCACCGGTGGCCACGTCCGCGAGGACATTCCCGAGGCGATCGCCGCTGGCCGTCGGGACCATCACGGCGCGACCGTGGTCTACACCCGCCACCTCGGGGCGCCGTCGGTGCTGGTCGGTGCCGTCCGGCAACGCGTGGACGCCGCGCGCGGTGAGTGGGAGCCCGACCAGACGGCGGTCGTGCTGGTAGGGCGCGGGTGCAGCGTCACCGACGCCAACGCCGATCACGTCCGGCTGGCGCGGGTATTGCAGGAGTCCGGCGGCTACCGGCGGGTCGTGGCCGGCTTCATTCAGGTTGCCCACCCCAGCGTCGCCGAAGCGCTCGACGAAGCCGCCGCTGTCGGCGGTCGGCGGCTGGTGGTGATGCCGCACTACCTCTTCCCCGGACGTCTGGCCACCTGGGTGCGCCAGCAGACCGAGGCGTGGCAGCGTGATCACCCTGACCTCGAGGTGCGAGTCGCCGGCGTCATCGGACCCTGCCCGGAGTTGGCAGAGGTGGTCGCCCAGCGCTATCGCGAGGGCGCGCTCAGGGCGCGCACCGACCTCGGTTCTCCGTCCTATCTTTCGGGGCTGCTGCTCTCCGGACGTAAGGCCGTGGCTGTCGGCGGCGGGTGTGTGAATCGCCGCCGGATCCCCAAGCTGCTCGCCGCCGGCGCCGAGGTGACCGTGGTCGCCCCCGCGCTGCACCCGGCCCTGGCCACCCTGGTCGACGCAGGAAAGCTGGGCTGGCTCCAGCGGCCGTTCGTCGACAGTGATCTGGACGGGGCCTGGTACGTGCTCGCCGCGACCGACGATCCGCAGATCAATGCGCAGGTCGCTGCGGCGGCCGAGGCTCGCCACACCTTCTGCGTACGGGCCGACGATGCCGCTCACGGAAGCGCCTGGACGCCGGCCACCGGAGACTTCAGCGGTGGCACCGTCGCCGTGCTGACCGACCACAACCCGCAACGCTCGCGGATGCTGCGCGATCACCTGCTGGCCGTGCTGGAGGAGATCGATGAACCGTCGCTATGAATACCTGACCGACGGCGACGAGATCTATCGCCGTTCCTTCGCCATCATCGGCGACGAGGCTGCCGACGGCCTGCGGCGGTTGCCCGATGCCCTGCATCCGGTGGCGATCCGGATGATCCACGCCTGCGGCCAGGTCGATCTGATCGACGATCTGAGGTTCTCCGAGGGTGTGGTCGCTGCGGCCCACCGTGCGCTGAGCGACGGAGCACCCGTCCTGTGCGATTCGCGGATGGTGGCTTCGGGAATCATTCGCGCCCGATTGCCGCGCGGCAACGATGTCGTCTGTCTCCTCGACGACCATCGAGTCGCCGAGCTCGCCGCGGAACTCGGCACCACCAAGACGGCAGCGGCGGTCGAGTTGTGGCGACCGTTGGTGGCCGGCGCGGTCGTGGCGATCGGCAATGCGCCGACCGCACTGTTCGGGTTGCTCGCCATGGTGGCCGACGACCCGTCGCTCGCCCCAGCTGCCGTGCTCGGGATTCCGGTCGGGTTCGTCGGTGCGGCGGAGGCCAAGCAGGCGCTGGTCGACAACGACCTGGGGCTGGAGTACCTGGCCGTCGCCGGACGCCGTGGCGGCAGTGCGGTGACGGTCGCAGCGGTGAACGCCCTGTGCGGAACGGTGGGCAATACCGGTGCCTGATCACGATTCGACCCCCGTCCCCGCGTCGCCCTCGGTGCCTCCGGCCAGCGCTGACGCGCCGCTGCCGGCGACCCGGCCCACGGAAGTGGGCGAGGTCGTCCTGGTGGGCGGCGGCCCGGGAGACCCTGACCTACTGACCATCGGCGGACTCAAGGCGCTGCGTGCGGCTGAGGTGGTGCTCTACGACCATCTGGCGCCGCGGGAGAGCCTGTCCGAGTGCGCTGTCGGCTGTGAGTTGATCGACGTCGGCAAGATCCCCGGCGGGCGGCAGGTCGCTCAAGACGAGATCAACCGGCTGCTGGTCGTTCACGCCCGCGACGGGAAGCGGGTCGTCCGGTTCAAGGGCGGCGACCCCTTCGTCCTGGCCCGCGGCAGTGAGGAGTGGCTGGCCTGCGCGCAAGCCGGGGTGCCCGTCCGCGTAGTCCCGGGGGTGTCGTCGGCCATCGCCGGTCCGGAGTTGGCCGGTATCCCGCTCACCCATCGCGGGCTGACCCAGAGCTTCACCGTGGTCTCCGGCCACGTCGGCCCGGATCATCCAGCCTCGACGGTGAACTGGGACGCGGTGGCGCACTCAGGGCACACCATCGTGGTGCTGATGGGGGTCAAACACCTCCCTGAGATCTGTGCCGGTCTGATCGCCCGCGGCCTGGACGCCGCCACTCCGGCAGCCGTGGTCGCACAGGCGGCCAGCGCCGAGCAACGGCTGGTCCGCGGCACCCTCGCCGATCTCCCGCAGCGGGCTGCCGCCGCAGCGATCGCGCCGCCGGCGCTCACCGTGATCGGCGCCGTGGTGGGGCTGGAGCTGTCCGTACTCAGCGCGTAAGGCGCGCATTGTCGAACCGTCGGGCAGAGAGAGAGCGGTGTACTCGCTGCCGATGCTCGAGCGGGTATCACTGCGTCGGGAGGTGACTAGACTCCAGCCAGGTGCTGCGTTCGGGCCGGTGAGGGCGTCCGGAGCCTCCCGTGCGCCACGGAGAGGCAGTTGGGTGGAGACGGTCCTGAGAAGCAAAGACGGCAGCATTCATGTCACCGATGAGCGGATCAACACCGCATCGCACCTTGCTGCGGCCTGCTTCGCGGTGATGGGTTCAGGTCTGTTGCTGGCCCAGGCCGGTGCGCAGGGCGACCCGTGGAAGATCGTCGGCCTGGCCATTTACGCAGTCTCGGTGATCAGCTTGTTCGTGTGCAGCGCGTTGCACCACGGCCTCAACGGCAGTTCCCGACTGAACGAGATCCTCCGAACGCTCGACTACGACTCGGTCTTCTTGTTGATCGCCGGCTCAGTCACCCCGATCGTGCTGGTGAGCTTCCGCACCACTTATGGGTGGGCCGTCTTGGGCGGATTCTGGGCGATCGCCGCGATCGGCATCGTGCTGCGATCTGTATGGCGGCAATCACCGAAGTACATCACCAACACCCTCTACATCGCCCTGGGGTGGATGACTGTTCTCCTGCTGGGCGCGGGCGGCAGCTTTGCACCGGGAGCGCTGGCGCTGATGGCGGCCACCGGTGTGGTCTACAGCGCCGGCTTCGTGATCTTCGTGATCGAGAAACCGAACCCTCTGCCCGGCGTGTTCGGTTTCCACGAGATCTGGCATCTGCTGGTGATCGTGGCGGCCTTCCTGCACTACCTCTTGCTCTACTTCTACGTGCTTCCGGCCTGATCCGAACCACAGTCTGTCGCCGGTGATCGGCCCGGCTTGAGGGTTGGCTTCTGGACAGGTGCGTGATCGGTGTTCTTGCCTCCTGGTCTCCCGGGGGCGAGGATGCCTCTATGAGCCGGCTGTGGATCGGGGCACTCAGTTGTCTTGTGGTGCTGACGGGTTGTGGGGCGACCCCATCTGCTCCGAGGCCGTCCGCACCTGCGAGCCCGACCGTCGCGGTGACGTCCGTCACGCCGAGCGCCCCCGCATCCCCGACGACGGATGTGGCGTCAGATCCTCCGGTGACCCACTCGATGCCGGCCGCCGACGGCGGGCCGATGCTCTGGCCGACCGTCGTTCCGCTCCCGACTTCTGGTGATACCGAGCAGGTCTACGGATTCGTGGATGCGCACGGCAAGCTGGTGATCCCTGAGCGCTACGACGGCTATGCGTACTGTGTCGACGCCCATGGCCGGGCCGCGCTGCTCATTGCCACTCGTCCGGGGCACAGGGCAGAGCTCTACGACCTTTCCGGACGGCTGATTCGCCGTGCGCCGACGGCCGCGGCGCGCTGCGGCGGTGCCGGCCACATCATCTTCGAGAAGGTCATCGACGCTGAGGCCGGTTCCTACAACGACGGCTTGATCCGGGTCGCCGACGGTGCCGTCGTGGTGCAGATAGTGAAGGACCGTCATCTGCTGCAGGTCGATTCCCACACCGTCAACGTGTCTGACCCGTCGGGAGAGTATCTCCTCGATCTGGTCAGCCGCCGCCGCACCCCGCACGCCGGTTGGCTCGCGGAATCGTCCCTGGGTGACGATCCCTCGCTGCTCGTCGCGTCGTCCGGACGCAAGCGCCCCCATGGCGATCCAGGGCGGGCCGGCGTTCTCGATCGTTCCGGACGGTGGCTGATCGAGCCGAAGTACGGCGACGTGAGTGGATTCACCGATGGCCATGCGGTGGTGTCGATCGGCGACCGCTACGGACTTCTGGACGCGCGCACGCACAAGGTCGGCGAACTCTGGGATCAGCTCGACACGGTCTACCGGTCCGACGGCCTGACCACTCTGACGCTCGGCTACGTCGTGACTCGAGGCGACCAGCAGGCGCTCTTGGGCACCGATCTGCGTCCGATCGTGGCGCTGGGTGCGGTAACGGTCCAGTGTGATTGGCACGCCGATGGCCTGTGCTCGGTGGTCGCAGCGGACGGGAAAAGTTCGCTGGTGGAGCTTCCCAGCGGCGCGACGAAGCCGATGCCGGACGGGTACAGCCAGGTGATGACGCCGACGCTCTTCTCCGATCGGGTGCCCGGCGAAGACGGTGCCGCTCGCCGACTCTTCTCGAGTGTCGGCGGCACCACCATCGATCTGCCCGCCCTGGCAGCGTGCGAAAGCGTCAGCGGCCAGTGGGCCAGCTGTACGACGCTGACAGGGCTCTCGCAGACGATGATCTTCGATTCCGCGGGTCGTCGGATGTCGCTGGCCGACATCTCCGCGGTGGCGCAGCCTTCCTCTGAACACGCACCTACCTATTACTGGGTCACTGCCGGACCCTACCGAGGCTTCGTGGACGCCAATGGCACATGGCGCTACCGCGACAGCCGCTACACCCGATTGGAGGACTGACCATGCGTCGTCGAGGTGTCCTGATGGTGGCCGCCATCGCCGTCATTGCCGGCTGTGCAACACCGCCCACGCCGTCCACCCGGCCGGAGGCGTCAACTTCTGCGTCCACGCCGGTGGCTTCGGCGACGACGGCAGGCTGGAAGGTGGCGGATCTGCCACGGATCGACGGCTCGACCGCGAACATCCCGTTGATCTCGCTGGTGATTCAGCGGCTCACCGGCACCTCTGCTGCTGATGCCGACAACATGGTGCACACCACGGGCACCCCGTCGGCGTATCGCAACCTGGTCAATGGCGACACCGATCTGTTGCTCGTTTACGAGCCAGACCGAGACACCAAGACCGAAATCGCCGACTCCAGCGTCTCATTGGAGTCGTACCCGATTGGGCGGGACGCCCTGGTGTTCTTCACCAATGCGAGCAACCCGGTGGCCTCGCTGAGCACGCGGCAGTATCGCGACATCTACACCGGGCAGGTGAAGAACTGGTCGAAAGTGGGCGGCAAGAACGCACCGATCGTCGCTTACCAGCGTCCGGAGGCGTCCGGCTCTCAGGCCTTGCTGCGCAAGTACGTCGTGGGCGACGCGAAGCTGGCCAAGGCACCGTCGGAGCTGATCAGCGGCGAGATGGGCGAGATCATCGACGGGGTCTCTTCCTACGCGAACTCGGGCAACGCGTTGGGCTACAGCGTCTACTACTACTTGGCCAACATGTATGCCGTTGACGGCATCAAGATGCTTGCTGTTTCTGGTGTCGAGCCGTCGAAGCAGACGATTGCGTCGGGGCAGTACCCCTACACCAACGATTTTTTCGCCGTGATTCGTTCGGACGCTCCCGCTGATAGTCCTGCTCGTAAGGTGCTGGCCTGGCTGCGGTCGGACGCCGGGGCGCAGACGGTGGTGGATGCCGGCTACGTGGCCGCTCCTCGCTGAGGCGAAGGCGAATCGCTGCAGGCTCGGCACCGGTCGGCCACTGCCTGGACGACACAGCGCCCCTGTTGAGAGTTCCTCAACAGGGGCGCTGCCGTCCTGGCGGAGGTGGCGAGATTTGAACTCGCGAGAGGGTTGAAGCCCTCAACCCGCTTAGCAGGCGGGCGCCATAGACCGGACTAGGCGACACCTCCAAGACCGCCGACAGCCTACAAGCACGGACTCCCGCGCGGCAAAAGGGCTGTCGGCGTCCTCGGACGGTGAGCCATTGTCTTTCATATAATAAGCGCGCATACTAAATCCATGATCACGATCGCTCACGCCACCGCCACGTCCACCGCGAGCCCTGCGGCCTTCTTCGCTCGCTGGATCGATCACGAGACCTGGTCGCAGTGGGACACCGATACCGACTGGGCTCGCGTGGACGGGCCGGTGGTTCGCGGCGCCACCGGCACCTTGAAGCCCGTCAGCGGGCTGAAGACCCGCTTCACGATTCACGAGCTGACCCCCGACGCCGAATACACCGACCGCACGAAGCTGCTCGGTGCGACCTTGTACTTCCAGCACCTGGTCGAGGCCACCGATGCCGGCGCAGCTCTCGCGGTGACCGTGACGCTGGACGGCCCGCTGGCGGGCCTGTGGGCTCGCATTCTCGGTGCGGACTTCGCCACCGCCGCTCCCGCCGGCTTGGAGCGGCTGGTGGAGCTGGTTGAGTCCGCGGCCTGAGACCGCGACGATGTGACCATGACCACGCCGGGCCTCGCCACCGAAGTCAGCAGTGCTGACGACAGCACCGGCCTGATGCTGTGGCGGGTGACGAATGCCTGGCAGGCGGCGATCCGACGCGCGCTGCGACCGTTCGGTCTGACTCACGTGCAGTTCGTTCTGCTGGCGTCGCTGACCTGGCTGGGCGAGAGCGCCCCAACCCAGCAGCAACTCGCCGAACACGCCAATACCGATCCGATGATGACCTCGCAGGTGCTGCGTGCCCTCGAAGCCAAGGGTCTGGTGGTGCGCTCACCGCACCCCAGCGACGGGCGTGCATTGGTGCTGCGGCCCACCGCTGCCGGCGTCGAGCTGGCGAACCGGGCCGTGGTGGCCGTCGAAGACTGTGACCGAGGCTTCTTCGATTGCTTGGGGCCCGAGCGCAGCGCCTTCACCCGCCTGCTGGGCCTGGTTGCGCAACGTTGAGCCTGCCTGCGACGTGATTCGGGTCAGCGGCACCCCTCCGCCGCTGTCCCGCGGACGGGTGACATTCCGCCCCTGCGGCGTGTCGATCGCGCGTCCGGGGCGGGTCTCTATATGGTCCACAGTGGTGGCGTCTTCAAAGCCACTGATTTTGTCGCGACCTCGGAGGGGGTGCCATGCCAGCCAAGTTGAAGACGATCCTGATCGTCCTGGTGGTGATCTTCCTCACCTATGCGGTCGTGCGCGATCCTGAACGGGCGGCAACGGTCGTCCGCTCCATCTGGGATCTGCTGTTCAACACCATCCAGGGCTTCGGCAAGTTCTTCGCCTCGCTGGCAGGCTGACGTGTCCGGGCCGTGGCTGCCCGACCGGGGTGTGCGAAGCCTGGAGAAGTACGTCGTCCCTGATGAGGAGCGGCTCGTCTTCGTCGTCCGTCGCCATTGGATCACCCTCGCCGAACCCGTCGCGACGACCGTTGCGTCCGGTGCGTTGATGGTCGCGCTGGCCTGGGGCCTGGCCGAGCGGTTCGCCGACGCCGCCAACCTTGTCTTCCTGCTGTGGTTGCTGGTGGTTGCTCGGGCCGCCTACCGCATCGTGGATTGGCGTGAATCCTGGTTCGGCGCCACCCAACGTCGCTTGATGCTGGTTCAGGGTTTGGTGACCCGGAAAGTGGCGATGATGCCATTGGAGAAGGTCACCGACATGAGTTACTCGCGCTCGCCGCTGGGCCAAGTTCTGGGGTATGGCGAGTTCGTCTTGGAATCGGCCGGGCAGGATCAGGCTCTCCGGTCGGTCACCTTCATTCCCAACCCCGACCAGTTGTATCGCCTGCTCGTCGCCACCATGTTCGGACGCAAGGCCGCCATGAGGAACCTCGCCGCGGCCCGGCAGGCCGAGGAGAGCACGCCGGCGCCGCTCGCCGAGCCGCCGGTGCACCCTCGAAGCAAGCCTGACAGTTCGCAGGAGCGGCCCTTCTCGTGGCAGGAGCAGATCGACGGTTTTCTCGGTGGCGCGAATGAGCCGACTCAGGTGATTCCGCCCACCCGAAGCGACGATTGACGCGCCTTTCGCCGGAATCTGGAATCGTTGCGGGTCTGGCTGCGTCATTCATCCAAGGGACGCATTCTGCTCGTCTTGGCGTACCCGGCTACGCTGGCCCCCGTCAGATGTAGAGAAGGAACGGTATGACCACCTCCCCCGGCATGAATCCCGCGGGCTCTCCCGCCGGTCGGCGCATCGCACCTGAGGCCCTCACCAGCAGTGGTGATCTGCGTCCCGGCTTTGGCGGGACGGTCGGCTGGACCGTCGCCGGAACCGTCATTCCCGGACTCGGTCTGTGGCGGGCGGGCCGCAAGGTCGTCGGCGGCATCCTGATGGGGTTGTGGGCCGTGGTGTTGATCGGCGTGGTCGCGACGGCGGTGTTGAACCGCGGCCTGCTGCAGTCGATCGTGCTCAACCAGACTGTTCTCTACGGGCTTGCTGGTGCGCTGCTGGTGGTCGCGCTGGCCTGGGTGATCGTGATCACCGCGACCCATCTCGCGCTTCGTCCGCGGCCGGCCAGTGCGCTGCAGCGCATCGTTGGCGGCGTCGTGGTCGGAGTGTTGGTCTTCATCACGGCTGCGCCGCTCGCGGTCGGGGCCAACCTCGCCTACACGACGGCGAACGGCCTGTCGATCTTCAGCGGAGACAGCTCCGGGCCGACCATCAATGCGGCCGACCCGTGGAAGGGCACCAACCGTCTCAACATCTTGATCCTGGGCGGCGACTCCGGCGTCAAGTCCCACCGCTCGCTGGCCGTCGGTGCCCGTACCGACACCGTGATGGTGGCCTCGATCGACACCCACAGCGGCGCGACCACCTTGATCACGCTACCGCGTAACACCGAGAAGATGCCCTTCCCGCCGAACTCGCCGCTTCGCAAGTACTACCCCAACGGTTTCACCTCCGGAAGCAGCGATCTCTACACCCGCTCGCAGTACCTGCTGAACGCCATGTACCGCGACGTCCCGGCGAACGTTCCCAATGACATCCTCGGCAAGACCAAAGACTTCGGCGCCTCGGTGATGATGCAGTCGGTCGGCTACGCGCTCGGCTTGGACATCAACTACTACGTCTTCGTCAACATGGACGGCTTCCGCGACATCGTCAATGCCGTCGGCGGAATCACCGTCAACGTGAACTACCGGATCCCGATCGGCGGTCACAACGCCAGCGGCAATGAGCCGGCGCAGGCCCCTGACGGCTGGATCGAGGTCGGACCCAATCAGCATCTCAGCGGACGCCTGGCCTTGTGGTACGCCCGTGGTCGCTACCACCTCAACGACTACAGCCGGATGGAGCGTCAGCGCTGCGTGGTCAACGCCGTGGTGAAGCAGGCCGACCCGGCCAACCTGTTGCTGCACTACCAGAGCATCGTCGATGCCGGCGAGAAGAACGTCAGCACCAACATTCCCTCGGCGATGCTGTCGCCGTTGGTCGATCTGGCGCTGAAGGCGAAGAACACCAAGCTGCGCAGCATGGTCTTCGACCCGAGCAACGGCTTCCTCTCCTACGCGCCGAACTGGGCCACGGTGCGCAAGCAGGTCAAGCAGGCGCTGGACAGCACCGCAGCCAATGCGCAGGCCAGCCCCAGCCCGTCGGCCACAGCCCCGGCGCCCGGAGCCTCCAGCTCGGCCACCTCAACGCCGAGCACCACCAAGCCGAGCACCAAACCCGGCGACAAGAGCGACGATCTCGATGACGCCTGCGGCTACCACCCGCACAAGTGGACCGGGAAGTGAGCTGACCAACAGAAGGGCCGGGGCTGAAAGCCCCGGCCCTTCTGTCATTTCCGGCCACGGAGCCGCACTGGCGGCGAGGGTGGGATTCGAACCCACGGAGCCGTGAAGCTCGGCCGCTTTCAAGGCGGCTGCACTAGTCCACTATGCGACCTCGCCAGGTTGGGCCAGCTTAGCGGGCCGAAGCCCGGGCCGAGCACTGCGGGGGGCCGCAACCGGCGGTGTCTCGCGGTAGCCCGCGTGCTTGTCGAAATCCGGCGCAGCAGCGAAGCTGATCGCATGCGCATCGTCACCGTGACCGCCCCAGGGGGCAGCGAGAACCTCGTCTTGGCTGAGGCTGACACACCGCAGCCAGGTCCGGACGAACTGCTGATCAAAGTCGTGGCCGCCGGGGTCAACCGAGCCGACCTGTTGCAGCGGCAGGGCTACTATCCGCCGCCGCCCGGTATCAGCGACGTCATTGGGCTGGAGGTCTGCGGCACGATCGCAGCCCTCGGCGAAGAGGTCGACGGCTGGCAGATCGGCCAGGAGTGCGTCGCGCTTCTGGCCGGCGGTGGCTACGCGGAGTATGTGGTCGCTCCGGCCGGACAGGTGATGGTGCCGCCGCCAGGCGTTGACCTGATCGCCGCCGTCGGGCTGGTCGAGGTGTCGGCGACTGTGGTGTCGAACTTCGACCACGTCCACCTGGCCGCCGGCGAGACGGTGCTGATTCACGGTGGGGCCGGCGGAATCGGCACCTTCGCCATCGGGTACGCCAAGGCCATCGGCGCGCGAGTACTGGTGACTGCGGGCTCGCCGGCCAAGCTGGAGCTCTGTCGCTCGCTCGGCGCCGACGTGGCCATCGACTATCACGACGACTGGGTCGCCGCCGTGTCTGAGGCCACCGGCGGCCGCGGTGCGGACGTGATCCTGGACGTGATGGGGGCCAAGTACCTGGAGGCGAATGTCGCCAGCCTGGCAGTGGACGGACGGCTGGTCGTCATCGGTCTCCAGGGCGGACGCAAGGGCACCCTGGACCTGAACCGCCTGCTCAGCAAGCGGGCGACCGTGACCGCAACGAACTTGCGGGGACGCCCGGTTGCGCAGAAGGCCCTGGTCTGCGCCCATGTCGTGGAGCGGGTATGGCCGCTGATCGCCGAGGGGCGCATCACGCTCGCCCCGCAGACGCGGTTCGCCTTCGATGAGGTGGCCCAGGCGCATGCGCGGCTGGAGTCGGGCGAGAACGTCGGGAAAATCGTCCTGGTCTGGTGAGGCTGTCGGCCCGAACCTGACGGCCGGGTGGCCCGGTCGGGTAGTCGCGCCGCCGAGCAGCGCTGAGTGGCGGCCGAACTGGGTACCGTCGATGAACCACGGCGTTGCCGGCGGGGTTCATCCGCCGCTTGGACGCCTGGCCCGATGCGTTCACCCTGACCTGCTTAGAATCGGTGAACCCCACCTGGGAGGAGCCCTGATGCTCATCGAGTTCGCCGGTTCGCGACAGTCCAGCGTCGGCATCGAATGGGAGCTGGCACTGGTCGATCTGGCCACCGGCGAGTTGGCTCCGCGGGCGGACGACGTGCTCAGTGCGTTGGGAGCCGCCGACGGCGGACCGATCCGCAAGGAGTACCTCAAGAACATGATCGAGCTGGTCTCAGGCGCCCACGACACGGTCGGCGAGGCCGTGAACGATCTGGCCGAGCAACTCCGCATCTTGCAGACTGCGCTGACACCGCTGGGCCTGGGTGTGATCGGTGCCGGTTCGCACCCGTTCAGCCTCGCCCGCGAACAGCTGCGCTTCGAGGGCAAGCGCTATGACGTGGTGGCCGAGCGGAACGGCTACTGGGGGCGACAGATGGCGATCTGCGGGACGCACGTCCACGTGGGTGTCGACAGCAAGGCCAAGGCGCTTCCGGTGACCTATGGGCTCTCCCGCTTCTACCCCTACCTGTTGGCGGTCAGCTGCTCGTCCCCGTACTGGGAGGGGGAGGACTCCTGCTACGCCTCGCAGCGCACGATGATCTTTCAGCAGCTGCCGACCAACGGCTTGCCGTACCCGATGCAGACCTGGGACGAGTTCGAGGCCTACGCCGACGACCTGCTGGCCTGCGGCATGATCACCGAGCCCGGCGAGATCCGCTGGGACGTGCGGCCCTCACCGAAGTTCGGCACGGTCGAGAACCGCACCGGTGATTCGGTCCCGACGCTGGCCGAACTTGGCGCGATCGCCGCGCTCACCCAGTGTTTCGCCGAACAGATCTCGCGCAGCTACGAACAGGACCACAGCGGCGAGCGGCTCGAACCCTGGCTGGTGCGCGAGAACAAGTGGCGCGCCGCGCGTTATGGCCTGGACGCCGACGTCATCGTCCCGAAGAGCGATGGTGAACGCCGCGAGGTGCCACTGCGCGAAGGACTGGGGCGCTGGTTGGAACGGCTGACGCTGATCGGGCGCGATCTGGGCTGCGAGCGCGAGATCGAGGTGGTCGCCGAGCTTGCCGAGCGCGGAGCCAGCTATGAGCGGCAGCGTGCTGCGGGGGGCCCGAGGGCGGCGTTCGACCTGCTGCTGGCCGAGACCGGCGCGGCAGCCCCGCAGTACTGAGCGCGGGCGACCGCGGCCGGCTGCTGCGGCTGCGCCATCCGTCGTGAACCCGATGTGCCATCCGGGCAGGCACGACATAACCTGAGCGGGTGCTCCCCTTCCTGCTGCTGGCCACCCGCGACCATGATGAAGCCGCCGAGGCCGAGTACGCGTCGGTGCTGCGGCACACCGGGCTGGCCGCAGATGAGCTGATCCGGGTGCGGGTCGAGGCCGAGCCGTTGCCGCCGATCACCCTGGACGATTACTCCGGCGTCATCCTGGGCGGCAGCTCGTTCAACATCTCCGACGACGTGAAGTCGAGCCTGCAGCAGCGGGTCGAGGACGACCTTGCGGCTGTTCTGGCCCGGGTCGTCGATCAGGACGTACCGTTCCTGGGCCTGTGCTACGGCGTGGGTGCGATCACCCGTCACATCGGTGGGACGGTGGATCGCGAGTTCGGTGAGCCGGTCGGCGCCATCGAGGTGACGCTCACCCCCAGCGGTCGACAGGACGCTCTGCTGGCCGGCCTCGGGGAGCGGTTCTGGGCATTCGTCGGCCACAAGGAGGCGTGCTCCGCCTTGCCCGCGACCGCGGAGGTTCTGGCCATCGGGGTCGACTGTCCGGTGCAGATGTACCGCGTCGGTCGCAACGTCTACGTGACCCAGTTCCACCCCGAGCTCGACGCGGACGACCTCGAGGCCCGGATGCGGATCTACCGCGATCATGGCTACTACGACCCGGCCGAGCTGGGTCAGTTGGTCGACCTGATCCACAACTCGCCGGTCGACGGACGCCAGCATCTGGTGCTGCGCAACTTCGTGCAGCGCTACCGGCGAGAGGGCTCGGCATGACCGAATGGGTGTTCTCCTACGGCACGCTGCGCCTGCCGGACGTCCAGCGCGCCACCTACGCACGCCTGCTCGCCGGGGAACCGGACGAGCTGCCGGGCTACCGGCTGGAGTCGCTGCCGATCAGCAATCCTGAGGTGATCGCCATGTCCGGGATCGCCGAGCATCCGGTCGCCGTTCCGGGAGGGGCTCGTGATCGCGTTGCCGGTGTTCGGCTGGCTCTCAGCGAAGCCGAGCTGCAGGCCACCGACCTTTACGAGTCGGCCGACTACGTCCGCCGGCCGGTGGTGCTGGCCTCCGGTGTTGAGGCGTGGATCTACCTGGCCAAAGCCTGATCGTGCGGGGCCCCGGCCTGCAGCCGATCCACCGAGCCCGCATGCAGCGGTGAGGTGCGCCAGGCCAGTCCGGCGGTGCCGTCGCCGGCGAGCCGGAGCCGCAGGGTGTGTGGCGTGTCGGTGAAGACCACCAGGACCAGCAGCGAGCCATCAGGTTGGGTTCCGGCCGTGACCGCAACGGGCACCTCGGCCTCCGCCAGCGGCAGCCGCTGACGGATCCATCCGCCCGGCCGAGCGGTGAGCTCGACGGCGCCGCTGTCGATCACGAAACGCACCGCGAAACGCGGACGCTCGCCGCCGGCTTCCGGTTCGGCGTGAGCGCTCAGATCGACCACGGTCGGAAGGTTCAGCTGCTCGGCATCGGGCTCGATGGCGAGGTCCGGGTCGAACCCGGCTTCGGTCGCCGACCAGCTGCCGACCAGGCCGGTGTCGTCGGGAGTCCACAGCTGGCCGTCCGGCAGCAGCTCGGGATGCTCGGGCAGCTGCGGCACCAGCTCGTCGAAAACGAAGTCCATCACCCGCTGGGTGTGCTCCTGCGAGCTGGTGATGCCGATCACGAGTTCGCGTTCGGGCAGAACGATGGCGTACTGACCGAACGCGCCGTCGAGGCGGTAGCCCTCGCGCCCAAGCCACAGCTGATAGCCGTACCCCAGCCGCCACTCGGGCTGGTCGTCCGGGGCGGTGGGGATCTGGGCCGTCGTCGCGGTCCGCACCCAGCCTTCTGGGAGCAGCCGGGTGCCGTTCCAGACGCCGTCGCAGCGGTACAGCTCGCCCATAGCGGCCAGGCCGGCCGTGGTCAGATGTAGTCCTGACCAGCCAAAACAACGGCCCAACCCGTCGCGATCCCAGGTGGCGCTGATCCCGAGCGGTTCGAAGAGCCGCGGACGGAGGTACTCCAGGACGTCGAGGCCGGTGTGCTGGCGAATCACCTCGCCCAGCAGGAAGCTCGCGCCGTTGTTGTACACATGGCGAGAGCCCACCGGCGTCGCCGGTGCCATCGACAGAATCCGACGAGCCCACTCGGCTTCGGGAGCGCCGTCGATGGCCTCGCGGGTGTCGACGTCGTGGCCGGTCGACATCGACAGTAGGTGGTGCACGGTGATCTGTCTGGTCCGCTCGTCGACGTCGGCGGGCACGTCGTTCGGCAGCAGCGTGACGATCCGGTCCGTCAGCGCGAATCGGCCTTCGGCGATCGCCAAGCCCACGGCGGTCGCGGTGAAGGTCTTGGAGACCGAGTAGACCAACGCGAGGTCGTCTGATCGATACGGCGCCCAGGTCCGCTCCAGGAGCAGGGCTCCACGGCGCAGCACGACCACACCGTGGAACTCGAGCTCAGGATGACGGTCGAAGAGGTCGGTGAGGCTCATCTCTGCGCTCAGGCGGGCCGGGCTTGCGGCGAGTTCTGGGCGGTGAGCATCGGATTGCGCACCACCACGTCGCCGAGAACCTGATCGATCCGCGCCATCACCTCTGCCGGCAGCACCACACCGGACGCGGCGACGTTCTCCACCACCTGCTTGGGCTTGGAGGCGCCGATGATGGCCGCCGACACGTTCGGATTCTGCAGCACCCAGGCGACCGCGAGCTGCGACATGGTCAGGTCGAGTTCAGCGGCGATCGGCACCAGTCCCTGCACGGCGACCAAGACGTCCTCGTTCAGGTGTCGCTGGATCATCGCCGCGCCGCCCTTGGTGTCGGTGGCGCGGGAGCCGGCTGGCGGCGGCTGACCCGGAAGGTACTTGCCGGTGAGCACTCCCTGAGCGATCGGCGACCAGCAGATCTGCGAGACGCCCAGTTCGGTCGAGGTGGGCACGACCCATTCCTCGATCACCCGCCACAACATCGAGTACTGCGGCTGGTTGGACACCAGCTGGATGCCGAGATCCTTGGCCAGGGCGTGGGCGGCGCGGATCTGTGCGGCGTCCCACTCCGAGACCCCGATGTAGAGCGCCTTGCCGGCGCGGACGATGTCGGCGAAGGCCTGCATCGTCTCTTCCAACGGCGTCTCATGGTCGTAGCGATGCGCCTGGTAGAGGTCGACGTAGTCGGTCTTGAGCCGAGTCAGCGAGCCGTTGATCGACTCCATGATGTGCTTGCGCGACAGGCCGCAGTCGTTCGGGCCCTTCGGACCGGTCGGCCAGTAGACCTTGGTGAAGATCTCCAGTGACTCGCGGCGCTCATTCTTCAGTGCTTTGCCGAGCACCTTTTCGGCGGCCGTATTGGCGTACACGTCCGCGGTGTCGAAACTGGTGATGCCCACGTCGAGCGCGGTCTGCACACATTTGAGAGCGGTCTCGTTCTCCACCTGGGAGCCGTGGGTCAGCCAGTTTCCATAGCAGATCTCAGAAACCTTGAACCCGGAATTCCCCAGGTAGCGGTACTTCATCCTCGCTCCTTCACCATGCCTTCGTTTTCGGCGTCGCGGATCGCGGCCAGATCGTCGGCGTCGAGCACCTCGGTGAGCTCGTCGCCGGACCTGTCGCCGTCCTCGTTCGCCGCTGTCGGCGCGTCCGCTGATGCCAGCGCGACCGACTCTTCGAACTCTACGTCCTCTGCTGCAATGCCGTCTTCCTCCAGGAGTTTCTCCGACAGCGTCGAGGAGGTGTTGTCGAGGGTGGCGAGCATGCGACGCACGTTGGACAGCTGGGCGTTGATCGAGTCACGGCGAGCAATTGCTGCCTGGAGCTCACGCTCGGACTCGCGGCGGATCCGCACCGCCGACGCGCGGGCGCCGGCGATGTGTTGCACCGCTTCGTCGCGGGCGGCGGCCACGATCGCTTCGGCTTGACCCTTGGCGTCTGCCAGCAGGTTCTCGGCCTCGAACTCCAAGTTCTCGTGGCGCTCCTTCAGGCGGCTGATCGCCTGGTCGTGCATCGCCGACTGGGCGGCGAACTCCTCATCGGCCTTGTCGCGGCGCTCCGCGAGGTTCTGCTCGAACTCGGCAGCTGCCGCGGCGGCGCGGGCACGGTGCGCCTCGTAGACGGCCTCGGCCTCTTCGCGCCGAGCGACGGCCTCGCGGTCGGCGTAGTCCACGATCTCGTCGGCCTGGCGCTTGGCGGCCTCCAGGATGCGGGCGGCCTCGGTGTCGGCTTTGCTGATCACGTCACGCGAATGCCGCTCGGCATTGCTCTTCAGCTGCTCGACCTCGGCATTGGCCTCCTCGACGAGACGATCAGCCTCGATCTTGGCCCGCGATCGCAACTCCGACGACTCGTCCTCGGCCAGCGCGAGCATGCGTCCGATGCGGGCGCCGATGTCGGAGAAGCTGGGCTGCTCCTCACGGGCGGACTCCAGCTTGGCCAGGCGGGTGCGGTAGCCGGCGAGCTGCTCCTCCAGCTGCGAGACCGCAGCCTGCGCCTTGTTCAACGCCAGGGCGCTGTCGGCGGCCTCGGCGCGAGCCTGATCGCGAGCCTTGCACAGATCGCCGATGGCGCGGTCGACCTCGGTGGGGTCATAGCCGCGCAGCACCGTGCGAAAACCGGGAATCTGAATCATCTGGCTTCTTCCATTCCTGTGGAGGCTCGATTGAACGCGTCAGTGACGCTGGAGGACTTCAGGTCGCCCGAGAGCTGACGAATCTGGGCGGTGATCTCTTCGCGACGCTTGGTGAGGGCTGCGACCTCCGCCCGGGCGCGCTCGGCGCTGGCGCGGGCCTGGGCACGTACCGCGTCGGCGTCGGCCCGGGCTTGGCTGAGCACCGCGATGGCTTCTTCGCGTGAGGCGAGGGCCTTCTCGTAGGCCTCCCGCTGCATCGACTCCAGGTCGACCGAGCTGCGTTCGCGGACCAGCTGGGCGCCGGCTTCGGCCTCTTCCAGACGGCGGCGCGCACGCGTCTCCTGGGCTGCCGACTCCTCGCGCGCTGTCTGCAGCAGCCGATCAGCCGCTTCCTGGGCTTGGGCGCGAATGTGCTTGGCCTCTGCTTCTGCCGCGTCCATCAGATCCCGCGCGCGCGATGACAGGTCGTCAGCAGCTGCTTGCGCTGCCGCCATGTCGGCGCGGTTTTGATGCTCGACGGTGGTGACCAGCAACTCCGCCTGTTCCCGGGCCGCGCGGACGTGGTCGGCCACCTCCGCCTTCCGACGCTGCTCCAGCTCATCCAGCTCGCTCTCGGTGCGGGCACGCAGCTCGGCGACGTCCTGCTCGGCACGGGCACGCAGTTCCGACGCCTCTCGCTCGGCCCGTTCACGGACGTCCGTGGCCGCGCGCTCGGCGTCGGCGCGCAGCTCGGCGGCGGCCTGCTCTGCACCAGCGCGCGCCTCGGCGATCTCCTGCTCGGCCTGTGCGCGCAGCTCGCTGAGCTCCTGCTCTGCGCGGCTGCGGAGCTCAGCCATCTCCTGCTCGGCGCGCTCGACCAGTTCGCCGGCGTAGGCGGTTCGCTCCTCCGCCTTCTGGCGGGCATCGAGCACCTGCCGGTCCGCCTCGGCGCGGGCGTCGGAACGCAGTGCGGCCAGCTCGGCGTCGAAGGCGGCGCGCTCCGCCTCCAGCTCGGCGTGCAGCGTCATCCGATCAGCCTCGAACTCGGCGCGAGCCTGGTCGAGTTCGGCATGGGTGGCCGAGCGCTTCTGCTCGAGTTCGGCTTCGACGTCGGCGCGCTGACGTGTGAGTTCGTCGGCGGTGTGACCGCGCAATGCATTGAGTTCTGCCTCGAGCAGGTCTCGTTGCTGGGCTTCCTCAGCGCCGTAGTCGTCACGCCTGCGTCGCAGTTCGGCCTCAAGCTCGGCTTCACGATCGGCGGTGCGAGCGCGGAACTCGGCGTCGAGCTGGCTCAGCCGGCTTTCCAGCTCGACGACCTTGGGCTGCAGTTCTTCCAGGACGGTTTCGGCCTGCGCCCGAGCGCGCGCGATCACGTCCGCGCTCGCGCGCTCGGCGGACTGGTGCAGCAATGCGGCCTGATGGGTGGCGTCCTGCAGAAGCTGGAGAGCGTCTTGGCGAGCCTCTTCGAGGCGGCTCTTTGCGGCCGTCCGGATGGTGGCCGCCTCGGCTTCGGCGCGGGCAATGTCGCGCTCAGCGGCGTCGCACAGCTCCCGTTGTTGGGCAGCCTCAGCTCGCGCGGACTCCACAGCCGCCTGCGCTTCCGCGCGTAATTGGTCGGCAAGGTTCTGCGCTTGCGTGAGGATCTCAGTGGCTTGACGTGTCACCGCTCCCCCGCTCGGCCCCTCCCCGAACAGTGGATTCACTTCGAGCACCTTGAAATGGTGCTGGTTGGTCGGGCCTAATCGCAACCCCGATGCCATAAAGCAAACGGTGGTCTCACCTGTGGGTACAGAGGTGTGACCCGACCGTAATGGCGGCGCCGCTACACTCGATGCCCGTGCGATACCTCTCAACCCGCGGCGCCGCGTCCGCCGAGCTTCCCGGCTTTGGCGACATCCTGCTCGCCGGACTCGCGCCCGATGGCGGGTTGTACCTTCCTGAGCGCTACCCCCGGGTTGACGCCGCAACCTTGGCGCGGTGGCGTTCGGTCCTGGCCGAGCAGGGCTACGCCGATCTTGCCGCGGCGGTGATCGGACTGTTCGTCGATGACATTCCCGCCGATGATCTGCTCGCGCTGTGCCGACGGGCCTATCGAGGCGACGTTTTCGCCACCGATCAGATTGTCCCGGTTTCGCGGCTCCACGGTGATATCTGGCTGTGCCATCTTTCCGACGGCCCGACGGCGGCTTTCAAGGATTTGGCCATGCAACTGCTCGGCCACCTTTTTGAGTATCAACTTGCGCGCACCGGGAGTGAACTGAACATTCTCGGCGCCACCAGCGGAGATACCGGCTCGGCCGCCGAGTACGCGATGCGCGGACGAGAGCGGATCCGGGTGTTCATGCTGACCCCTGCCGGCCGAATGACGCCGTTCCAGCAGGCTCAGATGTTCAGTCTGGATGATCCGGCGATCATCAACATCGCCGTTGACGGCGTCTTCGACGACTGCCAGGACTTGGTCAAAGAGGTCGCCGGCGATGCAGCCTTCAAGGCGGAGTACCACCTGGGTGCGGTGAACTCGATCAACTGGGCCCGGCTGGTCGCCCAGGTCGTGTACTACATCGCCGGCTGGCTGCGGGCGACGACGGCTGACGACCAGCGGGTCAGCTTCACCGTCCCGACCGGCAACTTCGGGAACATCTGCGCCGGCCACGTCGCCCGCGAGATGGGGGTGCCGATCGACACTCTCGTGCTGGCGACCAATGAGAACAATGTGCTGGACGAGTTCTTCCGCACGGGGGTCTACCGGGTCCGTTCCGCTGCCGAGACCCACGCCACGTCCAGCCCGAGCATGGACATCTCGAAGGCCTCGAACTTCGAGCGCTTCGTCTTCGACCTGCTCGGACGCGATGCCGAGCGCGTCCGGCGGCTCTTCGCAGAGGATCTGCGTACCCAGGGTTTCTTCGACCTGTCGGCCACGCCGGAGTTCGCTGGTCTGCAGGAGCGCTTCGGTTTCGTGTCGAGCTCGTCCACCCACGCCGACCGGGTGGCGACCATTCGTCGGGTCTGGCAGGACGACCAGGTGCTGATCGACCCGCACACTGCCGACGGGGTGAAGGTTGCTGAGCAGTTCGCGCAGCCCGGCACGCCGATGCTGGTGACCGAGACCGCTCTGCCGGTGAAGTTCGCTGAGACCATCCGTGAGGCGACCGGGGCTGAGCCGCAACGGCCGGTGCGTTTCGCCGGCATCGAGGAACTCCCGCGAAAGGTGATCGCGTTGCCCAACGACGCCGAGGCGCTCAAGGCACTGATCCGCGAACGGGTGCACGGCTAGGCGTCAGCCGATCATCGAGGTCAGGGCCCCGGCCAGGTAGGGCACCAACCAGATCGCCCAGACCACCACGCTGAAGGTGTGGAAGCGCTTCAGCTCGGACTCGCGACCGCGGACGATCGTGACGATCGCCCAGACGAAGTGCAGGGCCATCAGGGCGATGGCGATGGTGCCGGTCCAGGCCATCAGATTCTGCGAGGCGCTGGCGGCGACGCCGGCTGCGAGGTCATGTTGGGCCAACTGCACCATCACCAAGGTCCCGGTGGTGTCGCAGGCCAGGCCGAGGCCGAAGAAGGCCACATGCCACGGCCTGAGGCGGCGCTGCGCACGCTCGGCCCAGACGCCGATGGAGTAGAAGATCAGGGCCAGATTGATGGTCACCAGTGCAACGACGAACACGACGAACTCCCGTGGAAATACTTTAGCGACACCGTGTCGCTAACAATGGGAGCATAATCTTCGGGACAGAGCGTCGTCAACTTAGCGACGGCATGTCGCGAAGGAGGGCTTGTGCCGAAGATCGAAGCGGCCAGCGTCGCCGAACATCGAGCCATGGTGCAGCGGCGATTGGTCGACGCCGCCGAGCAGCTGATGCGAACCCATCGACCGCTCACAGCGGCGGCTGTCGCCGCTGCCGCGGGGATCGCGCGCAACAGCATCTATCGCTATGTCGACTCCGTGGACGAGCTGCGTGATCTGGTGATCGATCGGTATCTGCCGCAGTGGCTGGCCGCGGTCGACACAGAGCTGGCGGCCGCACGACCCGATGAGCGGGTCGTCACCTGGGTGCGGGCGAATCTGCGCCAGGCGGCGGACTCTGGGCACAGCTGGCTGATGGCATCTACGCGTCCGGTTCCGGTCGCGGTGGTCTCAGACGGCGCCGTTGATCGAGCACACCTGGGCATGCGAGATGCGCTGTACCAGAGCTGGCTCGATCTCACCGAAGGCGACGGCGAACGCGCCGCCGTTGCCACCTCCTTGACCGCGGCGCTGCTGGAGTCGGGCTTCCGGCGGCTGGAATCGTCCGACCCCGAGTTGGTCATCGAGCTCACCACCCGGGCAGCGCAAGGCCTGGTCAGCTCGCTGTCCGGGGCGAAGATCGGCTGACCGCGACCAGGACGGCCGTCCGCGGGCTAGACGATCGGTGCCGGCTCGGTGTGCGTGGTCACCCACAGCCGCCAGGTGACCAGGATGCCGACGGCGAGCAAGGCCGAGGTCAGCACGAAGGGCCAGCTGCGGTCCATCCCGGACAGCCATCCGGACAGCCACCCGAACGGTGCGGTCACCAGCATCACGCAGGTGCGCTGCAGAGCCATCACCCGTGACCGCTCGTGCTGGTCGACGTGCAGCGCCACCAGCGACTCGGCCAGCATCGACAAGATGCCGGCTCCGAAGGCGTCCAGCAGGACACAGCCGGCCAAGAAGAGGTAGGTGGACACGGTTGCACCTCCACCGGGTGCCGGAATGCACACCAGCAGGAGTTGGCCGCCGAAGAAGGCCGCGAAACCCCACAAGGTCGGACGTTGCAGGTGTCGCTGGTGGGTGAGCCGTGGGATGAGGGTGAAGAAGAACAACACCGACAGCAGCGAACGCACCATCGGGAAGAACGGCAGCAGGGGATCGGGGACGTGGAGCTGCCGACTGATCACCACCTGCCAGAAGGTGCTGTTGATCAGGGTCACTGCGCCGACGATCGCTGCGATGGTCAACGAGAACAGGGTGCCCTTCGATCCGACGATCAGCCCCAGGACGCCGCGGTACTCGCCCAGCAGCTGCCACATGCTGACCCCATGGGTCTGTTCGCGACGCAGCCGGCCGACGGCGGTTTCGGTCGACCAGCGGTAGAGGATCCAGATCTTCGCGGTCATGATCACGAAGGCGTTCAGGTAGAGCAGGCGGACGGCCGGTTCCAGGCCGAACTGGGAGACCAGCACCGCGGCGATCGGGGCGAACAGCGCCGAGAACTCGGCCGCGACCCGGATCAGCGAATAGACCTTGGTGATCTCGGCGCGATCAATGTCTTCGACGAGCAGACAGTCCCAGGAGTTCTGCGTCACCTGCCAGGCGCCGTTGATCACCGCGGCCACCAGGAAGTACCAGAAATTCTGCGCGACCGCCCAGATCAGACACGGGATCGACCAGGCCACGATGTCGAACACGGCCGTGGTCAGGCGTCGTCCGAGCTTGTCGGTGATCACCCCGCTGAGCAGTCCGAAGACCACCTGCGACAGCACCGAGATGGTCGCCAGCAGGCCGATCTGCTCGTCGTGAACGCCCAGCGCCAGCATGTACACCGACGCGTAGGGCAGCACCAGCATCATCGACAGGCCCCACATGGGCTCGGTGTAGACGCAGGCCCTGCCGTTACCCCGCAAAGCGAGCGCGCTGGCCAGCAGCGGGTTACGGGTCACAGGCACGGGATCAGTACATCATCGAAAACGTTGTCGGCGCGGCGTCTCCGCAGCTCGGCGCAGCGGCGGGAGCCGCCCAGACGTGGCCGAGCCGGTCAGGCCAGGCCGCGCCGCTCGAGCAGGTGCCGCAGGTCGGGATCGGCTCCGCGGTAGTCGCGGTAGGCGTCCATCGGATCGATCGAACCGCCGCGGGCCAGCAGCTTGCGGCGGAAGCGCTCGCCGTTCTCCCTGGTCAGACCCCCGTTCGCCAGCATGAAGGCGGAGGTGTCGGCGTCCATCACTTCACTCCACAGGTAGGCGTAGTAGGCCGCGTCGTAGCCACCCTCGAAGACGTGCCGGAAGTACGCCGAGCGATAGCGCGGCGGCACCAGCGGATAGTCCAACCCGACCTTCGCCAAGGCGGCCGCCTCGAAGGCCTCGACCTGTTCGGGGTCGGTCGGCAGCTCGTCCAGCGCGGTGGCGTGCCAGAGGTGATCGAGCAGCGCGGCGGCGACCAGCTCCAGGGTCTGGTAGCCCTGGCCGAACAGCGTCGAGGTGCGCAGGGTCTGCGCCCAGGCGGACGGAAGAGGCTCTCCGGTCCGGTAATGAACGGCGTAGTCAGCCAGCAGGCTCGGCTCCAGCGCCCACAGCTCGTTCACCTGGGAGGGGAACTCGACGAAGTCGCGCGGCACCTCTGTGCCCGACTGCGAGCGATAGCGGACGTCGGAGAGCAGGCCGTGCAGGGCGTGCCCGAACTCGTGGAACAGCGTGATCACGTCGTCCCAAGTCATCAAGGTGGGCTGGCCGGCCGGCGGCACCACCAGATTGGAGTTGTTGGTGACCACCGGCAGCTGTCCGAGCAGGTGATTCTGGTCGACCAGGTTGTTCATCCAGGCGCCGCCCTGCTTACCCGGGCGGGTGTAGAAGTCGGCGACGAACAGGCCCAGCGGGGTCCCGTCCGCATCGTCCACCTCGAACGCCCGGGCCTGGTCGGTGTAGCCGATGATCTCGGGACGCTCGGTGAAGGTGATGCCGTACAGGCCGGTCGCGGCGGCGAAGACGCCGCGGTGCAGCACCCGCTCCAGCTCCAGATACGGCCGCAGGGCGGTGGTGTCCAGGCTGAACCGCTCGGCGCGCAGCTTCTCGCTGACGAACTGCCAGTCCCAGGCGGAGAAGGTCTCGCCCGGCGCGATCGTGGCGAAGACGGCGGCCAACTCCTCGGCCTCGGCGCGCGCATTAGCGACGGCGGGGGCCGCCAAGGTGCTCAACAGCGTCCAGGCCGCCTCAGCGCTGCCGGCGCAACCGTCGGCAGCGACGTAGTCCGCGTGGCTGGAGAAGCCCAGCAAGCTCGCCCGCTCGGCTCGCAGCCGCGCCAACGCGACCAGGGTGGCGCGGGTGTCGTGCGCACCGCTGAGGCCGCGTTCGATCGAAGCGCGATGGATGCGCTCGCGCAGCGCGCGATTGCTGAGCACGTCGAGGCTGCGTTGCCCGGTGGTGTTGGTGATCTCGATGAGCCACCCGTCCTGGCCGCGCTCGGCAGCCAACTCGTGGGCTGCCTCGATCTCGGCAGCGCTGAGCCCGTCGAGTTCGGCGGCGTCGTTCACCTGGACGGCGGCGGCGTTGCGGCCGGCCAGCGCAGCGCGTCCGAACTGCGACTGGAGTTCGGCGATGCGTCCGTTGAGTTCGCGAAGGGTGACCTGCTTGTCCGCTGGCAGGGCGATGCCGCTGCGCCGGAACTCCAGCAGCTGGCGACGCAGCCAGTAGGCCGACTGCTCGTCCAGGTCGATCTCGCCGGCCCGGACGCGTTCGTCGAGCGCGGCCAGCCGGTCATAGAGCTCGCGGTTGAGGTAGATCGCGTCGGCGTGGGCGGCCGAAGCCGCTGCCAATGCCGCTTCCGCCTCGTCGAGCACCGGATTGGTGTCGGCTGGCTGCTTGGTCCAGAAGGCGTTCGCCGCTCGGGTGAGCAGCTGGCCGGAGCGCTCCCAGGCATCGATCACGGTGGCGACCGTCGGCGGTGCGGGGTCGGCCGCAATCTCGGCGAGTTCGCGCAGATGCTCGGCCATTCCCTCGATGGCGGCCGGCTGGTAGTGCTCGTCGCGGATGTTGCCGAAGTCAGGAATGCCGAAAGGGAGCTCGGACGGGTGGGAGAACGGGTTCGCGGAATCCAAAGCCATGTCCCCATCCTGGCGCACCCCGGCGTTCAGCGCAGGGGCGCCCTTCCGGGGGCCCGCTCGTGGCAGCGCCTGCTCAGCCGGAGTACGCAGCCGGCCGGCATCCTCGCGCCGTGGGCCGCGTCGCGACCAGGCGGAACCGGGCGGTCAGCTGTGTTCGGCCACCGAACCGCGCGGAATGGTGAGCACCAGCAGCACCACGGCCGCCACATTCGCCACGCACAGTGCCCAGACCGCGGGGTTCAGCTGACCCAGCGCGGGTTGCAGGGCTCCCAAAGCGGCCACCACGATGGCGACGACATGGCGGACGCGCCCGCGCTTGAAGACTCCCCAGGTGATGACGGCGTACACCGCGGCGATCAGCAGAAAGACCGCGCCGATGAGTACCGCGGCCTGCGCGATCAGGCCCTCCTCGGGAAGGAACAGCAACACGAGCGCGTACCCGGCCCAATAGACGGTGATCAGACCAAGCACGGCGACGGCGGCCAGGCGCATCCGCGCCCGCGGCGATCCGGCGGTATCAGGGAGCTGCGGCACAGGTGCAACCGTAGCGCCGCACGCCGGGCCGGGCACCATCGAGTGGCCCGCGGTGCACTCGGTATCGGGCGATAGAGCAGTTAAGGTGACCGCGTGAACCTCAGCGTGGTGGAAATCGTCGGCTATCTTGCCTCGGCGCTGGTCGTGGCCTCGTTCGCGATGAAGTCCGTGGTGCGGCTTCGGATCGTGTCCTTGGTCGGCTCGATCATCTTTGTGGTCTACGGCGTGATGCTCGGATCGATACCGCTGGTGATCACCAACGCTGCCGCCGCCGGTCTGAACCTGTGGAACCTACGGCGCGAGTTCCGTCCCAATCGCGACCTGGCGGCGGTGCAGATCGCGGCTGGGGCGCCATTCCTGCTGGACTTTCTGCACTCGCATCACGACGACATCGTCCGATTCCATCCGAACTTCGTCGAACCCGAGCCGGGCGACTTCGTCCGGTTGCTGGTGCGCGACGGGCTGCCAGCCGGCGCGGTGGTCGGTCATCCTCACGGCGAGACCCTGCAGCTCACGCTCGACTACGTGATGCAGGCCTACCGCGACTCCCGAATCGGCAGCTGGCTGTATGGACCGGGCTCGAAGACCTTCACAGACGCCGGTTTCACCACCATCGTGGCCCAGCCGGACAGCGAGGCCGTTCGCGGCTACCTCACGCGGATCGGCTTCAGCGCGACCCCGCGCGGCCTGGAACTGGAACTGCGGCGCTGAGCGCCCGCCGGTGGGCGGGCCCACCAGCGCCGCAGCCCGCGGATGGAGCGACTACTCGCAGACCGAGATGGAGCCGGCCTGGACGACCTCCGGCTTCTTCCCACCGGTGAAGATCACCTTGTTCGGGAGCTGCACCGCAGTCACACCGGGGACGCCCAGTTTGAGGTCCTTCGTGCCCGCGTATTTTGCCTTCAGCTCTGTGAAGGTCAGGTTCAGCGGGACGTTGTCGGCCATCGTCATCGTGCTCGGCAACGGCTTACCCAGGCGGTAGCCCCACGCCGACAGCGTCCGCGGCGAGGTCTTCTTGGAGTCCTTCGCCTCGAACTGCACCCACAGATCGCCGTAGACCAGGGTGTTCACCCAGGTTGAGGACGGGTCGAGTTCGCACCCCTGACCGGCGGTCTTCGAGTTCGGCTTGCCCAGGCGAGCGGTCAGGATCGCCTCGGCGCCGGCCTGTGGCGCACCGAACTTCTGGCCGGCGATTCCGGTGCCGGCCAGCACCACCGCCGCCGCGCTGGGCGAGGACGAGGGTGTGGGAGAAGGAGAGGCCGACGGTGATGCGCTGGGGGTCGGCGACGCGGCGGCGGACGTGGGCGGTGCCAGCGGGGTGGGGGTGCCGCTGGGGTTGCTCACCCCGCAGCCGGAAAGGGCCAGGGTGAGAGCAGCGGTGACTGCGGTAAGGGCTGCGATGCGTTGCATAGTGGCTTCCTGTCGTGGTCGGGGTGGAGCATCTGTCGTGCCGTGCATGCATCTGTGCGTAGTCAGCGTAGGTGTGCACCCGGCGCTCGTGCGGCAAGACGTGGCATTAGCCTTAGCCTCAGCACACGAAGGGACTCCCACGATGGCCACCACGCCTGCTAAGCGCATCGGTATTCTCACCGCCGGTGGCGACAGCCCCGGCCTGAATGCCGCCATCCGCGGCTTCGGAAAAGCGGCGATCGGCAACGGGTGGGAGTTGATCGGCTTCCGGGACGGTATCCGGGGGCTGGTCGAGAACCGCCACGTTCCGCTGGACTCGCGTGCGTTGTCGGGCATTCTCACCGTTGGCGGCACCATCCTGGGCACGAGCCGGGACAAGGTGCACAAGATGAACATCGACGGCGAGATCGTCGATGCCCGGCCACAGGTGATCGCGAATGTCGAGGCCGAGGGTCTGGACGCGCTGGTCCTTCTGGGCGGAGGCGGCACCCAGAAGAACGCCCTGCGCCTTGCCGAGGCCGGCCTGAACGTGATCACGTTGCCGAAGACCATCGACAACGACGTGGCGTTCACCGATGCCACCTTCGGATTTGCGACCGCGATGGAGATCGCCACCGAAGCGATCGATCGGCTGCATTCGACCGCGCACAGCCACCACCGCATCATCCTCACCGAGATCATGGGTCACCGCGCCGGCTGGCTGACCCTGGGCGCCGGTATCGCCGGTGGGGCCGACATCATTCTGCTGCCGGAGATTCCGTACTCCGTCGACAGCGTGGCCGAGAAGATCCGCACCCGGATGGAGCACGGCAGCACGTTCTCTGTCGTGGCCGTCGCCGAGGGTGCGCGGGACCTGGCCGACTCTGCCGACCTCGAGGCCGCCGAGCTGTTGGTCCGCTCGGCCAAGACGCCGGAGTCCACCCGTGCGGCCAAGCAGCACCTGGCCAATGTGATCGACTCCCAGCGAGAGCACACCTTCAAACTGGCCCGCGAGCTGGAGGCCGCAACGGGTCTGGAGTCGCGAGTCTCGATCTTGGGCTACGTGCAGCGCGGCGGCACCCCGTGCGCGGCTGATCGCCTCCTCGGCTCGCGCTTGGGGACGGCCGCCGCCCACGCCGTCGGCAAGGGACAGTTCTCGGTCATGGTCGCTGCCCGTGGCGACGACACCGAGCTGGTACCGCTGGAGCAGGTGGCCGGTCAGCTGAAGCTGGTACCGCCGGATCACGAGTGGATCGCCACGGCGCGCAAGCTCGGTACCGGCCTAGGCGACTGACCGTCCGGCCCGACCTTGGGTGACGAAAGGGAAGCATGAAGCGGCGGTTCACGCAGGTCGATGTCTTCGGCAGCAGTGCGCTGGGTGGCAATCCGCTGGCCGTCGTCCACGATGCCGACGAGCTGAGCGACGACCAGATGCAGGCGTTCGCGCGCTGGACCAACCTGTCGGAGACCACCTTCCTGCTGAAGCCGACCAAGCCCAGGGCCGATTACCGGGTGCGGATCTTCACCGCGACCGACGAACTGCCGTTCGCCGGGCACCCCACCTTGGGTTCGGCCCATGCCTGGCTGGCGGCGGGCGGGCGTCCGCACTCAGCGTCCAGAATCGTGCAGGAGTGCGGGGTCGGGCTGGTCGACCTTCGCGGCTCGGACGGGCGGCTGAGCTTTGCCGCACCGCCGCAACGACGCAGCGATCCGCTGTCCGTTGAGGAGATCGCCGTGATCGAGCAGGCGATCGGCATTGGCAGCGATGAATGGGTGGCGCATGCCTGGGGCGACAACGGGCCGCCATGGATGATGGTGCAACTCGCCGACGCTGCGGCCGTCCGCGGGGTCGTGGTGAAGCAGGAACTGCTCGGGCCCGGGCAACACCTGGGATTGATCGGACTGGAACCTGAAGGCAGCGGGCACGCCTACGAGGTGCGAGGCATTCTCCGCGAGCTCGAAGATCCGGTCACCGGCAGCCTCAATGCCGCTGCCGCCCAATGGCTTCGCGAGCGCGACATCGTCCCCGCGTCGTACCTGGTCCGCCAGGGGACGGTGATCGACCGCGACGGTGAGATCAGCGTCGTCGACGACGGCGAGAAGATCTGGATCGGCGGCAAGGTCAGCGTCGTCATCTCCGGCGACGTGAGGTTCTGACCGACCTGCATCCGGCTGCCACGCGCCGGCGAAGCATCGACTCGGGAAGTTCCCGGCCTCGTCGCCGGTTTGAGTGTGATGCCGTCGTCGACGACGGTGACCGTGTCAACGAGAGGATCCCCCGTGGCCGCAGCCGCCATGCCGCTCCCGCCTGTCGCGACGCTGGGCCGCGATCCACGGCGCCGGCTGGCCGTGGTGGCCCTGGTTGCCACCTTCGGCGGACTCCTGTTCGGCTACGACACCGGCGTGATCAACGGCGCTCTCGGACCGCTGCGCTCGCAGCTGGGGTTGACCGCTTGGAGTGAGGGCCTGGTCACCTCGGTGCTCCTGTTGGGAGCTGCGCTGGGCGCCGCCGTCGCCGGACGGCTGTCCGACCGCCATGGCCGGCGCCACAACCTGCTGCTGCTCGCGGTGGTGTTCATCGTCGGCACCCTCGGCTGCACCTTCTCGCCGGACTGGCCCACCTTGGCCGGATTCCGCTTCGTGCTCGGCCTGGCTGTCGGCGGCGCCTCGGCGACGGTCCCGGTGTACCTGGCTGAACTGGCCCCTGCCGAGCGTCGAGGGTCGTTCGTGACCCGCAACGAGCTGGCGATCGTCGGCGGCCAGTTCGCGGCCTTCGTCGCGAACGCGATCATCTACAGCGCCTGGGGGACGAAGGTCACCGACGCCGCCGGACGGGTCGTGCTGACCGCCGCCGGAGACCCGGTCTACGTCCATCCCGACATCTGGCGGTACATGCTCGCGGTGGCGGTGCTCCCCGCGATCGGATTACTGATCGGCATGCTACGGATGCCGGAGAGCCCGCGCTGGTTGGTCTCCCACGGGAGCTCGGACGAGGCCGGGCGGGTGCTGGCGACGATCCGGACGCCCGACCAGGCAGGGGCCGAGTTGGACGAGATCGCCGCGTTGGCGGCAGCGGAGGATCAAGCCCACCTGAGCCTGGCCGATCTGTGGGCGGTGCGCTGGCTGCGCCGCTTGCTGCTGATCGGTTTCGGGCTGGCAATTGCGCAACAGCTGACCGGGATCAACTCGGTGATGTATTACGGCACCCAACTGCTGCAGACCGCCGGCTTTTCCGACAATGTGGCGATCGTGGCCAATACCGCCAATGGGCTGGTCTCGGTGCTCGGTTGTGTGGTGGGGCTGGCACTGATGAACCGGATCCCGCGGCGGGTGATGCTGCTCTTCGGCTACGCCGGGACCACCACCGCCCACGTGTTGATCGGGTTGTCGGCCACCCTGCTGCCGGATTCGAGCCCGCTCAAGCCGGTCATCGTGTTGATCTTCGTGGTGCTGTTCGTCTTCATCATGCAAGGCACGCTCGGACCGCTGACCTGGTTGATGCTGGCCGAACTCTTCCCACTGCGCTTCCGCGGGGTGGCGTTGGGCACGTCCGCGCTGGTGCTGTGGCTGGCCAACTTCGCGGTGTCGTTCACCTTCCCGATCCTGCTCGCCGCGGTCGGTATCGCCCCCACCTTCTTCGGGTTCGCGGCCGTGGGTGCGGTCGCGGTGGCCTTCGTTGCTCGTTGGGTCCCCGAGACCTCCGGACGCTCGCTTGAGGCCCTCGAGCGGGACTTCGAACGCGTCGGCTCGGTCGGATGACTACCGGTTTCGGCGGCGTTCACGACCTCTGACGCCGAGTCTCTCGACGTCGGCACTGTTGCTGCTGCGTCCCAAAGCGAGGACGCATTCCGTCCGCGATGCGGATGCGCGGCGTAGCCTTGTGGGGTTCACCGACCGAGGAAGAACCATGCCAGCACTGCGCTCTCGTACGACCACTCATGGTCGCAATATGGCCGGCGCCCGCGCGCTGTGGCGCGCCACCGGCCTGACCGAATCCGACTTCGGCAAGCCGATCGTGGCCATTGCCAACTCGTTCACCCAGTTCGTACCCGGTCACGTCCACCTCAAGGACATGGGCCAGTTGGTTGCCGGTGCGGTGGCAGAGGCCGGCGGCGTCGGGCGTGAGTTCAACACCATCGCGATCGACGACGGCATCGCCATGGGTCACGACGGCATGCTCTACTCGCTGCCCAGCCGCGAGCTGATCGCCGACTCGGTCGAGTTCATGGTCAACGCGCACAAGGCCGACGCCCTGGTGTGCATCTCGAACTGCGACAAGATCACCCCCGGCATGCTGCTGGCCGCGCTGCGGCTGAACATTCCGACCGTCTTCGTCTCCGGCGGACCGATGGAGGCCGGCAAGGCGCACGTCTTCGACGGCGTGGCCACCACCCGGCTCGACTTGATCGACGCGATGTACAAGGCCGTCGACGAGTCCGTCACCGACGACCAGATGCAGACCATCGAGGCAAATGCCTGCCCGACCTGCGGTTCGTGCTCAGGCATGTTCACGGCCAACTCGATGAACTGCCTGCTGGAAGTCATCGGCTTGGCGCTGCCAGGGAACGGCTCGACGCTGGCGACGGCGTCGGCCCGCCGCGACCTGTTCGTCAACGCCGGCAAGCTGGTCGTCGATCTGGCCAAGCGTTACTACGACGGCGACGACGCCTCCGTGCTGCCCAAGGCCATCGCCACCCGTGAGGCTTTTGCCAATGCGATGCGGGTCGATATCGCCATGGGCGGCTCAACCAACACCGTGCTGCACCTGCTGGCTGCGGCGCACGAGGCCGGCGTCGACTTCGACTCCGACGACATCGACGCGCTCAGCCGGGTCACCCCGTGCATCTGCAAGGTGGCGCCGAACACCACCAACTACTACATGGAGGACGTGCACCGCGCCGGTGGCATCGCGGCGATCATGGGCGAGCTCGACCGCGGCGGCCTGCTCGACGCCGACGTGCACGCCGTCCACTCGCCGTCGCTGGCGACCTGGATGCGGGACTGGGATATCCGCGGCGGCTCGGCATTGCCCGAAGCCGTCGAGCTGTTCCATGCGGCTCCCGGCGGCGTCCGCACGACCGAGGCGTTCAGCTCAACGGCCCGCTGGGACGAACTGGACCTCGACTCCGAGACCGGCTGCATCCGCGACGTCGCACACCCCTACACCGCCGACGGCGGCCTGGCGATCCTGAAGGGTAACCTCGCCGTCGACGGCGCGATCGTGAAGACCGCCGGCGTTCCAGAGTCGGTGTGGCGGTTCCGCGGCCCGGCCGTGGTCACCGAGTCACAGGAGGAGGCCGTCGAGGCGATCCTGAGCAAGCGGGTCAAGCCCGGCGACGTGGTCATCGTCCGCTACGAAGGGCCCAAGGGCGGCCCGGGCATGCAGGAGATGCTGTACCCGACCTCGTACATCAAGGGCTTGGGGCTCGGCCAGCAGTGCGCCTTGATCACCGACGGCCGGTTCTCCGGTGGGTCGTCCGGCCTGTCGATCGGGCACGTGTCGCCCGAGGCGGCGTCCGGGGGTCTGATCGGTCTGGTCGAGGACGGCGACATCATCGACATCTCGATCCCGGATCGGCGCATCGAACTGCTGGTGGACGAGGCCACCTTGATCGCTCGCCGTTCGCTGCGCGACGCGGCCGGCTGGAAGCCGGCGCATCGCGATCGCGAGGTGTCGACCGCGCTGAAGGTGTATGCGTCGCTGGCATTGAGCGCTGATAAGGGCGCGGCCCGGTCGTTCGAGTGACGCCGGCGGCCGGGCGAGGGCTCGTCCGCTGTCCAGGCGTGGGCGTTGGCGGCCGATGCCGCTGCGGTGTGAAACCGTAGTCGGCGTCGAGCCGTCCGGTTCGGAGCCGATCACGGTCGGCGCAGCGTGAGCATGTTGAGGTGATGGTGTGATCCGCGCCCTGTTGATGGACGCAGACGGTGTGCTGCAGCGACTTCCGAAGGGCTTCTTGAACGAGTTCGTTCAACTCGGTGGCAGCTGGGCGTTCGTGCGCGACCTGTTCCGTGAGGAGCAGCGTTCGATGACCGGCAAGGAAGACCTCAAGGATGTGCTCAACGAGCTGATCGGGCGCTACGGGTTGTCGATCACCCCCGAACAGCTGCTGGTGCCGTGGTGCCGGATCGTCCCCGATCAGCGGATGCTGGATCTGGTGGCGCGGGCCCGGGCCGCCGGCGTCGTCACCGTGCTTGCGACCAACCAGCAGAGCTACCGCGGCGGCTGGATGCAGCAGAACCTGCCTTACGGCGACTACTTCGATCACGCCTACTACTCTTTCGAAGTCGGCCTGGCCAAGCCTGATCCGGCCTACTTCCAGCACATCGTTGCCGATCTCGGGATCGCGGCAGACGAGGCGGTCTTCGTCGATGACCTGCGCAAGAACGCCGTCGGTGCGCGGACGGCCGGGCTGAAGGCGGTCGCCTACCCGCACTGGCATTCGATCGGCCTGCTGCGGCTGCGGCTGCGAGCACTGGGAGTGCCGGGCGTCTGAGGCGATTGCCGGACTGCCCGTCGTCTTCCGTGCGGTATCGATTCCTCCGCCTGCTGGTTAGCGCGCGTCGACGGCCACGAAGTCGCGGGTGGAGGTTTGCAGGTAGCGGTTCGCTGGACGGACTTGGTCGACGGTGAGCTTGACCGGTGTGAAGTCTGGCTTGTGGCGGTAGTAGATGTAGCTGGTCCAGTCGCGGTTGATGTCGAGCTGCATTGCCCGGACCGCTCCGGCGTTGAGCAAGAGTTCGGCGAGTGTCTGTACCGAAAGCGCGTTGCCGTGGACGGTGACGATGCTGCCGTCCGCGCGGATGCCGACTCCGGAGCGCCACACGAAGGTGGTGTCTCCGAGTGTCTTGCCGAACGCGCCGCTGTCGGCGGCCCTGACGGCATCGGTGATCCGACCGTTGTCGACCAGGAGAGTGAGGTTCTGCCGGACCGCCGCGATGCCGGGCGGAACGGGCCCACCCTCCCAGGCGCGGATGTCGAGACGTCCGGTGTCAGAGAAGACCATCGAGGCGCGTCCGGCTCTCAAGTGCCCGACGGAGTTGCCGTCCTGCCAAAAGCCGCCCATCGAGTCGCGGATGAGGAAGCCGGAGTTGAAAGTGGCCAGCACGTGGCTGCTCTCGGTCTGCGCGATGGTGGCGGGTTGGGACCAGCCTGTGCCGCCTGGGACCTGAGTGCCTGGATGCAAACTGAAGCGGGCCAGGTCCTGGCTGATGCAGGTGACCCCCGCAAGGAACCTGGTGTGCTTCTCGTCCGGGCGGACGAAGGTGGCCAGGATCGCGGGCCGACGCTTCACGGTCTCGATCGTCTGCCAGACACCTTCATTTGCCAGCGGCGTCTTTGCTGCGGTCGGCATAGGCCGACTGCCGCAATGGGTCGTGGCCGCGTGAGTGTCCCGGCTTCCTGCCTGGGGGATGCCTGACGCCGGAACCCCGCCCGTTGGCGGAGGGCTCAACTGGTAGCTGAGCCTCTCAAGCTCTGTGACCAGACCACCGAGGCCACGGGTCCGGGCCCATTCCGCAGTCCGTTCCAGCAGAGAGTCTTGGGAGGGTGCGGCCAGCAGTGGGCCAAGGTCCGCCGCGAGCCACACCAGGGCCGCCACGCCAACGGCACCGATCCCTAGAAGGACACTCCGCCAGCCTCTGGGGGCCCGGCGGGCGCGGTCCTCGGGGCTCGACCACGTCCTCATGCGGTCGCCCCCGGCCGCTCGGCCGCCGTCCACGCGGCGTCTGTGTCGGTGTCGAAGGTGGCGATCCAAATGTGGCGTCGCCGTGTCGTTGAGGTCGCGCCTTCACGCATTCAAGTGAGCTCTCTGCGGGGAACCGATGGTCTGCAGTTCCACCAAACCAGCCTTCACTTAGGTCATCGTTAGCGTCGGCGCGCGCCTGCACGCCAGTTGGTCTGCGTGCGTCGATGCTCGTGGGCAAACCGCCCAGCGGTGGCGCTCGACTGGTTTCCTAACGCCTAGCTAAGGGTGCTGGTCTTTGCTGACGGGCATGGCTTCGAAACCCTTCGTGATATCTCGACCCGATGCTTCGGCTGCGGCGGTAGGTGGGAGGTGCGGATCGGCCCGTGATGCACGTGAGGCGGGCTCTGGTACCGCGCCGAGGCAGTTGTGAGGGTCCGGTTGCTGCCAGAACCGGTGAGTCCCAGCGGCGTCGCCAGCGGCGGGCCGGAGACCGGCGACCAGCGCTCGTCTGGCTCGAGCCGGCGGGGCTGGCCATGGGAAGTTCCGCTGGGTGTCGCATTGTTGGCGTTGGGCTGTCGGCTCATACCGGTTCTGAGCGGGGCGGGTTTGGCGGGGCGGGACGGCTATGACCCGTATGTGTACTACGCGGCCGCGGTGGCGGTGTCCACTGGGCATGTTCCCTACCGGGACTTTCTGCTGCTGCACCCCCCTGGGGTGTTGGTGGTGTTGCAGCCCTTCGTCATTCTGGGTGCGCTGTGGGGGGATCCGATGGGGATGGCGGTGGCGCGGCTCGGTTTCATGCTGATCGGTGTGGCGAGTTGTCTGGTGGTGTACCGAATCCTCGTCCGCTCCAGCGGCCGCATCGCGGCGCTGGTCGGATCGGTGATGTACGCGGTGTGGGGACCAGCGGTATACAGCGAGCGAACCGTCCGATTGGAGGCGATTGCGACGCTGCTGGTGTTGGTGGGATTGCTTCTGGTGCAGCGCACCGGGAGGTCCGAGCGGGGACGGGTGTGGGCACCGGCGTGGGCGGGGGCACTGTTCGCGCTCTCTGCTGTGGTGAAGATCTGGGGGGTCGTCCCGTTGGCGGTCCTGGCTGTGTGGTTGTTGGTCGTATGGGGGTGGCGTGCTGCGGCCCGGTGCACCCTGGGAGCGGCGCTGGTGTTTGTGGTGGTCTTCGGACCACTCAGTCTCGTGGCCCCCCAGTGGTTCGGGATGGTCGTGGTCGACCAGCTCGGGCGGAATCGATCAACGGTTTCACAGGGATTTCGGATCGCGCAGATGGTTGGGCTGCCGAGCCTGTCGGGCGGTGCTGTCACGGTGTTCGTCGTTGGGGTGGCCGTGGCGGTGATCGGGGCAGCGCTGATCGTGGCGCTGCGTGCGCCTGCTGGCCGGCTGGCTGCAGTGCTGACCCTGGCCATGTTCGCGACCTTGCTGGCCGGCCCGAGCTGGTTCGCCCACTATCCGGCGTTCGTCGCGGGTCCGTTGTGCGTGGTCATGGGCACGGCAGCCGGTTGGGCGGTCAGCCGATTGCCGACGGGCAGGTTGCGGCGGGTGGCCTTGCCGTTGGTGGTGGGTCTGCTCGTGGGCGCCGGGATCGTGGTGTTGCCCCACGGTGGGGAACGGTTCAACGGCCCCAAGGTCGCGGGGATTCTCGCCGCGCGGCCCGGGTGCATCACGACTGACACTGTCGCGACGCTGGTTCTCAGCAACACACTGCGCCGAAATCTGTCTGAGGGGTGTCAGGTCGTGGTGGATCTCACCGGATACGGCTACGAACCATCTTCGAATCGAAGCGGGCCGACGCGACGTCAGGATCCCGCTTTCCAGAAGTTTGCGATGACCTATCTGGGGAGTGGCACCAGCTCGATCGTGATCCGGCTTGTCCCCGACGGGCTGACGAAAAGCAACCGGGCGACCGTCGAAAGCTGGCCCATCATCGGCCAGGCGGGGGATGTCCTCGTCCGACAGCCGGTGCCGGGCAACGCCAGCTGAGTCGCTCGGACGGCTGTCCTGGGTTCAGTGCTCCCGAGTGCCGATGGGGAGACGGCGGCGGTTCACCATCAGTCCAACCAGGGCGGCCATGACCAGTGCGAAGCCGACCGTGACCCAACCGGAGCCGAGCCCAAGTCCACCCGCAGCGACCGGCTTTCCGAGCCAGTCGGCCACGGAGGCGCCGAGCGGCCTGGTCAGCACGTAGGCGAACCAGAACGCGAACACCGCGTTCCAACCGAACCAGCGGTACCCCGCCGCGGCCACCAAGATCAGCGCGGCAAACACCGCAATCGAGGACAGGTACCCGATTCGCAGAGTCACCGCGGAAAGGTCACCTACCGCCGTTCCCAGCGCAAAAGTGGCGACCACAGCAGCCCAGTAGAACAGTTCGCGTCGCGTGGTCGTGATGTCGTGTACCGAAACGGTCCCCTCGACCCGCCGCCACGTGACGAACACCACGACCAGCAGCAGGCCGTATGACGCGGCCGAAGCCAGGTAGGGCAACCCGACGACAACGTGGACGACGTCGGCAGCCATCGTGCCGAAGATTCCCACCATGGCCACCGCCAGCCAGTAGGTTCGCGGCTCGTAGTGCTGCTTCCGCAGCTGCCACGCCAGTGTGGCGATGAACAGCGCGAACCCGAGAAGCACTGCCGCGACAGGAGGCAGCACCCGAATCGAGAAGTCGGACGCCGCCTCTCCCAACGCCGTGGAGGCGGCTTTTGTCACCCAGAACACCCCGCTCGGCTCCGGGACGCGGCCAACGCGAGGTGGGGCCGGCCTTGCTGGCTCAGCATCAAACGTGCTCACGACCAATGTGTACCAGCCGCCGCGCCACCTTCATCAGGCGGGTTTCGGGGATCCTCCGGCCTAACGCCGGGCTAAGGAAGCTGTTCTTGGCTTGTTGCCATGGCAACGACACATGTAGCACCCCTGCGCTCCCTCGGAGCGACGGAGTTCCTGAACAAGGTCCCCGTCGTGACCGCCACTTTCTGGCTCATCAAGGTCCTGTCCACCACCATTGGCGAAACCTTCGCCGACTTCCTCGCCGTGGATGTTGGCCTCGGTGCCGCCGTCACCGATGTGGCCATGATGACCGTGCTGGCGATCACGCTGGTCGCCCAGCTTCGAGCCCGGAAACACGTGCCATGGCTCTACTGGTTGACGGTGGTGCTGGTCAGCATCGTGGGGACCCAGATCACCGACTTCTTCACCGACACCCTCGGCGTAAGCCTGTATGTCAGCACCGCTGTCTTCGCCGTCGCTTTGGCGATCATGTTCGCCGTGTGGTGGCAGCAGGAACGGACTCTGGCCATCACCGCGATCGACACCCCAAAACGTGAACGCTTCTACTGGGTGGCCATCCTCACCACCTTCGCCTTGGGTACCGCCGGCGGTGACCTCGCCACGGAGGCGCTTTCACTGGGGTTCCGTCTCGGCGTGCTGATCTTCGGGGGGCTCATCCTCGTTGTGTGGGGTGCGCGAAAGCTCGGTGCCAGCAGCGTTGTCACATTCTGGATGGCCTATGTCCTCACCCGGCCGCTCGGCGCATCGCTCGGAGATCTCCTGACGCAGGATCGGGCCTATGGCGGTATCGGTCTGGGTGCTGGGGTAACGAGCGTGCTCTTCCTGGCCGTGATTGTCGGGCTCGTGGCCCGCGAACAGTTCAACGTCAACCGGCACGGCATCCGCGCCAAGGGCGATGCGCCGGCCGTCGCGCCAACCCGTGACTACCTGTGGGCGGCGGCCGCCGCCGTCGTGGTGGCCGTGGCGGCCGTCACCCTTGGCCCGATCCTCAATACGGCGGCAGCTGCTTCACCGGCCGCAGCGACGACCTCCGGCCGGCTCTCGGGATCAGCGAAGGCTGTCGGTATCGAAGCCGACGCAACTTCGCCGTTGGGGGACTTGCGTCCGTTCGCAGTGATCGTCGACGACGTGGCCGCCAAGGTTCGGGCCGGGGACATGGCCGGCGGGACGAAGCGGATCAAGGACCTCGAGGTTGCGTGGGACAACGCTGAGGCTGCCATCAAACCGGCCTCGCCCGACGACTGGCACACGATGGACGCCGCGATCGACAAGGCGCTCACCGCTATCAGGGCCGGCCAGCCGTCGTCGTCCGACGTGACTGCCGCACTTACCAATCTTCAGACGGTGATTGGCACACTGGAGAAGAAGCAGTAGCCGTCCAGGCGAAGGAACACACGATGCGGCGCCGGTCATGAGAGTCCTCCTTGTCGAGGACGATCCGATGGTCGGCGCCGCACTCGTGGGGCGTCTCGAGGACGACGCCTACGCGGTGGATTGGGTCCGGCGGGCAGAGCCAGGGCTTCACAGCGTGCTGACCCACGACTACGACGTCGTTCTCCTCGACCTGGGGCTGCCCGAACTCGACGGCGCGAGCTTCCTGGCCAAACTGCGTGCCAGCGGCAGCAGCACCCCCGTGATCGTTGTCACTGCCCGCTCAGAGGTGGAGTCGCGCATCAGTGCTCTCGATCTCGGTGCTGACGACTACGTCGTTAAGCCGTTCGCGGCCGGTGAACTCATGGCCCGCATGCGGGCGGTCCTGCGTCGCCGGACTGCTGACCACGCCGACGCGATCCTGACAAACAGTCAGCTCAGCCTCGACGTGGCAACCCACCGGGTGTGGCTCGCGGACGGGACGGATGTCGCGCTTACCCGCCGCGAGTTTGCTGTCCTCCGCGCGCTGCTCACTCGTCCGGGCGTAATCCTGTCGCGCGAAGACCTGGAACACCGCGTCTACGGTTGGGGTAACGAGGTGGAAAGCAACGCCATCGAGTACCTGATCCACCGGCTCCGCTCGAAACTCGGCAGCGATGCCGTGCGCAACATCCGCGGTGTGGGCTGGATGGTCCGAAAGGAGTCCACCTCGTGAAGCGTCGCTCCCTGACCCGCCGGCTCAGCGCCTTGATTGCCGTCACCACCATCGTGATGGCTGGTAGTGCCGGCGCCTGGTCGTATTTCCGGGCGCTGCAGGAAGCTCGCAATCTCCAAGACGACGTGCTCGCCCAGGTCGCCTCCATCGCTTCGGCAACCACCAGGGGCCCCGTCCCGGTCGACGATGTTCCATTGCGCGACACCGACTCCGATATTGACGTCACCAGTCTCAAGAGATCGGGTCTCCCGGCGACGACACCGGAAGGAATCGGTACCGCACGCATCGGCGGCGAGTCGCGCCGGATCTTCGTCATCCGGACCTTGAATGGATCCGAGCTGGTGGTGTCCCAGTCCATTGAGGTCCGCGACCAGACCGCCCGCGCCACCGCCGTGTCCACCGTGACCCCGCTGTTGCTCCTGGTTCCGGCACTCCTTCTCGCCGTCCTCCTCGTTGTCCGGAGCGTTCTGCGTCCCGTCGACCGACTCGCCAGCCAGGTCCGAGCCAGAGCCGCGACCGACTTGAGCCCTCTGGACGTGGAGCGTGCACCAGACGAACTCCGCAGCCTCCTCGACGCCCTCAACGCCCAGTTCCATCGTGTCGAAGTAACTCTCGACCGCGAGCGGCTGTTTATCGCCAAGGCCGCGCACGAGCTGCGCACTCCCCTCACTGCCATGTCCCTCCAACTCGAGCGCGCCGCGATCGCGCCCGACAGCGAGAAGCTGCGAGAAAGGCTCGGGGAACTGCGACGCGGGGTCGATCGCTCACAGCATCTGATCAGCCAACTCCTAGATCTCGCCCGGGCACAGTCAGGCGCACGCGACGCCTACCCACCCCAGTCGCTGGAAACCATCGTGCGCGACCTCACCGGGGACATGCTCGAGTTGGCTGATGCAAACCACGTTGAGCTCGATGTCGATCTCAGCACCGCAGGTAAGGCGATGCTGCCGGTCGCGGCTACGTCACTGATCCTGCGGAACGTGCTCGACAACGCCATTCGCTATAGCGGACCCGGCAGCACCGTGCACCTCTCAGCGACCGCCAGCGGCGAGGAGATCACTCTCTGCGTCGACGACAACGGCCCGGGGATCGCCTCCCCAGAGGATGTCGTTTTGCCTTTCGCACGTGAAGCAGGAGCCGACACACCAGGCAGTGGTCTCGGCCTCGCCGTCGTCACCGAACAAACGCGCCACCTCCACGGCCGACTCGAACTACTCCCTACAACCCAGTTCGCTCACGGCACGCTGGCCCGGATTACCCTCCCGTCGGTGTCCTGTGAAGGCGTCGACCGGGCCTCGATCTAGCAATTGCTCCACGATGGACGACTCACATCCACGACGATCTGGCAACGCGCATGATCTGTGCCGTGGCAATCGACCATCGCCACCGGTGCGCTAAGGGTGTCTCCCATTGTTGACCGAGGCTTTTCTGATCCGGCCGCGGTGGTAGAACCACTCCATGCGCGCCGTTGTCTATGACCGTGTCGGTGGCCCTCTGCGGCTGACCGACGTGCCCGAACCCGAGTGCCCCGACGACGGTGCGGTGATCGCGGTGAAGGCCACCGGGATCTGCCGCTCCGACTGGCACGCCTGGCGCGGCCACGATCCGGTGCCGCTGCCGATGATCCCCGGACACGAGTTCGCCGGAGTCGTCCAAGCGGTGGGCCCGCAGGTCAAGAACTTCGCGGTCGGCGACCGGGTCACTGCCCCCTTCGTCAACGCCTGCGGACGATGCGAGCTGTGCGCGTCCGGGCAGGGGCAGGTCTGCCCGAATCAGACCCAGCCCGGCTTCACCCACCTCGGCTCGTATGCCGAGGCGGTGGCCGTGCGCGCCGCCGACTTCAACCTGGTCCGGCTGCCTGCCGAAGTCGACATGGTGACCGCCGCCGCTCTCGGCTGCCGCTTCGCCACCGCCTTCCACGCGCTGACGGCACAGAGCCGAGTCGGCGACGGTGACTGGGTCGCGGTCTTCGGCTGCGGCGGGGTCGGCCAGTCGGCCATCGTGATCGCGAAGGCGCTCGGCGCGCGGGTCGTCGGGGTTGATCCTTCGGCTGCGGCGCGGGAGTTGGCCGTCCGCCTGGGCGCGGACGCGGTGCTGCCCGAGCCCCATGCCGACACGATCGTGCAGCTGACCGGCGGCGGTGCCGCGGTCAGCATCGACGCTCTCGGCAGCCCGGCCACGGCCGCAGCGGGGGTGCGTGCGCTGCGCCGGCGCGGACGCCACGTGCAGGTGGGCCTGATGCTCGCCGAGGCGGCGAATGCACCGCTGCCGTGGGGCGACCTGGTCGCGAAGGAACTGGAAGTCGTCGGCAGCCACGGCATGGCCGCAGCGGACTACCCGTTGCTGCTCGACATGATCGTCGACGGCCGACTCGACATCACCGGGTTGCTCGGACGGGTGGTCGGGCTCGACGATGCTCCGGCCGAACTCGCGGCCATGGACCAGCTGGTGCCCACCGGGGCCGGCATCGTGGTCGCCCGGCTCGACTGAGCCGGAATCGGCTCAGCAGCGCCAGCCGAAGACCTTCGCCAGCCGTCCGACGCCTTCGGCGATCACCTCGGGGGTCACGGTCACGAACGACAGCCGCATCGTCGAGCGATCCGGCTCAGACGCGTAGAACGGCCACCCCGGCACGTAGGCCACGCCGCCGGCGACCGCCCGCGGCAGGAACTCGGCGGTATCGATGCCGCCGCCCAGCTGCGCCCACAAGAACATGCCGCCCTCGGGTCGGTTCACGCTGGCGCCATCGGGCAGCACCGCGGTCAAAGTGTCGACCATGGCGTCGCGGCGCGCGCGATAGGCCTCGACCACCGTGGCGACATGGGCGTCCAGATCACAGGTCGCCAGGTAGCGAGCCACCGCCAACTGGTCGGTGACCGCGGTCTGCAGCCCCACCGCCTGCTTGCCGATCTCCACGGCGCGCAGGATGGTGCTCTCGGCGCGCAGCCAGCCGATGCGCACGCCCGGCGCCATCGTCTTGGATGCCGAGTTCTGCAGCACGGTCTGGGCGGCCATGCCCGGCAGCGACGCCAACGGCGGCACGGGCTCGCCGTCGAAACGCAGCTCGCCGTAGGGGTCGTCCTCCAGCAGCGGGGTGCCGGTGCGCAGCAGGATCTCGGCGACCTCCCGGCGACGCTGCAGCGGCATCGTGCGTCCGGTCGGATTCTGGAAGTTCGGCACCAGGTACACGAACTTCGGGTGATGCTCGGCGATGGCCGCAGCCAGCGCGTCCGGAAGGATGCCGCCGTCGTCGCTGGGCACCGTCACCAAGCGGGCTCCGGCAAGGCTGAACGCCTGAACCGCCGCCAGATAGGTCGGCTGCTCGACGAGCACCACATCGCCGGGGTCCACCAGCGCCATGCCCACCAGGAACAGGCCCTCCTGCGAGCCGGAGGTCACCTGGATGTGTTCGGCGTCGGTCGGCAGCTGGCGCGACATCCGCGCGGCCACCTGGGTGCGCAGCTCCGGTTCGCCCTGGGTGGTGGCGTACTGGAGTGCCCGCCCAGCCTGCTGGGTGAGGACGTAGTCGAAGGCGGCCGCGAAGTCGCTGACCTCGAACATGCTGGCGTCCGGGATACCGCCGGCGAAGGAGATGACATCGTCGCGCCCGAGCACAGACTGAATGTCGCGTACCGGCGAGCTCTTGACGTCGGCGAAGCGTTCAGAGAGGCGGAAGGGCGAAGTCATCACGCCTGTGATGCTTTCACGCTCCTCGGGCAGCGCCCAGGCGGCGTCCACGCTGCGACCCGGAGGCGGCCCGGAGGCGGCCCGATCGATGGTCGTGGCCGGTGTCCCGCCGCCGCCACGAGGTGCCGGGCGGCGGCGACGACGGTCAGCGATCGCCGATGTGACCCGGCGCTGACACGGCCAGCACACGCGCGACGAAGGCCGCGAACTCACTCATGTAGTGGCTGAGGAAGCCCCGCACGGACTCGTCGTTGACCTCGCCGTCGGGCCCGAAGACCTCGGGCTTGTAGGTGATGTAGGCCTCCGGCGAGGTCAGTTGCGGGGCGTTCAGGAAGCTCAACACCGGACGCATCGCCGCCTGCATGACGGCCGTGCCGATGCCGCCGGGAGAGGCGCCGATCAGAGCGGTCGGCTTGCGGGCGAACGAGTTATGACCATAGGGCCGCGAGGCCCAGTCGATGGCGTTCTTGAGCACGCCGGGGATGGATCGGTTGTACTCCGGCGAAACCAGCAAGACGCCGTCGGCCGAGGCCAGGGCTTGCTTGAATGCGACGACCGACGGCGGCATGTCGCCCTCCAGATCGGCGTTGAACAACGGCAAATCGCCGATCCCGATCTCGAAGAACTCCAGATCCGGCGGGGCGAGCTTGATCAGAGCCGACGACAGCCGACGATTGATCGACGTGCTGGAGAGGCTGCCGATCAGGTAACCGATGCGGTAAGTCATGCGAACCTCCGTGCGAAGCGAGAACATCAGATACGTGGTTCAAGTCTCGATCCCCGCCCAGCATTCCGCCACGGTCAGACAGCCACCACGCTCACCCGGCCCGAAGATAGGCCAGCTGTGCCCGGACGGTCAGGCCGGCGGCGAACCGCAGGGTCGGAGGCTTGTCGCCGTAGAGCGCATCGATGATGTCCTCCGGGTCGGCCTGCTCTGGCGACAGGCTGCGCGCGCGCAGATGCTCCCGCAGGCGGTCGAGCCGGTGGTGGCGGTGTTCGCGGTACTCCCGGACGATCGGCGCCATGTCGGGTCGGGCCGGGCCATGGCCGGGCAGCATTCGGGCCGAACCCACCTGCTCCAAGCGGTCGAGGGTCTCGAGGTAGTTGCCGAGGGCGTCATCGTCATCGAACAGCAGGGTGCTCCCGGTGCCCAGCACGGTATCGCCGGTGACCATCACCCGGTCACGGGGGTCGTCGATGAGAAAGCAGACCGAGTCGCGGGTGTGGCCCGGCGTGTGCATGACCTCCAGCCGGAGTCCGGAGGCCTCGATGATCTCGCCGTCGGTCAGCGGCGGCGCATCCCGGCAATGCTCGGGGTCCCACGCCCGGACGGTCGCGCCGGTGAGGGCGACGAAGTCGTCCAGGCCGCCGACGTGGTCGTAGTGGCCGTGGGTGATCAGCACCTGATCGATCAACCGTCCGGCCGCGATGGCGACCAGGTGAGCCTCGTGGCCGAGCGGCCCGGGGTCGACCACGATGTGGGTGGACGCCCGGGGAGCTTTCAGCAGCCAGGTGTTCGTCCCGGTGAGCTCCATGGCTCCCGGGTTGTCGCACCTGATGTGTTCCACAAACGGTCCGATGCGGCGCACGCGGTGTGCGTCCCTGGCTTCGTCTGTGAGGTCGAGCAACGTCATGGGCACCCTCCATTGGGTCGAACCGGCGGCGGGTCTTCACGCCGTCCGGCTTCGATTCTGGGCTGCTGGCAAGGCCGTTGACCATCGCGTTTTCGGCCAGGGGTACGTGGCGCAGGGCGCAACGTACTACCATCGCCGCGTGGACTTGGCACGCTTGGAGTGCTTCATCGCTGTCGCTGAAGAGCTTCATTTCGCCCGGGCCGCCGACCGCGTCCATCTGAGCGTGTCGCCGGTGAGTAGGGCAATCAAGGAGTTGGAGCGCGACCTCGGCGGCCAGCTGTTCGTCCGGAGTTATCACCGGGTGGAGCTGACCGACTTCGGAGCCGCGCTGCTTCCGCTCGCCCAGAAGGTGATCGAGGACGCCGACACGCTGCGCGAGCGCGCCAAGGCGCTCAGTGGCAGCACCAGCACGGCCGTGGTCCGGATGGGAATCTCGCAGCTGTGTCCGCCGATCGCCGGTGAACTCGTGCAGGAGTTGATCAGCACCCACCTCAGCGATGCGCGAGTGGATGTGGTGGTGTCCTCGGCTGCCGACCTGCTGCCGCGGGTGGAGAAGGGCGAGCTCACCATTGCGCTGGTACAGCTGCCGATCGGACGCCCGCGCTTGTCGACCAAAGTCCTGGCGAAACTGGTGACCTGGGTGATCATGCGAAGGGACGACCCGCTGGCCGCCAACCAGAGTCTTCGGCTCGAACAACTGGCCGGCCGGACGCTCACCATCGGGTCCCCCCACGTCGAGCCGGTGGCGATGGAGACGATGATCGCCAACCTCAAGGCGCACGGCATCGTCGACATCGTGCAGCTGCCGGAGTTCGACCATGTGAAGCTGGCCGCGCACATCCGTTACCGGGGTGGGATCGCCCTCACGCTGCACCCGCGGACCGGGGGTTCGGCGCGAATCTTCGATGACGACGCCTTCCAGCTGCGCCCGCTGAGTGATGCCGACTTCCGTTTCCCGCTGGGCGCCGCGTGGCGCACGGCCGCGGTCGAGCGCGACCCGGTGCTGCGGCGCGTCGTCGACGTGCTCGACTCCAGCTGGGAGCCTCCGGCGCTGGAGTGAACCACCCGACGACCTGCTGCCGGATGCTGCTCTCGCCGGCGCCTGGCCCGGTCGTTGCGGGTGCGGCGATGTCGCCGTGACACGTTGCGCATCTTGGAACGTGCCGCTTCCAAGAATGGCAAGAAAAGTACCATTGCTTAGTGCTCTTGCGGTTGTGAGAATCAATGTGCTGCCGGTCGTGGACGGGTGGCACATGACCACACAGTCAGCCTCGGTATTCGTTCGACTATCGGGGTATGCGGAGTGCTGAGGGTGCAGTGAGGCGCATCTCAACCTCCCATTTCGGTTTTATTGAGGAGAGCACTGATGTCCGCTTCGAGCGACGCCTACCACCTGCCAGAAATCGACTACTCCGGTTATGAAAAGCTGGTGATTCGGGAACACGGTTCGGTGTTCGAATGCTCGTTCAACGACCCCGAGAATCTGAACGCCATGTCGTATGCGCAGATGAGCGAGTTCAACGACTTCCTCACCAAGGTTCGCTGGGACAGCCGTTGCCGGGTGATCGTCCTCACCGGGGAGGGCCGCTCGTTCTGCGCCGGCTTCAACCTCAAGGACCTCGCGCTGGATCCGCCGGAAGAGATGGGCCGCATCCAGCGCGATTTCTACATCATGCAGCGGATGTGCTCGGAGCAGATCGTGAACATGCGCAAGCTCGAGCAGCCGATCATCGGTGCGCTCAAGGGCTACGCCGTTGGCGGCGGCCTCTCCTTGGCCTGCGCCTGCGACCTGCGCGTCCTCGGCGAGTCGTTCCGGATGAACGCCGGCTACCTGACCATCGGCTACACCGGCACCGACATGGGTGGGGCCTACTACCTGCCCAAGATCGTCGGCTACGCCCGCGCAGCGGAGATCCTCTACACCGCTCGGCGCTTCAAGGCCGACCAACTGGTCGAGTGGGGTTTCGCCTCCCGCGCCGTCCCCGATGAGGAGGTGCTCCCCGCCGCGCTGGAGCTCGCTCAGGAGATCGCGAACGGCACCTCACCCTTCGGGCTGCGGCTCACCCGCGAGTGCCTGCAGGCCTCCTTGGACGGCGCCAGCTTCGATGCCGTCATCAAGCTCGAGAACCGCAACCAGGTGCTGGCTGCGAACACCCAGGACGGCATCAACGGCGTCCTCGGCATGCGTGACCGCAAGCCGATCGTCTTCGAGAACAAGTAACCCGCCGGCTCTATCTGCCGTCGGCGCCGCGGACGCATCCTCCGGCGCCCCGATCACACACGAGGTCTACCCATCATGAGCAAGAGTTTTCCGCATGTCTTCACGCCGATTAAGTTCGGCCCGATCACGCTGAAGAACCGTCTGGCCTTCCTGCCGATGACCACCGGTCTTGTCGACGACTACGCCATCACCGACGCGTTCATCGACTTCTACGAGCAGCGCGCCAAGGGCGGTGTCGGTCTGACCGCCATCGGCTCGGCGTATGTCTGCGACCTTTCCGGCTGCAAGACCCAGTACCCGACGGCCGGCAAGGCCGCCGGCATCTGGGACGACAAGTTCATCGACGGCTGGACCCGGCTAGCGAAGGCCATCAAGGCTGCCGGCTCGGTCTCCTGCGTGCAGCTGCAGATCTGCTACGAGTGGCGCGCAGACGCCACCAAGGAGCTGGAGTCGGTCGGGCCGTCCGAAGGTCCTGGCGGCCCGTTCGTCAAGCACCTGCGTGAGCTCACCGTCGACGAGATCCACCTGATGATCAAGCAGTACGGCGACGCCGCGGTCCGGGCCCAGAAGGCCGGCATCGACATGATCGAGATCCACTCCGGCATCGGCTACCAGGTGGCGCGGTTCCTGTCGTCGTTCTCCAACCGGCGCACCGACGAGTACGGCGGCACCCTGGAGAAGCGCACCCGCTTCCTCACCGACATCATCGACGAGGTGCACGCCCGCTGTGGCGCCGACTACCCGGTGATGGTCCGGATCTCGGCCGACGACTTCATGCCGGGCGGCAACCGGATCGAGGACACCAAGAAGATCATCCCGATCGTCGAGAAGCACGGCGTCGTCGCGTGGAGCATCCAGGCCGGCTTCCACGAGGCCCCGAAGATGCTGGTCAACCAATTCGTCCCCGAGGCGGCCTTCACCGACCTGGCCAAGCAGTGCAAGACGGTCACCAAGCTGCCGGTGATGACCGCCTACCGGATCAACTCGATCGAGCGGTGCGAGCAGGTCATCGGCGACGGCACCGCGGACATGGTCGGCATGGCCCGCCAGTTCATCGCCGACCCGGAGTTCGCGATCAAGGCCGAGCGGGGCACGCCGGAGGAGATCCGTCGCTGCATCGTCTGCTCCCGCTGCTTGGACAACATCTTCGTCGGCAAGACCGTTCAGTGCTCGGTGAACGCCCAGGTGGCTCGCCCCGACCTCGGCTTCGGCGCCACCCCGGTCGCTTTGCCGGGCAGCAAGCGCAAGCGCGTCGTGGTGATCGGCGCCGGCCCCGGCGGCATGGAGGCAGCGCGGGTCGCGTCCCTGCGAGGCCACCACGTCACCCTGATCGAGCGCACCCGTCGTCTGGGTGGTGTGCTCAACATGGCGCAGGTGCTCAACGAGAACCTCGAGCCGATGGTGGCTTGGTACCGCAACGAGATGAAGCGGCTCGGCATCGACGTCCGGCTGAACACCGAGGCGACCCCGGAGATCGTGCGGCAGCTGGCGCCCGATGAGGTGATCGTCGCTCCCGGCGGCACCGTGATCATGCCCAAGGGCGTGCCCGGTCTGAACCGCAAGAACGTGATGTCCAGCGGTGACCTGAAGAAGCTCGTCGAGGGCAACACGCCTCCCGGACACGGCCTGATCTGGACGATGGCCGGCCTCGGTCTGAAGATCGTCAACGCCAACCCGCACCTGATGCGCTGGGGCATGAGCACCCCGCTGATGATCGGCAAGCGCGTGGCGGTGATCGGCGGTGGGTTCGCCGGTTGCGAGGTGGCCATGTCGGTGATGAAGGGCCGCAAGGTCACCGTCATCGAGCAGGAGGCCAAGCTCGGAAACGGCATCGGCATCATCGACCGCAAGCCGGAGCTGAACCTCCTCGAAGAGGGCGGCGTCGATCTTCGCGCCAGCACCCGGCTGACCGAGGTCACCGCGAACGGGATCTGGGTCGAGCAGGTCGACAGCGGCCACCGCGAGTTCATCGAGGTCGACACGGTGATTCTGGCGCTCGGCGTCGAGACCAATGAGGCCACGTACAGCCGACTGAAGACGCATTTCAGCAATATCCGCCTGATTGGTGACGCGACCACGCCCACCGGCAAGGTCAAGCGGACGCTGGAAGCCATTTCCGAGGGCTACAGCACCGCAATGGCGGTCTGAGCTTCACCCCTTTAGCTAACAGAGACATCCAACGATTCATAGGAGAAACAGATGGACTTCGGGCTGACCGATCAGCAAGTTCTGATGAAGCAGGGCATTGCTGAATGGTGCAAGGCGAATCTGCCGGAAGCGAAGATTCAGGAGTGGTACAAGAACCGCGGCATCGAGCAGTCGGTGGCCAAGTCCTGGGTGGACGCCGGCTTCGGCAAGCTGGGCATCCCCGAGGAGTACGGCGGCACCCCCTGCGACAAGACCACGCTGTGCTTGGCCATTGAGGAGCTCTGCCATGGCGGCGGCAACATCCCGATGGCGCCGAACGCGCTGATCAACTTCGACATCCTCGAGTTCGGGACGGCGGAGCAGATCAAGGACGCGATGGACTACTACTTCGAGCAGGGCATCCCGAAGTACGCGCTGGCCATCTCCGAGCCGAACGCCGGTTCCGACAACCAGGGCATGACCACCTACGCCAAGCGCGGTGCCGACGGCAAGATCCACATCAACGGCACCAAGACCTGGGTGACCAACGGCGAGTGGTCCCCGGCCCTGATCGTGGTGGCCAAGGACGACGATCCCAGCCGCGACAACAAGAACATGTCGATGTGGCTGGTACCGACCTCGACCCCCGGCATCCGGATCGAGAAGCTGAACAAGATCGGCATGCAGATCGCTCCGTTCTGCACTGTGCACTTCGATGACGTCGTCGTCGAGGAGACCGCCGCCCTCGGTGAGCGCGGCAAGGGCCTCTACAACCTGATGAAGAACTTCGAGTTCGAGCGCGCCGTGCTGATCGCCGAGCTGCTCGGCGAGGCCCAGGCCGCTATGGACGACGCCGCCGAGTGGGTCAACCAGCGCGAGGCCTTCGCCACCGGGATCAAGACCTTCCAGCTGGTGCAGGAAAAGATCACCGACATGCAGATCAAGCTGAGCAATGCGCGCAACTTCCTCTACCGCACCTGCTGGAAGATGGACAACGGCATCCCGGTCAACAACGACGCGGCCATGCTCAAGCGCTACGCGGCCCCGGCCCTGACCGAGGTCTGCAGCGACGCCCTGCAGCTGTTCGGTGGCCTCGGCTTCACCGATCAGACCCGGGTTTCCCGGCTGATGCTCGACTGCCGTGGCATGCAGATCGGTGGCGGCACCATCGAGGTCATGGTGCACATCGCCGGTCGCGGAATCCTCAAGGAGTACGCCAAGAACGGCTTCTACTACTGAGCCTGTCGGCTCGGTCGGAGCACTGCGAGGCGAGGGACCATGACAGCGATCAGCGATGAGGCAATCCTTCCTGGTTGGCAGATCGACGCCAACGCCTGCTTGACGCTGCCATGCCCCTCGTCCATGACGGACGCGGCCAGGGCCTTCCTGGCGAAGGCCGCGCCGGAGCCTGCCACACCACGGCTGGCCGCCACCGTCATGTTGCTTCGCCCGGGTCGGCGTCGGCTGGTCCGCGGCGACGTCGAGGTGTTCATGCTTCGACGTTCGCCGCGGATGGTGTTCGCCCCCGATGCCCTGGTCTTCCCGGGCGGGGGCGTCCACCCCACCGACGCCCAGCGGCCCGCGTGGCACGGGCCGAGTCCGAGCGAGTGGGGCCGGCTCCTGGGGTGCTCACAGGACCAGGCCGCCGCAGTGGTGACGGCCGCGGTCCGCGAGCTCTTCGAGGAGAGCGGCGTGCTGCTCGCCGGTGATCGCTCCGGCCGCCATGTGGCCGGCCTCAACACGCCGGAATGGCGACGCGACCGTGAGGCCCTGACCCATCACGAAGCCGCGCTGGCCGACGTGCTGGGTCGCCGCGGTCTGGTGCTGCGTTCCGACCTGCTCGGAGTGCGCGGCCACTGGGTGACGCCGGAGTTCGAACCGCGTCGCTACGACACCTATTTCTTCACCGCGTTGGTGCCGCCGGGCCAACTTGCTCATCGGACCACCACGGAGGCGGTCAGCCAGCGATGGCTGCGCCCAAAGGCGATCCTGCAGTCCGCAGCCTGCAGGGAGATCACGGTGCTGCCGCCGACCGCCTACAACATCGCTCAACTCGCCGAGTGCAGCTCGGTCGAGGCGTTCGCATATGAGCGTCGCATCCTCGATCAGGTGATGCTCGCTCCCATCCATCGGCCGGACGACAGCATCGCGCTGCGCTGCCGGCTTACGGACCCGTCGGGCAGAGCCGCCCACGCGACGGTCGCGTCCAACAAAGAGAGGTAAAACACATGACAGTCACCGAACACCTCGACGGGTTCGGTCCCTTGGCAGGGGTGAAAGTCGTCGAACTGTGCGAATGGGTGGCCGCTCCGGCAGCCGTCCGCATTCTGTCCGAGATGGGCGCAGAGGTCATCAAGGTCGAACCCACCCATGGCGACGCTCAGCGCACCCAGGGCGCCGGCTTCGGCATCGACAAGACCGACCTGGAAGATCCCACCCTGGACCTGAACAACACCAACAAGAACTGGGTCTCGCTCAACCTCAAGCATCCGGACGGGCTGAAGGTGATGAAGCAGCTGCTGGCTGAGGCCGACGTGTTCATCACCAGCCTGCGTACCCAGGCGCTGGAGCGCTTGGGTCTGGACTACGCCTCCCTCTCAGCCGAGTTCCCGCGACTGATCTGGTCGCAGAACCGGGGCTACGGCGAGTGGGGCGCCAACAAGGACACCCCCGGCTTCGACGCCGTGGCGTGGGCAGCCCGCGGTGGCGTGGCCGCCTCCTTCCCCGAAGCCGGCCGCGAGCCGGCGATCCCGCCGCAGGCCTTCGGTGACTACAACCACTCGATGGCCATGGCCGGCGGCATTCTGGCCGCCTTGTTCAACCGGACCCGTACCGGCGTGGGCGACAAGGTGGTCGGCAACCTGTACCACACCGCATTGTGGGGCGGGAACATCGGAGTGATGGCGACCCAGTGGGGGGCTTCGTACCCGAAGTCGCGCACCCGGGTGCCGAACCCGTTCAACAACACCTACCGCACCTCAGACGACAAGTGGCTGCTGATGTGCCAGCCGCAGTACAACAAGTACTTCGGCTCGATGATGGCGATCCTCGGACTCGACGAGTACGCCGAGGACGAGACCATCAAGGAGTTGCCCGCGCTGAAGGCCAGCGGCAAGGCGCCGATGGTGATCAGCCTGCTCGAGGGCGCCTTCGCCACGAAGACCCTCGACGAGTGGAAGCGGATCCTGACCGAGCACGATGTCCCGCATCAGCCGCTGTTCCACTACGAGGACAACCTCACCGACGACGAGGCCTACGACAACGACGCCCTGCGCCGCATCGAATATGACGCATTCGGCCCCAAGTCGATTCCGACCTCACCGATCAGGTTCGGCAGCTTCGGCGATCCGCCGATGATCTTGTCCAAGCCGATCGGCTACCACACCGAGGTGTACCTCACCAAGCTCGGCTACTCGGCCGAGCAGATCGCCGCCCTCGAAGAGAGCGGTGCCGTGCAGGCGTGGAAGGGCGAGACCGTGCCCGACCGCATCTTCCGGTCCAAGCGCGACAACGCTGCCGCGCCGACCGAATAGTGACGGTCCCGCTGGCAACGGCCCAGCGCGTCACGAACCACTCATCACTTCGTCAGAAATCGGAGTACCACCCATGAGCACTACCTCGGCACTGCGCCCCGCCACGCGGGGCGCAGGCCTGAGCGCGCGGCACGTCCTGATCGTCATCACCGGTTGCATGTTGACGTTCGGCTGCTCGGCTCTCGCCTTTTCCACCTGGGGCCTGTTCCAGCCCATGGTGGCTGAGGAACTGCAGGTCACCCAGCCGCAGTTCGCTCTCTACGTCACGATCATGTACCTCACCATGACGGCACTGTCGCCGGTCGCCGGTGGGGTACTGCAGCGGTTCGACATCCGCGTGGTGCTGACCGCGGCAGCGTCGCTGGTCGCCGCCGGCTTCTTGATCATGAGCTTCGCGACGAACATCTGGGCCTTCTACGTCGCCGGCGTCGTGATGGGTGCCGGCACCATCTTCGTGCTGTGGCTGGCGGTGCCGACCCTGATCAACCGCTGGTTCGTGAAGAAGTCGGGACTGATCATCGGCATCTGCATGGCGTTCACCGGTGTCGGCGGCGCGCTCTGGTCGACCGTGTTCACCATGCTGCGCACCTCCGGCTGGGACTTCCACTCGATGTACCGGCTGTGGGCTGTGATCGCGTTGGTGACGGCGCTGCCGTTCACGATCTTCGCTGCCCGCAGCAACCCCGCCGACGTCGGCCTGACCGCCTACGGCGCCGACAGCGGGCCCAGTACCGCCGCTCCGCTGCGTGGCCTCAGCGTTGGCAAAGCCATTCGTACCCCGGTCTTCTACATGCTGTGCCTGGGCGCCGGCGTGATCAACGTGGCGGTGCTGATCGCCATGCAGTTCCCGGCCTACGCCAAGGCGCTGCCGGACGTCCCCTGGGACAAGGTGGTCGTCGGCGGCGTGATGTCGACGTTGATGATGACCGGCCAGGCCGTCGGCAAGGTGACGATCGGTCTGGTGGCCGACAAGAGCCCGCGCGGTGCGCTGATCTTCGCGGTGAGCTGCGCGGTCGCCGGCATCCTGCTGTGCTGGCTCGGCGCCGGATCGTTGCCGCTGCTCTACACCGGTGCGTTCATCTTCGGGTTCTTCTACGCGACCGCACTCGTGCTGGTGCCTGTGCTGGCCCGGCTGGTGTTCGGCGTCCGGGAGTACCCGGTGATCTACTCCCGCGTCAGCATGGTGTTCAACCTGATCGCGGCGTTCGCCTCGGTGCTGTGGGCATTCCTCGGAACCAGCTTCGGCTTCTCGGTAGTGTTCATCGTGGGCCTCGTGCTGGTGGCTGTGGTGTTCATCACCTGCAGCTACGTGGTGAGCTCGGCAAAGTCGATGCAGGAACAGTGGACTGAGTAGACCATGTTTGGTGAAGCTCCTGCGGTCCACACCCGGTGCGCAGAACAGCGTCAGCCCGGTTCGATCACTGCGGTGATCGACCCGGCGCTGGACGCCGAATACCGCGCCGCCGGGCAGTGGAGCGATGCCGGCGTCTACGACTACTGGCGCAGGATGGTCGAGACCGCCCCTGACCAGGAGGCCGTCGTCGACGCCGCCGGTTTTCGGGGCACCTACGCGCAGATCGACGATCATGCCAGCCGTCTGGCCGGACTCCTGCGTGATCGCGGAGTCGGCCACGCAGACGTCGTCACCGTCGTGATGCCCAACCGCGCCGAGTTCTTGATCGTCTATGTCGCCTGTCTGAAGCTCGGCGCGATCATCAACCCCTCGCTCCCGCAACTGCGGTTCAGCGAACTCCGCGATCAGGTGGGTCGCTGCCACGCCGCGGCGATGGTGATCGTGACCAAGTTCCGTTCGATCGACCACGCCGGCGACGCCCAGCGGCTCGCCCTGGGCTGTCCCGCCCTGCGGGCCGTGGTGACCATGGGCGACCGAGCTCCTGGGGACGGCCCGTTCCTGGACTTCGCCGAGGCGATCGACCACGCTCCTCTGCCCGAGGACGAGGTCACTCCCGGCGGCGGCAATGACGTCGCGGTGATCTTGTTCACCTCCGGAAGCGAAGCTCACCCCAAGGGTGTGCTGCTGACGCACAACAACATCCTGGCCAGCGAGCGCGCCTTCATCGATGCGCTCACCGTCGCCGACGGCGTCCGGATGTTCATGCCGGCACCAGTCGCCCACGCGACCGGCTTCCTGCACGGCATCACCATGCCGATCATGAAGGGCGGAGCGGCGATCCTGCTTGACGCCTTCGACGGACCGACGGCAGCCCGAATGATGAACCAGGAGGGCGCCACCGGCACGATGGGCTCGACCACGATCATCACCGAGCTGCTGGACGCGGCCGAGGCGATCGGCGGCCTCCATCACGGTGTGCGACGGATCTGCTGCGGTGGGGCTCCGGTGCCGCGGCAGCTGGTGGAGCGGGCCCTCAAGATGGGCATCACCGTGCACTCGGTCTACGGCGCCACGGAGAGCGCACCGCACACCACCACGCGTCCGGGCGACAGTCTGGATCGAGTGGTGAAGACCGACGGCTGTGCGGTGCCCGGCACCCAGGTGCGCATCGTCGACCCGGTCACCCGACAGACGTTGCCGCCGGGCGCGGAAGGCGAGGAGGCCTCACGAGGGCCGGCCGTCTTCTCCGGCTACCTGAACGATCCCGAGCGCACCGAAGCCGTCCTGGACGATGACGGCTGGTACTACTCCGGTGATCTCGCGGTGATGGACGCCGAGGGGTACATCCGGGTGACCGGTCGGATCAAGGACACGATCGTCCGCGGTGGGGAGAACATCTCGGCGCGTGAGGTCGAGGAGCTGCTGCTGCAGCACCCGGCCGTCCGCGACGTCGCCGTGGTCGGCATGCCTGATCAGCGTCTGGGCGAGTGCGCCTGTGCCTTCGTGGTGCTGCGTGAGGGAGCTGAGCCGCTCACGCTCGCCGGCGTGCGCGCCTTCTTCTGCGTGCTCGAAGTGGCCCGGTTCAAGACCCCCGAACGGGTCGAGATCATCGAAGCCTTGCCGCTGACACCGACCGGCAAGGTTCGCAAGGTCGAGCTTCGGGAACGCGTCGCCGCTGCGATCGCTGCCGAAGTCGCCCAGGAGCACAACCAGGACGCCTGATGAGAATCGTTGTCGGCTACCTCTGGGCGGCTCCGCCCAAGGAAGCCACGGTATTGCCCGACGGCACTGTCACCTGGCCCGGCGTCCGCCGGATCGTCGGTGAGAGTGAACGGGTCGCCATCGAGTTCGCCAAGACGATCGCAGAGGCTCATTCGAGCATGCTGACCGGGGTCACGGTGGGCGATGCGACCACAGCGTTGCCGGCGGCCGCCAGCGCCGGCCTTGCCTGCGGACTCGACGACGTGATCGTGGTCACGACTCCGCAGACGCCCGAAACCGCCACCACTGCCGCCGCGCTCGCGGCGGCAGTGGGCGGGCTGGACGATGTCGGACTGGTGGTGCTGGGGCACAGCTCCTCGGATGCGGGCACCAGGCTGTTGCCCGGCTATCTGGCCGGACTCCTGGGCTGGCCGGTGCTCACCGACGTCTGCGATGCCGGTTTCGACGACGACGGTCTGTGGGCCGAGAACGAGAGCCTGCACCGTCGGCGCCGCTACCGGTTGGACACACCGGCGGTGCTGTCGGTGGCGGTCTCCTCACGGACCCCGCGTCAGATGGGCTTGCGCGACATCATGGCGGCCAGCTCGAAGCCGTCGCGGATCGTCACCGCGGCCGAGCTGGGGGCGGCCAACCCGTTCCCGTTCAGCGTCATCGGCTCGGCCGAGCTGGGTGCCAGCACCCGGCAGGGACGCCGGATCTCCGGGGCCGACCCGGATCAGGCCGCTCGTCAGTTGGTGGCCGAACTCCGTGCGAAGGGGGTGCTGTGATGCCCGGCTGGATCATCGTCGCCGAGGATGCGGTGTTGCCCGGCCTGGCGGCTGCCGCCGGCCGCCTCGACCCCGAGGTGCGCGCCGTCGTGGTGGGCGCCCGCGAACTGGCCGATCGGGTGGCGGGCGAGGTCGATCAGGTGGACTGGTTCCCCACCACCGCAGAACGTCCGGTGGAAGCCTGGGCGTTGGCGGTGGCGGAGCATCTCCGCAATGCGGGGGCGCGGATCGTACTCACCGGCAATGCACCGGCCTCGCGGGTGCTGATCGGCTACGCCGCCGCACGGCTGGCCGCGCCGCTGCTGGACCCGGTGCAGGACGCTCACCTGACCGCTGACGGCATCGAGGTGACCCGGCTGCTCTACGGCGGCATCGCCCTGGAAAGCGACCTCGCCGGCGGACCGGTGTGCCTGGTGGTCGAAGGCTCGCCGGCGGCCGCGGTCGTCGAGCGATCTGCCGGCACGGTGAACCGCGTGGTCTCGGCCCAGACCCTCGGTCTGACCTGCATCGCAGAAGATCGCAGCAGTGCGACCGGACGCGATCTGGGCACGGCTGCTCGGGTGATCGGCGTCGGCCGCGGCATTCGCGAGCCGCAGTATCTCGACGTGGTCGCTGAGTTGGCCGAAGCCATGGGCGCAGAGATCGCCTGCAGTCGTCCGGTGGCCGAGGATCTCGGCTGGCTGCCGCAAGACCGCTATCTGGGCGTCTCCGGACGCCGGGTCGCCCCGCGGCTGTATTTGATGTTGGGCATCTCCGGTGAGGTGCAGCACATGATTGGCGTCCGCGACGCCGAGCTGATCGTTGCGGTGAACAACGACGAGCGCGCCCCGGTGATGACCGGAGCCGACATTGCCGTCTGCGCGGACCTGCGCAGCCTCGTGCCCGCGCTGATCGCCGAGCTGCAACCCGCGGAGAGGAGTGCCTGATGCGCACGATCGTCTTGGTGAAGCAGGTGCCTGACACCTATCAGCCGCGCACCCTGGAACCGTCCGGACGACTGGTCCGCACCGACGGCGACCAGGTGGCCGACGAGATCTGCGAGCGGGCGGTCGAGTTCGCTCTGCAGCGCCGCGAGGAGGAGCGGTCCGGCGAGGTGGTCGCCATGGTCATGGGACCCTCCTCCGCGCGGACGGCCGCCCGACACGTGCTGGCGATGGGCGCTGACCGCGCCGTCCATGTGTGTGACGATCGCTTGGCCGACGCCGACCAGCAGCAGACCGCCACGGCTTTGGCCGCAGCGCTGCTGCGCGAGACCCCCGACCTGGTGATCGCCGGCAAGGCGTCGACCGATGGCGGCGGCGGCGTGGTGCCGGCGCTGCTGGCGCAGCTGCTTGGACTGCCGCTGCTGGCCGGTCTGGCGAGCCTTCGGATCGAGTCGGGCTGGGCGATCGGCACACGGGTCACCGACGCCGGCACGGTCACGGTCCGGGCCGAGCTGCCGGCGATCGTGACCATCACCGATCAGTTCGACGAGCCGCGCCTGCCGAACCTGCGCGGTGTGCTGGGGGCCAAGCGCAAGCCGCTGGTCAGCCTCGGTCTGGCCGAGCTGGGTGTTTCCGGAGGCGAACCCAGCTCGGTCGTCGTCTCGGCCCAGCAGCGGCCCCGTCGCAGTGCCGGCACCCGGGTCGTCGACGACGGCACCGCTGCGCGCCGGATCGCCGACTACCTCGCCGGTCTCGGCGTGCTGTGAGTCGAACCCACCCTCGGAAAGGTCGTTGCTGATGAAAGTCCTGGTCGCCGTCGAGCTCGACGACACCGGTGCCGTCACCGGCGCCTGCGCTGAACTGCTGGTGGCCGCCCGGAGACTCGGCGATCCGGTCGCCGTGGTCGCAGTCCCAGCCGATGCCGCCGACGTCGTGGCGCAGCTCGGGGCGGCCGGAGCCACCGAAGTCGTGATCGCCGAACATCGGTTGGCGACCCCAGGCACGTCGGTCGCACTGGCGCAGGCCGTGCTGGCGGCGGCCCGGCGCGAGGCTCCGCGCGCGGTGCTGGCACCGCACACCCGGGTCGGCTGCGAAGTGGCCGCCCGCGTCGCCCTCGGCCTGGACGGCGCGCTGCTCACCGATGCGGTCGCGATCAGCGGCGGCGAAACGATCGAAACAACCCATGCCCCGCTGGGCGGCACCTGGACGACGGTGGCCCGGCCCGTGCGCGAACCCGCGGTGATCACCGTCCGACCCGGCGTGGAGACGGTCTCGCCCGTTCACCCCGTGACAGAGCCTGCCACTGCCCGGGTGGACATCTCACCGTCCCCGCGGCTGGTCGAAGACGTGGTCGGCGTGGACGTTCGCAGCACAGCCGGCCACCGTCCTGAACTCCGCACGGCTTCGGTGGTGGTCTCCGGCGGTCGCGGCTTCGGGTCGGCCGACCGCTTCGGCATCGTCGGCGAACTCGCCGACGAGTTGGGTGCTGCCGTCGGGGCGTCCCGGGCGGCGGTGGACGCCGGCTACGCCCCGCAGACATCCCAGGTCGGCCAGTCCGGGGCAAGCGTCGCCCCCGATGTCTATCTGGCTTTGGCGATCTCCGGCGCGATGCAGCACGAGGCCGGCATGTCGCGCTCGCGGACTGTGGTGGCGGTCAATCTCGATCCGCAGGCGCCGATCTTCGACATCGCCGACTTCGGCGTGGTTGGCGATGTCCATCAGGTGGTGCCCGCGCTGATCGCGGAGCTCCGGAATCGAAAGCAGGCACGATGACCACCCGTTCGCTGGCCGACGGCGTCGATCGCCGGTCGGTGCCGTGGATCGCGGTGGCCGCCATCGCCGCGGCGGTGGCGCTGGTCGCGCTCGTGGCGGTGGCGCGTTGCGTCTGGGAGTTGCCGGCCGTGGCATCCTTCGTCGCCCGCTATCCGGGCGTCGCGCCGGCTCCGGCAAGCGTCGGGACGCCGGTCTGGGTGGTGGCGTTGCATGCGCTGAACCTGTTCTTCCTGGTGCAGATCGTCGCCTCGGGCTGGGCAGTCCGCACGGCGCAGCGTCCGATCGGGCACTGGACGCCGCGACGTCGTCGCCGGGGAGCTGGCGGCTCGATCACCCTTGAGCAGTGGTTCCACGTCGCCCTCGACCTGGCGTGGCTGACCGCCGGTGTCGTCTACGTGGTGGCCCTGTTCGCCACCGGACGCTGGGTGCGGCTGGTGCCGACCAGCTGGGAGATCGTGCCGAACGCGGCTTCGGTCGCATTGCAGTACCTGTCTTTGCATCCGGCTCCCCAAGACAGCTGGGTCGCCTACAACGCCCTGCAGCAGCTCACCTACTGCGGGGTGGTCTTCGTGCTGGCACCGGTTGCGGCCTTCACCGGCTGGCGGCTGTCGAGTCTGTGGCCGGCCTGGGCCGGCGTGGACCGCTGGCTGCCGAAGGAACCGGTTCGCCGGGTGCATTTCGCGGCCATGGTCTGCTTCGTGGCCTTCGTCGTGGTGCACGTGAGCCTGGTCGTCATCGACGGCCCGGTGCAGCTGCTCAATCACATGTTCGCCGGCCGCGACGATGACTCGCTGGTGGGTGTGCTGGTGCTGGCCGCGGTGGTCGCGGTGAGTGCCGGCGCGGTCGCGGCGGCCCGTCCGATCGTCCTGCGCACTGTGGCCGGGTTCACCGGCAAGGTGACGCGCTGAACACCCTGGGAGGGGAGATGTCCGACTTCTTCGACAACGAACACGAGGAGTACCGCGCGATCGTGCGGGAGTTCATCGCTCGCGAGGTGACCCCGCACTACGCACGCTGGGAGGAGGACGGCCGGATCGGCCGTGAGCTGTGGCCGCTGGCCGCTCAGCTGGGTCTCCTCGGGCTGGAAGTGGGAGCGCAGTACGGCGGCATGGGGCTGGCCGACTGGCGCTTCCGGCTGGTCGTGATCGAAGAACTCGGGGCAGCGGGCGCTGCCGCGCTCAGCACAGCGCTCGCTGCCCACGATGATCTCGTCGTTCCGGCGCTGCTGCGCTACGGCAGCGAGTCTCAGCGGGCTCGCTGGCTGCCGGCGCTGGCGGCCGGCGAGGCGATCGGTGCGGTGGCCATCACCGAACCCGGCGCCGGTTCCGATCTGCGCGCGCTGCGCACCTCCGCCGCGCGCGACGGCGACGGCTGGGTGCTCAACGGGCAGAAGGCCTTCGTCTCCAACGGCTTGCAGGCCGACGTGATCGTGGTCGCGGCGGTCACCACCGATGCTGAGGGCAGCTCCGCCCAGACGCTGTTCCTCGTCGACGCGACCCAGGCCGGACTCGAGCGGGGTAAGCCGCTGCACAAGCTGGGACTGCACGCCCAGGACACCGTCGAACTCTTCTTCACCGGCTGTCGGGTCGACGACTCGCAGGTGCTCGGCGACGTCGGCGGCGGTGCGGACGCCCTGCGCGCGCTGCTGGCACGCGAACGACTGGCGCAGGCCGCCATCAGCTGGGCCGGCGCCCGGGGCGCTCTGAGCTGGACCGAGGAGCATGTCTTCGCGCGCAAGGTTTTCGGGCAGCGACTCGGTGATCTGCAGAACACCCGGTTCACCTTGGCCGAGATCGAGACCGGTCTTGAGGTCACCCACAGCTACCTGGAGCGGTGCGTCGAGCACCTCAACGCCGAAGCGCTGACCGAGGTCGAGGCCGCCCGGATCAAGTATTGGGCCGGCGAGCAGGCGGTGAGCGCGACGTCGCGACTGCTGCAACTCTTCGGCGGGTACGGCTTCATGGAGGAGTACCCGATCGCGCGGGCCTACCGCGACTGCCGAGTGCAGACCATCTACGCCGGCACCACCGAGATCATGAAGGAGATGATCGGGCGAGACATCGCCCGCCGCCACCGCTGAGGGGCTACGGGGCGAGCCGTTCCTTGAGCCACTCGCCCTCGCTCAGGCGGAAGCGGACCCGATCGTGCAGCCGGCTCTTGCGTCCGGCCCAGAACTCCCAGCTGTCCGGCACCAGCCGGTAGCCGCCCCAGTGCGGCGGACGAGGGGGGTTGAGTCCATAGCTTGCCGAGACCTTGGCGACATTGGCGACCAGGACGCCGCGGTTGGCGATCACTTCGCTCTGCGGCGAAGCCCACGCACCCAGCCGTGAGTCGAGCGGGCGTTTGGCGTAGTAGGCGTCGGATTCGGCATCGCTGGTGTGCTCGACGCGTCCTTCGATGCGGACCACCCGCTGCAACTCCACCCAGTGGAACTGCAATGCCGCATACGGATTGGCCTCCAGCTCGCGGGCCTTGCGGCTGTGGTAGTTGGTGTAGAAGACCACGCCGGCGGCGTCGAAGCTCTTCACCAGCACGATCCGGGTGGACGGACGTCCGTCTGGGCCGACGGTGGCCAGCGTCATCGCATTCGGCTCGGGGACCTTCGCCTTGAGCGCCGCGTTGAACCACTTCTCGAACAGGGCCAGCGGCTGATTACCGGCGGTTTCCTCGTCGAGGGAGTCCTTCTCGTAGCTGATGCGCATGTCCTCAAGATCCACGCCACCAGGGTAGGCCTCGCCTGCGCTCGGGTCGTACCGGGGTCAGCGGAAGCGGGCCATCAGCGCGGCCACGATTCGCCGGACCCCCGCCGCGTTCGGATGGTCGCCATCAGAGGCCAGCAACGCGGTCGGGTCGCCGACGCGGGAGCGTCCCTTGAAGGGGGTGATCAGGTCGATCAAGGCGGCCTGGTGGGTGCTGGCCACCTCAGCGATCGCCGAGTTCGCCGCATCGGTGATGGCGGCGTTGAAGGCCAGCTCGGACGCTCGCCCGGGGCCGGTGACCGCGGCGCCGTCAGGGAAGATCGCCCAGTAGTCGCAGATCAGCAGCTGGGCCGACGAGTTGAGGCCGCGGAGCACGTCCATCGCTGCGCTCAGGCTGGTCTTCATGGTGCCCACTGCCGGTTCGTAGCAGGACGCATTGCAGCCGCCGGACTGTTGGCTGGCGTAGGCGTCGTAGAGATCATTGGCGCCGCTGATCACCACGATCACATCGGCGTGGACGACAGCTTCACGCACAGCGTCGTCGGTGCGCAGATCGTTGAGCAGGTCCTGCGATGTGGCGCCGGGATCGCCGAAGTTGGCCGCGGTGACCTGATCGCCGGTATGTGCCGCGATCGCCGTGGCGAAGCCGTTCATGATGCCGTTGCAGCCGCAGGCGGTGCCGGCCATCACGCTGTCACCGAGCCCGATGATGCTCAGCTGCCGCCGTGCGGCCGGAGACGGCTTCGCCGCTGCCGCTTCGACGGCGGACGCTGAGGGGCTGGGGTCGGCGGCCATCGCGCCGTCCACCACGACCGTGGGCACCGAGAGTGACCAGCCGCCAATGGCGATCGCCGTCATCGTGGCGACGATCACTTTGGCGATCCAGCCGGACCGGTGCCGTGTCGTCAAGCAAAAGCTCCGTTCTTCTGCAGCCAGTTCAGCGCAGCAGGCAGATAGCTACTGTAGATCTTGTCGTTGTGCCCGCCAACGGCGAACGTAGCCACAGCCACATTCGGGTCGCCCTGGGTCAGAGCCAACAGCGGCTGCAGGCTCGTCCACACCTCTTTGTCCTGCTGACCGGCGACGAACATGAGCTTGGCGCCTTTGGTGCCGGGGTTCGAGCGGTACAGGTTGAACGGGGAGTTCTCCGCCCGCAGCTGGGCGCTGCCGCCGAAGAGGTTTCCGGTCGTCTTGTCGACATAGGCGTGACCCATGCCGCCGAACGAAATGGCGTCGGGGAAGAGGGTGGGATACCGCAGGGCAAGTTTCGACGCGCACAAGCCACCGGTGCTCCACCCCATGACCGACCATCCCTTGCTCAACGGCTGGACGTGGTAGCGAGCGGTCACGGCGGAGACGACGTCCTTGGTGAGCCAGGACTCGGCCTGCGGGCCGTGGGGAACGTTCACGCACTCGGTGTCGCGCGGCGGATTGATCATGATCGGCGGCAGCACGGCGATGAACGGTTTCACCGCGCCGGAGTCGATGGCCTGGGAGGCGACGGTGCCGATGTGGTACTCGTTGTACATGATGCCGGGCGAGGACGGCTGCCCGGGCAGCACCATCATCACCGGGAACTTGCGGTCGGCCGCGGTCGGCGCAAAGTACTGGCGCGGCAGCCAGACCAACGCCTGACCGTGAACTCCGGAAACCGCGCCGTTGATGTCCAAGGTCTCGACGCGACCGGTACCGGCGTCGTAGCCGCCCTCCTGCACGCCGATATCGACCGGCTGCGACTGCTGGACGCCGAAGATCTCGTTCCAGGTGGTGTAGAAGCCGTAGGAGCGGTTCACCACCAGGAAGATCGCGCCGATGGCCAGCACCTGGCACAGCCCGATCACGGCCAGACGCCCGACCGCGCCGAGGAGCCGTCGGGGCCAGCCGAGCTCCGGCTGCAGCGAGCGTGATCGCCACCAGGCCACGGTCACCGCAATCAAGGGAACCAGCGCCGCCGCTGCAGCGACCACGATGATCAGCGCACTACTGGTGGGTCCCATGATTTCCCCTTGCCGTCCGCATTTCCGTGGCCACTGTAGGTCTAGCCCGCAAGGCCGATCCGAGACCGGCGGGCGCCACCTTCACCGGGGTGGGTTTCCGGTGCGAGCTATCGTTCCGCTGGAGGAATCGAGCCATGAGCCCCAGCGCAACGCCGGCAATGGAGCGGGCCGGCAGGGCCCTCACGCTGGTCTATGCGATCGCCAGTGCGGTCGCGGTCGTCGCGTGGGTGGCGCGTCATCTCGCCCACGCGACGATGGACGGCATCGTGATCGCGTTCACGCTCTTCAACGTGCCGCTGGCAGCCACTTTGTCGTCGATCGTGGTGCTGACCACACTCTCGATCGCGCTGGTGCAGCGCAAGCGGATTGCGCTGCTCGGGGTGGCCTTCACCCAGATCTTCGGGATCTACCTCGGTGCGGTGGTGCTTGCGCATCGCCAGGTGGGGGCGTTATTGGGTCCCTGGGAACGCGACCATGCCGTCAATGCCGCGCTCAATGTGGCCTCGATGCCGATCGGCGTCGGCGTGCTGGTCCTGTTGTGGTGGATGCGTCCAGCCTTCTCGGCCCGGCAACGGCCCGGCTCCTGGGTGGCGGCGGCCACCGTCTTGTTCAGCGGCATCGCGGTGACCATCGGAGCCACCATCGCCATGGTCGCGCAGACGGCACCACCGGGTGCACCCGAGCGAGGGCGGTTGGTCGCCGGCACGCTGGCCCGAGCGATCGGACTGGGTGGGCCGGACAATCGGCATCTTCTGGTGTCGCTCCCGCCCTGGGTTCCGGCGGTCGCATCATTGCTGGCCGGCGTGACCTTGATCGCCACCGTGATGGTCTTCATCGCGTCTGCCCGAATGCGTGGGCGCTGGACGAGTGCTCAGGAGATCTCGCTGCGTCAACTGATCCACCGCTTCGGCCGCGACGACTCGCTGGCCTACTTCGCCACGCGCCGCGACAAGGACGCGCTGTTCACCGCCGAGGGGAACGCTGCGGTCACCTATCGGGTGCTGTACGGGGTGTCGCTGGCCGCCGCCGACCCGCTGGGTGAGCCGGCGGCCTGGCCGGCAGCGGTAGCCGGCTGGTTGGCCGAGGCGCGAACCTACGGCTGGATTCCTGCGGTGATCGGCGCCAGCGAACGTGCGGCCAAGGTCTATGCGTCTGCGGGGCTGCAGGTGCTGTACCTCGGGCACGAGGCGATCCTCGAACCCGCGCGCTTCCAACTCAACACTGCCCGGTTGGCGCCGGTACGCCAGGCGGTGAAGCACACCAAGAAGGCGGGTGTGACGGTGCAGCTGCGTCGGCGCTGGGAGATCGCCGACGACGAACTGCATCGGATCGAGGCCGCAGCGGCAACCTGGCGAGACGGGGCCGACCGCGGCTTCTCGATGGCGCTCAACCGCAGCGACGACCCGACCGACACCGAACTGCTCTATGTCACGGCCCATCAGGACCAGCGCCTGGTCGGTGTGTTGATCTTCGTGCCGTGGGGTCGGCGCGATCTCTCGCTCGACGTGATGCGGCGATCGCCGGATGCGCCCAACGGCACCACCGAGCGCATGGTCAGCGAGGTCGTGACCTCCCCCACGCTCGGCGCCACCCGGATCTCTCTCAACTTCGCCATGTTCCGCCGGGTGTTCGCTGAGGCCGAGCGCATCGGTGCCGGCAGCGGGGTGCGCCTGCGCAGCTCGGTGTTGGGCTTCTTCGATCGCTTCTGGCAACTCGAGCGGCTCTATCAGGCCACCCAGCGTTATCAGCCGCGTTGGGAGCCGCGCTTCGTCTGCTACCGCGACGCCGTCAGTCTGCCGTGGACGGCGCTGGCCATGGCGACGGCCGAGGGCTTCCTGCCGTCTTTGGAACTGACGCGCCGCGATCAACGCCGGCGGCTCAAGCCCGCCGACGTGGCGCGGGTCGTGAACCTGCAGCAGGACTGGACCCACGAGATCGCCGAGGCGATCGTCGCCGGCGGACGACGCCGCGAGGTGCGGACCATCCCGGCCGACGTGGACGCCTACCCGGTTTGCGATTTCCGTCCGGACAGCACCATCGAGGCTGTGCTCGCGGAGCCGGCGGTGCCCACCCGGACGGTCAGCCTGGCCGGCCGGGTGCGACATGTCCGCGACCACGGCGCGGTGATCTTCATCGACCTGGTCGATGCCGACGCTCGGCTGCAGGTCGTGCTTGAGGCGCAGTCCCTGGGCGGCCGGAGCGCGGTGCGGGCAGCGGCGCGAGCGCTGCGGCCGGGGGATCTGATCGGCGTGTCCGGGCGCCTCGGCGCCAGCCGCACCGGCACCGGTTCGCTGCTGGCCCAGTCGTGGAGTCTGCAAGCCAAGAGCGTTCGGCCGCTGGCTTGGCGAGGCTTCGGTCAGGCCAGCGGCCGCTCCGGCGATCGGACGGCCGAGTTGATCGTCCGCCCGGATCGGCTGGCGAACCTGCGGGCACGCAGCCGGGTGACCGCGGCGCTGCGTTCCAGCCTGCTCGCGCACGGCTTCACCGAGGTCGAGACGCCGATTCTGACCGCAGTACACGGCGGGGCGGCAGCACGTCCGTTCCGCACCTTCAGCAACGCGACCCATCGCGAGCTGTACCTGCGGATCGCACCGGAGCTCCACTTGAAGCGCCTGGTCGTTGCGGGCATGGGGCCGGTCTTCGAGATCGGGCGCAACTTCCGCAATGAGGGCGTCGACGCCACCCACAATCCTGAGTTCACCTCCGTCGAGGCCTATCGGCCTTTCGCCGACTACAACGACATGCGTCGGCTGACCGAGGAGATCGTCCGCGACGTCGCCATCGCGGTGAACCAGCGGCCGGCGATTCCCGACGGCAAGGGCGGCTGGCTCGACGTGGACGGCGACTGGGCGGTCGTGCCCATGCTGGACGCCCTGTCCGAGGCCGTGGGTCAGCGGCTCGATCTGGACTCCGACCCGGATCTGCTGCTCGACCTGGCCCGGGAAGCCGGCGTCGGCGTGCGTGGCGAGATGGGGCCCGGCGCGATCCTGGAAGGGCTGTACGGCGAGCTGGTCGAGCCGCGCACCGTCCGGCCGACCTTCTACATCGACTTCCCGCAGGAGACCTCACCGCTGACGCGGGCCCATCGCAGCCGGCCGGGCCTGGCCGAGCGGTGGGATCTGGTGGTCGGCGGCCTGGAACTTGGCACCGCCTACAGCGAGCTGACCGACCCGCGTGACCAGCGCGAGCGGTTCACCGCGCAGTCGTTGAAGGCTGCCGCGGGCGATCCGGAGGCGATGGAGACCGACGAGGACTTCCTGCGCAGCTTGGAACTCGGGCTGCCGCCCACCGGCGGCCTCGGCATCGGGGTGGACCGGCTGGCGATGGTGATCACCGGGGCCCCGCTACGGGAACTGCTCACTTTCCCGTTCGTGCCGCGCGCCTGAACCTGGAGCCGCTGGGTGTGAGTCGCTCAGGCCTTGTCGGCGAACGGTTCCCCGCGGACAGCGCGTGCCGGCGGCCGTTCGCCGCGGATCGAGGCCACCATGTCGACGACCTGCCGGGTCGCGGCGACATCGTGGGCGCGGAAGACGGTGGTGCCCAGCCAGCCGGCAACCGCCGTGGCCGCGAGCGTTCCGTACAGGCGTTCGTCGACCGGAACGTCCAGGGTCTCGCCGATGAAGTCCTTGCGGCTCAGCGCCTGCAGCACGGGGTAGCCCAGGGCGCTGATCGCGGCGGTGGCCCGCAGTACCCGCAGCGAATGCCGGGTGGTCTTGCCGAAGTCGAGGGTGGGGTCGATGAGCACACGCTCTGCGGGGACGCCGGCCGCGACGGCGTGCTCGGCGCCCTCGCGCAGCGTGGCCAGGACGTCGCGAACCACGGCGTCGGGATCATCTCCGTAGCTGACCGCGACCGGGTCGGTGCGTGGCGGCAGGCCGCCGGTGTGCGAGACCACATAGCCGGCGCCCAGCTGAGCCGCTAACGAGACCAGCTCGGGATCCGCGCCGGCCCAGGTGTCGTTGATCAGGTCGATGCCGATGTCGGCGCAGGCCGCTGCCACCGGTGCGCGCCAGGTGTCCAGGCTGATCAGCACCTGGGGGTGGCGTTCGCGCAGGGCCATCAGGAAGGGACGGACCCGCTCGATCTCGTCGGCCACGCTGACCTCACCGCCCTCCTGGCCGGCGCGCACACCGCCCACGTCGATCAGGTCCACGCCGTTGGCAACCATCTGATCGGCGGCCGCCAGGCCGTCCGCGATCGAGTAACGCGCCGCGGCGTAGAAGGAGTCCGGTGTGCGGTTGATGATGCCCATCACCGCCGGATGACCGGCATCGAAGCGTCGATGGTTCAGCACCAGCGGAGCGGAGTCGGACGGCAGGGACGCTGCGGGCACGTTCATGGCTCCACTGTGCAGCACCGCGGTGACGAATGGGTGCTGGTGGTCGAGGTGTCGAGTGCGGACGAGTCCGGACACCTCCGTGGTCGCCGTGGCGTCAATTTCGGGTGGGTCGAGATTTGTGCGCGCCGTTTGGTGCCGTGTTGGAGGACTTCTTCGCCAGCGTCGTCGTACACCGCGGATTCGTTGCAGTTACACAAGTAATTGTGGATCCTTCGGCGCCGACGGCTGCGCTCCAGCGCGTCTGGGCACGTGCCGAGAGCGTGCGCTGCCAGCCGTAGGGTGCTGCTCGCCGTCGGCGACGGGGAAAGGACTCCTTACGTCACGAAGCATGCGAACATTGCTTATCCGTGATGACCATATCGGTCATGAGCCGGAAACCCCCGCCCGCTAGCATTCCGCTGTCATCGCGGCTGACGCGGCCGCCCTACAGGGAGAACTTATGGAATACGAATACTCGACTTCTGGTCAGGCCGATCCGGTTGTGACCACCATCTTGGTGATCATCTACCTCGCGATCGCCGTGCTGCTCATCGCCTCGATGTGGAAGATGTTCACCAAGGCCGGTGAGAAGGGGTGGGCTTCGATCATCCCGTTCTACAACGCCTACGTTGAGTTCCGGATCGCGGGCCTCAACCCGTGGCTGTTCCTGCTGCTGCTGATCCCGTTCGTGAACGTCATCGTGTCCATCTGGGTGTCCATCAAGCTCGGTACCCAGTTCGGCAAGAGCGTGGTCTGGTCGATCTTCCTGCTGATCCTGCTGCCGTTCATCGGTTACCCGATGCTGGGCTTCGGCAGCGCCACGTACCAGCCGGTTGCGGCCCCGGGAAGCATTCCCCCGCCGCCTCCCGCCGCCTGAGCGCGAGCAACAGTAACGAAAGCGGGGTGGCTGCACGACGATGCAGCCACCCCGCTTTTTCGATGCCCCGCGCCGCCCCCGCTCGCGCGCTCGCCCGCAGTTGCTGCCGACGACCGCAAGCGCTCCGGGATGCGGCGGCTCGGCTCAGCCGATCTCGATCAGCAGATCGCCACCTTCCACGGCTTGTGCGTGGGTCAGCGCGCTGCGCTTGACCACACCTGAGACCGGCGCCGTGATCGCCGCCTCCATCTTCATCGCCTCGATGGTGGCCACCTGATCGCCAGCGGTGACCGCCTGACCCACCTCGACCAGCAAGGTCACCACGCCGGCGAATGGCGCCGGCACCTGGCCGGGCACCGACGCGTCCGCCCGTTCGCGGATCGCCTCGGTCGAGGTCACCGACTCGTCGCGGACGTTGACCATCCGCATCTGGCCGTTCACCGCACCCACCACCTGCCGGACGCCGCGGTCGTCCGGGTCGCCGATCGCCGACAGCCGCAGCAGCACGTTCTTGCCGCGCTTCAGGGTCACCTCGACCTCTTCGCTCAGCTTCAGGCCGTGCAGGAACTGCTGGGTCGGCAGCACCGTCAACTCGGAGTAGTCGGCCTGGGCCTGCTCGTAATCCTTGGTCGGGCCGGGGAAGAGCAGCCGGTTGAGCGTCGGACGGGGATCGCTGACCAGCGCAGCCGCGTCGGCCTGGCTGAGTTCAGTGATCACCGGCTTGGTCGTCCGCCCGGCCAGCGCCTTGGTGCGGAAGGGTTCCGGCCAGCCGCCGGGCGGATCGCCGAGGTCGCCGTTGAGGAAGCCGATCACTGAGTCGGGAATGTCGTACGACTGGGGATTGGCCTCGAAGTCGGCCGGGTCGGCATTGCGTCCGACCAGGGCCAGCGCCAAATCGCCGACCACCTTCGACGACGGCGTCACTTTCACCAGGTTGCCCAGGATCCGGTTGGCTGCCGCGTACATGTTCTCGATGTCCTCGAAGCGGTTGCCCAGGCCCAGGGCGATCGCCTGCTGGCGCAGGTTGGACAACTGGCCGCCGGGAATCTCGTGGTGGTAGACCCGACCGGTCGGGCCGGGCAGGCCCGACTCGAAGGCGCCGTACAGATTGCGGACCTGCTCGAAGTACGGCTCCAGCTCGGTCACCGCGTCCAGGCTGAGACCGGTGTCACGATCGGTGCCTTCCAGCGCGGCGACCAGGGCCGACATCGAGACCTGCGAGGTGGTGCCGGCCATCGAAGCCGCCGCCACGTCGACCGCGTCCACCCCGGCATCGACCGCGGCCAGCAGCGTGGCCAGCTGGCCGCCGGCGGTGTCATGGGTGTGCAGGTGCACCGGAACGTCGAAGTTCGCGCGCAGTGCGGTGACCAGCTTCGCCGCCGCCGGGGCGCGCAGGAGTCCGGCCATGTCTTTGATCGCCAGAATGTGGGCGCCGGCCTGCACCAGTTGCTCTGCCAGGCCGAGGTAGTAGTCGAGGGTGTACAGCTTCTCGGTCGGCGAGAGCATGTTGCCGGTGTAGCACAGCGCCGCCTCAGCCACCGCATGGTCGGTCTGCAGCACCGACTCGATCGCCGGACGCATCTGCTCGACGCTGTTCAGCGAATCGAAGATGCGGAAGACGTCCAGACCGGAGCGGGCCGCCTCTTCGATGAACGCGTCGGTGACGGCCAGCGGGTACGGGGTGTAGCCGACGGTGTTGCGTCCGCGCAGCAGCATCTGCAGCGGCAGGTTCGGCATCGCCTCGTGCAGCCGGTCGAGCCGCTCCCACGGATCCTCCTTCAGGAAGCGCAGTGCCACGTCGTAGGTCGCCCCACCCCAGGCCTCCACGCTGAACAGCTGGGGCAGCGTCCGAGCGATCACCGGGGCAGCCTCGAGCAGGTCGCGGGTGCGGACCCGGGTGGCCAGGAGCGATTGGTGCGCGTCGCGGAAGGTGGTGTCGGTGACGGCCACGGCCTTCTGGGCGCGCAGCTCGGCCGCCCAGGCGGTGGGACCAACCTCCAGCAGACGTTGCCGTGACCCCGCCGGGGGCTCGGCGGCTGCGACATCTTCTGCTAGCGCCGGCAGCTTCTCCCGCGGGTTGATCGAGATCCGCGGGGCGCCGTTCGGCTTGTTGACGCTGACCCAGGCCAGGTAGTTCAGCAGCTTGGTGCCGCGGTCGGCCGAAATGGTGTGATGCAGCAGATGCGGGCGATCGTCGATGAACGAGGTGTTGATTCGTCCGGCCAGGAAGTCGGGGTCGGACAGCACCGCCTCCAGGAAAGGGATGTTCGTCGAGATGCCGCGGACGCGGAACTCGGTCAGCGCACGGTAGGCCCGCCGTGCCGCGGCGATCCGATCGGAGGCCCGGCAGGTGAGCTTGACCAGCATGGAGTCGAAATGGGCGCCGACCTCGGCACCGGCGAAGATCACCCCGCCGTCCAGGCGGACCCCGACGCCGCCGGGCGAGCGGTAGACCGAGACCGTTCCGGTGTCGGGCCGGAAGCCGTTGGCCGGATCCTCGGTGGTGATCCGGCACTGCAGCGCCGCCCCACGGACGTGGATGCCGTCCTGGCTCAGGCCGAGATCACCGAGAGTCTCGCCGGCCGCGATTCGCAGCTGGGAGCTGACCAGGTCGACGTCGGTGACCTCTTCGGTGACGGTGTGCTCGACCTGGATGCGGGGGTTCATCTCGATGAAGACGAAGCGGCCGTCCTCGCCGAGCAGGAACTCGACGGTGCCGGCATTGCGGTAGCCGATGTGGCGAGCGAAGCGCACCGCGCCCTCGCAGATCTCGCGGCGCAGCTGGGGATCGAGGTTCGGCGCGGGCGCCATCTCGATCACCTTCTGGTGGCGGCGCTGCACCGAGCAGTCGCGCTCGTAGAGGTGGATCACCTCACCGGCGGCATCGGCCAGGATCTGTACCTCGATATGCCGCGGACGGATCACCGCCTCCTCCAGGTACATGCGCGCGTCGCCGAAGGCTGAGGACGCCTCGCGCTGCGCCTCGGCGATCGCCGCCGGCAGCCCATCACGAGTCTCGACCCGGCGCATGCCGCGTCCGCCGCCGCCGGAGACGGCCTTGACGAACAACGGGAAGCCGACCTCGTCCGCAGCGGCGATCAGCGTGGCCGGATCGTCGCTGGGCTCGGATCCGCGCAGCGTCGGCAGACCCGACTCGCGAGCCGCCGTGATCGCCCGCGCCTTGTTGCCGGTCAGTTCGAGCACCTCGTGCGACGGGCCGATGAAGGTGATGCCGGCCTCTTCGCAGGCCTGGGCCAGGTCGGGGTTCTCCGACAGGAAGCCGTAGCCGGGGTAGATGGCGTCGGCGCCGGCGGTGAGCGCGGCCGAGACGATGCCGCCGACATCGAGGTAGGCGCGCACCGGATGACCGGGCTCGCCGATCTGATACGACTCGTCCGCCTTCAGCCGGAACTCCGCATGCCGGTCCTCGTGAGTGAACACGGCCACGGTGCCGATGCCCAGTTCGGTGGCAGCGCGAAACGCGCGCACGGCGATCTCGCCGCGGTTTGCCACCAGGATCTTGCTGAACATGTGCTACTCCTCGCCTCGGTGTCCGCGCAGCGTAGGGGGCTAGGACGGATCTGTGGAACCCCCCGGCGACCGCCATGGACCAGGCCAGCGATCACCGCCGGAATTGAATCGGAATCAAGCCGTCACGCGCCGGGCGCGCGGCTGCTCGCGGCGCGTTCTGAGCGGTGCGGATGAGCAACAAAGCCCATACCGGGTAGGCGGCAGCCGGTTTGGCGCCTGCTGATGCCCTCAGAACCCTCGAAGACCGGGAACGACGGACGGCTCGACCAAAGATCCGGCTGTTAGCCGTCGTGAACCGGGAACAGACGAGGTGATGCCGCAGGCGGCAACCGGGAGGCGTCGAGACGGTGAACTCTGTCGACGCCGGCAGGCGAAACGCCCCCGGCCCTCGACGCAGGCCCGTTGACGCAGCAGACTGAACTCACCAGTGTTCACCGCAGTGAGGCGACTTCTTCGGTCCCTCGATGAGGAGATCCGATGACGCCGAAGCGGGCCGCGATCGTCGCAGCTGTCGTCCTGTTCACGACCGGCTGCGCTGCTGCCACCCCCACGCCTTCGCCAACCAGCCCGTTGACGAGTCCTGCGGCGACACCGTCGCCGAGCTCATCCTCTTCGGCCACGTCTGCGGCGCTGCCAACGCCCAGCCCTGTGCCCTCCGTCCCGGTCGCCACCGGGGCCCTCGACGTGAGCGCCTGGAAAGTCAGCATGTTCGCCAGCCCGTCGGGCAAGATCTGGTGCGCCATTCAGAAGGACGCCGCCTGGTGCCACTTCCCGTCCGACTTCAAAGGCAAGATCCCCAGCAGCAAGAAGATCTGCCCTCAGGAGCAGCTGGACGTGACCGGGGTGGCGGTCGGCAAGAAGGTCGAGTACTTCTGCAGCGGTGATCCGACCGCCTACCCGGCCCTCGACAGCGGCTACGGCCTGGAATGGTTCGCCAGCTCGGGGTACCCGACGGTGAAGTACTCCGGCCTGGTGTTGGCCACCTTGCCGTACAAGGAGAAGCTCGCCGACGGTTCGTTCGTCTGTCTGAGCCAGACCACCGGCGTCACCTGCGGGGACATGAACACCGGACTCGGCTTCACCATGGCGAAGGCCGGAGTCACCTTCATCTCCTGAGCCGGAGCTCAACTCGAACGAGGCAAGGGGTTCTCCACGGGCCGCCGGTCTGCCCGTGGCGGGCCCGGGCATCGCTATCGTGTCGCCATGTCTGCGTCGGCGTCCGAGCTCACCACGGGGTTGGTGGACGCCTACCGGCAGCATCCCGAGCGGGCCGGTTACGACGAGTTGGTGACCGCGGACGGCGTCCGCCCGCATGCCCAAGGCTTGGCCGACGCGATCGACGGCCTCGGCCTGGGTGGGTTGTTGGCTGCGCGCACCGACGTCGCTCACCAGGCTGCCGCCGACGGCGTCAGCGTCGAGCGGACGCCGTGGCTGATCGATCCGCTCCCGCTCCCGGTCGCCGCGCAGGACTGGTCGACGCTGGAACACGGACTGGCCCAGCGAGCTCGGGTGCTGGACGCTGTTCTCGTCGATCTGTACTCCGACCGTCGGCTGCTGCGCTCAGGGGCACTGCCAGCTGCGGCCGTCCTGGCTCACCCCGGTTTTGCGCGTGCCGCCGACGGCACCCTCACCGCGGACGCGCGTCAGTTGTTGATGGTCAGCTCCACGGTGGGCCGCGATGCCGCTGGGCGCTGGCAGGTGCTTTCCGATCACGCGCAGGCGCCGGCCGGCGCCGGTCTGGCAATGGCGACCCGTCGGATCGTGAGCAAGACCATGGCCGGGCTGCATCGCAGCAGCGATCTGGCCCGGTTGCGCAGCTTCTTTCTCTCCACCACGGCCGCGCTGCTCGACGCGGCACCCGGCGGCCCGGAGGTCCCGCGGGTGGTGCTGTTCGGGGCCGGTGCGGCCAGCGCGTCCGCCTTCGATCAGGGCTTGCTCGCCACCTTGCTGGGCTTTCCGCTGGCCGAGGCCGATGACCTGGTGGTCAGCGGCGGACGGATCCTGGTGCGCGCCGGGGATGACCTTCAGCCGGTCGACGTGGTGGTTCGGCGCGTCGACGACGAGCTCGCCGATCCGCTGGAGTTCCGCGGCGACTCCGACGTCGGACTTCCGGGGCTGATCGAGGCGGTGCGACGCGGCCACGTCCGAGTCGCCAACCCGGTCGGGGCGGCGGTCTTGGAGAACCCGGCGTTGTCGGCCTTCTGGCCGCAGCTGTGCCGCGACGTGCTGGGGGAGGAGCCGGTCTTGCCGACTCCGCCCACGTGGTGGTGTGGTGAGTCGGCCCAGGCCTCCCACGCGCTGGCCAACCTCGAACGCCTGGTGATCAAACCCCTCGCGGCCCGCGGCGGCGTCCAGCACGGCTGGCTGCTCACTCGCGGCGAACGCGAGCAGCTCGCCGCCCGGCTGCGTGCCGAGCCGTGGGCCTGGTGCGTGCAGGAACCCGCCGAGCTGTCCACCGCTCCGGTGGTGACCGCGTCCGGGCTGGAGCCGCGCCGGTTCATGCTGCGCACCTTCGGTGTTGCCGTCGCTGACGGTTACCGCTTCCTGCCTGGTGGCCTGGGACGGGTCGCAGCCACCGCCACCTCGCGAGCGCTCAGCCTGGCGTCCGGCAGCGTGGCGAAAGATGTCTGGGTGCCGTCGCAGGCGCCGACGCAGCCTTCGGCGCTCGGACGTGACCGGGTGGTGCTGGCCCGGCAGGCTGCCGTTCCGCCCCGCGTCGCCCGCACGTTGACCGACATCGGACGACTCGCCGAGCGGGCCGAAAGCACCGCCCGACTGGTGAAAGTCGCCGACGACTTGCTCGAGGACTTCGGCCTCAACCCGGACACCGCTGGCGGCGCGGCTGCCGACGCGCTCCTGCGGGCGGTCGCCGGCGTCACCGGCACCCGCCGCGCCGACCACGAGAGCCGCCTGGTCTGGCTGGCCCGCGTCCTGCTCGACCCGGCCGAGCCCGGCGGCGTCCATCACAGCGTTCGACGGCTCACTGCGCAGGCTGAGCAGGTTCGCGACCTGATGAGCGTGGACTGCTGGAGCGTCTTCAATCGGCTCGAACGCACCCTGAGTGCGGAGTGGCAGGAGGCCAGCGGGCTGCAGCAGGTGGTGGCCGACGTGCTTGAGTCGCTGCTGGCTTTCGCCGGGATCATGGCCCAATCGATGGTGCGGGACTCGTCGTGGGCCTTCCTGGACGCCGGCAGTCGCCTCGAACGGGCCGCGCACACGGTGAAACTGCTGCAGTACGCCCTGGTGGCCGGCACCGCGGACGGGCTGGCACCCTCGGCCGACCTCGCTGCCGAGGCCGTCTTGCGGGCTGGGGAGAGCATCATCACCCACCGCCGTCGGGCGGCTGCCGGGGCGGGGCCGGCGACCGGGCTGGATTCGGCCTGGCAGCTCCTGGTCACCGATCCGGCCAACCCGCGCTCGGTGGCCTTCCAGTTGGCCGAGTTGGTTCGCGATCTGCGGCTGGTCGGCGACGAGCAGCTCGCCGCGCAGGCCGAGGAGTTCGCGGGCGCGGTGGTGCGCGGCGAGGAACCGGCTGCCGGCGACGGGCTGGCCGGCGACCGGGCCCTGCGGCTGTCGCAACTGGCGGCCGAACTGGCCGGGTTGCGCGATCGGATCGGCGCACGGCACTTCGTCCGGCAGGCTCGTCGCCGGGCCGCCGACTCGACCTGGACGGTGATCCGATGAGCGGGCAGCCGCGTCGCTACCGGGTGCGACATGTGACGCGCTATGAGTACGACGAGGTTCTGGAGGCGTGCTACAACCGGGCTCTGCTGCGTCCGCGCCCCACCGAGGAGCAGCGCGTGCTGAGTTCGAGCGTCGCGGTGTCGCCGGATCCCGACGTGATCAGCGAGCATGTCGACTACTTCGGCAATCACTCGCTCTATCTGGAGACGCGCAAGCCGGGGACCGCTCTGGTGGTGACTGCGGAGAGCGTGGTCGAGGTAAGCCGGCAGGCGCCGGCGATCGAGGCTCTGAATCGGTGGACGCTGGCCGACGCCGCGGCCGCCGCCGGCGACCGGTTCCCCACGGTCGACTTTCTGCTGCCGTCGCCGCTGATCGCGACCGATGATGCCGTCAGTCGCTACGCCGCGCTGGTGCTGCGTCCCGAGCTGGGGGTCGGTGATGCGCTGGCGGCGTTGAACGCGGCGATCCGGCGAGACTTCGCCTATGTCAGCGGTGTCACCTCCGTCGGCACGACGCTCGCGGAGCTGTTGGAGCTGCGTCAGGGCGTGTGTCAGGACTTCGCGCACCTGGCCATCGGCTGTGCCCGGTCCGTAGGCCTGCCGGCCCGCTATGTCAGTGGCTATCTCGAGACCGCGCCGCCACCCGGACGCGCGAAGCTCCGCGGAGCCGATGCCACCCACGCCTGGGCGTCGGTGCTGACCCCGCAGGGATGGGTTGACCTCGACCCCACCAACGACCAGTTCGTCGACTCCTCCTACATCGTCACGGCCTGGGGTCGCGACTTCTCCGACGTGTCTCCGTTGCGGGGCGTCGTCTTCACCGAGGCTGCCGGTTCGGTGCTGGAGGTCGCGGTGGACGTGGAGCCGCTGCCGCAGCGCTGAAGTGCGCGCGGGGCGGGCCGCGGGCGCTGAACAGGGCCGGTTGGCCGACGTGCTTCACTGGGCGCATGCGCAGTACTGGTCGGTCCGCCGTCATCGTCGGGCTCGTGGCAGGGTTGAGTCTGGCCGCCGGATGTGCGGTCTCGCCGCCGTCGATTCCGTCCGCGCACGCGAGCGCGAGCCCGTCGACGGAGACGCCGGCCCGGGCAACGCCGTCCGCCTCGACGAGCGCCCGGCCGTCCCCGTCCCCATTGCAGAGCCCGGCGACCAGCGGTGATTCGCTGGCCGGGCGGACCATCGTGATCGACCCGGGCCATACCGGGGCGTGGACCTCGTCGTGGGGTTACCGCAAGGTGCCGGACGGGCGCGGCAAGACCAAGGCGTGTAACTCCTCGGGCACCGCCACTCGCGGCGGCTACAGCGAGCACGCCTACAACCTCGCCCAGGCCGATGCGCTGGCGGCCGTGCTGCGCCAGCGTGGTGCCACCGTGCTGATGACGCGCACCAACGACACCACCCGATCGAACAGTCTGTGCGTGAACCACCGCGCGGACCTGCTCAACCAGCGCAAGGCCGACCTGATGATCTCGCTGCATGCCGACGGCAATGTCGGCGCCAGCCACCGCGGCTTCCACGTGATCGTTTCGACCGTGATGCATGGCGGCAGCGCGGTGATCGCCAAGTCGAAGCTCCTGGCCGCCGACGTCCGCGATGCCCTGCAAGCGCACACCGCGATGCCGCGTTCGAACTACATCGGCGGCGGCACCGGTTTCAGTTTCCGGTCCGACCTGGGCACGTTGAACTTCGCCGAACGGCCGGCCGTCCTGGTCGAGATGGGCAACATGATGAACGCGACCGACGCGCGCATGTTCACCTCATCGGCGTGGCGGAAGACCGCAGCGGTCGCCCTGGCCGACGGCATCGGAAAGTATCTGGGCTGACTCGCGTTCGAGCGATGTCGGCTAGTTGCCCACCCCTGGGATCGACATGAACTTCGTCTTGCCGGTGATCGACCCCATGGCCGCCGCGAACACGCCCTGGAGATCGCTCGACGACGCGGCGCAGAAGTAGTAGTCGCCGTCGGTGTTCTCGGTGGTCTTGTTGGTCGAGTTTGTGCAGTCCAGGGCGTCCGCCGCCACACCATTCTTGGGTGAGGCCGCTGCCGCGAGGACGCTGCGGACCGTCGACCCCGTGCCGTTGGTGTTGCAGGTGAACGTGTTCACGTTGCCGTAGCCGATCGAGATGATGGTGATGCCGGCATCCTTCGCGGCCTGGGCCACGTCAATGAGGTTCTGACATGCGTTCTGACCATTCGTGTCGCCGAGGTCGTACTTGCTGTTGAGTGCCTTGTCGGTGGCATCGTCATGATCGAAGATCTCCTCCGGACGTCCATCGGTCTCGAAGATGATCACCTTCTTGGGCGTGCCGTAGAGCTCGGTGCGATCAGGGAGTGTCGACAGGTTGTTGGCGTCGTATCCCAGCAGATAGCGAGAAGCGCCCTTCATCGCTGAGGCGAGGTGGGTGCCGATGCCGTTGTTGACCCGGGTCATGCATTTGACCGCCTTCACCAGCGCACTCGTCGAGTTCACCGTGATGTTGTTCGCTGCGGCCGTTCCTGTGGTGTAGTCGTTGGAGAAAGCCACCGGCACCCAGGTGCCGTCGAAGCGAGCGCGCCCGGTCGGGTAGTAGTCGTCGTTCCATCGGTCGTATGCGACGGCAGTGTCGGAGCTCCAGGGGTTGTAGGAGTCGGCCTCGGTTCCCGTCACGCACCCGTTGGTGGTCTGGCTCTTGTGAATCGCACCGAACGAGACATACTGCTGATCGCGGTTCATGGTGGCGAACATCGAGGTGATCCCCGTCTTCATGTCGGAGACCGCGGTGCTGCTCATCGAATAGGTGCGGTCGGCCATCACGACCACGTCCATCGGGTTCGGTGGTGGTGTCCCGCCGCACGAACCGTTGCACGCCAGCGTGGTGAGCACGCCGGTCGAGGCCGAAGGTACACCGATTGCAGGGCCGAAGACGAAGTTGACCGTCCAGCTCTTCGCGATGGTCATCGAGTTGCACCGTTGGCCCACCGTGCAGGGGATCGCGCAGGAGGAGTTGCTGCACTTCGCGTCAGCGTTCGTCCAGCCCACCTTGCCTTCACAGGTGCGGTTGGTTCCGACCTGGGCTGGATCGGGGTAGCCGCCCGCCGCGGTGCCTCCCGCATTGCGTACCACGCAGTAGAAGCTGATGTCGCTGCTCTGCAGATTCAGGCCCGCGAAGTTCTGATTCGCGTACTGGATCGCCAGGCTTTGAGCAGTGCTCGTGCTGGGCAGCGCCGACGCCCCTGCCTGTGCGGCAGCGTCGATCGCGTTACGCAGTTCCTGACGCTGGTAATAGAGCTGGGCGATGTCGTAGCCGAACGCCGCAGCTGCCATGATCAGCACGAGAGAGAAGGCGACGACTACCGCGGTGGCGCCGCGTTGAGCCTGAGCCGCCACCGCCCGTGCGCGCCGTGCGGCAACCCGGATCATGAAGTGGTCTCGATTCTCATGAAAGCCTGCTGACTGATCGTGCTCTGCCCGGGGAGGCCAAACACTGCCGGGGAGATCCAGCGGTAGGTGTAGGTGACGGTCACGATGACCATCCCGCCGATCTCGCGGCTCGTGTCGTAGCTGCCTGCGCAGGCGGCACCGGCCGCCGTCTTGCATGCGATAGCGACCGCGGGCATCGACGTGGAGCAGTCGCCCGTCGAGGTGAAGCCGACCAACGACTTTGAGGCGGACAGCGCCGCCTGGCAGGCATCCGACGAACTGCCGCCGAGGCTGGCCACCCGGGCGCCGTCGCGAGCAGCGTTCGCGGCGATAGCTTGGGCGTTGGTGACCATGCCGAAGTCGATGATCCCCATCAGAATCATGACCAAGATGGGCAGCACCAAGGCGAACTCCACCGCCGCAGATCCTCGCTCGCGGGCGCACGTCAAGCGCTTGCGCATCTGGTTCCCCTCATTCTGTGCCGCCATGCGACACTCAGAATTACCTTTTGAGTCTATGAGTGGCCCCAAAGCCTGTCAACGCACATCTCGATCGTCAATAGGCCGCCTGAAAACCGAATGTCGGCGGAGCCGCCCTCGGCGGCCGACTCGAGGCGGCCAGTAAAGCACCTTGCCAGGGGCACTTTGATGGGCCTGTTGGGTGGGGGTTTGGTGGCTGGGGGCGCATGTGGCCCGTGGCAAAGATTGCAATTGTCACCCGAATGGGCGACTGCCGTGCTAATAAACCACAGCCGTGCAACTTTGCCAATTCATAAAGAACATCCACCATATGTCCCCCCTTTGGAGGACAGTTTCTTGGACCAATGCGTGGGGAGTTGGGCCGAGGAGTCCCTCCTCAGGGGGCTGTGCGACGTTCGGCGTCGCGGGCTGGCCGTCAGTGGGGGCTTGATCGCGTTTCGGACTCATGTTCGGCAAGGCCGTGCGCGAGAGCCTGCCCGGCTGGCGGTCCCCGACGCTGGCCGAGCGCAGGCGATGCCGGACCCAACGGCGGGGCTCCCATCGCCGAGCGGCAAGAACCCGGTGGCGCCTCGCCCGAGTGGGTGATTCCCCCGAAGGGGGGACAGGCCGGCAGAATTGTCACCAGAATGGGGGACTCTATTTGAGAAACAATGTCACCCTGACGGGGACATTTTGCACAAATCTTTTGACTTTCCGCGAAACTCCGGTGTAGACCTTGATCCGGAAGGACCCGTCGAAGGATGGCTCGCCGGGTCGCCGCGGAAACCTATCCCACACTTGAAAGGCCCACCAATGCAGAAGATGCTCGCCAAGACCGTTGGCACCGTCGTGAACACCAAGGACCGCGGTGCGACCGCTGTCGAGTACGGCATCATGGTCGCCCTGATCGCCGCTGTGATCATCACCGTCGTCACCCTGCTCGGCACCAACCTGAGCAGCATGTTCGCTGGCGTCGCCAGCAAGATCTGATCAAGCCGTTGCGGTGTGTGCATGAGGCACCTCGGGTCCCACCGGGGTGCCTCAGTGCTCGCACCGGGCTGCGCGACTCGTCACGGTTCTCGCCGGATTTCTTGCGAGAGTCCCCCATTCAGGTGACAGTTTCGTCACACCGTAACCCCGAATTGCCGGGTTTTGACAGGCTTTGTCGCCCAAATGGGTGACCACGGGCCGGCCGGTGTTTCGGAACAATCACATATGTGCAGCCGATTCGCTGGCGGCGGGTCGGAGCTGCAATAGCTGCTTCAGCAGCCCACTCCTGAGAACAGGCGGTTTCCCACATGCAACGTCGTCTCATCGCAGCAGTTGTGGCCGTGGTGCTTGCGGGCATCGGTGCCGTGATGCTGTTCAACTACGTCGCTACCGCGGATGCGCGAGCGATGGCTGGTCTGAATCCGACCACCGTGCTGGTGGTTACCCAGACGATCCCGGCGAACACGCCAGCCAGCCAAGTTGCCGGCATGGTGGCCGCGAAGGAGATCCCGGCCTCAGCTGTCGTGAACGGCGCGCTCACCTCCTTGAACGTCGTGGCGAACTTGGCGACGACGACCGAGCTTGAGCCCGGTGAGCAGCTGCTCCGCAGCCGATTCGCTGAGCCTGGAACCACATCGAACGGCAGCGTTCGCATCGAAGACCACATGCAGCAGCTGACGCTGAAACTTGACGCGCCGAAGGCGGCCGGAGGTCAGCTGACACCGGGCGACAAGGTCGCGGTCTATCTCACGCTGGACGGCAAGATCCAGCAGATCCTGCCCGAAGTGCTGGTGACCAATGCCTCCAACGACGGCACCATCACGCTGGCCCTGACGCCGCCGAATGTGCAGAAGGTCCTCCTGGGATTCCAGTCAGGTCCGTTGTGGCTGACCACTGCGGCGAAGGCGCAGACCCCCACGACTCCGATCTCCGTCAAGCAGATCATCGGGTGAGTGCAGCCATGAGTACAGCACTGGTCGTCAGCCGCAATCCGCGGGTCATCTCGCTGGTCCAGCAGTCGTGGGGCCCCGACATCTTGCCGGTCGCACCCGAGGTCTTTCCGCCCACCGTTCAGGCCCTGCTGGCTGAACTGGGCAATGCTCCAATGCCCTCAGTTGTGGTGTTGGATCCCGTTGAACGAGTCCAGGACGCCCTGTTCGTCGCCACCGACCTCGATCAGAGCTTCGGCATTCCGGTCGTGCTGGTCAGCGACCGGGCCGCGGAGATCGGCCTGGCCGCGATGCGTGCCGGTGTCCGCGACATCGTTCACCCCATGGCTCCGTTGGAGGAGATGAAACAGGCGCTAGAGCGGGCCGCCAGCCACGCTTCGCCTGATGGGCAGCAAGCCGGAGCTCAGGCTGTTGCGCCCCAGCGGGGGAAGGTGGTCACGGTGGCCTCGCCGAAAGGCGGTGTGGGAAAGACCACCGTGTCCACCAACCTCGCGGTCGGCCTCGCCCTGGCGGAACCCAACTCGACGGTCTTGGTCGACTTGGACATCCACTTCGGCGATGTCGGCAGTGCCCTCAACATCTCACCCGAGTTCACCCTGCCTGACATGGCGCACGGCCCGGCCTCGCGCGACTCGGTGGCGCTGAAGTCCTACCTGACCCAGCATCAGACCGGTCTATTCGTCGTGCCGGGGTCGGAATCACCCGCCGCGGCGGATGCGGTCGCGCCGAAAGAGGTCGCCAATCTGTTGAACATGCTCGCCGGCATGTTCAAGTACGTGGTCGTCGACACCGCTCCCGGCCTGAGCGAGCACACGCTTTCGGTGCTCGATCAGACCGACATCCTCGTTCTGGTCACCAGCCTGGACGTGCCGGGCGTGCGTGGCCTGCGCAAGGAACTCGACACCCTGCGAGACATCAGCATCGTGCTCGACTCCCGCGCCGTCGTGCTGAACTTCAACCACCCCAGTCGCGGGCTGTCGGTCGCCGACGTCGAGGCGTCCATCGGACGCAAGGTCGACTTCGTGCTGCCGCAGTCCAATGGCGTGCCGATCACCACCAACCAGGGCATCCCCCTGTTGCAGCAGAAGAGCAAAGACCCGGTTGCCAAGCAGCTCCGCGCCCTCGTCGAGCGCGTGGCCGCCGGCGACCAGGCCGCAGAGAACAAGGGCCGGCGTTTCCTCGACTTCGGGAGCAAGAAGGGGGATAAGCAATGAACCTCGCAGCCCGCGTCAACGCCATGAAGGGCGAGCGGGGCATCCCGCTCGAAGAAGGTGAAGCCACCACGACGGCCGCGCCCATGCGTGCCTTGGTGGACGACTTCAGCGCGCCCGCGCCGTACCTGGCCTCGTCAGCGGCCGCCGTCTCCAACCCCGAAGCGACCGTCACCTGGGTGCCGGTCGCTTCGGCGTCGCCGGACGGCCCGCTGGATCCGAGTCGGCTGGCCAGTCGGGCACCCACGCAGACCGTGGTCATGGAGACCCACGACGCGTTGTCCAAGCTCAAGGAAGAGGCCGTCGAGCAGCTCTTCGAGCGGATGGGCGCCCGCCTGAACGACCCGAACCTCGACGAGAACGCTCTGCGAACCCTCGTCCAGCAGGAACTCAACGCGATCATCGAGGGCGGACGCCTGCCGCTGACCGCTCGCGAGCGCCAGCGCCTGATCCGCGAGGTCCACGACGACGTCCTCGGCCTGGGTCCGCTGGAAGCGCTGCTGGCCGACAAGACCGTCACCGAGATCATGGTCAACGGACCGGACAAGGTCTACGCCGAGCGCTCGGGCAAGCTCACCCTGACCCCGACCCGATTCAAGGACGAAGCGCACCTGCGCCGGGTGATCGAGCGCATCGTCAACCGGGTCGGCCGCCGCATCGACGAGTCGTCTCCGATGGTCGACGCCCGCCTCGAGGACGGCTCCCGCGTCAACGCGATCATCCCGCCGCTGGCGGTGAGCGGCTCGACGCTGACCATCCGAAAGTTCTCCAAGGAAGCACTCGGGGTCGCGGACCTGATCAAGTGGCAGTCGCTGACCCCGGAGATGGCCGAGCTGCTCGAAGCCTGCGTTCTGGGGCGACTCAACATCATCGTCTCCGGCGGTACCGGTACCGGTAAGACGACGCTGCTGAACGTGCTGTCGGGCTTCATCCCCGACAAGGAACGCATCATCTCCATCGAGGACGCCGTGGAGCTGCAGTTGCAGCAGGATCACGTCGTCCGGCTGGAGTCTCGCCCGCCGAACGTCGAAGGACGCGGCGAGATCACCATTCGCGACCTGGTGCGCAACTCGTTGCGTATGCGCCCCGACCGGATCATCGTCGGCGAGTGTCGTGGTGCCGAAGCACTCGACATGCTGCAGGCGATGAACACCGGCCATGACGGTTCGCTGTCCACGATCCACGCCAACAGCCCCCGCGACGCGATCGCCCGCTTGGAAACCCTGGTGCTGATGGCGGGCATGGATCTGCCGCTGCGCGCGATTCGCGAGCAGGTGTCGTCCGCCGTGGACGTGATCGTCCAGCTGACCCGTCTGCGTGACGGCACCCGCCGGGTGACCGCGCTCACTGAGGTGGTCGGCATGGAAGGTCAGACGCTGACGTTGCAGGACATCTACAGCTTCGACTTCTCCGCCGGTGTCTCGCCGGACGGGAAGTTCCTCGGCAAGGTGCAGCCCACCGGTCTGCGTCCGCTGTTCATTCAGAAGTTCAACGACTTGGGCATCAAGCTCTCGCCCGGCATCTTCGGCACGTCGGCGATGTGGGAGCAGCGATGAGTATCACCCTGATCATCGGGTGGTCGCTGATCGGCATCGCGTCGGTCGTCATGTTCGTGCTGATGCTGTTGCCGACCCACAAGGTCGCACTGGAGCGACGCCGGATGGGTGCCGAGGCCAAAGGCGGCGCGCTCAGTCGCCTCTCCGACGCGGCGACCGCCGGGGTGGAGAAGCTCCTGTCCGGACGCAGCAACACCTTCGGCGCGATTCTGGAGGAGGCTGGCGTAACGCTGCAGGTCAAAGAGTTGGTGATCATCGTCTTCTCCGCCTGCATGGCGCTGTTCGCGGTCTTCTTGGCGTTGGGAGAGCCGCTGTTGGGGCTCCTGCTTGCATTGATTACGCCGATCATCGCGCGGCTGTGGTTGTCGATCCTTGCCAGTCGACGTCGGTCGAAGTTCGAGTCGCAACTCGACGAGACACTGCAGATGATCGCGGGCAGCCTACGGGCGGGGTACAGCCTGCCGCAGGCCCTGGCCACGATTGGCCAGGAGGGCGGGGCGCCGACGTCCCTGGAGTTCGCTCGGGTGACGAACGAAGTGCGCGTCGGGCGCCCCATGATGGACTCGCTCAACGACGTCTGTGAACGGATGCGCAACGAGGACTTCTTCTGGGTGACCCAAGCCATCGGCATCAACCGCGAAGTCGGTGGCAACCTCGCCGACGTGCTGGAGGGTGTCAGTTCGACAATCCGCCAGCGCGCCGAGATCCGAGGGCAGGTCAAGTCGCTGGCGGCCGATGGACAGCTGTCGGCGGTCATCCTGGTGGCCTTGCCCTTCGGCGTGGCCGGATTCCTGTCGATCGCGAGCCCGGCCTACATCAGCAAGCTCTTCACTGATCCACTCGGATGGATGATGCTGGCGGCGGGAGCGGTGATGATGTCCATCGGCAGCTTCTGGCTCTACAAGATCATCAACCTCAAGTTCTAGGAGGGTCGACATGCAAATCGCTGTGGTGGTCCCGTCGATCCTCGCCGTGGCTGTCGGTACCGGGACGCTGTGGTGGCTGCTGTTCGCCGGCGCCTCGAGTGGGCGCAAGCGCGTCCTGTCGAACCTCAACCGGGAGCTCGACGCGCAGACCTCGACGTCCGAGGTGCAGATCGCCAGTGAGCAGGCCAGTAGCGAGCTGGCTGAAGCGCTGCGTCGGCGCACCCCGCCGGCGATGATGAAGACTATTCATCGCCTCTGGGCGGCGGCTGGCCGACCAGAGAAGTGGCCGATCGACCGCATTCTCACCGTGAAGCTGCTGGGCGGCATCATCGGCGTCTTCATCATGCTGGCGATGATCCTCAACATGCGGGATCTGCGCGCTGTCATCTTCGGGGCAGCGATCACCGCCGCTCTGTTCTTCCTGCCCGAGATCCTGCTCTACAACGACGGGATCAAGCGCAAGGAGGCTATCGGCCTTCAGTTGCCGGACACCCTCGACCAGATGAGTATCGCGGTGAACGCCGGACTCGGTTTTGACGCAGCCATGTCGCGCGTGGCCAAGAATGGTCGCGGTGAGCTCGCTGATGAGCTGATTCGGACCCTGCAGGACATCCAGGTGGGCATGTCTCGCCGCGACGCCTACAACGATCTCGCCGAGCGCACCGGCGTGCCCAAGCTTGAGCGCTTCGTTCGGGCGATCGTCCAGGGTGAGGCGTACGGCATCGCTCTCTCCGACGTGCTGCAGTCCCAGGCCGACGAGTTGCGGATGGAACGTCGTCAGGACGCTGAGCGCCGGGCGATGCAGATCCCGGTCAAGGTCGTGTTTCCGTTGATCCTGTTCATCATGCCGGCGATGTTCATCGTTGTGATGGGGCCGGGCGTCATTCAGGCAATCCATTCGTTCAGCGCAAGCTTCGGGCACTGATGGCGGCGGTGGTCACCGCGATCGTCGCCGGCGCGTTGGCGGCCGCGCTGAATGCGTTCATGCGCGCCCAGTTCACCACCGCGACGCGACTCGCCTCGTGGTGGCTTCAGGTGCCCGTGGCGGTGATCCTCGGGGCGCTGGCCGGGTTGGCGCCGACGCTGGCTGAGCAAATCACCTTCACGGTGCTGGCGGTCGCTGCGGCATTGCTGATCGTGATCGACTTCGGCGACTATCGGCTGCCCGACGTGATCGTGCTGCCGTCCTATGGAGTGCTAGCGGTCGGGCTCACCACCGCCGCCGCGCTGCAGGGACGCTGGGCCGTGCTCGGCCGCGCAGGCATCGTGGCCGCATCGATGTTCGTCGTGTACTTCGTGATGGCCATGTTCGCCCCTGACCTCGGCTTCGGTGATGTGAAGCTCGCCGGCGTCATTGGAGGTTTCCTGGGCTGGTTCGGCATCGCGCAAAGCCTGGCCGGGTTCCTGCTGGCGTGGGTGATGATGGCGGTCGTCGGCGTGGTGCTGCTGCTGGCGCGACGGATCACGTCAAAGGCGTCGCTGCCGTTCGGGCCATACATGATCGCCGGCGCGGTGGTCGCGGTCTTCGCCGGTCCGGTGATGTTCCCCAGCCTGGCCTGAGGTTCGCTCAGCGAGCGCGGACGACCAAGACGTCGCAGCTGGCGTGGTTCGCGACCTCCTTGGAGACCGACCCCAGCAGCAGTTCAGGGAGGCCGCCGCGTCCGCGATCGCCGACGACGATCATTTGCGCGGTCTCGGCTGCTGCCACCAGCTCCCGTCCGGCCGGTCCGTGCGGGACCTCGAGACTGACCTGCACGCCCGGGAACTCGGCTGCCAGTGGTTCGACCTGCTCGCGAAGGTGGCAGCGGACAGCGTCGGCGAAGTCGTCGATGGGTGGCACGTATCCCGGCTCCCAGCTCTGCGGGCGCGGCGCATTGCTCACCGACCAGGCGCGGACGACCCGCGCCGGCACCTGCAGGCGAGCGGCGAGATCGAGCCCACGGCGCAGCGCTGCTGCGGCGGTCGCGGAGCCGTCGAAGCCGATGACGATGGGTGCGGAGGCGTCCATGTGCTGACTGTACTTGTCGCCGGGTCGTCCAGGGAGGCGGCCGGAGCGTGAAAGAGCCGACCCCGGGGCGGGGTCGAGTCGCTGAGGCGAGTCACTCCCGACACCGAGGACGGGTAGCATCGTCGGGTCGAGAGGACGGCACACCCATGACAGATCTGAGGCTGAGTCCCGCACAGGAGCGGGCGATCGCACAGGTGGAGAGCTACAGCTCGCACAACTATCACCCTTTGCCGGTGGTCATCGAGAGCGGCTCAGGTGCCTGGCTCACCGACGTCGACGGCAACCGCTACCTCGACTTCCTTTCGGCCTACTCCGCGGTGAACTTCGGTCACTCGAATCCGGACCTGGTCGCGGTGGCTACCGAGCAGCTGGGCAGGCTGGCGATCACCTCGCGCGCCGTCTACTCCAACACCTACGGCCCCTTCATCGAGGCGCTGGCAAAGCTGTGCGGCAAGCAGATGGTGCTGCCGATGAACACCGGCGTCGAAGCCGTGGAGTCCGCGCTGAAGCTGGCCCGCAAGTGGGGCTACGAGGTCAAGGGTGTGCCCGAAGGGCTGGCCAACATCATCGTGATGGAGGGCAACTTCCACGGCCGGACGATCAGCGTCATCTCGTTCAGCAATGACCCCGACGCCACCACCAGCTACGGCCCGTACACCCCGGGCTTCGTTCCGGTTCCCTACGGTGATCTGGACGCCATCGAGGCGGCCATCGACGCCAACACCGTGGCCATCCTGGTCGAGCCAGTGCAGGGCGAGGCGGGCGTGATCACCCCGCCGGAGGGCTTCCTCGCCGGCATCCGCGCACTGGCCGATGAGCACAAGATCTTGATGATCGCCGATGAGATCCAGTCCGGGCTGGGACGTACCGGTACCACCTTCTACTGCGAGCAGGCCGGGGTCGTGCCCGACCTCTATCTGCTGGGCAAGGCGCTCGGCGGCGGCATCGTTCCGGTGTCGGCCGTTGTCGGTGACGAAGAGGTGCTCGGCACGCTGCGTCCGGGCCAGCACGGCTCGACCTTCGGTGGGAACCCGCTGGCCGCCGCCGTCGGCCTGGCCGTGGTTCGACTGCTCGAGACCGGCGAGATGCAAGCGCGTTCGCGTGAGCTCGGCGCGCATCTGCACCAGCGCCTGAACGCGCTGATCGGCCATGGCGTCACGGCGGTGCGCGGTGTGGGGCTGTGGGCAGGGGTCGACATCGACCCGGCGCTCGGCACCGGACGTGTGATCTGCGAGCGGCTGTTGACCAAGGGCATCATCGCCAAGGACACCCACGGGCAGACCATTCGGATGGCGCCGCCGCTGGTGATCACCCGCGAGGAGCTGGACTCGGCCATCGATGCGCTGATCGAGGTCCTGGCCGAAGCCGGGGCCTGAGCCTGGCAGGCTGGCATCGGCGATGAGCCGCAGACTGAGCGGCCCGGCAGCCGGACTCGGTGCCGCGGTGCTCTTCGGCGCCGGGACCCCGATCGCAAAGCTGCTGGTCGGCGACGTGTCGCCGTGGCTGTTGGCTGGCCTGCTCTATACCGCGTCCGGAATTGCTTTGGGGGGCTGGCGGCTGCTGCGCCGAGCGCGCCGAGTGCGGCTGGCCCACGCTGAGCTGTGGCTGATGGCGGGGGTGATCCTCGCCGGCGGCATCGTCGGGCCGGTGCTGCTGATGCTCGGCCTGGCCGCGATGCCGGCCTCGGGGGCGTCGTTGCTGCTCAATGCGGAGGCGGTCTTCACCGCCCTGGTGGCTTGGCTGGTCTTCCGTGAAGCGACGGGCGTGCGGGTGGTGCTGGGTTTTGTGCTGATCGCCGCCGGAGCTGTGGTGCTCAGCTGGCCGGGGCAGCCGCAGTTCTCCGGCTTCTGGCCGGCGGCGGCCGTGCTCGGTGCCTGCCTGTGTTGGGCGGTGGACAACAACCTGACCCGGCAGTTGGCGCACGTCGACGCCACCTGGCTGGCCGCAACCAAAGGGCTGATCGCAGGCCCGGTCAACCTCGTGATCGCGGTGGGCCTGGGTGCGAGCCTGCCGGCGATCGGAGCTCTCGCGGGAGCTGCCGCGGTCGGCGTGGCGAGTTACGGCGTGAGCCTGGTGCTGTTCATCGCCGCCCTCGACCAACTCGGCACCGCCCGGGCCGGGGCGTACTTCGCGGTGGCTCCGTTCTTCGGTGCCGGCCTGGCCGTGGCTCTCGGCGAGCCATTCAGCGCCACGCTGCTCGCCGCGGCTGTGCTGATGGGCGCCGGCGTGGCATTGCATCTGACCGAGCATCATCAACACCAGCACATCCATGTCGCCGTGACGCACGAGCACTGGCACGTCCATGACGACGGGCACCACGATCATCGCCACGAACCCCCGCTGCCGCCGGGGGTCGGGCACCGCCATGCGCATCACCATCAGACGCTGACCCACGCCCACCAGCATTTTCCGGACAGCCACCATCGCCACGACCACGACCACGACTAGGTCGTCTCGGCGAAGCTCGGCTGCGGTTGGCGCTGTGCGTGACAACGTCCGCCGGCGGCGGGTTTGTCGCCACGCGAAGTGACGGTCCACTGGGCAGACGAGCCGCTGCCCCGGCCAGGTGGTCCCGGCCAGGGCAGCAGCTTCATCGGTGGTGAGTCGGATCGTCCCTAGTACGACAGTTCAAGGTCAGTGAAGGGCGGCGCACGGTTTGCGCCGCGGAGCAGATATTCCATCCCTCTTGACAGCGCGTTGGACATGCAGTTGGATCGGTTTAGTAAACAAGTGCAACCGACGGTGGTTGCCCCCAGACATCGAAGTCAGGAAGTTGCGCGTGTCCTCGTCCCGTCATCCCGGCGCCGGTTCGGCGGCCTCATCGTTGCCGAGCGACGCTGTGGTCTACCAGGTCTACCTGCGCTCCTTCCGCGACGCCGACGCGGACGGTATCGGCGACCTCGCCGGCCTGGCCCTGGGGCTGCCCGACATCGCCGACCTGGGCTGCGACGCCATCTGGCTGAACCCTTGCTACACCTCGCCGCAGCGCGACCACGGCTACGACATCGCCGACTATCGCGCCATCGACCCCGCCTACGGCACACTGGCCGACTTCGACCGCATCGTCGCCGAGGCGCATCGCCTCGGTCTGCGGGTGCTGATGGACATGGTGCCCAACCACTGCTCGTCCGACCATGCCTGGTTCCAGGCTGCTCTTCAGGCCGGCCCCGGCAGCCCGGAACGTGCCCGCTTCCTCTTCCGGGACGGACGCGGTGTCGACGGTGAACTGCCGCCCAACAACTGGGAGAGCGTCTTCGGCGGTGCCGCCTGGACGCGAGTCGTCGAGGCCGACGGCGCACCGGGGCAGTGGTACTTCCACGCCTTCGACAGCTCCCAGCCCGACTTCAACTGGCGCAACCCCGAGGTGGCTGCCGAGTTCCTGGACGTGCTGCGGTTCTGGTTCGACCGCGGAGTCGACGGCTTCCGGATCGACGTGGCCCACGGCAACGTCAAGGACGTCGCATTGCCCGACCACAACGGCGACGGCCACAACCATGCGATGTGGGATCAGCCGGAGGTGCACGAGATCTACCGCTCCTGGCGGGCGCTCGGCGATTCCTACCACGAACCGAAGTACTTCGTCGGCGAGGTGTGGCTGCCGTCCCAGGATCGACTGGCTGCCTACCTGCGTCCGGACGAGCTCCACCAGGCTTTCGACTTCGGCCTGCTGGTTCAGCCCTGGCATGAGCCGCTCATCCGCAACGCCGTCGCCACCGGACTCGCCGTGGCGGGGCAGGCGCCGGCCTGGGCGCTGTCGAACCACGACGTGCATCGCACGGTTACCCGCTACGGCCAGCAGCAGCGCCTGGACGCTCCGCCTCCCACCGACATGATCTCGGCCGCACGCCGTCGGGGCCCGGTCGATCTCGTCAAGGGGACGCGACGGGCGCGTGCCGCCGCCGCGCTGCTGTTGGCCCTGCCCGGCTCGGCCTTCCTCTACCAAGGCGAGGAACTGGGATTGCCCGAGGTCTTCGAGCTTCCTGACCAGGCGCGCCAAGACCCGATCTGGCTGCGATCAGCCGGCGCCGAGCTGGGCCGCGACGGCTGCCGGGTTCCGCTGCCGTGGACGTCGAGTGGATCGTCCTTCGGCTTCTCTGCCGCCGAGGCTGCAGCGCCCTGGCTTCCGCAGCCGTCCTGGTTCGGCGACCTCGCTCGTGCCGGCCAGCGTGAGGATCCCGCCTCGATGCTCAATCTCTACCGCGACCTCTTGGCTGATCGGCGCAGGCTCTTCGCCGCCGAAGCCGAGCTGGAGTGGTTGGACGGCCCCCACGGGCTGCTCGCGTTTCGACGGGGTTCCGGGATCTGCGCGGTGAACCTCACCGACACCGATCAGCCCGCGCCGTCCGAATGGCCCATCGGTACGCGGATCGTGGCCACAGCCCCGACTCGCGACGACACAGATCTCCCCGCGAACAGCACGAGTTGGTTCCAACTCGCGCAGACAACCACCACCCGGCGCGACGATGAGCACCGGAAACCATGAAAGGAAGACCCATGCACCGTCACCTCAGGCTTGTCGCCGCTGGCGTCGCAGGCCTCCTCGCGTTCACGGCCTGTGCCGGGCCGTCGGGCAGCACCGCTGCGCCCGACTCCTCGGCCGCGCCCGCGCAGATCACCATCTGGCACTACTGGGACGGCACCAATGCCGACACCTTCGATGCGATGGTCTCCGAATATGAAGCGAGCCACCCGCAGGTGAAGATCACCACCTCGATGGTTCCCAATGCCGATTTCCTCACCAAGCTGCGGGCCTCGGCCACGTCCAAGACCCTCCCCGACATCGCCATCGGCGACCTGGTGTGGGTGCCGCAGATCAACCAGCTGGGGACTCTGGCCGACCTGAAGCCGCTGCTCCCTGCCGACGTGCTCTCCGACATCAACCCGGCGCTGACCTCGTTCGGCACCATCGGCGGCAAGCAGGTCTCGGTGCCGGTCTCGGCCAACAACCTCGCCTACATGTACAACAAGACGTTGTTCAAGCAGGCTGGACTCGATCCGGAGAAGCCCCCGACCACCTGGGAGGAGCTGATGGCCGACGGCAAGCAGGTGCTCGCCAAGACCGGCAAGCCCGGCTACGACCTCTACACCCAGGCCGGTGACTCGGGTGAGGGCCTCACCTGGAACTTCCAGGTGAACCTGTGGCAGGCCGGCGGCGAGTTCCTCACCGCCGACAACTCCGCGGCGGCGTTCAACACCCCGCAGGGCAAGAAGGCGCTGCAGTTCTGGGTCGACCTGATCAAGTCGGGAGTCTCGCCGTACGCCAAGTGGGGCGAGTTCGAGAAGGGCAAGGGCGGTTCCGCGCAGGAAGGCTCCTGGATGGTCGGCATCTGGGCGGCAGATCCGCCGTTCGACTTCGGTGTGGCCAAGGCGCCCTACCCCAGCGACGGCAAGCCGGCGACCAACCTCGGCGGCGAGCAGGCCATGGTGTTCAACAACTCCGATGCCAACGCCAAGGCCTCGGCCGACTTCCTGGCCTGGTTCCTGTCGGCGGATCAGGTAACCAAGTGGAGTGAGACCACCGGCATGCTGCCGGTGACCAACTCGGTGGCCACCTCGGCGAGCTACCTCGACTGGGTGAAGAACTCCCAGCCGAAGCTGCTGCCCTATGTGGAGCAGATGGCTGACGCTCATGCTCGGCCGAACACTCCGCTGTACCCGAAGATCTCGCTGGCCTTTGCGCAGCAGATCGAGAAGGCCCTGGCCGGCGAGGCGAGCGTCGACCAGGCGTTGGCTGCGGCGGAGAAGGCCGTCAACGACGTGATCGCGCAAGGCTGACCGATCGTGACGCAGTCGTCTGTGATGGTCCGCCCGGGGGAGAACCTCCCGGGCGGGCCACCGCGCCGTCGGCACCGCAGCTATGACCGCGAGCAGGTGATCACCGCAGCGGTGTTCCTGGCCCCGGCCGCGGTGATCCTCGCGGTGTTCGTCTTCTACCCGATCGTGGCGGCCGGCCACATCAGCTTGACCTCCTGGAACGGGTTCGACCCGGTCAAGCCCTTCGTCGGCGTGGACAACTACGTCCGGCTCACCCAGGACCCGCAGTTCTGGAACAGCCTGTTGGTGACGGTGGTCTACGCCGTCGGCGTGTGCGTGCTCAGCGTCGTCTCCGGCCTGGCGATCGCGCTCCTGCTGAACGCGCCGCTGCGCGGGTTGGGGATCTACCGCAGCATCTACTTCCTGCCGGTGGTCACGTCGTCTGTGGCTGCGGCGATCGTGTGGCGCTATCTGTTGGACCCCTCCGGGCTGGTCAACGCGGTGCTCGCGCAGATCGGCATCACCGGGCCCGACTGGCTTCAGGACCGCTGGCTCGCCCTCGGTGCGCTGACCCTGCTCACCGTGTGGAAGAACATCGGCTTCAACGCCGTGCTCTACCTGACCGCCCTGCAAGCGCTGCCGGATTCGATCTACGAGGCTGCCAGTCTCGACGGCGCCTCGGCCTGGCAGAAGCTGCGCCACCTGACGGTGCCGCTGCTGTCGCCGATGACCTTCTTCGTGATCGTGCAAGCGCTGATCACCGGCTTCCAGGCCTTCGACCTGGTCTACGTCTTCACAGAAGGCGGCCCGCGGGGCGGCACGGACGTGCTCGGCATGTTCATGTACCGCACGGCGTTCCGCCTGGGTGAGTTCGGCTACGGCACCGCGATCGCCTTCGTCACCTTGGCCCTCGTGCTCGGCGTGACCTTGGTGCAATGGCGCCTCGGCGGCGGCGAGGGGAGCAAGCGATGAAGCGGGCTCAACTGGGACGGCTGGCACGCCACGCCGTGCTGATCGCCGGTTCGATCGTGGTGGTGGTGCCCTTTCTGTGGATGTTCACCACCTCATTGCAGACCCGAGCCGAGACCTACACCAACACCTCGATCCTGCCGACGTCGTGGCACTGGGAGAACTACGCGCGTGCCTGGCAGTCGGCGCCGTTCGCGCAGTACTACGCCAACAGCCTGATCATGGCCACCGGCATCGTCGTGGGTCACCTGATCTTCGATGCGCTGGCCGCCTATGCGTTCGCGCGGCTGGAGTTCCCGGCCAAGAATGCGCTGTTCATGGTGCTGTTGGCCGGCCTGATGGTGCCGACCTTCGTCACGGTGATCCCGGCGTACAGCATCGTGGCCGACCTGGGCTGGATCGACAGCTACGCGGCGCTGATCGTGCCGCGCCTGGCCGACGTCTTCGGGATCATCCTGCTGCGGCAGTACTTCGTGACCATCCCGGTCGAGCTCGAGGAGGCCGCGCGGATCGATGGCTGCAGCCGGGCTGGCACCTTCTTCCGGGTGATCGTCCCGTTGTCCACTCCGGCTTTCGCGACGCTGGGCATCTTCAGCTTCCTGTTCGCCTGGAACGACTTCCTGTGGCCCTTGCTGGTGACCAACAACGACGACATGCGGACGATCCAGCTCGGCCTGGCGTCCTTCGTCGGTCGCTACGGCACCTCCTGGAACTACCTGATGGCCGGGACGCTCACGGCGACTCTGCCGAGCATCATCGTCTTCCTCTTCTTCCAGCGCGCCTTGGTGCGCGGAATCGCATCGACCGGATTGAAGGACTAATGGCAGCACCCGATTGGCTGGCCGACGCCGTCTTCTACCAGATCTTCCCCGAACGCTTCGCGAACGGGGATCCCACGCTGGATCCGCCCGGCGTTGAGCCGTGGGACGCAGAGCCCACCCGGGACAACTTCCTCGGCGGCGATCTGGTCGGCATCATCGAGCACCTCGACCACCTCAGCTCCTTGGGGGTGAATGCGCTCTACCTGACCCCGATCTTCGAGGCCCGGACGAATCACCGCTACGACGCGGTCGACTACTTCGCCGTCGATCACCGGCTCGGTGATCTGGCGACCTTCCGCCGGCTGGTGGACGCCTGCCACGCCCGCGGCATCCGGATCGTGCTCGATGCGGTGCTGAATCACTGCGGTGACGGGCATTGGGCTTTCCGCGACGTCGTCGAGCGCGAGGCGGAATCGCCCTATGTGAACTGGTTCAGCGTCGAGGGCTTCCCGGTGACCGCCGACCCAGAGCCGAACTACCGCACCTGCTCGGGATGCTTCTATCTGCCGAAGTGGAATGCCTACAACCCCGAGGTGCGCGATCACCACTTCCAGGTGGCGCGGCACTGGATCGAGCAGGGCATCGACGGCTGGCGTCTGGACGTGCCCTACTACATCAACCGCAACTTCTGGCGGCAGTTCCGTGAGGTCGTCAAGCCGATGGGCGAGGATCTCTACATCGTCGCGGAGGAGTGGCGCGGGCCGGAGGAATGGCTCCAAGGTGATCTCGCCGATGGCACGATGAACTACACGCTGCGCGACCTCGTCCTCGGGTTCACCGCCGACCGCAGCATCGACGCCGACGCTCTGGCCGACGGGCTGAACCGGCTGGCTGCGCGGATTCCGGACGGCTATCACCACGGGATGCTGAATCTGCTGGGTTCGCACGACACCGAGCGGGTGCTCACTCGACACCACGGCGATGTCGATGCCGCGCTGCTCGCCTACACCGCGATGTTCGCCGCCGCCGGTGCGCCGATGATCTACTACGGCGACGAGATCGGGATGACCGGAGACAACGACCCGGGCTGCCGCGCCGGCATGGTCTGGGACGCGGACCGCTGGAACCTTCGATTGCTGGAGGGCGTGCGGTCATTGGCCCAGCGTCGAGGCCGCAGCGCGGCCCTTCGGCGCGGGAACCAGCAGGTGATGGCCCTCGACCCGGATACAGTCCTGCTCATGCGCACGACTCCGGGTTCGGCAGCGGCCGCGATCATTCATCGCGGCCAGGGCGTCCGTCTCGACCCGGCGCAGGTGCCAGTGCTGGCGCGGTTCACCGATCAGGTGCTCGAGCTGGACCGGAGCACTGCGGTGATCCTGGGAGCGGACTGATGGCGCGCCGAAGGGTCACCATCGTTGATGTCGCTCAGCGAGCCAATGTCTCCAAGTCGGCGGTCTCGTTGGCCTTCAACGACTCGAAGAAGCTCTCCGAGGCGACATTGCAGAACATCCTGCGGGCGGCGGAGGAGCTGGGCTACAGCCAGGATCCGGCGGCGCGAATGCTGCGCACCCAGCGCACCGACAGCCTCGGACTGCTGTTGCCGCAGCAGCTCGACAAGGCGCTGGAGAACCCCTACTACAGCCAGTTCCTCCAGGGCATCGGCCAGGTCTGCCAGCGTGAGGGGCTGACCCTGCTGCTGGTGCCGCCGTTGCGAGGGTCGATGCTGAAGGCGATCCCCTATGCCGCCGTCGACGGCTTCATCGTCAGCGGGCTGGAGTACGACCGCGGCGAAGTCATGGCCTTGCGTCAGCGGGGGATCCCCTTCGTCCTGGTCGACAGCGAGTGGCATGCCGGCGTGCCCAGCGTCGACATCGACGAAACCGACGGCACGCGAGAGCTGGTCGACTACTTGGTGCGCCAGGGTCATCGCCGCATCGCCTTCGTGGTGATCGAAACCGACACTCCCGGCGGGTATGAGCACTGGCGCGGCCCGGTGCAGCGTCGAATGCAGGGTGCGGTGGAGAGCCTGGACGCGGTGGGTCTGACGCTGACAAGCCCCGGCATCACCGTCGTCGAGACGCCGTGCACGCGAGCCGGCGGGGTCGCTGCGTTCCGCACCTTGTGGGAGCGCCCTGAGCCGCCGACCGCGATGGTGGCCTTCAGCGACATCATCGCTTTCGGCATTCTGGACGCCGCCCGCGAGGCGGGCGTGGACGTGCCCGGACAGCTTTCGGTTTCCGGCTTCGATGACCTGGCAGAGGCGAGCTGGACCACGCCGAGCCTGACTACCATTCGGCAGCCGATCGCCGCGAAGGGTCGACTGGCTGCGGAGTACCTGGTGGAGGCGATCACCGCAGACACCGAGCCGGACAGCCACCAACAGCGGCTCGCCACGGCGCTGCTGCTGCGTGATTCGACGGGCCCGGCACCGCGCGGCTAGCGCTGGACTCGGCCGAGGGTGTGCGGCGGCCCGGCAGCGCGGACGTGAACTGGTCGTAGCGCCGCCGGTGAAGGGTGTTGCTCCGCCCTTGGGGCGGCCACCTCAGCCGAGGCTCGGGCGCGTGGTGCTGCCACGGACGACCAAAGTCGCCGGCAGTCGCAGGTGCTCCTCGGCCGACTCGCCGCGCAACAGCATCAGCAGCACCCGGACGGCCTCGGCACCCATCTCGTGCATGGGTTGGCCGATCGTGGTCAGCGGCGGAACCGCGTTGGCTGCTTCTGGCACATTGTCGAAGCCGACAACCGAGAGGTCCTCCGGAACCCGCAGCCCCATCTCGGCTGCGACCTCCATCACGCGAATCGCCGACAGGTCGTTGGCGGAGAAGATCGCGGTTGGCCGATCGGCCCGTGCCAACAGTTCGTGGGCCGCATCGGTGGTCTCCAGGGCGCGGTAGCCGCCCACCCGCACCAGGGACGGATCGAAGGGGATCCCGGCGGCGTCCAACGCCTCCCGATAGCCCTGTTCGCGGCGGCTGGCAGAGACGAGGTCCTCGCGTCCGCGAATGTGCGCGATGCGGCGGTGCCCCAAAGCGATCAGGTGCTCGGTGGCCGCGCGCGCCCCGGCGATGTTGTCGACCTCGACCGTGCTCGGACCCTCACCGCCGGTGTGCGGGTCGATCGCGACGACCGGAATGGACGCGTCGGTGACGGTCGCGGTCGGGGCGATGATCACCGCACCGTCGATCAAGGTGCCGGCCAACCGTGACAGCGAGCGTCGCTCCCAGCCGTCCTGGTTGTGTTCGAGGTTTCCGGAGTAGGCCAGCAGCTCGTAGCCGGTGCCTTCGGCCGCGCTCGAGATGCCTTTGAGGAGTTCGACCGAGAAGGGCTCGAACTCCGGCACCAGGATGCCGATCACATTGGTTCGTCCGCGGCGCAGACTGCTGGCCACCAGCGAGGACTGGTAGCCGAGTTCGGCGACCACGCGCATCACCCGGTCGTAGGTCTCCGGCGAGACGCCGTAGCGATCGTTGACCACCTTGGACACGGTTGAGACCGAGACACCGGCCACCTCGGCCACGTCGATGATGGTGACGCGGGTGGACTTCGACCCAGAAGACGAGCGTCTCGAGCTCCCGGTATCGATGGTCACCCGGCAACGCTATCTCATGGGGTCCGCTCCAGCCAGTGCGACGAAAACGTTATCAAAAACGTTTGACACGCTCTGGGGCGGATGCCAGGATCGCTGCATAGGGCAGGAATACCTGCCACGGTCAAAGAGGACTGAGAGGTTGTCGCATGCATGGGAAGTTCAAGGCCCCGGCGCTGGTCGCGCTGGGTGTAAGCGTCGCACTCGCCTTCGCCGGGTGCTCCGGCGGTGGTTCAAGTAACGGTTCCGCCCCCAGCTCCAGTGGTCCGGTCACCATGACCTTCTGGCACAACTCGACCACCGGTGACGGCAAGCAGTACTGGGTCGACACCGTCGCTGCCTTCGAGAAGGCGAACCCCAACGTCAAGATCACCGTCCAGGCGATCCAGAACGAGGACATGGACGGAAAGCTCCAGACCGCCCTCAACTCCGGTGACGAGCCGACCATCTTCATGGCCCGTGGCGGCGGCAAGCTCGCCGACGTGGTCGCCGCCGATCAGGTGATGGACATCACCGACAAGATCAGCGCCGACGTGAAGTCGCAGTACGGCAGCGCGATCTTCAGCGCGTTCACCATCGACGGCAAGATCTACGGCATGCCGACCTCGGTGCTTCCTGGCGGCATCTACTACAGCAAGGACCTCTTCGCGAAGGCCGGCATCACCTCGACCCCGACCACCTTCGAGGAGCTCAATGCCGACGTCACCAAGCTGAAGGCCGCCGGCATCACGCCGATCGCCCTCGGTGGCAAGGACGCCTGGCCGGCCGCTCACTGGTACTACTTCTTCGCGCTGCGTGACTGCTCGAAGGACACCATGGACAAGGCTGCGGCCACCAAGGACTTCTCCGACGCCTGCTGGCTGAAGGCCGGCGAGGACCTCAAGGCCTTCTCCGACACCGACCCCTTCAACAAGGGCTTCCTGACCACCACGGCGCAGCAGGGTGCGGGCAGCTCGGCCGGCATGATCGCCAACCACAAGGCCGCCATGGAGCTCATGGGCGCCTGGGAGCCCGGCGTCGTCAAGGACCTCACTCCGGACAAGAAGGCTCTGGCCGACCTCGGCTGGTTCCCCTTCCCGGCTGTCACCGGTGGTGCTGGCGACCCCAGCGCCATGATGGGTGGATCTGACGGCTTCGCCTGCCGTAAGAACGCTCCGGCGGCGTGCGTCGATTTCCTCAACTTCATCGCCTCCAAGCAGAACCAGGAAGGCTACGCAACGGCCTTCCAGACCCTGCCGGCCAACCAGCAGTCGCAGAGCGTCGTCACCGACCCCGCCCTGAAGGACGTCCTGGCCTCCTACAACAAGGCCGCCTACGTCATGCTGTGGCTTGACACCATGTACGGCCAGAACGTCGGCAACGCGCTCAACGGTGGCGTGGTCAACATGCTCGCCGGTAAGGGCACCCCTGCCGACATCGTGAGCGCGGTGAAGACGGCTGCAGCCAAGGGCTAAGCCAACGCACCCATGAGCGAATCAGTGAACACACTGCCGCAACGCTCAACGCTCGAGTCCTCACTCCGGGACGGCGCCACCCAGGCGCCGTCCCGGACGGACCGGGCCAAAGCCGAGTGGCGTAAGCGCCTTGAGATCGTCATCCTTGCCGGGCCGGCGATCATCATGTTCTTGACCTTCGTGATCCTGCCGGTCTTCCTGGCGGCCTACTACGGCTTCTTCAAATGGAAGGGTTTCGGGGCTCCGACCAACTTCGTCGGCCTGCAGAACTACATCACGATCTTCAGTGACCAGAACTTCCTGGATGCGTTGAAGCACAACGGCTTCATCGTCGTCATGTCACTGATCATGCAGGGCCCGGCGGCGATCGCCTTCGCGCTTCTGCTCAACCAGAACATCAAGGGGCGCTCGCTGATTCGCGTGTTGATCTTCGTCCCCTATGTGATCTCAGAAGTCATCGTCGGCACCGGCTGGAGCCTGATGCTGCAGTACCAGGGCGCGGTCAACGACATGCTGCGCAATCTGGGGCTGGGCGGCCTCGCCGTCGACTGGATCGCCGATCCCAACGTGGCGATCTGGACGCTGATGGTGATCATCTCCTGGAAGTACCTCGGCTTCGCGGTGATCCTGATGCTCGCCGGCATGCAGGGCATCCCCGACGAGCTGTACGAGGCCGCCGCCATCGACGGCGCATCGTTTTGGAAGATCCAACGCTGGATCACGCTGCCGCTGCTGGGCCCGACGATCCGGGTGTGGGCGTTCTTGTCGATCATCGGCTCGCTGCAGCTGTTCGATCTGGTCTACATCATCTGGGGCCAGTACGTGTCCTCGACCGCCGGCACCTCGACCATGGCCACCTACATGGTCCGTGAGGGTCGGTTGGCCGGCAACTATGGCTACGGCAACGCGGTCGCGGTAGCCATCTTCGTCATCTCGTTGGTGATCGCTCTGCTCTACCAGCGCTTCGTCCTGCGCCGGGACACCGAAGGTGCGCTCACCGGTGGTTCGGAAAGGAAGGCCCGCTGATGTCGACCATCACTGCGGACTCGCGTCCGAGGACCGGTCACGTCCGGGTCCGTCGCGGAAGTGAGGGAGCGCCCACCTGGGGCAGCCCGATGACCTACCTGATCGCGACGGTGCTGATCGCTGCCTGTGTCGCCCCGGTGCTGTACATCATCATCGGCGGTTTCCGCACCAACGCGCAGATCACCGTCGACCCGTCCGGGTGGCCGGACCCCTGGGTCACGACCAACTACACCAATGTGCTGGCCAGCCAGCTGTTCTGGCAGCAGTTCACGAACTCGGTGATCTCGGCCGTAGCGACGACGCTCGGCACCGTCACCTTGGCGCTGATGGCCAGTTTCGTGATCGCCCGGTATCAGTTCCGCGGACGAAATGCGCTCTACGCGCTGTTCACCGCCGGCCTGATGTTCCCGCTGACCGTGGCCATCACCCCGCTGTACCTGCTGATCAAGAACATGGGGCTCACCGACAACCTGCTCGGCGTGATCCTGCCGCAGATCGCCTTCGCCTTGCCCACGACTGTGATCATTCTGGTGCCGTTCCTCGCCGCGATTCCCAAGGAGCTCGAAGAGGCCGCCTCCATCGATGGGGCCAGCCGAATGGGCTTCTTCTTCCGGATGGTGCTGCCGCTGTCACTGCCTGGTGTGATCACCACCGGCATCTTGGCCTTCATCGGCGCCTGGAACAGCTACATGCTGCCGCTGTTCATCCTCAACGATCCGACCCTGTACACGCTGCCGCTCGGCGTGCAGTCGTTCTCGTCGGAGCATTCGGTCGACACCGCAGCGGTGCTGGCCTTCACTTCGCTGTCGATGATCCCCGCGCTGGTCTTCTTCAGCATCTTCGAGCGACGGATCGTCGGCGGCCTCACCGGAGCCGTCAAGGGCTGAGCCCTCGACCGTCACGCACCCCTACTCACGTCTCACAGAAGGAGCTGGACCCCGTGTCCACATCCGCTTACGCCGTGCCTGCCTTCCCGCAGGTCTCCGATCGCGTCCGGGAACTCGCCGGGCGCATGACCTTGGAGGAGAAGCTCGCCCAGCTTGTCGGCTACTGGCTCGATCAGGGCGGCAATGTCGTCGCACCGATGCAGAGCGAGATGGCTTCCGATCAGCGTGCGTCGACGGCTTTGGCCGACGTCACCCGCGATGGCATCGGCCACTTCACTCGGGTCTACGGCACCCGTCCGGTCGACCCGGTGGAGCGGGCGCAGTGGCTGTGGCACGAGCAGCGTCGGCTCAAGCGGGAGACCCGGCTGGGCATTCCAGCCCTGGTGCACGAGGAGTGCCTGACCGGACTGGCCGCGTGGAAGGCCACCACCTTCGCCACGCCGCTGGCCTGGGGGGCGTCGTTCGATCCGGAGCTGGTGGAGCAGGTCGGGGCCGCGATCGGTGAATCGATGGCCGCCCTCGGCATTCATCAGGGTCTGGCGCCGGTGCTGGACGTCATTCGCGACCCGCGCTGGGGGCGGGTCGACGAGTGCATCGGGGAGGATCCGTACCTGGTCGGTACCGTCGGCAGCGCCTTCGTCCGTGGTGTGCAGTCGGCCGGTGTGCATGCCACGCTGAAGCACTTCCTCACCTACTCCGGTTCGATCGCCGGACGCAACCACGCCCCGGTCCACGTCGGTCCGCGGGAAGTGGCCGACGTCTTCCTGCCGCCGTTCGAGATGGCGATCCTCGATGGCGGCGCCCGCTCGGTGATGAACTCCTACACCGACATCGACGGGGTGCCGGTCGCCTCCGACCCCGAGCTGCTCACCGGCGTGCTGCGGGAGAAGCTCGGCTTCACCGGCGTGGTGGTCGCCGACTACTTCGCGGTCGGCTTCCTCCAAGTGATGCATGCGCTGGCCGCCGACCGCGGTGAGGCGGCAGCGCTCGCGCTGCGTGCCGGGGTCGACGTCGAGCTGCCGACCGGCGACGCCTATCTCGAGCCGCTCGCCGAACAGGTGCGTTCCGGACGCCTGGACGAGGCCTATGTGGATCGGGCGCTGCTTCGGGTGCTCGCCCAGAAGGAGGCCCTGGGGTTGCTCGACCCGCAGGCCTTCGAGGACGAGCCGCCGGCGCAGATCGATCTCGACCCGGCCGAGCATCGCGAGCTTTCCCAGCGCATCGCCGAGGAGTCGGTGGTGCTGCTGGCCAATGACGGCGTGCTGCCGCTCGGCGGGCGCGGGCCGGTTCGTCGGCTGGCCGTGATCGGGCCGAATGCCGACCGCGCCGAGGCGCTGCAGGGGTGCTATTCGTTCACGAACCATGTGCTGGCCAGCTTCCCCGACTACCAGCCGGAGATCTGGATCCCCACCGTTTTGGAGGCCTTGCCGAACGCCTTCGAAGCCGCCGGCCAGGCGGTTCCGCAGATTGTGACCGCGGCCGGCTGCACCGTCGAAGACGAGGACACCTCCGGCTTCGACGCGGCCGTCGCCGCAGCAGCCGAGGCCGATGTGGCTTTGGTGATCGTCGGTGATCAGGCCGGGCTGTTCGGCCGCGGCAGTGTCGGTGAGGGCAACGACACCCAGTCGCTGGAGTTGCCCGGCGTTCAGCGCCAGCTGGTCGAAGCGGTGGCGGCCACCGGCACGCCGGTGGTGATGGTGCTGATCACCGGACGTCCGTACGCCATCGGCTGGGCGTTCTCCGGACCGGGCCCACGTCCGGCCGCCGTGGTGCAGACCTTCTTCCCCGGCGAGGGTGGTGGCGTGGCCATCGCCCAGGTGCTGACCGGGGCCACCAACCCGTCCGGGCGGCTGCCGGTTTCGCTGCCGCGCAGCAGCGGCGCGCAGCCCTACAGCTATCTGCAGCCGATTCTCGGCGGACCGTCAGAGGTCACCTCCACCGACCCGACGCCGGTGCGTCCGTTCGGCTTCGGCCTGTCGTACACCAGCTACGCCTACTCCGCGTTGCGCGTGCCCAGCCAGACGTCGACGTCCGGATCGTTCAGCGTCGAGGTCACTGTTACCAACACCGGCGACGTCGCCGGCAGCGAGATCGTTCAGCTGTACGGGCATGACGTCGTGGCCAGTGTGGTGCGTCCGGTGGCCGTACTGCTGGGCTACGCCCGGGTCGCGCTGGCCGCCGGGCAGTCGCGACGGGTTCGCTTCACGGTGCCGACGACCCGGCTGGCCTTCACCGGTCGCTCGCTGACCAAGATCGTCGAACCGGGCGACGTCGAGATCTGGGCGGCCTCGCACGTGGCCGCCTCCGGTACCGGACAGCCGAGCGTCAGCTCGACCAACGGCGCCATCAGCAACACCGCGCTGGCACTTTCCGAACCGGTGCCCGGGGTGGCGACGCCGCGGGTGACAATGACTCTGACCGGTGCCGCCCATGAAGTCGGCATCGCTGATCCGCGCATCGTCGCCGTGGAGGTACTCGACTGATGGCCCTGGTGAGCAATCCGATCCTGTCCGGGTGCTACCCGGATCCGTCGATCTGCCGGGTGGGCAGCGACTACTACCTGGTCACGTCCACCTTCGAGTACTTCCCGGGGTTGCCGGTCTTCCACAGCACCGACCTGGCCACCTGGACCCAGATCGGCTCGGTGATCGACCGCGAGGGGCAGCTCGATTACACCGGCATCCCGTCCTCTGGCGGCCTGTACGCGCCGACCATCCGCTACCACGACGGCCTGTTCTGGGTGGTCTGCACGATGGTCTATCCCGATGAGCCGGACCGCGCCGGCAACTTCGTGGTCACGGCAGCCGACCCTGCCGGTCCCTGGTCTGATCCGATCTGGTTGGGGACGGCCGGCATCGATCCGTCCATCTTCTTCGACGACGACGGACGGGTCTGGTTCCACGGCACGCGCTTGGCGCTCGAACCGCAGTGGCACGACCAGACCGAGGTCTGGGTGCGCGAGTACGACCCGGTCGCGCAGCAGCTGATCGGGCCGGAGACGGTGATCTGGAGGGGCGCCCAGCTGGGTGTGGTCTGGGCCGAGGGTCCGCACCTGTACAAGATCGACGGCCGCTACTACCTGATGGCGGCCGAGGGTGGCACCGAGATCCACCACAGCGAGTGCGTCGCGCGCGCCGATGCGGTCACCGGACCCTACGAGGGCAACCGGGCCAACCCGGTTCTCACCCACCGCCATCTCGGCCGCCACGCCGATGTCGTCGGTGTCGGCCACGCCGACCTGGTGCAGGCCGTCGACGGCTCCTGGTGGGCGGTCGCCCTGGCGATGCGTCCCTACGGCGGCTACCACTATCCGCTGGGGCGTGAGACCTTCCTGATTCCGGTGACCTGGGAGGACGGCTGGCCGGTCTTCGCTCCCGGACTGGGACGGGTGCCGTCCGCGGTCGAGGTGCCGTTCGCTGGTGCCGCGGTGGCGCCGGTGGATGAGGCCATCGGTCCGGACGACCTGCGGTGGACGTCATTGCGCGGCCCGGCGAGCTTCGCCAGTCCGCATGGCCAGGGCTGGCGGCTGCACCCGACGGCCGAGGATCTGACCACCCCCGGACGTGCCGCCTTCCTCGGAGTGCGCCAAACCGATCGGGCCGCTGACTTCGCCTTCACCCTGCACGGACGGATCGCCGAGCGCGAGGAGGCCGGGCTGGTGGTGCGCCAGTCCGAGCAGGATCACGTCCGGCTGGCTGTCCAGCCGGGCGACGGTGGCCTGGTGGTCAGTCTGGTCCATCGTCAGGCGGGGGCGGAGACTACGCTCGGGACGGCCCTGCTGGCTTCGGAGGCTTCCGGGGTGCGGCTGTCGGTGCGGATTCGCGCAGCGACCTACGCCTTCAGCGTGGTCGCCGGTGACGGCACGCCCGTGCTGGTCGGGACGGCGGACGGTACCACGCTGGACACGGTTTCGACCGGGGGATTCCTGGGCCTGTGGCTCGGTGTCTACGCGACCTCGCACGGACGTGAGTCGGCTACTGTGCTCGACGTCGACGAGGTCGTCTACCGGCCCGTTCCCCGCGCCTGACAGAGGAGTCGTACTGATGCCGTTGACCGATCTCACCCTGCCCGAACTGGTCGACTATCGGCCCGAGGTGGCCGAGCCGGCCACGTTCGACGCCTTCTGGGCCGACACCCTGGTGCAGGCCCGGGCGCTGCCGCAGCAGGTGCTGCGTACCCCGGTGCCGGGGCCGATCACCGAACTGATCGTCGAAGACCTCACCTTCGCCGGCTACGACGGCGATCCGATCCGCGGCTGGATCATCCGGCCGCGCACCGATGAGCCGTTGCCGGCCGTGGTCGAGTTCATCGGCTACAACGGCGGCCGCGGGCTGCCCGCCGATCACCTGATGTGGGCCGCAGCGGGTTTCGTCCACGTGGTGATGGACACCCGCGGCCAGGGCAGCGGCTGGGGCAGCGGCGGCGACACGCCTGACCCGCACGCTTCAGGGGCGGCTTTCGAGGGTTTCATGACGCGCGGTGTCACCAGCCCGCAGACCTACTTCTACCGCCGGGTGTTCGTCGACGCGGTTCGGCTGGTGGAGGCGGTGCGCGAGCTCGACGTCGTCCGTGCCGATCAGGTGGCGGTGACCGGTGGCAGCCAGGGCGGCGGCATCACGCTGGCCGTGGCCGGGTTGCTCGGCGATCAGGTGGTCGCCGCGATGCCGGAGGTGCCGTTCCTGTGCCACTTCCGCCGTTCGATCGACCTGACGCCGTCGCGTCCGTTCCCGGAGGTGCGGCAATACCTCAGCGTCCATCGCGATCAGGTGCCACTGGTCTTCGAGACGTTGTCCTACTTCGACGGGGTGAACTTCGCCCGCCGGGCGAGCGCCCCGGCACTGTTCAGCGTCGGCATGATGGACGACATCGTGCTGCCGTCGACGGTCTTCGCCGCCTACAACCACTACCGCGGCACCGATCGTGAGATCGGGGTATATGAGTTCAACGGCCACGAGGGCGGCGGCGCCTTCCACTGGCAGCGCCAAGTGGAGTGGCTGCGCAGCCGACTGGGCTGAGGGCGGCCGCCAGTTGCGGCAGGAGGCTGTCGACGGTGGTCGTCACACCTTGAGCGACTGCCTGTTGCCGTGGGCGTCGATGTAGCTGACCGACCGCAGGCCGGTGGTTCCCTTCCTCACCACGTCGGCGTGGATCACCAGGACGAGCCTGCCGGTCTTGCCGAGCGGAGCGGACGCCCACGTCACGCCCGGTTCTGCGGACACCTGCAGGCTGGTCGCACCCACCGGCACGACGGCTGAGGCTCGGGGCTCAAGCCCGCCGGACGCTGGGGTGTTCGCACGACCGACGCGAGATGGCCACGATCGTGAGCGCGGCAAGAATCCGGGTCGGGGCTCGTCCAGTCTCGGCGAGGCTCGGCGCCTCGCGGCGATCTCACCGCCCGGCGCGATACTCCAGCGTGGCCAACCGGATGCAGGCGGCCGCAACCGTCATCGCGGTGCGCACCTCTTCGACCGGCGGACGCGTCGGGGCGAGCCGGATGTTCCGGTTCTGAGGGTCGACGCCACCGGGGTAGGTGGCCCCAGCCGGGGTCAGGCTCACTCCGGCGGCATTGGCCAGCTCGACCACGCGCGCCGCAACCGGCTCGGTGGTGAACAGTGAGCTGAAGTAGCCGCCGCGCGGCGTCGTCCAGGTGGCGTAAGCACCATCGCGACCGAGTTCGGCCGCGAGCACCTCGTCCACTGCGGCGAACTTGGGCGCGATCAGGGCGGCGTGGTCGCGCATCAGGCCGTCGAGGCCGCCGGGGTAGCCCTCGATGAAGCGGACGTGGCGGGCCTGCTCGACCTTGTTCGGGCCGATGCTCTGCGCGCTCAGCAACCTGCTCAGCCACGCCACGTTGTCGGCGGAGGTTCCGACGAAGCCCAGCCCGCCGCTGGCATAGGTGATCTTGCTGGTGCTGCCGAACACGAAGGCGCGGTCGGGGTGGCCGGCCTCGGCGCACAGGGCGACGAAGTTCACCGTCGCGTCCGGTTCACCCAGGTGGTGGGCTCGGTAGGCGTCGTCGGCAAAGATGGTGAAGTCGGCCGCGGCCGCATCGAGCGCGGCCAAGCGGGCGGCCTTGGCGGCGCTGATGGTTTCCCCGCCCGGGTTGGAGTAGGTCGGCACGAAGAGCACGCCGCGCACGGACGGGTCGGCAGCCGCCGCCTCGATCGCGGCGACGTCGGGGCCGTCGGCTTCCATGGCGACGGTGATCAGCTCGAAACCGAGTGTGGTCAGCATGGCGAAGTGTCGGTCGTAGCCGGGTGTGGTGACCACGATCTTCGGGCGCTCATGCACCCAGCCCCGGGTCGAGGCACGCAGGCCGTGCAGCAGCGCGAAGCTGAGCACCAGGCCCTGCAGTTCCAGGGAGGAGTTGTTCCAGACCACGACGTTGGCCGGGTCGAGGCCGAGGTAGCGTCCGAACATCGCTCGGGCACTGGGCAGGCCCGCGACGCCGCCGGGGTAGTTGCGCAGGTCGAGTCCGTCCATCGTGGTGGTTCCCGGTTGTACGGCGGTGAGGAGGCCGTCCGACAGGTCGAAGTCGGCGTCGGAGGGTTGGCCGCGCTGGAGGTTCAAGGACAGGCCGAGCGCGGCGAGCTCGTCGTAGGACGCTTGCGCGGCGGCCAGTGATGTGGTCATGGGTTCTCCTTCGGTCGAGCGCGGTTTCGCTGGGTGGGGCGGAGGTCGTCGGCTAGTCGTACTGCTGACGCAGCTCGATGTTGATCTGCTGGGCGTCCAGTTGCGCCAGCGCGTCATCGAGCAGGCTGGACGGGTAGGTGCCCAGGCTGCGCAGTTCCAGCAGCTTCTCCCGCTGGGCAGCCAGTGCGGTCAGGCGGAGCTTCCGGAAGGCCGCCCAGGCGCGGTTCGCGGCCGCGCCCTGTAACCCGAACCAGTTCTTGCCGGCTCCCTCGACCGATTGACTGATTCGATCACGGACGAGGGCCAGCATGTCGTCCTCACCGGCTGTCGCGGGCAGTGAGCGGAGCGCCGCGCTGTCGAGCTCGGCCTGCAGCTGCCGCCACTGCGTCGGGTCGGGGTCGTTGTCCTCGCTGGACAGCCCCAGCCACTTGGCCAGTGGCTCCAGGGTGAGGCCCTGGACGACCAGCGTGCCCACCGCGACCACGGTGGCGGTCAGAATCACCAGCGGTCGATGGACGATGCCCTCCGGCAGGGTCTGGGCGGCAGCGATGGTGACCGCGCCCCGCATGCCGGCCCAGACCAGCACCACGCCGTCGCGGGTGCTGAACTGCTCGGCCGCGAGATAGTCCAGGTCGGCGATGCGCCGGCGCAGCAGCTTCTGCCAGCGTGTTCGCCGTTCTGGTCCGGCGTCGATGCGGCTGAGCACCATCCGGCGAGTGGCTTTGGCCTCGGAGAGTTCGGGCAGCTCGCCGTCGGCGAGCCGGTCGTGAATGACGCTCAACCGTTCTCGCGCCGGGGCGAGGCGTCGATTGCGTCGAGCCAGTCCCCACACCGCCCAGGCGACGAACGCCGCGCGGATCACCAGCGCCAAGCTGAACAGCGCGATGGCCAGCGTGAAGGGGTGAGCGAGCTCGGTGTTGCCTTCATTGAGGTTGGACATCAACGAGGGCAACTCGAGCCCGACCAGCAGGAACACGGCGCTTTCCAGCAGCAGCTCGACGGTCTTCCACACCGCACGCTCGGCGATGCGCTCTTCCGCGCCGATGTGCCGCGGTGAGCCGTAGCCGGTGACCACGCCGGCCGTCACAGCTGCGACCAGGCCGGAGGCCTCCACGTACTCCGCCGGCAGGTAGGCGATGAACGGGACGGCGAAGGACAGCGCCACGCCGGCCGGTACGTGGACGATCCAGCGCCGCACGGCCAGGTTCAGGCGTCCGACCACCCAGCCGATCCCGACGGCAGCGACGACGGCCCACAGGAAGCTGCCGAGCACCTGCCAGAAGGAGATCGACACGCCCACCGCGGCGACGGCCGAACGCAGCAGCACCAAGGCGGTGGCGTCGTTCAGCATGCTCTCGCCTTCGAGCACCGTGACCAGGCGGGTGGACACGCCGGCCTTGCGGACGATCGAGGTGGCCACGGCGTCGGTGGGGCTGATCACGGCACCGAGCGCGATTCCGATGCCGAGCGGCACGCTGGGCACCAGCAGCGTGGTCACCCAGCCGATGGCCACGGCCGTCACCACGACCAGCGCGACCGAGAAAGTCGAGATCAGCCGCAGATCGCGTCGGAACTCCATCACGGGGGTGTTGACTGCGGCCGAGTAGAGCAGCGGCGGCAGCACGCCGGCGAGGATCCATTCCGGGTTGACGGTGAACGAGTCGACCCACGGCAGCATGCTCAGCCCGAAGCCCAGTCCGGTGAGGAGGAGCGGGGTGGCGACACCGAGCCGTGGGGCAAGCGCGGTGGCGACCACCACCAGGATCACTGAGATGATCGCTGCGACTTCCAGGCTCATCGGTCCTCCTCCGGGGTCAGAGTGCCATGTCGCTGTGAGACTCCGCTGAGGATTCCGTGAGCACTGCTCAGGTGGTCGCGATGATCGCGAGAGCTGGGCGTCCGCCGCGTCGCCAACCTCGCGCGACCCTCACGTCCGCGGCGTTCAGCTGCTCGGACGTACAGCCTCGACGACGTGATCAAGGGCGTAGCGGAAGCCGATGTCGACCGCGACCTCACGTTCGCGGCGCTCGGCTCTGGTCACCGTGAGTCCGAGCTGGGTCAGGGCAGTCGCGACGCGATCAGCGGTGGTGAGGAGATCGGGATTGCGGGGCCCGCCGTAGCCGGAGACGATGTTCGCCGCGTCGTGAGCGATCAGCAGCAGCCGGCCGCCTGGGGCAAGAGCCTCGGCCGCCGAGGTCAACACCCGCCGCCGCTGCACGGAGGGCAGCTGCAGATAGCACAGCAGTACCAGGTCGAATGATCGCGGTTTGGGGCGGTAGCTGAGCACGTCGGCCACCAGGGCCTCGACGGCAAGGCCTTCGGCGGCGGCGCGGCCGTTGAGTCGGGCGATCGCCAGATCGACGAAGTCGACGGCGGTCACCGTCCAGCCTTGGGTGGCGAGCCACAGGCTGTTGCGGCCTTCCCCTGCGCCCAGGTCGAGGGCCCGCCCGGGCTTGTATCCCGAGCAGGTTTCGACGACGAACGGATTCGGCTGCAACCCCCACACCATCTCGGTGGCGGCGTAGCGCTCGGCCCAGCGTGCGGATTCTGACATTGGCCTCACCTCTGGTGTTCAGGGTAGGGCCGCCGTCCGCCGAGCCCGGGGAGATCGGTGCGGGCCGGCGTGGATCGGGGCGCGTGGGTATCTGCGTCCAGCGGCGGGACGTCGGGCCAGGATCGCGGCGTTCGCGTGGGAAAAGGCACAGACGTAACCGCCGGCCACGCCCTTGGCGTTCGGGGGACGGGCGCGCGGGCTGACGAGTCAACGGGGACGCACTCGGCGCCGTCGGCGGTCGGGGGCACCCCCTGGATGGCCCCTCGTCCGAGCCGAGGGCGTCACTGATGTCGGTGGGTCGGTCTCGCACGATGACCCGCTGCGGCAACCCCCTCCGCTGGGCCGGGGGCAGCAGGGTCGTCCAGCCAAGTGCGCGCGAGTGCTTAGGCTTGGCTCATGTCGTCTCTGTTCCAGCCGCTGCGCCTGCGCGAGCTCACTATTGCGAACCGTCTGTTCCTTGCGCCGATGTGCCAGTACCAGTGCACCGCCAAGGACGGCGTTCCGACCGATTGGCATCTGGTGCACTACGGTGCCCGCGCCACCGGCGGCTTCGGGCTGCTGATCGCCGAGGCGACCGGCATTTCGCCCGAGGGCCGGATCACGCCGTGGTGCTGTGGGCTGTGGAATGACACCCAGGTGGCAGCGTGGAAGCGCATCGTCGACTTCGTGCACTCGCAAGGAGCGGCGATGGCGGTTCAGTTGCAGCACGCTGGCCGGAAGGGCTCGATCTATCGAGAGTTCGAAGGCATGAGTGGCTCGGTGCCGATCGAGGACGGGGGTTGGCAGACGATCGGCCCGATGGCCGCGCCGTTCCCCGGGCTGGCGGCGCCGCGCGCTGCCGACCAGGCTGATCTTGACGAGGTGGTGGCCGACTTTGTTGCCGCAGCGCGGCGCGCCGATGAGGCCGGTTTCGACGCCGTCGAGTTGCACGCTGCTCATGGCTATCTGCTGTTCCAGTTCCTTTCGCCGCTGACCAATCAGCGCAGCGATGGCTACGGCGGTGACCTGGCCGGCCGGGCGCGGCTGTTGCTCGAGGTCACCGAAGCGGTGCGAGCGGTGTGGCCGGCGCACAAGCCGTTGTTCGTCCGGCTGTCGGCCAGCGAGTGGACCGACGGCGGCTTCAGTGTGGACGAGGCCACCGAGGTCGCTCGGCTGCTCGCCGCTCGCGGCGTCGACCTGGTGGACGTGTCCAGCGGCGGCAATGTGATGGCCAAGATTCCTGCCGCGCCGGGATACCAGGTGCCGCTCGCTGCGGCGGTTCGCCAGGCCGGGCTGCCGGTCAGCGCGGTCGGGCTGATCACTGAGCCGCTGCAGGCACAGGCGATTCTGGACGCCGGTGACGCCGACGTGATCTCGCTGGCGCGAGTGGCGCTGAGGGAGCCGTCTTGGCCGCTGCGGGCGGCCGCCGAGTTGGACGCCGACGCCCAGGCGCACTACCCAGACTCGTATCTGCGCGGTCGCTGGCCGGCGTCGGAGCCTGTTCGCTGACGGTTGCGCGCCTCGGCCGAGCGCACCGCTGAGTGAGCGGGGTCAGCGGATCGACCGCCGACGACGCAGCCCACCCAGGTCGCGTGCGCGCCGCGTGAATTGGTGAGGGGCGACACCTGTTGGCGGTGCCGCCCCTCACCTATGGCTGGATCAGGTCCGTCGTCTGACGGCGCCCGAGAGCCCGCAAGCCTGCGCTGGTGGCCGACGTTGCGACCACACCGGTGATGGAAGCTGTCGGCGTGGTCGCGCGGCGGTCACTCAGGCAGCGCGGCCCCACTTGTCGTACTGCTGGGCGTACGGCCGGCTGCTGACGATCATCCGGATGTAGAAGCCGCGGTTGATACGAACCTTCTTGGTCTTGACCTTGATGCCGCCGCTCTTGCCGACCTTTCCGGTGCCGATCGTCTTCAGGTGGGTTCCGTCGATGGAGTACTTGATGGTGACCTTCGCGCCGGCCATGTACTTCGGCGCGGTCGCCTGCACAATCAGCTTCGAGCGGGCGCCGGGCCAGTAGCGGTACGGCTTCCACGTCGTCAGTTCCTGGGAGTTCGCGGCGGAGTGGTACATGACCACCTTCGCCTTGACGGTGGTCGTCGCCGTGGCGACGCCGGACACCAGCTGAGTGACTTTCACACTCACCAGGTAGTCGCCACGAGACGTGGCCGAACTCATCTGCAAGGTCACCTGATTGGCCGTACCCGGAGTGAGCGTCGCCGGGACGCTGACCGAGGGGAGCTTGCGCTTCGATTTGGCGATGGGGGACTTCACCAGGCTGACCGAAGCTGCCGCGGTGTAGCTGATGGTCGGATCCTGAGGGGCTGTGAAGGTCAGGTTCAGATTGGCCACATCGGACCCACTCAGTGGAATGACGACCTTCGCTCCGCTGAGCGTGGCTGCGGTGATGCCGTCAACCGCCTGCGCGGTCGCGGCCGGCGCGATCAACGCTGAACCCGCGATGAGTGCGCCGGCGGCTACCGCGGCGACGCGGTGCATTGCTCGGGAAAAACGCACAACTCCTCCAATCCTCAACCAACTTCGTCGGTTGCATCCCCATTTCTGTGCGCAGACTTTGCGTGGTGAACAACGTACTCGATAACGCTGACAACTGACGCCAATCGGTGAAGCCTCCCGACGGGGCGCTCGCAGAACCGGATTTTCGAAACTGTCTCTGGTCTCGTCCGGGGGCGAGGTTCGGGATGGAATTCGCCCCATCGGTCTGGGTCGGGCTGTCCGCGGCGGGGCCGGACCGGGGCTGGACTGCCGAAGCGCGCCGGCAGGGCACAGGCTGCCGCGGGCAGGCACAAGACAGCTCGGGGGTGCGACGCCACCTGCGCCGCACCCCCGAGCTGGGAAGAGTCGTCGATCAGGCCGAAGCGGCCTTCACTCGTGCGATCCGGTCACGCAGATCGGCGAGCTGGGCGGACAGCTCCTCCGGCAGCTTGTCGCCGAACTGGGCGAAATACTCCTCGGTCAGATCGGCCTCGGCGCTCCACGCGTCGGGGTCGAGCGCGAACAGGGCTTCGAGGTCGTCCTTGCTCATCTCGAGCCCGGTCAGGTTGAGGTCTCCCGGCCGCGGCAGGCGTCCGCTGATCGCGTCGACGGCGCCGACCTCGCCAGCGACCCGACGCAGCGCCCACTCGATCGGACGGGAGTTGTCGCCGAAGCCCGGCCACAGCCACTTGCCGTCCGCGCTCTTGCGGAACCAGTTCACCTGGAAGATCCGCGGGGCGTTCTCGCCGAGGGTCTCGCCCAGCTTGAGCCAGTGCGCCCAGTAGTCGCCCATGTTGTAGCCGCAGAACGGCAGCATGGCGAAGGGGTCGCGGCGCAGTGCGCCGACGGTGCCTTCCGCGGCCGCAGTCTGCTCGCTGGAGACCGTGGCGCCGACGAACACGCCGTGCTCCCAGTCGTAGGACTCGCTGATCAGCGGGACGTTGGTGGCGCGACGTCCGCCGAAGAGAATCACGTCGATCGGCACACCGGCCGGCTCCTCCCAGTCGGGAGCGATCGACTCGGCCTGCGAGGCGACCACGGTGAAGCGACCGTTCGGGTGCGCAGCCGGACGGCCGGAGTCCGGCGTCCAGTCGTTGCCCTGCCAGTCGATCAGGTGGGCCGGCGGCTCGTCGGTCAGGCCCTCCCACCAGATGTCGCCGTCGTCGGTCAGTGCGACGTTGGTGAAGATGACGTCGCGGTTGAGCGCGTGCAGCGCGGTCGGGTTGGTGTTCTCACCGGTGCCCGGCGCAACACCGAAGAAGCCGCGCTCGGGGTTGATCGCGTAGAGGCGTCCATCGTTTCCTGGCCGCATCCAGGCGATGTCGTCGCCGATGGTCTCGACCTTCCAGCCCGGGATGGTCGGACGCAGCATGGCCAGGTTCGTCTTGCCGCAGGCGGACGGGAAGGCCGCGGTGAGGTGGAACTGTCTGCCCTCGGGGCTGGTGATCTTGAGGATCAGCATGTGCTCGGCCAGCCAGCCTTCGTCGCGGGCGATGACGCTGGCGATGCGCAGGGCGTAGCACTTCTTGCCAAGCAGCGCGTTGCCGCCGTAGCCGGAGCCGTACGACCAGATCTCACGGGTCTCGGGGAAGTGGGTGATGTACTTCGTCTCGTTGCACGGCCAGGCCACGTCCGGACGGGTGTTGCCGCCGGCGTCCACCAGCGGGTAGCCGACCGAATGTACGGCGGGCACCCAGTAGTAGCCGGCGGCGATCCGGTTGAGGGCCTCGGTGCCCATGCGGGTCATCATCCGCATGTTCAGCACGACGTAGGCGCTGTCGGTGATCTCGATGCCCAGGCGGGCCAGCGGGCTGGTCACCGGACCCATCGAGAACGGGATCACGTACATGGTGCGTCCGCGCATGGAGCCGGCGAACAGGCCGGCCAGCTTGGTGCGCATCGCATTCGGCTCGGACCAGTTGTTCGTCGGGCCGGCGTCGGCCTCGTTCACCGAGCAGATGTAAGTGGACGCCTCGACGCGGGCGACGTCTGCTGGGTCGGAACGGGCCAGGAAGGAGTTGGGGCGAATCTCGGGGTTGAGGGGGACGAAGGTGCCGGCATCGACGAGGAGCTGCTGCAGGCGATCGCGCTCGGCCTCGGAACCGTCGCACCAATAGATCTGATCGGGCTGAGTGAGCGCGGCCACGCCGGCGACCCAATCGAGCAGGGGCTGCGGTGCATTAGTGGGGGCGTTGCTGGGTATTGCTGCAACCTCGGGTGCCATCTGGATCTCCTCAGAGTTTGGACTCGTCGCGTTCCGTTCAACTGATTCTCCCGCTTGCGGGGAGTGCGGCTTCGCCATACTGGCCCATCTTGATCTGGATCGGCCAGTAAAACGTTGGAGCGAGACTACGACCTCGTCAGAGGCCCGTTCACCAGGGGCTTATGTCAGGTCATATTGCGTTTTTCTCGAGGCCGGCGGCCGCATTTTGCGCACCGGGTGCAACGCGTCAGTTGTTGTCGAGACGTGTCCTGGATGTCGCAATGATGCCCTCGGAGCTTTCCCGGACGTCGCTGCCGACGGGACTCGGGCCTTCGGGGAGCGTGCTTGCCCGCGGCCCTGCTCGAGGCGGTACCCCATAACCGCTGGATGCGAGAGGCGATCCGCGGCCGCGCTGCCGTCGATGACCACGGACGAACCGCCGCCGAGCAGGGGCTGATGGCAGCGGCCAGACTCTGCCACTGCCCGCGTCCTTTTTCGGGGGAGTCCGCTGTTGCGGGAGCCTGCTGTGGTGGGCGTCCGCCGCCGTGGGGTCCGCTGCTGTGGCGGTCGCCGTGGCCGGCAGAGTCCGTGACCGCGGTGCTGGCAGGGAGTCGGCGGCGGGTGGATGTAAAAGACGATCGGGCCCAAACCATATGGCCTGGACCCGATCGTCGTCTGCGCGCTCGGAGGGACTCGAACCCCCAACCTTCTGATCCGTAGTCAGATGCTCTATCCATTGAGCCACGAGCGCTGAAAGCGTCTTCAACCATACTTCAACGCCGCGGTGGCCGTCCAACTGAGCGGGGATCACGCCTTGCGCGGGCGGCCTGGGACGCCGGCGTCGGTGGGTTCGACCCGACGGCCGGGGCGCAGAGGGTGGGCGGAGGTGGGTGTTCGCCGCTGGCGGTGGGTCTGAGTTCGCGTGGTCTGCGCACGGGGCAGGGTCGGGGGTCGAGCCGCCGTGGTCGAGTCACCGCCGGGCTCGCGCGCCAGCCTGCCGCCGTGCGCCATTCGGGCAGGGCGTGACCGATTGCCGCAAATTCCGCGCTAGCCGGTCGTACCATGGCGCTGACGCCATTGGCGATCAGCATCCGCACAGTGCTGGGGGTGGACATGGGCGCAACAAACCGAGCCCGGTTCTGGCCTTACCGACTCACTGTCCTTTTCGGTGCGGTCATCGCGGTCGTCGGCTGTTTCGCTCGGCAGCCGATGCACGTCACCACGTCAGCGGTGATCGTCGGGCTGCTGCTCATCGGCGGCGGGTTGGCGATGGCCCGATCGCAGCGGACCCGTAACTAGCGCGAGCGTCGGCGACGATGCTGCCGCGGTGCGGGGCAGACTCTCGTCCGCGCACGAGGGGCGCGAGCCCCGTACCCCAACTCTCACTGTGGTCACTAGACCTCTCGTCCGCGCACGAGGGGCGCGAGCCTCGTCCCCTTGGCAGAGCGGCCTTGGCAGGCGCTCCCGTCCGCGCACGAGGGGCGCGAGCACGAACGCGCACTCGCCAACCTCACCGGCCGACTCTCGTCCGCGTACGGGGGCGCGGGGCTCCTCACTTAGCACGTCTCTACTTGGCCACAACTCTCGTCCGCGCACGAGGGGCGCGAGGGGATGGCCCGGCAGCTTCAAGATCACGGGCGAGGCAATCAAGCTCTCATCAGCTCGCGAAGGGAGGGCGACCCGACGCTTGCCTGCCGGCCACGCAGGGCCGGGCCCGTGAGGAGGCGGGACTTATCTCGTCCGCCGCGCGGCTGTGCCAGTTCGCCGTGGATCGGTTTCGGGGAGTAGCCGTGCTCACATATGTGGAGTTGAGGTGCTCGCATTTGTGGACTACAGGTTCTCTTGAATGTGGGATACACGCCCTCGAATATGCGGAGTTCGAGGGCCTGGCACTGTTAGTTTTGGCTCATGACGAGCGTGCCGGGGCAGGGTTTGGTCGAGCGGCGGGTCAGCACCTTGCTGGCTCGGCTTGTGGATGAGGAGCCAGTGATAGCGCTCCACGGTCCGCGATCGGTGGGCAAGTCGACCGTGCTGTGGAAGCTGGCCGAGTCGCGGCACGTCGGCGTCATCGACCTCGACGACATCGAGACGCGGGAGGCGCTTGCCGGAAACCCGCGCGTGGTGGCCGGCGGCGAGACCCCGCTGTGCATCGACGAGTATCAGCGGGTTCCGGAGGTCCTCGACGCCATCAAGGCTCGACTCAATCGAGACGGTACGCGTCCCGGCCTCGCCGTCATCACTGGGTCGACTCGGCAGGATGCGTTGCCGCGGACCGCGCAGGCACTCACGGGGCGACTTCACGCGCTGACGATCTGGCCGTTGTCGCAAGGCGAGTTGGCGGGGGTTCAGGAGGACTTTCTCACCTCCCTGCGCGTGGACGCCGAGCGAACCGTGGCGGAGCAGCAGCCCTCGGACGAGACGCGCGAGGGCTACGCCGAACGAGCGTGCGCTGGCGGCCTGCCCCTGGCGCGCGGACGGTCGGAGTCGGCGCGGGCTCGGTGGTTTGACGACTACGTCCGCCAGTCGGTGGATCGCGACGCGCAAGAGCTGGGGCAGGTTCGACAGCGCCAGGCGCTGGCCGAACTGTTGAGTCATGTCGCCGCACAGTCGGGTCGTTTGCTGAACGTCAGTCGCGCGGCCGAGGTTGTCGGCGTCGATCGGAAGACCGCAGAGAACTATCTTCGACTCCTGGAGGACCTGTTCCTGGTGGCGCGGTTGCCGGCTTGGGGTACCGACTTGCGCTCCCGAGTGAACGCCCGCTCGACGGTGCACTTGATCGACTCCGGGTTGGCGGCGCGCCTGCTGCGCCTCACGCCGGCCAAGCTCGCCGAAGTGGAGCCGTCCGCGTTGGCGGCGTTCGGGCAGTTGCTCGAGACCTTTGTCGTGGGGGAGTTGCGCAAGCAGGCCTCATGGCTGGACGAGCCGGTCACGCTCGGTCATTGGCGCACCAGCGATGGTGCCGACGTCGATCTGGTGATCGAGTTCGACGACGGCGACGTGCTGGCGTTCTGTGTGGAGCCCAACGAACGGGTGGCGCCGGCCGCCTTCCACGGCCTGACGCAGCTTCGCGACGGCCTGGGGCGGCGTTTCCGAGGTGGAGTGGTGCTGAGTACGGGGAGTCGCTCATACCCGGTGGGCGAAAAGCTCTACGTCATGCCAATCGACCGTCTCTGGCAGGTGTGCTCCTACCCGTCGGCCGCGAGGACGCGTGTCGTCCATCCGTCGACGTGGGCCACGATGCCCTCCTGATCCCTCGTCAGCCGGACCCCGCCTGGCGCGCCGCCCTTGACCCTCGTCCCGCCGTCGGCCTGGCCTGGGGTTGGCCGTCTTGGCATCACCTGGCACAGGCGCGTCCGTCCCGCCGTCAGCCTTAGCCCAGGTTTGTCCGTCCCCGCCGTCACCTGGCCCGGGTCAGCGGGCCCCGCCGTCACCTGGCCCGGGTCAGCGCGCCGCCCGTCACCTGGCCCGGGTCAGCGCGCCCCCGCCCCGCCTCGCCGCCAACGCTCAAGCGCACGCTGGCTGCGCTCACCTGCACCCGCCGCGGAGGCCCGGTCAGCCCCGTGGTCGCCCCCGTGCTGTCGTTGTGCTCGGCTCGGCGTTCGCCCGAGGTGCCCCCTTTTCGCTACAGCTGCGGCCGCTCCATCCGTTGTTGGCGCGCCCCGAGTTCGCGACCCTATGCGCTCGGACACGCCCCGGGTTCGCGGCCGACCCATCCACTCGGGGTGTGCGCCGAGCCGGCGGTGGTTCCATCCGTAATCGGCACGCGCCGAACCGCCGCTCGCGCCATCTGCAGCGATGTTGCACCCGAGCCCGCGTTGAGGTTTGCCCGGCGCAGAGCGAACGGTCGCGAGAGGCCGCTACCAACTCCCGCTTCCAGCGAGTGCCTCACCCCGCGATCTCGGACGTCTCATCGTGGGTGAGGCAGATGTCGCTTCAATCTCGCTCGGACTCGCGGCTAGCGCCTCGTCGGGAGGGGCCTGGTCCGACCCCATCCGCTTGACCCCGCGCGCCCGTCGGTCGCTGCAACTGATCGGTGATGAGGACGCCGCATCGCCGGCGGAGCCCGTCGTCGGCCCGGAGCGTCCAGAATGACCACCGCCGAGGATGAAGCGTCGATGTCTTCGTGGTCGCCGAGTCGGATCGAGCCGAGCTGGCGGCAAGTACTCCGGGGCACCGTCTTCAGCGAGGCGGACCTGCCATTGATCACGGAGCCCGTACTTCGCCGGTTCTACCAAGCCGTGGTGGGTGTGGCACAGCATCGCGAGATTGGCCAGCGACGTGGTGCCGCCCGCCCACCAGGGTTCGATGTGGTGTGCATCGCACATCGCCGGAAGGACGTCGCAGCCGGGGAACGTGCACCCGCCGTCCCGCACGATGAGCGCGGCACGGATCGGCGCCGTCACCAGCCGAGCGGCTCGCCCGACATCAAGGACCTCGGACGCGCCGCCCAGAACCACAGGCAACACTTCGGCATCACAGCAGATGCGCCGCAGCTCGCCGGCGGAAAGGTCGTCGCCGTTGGGCAACTGCCCGGCCCCCGGTGCGTCGGCTCGCAGGCGGTCGTAATCCATCGTGACGATCACGCGGGCCGCGCCACGGCCAGGCTCGGGTCGGGCTGCGGCGGCCGCGTGGATGAAGGCGACCAGCGCGTCCGCCCTCCGCTGCTCCGGCGTCGCTTCCAATACTGCGGGATCGCGCGCTTCGAGAGCGGTGCGCCGCAGTGCTTGGCCGTGCGCATCAACCTGCGCGATCCAGTACTCGGCCTCGACCCGCGGTAGTGAGCCGTCGAAGCGCACGGATGCGCCGTCGCGAAAGAACCGGAACGATCGGTTGCGGTGGGCAGCTTCGACCTCACGCTGGAGGCGTTGCTCGTGCAGGATGTTGCCGTCTTGCGGTGCCACCGCGGCCAACACCTCCGCGGCGCTCTTGGCTAGCTGGTCGGCATCGAGATGGCCGGCGAGTTTGACCACGACGTCTTCTGCTTGGCTCTGCTGCCCGGGCGATAGCTGTGGAGCGAGCGACTCCAGAAGGCGCGTCATGGCGTGGGCTTGCCCCACGCTCACCCGCCCGTCGGTCGCGGCATCGGCGACACCGGGGTGCTCGGCGATCGCCCGAGCGCGATGGACGGCGCCAGCAGCCTCCCGCCGCGAGAGCGTCTCTCCGCTGGTCAGCCACGTCGCCAGCGGCGTCCCGCTGACGCGCTCGGACGCGTGGACGCGATCAGCTTCTGCCGTCAGAACCGCCGTGAGGGCGCCAACCCGATCCTGGACGCGTCGCGCCAGCCGCACCCAGCTCAGCCGCACCTCCGCCTCAACGCCGCCGCGCGCCGAGTCGACCCGGTCGAGCAGCTGCTCGATCTGGGCCAATGCCTCGCCGGCTGCGAGTGGAGGGGAGTTATCCATGCCTTCAGTATGGTCCGGTCGGGTGGCATATTCGAGCGCATGTTCTATAGCTGTGGATAACTCAGGGCGATCCACATTCTGGCGAATGGTTGAGTCATTGCCGTCACAACTCTGCCCGACTCGCATCCGCTGGGCGTGAACGGCTGCTTCTCGGGTCACAGGAACACGACTGATCGCGGCAGCATGGCCGATCAGAATGCGCCGGCCCACTCGAGCTGGCGCAATGGCCACCCGACAATGCCCGTCCCGCCTGCGGCCGGGGTGTGCGGAGCAATGCCACACCCACCCGACACCGTCCCGCCTGCGTGGCACAACGCCAGCGCGGCACACCGCCTACCTGCCCCGATCGCGCTCCTGCCTGCCGCAAACCGTCCCCAGCTATCCGAGCTCCGAAATATCCCCCGTCGCCGCCAGTGCGCCGGCGATCTCGCGTAGCTTGACGTTCAACCGTTGCGAGGAGCGCTTGAGGATGGCGAAAGCCTCGTCGGGTCCGATCTTGCGCCGGTCCATCAGGATCCCCTTCGCCTGGCCGATCACGTCCCGCGACTCCAATGTCTCTTGCAGTTGCAGCAGCAGCCGCTCCAAACTGACGCGGTCTCCGACGGCGCGTGATGCGAGCGCGGCGTGGCTCGCCAGGAAGAACCCGATCTGCTCGGCCTCGGCGTCGGAGGCGTCCGGTCCTGATCCGTAAACGTCCAGGACGGACGGATCGGACGCGCCGTCAGACGCGGACAACGGGAACGACATCCGCCACTTCAGCACCTCAGGGCCGCCGGCGATGGGGGTTCGGTCATCCTCTCTTGACAAGCCTGGACGCCCCGACTGCTCGGCCGACTCATCGGCGCTGACTGTGACGCTGGCCGAGGTGGCGCCGGCGATCATCACGACGGCAGCTTCGGCTACTCAGGTGAGGAGTTCGTCGGCGGTCGCCGAGGCGGTGAGTTGCTCGGCGATGCCGGCAAATGCCGCCGCCAGCACGGTGTCGCGACGACGCTCGGCTCGCTCCTGATCGGTCTGGCACGTCCAGGCTCAGCTCGGCGGCCCACTGGTCCACGTGCTGCTGCCAGGAGTCCAAATCCGCCTCGCGAGCGCCGGCTATCGCATCTCGTTCGGCCGCCACCGCATCGCGGACGTCAGCGGCGTGGTCGCTGCGCTCGGCGGTGGAGGCGCGCTGGTCCGCGGCCTGGTCTCTGGCCTCTGCTGCCGCGTCGCGGGCGTCGGCTGCCGTCGTGCGCTCTCTTGCGTCCCGGGAAGCCCCCATCAACCTCAACCTCCTCCTGATGGAGCGGACGTCTGAATCGAGCTCAGCTCACCAAGAACCCAGTCTCATTTCCGCCTTCCAGAGCGCACAAGAGCTCCTCCCAATCCTGCGGAGTCTGGGCAATGGGTCGCAGGCCGAGCCAGTCACGAGTTGGACGCGAAGATGCCATCGAAGAACGCTTGGGTGTAGGCGGCCACCCGCTGCGGGTCGAGGCCGCCGCTGCGGACGGCGTATGCCAGGCCGCAGAGCAGCAGCAGGATGTCGGCAGATTCGAGGCCGGGTGCCATTCGTTGGCGAACCTGAATGCGGTCGAGCGCCGCGGCGAGCGCCGCAATCAGCTGTTGCCGTGCCTGCCGGGTGCTCTCCAGCGCCGGCTGAGGGTGGGTCGCGACGCTGGCGAAGTCGTCGTCACTGACCAACAGGCCCAGTGCGTGGACGAGGTAGGCGCGCAGGCTCTGCTCGTCATCGATCGCCGCGGCGCCGGCTTCGAGTTCGACGAGATGGTCGGCGACGAGGGTCTCAGCGAGCTCCTGAACGGTGGCGAAGTGGCGGTAGACGGTGCCGACGCCGAGCCCCGCCCTGCGCGCCAGCTCGTTGAGCTGGAGGGCCTGACCGTCGTGCCGCATCTGCCGCGCGACCGCCAGCAGGTGCTCCCGGTTGCGGGCTGCGTCTCGCCGGGTCATCGGGGGCATGAGCTCATCGTACCCGTGCACAGCCGCAAGCGGATGACGAATCCGCTTCGTGGTAGCATTCGGATACGCCATCCGTTTAGCGAGGAGTCGACATGTCCTTCCCTCTGCCATCGGCGTCTGGTGGCTCCGTTCCAGCCCGATGGACGCCCAATTGGGAGCGCCGCACGATGACCGGCCACGGCGCAGCGCGTCGCCCCTGCCCGCGGCGTGCCGGTGAGCTGAGCTGCACGGCGCCAGCATGAGCGCCCTCGTCCTTGCCGGTGTGCTGGTCATCGTCATCGTCGTCACCGGTTTCTGGTTCCTGTCCGCACCAACGCTCGCCCGACCCGCGTTAGCGGGCACGGCAACACCGCAGACGCTTCTGGTGGACGGACGCGAGCGCAGCTACACCGTCTTCGTCCCGACGGCGCTGCCCGAGGGGGCGCCCCTCATGCTCGTCCTTCATGGATCCCAGCAGACCGCTGCGGCTGTTCGCGCCGTGACCGGCTACGCGTTCGAGCAGCTCGCGGTGCGTCACGGCTTCGTCGTCGCCTACCCGGACGGTTACAGCAAGGGCTGGAATGACGGACGCCGTGGGTCGCGGACACCTGCGCGACGAGCGGAGATCGACGACGTCGCGCTGATCGATGCCCTGGTGGCACGGCTGCGTTCCCAGTACCGGCTCGGTCCAGACGCCTTCCTCGTGGGCTACTCCAATGGCGGCCAGATGGTGTTGCGTCTGCTCGCCGAGGGTCGCGAACCCCTGGCGGGCGTCGCGGTGATCGCCGCGAACCTTCCCGACGTCGAGAACCGTGGCTATGCGCCGATCAGCCGGCGCGTGCCGGCATTGCTCATTGCCGGCACGGCGGACCGGACGTCGCCGTTCCTCGGCGGCGAAGTCACGCTCTTCGGCGTCTCTCCGCGCGGTCGGGTGATCTCCGCGGACGCCACCGCGGCCGCTCTGGCCGCTCTCCACGGTGCGACTCGCGACCCGGATGCTCGGACCTTGCCGCACCGGCGCGATTCCGGACGAACCAGCGTCCGGGAGCTGGCATATCGGGTGGAGGGCAAGCCCGTCGTGGTGCAGTACGTGGTCGAGAACGGCGGACACGTCATTCCGGCCGCGACGCACCGATTTCCGCGCATCTTCGGCGCAACCACCCACGACCTGGACGCGCCGACCGCGATCTGGGACTTCTTTCGCGCGCAGGTGGGTACCCCCGACGAGCGGTAGCCGAGGGCGCGGCGAACGGCGGACGTGGGTTCCGGCCCGCCCGTCGCCGGCCGGCGGCCGCCGGATCCCGAAGATCCGGGATTGCCGGCATCTTGCTGGGTACCGGCGTGGTGAGCCCTGCGAGGAGCCCGGGATGCTTCGCCGGGCCAAGGTGCGCCGGTTGAGCCCACAGCCGGCGCACCGCTCCGGGCGCTTTCACCGCCCCTGCCAGAACCCCCGATACAGCTCGCTCGACGGCGCCAGCAGCAACGTCCGGTACTCCTGCGACGGCAGCGCCAGCGCCGTCCGGGAAAGTTCGTGAGACTGGACGAAGGAGACCCCGACTCCCGCGCGTCCGTGGTCGACCCCGAAACCGAGCAGTTCCAGGGTCGAGGCCAGCACGCTCAGCTGGTCGGCCGACTCCCGGGCGTAGCGCACCACTGCGTGTGGACTCCACACCCGAAACACGATGGTCCGATGATCGGCGCGCAGCAGGGCATCGCGGAACGAGTCGTGGTCGCCGGTGCCCTTGAGGTGGTCGCCCATCACCATGACGACGGTGTCGTCGAGGTACCCGGCCGCCTGCGCAGCGCCGAGGAACCGTGCCACCGCCCGCGTCGAGCAGGTGATGGCGGTGGCCATCGCGATGGCGTCATCAGTGCTGCAGCCAGGGAAGACGCCGGCCGGTTCGTGCGTGTCGAGGGTGAGCATCGTCAGGTTGAACGGACGTGACGAGGCGTGCAGGCCCTTGAGGACCTCCAGCGCGTGCGCGGTCATCCGGGCGTCCGACAGGCCCCAGGCTTCAGAGATCTGGTCGGGGTCCTCGCCGTCCGCCTTCCAGTCGGAGAGCCCGTAGACCCGGCTGTAGCCGTGGTCGCCGAGGAAGGTCTTCTTGCCGGCGAAGTCGTCGTCCGCTCCACCGACGAACACATTGGTGTAGCCCTGCGCGGCCAGCACATCGCCCAGGCAGGTCGCGCCGGGCAAGTAGTGGTCGACCTGTTCGCCCATCTTGTTGTAGTCCAGCCCCTCGACGGTGAGCTGGCTCTTCAACGGAATCCCGCATTGGGTCGCCACCAGCCCCGCCATGGTCCAGCCGCCGCCCGCGTACTGTTCGAGGCCGCGGTAGTCGGCCCAGCCCTCGGTGGCCTCGTCGAGGTTGGCCAGCAGGTTGCGGCCCATCAGGTCCGGATCGCCGAAGGTGTTCTCCGTCGACTCCAGATAGATCGTGATCAGGTTCTTCGGCGTGGACGGCGTCGACGTCACAGCCGGCCGGACGTAGTACGCGGCCAAGCTCTGCTCGCTGAACTGCGCAATCGCGTACTCCGGCACTCCGGCGACCCCCAGCAGCACCGCGAGCCCGGTGATGAACGCCGCCAGCGGGATGAACCGGGCGCCACGGGTTGCCACGATCGGTTGGTGAAGATGGCGTTCGCCCAGCGCCGCCGCGCTGACCAGCAGGATCGGCGCCACGATGCAGAAGCCGACCGCCTCCACGGCCAGCCCGTTGTTGCCGATGCCCTTGCCCTGGCCGATCGGGAGATTGCTGATGATCTGCTCAAGACTGACCGCCCCGAAGCGGTAGCGGATCCATCCGGCGATCGCCAGCAGCATCAGCGCTACGGTCACTAATCCCCATCCGACCAGGCGCTTCACTCGCGATGGCTGTGGCCGAAGAGGAGAGCGTGGCATCGACGCATTCTATCGTTTCAGCCGGTGGGGGTAGTCCCAGCACTACCCCCAAGACGCCGCCCAGCGCCCGTGTGAATCGTCACCAATCCGGGTTGGCTTGAGGACGTGAACCAGACCACTCCCGCCACCCAGCCCCTGACCAACAACAGCGCTGCTGATCGCAGCGGTCCCGTCCTGCAGGCCGCCGCCGTCACGAAGACCTACGGCATCGCGCCGGTCGAGACCCGCGCCCTCAACGGCGTCGATCTGCGCATCGCCGCCGGCGAGTCGATCGCCATCATGGGGCCGTCCGGCTCGGGCAAGACGACCTTGCTGCACCTGCTCGCCGGCGTTCTCGCGCCCACCACCGGCACGGTTTCGTGGCGCGGACGCGACCTCGCGGCCATGTCGGACGCCCAGCGCACCAGGCTGCGCCGCTCCGAGTTCGGCTTCGTCTTCCAGTCCGGCCAGCTCCTGCCCGAACTGCCGGCCGAAGAGAACGCCGCCCTCCCGCTGCTGCTGGCCGGCCTCGATCGCAAGACCGCCACCGACCTGGCTCGCCAGCATCTGGCGCGCCTCGGCCTGGCCGGCCTGGAGCACCGTCGACCCGGTGAACTGTCCGGCGGCCAAGCCCAGCGCGTCGCCATCGCCCGCGCGCTGGTCAGCGATCCGGAGGTGATCTTCGCCGACGAGCCGACCGGTGCGCTCGACAACGCCACCGGCTGGGAGGTGATGCGCGTCCTGCGCGCCTCCGCGCACATCTGTGGGGCTGCGCTGGTCGTAGTCACCCACAACCCGGACGTCGCCCACTGGTGCTCGCGCACGGTCACGATGGCCGACGGTCGCATCGTCCACGAAGCCCGCCAGCAGCAGTCCGGGGCCGTGACCCCACCGCCGGCGCCGCCGCTGCAGCCGTCGATGCCTGCCGGTGTCGGTGGTCTGCGAGGAGTTGCCCGATGAATGCCGTCCAGCTGTGGTGGTTGCTGCGCACGCACACCAAGGACGACCGCGCCGCGTCGGCGCGGTTCACCTCGCTGCTGGCGGTGATCGCGTTCGCAGCCACCTCGACCGTTGCCCTGGTGGTGGTGGGTGGGCTGCTGGCCTTCGTCCGCCGGTGGCAGGAGGGGCTCACCGTGGGCGACACGCCGCCGCTGGTGTACGTGATGCTGGCCGGCTTCGCCGTGCTGCTGCTGGTCGTGCCGCTGACCACTCTCGGTGCGGCCGCCGCCCGGTTGGCGATGGCTCGCCGCGATGCCCGGCTTGCCGCGCTGCGCCTGGCCGGCGCGACCGCGTCCCAGGTCTCGGTGATCACGCTGCTCGACGCCGGCGCTCAGGCCGCGATCGGCTCGCTGATCGGCGTCGCCGGCTACCTCGCGGTGCTGCCGGCGGTCACCACGCTCAGCTTCCAGGGCCGTCAGCTCAGTCTGCTGGAGCTCTGGGTCGGCCTGCCGATTCTGGCCGCCACCGTGCTCGGCGTCATCACCGTGGGTGTGGTCTCGGCCGCGTCCAGCCTGCAGCGGGTAGTCGTCACCCCGCTGGGTGTCTCCGCGCGCACCACCTGTCCGAAGCTCAGCATCGGACGACTCGCCGCACTGGTGCTGGCCGTGGTGGCCGCGGCGGTATCGGTCAATCTGACCGGATCCTTCGCCGGCATTTTCGTCGTGTTGGTGTTCGGCGGCTTCGTGGCGATCGCGATGGCCGTGCTGAACCTGGTCGGCCCTCTCGTGCTCCAAGTCGTCGGACGGATCACCGCCGCAGGCGCCCGCAGCGCCGCGACGTTGCTCGCCGGACGGCGGATCGTGGACGACCCGAAAGCGGCCTGGCGCAGCGTCGGCGGCGTCTCGATCGCCACCTTCATCGCCGGTCTCACCTGTGTGGTCGGCGCCTTCGGCGGCGCCAACGCGGTCAACGCCGGCGAGCGGGTGTTCTTGGCCGACCTGACCACCGGCGGTTTGCTCACCTTGGTGATCGCCGGTCTGCTGGCCGCGGTCTCGACCGGTGTGATGCAGGCCGGTCGACTGATCGACCAGCGCCAGGAGTACCGCAATCTCGTCCTGGCCGGCACCGACACCACGACGTTGGCTCGCGCGCGGCTGCGAGAGACGTCGATTCCGCTGATCGCTGCCGTCGGCACCGCCAGCGCGGCGGTGATGGCCATCATGGTTCCGCTGGTGGGGCCGAACATCTACGCGGTACCCGAGGTTGCCGGTCTCTTCCTGGCCAGTGTCTTGGTGACCGCGAGCCTGGTGCTCGCCGGCGCCTGGGCCGCTGGCTCGGTGGCGCGGGGTCTGACCGCCGATCTGGTTGCGCGGACGTGATTTCGTCCGCGCGGTCGGGCGAACGATCTAGGTTGGAGCCGTGACCACACCGCCCGTCGTCGATCCCTACGTCGACCTGCGTCGGCGGCTGACGATCACCCGCAATCCCTTGATGATCGTGGCCAGCCCGTTGGCCTGGCGGTCGGCGGTCTATGCGGTGACCTCGGTGCTGGTCGGTGCGGTGGCCTTCCTCGTCGGTGTGGTCGCGGTGATCTTTCTGCCGTGGATCGCGTACGCGACCACCACCGTTGAGCGTGGACGGCTGAGCGTGCTCGGCCTGCCGCCGCTCGCTGCCGCCGACCCGACCCGTCCCGGCTGGCGCGCGACCTTCGCCGGACGCGGCGAGTCGACGCTGGGAGTCTGGGCGATCACGGTGGTCTTCGGGGTGATCAACCTGGTGCCGGGCGCGATGGTCGCGTTGGCCCTGTTCGCCGGGGTGAGCGGCATTCAGGCCAGCCTGGGGCGACGCAACCAGATCGTCATGCTCGTGCTGAGCGTGATCTGGCTGTACATCGCGCTCACCCTGGGCCTGTACGTCGCCTGGGTGCTGGCTGCGGGCCAGGCCTACATCGTCCATTCGATCTTGCTGCCGTACTCGTCGCTGACCCGTCAGGTGACCGAGCTCACCAGCTCTCGCAGCGACCTGGTCGACGTCTTCGAGACCGAACGTCGCCGCATCGAGCGCGATCTGCACGACGGCGCCCAGCAACATCTGGTGGTCTCGACCATGCGCCTGGGCGAGGCCGTCTACTGGTTGGACCAGGACGACGCCGCCGCCGCTCGCGAGGCGATCCTCGGCGCGCAGTCGGCACTCGAAGACGGCATGGCGGCGCTGCGCACCACGATCCGCGGCATTCATCCGCAGGTGCTGACCGACCGCGGGCTGCTCGCCGCGCTCCAAGAACTTGCCGCGCGCCAGCCCGTCGCCACCCAGTTCGAGTACTACGGCACGCCGCGAGCTCTTCGCCAGCAAGTGGAAAGCGCCGCGTACTTCGTGGCCGCTGAGGCGCTCACCAATGTGGCCAAGCATTCCGGCGCGACTCAGGCCCGGGTGCTGGTGACCTTCGCCGACCGCGAGCTGCGCCTCGACATCAGTGACGACGGCCGCGGCGGTGCCCGCTGGGTGTCCGGGCACGGGATCAGCGGTCTGGCCGGACGTGCCCAGACCGCGGCCGGCACGTTCTCGCTGACCAGCCCCGCCGGCGGCCCGACCACCGTCAGCGTGACGCTGCCCTACGATCGAGGCCATGAAGCTGGCGCTCGCTGACGACGCCGCCCTGCTGCGGGCAGGCCTGGTGGGCCTGCTCGAAAGGGCCGGCCATCAGGTGGTTGTCGAAGCCGACGATGCGCCGTCCCTGGTCTCTGCGGTCAGCCAACTCGCCGCAACCGGGCAGCTGCCGGATCTGGTGCTGACTGACGTTCGGATGCCGCCGGGGATGACCGACGACGGGCTGCGAGCCGCCGTCGAACTTCGCGAGCGCTTCCCGACGCTGCCGATCATGGTGCTGAGCCAATACGTGGCACCGGCCTACGCCTCGGTGTTGCTGGACGCGGCCGCGCTGCCGCAGGCCGCAGGCACCGGCTATCTGCTGAAGGAGCGCGTCGGGCGGGTGGCCGACTTCATGAACTCCTTGCAGGTGGTTGCCGGCGGCGGCCTGGTCATCGACCCGGAGGTGGTGCGATCGCTGCTGCAGGCGCGTCGCGGCGACTCCAAGCTCGACCGGCTGACGCCGCGCGAGCACGAGGTGTTGTCGCTGATGGCCGACGGCTCGTCCAACTCCCAGATCGCCGACGCCTTGGTGATCAGCCCCGCGGCGGTGGCCAAACACGTCGCGAACGTGTTCGCCAAGCTCGATCTCGGCCCCGACGAGGAGAATCGCCGGGTGCGGGCGGTGCTGGCCTACCTCAACGGAGCCTGAGCGCCGCCGGCGATGCGGCCCTGCGGAGCAGAATGGGCCTGTCATGAACGAGAACCAGACGGGGCAAGCTGCATCGTGGGTGAGCCGCTTCGACGCGCTCACGATCACGGTCGACCCGGAATCTGCCCGCGTTCGGCTGCGGCTTCGACCGGGGCGTGTCTTCGTTGCCGTCGGCGCCGTGGTCGCCCTCGTCGTGGCGCTGGTGGCGATCGCCGCAGTCAGCGCGGTGAAGTGGCCGTGGGTCGTGCCTTTCCTGGCCATCTTCATCGTCAACCGCGCGACTCGACGTCCGACGCGCGGAGTGCTGCACGAGCCGATGCTCGCCGCGGCCGCCGTCGACATCGCCCGCACGTTGGGTCGGCCGCGCGGGACGAGCAGCTGGCGCCTGGCTGGTCCTGAAGCGGGCGTCCTGGGAACCGAACTGCAGCGACTCGACGCGATCGCAGCCACCTGGAGGGGGCGCACTCCCGCCGAGCGCGAGCGACTTCTCTTCGACCTGGCCGGTCCGCAGCTTCGTCGGTTCCTCCGGCCGACGCCGGGCCGAACCGCCGAACCGGACGCGCTGGAGCCGCCGGTCGTCGAGCCCGGATTTCATCGACCGGGCGATCCGTGGCCGACGCTGTCGACTCCGCCGCCACAGTGGCCGCAGTGGGAGGACCGCAGCTGAGCTGTCGCGGACGCCGGGGCTGACCGGGCCTGCTCAGTCCTGAATGACCACCGACTGCGCCATCGCGCGATCGATCCGGCCGAAGTTGTAGTAGGCGGCGCAGGCGCCCTCCGGGGAGACCATGCAGGTGCCGATCGGGTTGTCCGGGGTGCAGGCCGTGCCGAAGACGCGACACTGCCAGGGCTTGAGTTTGCCGGTGAGCACCGAGCCGCACTCGCAGGCGGCCGGATCGGCCACCCGCTCGCCTGGGACGGTGAACTTCGCCTCGGCATCCCAGGCTGAGTAGGCCGGCGAGATTCCAAAACCGGAGCCTTCGATCCAGCCCAGGCCGCGCCATTCGAAGGTCTCGCGCAGCGCGAAGGTCTTCCCCATCAGGGCCAGCGCGGCGGTGTTTCCAGCCGGCCGCACTACCCGCGCGTACTGGTTGCCGACCGATGCCCGTCCGGCCTCGACGTCACCGGAGACGAACTGCTCCAGGATCATCGCGATCGCCTGCAGGATGTCCAGCGGCTCGAAGCCGGTGACCACCACCGGCAGATTGAACTCGGACGGAAGGAATGCGAAGGCGTCGGTGCCGACGACGGTGGCGACGTGACCCGGCCCGATGAAGGCATCGACGCGAGTCTCGCCGCCGTTCACGATCGCCCGCAGCGGCGGCTCGATGGTCACGTGGTTGGAGAACACCGAGAAGTTGGTGACGTTCTCGATCCGGGCTCTTTCGAGGGTGACCGCGGTCGAGGGTGCGGTGGTCTCGAAGCCGACAGCGAAGAAGACCACCTCCTTGTCGGGGTTCTCCTTGGCGATCAGCAGCGCGTCCAGCGGCGAGTAGACGAAGCGGACGTCAGCACCGCCGGCGCGCACATCGAGCAATGACTCACCCTTCGATCCGGGCACCCGCATCATGTCGCCGAAGGTGGTCAAGATCACGTTGGGCTGCCTGGCCAGCCACATCGCGTCGTCGACGCGGCCCATCGGGATCACACAGACCGGGCAGCCGGGGCCGTGGATCAGCTCGATGGATTCCGGCAGCAGATGCTCCAGACCGTGGCGATAGATGGTGTGGGTGTGGCCGCCGCAGATCTCCATGATCGCGATCGGACGAGCCAGCTGCGCGGCCTGCGCCTCGATCGTGGCCAGCAGTGCCTTGGCCGCGGCCGGGTCGCGGTACTCGTCGACGTATTTCATTCGATCGCCGAACTCTTGAACGAAGCGAGTTCGTCTTCGAAGGTGTTGTTACCCAGGCGTTTGATCTGCTCCAGGGTCATCGCCGCCTCGTCCGCGTCGATCTTGCTGAGGGCGAAGCCGACGTGGACCAGCACCCAATCGCCGACGCCCAGCCCTTCGTCCATCAACAGATCGGTGGCCACGACTCGCTCAACACCGCTGATCGCGACCCGGGCCCGGGGAACCTCCAGGTCGGGAATGGCGACAACCTCAGCGGGAACACCCAAGCACATGCGCTCTCCTCGCTCCGCCCCCGGCAACAGCCGGTGCGACGGCTATCATCACCTCCGACATGGGGTTTGCGCCAGCCGCAGCCCCGGCGAGCGGCGAGTGGAGCGGGCGATGGATCCCAAGAATCGGATCAACGAGGACGAGTCCGAGGTCAATCAGCGGATCGGTCAGGTTCGCGCCCGCCGGCCCCGATTCACCGACGATCACGTCACCCTTGCCCATGGCGCCGGCGGCAAGGCGTCGGCTGCGCTGGTCGATGCGGTCTTTCTTTCCGGCTACGGCAATGACGTGCTCACCGAGCTCGGCGACGCCGGCGTGCTGACGTTGCCGGAGTTGGCCGACGGCGCTCGGCTGGCGATGTCGACCGACTCCTATGTGGTCTCGCCGATCGAGTTCCCCGGTGGTTCCATCGGCGAACTGGCGGTCAACGGGACGGTCAACGACCTGGCGGTCTCCGGCGCGGTGCCGACGGCGATCTCCGCGGCCTTCGTGCTGGAGGAGGGGCTCTCGGTCGAGACCCTGCAGAAGGTGGTCCAGGCGATGAGGACCGCTGCCGAAACTGCCGGCGTCCGGATCGTGACCGGTGACACCAAGGTCGTCGCCCGGGGCGCGGCCGATCAGCTGTTCATCACCACCGCCGGTGTCGGCATCGTCCCTGCCGGACGAGCGCTCGGCCCGGCGCAGGTGCAGCGCGGCGACAAGATCTTGCTCTCCGGCGCGATCGCCGATCACGGCATGGCGGTGATGATGGCCCGCGGCGACCTGGCCATCGATGCGCCGATCGCCTCCGACACCCGAGCGGTGAACCACCTGGTCGCGGCCCTGCTCGAGGCGGCACCCCATACCCGTTGGATGCGAGATGCGACCCGCGGCGGTCTGGGCACCGTGCTCAACGAGCTGGCGCAGGCGACCGGGCTGGGGGTCGTCGTCGAGGACGACGCCGTGACGGTGCACGAGATGACTCGCGGTGCCTGCGACATGCTCGGCATCGACCCGCTCTATGTCGCCAACGAGGGCACGTTCGTCGCAGTCGTGCCGGCCGACGAGGCCGAGGCCGCGCTCGCTGCGGTGCAGGGCCTGCCGGGCGGTGAGGAAGCGGCGCTGGTCGGACGGATCGTGGTCGAGCCGGCCTCGTCCGTGGTGCTGGTCACCGGCTTCGGCGGCACCCGGATGGTCGACATGCTGGTCGGCGACCCGCTGCCGCGGATCTGCTGAGCCGTGGGTCTGTTCGCCGACAAACCGGTACTGGACGGGGAGATCGTCCGGCTGGTGCCGGTCACCGAAAGCGACGTGGACCTGCTGGCGCCGCTGATGCGCGACCCCGAAGTGGCGATCCTGACCGGGTCGGTACACCATTCCCACCCGACGCCGGCCGAGCTGGAGCCCCACAGCGCCGCCGAGTTGCGGACCATCTACCGCAGCTGGTCGACCGCTGAGGACCGCATCGTCTGGACCGTCCGTGAGCGGGCGGCCGGCGCAGTGGTGGGCGAGGTGGTGCTCAACGATCTCGACGCCGACAACCACAGCTGCGGCTTTCGGATCTGGACCTCGGGTGCGCGCGGGCGCGGCATCGGCACCGAAGCCACCCGGCTCGCTGTCGGGCACGCGTTCGCCCGCGGCCTGCACCGGGTCGAACTCGAGGTCTTCGACTTCAACCCGCGGGCCCGTCACGTCTACGAGAAGGTTGGCTTCGGCTGGGAAGGCACCCGTCGGCACGCCTTGCGTTTCGACGACGGCTGGGTGGACGCGCACACGATGGCGATTCTCGCCGACGACTGGCCGCGCTGAGGGCGTCTGGGAGATCGTGGTCGAGCAGGCGCGCTGTCGGCGGGGCGCCATAGGGTGCCAGTCATGAAGCAGCCTGCGCCGACGGCGGCGCCCGTGTTGTCGCCGGTTCGTCTCGGCGCGCTGAGCCCGCTCGACGTCGAGGAGTTCACCGATCCGACCGGTGACGACCTGGAGGGCCGCTCGGTCACTCCGGTGCAGCTGCCTGAGGTGCGGTGGTCGGTGCGCCGCCGCATCGATGCCTCGCAGGTCGCCGGCCTGAGCTGCCGGACGTGGACGGCGCGGGCCCTGGTGCTCAGCGACTCCCGCCTCGAGGCGCTCGACGTGCTTGCCCTCACCGCCCCGGACGCGGGCTGGCGCGAGAGCGAGGTCGCTTCCAGCCGGATCGGCGCGATGGAGCTGTACGACGCCAACTTCCGCCGGATGCACTTCGTCGGCTGCAAGCTCGGCTTCGTCAACCTCCGCGGCGCCGACCTGGCCGATGTGGCCTTCACTGACTGCGTCATCGAGGAACTCGACCTGATGCGGGCCACGGTGAAGCGGATGTCCTTCTCCGGCTGCCGGATCGGACGTCTCGAACTGGCCGACTCCCACCTCAGCGATGTCGATCTCCGCGGTGCCGAGCTGGTCGATATCGGCAGCCCCGACGGCCTGCGCGGCGTCACGGTCTCGGCCGATCAGCTGCTCGATCTGGCGCCGATCCTGGCCGCGCGTCTGGGCGTCCGCGTCGAGTAGGGCTGCGCGGCCGCCGGCGTCGCGCAACCTTGCGCCTCGTCGATCACCCATGACCTCCCCGACGAGCCATCGGCGAGGGGATGAACGCACGCAGCGCCGGGGCCAAGGGGGCCGCGGTGGCGTCGGTGGGGCAGGGGTCAGCTGTCGGCGGCCAGCAGGCGTCCGGCCCAGACCTGGCCGAGGCTGAGGCCGCCGTCGGTCGGCGGCACCACCCGATGGGTGAGGACGGTGTAGCCGCGGGCGTCCAGACTGTCGCGGATCGCCGTGCTGAACAGCCGGTTCACGACCACGCCACCGGTCAAACCGACGGTCATCGTCCCGGCGGCGTGCGCCGCCTCCACCAGCCGATCGGCGAAAGCGGCGGCCAGCCCGACATGGAACCTCCACGCGCGTTCGCCGACGCTCAGGTCGGTGCTCGCCAGCAACTGGTCGAAGACGGCGGCGAGCGTCGGCGCGGTGGCGGGGGAGAGCTCTGTCGGCTCCACGCCGTGCACCCGAGCCCAGGCGGTAGCCGACCGCTCCAGTGCCATCGCCGCGTGTGCCTCGTAGGTCGCCTCCAAGCACAACCCCAGCAGCGCCGACGCGGCGTCGAACAGCCGTCCGGCCGAGCTCGTCGCCACCACCCCGGTGCCGGAGGCTAACTGCGAGGCCACCAGGCGCCGTTCGGCGGACGGGGCGTCCCGGTCGGCGGGGGTTCCGATGATCTCCAGGCCCCACGAATGGGCGAGTCCCTGGGCGATCCGCCACGGGTATTTGATCGCCCGATCGCCTCCGACGAGGGAGAACGTCGGCACGTGCCAGCTGCGCTCCCAGGCCGCCGGGCTGGCGCCACCTGCGCCGATGGTGAGGATCTCGCCGCCCCAGATGGTGGCGTCGGTTCCGTAGCCGGTGCCGTCGAGCGCGGCCACGACCACCGGCCCGCTGTTGATGCCGTACTCGGCCAGCAGTGAGAGCGCATGGGCGTAGTGGTGTTGCACCCGCAGCAGCCGGACGCCGGGATGGGCGTCGGCATAGCGCTCCGCCCAACCGGTGGTGGCGTACCCCGGATGCAGATCGTACACCACCACCTCCGGCTGGCGGCGATGAATCGTGATCAGCTGCGCCACCGAGGCCTCGAAGGCCTGCTGCGAAGCCAGCGAACCCATGTCGCCGACGTGCGCCGAGACGAACGCCAGGTCGTCGCTGGCCAGGGCAAAGGTGTTCTTCAGCTCGCCGCCGACGGCCAGCACGACCGGCGCCGGCGACCGGCTGCTGACCGACGGCAGCAGCACCGGCAGCGGGGCGTAACCGCGCGACCGCCGGATCGGCAGCGCGTCCGCGCCGGGCAGGGCCAGCATCACCGAGTCCTCCACCGGAACGTGGATGCCTCGGTCATGCAGGACGAAGGCGTCCGCCAGGTGCGCCAGCCGGGTCAGGGCGTCGGCATTGGTGAAGCACAGCGGCTCCTCGCTGAGGTTCCCCGAGGTCGCCACCAGCGCCAGCGACTCCTCGCCGTCCAGGAGCAGCGAGTGCAGCGGGGCGTAGGGCAGCATCAGACCCACATCGCGCAGCCCCGGCGCCACCGCGTCGGCCAGGTCGTAGCTCGCTGACATCGGCGCGATCAGGATCGGCCGGGACGGGTTGGCGAGTTGTCCGAGCTGGTCAGGGCTGAGGTCGGCCAGTGCCAGCGCCGCCGACGGATCGCGCACCATCACCGCGAACGGCTTGCCCGAGCGACGCTTGCGTTCCCGCAGCCGTTCGACGGCTGCGGCGTTGCGCGCGTCGCACATCAGGTGGAAGCCGCCCAGGCCCTTGACGGCGAGGATCTGTCCGGCGAGCAGCCGGCGGCGTGCCTCGGCGATCACCGCGGTCTGCTGCGCGCGGACCTCGGCGGTGCGGCTGGGGTCATCAGGAGTGGCGGCGGAAGCGGCAGAGGCGTCGACCGGCCGGGAGCTGGACGTCCGCACCCACTCCGGATCGGCGACGCCAGGTCCGGGCGAATCCACCAGCCACAGCGTCGGACCGCAGTCGAAGCAGCTGATCGGCTGGGCGTGGTAGCGCCGGTCGGCGGGGTCGCGGTATTCCGCGGAACAGGCCGGGCACAAGGGAAAGCCCCGCATGGTCGTCGCCGGGCGGTCATAGGGCAGGTCTTCGATGATGGTCAGCCGCGGGCCGCAGTTGGTGCAGGTGGTGAAGGCGTAGCCGTAGCGGCGATTCGCGGGGTCGGCCATGTCGGCCAGGCAGTCGGTGCAGGTGGCAACGTCGGGGGGAATCAGCGTGCGGACGCCGGGCAGGTGCCGGCTGGCGACGATGCGGAAATCGTCCTCGGTGCCGAGCGGAAGCTCACGGGAGCTGACCGCGATCACCCGGGCCAATGGTGGCAGGGTGGCGAGCAGGTCGTCGATGAACGCGTCCAGGACGTCCGGTTCGCCTTGCGCCTCGATGAAGACCTGCAGATCGTCATTGCCGACGAAGCCGCTGATCGGATGGCGTGCCGCCACCACGGCGACGTGCGGACGAAAGCCGACACCCTGCACCACTCCGCGCAGCAGGTATTCGCGGCGGCAGATCACCGGCCAAGTATGCGACCGGCGGCAGCCCCTTTGCACCGTCGGCCCGCCTCAAGGTGGGTGACGGGCCGCCGGTTGTGGAACACTGGCCGCGTTCTGCGGCGGGAAGGGGCCAGGGATGCACGAAGTCTCGCTGTGCCGCTCGCTGGCCGCAGCGGTCGGCCGCGCCGCCGGCGAGCGCCGGGTGGAGGCCGTCCACGTCAGCGTCGGTCAGCTACGCCAGGTCGTTCCGGAGGCGATGAGTCACGCCTGGGTCTTCGTGGTGCGCGACACCGTCCTGGATGGCGCCGAACTGCACCTGACCTCGGTGCCCGCCGTGCTGGCCTGCGATGCCTGTGGTGCCAGCGCCGCGCTCGGGCCTGAGCTCGGTTTCAGTTGTCACACCTGCGGTTCCGGCCGCACTCACCTGGTCAGCGGCGAGGAGTTCACCCTCACCGCCATTGATGTCTCCGAGTTGATCGGGGAGCAGAAAGGACATTCCTGATGGGCCGCTTCCACCGCCACGACGACGGCACCGTGCACTCCCACGATCACGATCATGAGCACCACGAGCACACCCACACCCATGCCGACAGCACCGTGCATCACGATCACGATGAGGCCCTGGCTGAACTGATCGGCGACCACTCCGGCTACCAGACCGGTCGCGAACGCATTGAGATCCTCGAAGACATCTACGCCGAGAACGATCGGCTCGCCGCCGACAACCGCGCGGCCTTCGATGCGGCCGGCGTCCGTGCGGTGAACCTGATGAGTTCACCGGGGTCGGGCAAGACCACACTTCTGCAGCGCACGCTGGCCGAGCTTCAGGGGCGGGTGCGGGTCGGTGTCATCGAGGGCGACATCGAAACGCCGATCGATGCCGAACGCCTCGGCGGCCTGGGCGCGCAGATCTCACTGCTCAACACCGGCAACGGATTCGGCGGGGAGTGCCACCTCGACGCACCGATGATCGCTCGTGCGCTGCGCGGTCTCGACCTGGCCGAACTCGACCTCGTCCTGATCGAGAACGTGGGCAACCTCGTGTGCCCGGCCGAGTTCGAAGTCGGTGAGCATGTTAAGACAATGGTCTATTCCATTACCGAAGGTGAAGACAAACCCCTGAAGTATCCGGTGATGTTCCGCTCGGTCGAGGCTGTATGTATTAACAAAATGGATCTGGCGCCCTATCTCGATTTCGACATGGAGCTCTTCCGCAGCAACCTGGCTGCGGTGAACCCCGTGGCTAGGGTGTTCGAGCTGTCGGCCAAGACCGGCGCCGGGGTGGACGCCTGGATCGAGTGGCTCACCGAACCCGTATCGGAATCGTGAGCTAAATCTCCGCTGCCGCTGTGCAAAATCGAGCGAACCGTGGCTATGATGCGTCAGGCTCGGTGCGCAATCTTGCTGAGACATGCGATTCCATCGAGCGCCGCCGGCGGGGAGCGCCCCGTCGACTGTGAGCGACAAGGGAGAGCACGCTCGTGTCATACGAACTCAACGGTTGGTCTGAGCCAACCCTCGAAGGGAATCTGATCCGGGCGGGCTTCGACCGCCGGGACTTCCTCAAGTACTGCGGGGAGCTGGCCGCCGTTTTCGCTGTCGGCGGTGCCGTCATCGGCTCCGCGACCCCGGCTGCCGCCGCACCGATCCCGGCCGAGGTCATCGCCGACAAGCTGGGCGCGCTGAAGAAGCCGCTGGTGGTCTGGCTGCAGTTGCAGGAATGCACCGGCTGCATGGAGAGCACACTGCGCTCGGGTGGGGTGACCATCGAAGAGGCGATCCTCAAGCTGCTCTCGGTGGACTACAACGAGTTGGTCATGCAGGCCGCCGGTGATGCAGCCAACAAGGTCCTCGACGACACCAACGCCCAGCCGCACATCCTGGTGGTCAACGGCTCGATCCCGACCAAGGACGGCGGCATCTACTGCACCATCGGCGGCAAGTCGGCCGAGCAGGTGCTGCGTGAGTCGGCGAAGAACGCCACCGCGATCCTGGCCGTCGGCGCCTGCGCGGTGTGGGGCTCGGTGCAGGCGTCCAAGCCGAACCCGACCGGCGCGGTCGGCGTCGACGAGATCATCACCGACAAGGCCGTGGTCAATGTCGCCGGCTGCCCGCCGATCGGCGAGGTGATCACCGCCACCATCGCCTACGTGCTCACCCACGGCGAGATGCCCGATCTGGACGCCCAGGGCCGTCCGCTGTTCGCCTACGACCAGCGCATTCACGACTCCTGCCCGCGGCGCGCGCACTTCGACGCCGGCCAGTACGTCCGCACCTTCGACGATGACGGCGCCCGCAACGGCTGGTGCCTCTACGAGGTCGGCTGCAAGGGTCCGAGCACCTTCGCCGCCTGCCCGATCATCCAGTGGAACGAACACACCAGCTGGCCGATCGGCGCCGGCCACCCCTGCCTGGGTTGCACCGAGAAGCACTTCTTCGACAACTACACGCCCTTCTACCAGACCCTGCCGAACGTGGGCGGCTTCGGCGTTGAGAGCACCGCTGAGGCGGTCGGTCTGGGCGTGATCGGCGTCGCCGCCGCCGGTGTTGCGATTCACGCCGGCGCGACGGCCGTCCGGCAGGCCGCCAGCCGTCGTTCCGCGGACGGCAACGAGCCGCTTCAGGCCTTCGGCGATTCCGAGCGGGTCTGGCTGCCGAACCCCAAGCGTGCCGATGCCGGCACCACCGAGACCCCCGATGCTGCGGCGGGCGATTCCTCTAGCGATTCCAACAAGGCGGAGTAAGACATGGGCAAGCAAGTCGTTGTAGATCCGATCACCCGGATCGAGGGCCACCTCCGCATCGAGTTGGAGACCGAGGCCGGCAAGATCACCAAGGCCTGGAGCGAGACCACCCAGTTCCGCGGCATCGAAGAGATCGTGCTTGGTCGTGATCCCCGCGATGTGTGGGCCTTCGTCCAGCGCATCTGCGGTGTGTGCACCTCGGTGCACGCGATCGCCTCGATCTCCGCTGTGGAGAACGCGATCGGCTCCAACCCGCCGCCGCAGGCCAAGGCGATCCGCGACCTGGTGCTCACCGCCCAGGAGGTCCAGGACCACGTCATTCACTTCTACCACCTGCATGCGCTCGACTGGGTGAACGTGCCGGACGCCATCAACGCCGACCCGGCCAAGACGCTGGCCTTCGCCCAGGCGATCGGGTCGAAGTGGAAGGGCAACACGATCGAGCGCTTCACCGAGGTGAAGAACACGGTCAAGCAGATCATCGAGTCCGGCCAGCTCAGCGTCTTCACCGGCGGCTACTGGAACCACCCGGCGTACAAGCTGCCGCCGGAGGCCAACCTGATGGCGGTCTCCCACTACCTGGACGCGCTGGAGTTCCAGCGTTCGATGATCCGTATCGTCACCGTCTTCGGCGGCAAGAACCCGCACCCGAACTTCCTGGTCGGCGGGATGGCCTGCAGCATCGACCCGAACAAGTCCGAGACGGTCAACCAGGTGCAGACCGACCAGATCGCCGACTGGATCGCCGAGGCCAAGGACTTCGTCGAGAACTGCTATCTGTGGGACGCGCTGGCCATCGTCGGGGTCTACAAGGAGTACTTCGACATCGGCGCCTCTTCGCCGAACTTCTTCGCCGTGGGCATGTCGGGCGCGACCTTCTCCGGCAGCCCTGCCGGCGCCCAGAACACCTCGCCGCATGCTGAGGTGAAGCCGGGCGTCATCCTCGACGGCGACCTGACCACCGTCCACCCCTTCGATCCGGAAAAGATCACCGAGTGGGTGTCCTCGGCCTGGTACAGCTACACCGAGGGCGATGTCGGCGTCCAGCCCAAGGTCGGCGAGACCACGGTGGCCTACACCGGCCCGAAGCCGCCGTTCCAGTGGCTGGCCAACTCCGACAAGTACACCTGGAGCAAGGCGCCGCGCTACGACGGCAAGGTGATGCAGGTCGGTCCGGTCGCCCGAGTGATCCTGGCCTACGTCCAGGGCCACAAGCGCACCAAGGAACTGGTCGATCTGGCCATCGCCAAGCTCGGCATCACCCCGGCACAGCTCAACTCGACCGCCGGACGGGCGCTGTCGCGCTGCGTCGAGGCTGTGACCTCGGTCGAGACCCTCGACACCATCTTCGCCGGCTTCGTCGACGGGCTGAAGAAGGGCAACATCGACGTCTTCGACTCCTCCAAGTGGGAGCCGTCAAGCTGGCCGGCCGAGACCAGCGGCTTCTCCTTCGTCGAGGTGGCCCGCGGAAACCTCAGCCACTGGGTGCAGATCAATGACGGCAAGGTGTCGCACTACCAGGCGGTGGTTCCGACCACCTGGCTGGCCGGCGGACGCGACAAGGACGGCAACATGGGCCCCTACGAGGTGTCGCTGGCCGGCAACGGGCAGCACCCGCTGGTCGACCCGTCCCAGCCGCTGGAGGTGCTGCGCACCATCCACTCCTTCGACCCGTGCATGTCGTGTGCGGTACACGTGCTTGACCCCGACGGGGACGAACTCCAGGTCGTGGTGTCATGACCGTCGAAGAGCAGGCACCTCAGGCACCGGCTGCGGGCACCCCGCGGCTCAGTGTCGGCTCGATCTACAGCGGCGGCACCCTGAATGTCGGACGGGTGCTCGCCATGGCCGTCGCCGCCGCGGCGCCGAACAGCGATGACCCGGTCGATGTGGTGCTGGCCGAACGGCTGGCGGCCGAGCGTCCCGACATCCCTGCGGTCACCGTCGGCGAGCATGACGTCGACCCGGCCCGCTTGGACCGGCGGTACAGCCTGACGCGGGTTCGCGACCTGCAGCGTCCGGCCGACAAGGGTTACCGCGATGTGGTGATCATGCGCGGTGACCTGGCCGCCGTGCTCAAGCAGTGCAAGATCGGCCACGAGGACCGGGTGCTCGCGGTGAAGAACGCCGACCTGTCGGCACGCCGCGGCTTCCGGACGCTGGCCATCGCTTCTGCGATCGTCGAGGACGGCGACCGGGTCGGGGAGTTCGTCTTCCAGGGCTATGTCGAGTTGCGCTCGACGGCGCCTAGCGGCTTCGCCGACGACGTCGCGGCCAGCCCCGATTCCTGGGCGCGGGTCAACCTGTGGTCGGTGTCGCTGCGGCTGCAGCACTGGGCCAATGTGTTCGCGATCGTGATCCTGAGCCTGACCGGCTTCTACATCATGGATCCGTTCTTCGGCCCGTCTGCAACCGACGAAGCGCAGCAGGCCGGCTTCCTGATGGGGTGGGTGCGCTTCATCCACTTCACGACCGCCTTCCTGTGGTTGCTGATCGGCGCCACCCGGGTGGTCTCGGCCTTCCGCTCCCGCGACCGCTACCTGCGCTGGCCGACGCTGTGGCCGTTGAAGAAGAAGGAAGACGTCAAGAACCTGGGTGAGGTGCTGGGGCACTACCTCTTCCTGCGGGACGAGGCTCCGCTGTACCTGGCGCACAACCCGCTGCAGCAGCTCACCTACACGATGGTCTACATCGCCGGCGCGATGCAGATGGTGACCGGCTTCGCGCTGTACGGCTTGGCGAAGAAGAACAGCAGCTGGTTCTGGGGACTGGTCTCCGCGCCGGTCGACTGGTTCGGTATCGGGCCGGTCCGGCTGTTCCACGCGATCATGATGTTCCTGATCTGGGCCTTCGTGATCGCCCACATCTATCTCGCCGTTCGAGCCGACTCCTTGGAGCGGCACGCCGGCATCTCTTCGATGATCAACGGTGGCGTCTGGATGCGTCGCGGCTCCAAGCCGGTCGACGCTCCCAAGATCGGATGATCACCGCGGCGTGAGCCTCCCCGAGTCCGGACTTTCCTCCGGACTCGGGGCCTCGCCGTTTTCAGACTCCCCAACTGCTCGACCCGAGGCCTGTCATGAGTTCTGTTTCCCCCGGTGCTGCCCGGATTCGTCCGGCCAGCGCCGACAATCGACCGATCTTCGAGCCGGCGATCACTCCGATCACCGTTCTGGGCGTCGGCAACCTGATCATGGGCGACGACGGCGTCGGGCTGGCGCTGCTCGAACGGGTGCAGAGCCAGCGCCCTGACCCTCGGATCGGCTATGTGGACGGCGCCACCGGCGGCATGGAGCTGTTGCCGGTCGTCCAAGAGGCCTCCCGGCTCCTGATCCTCGACGCGGTCGCCGGCGACACCCCCGGACAGGTGCGGCGCTTCACCGGCGATCAGGTACCGCGCCTGCTGGCGATGAAGCTCTCCCCGCATCAGGTCGGACTGCTGGATCTGTTCGCGGCATCGCGACTGCTGGGCACCGAACCCAGCGAGGTCGAGGTGGTCGGCGTCGTGCCCGAACTGGTCGAGTTGGGGCTGGAGATGACACCCCCGGTGCTCGCTGCGATGGACGAGGCGGTGGCGCAGGCTGTGGCCGTCCTGGACGGCTGGCTGGACGTCGTCGCGCAGGAGGCCGAGGCGTGACCGAGCTGGGCGGGAACGCCTCAGGCGTCGTCGGTGGTGGCGACCTCGGCGAAGGCCACCTCGAACTCTCTGCCGTGGATCAGGTTTCCGCAGCCGACGCCGCACGCCGGGCACGTGAGCGCGTAGAACTCGTCGACCTGCTGAGCCTGTTCGCAGGACGAGCACCAGATCTGTGCTGCAACGGTCTCGATGTCGAGCCGGGCGCCGGCCAGCCGGGTGCCTGCGGTTGCGATCGGCCAGGAGCCGAGGAGCGCTTCGGGGACAGCGCCGCACAGGGTGCCGACGCGCAGTCCGACGGCCTCGACGGGTGCGTCGGTGTCGGCGACGGCGCGTTCGACCGCTGCCACGACGGAGGTCAACAGCCCGAGTTCATGCACCCGCTCATGATGCCAGGCTTCGTGCTCAGCGGTGACGCCGGCCTGTCACTGCTGCGCGCTACCGTCGAGGACGAGACGGCTTCGGCGGCGTCCGGTGCAGCGGAGGCAGCCGGCCTCGACCAGCCGAGATGCGGAGACTGAACGATGACCCAGCGTTGGGTGCTCGACGAGATCGTTGACCCCTTCGGAGCGAAGGTGGTGGTCGAACGCGACCTCGACGGCGGCGTCCGATCGGCTCGCTTCGATCTGGCCGGGCTGCCGCGGGTCGATGCGCTGCTGGCCGGTCAGCCGGTCAGCGGGGTGCCGAATCTGGTCGAGAAGCTGTGCGGCATCTGCCCGGCCGCCCACCATCTGGCCGGTGTCCGAGCGCTTGAGGCATTGGCCGGGCTCACCGCCGTATCGCCGACGGCCGACGCGGTGCGCCGGCTGTTGCACCACGGCTCGGCGCTGGAGACGCACGCACCGCGACTGATCGCCTCTGACCGTCCGACCGCGCTGGCGATGCGCCGGCTCGGGAAGGCGGCGATGGCCGCGGCCGGATCACCGGGCCACTTCCCGACCACGGCGGTGCCGGGTGGGGTGGTCGCTGCGGTGTCCGCCGATCAGCGTGCCGAGCTTGAGATAGCCGCGTCGCAGCTTCTCGAACAGCTGGCGGCCGCGGCGTCGGCCCAGCTGGAGGCAGCCGCCGGTCCCGCCGGTTTCACCGGGTCGGACGTGGCGCTGGTCGACCGCTATGGCAGCCCTGATCTGCTCGGCGAACGGCTGCGGGCGGTGTCGGCCGACGGTGAGACCATCGTGTGCGGCGCTGCCGCCAGCGCCTGGGACGGCTTGGTGAGCGAGCAGTATCCCGGCGCGCCGGCGCCGCGTCCGTACCTGTCGGCGCTCGGCCCCCAGCATGGGCGTTACCGGGTCGGTCCGGTGGCGCAGTTGCGGGTCGGCGAACTGGCGACCCCTCGCGCTGCCGCGTTGCAACGGCGCTGGCTGGACGCGGCCGGCGATGCCGGCGGTGCCCGCGCGATCATGACCGTCCATGCGGTCGAGGCGATCCTGCAGCTGCTGGCCAAGCCCGACCTCTTCGCGGGCGAGCCGGCCACGCCGATCGCCGGGTTCGCCGCCGAGGCCGTCGGGGTGGGCTGGGTGGACGGACCCCGCGGCCTGTTGGTGCACCGCTACCGCACCGACAACGACGGGCGCTTGGCCGAGGCGCAGATCCTCACCCCCACCGCCCAGAACGAGCCGTGGCTGGCCGAGTTGCTCCGCTCAGCGGCCGCATCGTCGAATGAACTCGACATGGAAGACGCCGTGCGCGAGGCTGATCCCTGCCTGCCGTGCAGCTCGGCTCCGGTCGGCGGCATGGGTTTGCAGGTAGACACGGTTTCGGCCGGCGGAGGTGAATGAGCATGTGCGTGGGGATTCCAGCCAAGATCCTGCAGATCAGCGGAGGTCCGCTTCCGATGGCGCGGGTGTCGTTGAACGGTGAGGAGATCGACTGCCGGCTCGCCTACTTTCCCGAGGCCGAAGTCGGTGACTATGTGCTGGTGCAGAACGGCTTCGTGATGGACGTGCTCGACCCGCAGGCAGCGGCGCAGTCGTTGGCAGCATTCGCCGAGCTCGGCGTGCTCAACCCCGCGCAGGCGGGCTGAGGAACCGCCGATGCAGGCCGAGGTCGGCATCGGTCAGCTCGCGGACGAACTGGCCGCCAGCGGCCGCCGGCGCCTCGTCGGTTTCGCCGGAGCTCCAGGAGCCGGCAAGAGCACCGTCGCCGATGACCTCATCGATGCGCTCCGCGATCGCGGCGTCGTCGCGGTGACCGTGCCGATGGACGGCTTCCATCTAGCCGACGAGAGCCTGCGCCGGCTCGGACGCCTCGACCGGAAGGGTGCGCTCGACACCTTCGACGGATACGGCTACGTCGCCCTGTTGCGTCGGTTGCGCGGCGAGACCGACCACACCGTCTTCGCCCCCGGCTTCGATCGCGAGCTGGAACAGCCGCTGGCTGCCGCGATCGGCGTCGATCCGGAGGCGTCGGTGGTGATCACCGAAGGCAACTACCTGTTGGTGGACGCCGAGCCGTGGCGGCAGGTTCCACGGCTGCTGGACGAGGTGATCTTCGTCCGCCTGGACGACGACCTGCGCCGGCAGCGTCTGATCGCCCGCCACGTGCAGTTCGGCAAGACGGCGGAGCAGGCGCGAGCCTGGGTCGAACAGGTCGATGAGCCCAACGCTCGGCTGATCGCAGCCACGGCCGTCCGCGCCGCCCGGCTGCTGGTGCGCTGACCGGCGCGGAGATCAGCCGGCCCCGTCACCGTGGCGCGTCCTCAGCGCGGCTGCGGGCGGGCCTACGCTGGTCTGGTCGGCCGCCAGCGCCGCGCAGTGACGGGAGGCTTCCATGAGTGCACAGGTCGTCGTCGATCGGTCTTCGGGTCCGCAGGAGTTGGCGGCGGTCTACCGCTGGCTGCACGAACATCCCGAGCTCTCCAATCAGGAGGTCCACACCGCCGAGGTGGTCGCCGAGTCGCTGGCCGCGCTCGGCTACGAGGTGCATGCCGGCATCGGCGGAACCGGCGTGGTCGGTGTCCTTCGCCGCGGCGAAGGACCGACCGTCCTGGTCCGCGCCGACATGGACGGACTTCCGGTCGCCGAGGCCACCGGACTGCCGTATGCCAGCACCCAGCGCGGAGTCGACCCGGACGGCAATGACGTTCCCGTGATGCACGCCTGCGGACACGACATGCACGTGACCTGCCTGCTCGGCGCCGCCGCACAGCTCGCCGCCGATCCCTCCTGGAGCGGGACGCTGCTGATGCTCGGCCAGCCGGCTGAGGAGCTGGGCAGCGGAGCGTTGGACATGGTCGCCGACGGCCTCTACGACCGCGTCGGACGTCCGGACGTCGTGCTGGGCCAGCACGTCGCCCCGCTTCCGGCGGGCTTCCTCGGACTGCACCCCGGCCCCGCTTTCGCCAGCTCGGACGCCCTCAAGGTGACCCTGTTCGGCGTCGGCGGTCACGGGTCGCGCCCGGAGGCGGCCGTCGACCCGATCGTGATGGCGGCCGCGGTGGTACTGCGCCTGCAGACCATCGTCTCCCGTGAGGTCGCCGGAGGGGACTCGGCTGTGGTCACCATCGGCACGCTACACGCGGGCACGAAGATGAACATCATTCCGGACCGGGCCGAGCTGGAGATCAACGTGCGCAGCTACGACGCCACGGTGCGCGAAAAGGTGCTGGCCTCGATCGAGCGGATCATCAAGGCCGAAGCGCTCGCCTCGAATGCGCCGCGCGAGCCCCAGATCGTCTACGACACCCCGCTGCCGCTGCTGTTCAACGATCTGGAGGGTTCGCAGCGCACCGCGCAGGCGCTGCGGCAGGTCGTCGGTGAGCGGCTGATCGATCCGGGGTCGGTCACCGGCAGCGAGGACGTCGGACACCTGGCCACGGCCGCCGGGGTTCCCTGCGTCTACTGGATTCTCGGTGGTGCCGACCCCGCTGCGTACGCCGGGGCCCGCACCCCCGAGGAAATGATCCGGGTGATGGCGGGCATCCCGTCGAACCACTCGCCGGGGTACGCCCCGGTGATCGAGCCGACGATCAGCATCGGCGTCGCCGCCCTGGTCGCGGCGGCGAAGGAGTGGCTCGGCTGAGCTCGCGCTGACCGGGGCTGTCAGGCCAGGCTGGCCTCGAAAGCGGCGAGCCGATCGAGGAACTCGGCCGGGCGAACCAGCTGCGGGTAGTGGCCGACGCCGTCCCAGGTGTCGACGACCGCGCTCGGGATGCGCTCACGCAGCCAGACGGGATACTGCGGGCCGAGGTCGAAGCCGTTGAGCGCCAGGTAGGGCGCGTCGATGCCGGTGGTCATGGCAGTCACGACGTCGTCGAGTTCGGCCGCGGTGGTGTCGAGCATGACGCCCCAGATGCCCAGCACGACGTCCTGGTCGTAGCGGCGCAAGTCGGTCAGTCGCTGCCAGCCGGCGTCGTCCACCTGCCCGCGGAGCGAGCCGAACAGTGCGTCCATGAACAGCGGGAAACCCTCGCTGCGCAGCAACGCCGCCTGCTCGAGCAGGCCGGCCTGCATCGGCGCCAGGTTGAGGGTCTGGTCGATGTTCACCACCCCGCGGACGTCGAACTGCGCGGCGTAGGCGGTGGCCACCATGCCGCCCAGGGAATGCCCCACGATCAACGGAGCCTCGTCGACGAGGGCGGCGATGTCGGCCGCCATGCTGGGCAGGTCGTAGCTGTCACCGGTGGGCGAGGCGCCGTGGCCACGCAGGTCGATGCGCAGGACGCGGTGGTTCGCAGCGAGATCGTCCAGCAGCGGATCCCAGGAGTGCCGGTTCTCGGTGATGCCGTGAACCAGAACCAACAGCGGGCCGGAGCCCTGAACGTCATGCGCGAGTGCCACCGTCATGCGCGCAAACTAGCAGCCGAAATGCAGCCGGGGAAGGCGTATCGCGCCTGGCCCTGCGCAGCGCCCTGACGCCGGGACGCAGGGCCGCGCAGCCCGTGCGCTGCGGCCGCCGTCAGGCCAAGGCTTCGGGCAGGATCGCCAGCGGCACCGAGCCGAGGTTCAGCGCCTTGGTGTGCCAGGCCTTCAGGTCGAAGCCAGCACCTTCGCGCGCCTTCGCCTCGGCGCGCGCCTGCTCCCACAGTCGCTGCCCGATCTTGTAGGACGGCGCCTGTCCCGGCCAGCCGAGGTAGCGATTCAACTCGAAGCGGAGGAAGGCCTCGTCCATGTTCACATTGGCCTTGAGCAGCTCCCACGCCTTGTCGGCGTCCCAGATGCCGCCGCCCCAGCGCTGCGGCGCGGGCATCCGACAGTGCACGCCGATGTCGACCACGACCCGAGCTGCGCGCATCCGCTGCCCGTCGACCAGACCGAGCCGATCGGCCGGGTGCTCCATGAAGCCGAACTCCTCCATCAGCCGCTCGGCGTACAGCGCCCAACCCTCGCCGTGCCCGGAGCTCCAGCTGACCAGTCGGCGCCAGGAGTTCAACTGGTCGCGGTTGAGGACGGCCTGGGCGATCTGCAGGTGATGGCCGGGGACGCCCTCGTGATAGACGGTGGTCTTCTCCCGCCAGGTGGCGAAGCTGGTCACGCCCGGCGGCACCGACCACCACATCCGGCCGGGACGAGAGAAGTCGTCGCTCGGGCCGGTGTAGTAGATGCCCCCGGTCTCGGTCGGGGCGATGCGGCACTCCAAGGTGCGCAGCTGATCAGAAATGTCGAAATGGACGCCGTCAAGCGCGTTGATGGCGGCGTCGGCCGTGGCCTGCATCCACTCCTGCAAAGCGTCGGTGCCGTGCAGGGTGAGTGCCCGATCCTGGTCGAGCAGCGCCACCGCGTCCGCCATGGTGGCGCCGGGCCCGGCGATCTCGGTGATGATCCGCTGCTGCTCGTCGGCCATGCGCTGGAGTTCGTCCAGCCCCCAGGCGTAGGTCTCGTCCAGATCCACCTCCGCGCCGACGAAGGTGCGGGAGTCGAGCGCGTAGCGGTCGCGTCCGACGGCGTCGTCGACCCGAGCCTGTCCGATGAGTTCATCGGCCAGATAGCTGACCAGCTCCCCGTAGGCGGCGGCCGCCTGGCGGGCGGCCTGGGCCAGGTCGTGGGCCAGTGCAGGCGCCGGGTCCGCGCCGTCCGGACGGGCGCCGGCGGCGAACTCCACGAAGAAGGACGAGCGGGGGTCGGCGAGTTCGGTGGCCTGCTTGATGCCCTCTTCCACCTGGCGGCGAGCCGGAATGATGCCGCGGCGAGCGCCCTCGCGCAGCGAGGCGAGGTAGCCGCGAACGGCGTCTGGGAGCAGCCGGGCCCGCTCAGCGATGTTCACCCAATCGCCTTCGGTCGCGGTGGGCATCAAGTCAAAGACGTCGCGCAGGTTCTGCAATGGGGAGGCGATCACGTTCAGGTCGCCCAGCCAGGCGCCGGCCTCGTACTGCTCGATGGCCAGGCCCAGGCGGTCGCGCATCGCGGCGAGGGTGACCCGGTCGGTGTCGTCGACCACGACGGCCGCGTCCAGCAGGCGCAGGGTCTCGCGGTCGAGTGCGGCCATGGCGGCCAGGCCCTCGGGGGAGAAGTCGCTCATCTGGTGGTCGTGGCCAGGGATACCCATGAACGTGGCTTCGAGCGGGTTCAGGGCCGCCAGCCGGGCGGTGTAGTCGTTGGCGATCGTATCGATGGGCGTTGTCGGACGTTCACTCACGTGTGCGACCCTAGCCGCTGACCGGTGGCGGCGCTGGCGGCCATAGGATCGGTGCTGGAAATGCGGAGCTCGGGAGGCGAAGTGGTGGAGATCTGGGCGCATCGCGGGTCACGAGCCGAGGCGCCGGAGAACACCATGGCGGCATTCCGGCGGGCGGTCGCCGACGGCGCGGACGGCTTCGAACTCGACGTCCAGCTCAGCAAGGACGGTCGGCTGGTGGTCATCCATGATGAGACCCTCGATCGCACCACCGATGGCCGGGGGCTGGTGAAAGACCACACCTTCGCCGAGTTGAGGTCACTGGACGCGTCCGGAGGTCGGCCGGGCTTCGCGGGCGAGCAGATCCCCACGCTGGAAGAGGTGCTGCAGCTGGCGGCGTCGGCCCGGCTGCGGGTGAATGTCGAGTTGAAGAACTCCGAGGTTCCCTACCCGGGCCTGGAGCAGAAGGTGTTGGCGGCGATCGACGAGGCGGCGATGACCGAGCAGGTGGTGCTGTCCACCTTCAGCCAGGAGTCGGTGCGTCGGTTGACCGAGATGACGCCGATTCAGGTCGGCCTGCTGTTCGACATCAACCAACTGCTGTGGGTTCGACCGTGGCGGCGTGCCGTCGAGTTGGGTGCGACGGCGCTGCATCCGCCGCGCCGCCGCACCACACCGGGGCTGGTCCGGCATGCGCATGCCGATGGATTGCGGGTAAGGGTGTGGACGGCAAATGATGCCCAGCTGGTCGCCCGATTGCGGTCATGGGGTGTCGACGGGATATTCACCGATGTCCCGGGAGCGGCGATTGCGGTGGTGAAACCGTCGTCCTCGGGTTAGCAGCAGTATTGGCACAACCTTTTCCGGGTCGAGGACGAAGAGTCCGGCTGCGAGCAACGCTTCGACGCGCCGGGCCGCGCCGAGGCCGGCCAGGACCTGTGGCAGGATCGGCGACGTGATTCGATTCCAGGGGAACGGGCGCGCCTCGGCTACGGCACCCCGTGGAGAGGGCTCGCGGCGCGAACTCTCGTTGATCGCCGCTGCCGCCGCCCAAACCCCTGGACCCGTCGTCGTGCTGTGGGGGAAAGAGACTCCCGGCTCGCCACGGCGGTGGATTCGTCGTTTTGGTGAGCGACTCGTGGTGATCACCGAGGGCGATGTCGCGGCCTGGCGTGGTGCTGCACGCGTGTTTCCGAGCGATGGACGCAACCAGACTGATACTCGGCTTGCCGAATGCGGGCCAGCCGCGCTCATCGTCGATCTCGTCGCCGTGTCTGCGGAGACCCAGTTCGGACGTTGGGAACGGTTTTGCTTCAATGTGGCCGTCGGCGGTTCCTATGTGCTGCGTCAGGTCGACCAGCAGTGGTGGACTGCCCGTATCGCTGCCGGGGCTGAGAGCCGGACGGCGGCTGCCACCCAGGAGTTGATCGCTTCCGCGGCAGCTGCGCGCCCGGTGGGGTCGATGCTCGCGCTGCCCAAGATTCACCATCACCTGTTGAAGGTCAATGAACTCGAAGCGGACGTCCTCGCGGCGCGCGAGCCCGGGCTCAAGATTGCTGTCGTCACGACACGTCCGGCCGTTGATGTCGTAGCGCCGGTGCGTGTCGTGTGCCACAGCGATGAGGAGGTGTCATTACCCGAGACCAGCTGGACAGCGCCGCCACTGACGTGCCGTTGGTACCGGGGTGACCTTCATATTCGCGACTGGCTGTACACCCAGCACGGCCAGACAATCCTGCCGCCGAGCTTTCGCCACGGCTGGAGCCGACGTCCGAATCAGGAGTCCGTGGCTGGCGTCGGCCGACGGTTTGCCGTGGCCCCAGCGCTGGGCGAGCCGCTCGATCTGCCCGGCACGTACTTCGACGTCAGCGGTGCCCTGCCCGGTCACTTTGGTCACATCATCACCGAGTCGCTGGCCAAGCTGTGGGCTTGGCCGCAGGCGCGCGCGGCCATTCCCGACCTGAAGGCGCTGTGTATCTTGCCGCCGGGCCAGGAGCGTCCCCGGTTCGAGGATCAGCTCTTTGCCGCGGCCGGCGTGGCGGCCGAGGATGTGGTCTACCTCCCGCAGCAGGAGTTGCGGCTGCACTCGCTGGTCGCGCCGACGGCAGCGTGGCACAACGCCGGGCCGTATCACTATCACCCGGTCATCCGCGATACCTGGGCAGCGATGCGTGCAGCCTTGGTGGGTCCGGCGGATGACGCCAGCCCGAGGCGGGTCTTCGTCTCCCGGGGGACGGACAATCGTGCGTGCCTGAACAAGCCCGAGGTCGAGGCGTGGTTTGCCGAGCAGGGCTTCGCCATCGTCTACCCCGAACGACTGAGCATCCAGGAGCAAGCGCAGGTCTTCGGGCACGCGGAGGTCCTGGCCGGTTTCGCTGGCTCAGCCATGTTCAATGCGCTCTACTCCGCGGGCCTGCAGCGGATGATCGTGCTGACTCACACGCAGTACCGGGCACGCAACGAGTGGTTGTACGGGGCTGCTCTGGCGGAGGAACTGCACTACTTCTTCTCCGAACCGGTCAACCACCGTTCGCAGGGTGCCACTGGGCGGGCGGCATTCCACTCTCCCTGGTCCTTCGACTTCCAGCGTTACGGCGCCGAACTGAGTCAAGCGTGTCGCTAGCGACCGCGGCCGGCCACCTCAGCGGGGCTGATCGCAGATGGTGATGCGGTAGATCCGTGCATCGCCCTGCTGGTCAACGAGCGCCATCATCCAACGCTTCACCGGGCTCAATCCGGGGTAGTAGTCCGGCCCGCTGAATGAGTAATGTCCATGGCCGAAGTCGGCGTAGTAGTAGGCGCCGAGTTCGGCCAGGGCAGCGCAGTTCTTCGGAATCTCAGTCTTGTCGAAGAGGTGGTTTCGCACCTGGGTCATCGCCGCTGTGTCCGTGACGAGAAGGTGTGGAAAGACCACAGGGACGCCGGAGATCGCGTAGATGAAACCGGATCCGTTGCCCGGATCTCCGATGACCTTCGCATCGCGAGGAAGCTCCGCGCGCAGTCGCAGCATCAGCTGGTACTCGTCGGCACTGACATAGCGTGAAGTCGGTGATGGTGTGACGAACAGCCCGTTGTCGATGCCCAGTTGGGGCAGTGTGGCGTTGGTCCACGTCGGCACGGCGATCGCTGCCGTCACGATGCCCGTCACAGCAAGCACCGCACCATCGCGCAGCCAGGTGCCTCCCAAGCGGATCGTCGCCTGCCGGATCGCCTGGACGACCAGCCACGCTCCCAGCGCCATGATCGGCAGCGCGCAGATGAAGGCATAGGCGGCGATGCGATGCGGGTCGTTGTAGAAGACCGCGCCGAGAGTGTTCGACAGTCCCGGCACGGACGCGCTCGCGACGAGCACGATGGCCAGCGTTGGCACGACCGTGAGGAAGATCAGACTCCATTCCCTGCGGGTGACCGCGACGATGAGTCCAAGCACCACGAAGATGGGAATGGCCAGCGTCATCGGGGTCTTCTGGGTCGCGCCCAGGAGCAGATCCATGGTTTCGCTGAACACATCGGTTGGCAGGGGCGTCGCCGCCGAGGTTGGCGCGAAGCGCACCCACGCCCAGGAGAAGATGGCCGACGCTGCCAGCAGTGAGACCCCGCTCAGGGCAAGGGTCAGCGGACGGGTCGATCGTGGGCCCGCGAGGCGCAGGACGGTCAACCAGCGCCCCCACCCGACGACGATGCCGATGAAGACGAGCCCCAGAGCCACGTTCGGATGCGCGAGGCCGGCCCCTGGCAATGCGCACACGAACGCGACGACATATGAGGTATCGCGAACCCGAGCCGATTCCAGGATCCGCGACGGGCGCTCGGAGGTGATCCGGCCGCTCAACCAGGCCGGCGCAGAGGGCCGCCACAGCGTCGATCCGGCGCGGCGCACCTGCCTGTCAGCAACGACCTGCCGGGGGAAGCCCGCCGCGAGCAGGAGCGGAACCATTGCGCCGGGCATCACGGCGAAGCCCAACAGGTTCGGGTAGAGGCTTCCCCACGGGATGAACAGCCAGGGGAACACGTAGATGCTGCCCGTGATGCCAGCCATCAGCACACTCGGTGCGGGCGAGTCGCCAGCGATCAACTGGGTCAGTGTGAGAACTCCTGGCGCCCAGCCAGCGACCAGGATCGCCATTGTGGCGGCGTTGACTGCGATGGGAATCGTGAGAGTGGGGGTGAAGAACGCTGCAGGTTGCAGCACCAGTGAAACGTAGGCGTGCCACGCCGAGGGGTAGAAGGCTGCATGCTGACCTGAGGTCAGCGTGTTGATCCACCATGGCGAGGCATTCTGCGTGTCGAGCACGTAGCGAATCGCGTTCAGGTGGAAGACGTTGTCAAAGGTCTGAGCAAACAAGCTGGCGTCGGGGAAGAGCGCTGCGGCCGACGCAGCGAAGCCGACGGTGGCCACCGTGGCGCCGATCACCAGTGCCGGCCATCGCCCGGCCCCGCCGCCGAAACGAGGCAGCGGACCGACCCACCTCTCGATTCCGCGCCGCAGTCCGTAGGCGCCGACCACGATCGCACCCCAGACCAGTGCCGCAGTAAAGATATTCCAGGGGACGTGCAGCCATCCGAGAACTACGGTACTGACTCCGATGAGCCCGACAGAAAACGGCGCCCACAATGCCGAACTCAACGCACCGCGGGCGCCAATGGCGCGCGCGGCTGCCATGCCAGGCAGAGTCACCAAAGTCACGGCCCACAGCACCAGCGGGACGAGACTGGGCCACGACACGGCGATCAGCCTACCTTTGATCGTGTCCACCGCCCGGATCGGCCCGGTCGGCTCCTGTGACCGCTAGCGCTTCTCCCAGCGACTTGGCAGCGGATAGTAGTTCTCGAAGAAGCGATGCAAAAAGCCGTCGACGTGTGCTGCATCCGCCCCAGAGTCATTGATGCAGATGCAAGCTCGATCGCGATTGCGCAGCCATTGCTCCAACTGGAACTCCGCGTGCGGAGAGACCAGATCGACATAGCCGTTGGCGATTACTCCGGGGACGGCCCGTTGGTTCACATACCCGTAGTACTGGGCCAATGAGCTGGTCAGGGCATGATCGGTCGGCCGACGGAAGCGCGAACGGGTGAGGTCGGCGAACATCTCCGGGTGGCGCGCTTCGAACTCTTCCATCAAGCTGCGCGAAGAGGCCTGCGGTGTGTGACGCAGCTTGTTGGTGATCGCCGCGCCGAACTCCCGCTCAACGAAGGACCGGTTGTTCTTGGCCGCGGAGGTGACCGCGTGATCGGCGCGGTCGTGGCCGCCGACATCGATCAAGGCCGGCGAGACGAAGAAGCGGTGAATGCGGTTCCCATGGAAGAACGCCTCCGGCCGCACCGGAGAGGCCAGCAGCATGTCGTCGTTGAAGTAGAGGTAGCGCTCAGCCAGGCCCGGGATGTGATGCAACTGAGACTCGATGGCATGGGAGTTGAAGACGGGCAGGGTGGCGGTGTCGGCGAAGATCTCGCGGTGGTCGACGACGGTCAGCCGCTCGTCCTCGTGGAGCCAATCCGGACGTTGTTGGTCGGTGACGATCCAGATGTGATTGATCCAGTTCGCGTACATCTCCAAGGACCGCAGCGAATAGCGCAGCTCGTCGCGGCTTTCGAAGCGGGCCTGCGTGGCCGCGTCGTGCGGCAGATGTCCGGTGACCTGCTTGAACGCCGCCGCCTTGCGGGCTTGCCACGCCGGATCCTGGCCGTCGACCCAGGTGTAGACGACGTCCACGGGCTCGGTGACCGTCATCAGGTGGTCGAGCAGGCCGGACAGCACGTGGCCATCCTGCTGAATCTGCTGCCACAGCGGCGGATCGACAACGTCGAGAACGCCATTGCTGTACGGGGCGACGAGGCTGCCGCTCGGCTGCGTCCCGCCGCCCTTGCTCGCGACATCGGACGCCAGCCGGGTCCAGAACTGGATGAGCGCCCCGTCCTCAGAGTTGGTAAGCGAAAGCCCATCGGCGGTGACCAGGTTTCTGCTGACCATGACGCCGGTCACACCCCATAGCGGCCTTCCGATCATTCTCGCCGGAGTGGGCACGCCAATCGGACCCAGATGTGAGGGTGCGAGCCACCAACGTCGTGCCTGCTCGTCGGTGCGCAGAATCCGGAGGACCCTCTTGGCTTCGGCTTTGTCGACGATGAGCTCGGGGATCGCCATGGGCGGACGATCCAGCAGCAGATGCTCGACGCCGTGTCGATCCAACAGGTTTGACACCGAGTGAGCCAGCTCCGCGCGGTAGGCCCAGACGTCGAAAGAGTCCACGACTTCGAAAGGCCCGCGCAGCGCCTTCGGCCACGCCTTCCACAACCAGCGTGACCAGGCACGGCGCGCGCGCCGGCCGGCGACCACCGCCGCCTTGACTCGCAGTCGGGTCTGCTCGCTGACCATGCTCACCGTCCCTCGCGCTCGAACGGGCTGGGGACGGGATAGTAGGCCTGCAGGAAGCGCGAGATCAGCCCGTTGTCGACGTCCTCGGTGTAGTCGCCGACGTCGTTGAGGCAGAAAGTGGCAACGTCCCGCTTCACCAACAAGTTCTCCAGGTGCTCGGTGAGGTTGGGTGAGCCGACGTCGATGTAGCGGAACGAGATGTTGCCCGGGACGGCCTCATCGCGTGCGTAGGCGTAGTAGTGGGCGAGCTCCGAGGGGATCGACAGGTCGTCACGAGAGCGGAACCGCGAACGTGCCACTCGAGCGACGTCGTCGGGGAACTGGGCTTCGAACGCTCGCAGGGTCGAGAGCCGGTGCGCATGCGGCACGTGCTGCAGGCGACGGGTGGTGGTACGTCCGAAGGTGGCCTCGATGAGTTCGCGACCGCGGCGCGCCGCCAGGGTCGCGCCGTTGCGATCCTCGGACTGGTCACGGTCGGACGGGAGGCTGGAAAGCATGAACTTCGGCAGTCCGTTGCCGTGGAAGAACGACTCCGGCGTCACGGGACCGCCGAAGAAGAAGTCGTCGTTGAGGTAGAGATAGTGCTCAGCCAGGCCGGGGATGTGATGCAACTGCGACTCGATGGCGTGGGAGTTGAAGGTCGGCAGAGCGGTCGGGTCGGTGAAGATCGCGGTGTGGGGCACCACGGTCACCTTCCCTGATGAGGTGTCGAGCCAGGAGGGAACCTGTCCGTCGGTCACGATCCAGATGTGGCGCGCCCAGCTCGCATAGGTTGCCAGCGAGCGAACCGAGTAGCGGAACACATCGTTGTCCCGGGTCCGCGCTGGGTCGAGCGCGTCCGCAGCAAGGCCGGGCGCAGTGGGATCAACCGACGCTCGACGCTCCCGCCAGGACGGATCCGTGTCGTCGACCCAGGTGTAGACGATGTCGACAGGTTCGCTCAGCTGGAGTGCGTGCCGGATGCCGGGACTGCGAAGGACGTGACCGGGGTTGCGCTGTGCTTGATCCCAGTCCGCTCGAGTGAGGTAGGCCGCCCAGCCGTTCGGCGCCGGCGCCACCCGCGTGCCGGCATGGTGAGTTCCGCCGTCGGGACGCCATTCGCCGGCAGCGGCCTCTGCCCAGAACTCCACCGTGATTGAGGCATTGCTTCCGGCGACGGGCAGCCCGCTCGCGTCGATCAAACGGCGGAACAGGCGAAAGCTCCGGGCGTGGCGCGGCGGCGCGTGGTGGGCGGCGAGTACTCCGGTGGGGCCCCTCATACCGGGCCTCGGCGCGAACCACCAGCGCGCCAGGGGTTGTGCGGCCAAAGCAGCCCAGGCGGCCTCACGATCCTCCAGCGGCACGGCGACGTGCTCGGCGGTCAGCGTCGTATGCCGAACGTGCTCGATACCGGCCGCCGATAACGTCTGGCCCACCTGTTCGGCCATGGACGACAGATGCGCCCAGTAGTCGAAGCCGGACACAATCTCGGGGGCCTGCGGGCCCGTCGCTGCCGGCATCGTGCGCGGGTGACCGCGCAGCGCCGACAGCAGGTCGGTGACTGGCCAGTCCCGCACTCTGCGGAGAGTGAGGCGACGCAGGCCGAGCCGCAGCAACGGTGGAGCGGTGCGCGCAAACGCTTCCAGCCTCCGGCCGGCTCGCGCGCGGATGCTCCGGTGCGGTCGTCGCATGCGGTTCTGTCTTTCCTCTGTTCCGCGGGGATGGTTGTTAACGGTGAGTTCACGAGATGTTTCGTTGAACTCAACCGTATTCGGCTACGCCCCGTGCCGAGCGCGTCCACGCGACGAGTCTCCCGCTTTCTGCCCGATCTGACCAACCGCAGCGCCGGGTCTGGTCCCAGAGGCTTCGGTGAAGCGCTGCGGCCCGGTCGGCGCAGTTCGGGCGCTCAGGCATCCAAGTCGCTCCCGAGGATCCAGCCAGCGATCTCGCGGACGGCACCGAAGCCACCGGGTGCGGTGGTGACGTAGCGGGCCAGAGCGATGACCGACGGGTGCGCCGAGGCCACCGCGATCGGCATTCCGACCGTGGTCAGGCATCCGACATCGTTGAGGTCGTTGCCGACATAGGCGACTCGATCCAGAGCAAAGCCGTGGTCTGCGCACCACTCGCGTAGCGCGGTTGCCTTGTCGGCCACTGCGTGGATGCATTCGATGCGCAGCTTCCGCGCTCGGGCTTCGACGACGTCGTTCACTTCGGTGGACAGGATCAGAATGGGCAGACCGCAGTCCCGCAGCGCGGCGATCCCGAGCCCGTCGCCGCGGTGCACGGCAACCTGCTCGCGACCATCGGAGGTGATCCATACCCGGTCGTCGGTCTGGGTACCGTCGAAGTCGAGAACGAGCGCATCGAGGTCTGACCGCTTGATCCGGGTCTGGGTGGACTTCTCGATGACGCCGGCCAGCGCCCGGGCCCTTTCCAGATCAGCGGGTTCATCGATCTCCAGGACCCGGTGTGGATCGGTCGGAATCGCCTTGATCACGCCGAAGAAGCGATGGCCCGCCTCGAGGAAGCCGGCGGTACGCATCGCGTAAGCCGCGCCGGTCTCCAGATACTCCACCGGTCGATCCTGTCGGCGCGGACGTCCCCGGTGGTCGTGGTTCACGCCATAGGCGGAGTCGTCCTCACGCCAGACGAAACCGTGAAAGGCGGTCGCTGTGAAGGCACTATCGGCCCCGCCCGTGGTGACCGCAGCCGCAGCTTCGTCAATCTCGTCGGGGGTGAGGAAAGGGCTGGTGCACTGCACCAACATCACCACGTCTGCCAACGGGCCGGCGCCGTAGCGCTGTTCAAGAGCGTGCAGGACGGCCGCTTCGCTGGACGCGGTGTCGTTCGCGAGGGCTGCCGGGCGACGCACGACGGTCGCGCCGGCGGCGGAGGCGACTGCTGCGATGTTGTCGTCGTCGGTACTCACGACGACCTCGGTGACCCGTGCGGCCTGCTGGCAGGCCCGGATCGCACGGACGACCAGAGGCACGCCGGCGACGGGGACGAGGTTCTTACCGGGAACGCCTTTGGACCCGCCGCGGGCGGGGATGACGGCCAGCACGGTGACAGGTTCAGGAAGCGGTGTTCTCACAGCGCCCCCAGTCTACGCAGCTTCGGTGCCACCACGCTGTCGCCGAAGCGGTAGAGCCGGTGAGCGATGGCGCGGGCCACTCGACGCAGTGGACTTCGACGTGTGGCCGACGGCGCCAGCGCCCTTCCGTCCGGGCCAAGGCCGTATGCGGCCAGCAGCCGAGGGAGGTAGTAACCCGCTGTTCGTTGTTGGTAGAAGGGTTGAATCGCGGGGAGCGCGCCCGCAGCCACCAGGGACATCACCCGGGTGCGGAGCTGGGCGTGATCCAGCGAGTGCAGACCGTTGTCCACAGCCCAATCCTGGTCGGCGTGCGGAGCGGCGCCGTCATCGACCTGGTCGAACGAGGTCAGGCAGCCCGAGCCGGCGTAGAAGGTCGTACCGAGCTGATCGTTAATGCCGAAGTCGGTAAGGATTCCGGTGGCGATGCCGGCCTGGACGGCCTCGACGGCCGCTGTACTCGACACCGTGAGCAGCAGGTCGGTGCGCGCCAGAACCTGGGTCATCGGTCCGCCGACCATCGACAGGTTGGCCGGGACGTCGCCCACGCGGTCGAGCAGCTGCGGATAGGGGTATGCATCGGGGTGGGTGACCCGCTCACCCGGCAGGTTCCGTAGTTTGAGGATGACCTCGCGCTCGGGGTGCAATCGGGCATGCCGGACGAGTCGATCCACGACGTAGCTGCGTTCGCGCGCCGTGGCGGGCACGCTGGGCTGCGCGGCGAAGGTCACGGTGAACGGGTGCGGTCTGGTGGACGCTACCGGTGGCCCCAGGTAGGGAAGCGGCGACTCGACCACCGCGTCCGGGTCGAGGCCGTAGTCGACGAAGTATCCGCGGAAGAGGCGAGCATCGTGTGGGCTGTTCGCCACGATGATGTCGGATCCGGCTCGGAGGAGGAGGCCCTCGACGATCTTCTCGTAGACCACGCCCACATAGCCGGTGATGATGACCGGTCGCTGCGTCCCCCACCGCGCTGCGAGGGCGTGGAGCACGGCCTGGCATGCGCCGCCCGGCAAGGCGACGATCACCACCTCGGTGTCCGGCGACACGGCGTCGGCCAGCCCGGCGATGGTGGTCGTCGTCACCTGGGACGGCTCGACGCCGGCTTCGCGAAGCTGGCGCTCGTTCGGCCGGGCCGGCCCCTCGATCAGCAGGTGTTGCTGCGTGGTGGGGCCGAGCTTGGTGGCGGTGGCTTTCGCCCACTTCCACCTGCTGTCGGTATCGGCGACGAGCGCGATGCTGGTCGTCGGCTCTGGGTCTGACATGTCAGCTCCTCACTGCTGCTCGGCCCGGACGGACCGTAGGCGGGCTCGTTGCGGCCGTCAGTCCTCGGGCGGCCGGTGTTGGCGGGCGATGGTGATCACCGCAAGCGGGTTGACCAGGCGACGCGACATCAGGCTGACCAGGCGCTTTCGCCAGGCCGGGAGACTCACCGTGGCCAGTAACAGGTCCTCGGCCGACATCTGCCTGATCACCTGGCGCAACCCGAAGACGGCCTTGGTGCTCAATCCGGGCGCGAGACGGTCGGACTTGGTCAACTGGCCGATGCCGATCATCAACACGCTGCGGTGCGCCTTCGGCAAGAACACCTGGTCGGGGCCGTTCTCGAGACGGCGTATCACGCGCGCGAAGGCGTCGAGGAACTGCAACTGACGAGCATCGCCGATCCGGGTCAGCGACGGATGGGTGCCACGCCGCCAGTAGTACCCGACGGCGCTGGACACGACCATGGTCTGCGCCGCGAGGAACACCCTCCAGGTCCACTCGCGGTCCTCAGCGGTGTGCAGATCCGCATCGAAGAAGAGCTCATGACCGAGCAGGAACGACCGTCGGCAGACCGACAGCCACGGCTGGGGCAGGTCGACCGACGTGGTCTGATCGAGCGGGAGGATGTAGTCGCGGGGGTTTACCGGGCTGTCGAGGACGTCCACCGGTTGTCGTACAAGAGCGGTCAGATCGGCGCCGACTTTGACATAGGAGTAGCGGAGAAGATCGACGTTGTAGCGGCGAGTCTCGGCGACGACCGTTTCAAGGTGGCCAGGAGCGATCCAGTCGTCTGCATCCAGGAAGCCGATATAGCGTCCGCGGGCGCGACGAATGCCGGCATTGCGGGCTGCGGACGGTCCGGCGGGTTCGCCGAACCGGATCACTGTCACGTTCGGCTGGCGTTCAGCGATCAGCTCCAGGTGCTGTGCGGAGCCGTCATCGGAGCCGTCGTCGATCAGGATCCACTCGATCGACGGTCCGCTGTTCGCCGCGATGGTGCCACTCAGCGTCCCGACGAACGGCTCGACGTTCCGTCCGGGGACGACCATGGTCAGCGCGAACGCCTCGTCGTCCAGGCAGAGCGGAGGCGTCGACGGCGGCGTACCCAGCGTCGGCGGGACCGCGACTGAAGCCTCTTCACCCAGTCCGACGCTCCGCAACACTGAGCGGCGCAGATAGCGACCCAGATGCTCGCGCTGGTCGGCAGGACGCTCACGCAGGCGCGCGGCAAGCTGTGGCCGCGTGGCCCAATGCGCTGCCGGTGCGGCGGCGAAGGCCAGCGCCTCGAGAGTCAGCTCCAGTGCCCCGTCAGCGGCCGGCACTGCTCGGGCGGGACGAACCGCGATCGGACCCGTAAACGGCACCGTCTCGCACACCGAGTCGCAGATGACTGTCGGGAGGTAGTTGCCGTTGGGGCGGGGAATACGCCTCAACAGCAGGTCGGTTCCGACCGCGACCGCGCGGACCCCCAGGGTGAGTGCCGACGGCAGCGCTGTGGAGAAACAGCTGTAGATCGTCAGCTGCCGACGATCAGCGTCACTGAGCCCGATCATCCACTGTTCCAGCGGCGCGCTGTCGGGGAAGGCAGAGGTGCCGCTGACGCCGCTGCTGGCGATCGCCGTCGCGGCCAGGCCAGGGTGGGCGGGATGATCCTTGACCAGGATGCTGCTGCAACCGTCCGCCTGGGCGGCGGCGATCATCCGCTCGGCGAGGGCACGTTCCTCATCGGCACTGATCAGTTCGAGCCCCGAGAGGTACTGCAGGGCGACAACGCCGGTCCGTCCGGTGAGGGCGGGTCCTTCGACATCCACCGATCCCGCGAACCGTTCCACCTCGTCGATGGCGTAGGGCTGGTAGTTGACGTGGGCCTCGTAGTCGATCAGGCGTGGACGAAGAGGGGGAATCAGATCGCGGTAGTGGATGGTGGAGATGCGCCGGGTGATTGCCGGCGAGAGTCGGCGACTGCCATAGGTCATCAGGCCGTCGGCGTACACGTGCAGATCGGCGGCGGGGAAGAGGCTGGTCAGGGCGCGAGCCGGCGGAACTTGAATCGACTCCACGACGAGGCGGACCCCGACCGCCGGTGCCGGGCAGAGGGCCGATGCCAGCAGCCGCGCCTCCATCGAGCCGACCACACAGTCGAAGCCGTGTGCGCGGGAGGGCCAGATCAGCGCGTTCCAGTCGACAACACGAGCGAACTGGGCGCGGAGCGCCTGTTGTTGCACCGCCGGAAACGACGGCTCGACCTCTGCGGTGTTGCTCGTGTCTGCGACCACGAGAATCCGCTGCTCGACGGGGATGTCCAGTCGCTCCGCGATGGCCCGGCACATCGCCAGGCCGTGTTCGCGTGTGGCGAGGAAGATGGTCGCCGGGGTGAGGCCAGGGGCTCCGGTACGGTCGTTCGTACCTGGGGTCATGCGCCTTCTCCTGAGTTCGACCGAAGCGACCCTGACGGGCCGCTGCCGCCGGACGTTACCTGCGCAAAATGAACAATCGGTGCACAGCATGCAACCTCTGGCCTACGGCGGACGGCCGCTAGTCTGCTGGCATGAGCAACCCGTGGCAGCCCGAGCTCTGGGAGCCGGTCGCCGGCTTCGAGTTCACCGACATCACCTATCACCGCGCCAAGCAGGTTCCCGCCGTCCGGGTCGCGTTCAATCGCCCTGAGGTGCGCAACGCCTTCCGTCCGCACACCGTCGATGAGCTCTACACCGCGCTCGATCACGCGCGGATGAGCGCGGACGTCGGCTGTGTGCTGCTGACCGGTAACGGTCCCAGTCCCCGGGACGGCGGTTGGGCCTTCTGCTCCGGTGGGGACCAGCGTATTCGCGGTCGCTCCGGCTATCAGTACGCCGACGGCGAGACGGCAGAGACCGTGGACGCCCGGCGCGCGGCGGCCGAGGGCGGGCGACTGCACATCCTCGAGGTCCAGCGGCTGATTCGGTTCATGCCGAAGGTGGTGATCGCCTTGGTGAACGGGTGGGCCGCAGGCGGGGGGCATTCACTGCACGTGGTCAGCGATCTCACCCTCGCCTCGGCCGAGCACGCCCGCTTCAAGCAGACCGACGCCGACGTGGGCTCGTTCGATGCCGGCTTCGGCTCGGCCTATCTGGCTCGTCAGGTCGGCCAGAAAGTGGCTCGGGAGATCTTCTTCCTCGGCGAGACCTACGACGCTCAACGCGCCTACGAGATGGGGACGGTGAACAAGGTTGTTCCGCACGCCGACCTTGAGACGGTGGGCTTGGAATGGGCCGCCAAGATCTGTGCCAAGAGCCCGACGGCGCAGCGCATGCTGAAGTTTGCTTTCAACGCCATCGACGACGGCCTGATCGGACAGCAGGTGTTCGCGGGGGAGACCACCCGGCTGGCGTACATGACCGACGAGGCGGTCGAGGGAAGGGACTCCTTCTTGGAGAAGCGGGCTCCAGACTGGTCGCGCTTCCCCTACTACTACTGAAGCAGCATCAGCAGGCCCTGCCGTCCCTCAGCTGGTGCAGGCGGTGAAGCGATAGAGCTTGGCCGGCCCGTCGGCTGCGACCAAGGTCAGCATCGACATTCGGGGCTTGTCCAGCGCAGGGAAGCTGTCGGGGCCGTGCTTGGGAACGACGATCGTGCGATCGGAGTGGTAGTAGAAGTGGGCGTGCAACTGGTCCATCGCCGCGCAGGTCTTCGCGAGCGTGCTCGGATCGAACATCGACGTCCGCAGCTGGTGCATGGCCGGGCTGTCATTGACGAAGGAATGCGCGAACACCAACGGAACGCCGGTGAGGGAGTAGATGTAGCCGCCGCCGGCGCCCGGGTTGGCGATCACCCGCTCGCCGACCGGTACCAGGCTCGGCATCCGGGAGATCAGCCGGTATTCCGGAAGGTTCATCCGGCGAGTCTTCTCCGACAGCACAACCAGATGCTTCGACGCTTGGTCGATCTTGGGGTATAGCGACCACAGCTGCAGCGGGAAGAAGAGCACAACCGCCATGACCAGCAGCCCGAGCCGATACCGGGGGTCTGCCGTGCCGGCGTCGGTCCGCGCGAACAGGTGGCGAAGCCAAGCATCGACCATGGACACGGCGTGGACGAGGAGAGGGAGGGCGCACATCACCGCGAACGCGGCGATGCGTTTGGTGTCGTTGTAAAGCAGGCCGCCGGCCGCCGTGGACAGTTCGACGGTAGGGCCGCCGAAGGAGACCAGGAAGACGACGGTAGCCACGGCGGTGCTGATGGCTGCAGCGATCCAGCCCCGGCGGAGGGCGCCGATCAGCCCGATCGCGACCAGGATCGTCAGTGATGGCGCCGGAAGGGCTGCCGGCGACAGGACGCCTTGAACCAGGTGCCACAGTGAGTCGGCCAGGTTGGTCGGCGGGCTCGCCGGCGTCGGGCGCGCGGGCGCGAATCGAACCCAAGCGACGGCGACGGCGAGGCTCGCCGCGACCAGCGCAGCGAGACCGAGGCCGAATCGAGAGGAGCGTTCACGGTCGCGCGGCCATGCCTGGAGCCAGCTTTGCCACGCCACGGCCACAGCGACGATGAGCAGCGTGAACGCCGAGTTGGGGTGGGCAAGCGCGATGCCGGGCACGAGGAGCGCCATGGCCGCCACTGCCGACAGCAGGGAGTGTTCACCCTCCAGTTGCACGCCATCGCCAGTTGCCACGTGGGTCTGCGTCCGTCGGGCAATCAGGAAGAGCAGGGCGATCGCACTGGGCAGCAGGCTGTTCCCGAGAAGGTTGGGGTACAGCCCGCCTTCTGGGAGGAAGGCCCACGGAAAGGCGAAGACGCCGGCCAGTGCTGCCACGGTGAGCACGCTGACCCCAAGTGAGCCGTCGGTCAGGGTGTGGGCGAGCAGCAGGCACCCGGCAGCCCATCCCAGAATCAGCACCGCCAGTGTTGCTGCGTTGACCGCAGAGCCGATCGGCGTGGACGGTGCCGCTGACCGCGCCACCTCGAGGACGAGTGAAGCGAAACCATGCCAGGCGGCCGGATAGGGCGTCGGGAGCGCCCCGCCCGAGGTAAAGGTGGTGAGCGTCAGGCTGGAGGCGCTGCCGCTGTCGAGGATGTATTGCACCGCGTTGAGATGGAACACGTTATCGTAGGACTGGATGATGGCCCACGGTTGCCGAAAGAGCCGCGCCATGGTCGCCATGGTGATGGTGGCCCACAGCAGCAGTCCGGCTGCGAAACTGCCCGCGTGGAACCCCACCAATCTCAGGCTGATCGGACCGGAGCGTCGCTGTATGAGCCGCCGCGATCCCCAGCCTGCTGCGGTGACGACAGCGACTCCGACGAGGAAGCTCGCTGGCGTCCAACGCACGCCGAGCGGTGCGTACAACAATGCGAGCGTGCCGGTGAGCGTGATGCTCAGGCCGGGACTGACGATGAGCAACGCGACACCGCGGATCCCGAGCGCGCGTGCGAGGGCTGCTCCCGGGGCGAGAAGCAGCACAGATGCGGCCAGCATCACAGGAACCAGCGGGATCCACGCCATCGGCGGTCGCTAGCTTCGCGCTTGCCGATGCGGCGCGGTGGAGGTGCGCATCGTCCCGGTCAACTGTGCAGGTACTCGCCCAGCCGCTTCGGCCAGGTGGCGGCGGCGAAACCGGTGGCTGTGAGCTTTTCGAGGGCGAGAGCGCTGTGACGCGGACGGGGTGCGGTCAGCTTTCCAGTCGCATACTCCGCGGTAGAGATGCCGGTGACGTCTGCGCGGTCGCGCCCGGACAGAGCGAAAACCTCTTGGGCGATCTCGCACCACGACGCCACCGGGCCGGGATTGGTCATGTTGTACGTCCCGAACTCGGCATCGCTGTGCAGCAGATGCACGATCGCCGCAGCGAGGTCATCGGTGAACGTGAGCCGACCGAACTGGTCGTCAACGACAGTGGGCGAGATCCCCTTTTCGGCAAGTCCAGCCATCGTGCGCACGAAGTTGTGTCCGTCGCCGATCACCCAACTGGTCCGCACCAGGTAGTGGGCGGGCAGTTGGCTCACCAGCGCGTCGGCCGCGGCCTTGGTCTGGCCGTAGACGCCCAAGGGGCTGAAGGGTTCGTCCTCGGTGTGGAGTTCCACGGTGCCGTCGAAGACGTAGTCGCTGGAGACGTGGACGAGCCGGAGGCGATGCTCGTGGGCCGCGCGGACCAGGTTGCTGACGCCGGTGACATTGGCTCGCCAACAGGCGATGCGACCGTCGGGAGTCTCAGCGGCGTCGACAGCGGTGTAGGCCGATGCGTTGATCACGGTCCCGATTCCGGTCCAGGGAAAGCCGGCGACCTGTTCGGCGTCCGTGAGGTCAAAGTCCGGCAGATCGAGGGTGTCGGCGTCGGGCAGCAGCGTCTGGAGGGCCCGACCCAGCTGGCCGTTGGCCCCAATGATCAGCGTCCGCTTGGGCGAGACAGGGTCAGCAGCAGCCAGCCGCGGATGCGCCGCGTCTGCGGCGGAGATGATGGCTTGGTCGAGCGGTATCGGCCAAGCGACGTGGAGTGTCTCGTCGGCCACGTTCACATAGCTGTAGGACGACCGTGCCTGCGGACTCCAATGATCGTTGACCAGATAGGAGTAGACGGTGTCGTCAACGAGGGTCTGGTAGCTGTTGGCGACCCCGCGCGGCACGAAAACGGCCTTGTCGGGTCCAAGTTCCTCGGTGACGACCTTGCCGAAGCCGGCGCCGGGGCGCAGGTCGACCCAGGCACCGAAGATCCGCCCGTGAGCGACCGAGACCAACTTGTCCCACGGCTCGGCGTGAAAGCCCCGGGTCACGCCAGCGGTGGTGTTGTAAGCCAGGCTGTGTTGGACCGGCCCGAAGTCCGGCAGACCGAGTGCGGTCAGTTTGGCGCGCTGCCAGTTCTCCTTGAACCAGCCCCGCGGGTCCTCGTGCACCACCAGATCGACGACCAGCAGGCCGGGAATCTCGGTGGAGCGCACGGCGAGGTGGTTCATTGGCCAACCTTCGCGTACTTGGCCTCGGTGGCGGCCTTCATCGGGCGCCACCACTGCGAGTTGGCGCGGTACCAGTCGATCGTTGCGGCTAGCCCTGACTCGAAGTCGCGGTAGCGGGGCTGCCAGCCCAGTTCGGTACGCAGCTTGCTCGAGTCGATCGCATAGCGCAGGTCATGACCGGCGCGGTCATTGACGTGGTCATAGGCGTCCGAGGGTTGGTCCATCAACTGCAGAATCAGCTCGATGACGCTCTTGTTGTCCTTTTCGCCGTCCGCACCGATGAGGTAGGTCTCGCCGAGCTGGCCTGCTTCGAGGATTCGCAATACCGCCAGGTTGTGGTCCTTGACGTGGATCCAGTCGCGAACGTTCAGGCCGGCTCCGTACAGCTTGGGACGGATGCCGTCGATCACATTGGTGATCTGTCGTGGGATGAACTTCTCGACATGCTGGTACGGCCCGTAGTTGTTCGAGCAGTTGCTGATGGTCGCACGGACCCCGAAGGAGCGCACCCACGCCCGGACCAGGAGGTCGGAGCCGGCCTTGGTCGAGGAGTACGGGCTTGACGGGTTGTACGGCGTGTTCTCGGTGAAGCGGTCAGGGTCGTCCAGTTCGAGGTCGCCGTAGACCTCGTCTGTGGAGATGTGGTGGTAGCGCTTGTCGTAGCGTCGGACCGCCTCGAGGAGAACGTAGGTGCCCACGAGGTTGGTTTGAATGAACGGTGAGGGATCGTTCAGCGAGTTGTCGTTGTGCGACTCGGCGGCGAAGTGCACCACCACGTCGTGGCGTGCGACGAGCTCGTCGACCAGGGCGGCGTCGCAGACCGAACCGCGTACCAACTGGAAACGATGCGGATCGAGGCCGGCCAATGAGGCCTCGTTGCCAGCGTAAGTGAGGGAATCGAGCACCGTTATTGAGAAGTCGGTTTCTTCAAGAACGAGCCGAACGAAATTGCTTCCGATGAACCCGGCTCCGCCGGTTACCAAGACAGACGACACGCCGTGATCCTACGCGACCACCGCGGCGTGCGAGAATCGGCGCATGCGCGGAATCATCTTGGCCGGCGGGTCGGGCACACGGCTGCACCCCATCACCCGTGCCACCAGCAAGCAGCTGGTGCCGGTATACGACAAGCCGATGATCTACTACCCGCTGTCAACCCTGCTCCTGGCGGGAATCCGCGAGATCCTGGTGATCACCACACCGCACGAGCACGAGGCCTTTCGGCGTCTCTTGGGTGATGGCTCAGACTTCGGCATTGAGATCAGCTGGGCTACCCAACCTGAGCCGAAAGGTCTGGCCCAGGCGTTCACGATCGGCGCTGACTTCGTGGATGGCCATAAGTCGTGTCTGGTACTCGGCGACAACATCTTCTACGGCCCCGGCCTTGGTACACAGCTGGAGCGACTGGCAGATGTCGACGGCGCGGCTGTCTTCGGCTACTGGGTCGCTGACCCCACCGCCTACGGCGTTGTTGAGGTCGGGGCGAACGGAAAGGCTGTGTCCATCGAGGAGAAGCCTGCGGTCCCCAAGTCGCACTATGCCGTTCCCGGTCTGTACTTCTACGACGAGACAGTGGTCGATGTGGCCGCGAACCTGCGTCCGTCGGCACGAGGCGAGTACGAGATCACCGATGTGAACCGGCACTATCTCGAACGCGGTGAGTTGGCCGTCTCACTCCTGCCGCGAGGCACAGCCTGGCTCGACACCGGAACCTTCGACTCGCTCATCGAGGCTGGCGACTTCGTGCGCACCATTCAGGCACGGCAGGGCCTGCAGATCGGCTGTCCGGAGGAAGTCGCGTGGCGCAGGGGCTTCTTGAGCGATGACGAACTTCTCGCCCGGGCGGACGCCCTGGCCAAGTCGGGCTACGGCGCCTATCTGCGCGGTCTTCTCGAAGCGCGTTAGCGTGGGCGGCTGCTGTGCTCGGGCAGCGGGCGGGAGAATCGGCCCAGGACGCGTCACGGATGGCTGAGCTGAGTCCGTCGTCGCGCGCGACCAAGGTGGTGGCGCTTGTGTCGGTCGCCATCGTGGTTTCTTTGCTCGGCGTGGCGAGTTTCGCCTTTTGGGGTGGTGCGCGTCCGTTTTCCTTCTATGACATCGGCTTCTACCGCCGCGCGGTCGCGGCAGTCGGTTCAGGGACGACCTACACCTACGATGCCTTGTCCTACCCGCCTTTCGTGTTTCTGATCCTGTGGGTGCTGCTTCTTGTGCCCACTGTGCTGGGCGACCAGCTGTGGACTTTTGTCACGCTGATGTTTCTGGTTGCAGTGGCCGTGGTGCTGTCAATGCGGGGAATGGCAGTCAAGAAGGTGAGCTGGCGGCAGCATCGCTGGGAACTCGTGATCTGGAGTGCAACGAGCCTGTTGCTGCTGCTCGTCTCTTCGCCCGCGTTGAGCCAGTTCACCAACGGTCAACTCTCGTTGGTCGTGATGGCTCTCGCATTCGTAGACACGGCGAATGTCTTGCCGCGTCGACTGCGCGGGGTGCTCGTGGGCTTGGCCGGTGCGATCAAAGTCACCCCACTGGTCTTCGTCTTGTACTACCTGGTCACCGGGCAGCGTCGTCAGGCCGCGGTCGCATCGGCGACCTTCGTGGGGCTGACGGCGCTGGCCTGGGCGGTCTTTCCGGTGGGTTCACTGCAGTTCTGGACCAGGGTCGGCGGAAGCTCACAGTTCGGCGATCCCGCGCGTTCGGACAACTGGGCCATCCGCTCCATGCTGACGCGGCTGTCGCCCGAATGGGGCCACGCCACCTGGCTTTGGGCACTGCTCGGCCTGGCTGTGGTGGTGGCGGCGCTGTGGAGGAGCCGTCGGCATTACCAGCGGGGCGAAGTGATGGAGTCGGCGTTGACCGTTGGCGCCGCCGCTACGGTTGTGGCGCCGATCGCCTGGCCGCATTACTTCCTGTGGCTGCCTGTCACCGCGGTATGGCTGATCACTACTCAGCGACCGGCTGTGCAGCGACTGGGATGGGCGATCTTCGTGGTCTACTCACCGCTGTACTTCTCGCTGTTGGTGCCGCTGCTCGCTTCCACAGCACCCGCGTTCGTGTCGCTGATCGATCTGCTCGTGGTGATACCGATGCTCATCGGCTTTCTCGGTCTGCCTCGACGCAGATCCCCTCGGCCGGTGACGCCGGCCGCGACAGACGGGTCGCTGGCGAGGGCGTGATAGCGTCCGGTCGGGCTCGGCCCAGGGTGAGAAGCGGAGGAGTGCATGGCTGCGATCGACGTGTTGTTGCCCTACTGGGGTGACGTCGGGTACTTCACGCAGGCCGTGGTTTCTGTCGTCGAGCAGACCGAGGCGGACTGGCGGCTGGTGATCGTCGATGACTGCTATCCGAGCGACGAACCACGCGAGTGGGTTGAGCGCTTGGATGACCCGCGGGTCGTCTACGTGCGCAATGAGCGAAACCTGGGAGCTAACGCCAACTACCGCAAAGCTCTCGGGCTGGCCGAAGCGCCGCTGACGGTGATGATGGGTGCCGACGACGTGATGCGTTCGAATTACCTTTCCGTGGTGCTGGCCGCTGCGGGACGACACCCGGAGGCAGCGGTGATCCAGCCCGGCGTCGCGGTGATCGACGGTGATGGCCGGGAGTACCTGCCGCTGGCAGATCGGGTCAAGGGCTGGTACGCGCCACGGCTGTCGCGTGGCAGCGGGTCGAGAGAGCGACTGCTCGGCGGCCAGGCGATGGCGCGCAGTCTCTTGCGCGCGGATTGGGCCTACTTTCCGTCCTTGGCCTGGCGCACCGACGTCATGAAACGGATCGGCTTCACCGAGGGTCTGCACGTGGTGCAGGATCTCGCCCTTCTGCTCGATATCGCCGCCGAAGGCGGGGCAATGCTCGTTGTGAACGACGTGGCCTTCAACTATCGCCGTCACGCCGGCTCGGACTCGTCGGTCAAGGCCGTCAACGGCGCGCGCTTCGACGAGGAGCGAGCGTTCTTCGCGGTCAGCGCGCAGCGGTTTGCCGAGCTGGGGTGGGGGCACGCTGCCCGGGCCGCACGCTGGCACCTCTCGTCGCGGCTGAACGCGCTCAGCCTGATGCCGACGGCTCTCGCGGCCGGCGGCGGCGCCCCACGAACGCTGCTGCGGCACATCTTCGGCTAGGGCGCGTGTTGGTCCTGGTCATCGGCGGGATCAATGTCGGTCTGTTCCGGTTCGTGGAGCAGACCGACCGCAGCGCGGAGCAGCGCCACTTCCTCAGAGAGTCGCCGGATGCGGTCCTCGCTGCGTGACATCTCCCACGCCAAGTGGAGGCACACGCCGAGCAAGAGCAGCAGGGTGACGGCGAACAACAGGTTGGTGGGAACGCGGATTCCGACGACGGCGGCGGCCCAGAAGAGCAACTCTGGGAAGAGCACCAATAGCAGAATCGCCAGGCCGATCGTCAGCCACAGCACCGCGTACTTTTCGCGCAGCTGGTGACGCCGCAGCAAGATGATGATGAAAGCGATGAAGCCGGCGACGACCAAGCCGCCAAGCAGGCTACCCGTGCCCATGTTCGCCTCCAGCGTCTGGACGTTTGACGGTGCGAGTCGTGAGTGCGAGCAGGACGACCAGCGACGACCTCACGAGGAAGAGCGCAGAGCGGACGGGTGAGTGGCTGGGCAAGCCGCCCTGCCGCACGCGCATCGTCACGGGCACCTCTGCGACGCGGTAGCCGTGTTTGATCGCCACGACCAGCGAGTCGACGGTGTCGCCGAGATACTCGTTGGGGTAGTGACGAAGGTATTGAGCCAAGGCGACGCGATTCGCGGCTCGGAAACCCGAGGTGATATCGGTCAAGCGCACCCCTGAGATTTGCGTGAGCACGACGGAGAGCATCTTGATCGCCCATTTTCGTGGTCCGGAAATGGGGTATCCGCGGTCCTCGGCGAATCGAGACCCGATCACGATGTCGGCTTGGCCGGCCTTGAGGGGCGCGATGAGCGAGGGAATATTCGCCGGATCATGCTGGCCGTCCGCGTCCACCTGGACCACGTAGTCATACCCAGCTCGCCAGGCGTAGAGAAAGCCGGTTCGCATGGCTGCGCCGACGCCCATGTTGAAGGGCAGCTCCAACACGGCGGCACCGGCATGTGCCGCGATCGCGCTGGTGCCGTCACGCGAACCGTCGTCAACGACGACGACATCGGCCTCGGCGTCGGCGGCGTAGACCTCGCGAATCGTTCGGCCAATCACGTCGGCTTCATTCCACGCGGGAACGATGACCAACGTACGGCTCGTCGGCGTCGGGTGTGTCGAAGTCATGAGCCCTTTCCTGAGCGGCTAGCCCGACCAACGATAGTCATTGATGAAGGTCTGACGTCACCGCGGCAGCGCTTTCTGCGGTGAGCCCATCACGGATAGCGGCAATGATCCGATCGGCGGCACCGGGCGCACCGAATAGCTGCTCGACGATCTGATCCTGTTCTGATCGGAGATCATGGGTGCGGCCAGCAGCGAGACCTTCCAGGAGATCTGCAGCCTCGTCAACGCTTCTGACACGCGTTACGCCGCTCAGGGCGCGTTCGCCGACGTCGTTGAATCGACGGTGGTCTGGCCGTTCCAGGAAGATCACCGGCTTCTTCGCGAACTGATACTCAAGCAGCCAGCTCAGTCCGTCGGACACCAGTGCGTCGCTATGCGCGAAGAGAGGCGCGTAATCCCCACCAGGGAAGAACTCGGTGTTTGGCAGCTGAGACCACTGTGTCCTGAATCGCTCCACGAAGTCGTGCGTCAGCGGTGGTGCCGGATTGTCGATGCGCGTTACCAACGCAGGATGCATGCTCAGCACGAAATGCCAGTCCGGATGGAGCTTGGCGAGGTTGACCATCTCGAAGGCCGTCTGGTGGAACGTACCGAACCGATTCCATTCGTCGGTGATGCTGTGATGCGGCGACCACAGCACGGTGAACGGCCGCTGTGGCTCGGGCTCAGCGCTCGCAAGGGCACGTGTGATCACGTCGGCCTTGGGGTGACCGGTCACCACATGGTGGCCGGGGTTGGCGGAAACCGCGTGCCGCAATGCGACCGAGCGGATCATCGGGTTCGCGTGGAACACCCGCCAGGCGCTGCGGTAGTACGGACAGTCATAGCTCGGGTTCAGCTCGCCATCGTCTACGGGGGTTTCGATCAAGCTCATCGTCTCGTAGGGGACCAGGCACAGCCTGGCGAAGGTCAGCTCCGCCGTCGCAAAAGCCGCAGGCACATCGGGATCCCACTGCGACTGACGGAAGATCACATCCGGGGCAAACGCGCGGGCGACGGTCAGGTCGGCGAAGGAGTCCTCGTGGTTGAAACGCACGTGGGGCACTCCCCATCCGGTGAGCGCATCGTGTGCCCGGCCTTCATCCTGGTGGCCGCTCGCCCCGGGGAACCATCGAGGGATGCTCGCCACGAGCGTGTCGAAGTCCGGTGCGGACGCCATGCCGGCATAGACGTCCGCCAGGGAGTACCACGCTTCTGGATGGTGGACGAGAAAGAGCACCCGGTAGGGGGCTACGGGGTGAGTACGGCGTGCCGCGAGAGCAGCGTTGGCGGCCCCGCGTTCGGTCAACCGACGCAACTGGTCGACATTGGCAGCCAGCTGGGCGAGGCGGTCAGTGATCTCGCCGACCTGGCGCTCGACGTGGATCAACCTGGCCGCGTGGTCCTGGAGTTTCCGGTAGGGACTCATCAGCGAAACCAAGGCATGACCTTCCAGCAGAGGTTCCCAAAGCCTAGCGAAACCGGGGTCAGTGGAGCCGACCGGGCGCGACCTCACATCCCGAATGTGCGCCGCCACCGTTGCGCCGCGAAAGCCGACGGCAGTTCGGCGGCCGCGCGATGGTGCAGCCGCTGCCAGCTCGACCACAGGCTCGCCGCGGAACGAAGCGAACCTCCCAGGAGCCTCCACGTGGTCGCCCAGTCTCGCCGCACCCAGACATATCCGTCCGGATATCGCACCAAGGCCGAGTCAAGCTGAAGGAACTGACGCCAGATGGCTTCATGCCCGTCGAGCTCGACCTGTGGGGCCTCCCTGGCGCTGCGGCGCGGGGGTACAGCGAGATGCTTCAGTCCGACCATGGCCGCGCGGAACGCGTCGCTGAGCGAGCCGATCTCCAGCTGAAGCTGGTCCGCTCGGACGTTCACCGGGGGTCCGGAGACGGGGGGAAAGGCGCTGCGCGTCGGCTGCTTGTCGGCGTCGCTGAAGCGCGCGCGCAGGCTCCGGACGGCCTGAAGTCTGTCGCGGAGTTCCTCGTGCAGTGGGGCAAAACCCCGGGTGGCATCGCGGCGTGCTGCGATCCGGAGTGCTGCTGAGGAGTACTGAAGGGAGAGAATCATGCCGACATCGACCGAGAAGGCCCGCAAGGGCACTCGCCGGGGGCGGGACTGGTGGGCGGTCATCGTCAGCAGCATGTTGCGCTCAGAGAAGTACTCTTCCCACGACCGCCACGAGTATTTGTCGTCCCAGGCTTGGTGCCAAACGGCGACGCCCGGGAGGCTGACCGTCGGGTAGCCGGCCTGGGCGGCCCGCAGGCCGAACTCCATGTCGTCCCACTTGATGAAGTAGGGAAGCCCGAGCCCGATGCGTCGAATCACCTCGACGGGGATGAGGCACATCCACCAAGCGTTGTACAAGGCGTCTCTGCGCAGATGAAGGGCCGGGCTGGCCGCCAGGGTCTGCGCCTCAAAGTCGTGGTTGTAGCTCAGACCCGGGAGGATCGACGGCCTGCCTTGGGCTAGGTCGATCGTCTCACCCTGAACGAAGAGAACGTTGCGGCGATCCAGGCGCAGCATGCCTCCGCCGACGAGGACGCCGTGGCGGGCAGCGGCGAGGTCGGCGAATCGGGTCGCGCGAATGATGGCCTCCGGCTCGCTGATGGCGTCATCGTCGAGGAGCAGGACGTAGGTGCTGATGCCGGCCTCGAGGGTCTCGAGCATGGCGCGACTGAAGCCACCAGAGCCGCCCAGGTTGGCCTGGGTGATGACCTCAAGCCTGCCCTGAAGCGCCGACTCAACCTCCGAGAAGCCGGACTGGTCGCGCACGACCTCAGAGCCCTGGTCGACCACGTAGATGCGGTCGATCAGGCTGAGCGCGTCTGGTTCTTCGCTGATTCTCCGCAACTGATCCAGGCAATATCTCGGACGATTGAACGTCGTGATGCCGATCGATACCGTGCCCGGAGCATCGTCGGCGTCGACGCTCCACTGCGCAGCCTGGAGGATCACCGCGTGATCAGCCGGCGCCTCGACCTCCAGCCAATAGAAACCCCCATCGTCGAAGCCCGCATCGACCGGGACGGTGAAGCTGGCGGTCTTGGATTGCTGCGTGTCCACTAGCGTGGCGCGGCCCCGACCGTCGCTGCGCCAGATGGACACGGCAGCCGCGGTGTCGAGGTGCACGTCTGCGCTGACAGCGGTGATGGTGCTCCAGCGACGCCAATACGCGGCCGGGAAGGCGTTGAAGTAGGTGCAGAGGCTGACGTGACCACCGGGCGCGACCCGACAGCTCTGCCTGCCGAGCGCAGTTCCGGGACCGTCGAGATAGAGGGGCAGTACTTCGCCGACGTCGTCGGTGGGGAAGATCACGCGCTGCACGCGCGTTGGGACCGGGACGTTCACGGCGTTCACTCTAGGGCTTGCCGTTCGGTGTTTCGTGCTCGGCGTTCGGTACAGTGCTGGTGCTTGAGTGCATTGCGGGCGAGTCGAGAGGCGTAATGGTGATGGATCTCCTGGTCGTGGGCTCTGGGCTCTTCGGTTTGACAGTGGCTGAACGAGCAGCCGCAGAGCTCGGGCTGAACGTAACGATCATCGACCGCCGCGACCACCTCGGCGGCAATGCGTACTCTGAGATTGAGCCCGAGACCGGAATCGAATACCACCGATACGGGGCACATCTGTTTCACACCTCGAATGAAGTGGTCTGGCAGTACGTGAATCGCTTCACCTCGTTCACCGACTATGTTCACAGGGTCTACGCCACCCACCGCGGTGAAGTCTTCCCGATGCCGGTGAACCTGGGCACGATCAATCAGTTCTTCCGGGCGGCTTTCTCCCCGGATGAGGCTCGGGCGCTTCTGGGCCAGCAAGCCGAGGAGCTTGGTGGGCGGGTGCCTACGAACTTCGTCGAGAAGGGGATCTCCCTGATCGGTCGTCCCCTGTACGAAGCCTTCTTCATGAACTACACGGCCAAGCAGTGGCAGACCGCGCCGGAGATGCTCGGCCCGGAGATCATTTCGCGACTCCCCGTGCGATTCACCTACGACAACCGCTACTTCTCAGACAAGTACGAAGGGCTGCCCGTCGACGGTTATGCCTCGTGGCTGGAGCGAATGGCGGATCATCGCAAGATCGAGGTCAAGCTCGGGACCGACTTCTTCGACGAGGGCCAGCCGCTCAACAAGGCAGCCGTAGTCGGAAATGTTCCCGTGGTGTTCACCGGGCCGGTCGACCGTTACTTTTCCGACCAGTTGGGGGCGCTGTCGTGGCGGACGCTGGACTTCGAACTCGAAGTCGTGCCGACCCCCGACTACCAGGGCACCTCGGTCATGAACTACTCCGACATGGACGTGCCGTTCACCAGGATCCATGAGTTCAGGCACTTCCATCCCGAACGGAACTACACCAGCCCGAAGTCGGTGATCATGCGGGAGTTCTCACGCTTCGCCGGTGAGGGCGACGAGCCGTACTACCCGGTGAACACCCCCGCAGACCGAGACAAACTGATCGGCTACCGCGAGCTCGCCGAGCACGAGCCGCAGGTCCTCTTCGGTGGGCGCCTCGGCACTTACCAGTATCTCGACATGCACATGGCGATCGCGTCCGCATTGAGCCGCTTCGATGCGGTCGTGCGTGGCTGGTTCTGAGGAAGACAGGTTGATGACTCAAGAAGCGACGGATCAGGTGGGCACGCAGCCTACGGCCGGTCAGGTCCAGCAGATTCCGGTCCATCGGATCGTGTTCCCCGAGGGCGAAGACCTCTCCGTTCTCCCGCTCTATGTGGACTGGCGCGACGTGGTTTCGCCAGTCGCTGATCCGTCCAGGAGACAGCGGCGCCGACCCCGCCCGCAGCCCTTCCGTCGCATGGGCACCACCCACGACCGCCGATCGCTCGTGGTGCCAGCGGGGAAGCGGCTATCGCTGGCTACGTACTTCAATGCATTCCCCGCGGCCTACTGGCGTGAGTGGACGTCCCTCGACTCGGTGCGCTTGACCCTCACCCTCGACGCTCCCGCCATGGTCGACGTCTTCCGCTCGACCGCGCGCGGCTCCTTCTACCGGATCGATGGGGCCATCGACGGGGGCGACCTGCAGTTTGATCTGTCGCTGCGGACCTTCGGTGATGGTGGCTGGCTGTGGTTCGAAGTAGAGGCCGGTGACCAGGACGTTCGTCTTTCCGACGCGCAGTGGTCGGTCGCAGCAGGTAGTGACTACCGAGAACGCAAGCTCTCTGTCGCGATCACCACGTTCAATCGCCCTGACGATTGTGTTGGCCAGATGCGGCGGTTCTTGGACTCGCCGGACCTGCTTGCTCGGCTCGATCAGCTGATGATCACTGACCAGGGCTCGAAGAAGGTGCGCGACGCAGACGGCTTCGGAGAGGCTGCTGACCGCCTCGGTGAGCAGTTCCGGCTCATCGAGCAGGGGAACCTTGGAGGCTCGGGCGGCTTCGCCCGCGGCATGCGCGAGGGCGCACGCCGCGAGCAGACCGACTTCGTCATGTTGATGGACGACGACGTCATCGTCGAAACCGAAGGGATCCTGCGTGCTTTGAACTTCGCCGAGTTCACTTCGCACCCAACCCTGGTGGGCGGGCACATGCTCAGCCTCAATGAGCGAGCGACGCTGCAGAACTTCGGTGAAGTAGTGAATCTGGATGCGATGGCCTACGAGCCGGTATCACCAGAACTCGAGTCGCTGAACTTCGCGGCCTATCCGTTGCGGGCCGTGAAGGAGTTCCATCGGCGTTGGGATGTGGACTACAACGCGTGGTGGATGTGCCTGATCCCCAAGCAAGTCATCACCGAGATTGGCCTGTCTTTGCCGGTCTTCATCAAGTGGGACGATGCGGAGTACGGTCTGCGGGCTGCTGCTCACGGCTACCGCACGGTGACTCTTCCCGGTGCTGCGGTGTGGCACATGCCGTGGACGGAGAAGGACGACTCGACCGACTGGCAGGCCTACTTCCATCAACGCAACCGTTGGGTTGCAGGGCTGCTGTACTCGCCGTATCCGCAGGGCGGCACCCTGCCTCGAATCAGCTTCGCCATCGACGTTCGTCATCTCATCTCGATGCAGTACTCCACGGTGGAGTTGCGTCTTCAGGCACTGGAGGACGTCCTCACGGGGCCGGACCACCTGCATCAGGGTCTGCCGACCATCAACGCTCAGGTGCGGGCGCTACGTTCGGGGTTCACCGATGCCAAGGTGATCAGCGACACCACTGCGTACCCGGCGGTTCGGCGCAGCCGGCCTGCGCCACGGCGCCGCGCTGCCGAGCCGACGAGTCTGTTCGCACTGGGGGCCAAAGCTGCCGCGGCGTCGCTTCGCGCGGTCACAGGCGTTCCTGCCGCCGCCGTCGAGCACCCCGAGGCCAGGATCGCTTCCGCGGACGCGAAGTGGTGGCGACTCGGCACCGAGAACTCGGCTCTGGTCTCCACCGCAGACGGATCGGGCGCATCGTTCTATGTGCGCGATCGGCGATCGTTCGTCAGCATGTTGGTCCGCAGTCTGCGGCTCCATCTGCGGCTTCTCGTGCACTGGCGGCGCCTTGCGGGCGCCTATCGGGCGGCATTGGGGCAGGTCGTTTCGCCTACTGCCTGGGACTCAACCTTCGACTAGCTGTTCGTCGTGATCAGCGCCGGGCTACGAGCCCGGCGCGAAATCGTTGCCCGATCGCCAAGTCCGTCTGATGGATGCCGGACACCAGTGTGGTGAGATCGCGTTGGTCCAGTTCCGGCAGGGTGAGCGACCGCAGGCGCAGGTCGCGCGCTTGTTGGGTTGCGGCCGGCGACGCGATCAAGTTGAACGGCACGGCGCGCTTGAACAGCAGGTGCATGTCGGCGAGCAGCTCCGCAATGGATACCGAGCGGCCGGACGCGACCACTTTGGTGATGCAGGGATGCTCGCTGCGTTCGAGTGCATCCATAAAGTCGACGCACACTGCGGCGGCATCCGGGGCGTAGAGATAGTCGCGCAGCGTGTCCAGGGAAACGTAGATGTTCAAGGGGCGGCGGGTGTAATGCGCCAGGCACAGGTGAGAGATCAAGCCCTGCGGCTTGGCGAGGTTTTGGGCGGGTCCGTAAAGGTTAGCGATACGCGCGATGCCGACCTTGACCCCAAGCTTGGTCAGGTCCAGGGCCATAGCCTCCGCAGCGACCTTGGTCTCGCCATAGGCCGACAACGGCTGGACCGCGGTGAACTCAGTGAAGGGGGGCTCGGCAGAGCCGGCATACAGACCTCCGGCTGAGGAGGCGAAAAAGAGCGACAAGGTGCCCGGCTCGCGACGAGCGCGCTCAGCAAGGCTATCGAAGAAGGCCGACAGCGTGTGGAGCTCGCGACGGAACGAGTCGGCGCTCGAACTCGTGACGCCACTTCCCGCACACCACCAGATCCGTAGGTCGCCCTCGGTTTGCCATACCGCCGCATCGAGAGCCCGCGCCGCCTGCTCCGGGTCTGACCACGGGACGACGACCGTGCTGGTGCTGTGCCCGCGGCGGCTCAGCTCGCTCCGGATAGCGCTCCCCAACAGGCCCGACGCGCCAACGACGAGGTCAGTCATCGCCATCAGGCCGCGATCGACCCAAGGGGCCATTCGCCGGATCGCTGGTGATCAAGTAGGGGGGTCGACCCATGGCCATGTTGACTGCGACTCCGAGATACTCCGCGATCACTCCCAAGAAGAGAATCACAAAGCCCGAGACGATGAGGATAACCACCATCAGTGAGGTCCAGCCTTCGGCAACGACGCCGGTGATGAGCTGACGCAAGGCGATGACGATCGCGAACACCGCTCCAGATATCGCGATGACCAGGCCGATCGACGTGACGAAGCGGAGGCTGCGAGTGCCGCTGGTCAGCACCAATCGCCAGAAGTGTGAGAAGAGCCGCGGGAGCGAGTAGCCCGAGGCGCGTCCCTCCTCGCGCAGGTCGACCGGGGCTGTCGTGACTCGGTTCGCCACCCAACCGAGGGCGACGTCCAGGTAGACGCCGGATCCGGAATAGGCAGCGACTGAACGGCCGATCTCGCCGAGGACGAGGCGAAAGGAGTGATAGTGGCGGGCATCTCGAGCACCAACCAGCAGGTCGGTGACCCGTTTGGCCCCCACGGAGGCCAGGTTCCGAAGGAAGCCGTGTGGAGCGGCATTCCGCGGGGCGCCGTAGACGACGTCGGCATGCTCGCGCAGCGCGGCATCGAGCAGGAGTCCGATCTGAGAGGGGTCGTACTGGCCGTCCTCGTCGAGCGAGGCAATCCAGTCGCCCCCTGAGGAAGCCATTCCGGCGAGGGTGGCCGCATGTTGCCCGAAATTTCGACTGAGCCAAACCGGGCGCACAAAATCGTGACTGCTACACAGGTCGCGGATGACTCGGGCCGAGTCGTCCGGGCCATGATCGAAGACCAACAACACTTCTGTCACGACGGCGCGGTGATTGTCCGGCGTCACAAAGGGCGTCGTGTAGCTGGCGATCTCCTCGATCAATCCGGGCAGCGTCTTCTCGCCTTGGTACACCGGAATGACGATCGACAGGGTATGAGCCTCCAGGGAATCCACGGCAGGAGTATACGGGCCGGCAGGTGCTCGCACTGATGCATCCCCGCTTGTCGGCGGGGCGCGCGAGGGCTTGGGGTGGGTGGCTGGCGCCGCACCCGCGACAGCGTAAGATGTTCACCGCCCCGTAACCGAGGAGATGTTTTGGACTGTCAGCCTTTGGGTGACGAAGTGAGGCGGCCCGATTCATCCGAGGGGGCTGTCCAACAGCATCAGCGGAATGCCGCCAACGTGTCCCGTCAAGGGCTCAGATTCGTCGTCGTCGGAATAGCCAATACCGCCATCGACTTCTTCGTGTTGGCAGTTCTGACCGCATTGACGGTGCCGCTGGTACCCGCCAACATGGCATCGACGTCGGCGGGCCTGATCTTCTCATTCGCTGTGAACCGGCGCTTCACCTTTGGTTTCACCGGAGCCAAGCCGCTGTGGCGCCAGGTGGTTGAGTTCGTGGTCGTGACTCTGGTGGGGCTGTGGGCGATCCAGCCCCCCATCATCGTCGTGGTGCGGGACTTCCTGTTGGGACACGTGGGCGTGCCGGCGACCGCGGGCGTCCTGATCGGCAAACTCATCGCAACAGGAGTGACGTTGGTGTGGAACTTCGTGCTTTATCGGTCCGTCGTGTTCCGGGAGAAGTCGGTTTCGGCTGAACGTCCGATCGCGCCGACGTCGGCGAAGGAGGGTGACGGCGATGACCAGTGAGGTGAAAGTCCCGCGCCGTGACCGCCGGGCGCGGCGGGTCGACATGTTGAGCGACCTGCTCATCGGTGGCCCAGGAGCGCTGGCTTTCTCTGCGGCATGTGTGGCCGTCGTCGCCGCTGTCCGTCCCGGTTACTTCCACACTGATGACGCCATCAACGAGTTCCTGCCGAACTCCCTCGGCATCTGGAGGTTGATCTCCAGCGGGCAGCTCCCCGTCCTGAACGCAGATGTCATCAGCGGTGGCAACTTGCTCGTCGACTTCGGTCGTGGCCCCTTCCATCCGATCACCGTGCTCGCATCACTGGGCTGGGCCTTTGGGGATGCCGACACGGTCGCCCTGCTGATGGCGGGCCTGCTGCTGTTCACAACGATCAGTGGCGCGTTTCTTCTTGCTCGGGGAGGCATGGGGCTCGGACGCTCGACTTCGGCCCTGATGGCGGTGACCATAGCTGCCTCGCCCAGCATGGTGGGCATCTTCATGACCTCGTGGTGGAACAACGGGGTGGGGGTCGCCGGCTTTGTCTGGGCCGTTGCGGCGCTCTTGTGGGTGGTCAGGGCGCCGCGGCCGGTTCCATTGATCGTGCTTGCGGTGAGTACCTGGGCGCTCTTCGCCACGGGATGGCCCCCGTCCTACATCGCCTTTGCGGTCAGCTGCGTTCTCGCTGCGGCATATGCCTTCGTTGTCAACGACGGTCGGTTGGTTGGGCGCGTGCGAGTTCCGCTGTTGGCGGCCGGAGCCGTATTCGCCGGCGTGCTGGCCGCCATCCCGCTGATTTCTGAGTACGCAGCGGTAGGTCGCTACCTTGAGCGTGGCAACGGCTGGCACAACGCCGATAACTTCTTGGCGCCAGTCGTCGGCCAACTGCTTGCAGTCGGGAACCCCGTGTCGGGGGACTTCATGTCCGTCTTTGGTGGCTACCGCTGGATCGCCGTCCCGATCGGGTTCGCCACCCTGCTGGTCTTCATCGCGGTCTTCTTCACTCCTGCGCGAGCTCTGCAGGTGTTGCGGACGGATCGGTTGCTGCAGCTGCTGCTCACGAACACGGCCGTGTTCTATCTGATGACGCAACTCCCGACTCAACTCGGTCCGACGCGCTGGTCATTCCGCTACTTGCCGTACGCCTTGGTGTTCCTGGTGGCCAGTTGCTTCTTCTTCCTTTCGCGCAGTGAGCGCACGTGGAGCAAGACCCGCTTCTGGCTGGCTGTGAGTGTGGTCGTTTCGGGCGCGTTGTACTCGTCATGGCGCGTTGTCGATCCGCTCGCTGACCTGCGGCATTCGATCATCTTCCCGACGGTCTACGTCCTCGGTACCAGTGCCGCACTGTGGTTGTATCGACGTGTCCGATGGCGGCGGCAACTCGAAGCCGCTCTGGTGGCCTTCGGTCTGGTGTTGATGTCGTTGCAGATTCCCCCGCAGGGAGCGTTCTTCACCACCCCCCACCAGCTTCCCGAGCTTTCCAGTGCCCAGCGCCTCGCGGCATTGACCCGTGGGGGGTTCCTCTTTGATGCGGTGTCCGGAGGTGGCGTCAACGAATGGGCGCCGGGCTTCTACTCGTCGCGCTTCCTGCTGGCCGGCGCCCGGCTCGTCAACGGCTACGACCCGGTGGGGCAGGCGGCCTACTCCGATCTCCTGCACCCGGTGACCCACGGAATGGTGCCGCGGCAGTCACTCGCTGTTCTTACCGGACCCGCACCCGCACCGTTCGACAACACCTGCTGGCTGACGGCGATGCGCGTCACCGGGGTGCTGGTCAGTTCGGATCCCAAACAGGGCCGGCACCGTGCCCTGGCCGAATGTGGCTACGCCTTGGACTCCACCCGCGGAGGAACCGCGTTGTTCCTGAAGCCGCAGGAGGGCAACGGTACCTTCGCTGAAGCCACCGAGGGCGTTCAGGTTTCGGGGAATGTCCAGATCAACGACCGTGAAGAGCTGGCGACGGTGGCCAGCGTTGACGGTGGGCAGTTGGTCTTCGCTCGGATGTGGTGGCCGGGGTACAGCGCCCAGCTGAATGGCACTCCCCTGGAAGTGGGCTCACTGGGTGGAGTGTTGGTCACTGTCACGCTTCCCCCCGGAAGCAGTGGACAGCTGCGCCTCACGTACCAGCCGACCAGCTGGGCCGCGGCGCCGGCACTGATCGGAGCCGGCATTGCGCTGTTGATCGTTGTGGTGTTCAGCAGCTTGTTGAGCAGACGGCGCCACGCAACTGCGACGGCAATGAGTGGCGGTGCTGACGGCCTGGACTGATCAGCTTTGTGTCGAGCCAATGAGCCGGATCGGACTATTCGAGAAGGTCAGCGTTTCGCTTCCTGCGCCGCGCCGCGGCTGCCAGTGCTGCGCCATAGCTGAGCAGAGCCAGGGTCGCCACACCGGCCGCGATCGGTGCGGTCGGCCAGCTTCGCGGGCGGTAGCTGAGTTCGAGGTCTCCCTCAGCTCCAGCGGGAATCTGCACCGTCAGGAGGTAGCCGTCGACCGCTCCGACAGGTAGCTGCGAGCCATTGATCGCGGCCGAATATCCGGGCCAGCTCAACCGGGAGAAGATGAGAGTCCCTGGGGTGGTTCCCCTGTTTGTCACGTGGACGCGGACGTACTGATCGTCGACGTCGACGGTCTGGAAGTCGACAGCTCCGATGGCGACCGTGGGGCCGCCTGCGACGACGGAGGAACGACGGGAGAAGACAGTGGCACCGTTGGCGCTGGCGTAGGTGGAGAAGCCGCACCTGTGCAGCGCATCGTGTCGGCCGACCACCGGATCACTCGCGGTGGCGACGGCGGTGATCCCAGCGGCGACCAAGCCGCACTGCCCCCAGGTGTCTGGACGCGAGGCCGTCAGGTAGTCCAAGGTCTCCTCCGGGACGAGGCCGTGCGCGGTGTACGGCGTGAAATGCGCCTCGTAGCGTGCAAGCAGCACAGGGTCGTAGCCGTTGAAGATTGGTGTTCCGGCCAGCAGCAGTCGCGAGCCGTGTGCTGTGGCGTTGGAGAAGGCGGCTCCGGCGCCGGTCACGAATACCATCCCGCCCCGTGAGGCCGCCGACATGGTGTTGAGCTCGGTCGTCGTTGGCAGGTCGGCGGGCAGGATGTACCTGCTGTTGGCGCCAGCTGACGGGGCGTTGAGAAGCATGAAGGTTGTGCCGAGCACAGCAAGGGCTGCGGTCGCGCTTCGCAGTCTTCTTCGTCGATGTAGAGCAACGAAGACGCCAGCCACGGTGACGATCAGAGCTACAGGCAGCGCCATCGAGTGGACGAGGTCGCGGGCGGGAGAGACAACGCGCCAGGCCGCTGCGAGGGTGATGGTGATCAGCGTGGCTGTTGCCAAGCCGAGACGGGTTCGCGAGGTGACCAGCCTTCCCTTATCGATCAGGTAAAGCGTCAGCACCATGATCGCCAGTCCCGCGAACGGCAGGAAGCGAAAAGGCCACCGCGTCGGACCCAGCTGGCTGGGTGTCTGAGTCGCGAGCAGGAGAACGGCCGACAGCGCTGCGGAGGCGAGCACCGGAACGCTTGTCGCGATGCGGCGGTCGACTTTCACAAAGAAGACGGCCACGAAGATGGTCAACGACACGAAGCCGATGGGCACGTCCCAGTACTCGTACCCGCCGAAGATGCTCCAGAAGTCGCCACCGAGGGGATTGGCCACACCGAGGCTTTGGCCAACGCTGGGGACCGCGAAGTTGCTCGCGTTGTTGAAACCGTTTGCGCGGCCGAGCACCGCAGCATTGACGACGTACTCCAGCAGTGCGGGCGCGCCCATGATGATCCCGAGAGCCACCGGAACGGCCAGCCGGGTGAACCATCGAAGGCGGGCTCCGGGGCCGGCTAGCGGTCTCGGACCGACAAGGCCGACGACGGCAGTGACGATGCAGACAGCGGCGTAGGCGAGGTATCCGTGCGGCCAGCCGGCGAGCACCAGAATGCAGGTGGCCACGCCGAGGAGTATCGAGGCCGTCGCGGTGTTGCTGCGAGCCGCGTGGGACAGGGCCGCAACGGCCCAAACGAATGACACGGTACCGATGGCCGCGTTCCACCAATCGCTGGCATACATGTAGAGGAACAGTGGACTGGTGGCGTAGGTGAAGCCCAAGACGTAACACGACAGCCACGACATCCGCAGCGTGCGACCGAGGGCATAGGCGCCGAGGAAGGCGGTCGTCAGCAGAAGGGTTGCGAAGATGAGTGCGGTCGTGTGCAGATCGAAGTGCTGCAGGAGTAGTGCTGCCGTGAGCATCAGAGGGTGAAGCGGACTCCGGTTGAAGTCGATGAGTTCGTTGCCGCCGGTGAAGGAGCGAGCAGTCAGCACGGGCCACTCGCCGTGGGTCACGAGTCGCCCGATCTCGCTCACATATGGTCCGAACTCGTTGACGGCGTCGTCGATGTGCCAGAAGTCGGGGTTGCTGGTGTTGAGGATCAGCACGAGAGTGGCGGAGCAGGCCAGGGAGATCAGTGTTGGCGTCCCGACGTGGACGCCAACCCAGCGGCGTCCCGCCCGCTGGGCGTGGCGCGACCCTGGTTCGTGTGTCGGCCGTGCCGGCGGCGTCGGTGCTGTATGCGCAGTGTCGCTATCCGTCATCGAAGTCCGAGGGTTCCACTAGGCCGCTGATGCGGAGGTGCTGGCGTCAGGAGGCGGGTTGGGATGCCAGGAGGTCCAAGCCCTCTTCGACCCGCCCGTCGAAGATTACTGCCCCGTCCTGCATGAGGAGTGCACGCTCGCACACCATGTGGATCATCTTCGGGTCGTGGCTGACGACAATCAGGGTCGCTCCCGAGGCTCGGACTTCGGCGATCTTGGCCAGGCATTTCTCCTGGAAAGGGGCATCTCCGACGGACAGCACCTCGTCGACGAGCAGGACGTCGGCGTGAGTGTGGATCGCCACAGAGAAGGCAAGCCGAATGAACATGCCGGACGAGTAGTGCTTGACCTCGGTGTCGATGAAACGTTCGATGCCGGAGAAGGTGACGATCTCGTCGAACTTGTCGTCAGTCTCCTGCTTGGACATGCCGAGGATGGCGGCGTTCAGGTACACGTTCTCTCGGCCCGACAGGTCAGGATGGAAACCGGCACCGACCTCGATCAGACCGGCGACACGTCCCCGCGTCCACACCGTGCCCGAGCTGGGGGTGAGGACGCCCGAGATCATCTTCAGGGTCGTCGACTTTCCGGAACCGTTCAGCCCGAGGAGCGCGACTGACTCGCCCTGACGGACCGCAAATGACACCGCGTGCAGAGCCTCGAAGTGATCGGTGAGCTTCTTCTTGCGTGCTGCGGCCACGATGGTCTCGCGGATCGTTTGCGTGCGTCGAAGGCGGAAGGCTTTCGTGACATCATCCAGGGCCACCATCACGTCATCGGGGTAGTCCGGCGTCCTAAAGATCCTGGGCAAAGTCCTTCTCCATTCTGCGGAAGACGAACTGACCGAGGAAGACGAAACCGATCGCGATGACGAGACCGATGCCGGCCATCAGCAGGGTGTTGGGACCCATGATCGTCCAGGTGGCCGGGGACTGATCGGTAGTGGGGAGCCAGATGCCGAAGTGGAAGGCGCGTACCGCCGCCGTCACCGGGTTGAGCTGGTACAGCACGAAGGCCCACTCGGGGAGAGCCCGGGCGACCAAGTCGATGTGGTAGAACACCGGCGAGAGCCACATGGTGAAAAGCACGATCACTTCCACGACGCTCTGGGCATCCCGTAACGAGACGTTGACAGCGCAGAACATGAGCCCCAGGCCGGTGGCAAACAGTCCGATGATCAGGATCGCCAAAGGAATGGCTAGCAATTGGAGCGGCGACGGGTGCCATCCGACGAACAGCGCCGCAGTGAGCAACAGCACCAGCTGCGGGGCGAAGTTCACCAAGGAGACGATCACGCTGGAGACGGGGAACATCTCGCGCGGCAGATAGATCTTCTTCACCAAGGGTGCGTTCACCACGATGGAACGGGTTGCGTTGTCGAACGCCTCGCTGAAGAAGTTGACCAGGATCAGCCCCGCGAAAAGGAAGACCGCGAAGTTGGGCATCGACTTGTTGAGGCCGAGGAACTCGCCCATCGCAAGGTAGAAGATGGCGAACTGCGCGGCGGGCTTCACGTACGACCAGGCCCAGCCGAGAAGTGAGCCGCGGTAGCGCAGTTGGGTCTCCTTGCGAACAAGCAAGGTGAGTAGGTAGCGGTGCCGAAAGACGTCAAGAAGGCCGAGCCCCTTGCCCGGCTGCTCAAGCGCCGGCACCGCCATACTCGTTCCGCCTCCAGCGTCCAGCCTGTGGGCACGGCCCATTGTGGTCATCTGGCCGGGCGCGCCGCGTTGGCTCCGACCGTTGCCAAGGCTAACAGAGCGGTGCAGGACCCCTCGGACGTGGATCTTCTTTTCCGGCGGCCGGGCCCCGACCTGCTAGCTTGCATTGCAAGCTAGCAGGTCATACCATGTTGGCATGACGCAGTCGCTGTCACCGAGCAATGAGGCGTTGCCGCCCTCGACCCCGGTCAACTGGGGCCGCGTCGGCCGGTACTACGCCATCGCCTTCGGCGGTGCCGTGATCGTCACCGCCGTGATCGCTGCGGTCAGCGCGCTCGGCGGCTCGACCGGCGCCGTGGTCGGCCAAATCGTCACTGCCGTGCTGTACATGCCCTTGCCTCTGATCGCGTCGATCATCGTGGAGCGAAGGGCGGGGCGCCGCCTGCTGCTGGCTCGTGAGTGGACCCACCTGCGCACCGCCTTCTGGCGCACCATCGGACCGAGCATGGGCTTCGCGCTCCTGGTGATCGTGTTGATCCTGGCCTTCGGCGCCGCCGTGGCGGCGCTCGCCTCAGTGGTGGGGATCCCGGGGGCCGGTCACCTCGTTTCGGGGCAGCCGGAGTTTGAGCAGCACCTGAGTCAGCTCGTCCCCGGGGCTGCCGGCACGGCCCTGCCGCCGCTGGCGGTCATCATCGTCAGCACGGTGATCAGTGGCATCGTCGCCGGTTTCACGATCAACGCCGTGTTCGCCTTCGGTGAGGAGTACGGCTGGCGCGGCGTCCTTGCCGACGAGCTGCGCGGCCTCGGAGTGCTGCGTGCGAACCTGATCATCGGCGTGCTGTGGGGGCTGTGGCACGCTCCGATCATTGTGGTGATGGGCCACAACTACCCGACCCAGCGCGGCTGGGGCGTGTTGATGATGATCGCCTGGACGGTGCCGCTGTCGTTCCTGCTGTGGTGGGTCCGTGACCGCGCGGGCTCGGTCCTCGCACCAGCCTTCCTGCACGGCGCCTTCAACGGCACGATCGGTCTGTTCGCATTGCTGATCGTCGGCGGCGCGGAGTTGATCGCCTTGCCGATGGGCATCCTGCTGGCGATCACGCTGGCGATCCTGGCGATAGCGCTGTGGCAGTTCTGTCCACCGCGGCAACGCCGTCAGGCCTGACGCGGCCGCGCCGGTTCCGACGCCTCCGTTGTGCGGCTGCCGGCTTCGGCTCGGCTCACTCGAGCCCGATGAACCGGCGAAATGCCGATGCACCCTGCACTCGCAGCGGTGCACCCCGGTTGAAAGTGGCCGGGGTCAGCACCCACTCCTGACTGGGATGCCATTCGCCGGCGCGACGGGTCCTGCGGAAGGTCCCGTTGGGTTGGTAGCCGACCTTGCGGCTGACCGCGTTCGACGCCGGGTTGTCCAGGTAGGCGGCCGAGGTGATCTCCTCGGCCTCGAGGTGATCGAACGCGAACGCGCAGATGGCCTGGCGCATCGCCGTCCCGATGCCCTGGCCGTGGTAGCGCCGCGACAGCCATGAGCCGGTCTCGCCGGTCCGGGTGACCAGATAGTCGGAGCTGAAGAAGGCCTGGACGCCGACCAGTTCGCCGGCGTTCTCGACGGCGAACTCAAGGTTCCACTTCTCGCGCTTCCAGGTGGCCCGAACGCCCCACACGTACTGGACGTAGTTAGCCGGCAGCTCGTCGGCGGGAGCGTCGGTCCAGGGGGTGGCGAAGGGCATGGTCTCCGGGGCGTGGATGCCGTCCACGGCCAGTTCGATCAGTCGCGGAAGGACCTCGTCGTCGATCGGTCGCAACACCAGCGGCCCGGCTTCGATGCGCAATCCGAATGGCGGCCAGGCATCGCGGAGTTCCATGCGCAACACCCTAGGCCCTGCGCCGGCACGGCGGACCAAGCGCGCGCCCGACCTCGTTGCCCCGACCGGGACGCGACCTTGCGACCGCTCATGCCGGCCGAAGCGTGCCGTCGCCGGAGCTGCGTCCGCCACGCGGCGGGATGCCGTCACCGGCGACGAGACGGTGACGCGGCTGCCTTACTGCGCCAGGCCGTACAGCCGGTCGCCGGCGTCGCCGAGGCCGGGAACGATGTAGCCGACCTCGTTGAGCCGCTCGTCGAGAGCTGCGCACACCAGCGTGCACGGCACGCCGATCGGGTCGACCAACTCGCGCATCTTGGCCACACCCTCTGGGGCGGCGATCAGGCAGATGCAGGTGATGTGATCGGCTCCGCGATCCACCAGGAACTGCACGGTGCCGCCCAGTGAACCACCCGTGGCCAGCATCGGATCGAGCACGTAGCACTGCCGTCCGGACAGATCCTTGGGCAGGCGCTCGGCGTAGGTGAAGGGTTGCAGGGTCTCTTCGTCGCGCACCATGCCGACGAAGCCCACCTCGGCGGTCGGCATCAGCCGCATCATGCCCTCGAGCATGCCGAGGCCGGCGCGCAGGATCGGCACGACCAACGGCCGCGGACGGCTGAGCTCGACGCCGGTCGTGGTCGTGATCGGCGTCACCACCTCGACGGGTTCGACCCGGACCTCGCGGGTGGCTTCGTAAGCGAGCAGGGTGACCAGCTCTTCGACGAGCTGACGGAAGGTGGCGCTGGCGGTGGTGACGTCCCGCAGCAAGCTGACCTTGTGAGCGACCAGAGGGTGTTCGATGACGCGAAGTTCCACACCGCTACCTTGGCACAGCCGGGGCCGCCGAGTGGACCTGCCCGTGGCTGTGCCGTTCGGCCAACTTTCTGAGACCATGGAGGAGCCAGGCCAGCTGAGGAGGTAGCGGTGAACGCTTCGGACGACTTCGAGTTCGAGTTGCCGAACCGTGGCGATGATCGCCCCGGACTCGACGACCTGGACGAGGACGTTGAGACCGATGATCTCGACGAGGACGACGACTACCCCGAGGATGCGACAGAGGACGACATCGATCTGGTGATCGCTCTCTACCGCGAGGACGGCGCCCCGGTCGCGGTTCCGCTGGAACTCGATCTGGCCAACGACCTGGACGGCCTGGTCACCCAACTGCGCCGGATCCCCGGTGATGCGGGTGCCGTCGGGCTGGTGTCGGTGGCCGATGAGGTGTTCGCGATCGTCCGAGTGCGCGGCAAGCACGTTCAGGTCTTCTGCTCCGACGTGGTGGCGGCCTATGAGTGGCCGATCGCCCGTGACGTGGTCGACTTCCTCGATCTCGACATGCCCGAGGAGAGCGAGGACGGCTACCCGATCGGTGATTCCGACATCCTGGCCGATGCCGGCCTGCCCGACTTCGAGCTCGAAGCCATGGCCGAGGATTACGACACCGAGACCACGGCGCTGCTCGAACTGATCGCCAAGAAGGTCGGCTTCGGCTCGGTCTACGCCAAGGCCGTCGCCAACTTCGAGTGAACCGCTGGCAGCCGGCGATCGAGGCGGCGCTGGCCGAGGCTCGCCTCGCTCCGGCCCACGGTGACGTGCCCATCGGTGCCGTGGTGCTCGACCCGTCCGGCCAGGTGGTGGCGGTCGGCCACAACGAGCGTGAGCTCACCGGCGATCCGACCGCCCATGCCGAGGTCGTGGCCCTGCGCCGCGCCGCGGTCGCCCTGGGTTCGTGGCATCTGGACGACTGCACGCTCGCGGTCACCCTGGAGCCGTGCACGATGTGCGCCGGCGCCATCGTCGCAGCGCGGATCGGACGGTTGGTCTTCGGCGCCTACGACCCCAAGGCCGGCGCGGTCGCGTCCCTGTGGGATGTCGTGCGCGACCCCCGGCTGAACCACCGGCCCGACGTCGTCGGCGGGATCGCCGCCCAGGCCTGCGGCGCGGTCATTCAGGAGTTCTTCGACCGCCGGCGCTGACCAGCTCCGGCAGCGTGACACTGTCGGCGGACGCGGTGTGGCGGTAGCTCTGCCAACCGAACCAGCCCACCCCCAACGCGATCACCGCCATCCCGAGCCAGGCGGTCGTGCTGGGCCGCTCGTGCAGGACCAGCACGCCCAGCAGGAGTCCGACCGCCGGTTGCAGATAGGTGTTGAGGCTGGTGGTGGTGGCGCCCCAGGTGCGCAGGAACCAGAAGTAGAGCGCGTAGGCCACCGCGGTCCCGAAAACGCCGAGCTCGATCAGGGCAAGCACGGGGAGCATCCCGCCGCCGGTGAGCTGCCAGCCATCGGTGAAGGGCACCACCGGCAGGATCCACAGCGCGCCGAAGGTGATCTGCAGCCACGCGGTGACCAGCGGATCGAGGTGGCCGAGGAAGCGTCGGGTGTACACACTGCCGACCGAGTACAGGCCGGCAGTGGCGATCACCACCACGGGCCACAGCCAGCCGTCGCTGCTGCCCGCGCCGGGTGCCAGGGCAACCAAGGCCGTGCCGGTGAAGGCCACGATCATGCCGGCCAGCCGTCCGCCATCGAAGCGTTCGTCGCCCACGGCCAGGGCCAGCGCGAAGACGAACAGGGGAGCGATCGCCGACACCACGGTGGCCGTTGCGGAATCGACGTGCTGCTGCGCTAGTCCCAGCAGGACGAATGGCGCGGCGATGTTGAACAGGCCCAAAGCCGCCAGGTGCAGCCAGTCCCGCGGGCTTCGCGGCACACGTCCGCGAGCGAAGACCACCATCGCACCCAGCACGAGAGCGGCCAGGGTCATCCGGCAGAAGACCAGAAGAAAGGGACCGAACGAGGCCAGCGCGATCGAGGTGAAGAAGAAGTTCGAGCCCCACAGCGCCGACATCAGGGCGAATCCGGCCAATCCCCAGCGCTCGTGGTTGGCCGGTGATCCGGCTTCGACAACATCCGGATTCTGGCCATGCACGTTCCCAGGATGGCCGTTCTGCCGAGGGAGTCCTGACCACCGCCACAGGCTGAACCTGTCGGCCCGCTCGATTGGCCCCATCCGCCCCCGACTAGCTAGACTCGCCCGCGGTGGCGTGTCTGAGCGGCCGAAAGAGCGCGCCTCGAAAGCGCGTGAGGGGCAACCCTCCGAGGGTTCAAATCCCTCCGCCACCGCCAAGGGCCCGTCACGAGAGTGGCGGGCCTTTGTCGTGCCCGGACGGCGCCGTCAACCGGCGAGAGTGGTCGCTAGTGGGCGTCCGCTGGGGCCGTGCTCTGCCGCACCAGCAGCCGGGGACGGATCGGCTCCAGCAGTGACGGCTCGATGTCCTGGTTCAGCAGCACCTCGAGGCAGCGGTTTCCGAGCGCGCGGAAGTCCTGACGTACCGTGGTCAGCGGAGGCGAGAACTGCCGGGCGAACTCGTGGTCGTCGAAGCCGACGATGCTGATGTCGTGCGGCACCCGAACGCCCGCTTCGGCGAATGCCCGCATCATGCCCAAGGCCATCAAGTCGGACGCGGCGAAGACGGCATCAGGCAAGCCGGAGGCGAGCAGCTTCTTCCCGGCCTCGTAGCCGCTCTGGCCCGTCCACTTGCCTTGGATCGGCTCAGGAACTTCCAGGCCGTGGGCGAGTAGTTCCTGCCGCCAGCCTTCGAGACGGACGCTGCCGTCGAGCCAGTTCTGGTTGCCGGCGAGGTGCACGATGGAGCGATGGCCCAGGCGGATCAGGTGCCGGGTGGCCAAGCGGGCGCCGAGATGCTGGTCTTCGGAGACGACTCGGACGCCCTGCGTTGGTGTGGGGTCGGGGGCCAACATCACCACGGGGAGGCCTCTGGCCCAGGAGCCGGCCACTTCGCGAGTGACCGCAGCCTCGGCGCGCAGGGGGGCGATGACCACGATGCCGTCGACGAAGGCGTCGGCGAACGACTGGAGATTGGTCTCCAGTGAACTGAAGGAGTTACGTTCGCTCACGGTCAGCAGCACGGAGTAGCCGGCCTTGCGAGCCGCCTCCTCAACGCCGTAGAGCGCTCCCATCGGGCCGTAGCGCCACGAGCCATCCGTCACCACGCCGATGGCTCCGGTGCGCGCCTTCACCAGCGCGCGAGCCGCGCCGTTGCGCCGATAGCCGGTTTCCGCGATCGCGGCCAGCACCCGGGCCCGCGTCTCTTCGCTGACATGGGGATCGGCGTTCACCACTCGGGACACGGTTTGGTAGGAGCAGCCAGCCAATTTCGCCACGTCGTGCAGGCTGGGTCGTCGCTCTGGGGTGGACGCCACGAAACGCAGCGTAGCCGATCGATCGAGGGTATTGACAGCCCATGATGTCAACGTTCACACTCTGGATGTGCGAACGTTCACACGGCAGTGAACGAACGCGGGTGGAGATACGCGGTCCAGGGGTGGAGCCGCACCTCCATCTGGTCGAAATCGGATTCATCGTCGAACGCCGAAGGAGCGTCAATGAAGAACAAGTGGGTCGCGTCCGCCGCGACCATCGCGCTGGCCCTGGGCCTGGGCCTGACGGGCTGCAGCAGCGCGAACACCGCCACCAACACCGGCGACTCGAGTGTGTCCTCCAAGGCGGACGCCGCACTCAAGGAGATCCAGGGAAAGGTGTTGAGCAAGGGCCCTCACGGCGAGGATCCTTCCTCGCGTGACACGGTCGCGCTCACCGATGCCGAGATCGAGCAGATCAAGGCCAAGGGCGCCAAGGCGGCCATCGTGATGCACTACGCAGGCAACGACTGGGCCAATGCTCAGATCAACGGCCTGAAGACCGAGTTCGCCCGGCTGGGCATCGAGGTCGTCGCGGTGACCGATGCCAACTTCAACCCGGGTCAGCAGGTCTCCAACATCGAGACCGTTCTGGCCAAGAAGCCCGACATCATCGTGTCGATTCCGACCGACCCGGTCGCCACGGCTTCTGCGTACAAGAAGGCCGCTGAGGCCGGCGTGAAGCTCGTCTTCATGGACAACGTGCCCAACGGTCTGACTGCGGGTAAGGACTATGAGTCGGTGGTCTCGGCCGATAACTACGGCAATGGTGTCGTGTCCGCTCACCTGATGGCCAAGGCGCTCGGCGGCACCGGCAAGATCGGCGTGATCTACCACGAGGCCGACTTCTTCGTCACCAAGCAGCGTTACCAGGGCTTCTCCGAAACCATCGCCAAGGATTACCCCGACATCAAGGTGGTCAAGGCCCAGGGCATCGCCGGCCCCGACTTCGCAGGTGATGCGCAGAAGGTTGCCGACGCCATGCTCAGCCAGAACCCGGATCTGAACGGCATCTGGGCGGTCTGGGATGTGCCAGCCGAAGGCGTCATGGCCGCGGCCCGGTCCGCCGGTCGCAGCGACTTGAAGATCGCCACGGAAGACCTCGGCACGAATGTCGCGATCGCGCTGGCTCAGAACCAGCTGGTTGTGGGTCTGGGAGCTCAGCAGCCGTACCAGCAGGGTGTCACTGAGGCCGATATCGCCGGCGGTGCACTGATCGGCAAGAAGGCCCCGGCCTATGTGGCGCTGAACGCGCTGCCGGTCGATCACAGCAATGTGCTGGACGCCTGGAAGCAGGTCTACAACTCCGATGCGCCGGCCGACCTTCAAAAGGCCTACGTGAAATGAGTTCGTCGGTGGAGGGTGGCGCCGAGCGAGAGGTGAGCTCGGCGTCGCCCCCCGTCACTCCTGCGGTGCGGATGACGGGGATTCATAAGTCCTTCAACACCGTCACGGTGCTTGATGACGTGGACTTCGAGGTGCTGCCCGGCGAGGTTCACGCTTTGGCCGGCGGCAACGGAGCTGGCAAGTCGACCTTGATGAAGATCCTCCAAGGGGTCTACAGCAAGGACGCGGGCTCGATCGAGATCGATGGGGCTGCGGTGGATTTCAGTTCGATCCACGACGCGAAGGCTGCGGGGATCGGGATGGTCTTTCAGGAGTTCAGCCTGGTCTCGACCCTCACGGTCGCTCAGAACGTCTTCCTCAACGCCGAGCCTCGCCGGGCGGGCCTGATCGACGACAAGCAGATGGTCGCAAAGGCCACGGCCTTGTTCGACCGGATGCAGACCCCGGTTCAGGCCGATCTCCCGCTGAGCTCGATGAGCACGGCCTACTGGCAGTTGACCGAGATCGCCAAGGCGCTCAACGAGAACGCTCGCGTCCTGATCATGGACGAGCCCACCGCCTCGTTGGCCCGCCATGAGGCTCAGGCGCTGTTCGAGCTGATCGGACGACTGAAGCAGGAAGGTATCTCGATTATCTACATCTCCCACCGGATGGAGGAGGTGTACGAGATCGCCGACCGGATCACGATCCTGCGCAACGGGAAGCGTCTGCTGACCAAGCCGTTGGCAGAGATCTCCGCAGCCCAGATCGTCGAGGGCATCGTCGGCAAGGCCGTCGAGGTCGCCGGACCGGCGGTCGGAGCGCGCGAGGACGGCGAGGTCGTGCTCGAGACCCGCGGAATGGCCACGGTCGGCGGCCTTCACGACGTCGAGCTGACCCTGCGAGCCGGGCAGGTCGTCGGGCTGGCCGGGCTGATGGGCTCGGGACGCAGCGAACTGGCCCGCGCTCTGTACGGCATCGACAGGATCACCGACGGCACCGTGCTCGTCGACGGCGCCCCGGTGTCGATCACGTCACCGGCACAAGCGCTGGAGCACGGCATCTGCCTGATCCCGGAGGACCGACGACAGCAGGGGCTGATTCTCGAGCACTCGGTGAGTGCCAACCTCGCGCTGCCACATCTCGACGACGTGCTCGCTGGTCCGTTCGTCGACGACAAGGCCATCGGTTCGCTGGTGCGTCGGCTGATCGAGACCTTCGGCATCAAAGTCGCCGACCCGTTCGCGCCGGCGAAGCTGCTCTCGGGCGGCAACCAGCAGAAGATCGTGATCGCCAAGTGGATCAGCAGGCAGCCGCGGGTGCTCATCATGGACGAGCCCACCGCCGGCGTCGATATCGGTACCAAGGCGGAGATCATCGCCACGGTGCGGGCATTCGCAGACAAGGGCATGGCCGTCTTGGTCATCTCCTCTGAGTACTCAGAGCTCCTCGCCATGAGCGATCGCCTGCTGTTGATGCGTGACTTCACGATCGCGCGTGAAATCGACCGTTCAGCGGTCAGTGACGAGAAGTCACTTGAACTCGAAGTCCAGGGAGTAGCGGCATGACCGACTCATCAAACACCGTTGTTGCCGACGTCGTTCACAAGAAGCGGTTCACCTTCGACTGGCGGCGCGACATCATCTACGTCGGCTTCGTCGCCGTCGTGGTCGTCTTCGCCATCGTTCTGCGGGATCAGGGTTTCGTCTCGACAACGAGCCTGATGAACATCCTGCGTCAGACCGCGATCGTCACGGTCATCGCCGTCGGCATGACCTATGTCATCGCAGCGGCCGAGATCGACCTCTCGGTCGGATCAGTCGCCGGCCTGTCCTCTGTCGTCACGGCGATGACCATCTCCTCGTTCGGCCTGGTGCCAGGGATCATTGCCGGCCTGTTGGTTGGTGCGGCCGTCGGCGCGATCAACGGGGCGCTGGTCGCCTTCGTGAAGATCCCGTCCTTCCTGGTCACGCTGGCAATGATGGGCATCGCCTTCGGCGTGGCCCAATGGACGACAGCCTCGGCGCCGCAGCCCATCCTCGACATGACCTTCAACAATGTCTTCGGCGGCGGCAACATCGGGCCGATCCCCGTCCTCATTGTCTGGATGCTCGTCGTGGTCGTCATCGGCTCGGTCGTGCTGAAGAAGATGCGCTTCGGGCGGCAGGTTCTGGCCACCGGAGCCAACAAGGTGGCGGCGGAGTACTCCGGCATCGCGACCCGCTGGATCCAGTTTCGGGTGATGCTGATCTGCTCCATCGGGGCTGCCCTCGCCGGCATGCTCTACGCCGGCCGCCTCCAGTCGGGCCGCTTCCAGTGGGGCCAAGGAGACGAGATGAACGCCATTGCGGCCGTGATTCTCGGTGGCACGGCGTTGTCCGGTGGCCGCGGCTCCGTTGTGGGCACGTTCTTCGGAGCCCTGCTCATGGCAACCATCAACTACGGCCTGATTCTCGGCGGCCTGGACACCAGCCAGCAACAGATCATCCGCGGAATCATCATCGTGCTCGCAGTGGCGCTGGCACGTCAGAAGTAACTCAAGAAGAAAGAATCGACATGACCAACACAACCGGGCGCCACGTCGCAGTGGGCGATGGCCAGTTCGTCGTCGGCGGCGAACGCCGAAATCTCTATGGCGGCGCCGTTCACTACTGGCGCCTTGATCGCGACAAGTGGAGCTCGATCCTCGACTCAGTGAAGGCGATGGGGTTCAACATGATCTCCATCTACATGCCGTGGGAGATCCACGAGGTAGCCAAGGGCGAGTTCGACTTCAGCGGCAACAAGGACATCGACGCCTTCCTGACGCTGTGTGAAGCCAAGGGGCTGGCGATCGTGGCCCGTCCGGGCCCGCAGATCAACTCCGAGCTCACCTGGTTCGGCTACCCCAAGCGGATCCTGGAGAACGAGCGCCTGCATGCCCGCAACGCGAAGGGCGGACGCACCGTGCTCACCCAGGTGCCGAAGCCGATCCCGGCGCTGAACTACGCCGCGGACGAGTTCTTCGAGGAGACGGCGCTCTGGTACGACGCGATCTGCGCGATCCTGGCCAAGCACGCCTACCCCAACGGCGGGCTCGTTGCGGCTCAGGTCGACAACGAGATGGCTTACTTCTTCTGCATCAACGCCTACGCCGCTGACTTCAGCGAGGCCTCCCTGCAGAACTACCGGACGTTCCTGCTGGGCAAGTACGGCTCGCTGGCTGCGCTGAAGGCCGCCCATCGGATCGACGTGGACAGCCTGGACGAGGTCGATGCGCCGCGCCGTTTCGCTGCGAAGAAGGCAGCAGAGATCCCGCAGTACGCCGACTGGATTGAGTACCGCGAGACCTACTTGATCGACTCGATGGAACGCCTGGCGCAGATGATGCGCGAGCGCGGTCTCGACCAGATCGCGTTGTTCCACAACTACCCGCACCCTCTGGGGCCGGGCGGGGCGGCGTCGGGCTTCACCACGCCGTTCAACATCGCCAAGCTGGAGGAGAAGCTCGACTTCGTCGGCTTCGACATCTACTCCCGCAAGGAGCTCTACGGCCACGTCAAGACGGTCGGCAGCTATGTGGTCGGCACCAGCCGCTACCCCTACATTCCGGAGTTCATCGCGGGCGTGTGGCCCTGGTACCTGCACCCGGGCGAGCTGTACGACGAGGAGTTCGTGACCAAGGCCGCGCTGGCCCAGGGCATCAAGGGCTTCAGCCGCTACATGCTGGTCGAGCGCGACCGCTGGCTGGACTCGCCGGTGCGTCGGGACGGTCGCGTCCGTGAGGATCACGCGGCGATGTTCGGCGCTGCCAACCGGATGCAGGTCGCCGGACGGTTCGCCGATCTGCAGCGGGACTCCTCTGTGCTGCTGCTGGCCAACCGCGAGTACGACCGCCTTGAGGCAGCCAGCGTCCTGGTGTCCTTCCCCGGCGATTTCCTTGAGACTCCTTCCGGGTTCTCTGAGTACGCCAACCCGCTGACCATCAGCGAGGACGCACTGGGGTTCGAGAAGGCTCCGCAGCTGGAGAAGTCGGAGTGGTTCACGCGCTTCCACGGTTCGCTGGTCTCCAGCGGGCATGACTTCGTCCTGTCGGACACCTCGCTGAGCCCGCAGCGGTGGGCCGGCTACAAGGTCGTCGTCCTGACCACGCTCGATTACCTCGACGCCGACGTGCAGCGGGCACTGGTCGCCTACGCGGCTGGCGGCGGCACGGTGGTGGTCGGCCCGCGCGCGCCGCAGTTCGACAGCTTGATGCAGCCGTGCACCGTGTTGGCCGACGCCATTGCCGCCGGGGCGGACCGGATCCACCTGGCCGGTTCGGCAGAGGATGCCTCCGCGATCGTCATGCGTGCCTGCGCGCAGGCCGGGGTGGCGACCATCGGAAAGAACGATCCGCGTCTCGACGTCATCGTGCATTCCGATCGCGACGATGCCGCCCGAAAGGTGGTCTTCGTGGTCAACCCGACAGCCGAGCCGATTGAGGCCCGGGTATCGGTCGGCGCTGCGCTCTCCTCAGCCACCGAGCTGTGGAGCGGTGCGTCAGTGACCCCAGCCGGGGATGTCATCGCCTGCTCGATGAAGCCCTACTCCATCCACGTCTACGAGTGCCAGACGGCCTGAAAGGAAGCGGACATGCTTCACGGTGATGTTTTGATGGCCGACCTCGATGTCGACCAGTGGCGCAACGCGCAGGATCTCGTCCTGCGGTCAGCCAAGGAGGCTCGGCGGGTGATCGTCCTGCTGGAGGCCGGCACGGTGGTGAAGTGCCGACACACCTCCGGGCGTGCCGTGCTCGACGCCCCCAGCCAGATCGACGATCTGGAGGCCGCAGCCCAGGCCCTCTACGAAGCCAATCGCGAGGACACCGACTTCGTCCTGGTGATGGAGCGAGATGCTGCCGACGAGTACTTCGCGGCCTTCCAGCAGGCCTGGACGGCCGATGAGGATCTCGACGAGTTCGTCCGGCGCACCTACCGCAGCCTCGACGACTACGCCGGCTCGATCGTCACTTACCCGGGTCGGGCGCGGGACAACCTCGGTCTGCAGTGGCGCCTCGGTGCCAGCTACGAGCAGGTCGAGGCGGCGGTGCACACCATGGTCGAGCCGTCTTCGACGGTGGTGCTCGCCGTCCACGATGGGAAGAAGCTGTGGACCAGCTTGATCCTGCGCTTCGACGATGACTTGAAGATCGTCTCGATCGGGACTGCTGATCCGAGTCTGGTCGACATCCATGGCACGCGGTCAGAAGTCGTCGAGCGGCTGGTGCGGTTCGCAGAGGGCCGCGAAGGCAATGTCTGCCTGGTCGTGGAGGCAACGCTGGAAGCGGCCAAGAGCTTCTTGGCCGCAGAAGACAAGCGTGCTGCGCGGGCCGTGCTGGGGGAGTCCTTGACCATCAGCGAGCGCTGAGGTCTGCGCGCGGTGGGGGCGGCCCCCCTCGGCCCCTCATCGCGCGGCCCCGGACCGCCAGGGGAGGCAGGCCCGGGCTGTCGATCGGCTTTCGTTTCCGGTCGGCGGCCCGGCGCTTTCCGCCCACGCGGCTCTGGGCCGATCAGCCGCTGATCAGCCTGCCGGCGACGGCGGCTGAGACCGCAGCGAGCGTCGCCGGCTGACGCAGCGGGGCGGGGACGTGGGAGTGTTGGACGACGGGTGCGGTCTGGCGTGCCGACCGGCTTCACATTCGCTCAAGCAGCGACAGTGTGCTGAACGAAAGTGCGGAGTCTGCCCCTTCCCGAGGCGCGCGGGACACGGCACAGTGGGCATTAGCCCACCTCGTCCCGCGTCTCAAAGGAGAGCCTCGTGAAGAAACTCATCAACGATCCGGCCAATGTCGTGGCCGAGACCCTGGCTGGCTTCCAGGCAGCTCATGCCGATCTTGTTACCGTTCATTTCGATCCTGACTACGTCGTTCGCGCCGATGCGCCGGTCAAGGGCAAGGTCGGTCTGGTGTCTGGTGGCGGCTCGGGCCACGAGCCTCTGCACGCTGGCTATGTCGGCATGGGCATGCTCGACGCTGCCGTTCCCGGTGCCGTCTTCACCTCGCCGACGCCTGATCCCATCCTCGAGGCCACCAAGGCCGTCGACGGTGGCGCCGGCGTGCTGCACATCGTGAAGAACTACACCGGCGACGTGCTGAACTTCGAGACCGCCGCCGAACTGGCTGAGATGGACGGCATCACGGTCAAGGCGATCGTCGTCAACGACGATGTCGCGGTGGAGGATTCCACCTGGACCGCCGGACGTCGTGGTGTCGCCGGCACCGTGCTGGTAGAGAAGATCGCCGGGGCCGCCGCGGAGCGCGGCGACGACCTCGACGGTGTGCTCGCCATCGCGGAGAAGGTCAACGCTCAGGTGCGCTCGATGGGCGTGGCGCTCACCGCCTGCACCGTCCCGCACGCCGGCAAGCCGTCCTTCGACCTCGGCGAGGACGAGATCGAGATCGGTATCGGCATCCACGGCGAGCCCGGCCGTCACCGCATCCCGATGGCACCGGCCGACGCGATCACCGACCAGCTGGTCGACCCGATCCTGGCCGACCTGAAGCCGGCTGCCGGCTCCAAGGTGCTGTTGTTCGTCAACGGCATGGGCGGAACCCCAGAGGCCGAGCTCTACATCGTGTACAACCACGCACGGGCGCGTCTGGAGGCTGCCGGCCTCGAGGTCTCCCGCTCGCTGGTGGGCAACTACATCACCAGCCTGGAGATGCAGGGCTGCTCGGTGACCGTCCTGGTGTTGGACGACGAGCTGACCGGCCTGTGGGATGCCCCCGTCAAGACCCCGGCTTTCCGTCGGGGCGTGTGAGGATTCGCAGGTGACTGAAAACCTGAATGCTGCCTGGGCGCTCGCGTGGATTCGCGGCGCCCAGGCCGTCCTCTCCGAGCATCGGATGGAACTGATCGACCTCGACCGCGAGATCGGCGACGGCGATCACGGCGAGAACATGGACCGCGGCTTCAAGGCCGTGGTGGCCAAGCTTGACGCCGGTGCCCCCGACGTCGCCTCGGTGCTGAAGCTGGTGGCTTCGACCCTGATGTCGACCGTGGGCGGCGCCTCCGGCCCGCTGTACGGTACGGCTTTCCTGCGGGCGGCCAAGGCCGCCTCGGAGAACGAGATGGACGCCAACGGCGTGGCCGCCATCATCGCCGGCGCCCTGGAGGGCATCGTCGCGCGCGGCAAGGCGACCACGGGCGAGAAGACCATGGTGGATGCCTGGACGCCGGCGCTCGACGCGGCCCGGGGCGTGGCCGCTGCCGGCGGCTCGGCCGCGGAGGCGCTGCGTGCCGCCGCGACGGCGGCTCAGGCGGGCGCCGAGGCCACGATCCCGTTGCAGGCGACCAAGGGTCGCGCGTCCTACCTGGGCGAGCGTTCCATCGGCCACCAGGATCCCGGAGCCACCTCGACGGCCTACATTCTGGCCGCCGCAGCGGACGCAGCGGAGGCCCAGTGAGCGTCGCGTTGGTGATCGTCTCGCACTCGGCGAAACTGGCCGAAGGGGTGGTCGAGTTGGCCGCCCAGATGGCCAAGGACGTCGAACTGCGGGCAGCTGGCGGCACGGACGACGGCCGGATCGGCACGTCGTTCGACAAGGTCAACGACGCTGTGACCGCGCTGCGGGAAGCCGGCCACGATGTGGCCATCCTGACCGATCTCGGCTCAGCGACCATGACCGTGGAGTCGGTGCTCGACTTCCTGGACGAGGACGAGTCCGCCCACGTCCGCTTCGCTGACGGTCCGCTGGTGGAAGGCGCGGTCGCTGCCGCGGTGACCGCCCAGGTCGGTGGTGATCTGGAGGCCGTGGTCGCGGCCGGTCGGGCACGCGAACTGTTCGCTTGATCGTTTGGCGCTGGTGGCCGAGGGTGCGGCGTTACCGCTCCTCTGCCACCAGTGCTTTCTGGGCTGACTTCGAGCTGGGCAGGCTCGAACGGTCGGCTTGAGCGCCGAATGCGCTGACCGCGAACACCGCCGCAGATGCCCTGCGCGGCCATCGGACGGTAACAGCCGACCGATAGGATGCCGCCAGGAGGTAGCCCGTGGAACTGGATCAAGTCATGTTGCTTGGTTCGGTCGTGCTGCTCGTTTCCATTGGCGCTGCCCGATTCGGCACCCGATTCGGCCTGCCCTCGCTGGTGATCTTTCTCGGGCTGGGCGTGCTCGTCGGCGAACTGGGCCTGGATTTCAATGACGCCAACCTGGCGCACACCCTGGGGTTCGCTGCTCTGGTGCTGATCCTGGCCGAAGGCGGTTTCACGACCAAGTGGGCCGAGATCAAGGGCGCCTTGCCTGCCGCCATTCTGCTGGCCACCGTCGGCGTCGGGATCTCGGTGGCTGTGGTTGCCGCGTTCGCGCACTTTGTCCTGCGCCTCGATCCGGCCACCGCGGTGCTGCTGGGCGCGATCACGTCTCCCACCGACGCGGCCGCCATCTTCTCGGTTCTGCGCAAGGTGCCGCTGCCGCCCCGGCTGCGGGCCACCATTGAAGCGGAATCCGGCTTCAACGACGCCCCGATCGTGCTTCTGGTGGCCACCGCGACCAGTTGGGCTCTGGGCCAAGGCACAGACGGCGGCCCGGCGTGGATGGTGTCGCTGATCGTCTTGGAACTGGCCGGTGGGGTTCTGATCGGTGTCGTCGTCGGCCTGGCCGGCGTCTGGACGATGCGCCGGATCGCCTTGCCGGCATCCGGCCTGTACCCGTTGGCCGCGATGGGCTGGGCCGTCTTGGCCTATGGCTTGGGCAGCTGGTTGCACCTGTCCGGCTTTGCCGCCGTCTACGTGACCGCTTTCGTGTTGGGCAACGGCAAGTTGCCGCACCGCCACGCCACCCGTTCGTTCGCCGAGGGCATCGGCTGGATCTCCCAGATCGGTCTGTTCATCATGCTCGGCATGCTCGCCGACCCGTTGCGGATCTCCGCCCTGTCAGCCATCGACGGCATCGCGGCCGGGCTGATTCTGAACCTGGTCGCGCGCCCGCTGTCGGTGTGGGTGTGCACGGTCTGGTTCAAGGTGCCCTGGCGCGAACAGGTGTTCATGTCCTGGGCCGGACTGCGGGGTGCGGTCCCGATCATCATGGCGACGGTGCCGCTGGCTGCCGGTGCACCCGGGTCGAGTCAGTTGTTCGACATGACCTTCGCCTTCGTCATCGTCTTCACCCTGCTGCAGGCGCCCACCTTGCCCTGGGTGGCCCGCGCCCTGGCGGTCTCGACCGGAGACGACGCCACCGACGTCGAGATCGAGTTCGCTCCCTTGGACACGATCTCGGCCGACATGATGCAGGTGCATGTGCCGGAGGGATCGAAGCTCCACGGGGTCACGATTCGCGAACTGCGGCTGCCGAAGAACTCGGTGGTCTCGCTGATCGTCCGCGGCGGTGAACCCTTCCCGGTTAGCCCGGACCGCATCGTTCGCTCCGGAGACGACCTGCTGATCGTCACCAACGGCGACGAGCGTCAACGAGTGGAGGAGCGGCTGCGCAGCATCTCCGTCGGCGGACGTCTGGCGCGCTGGATTCAGCGCTGACTACTACTTCGACGCCGTCGGCGACGCGATCGGGATGTCGTCGCTCGGCGAGGCGGACGGCTCCGTCCGCGGGGGGAGGCACACCTTGCCGGATACCGGGAAGGTCGTCACCGGGTTCTGCGCATTCTCCGGCTTGGTTCCCAACAGGACGTCGACCACATGGTCGGCGCGCCCGTCGCCTTCGGTCACCGAACCCGGGAAGAACTGCTGGACGAGCTTCACCTCCGGGGAATCGGCGGCATTGCCCACGATGATGGTCTTCTCCACCTCGCGGTCGGAGTTGTTGACCCGGATGACGTTGAACCCATAGGCGCGCAGGTAGGTGGCGGTGGTCTTGGCGAGGTTGCCGGCGCCGCCGGCGTTCAAGGAGCGCACCTCGACCCAGGAGGGGGTCAGCTCTTTGCCGACGTCGGTGGGCACGCAGGGATTGGCGTTCTTCGGGATCGGCGCGGTGGCTGCCCGCATTCCCCAGTAGCCGGCACCGATCACGACCACCAGCAGCACCAGCATCGTGACCGGAGTCTTCAAGATCCGAATCACCTGGTTAACCTGCTCCACCTGAGCTCCTGTCCTTGGGGTGCCGCGCCGCCCAGACTACTGGAGTTCCAGAATCCGGGCGTGCATGGTTTGGCGCTGCTGCAATGCCGATCGCAGCGCACGATGAAGCCCGTCTTCCAGGTAGAGCTCGCCGTTGTAGCGGACGACGTGAGCGAACAGATCGCCGTAGAAAGTGGAGTCCTCCTCCAGCAGCGCGTCGAGATCGAGCGTCCGCTTGGTGGTGACCAACTCATCCAGACGTACCTGCTGCGGGGCGATGGCCGCCCACTGCTTCTGCACGTAGCCGTGCTCGGGGTACGGACGGGAATCACCAACGCGCTTGAAGATCACCTGGCCAGTCTAGGACGCCGCCCGCCGCCGTCCGCAGAGGCCGCGCGTGCCTGGCGCGACCGCCTCAGCGACCGGTGCCGGCGTAGACGATCGCCTCGTCTTCGGCGTCCAGACCGAAAGCGGTGTGACCCGCGCGGACGGCAGTGTCGATCTGTTCGATGTCGACCACCACCGAGATCCGAATCTCCGACGTGGAGATCATGCCGATGTTGACTCCGGCCTCGGCCAGGGCACGGAAGAACCGTGCGGTCACGCCGGGGTGGGAGCGCATGCCGACGCCGACGACCGACACCTTGCCGACCTGGTCGTTGTAGACCACCTTGTCGAAGCCGATCCGCGGCTGGGCCGCCTCGAGGGCCGCGATCGCCTTGGCGCCGTCGGACTGCGCCAAGGTGAAGGAGATGTCGGTGCGCTGATCGTCACCCTTCGACACGTTCTGCACGATCATGTCGATATTGATGTCGGCATCGGCGACCAGGCTGAAGATGTCCGCGGCCTCACCGACTCGGTCGGGAACCCCGATGATGGTGATCTTGGCCTCGCTGCGGTCGTGGGCGATGCCGGTGATCAGCGGCTGTTCCATGCCAATCTCCTCATAGTTGAGTTCCTTCACCCAGGTACCGGGCTTGTCGGAGAACGACGAGCGCACGTGGACCGGGACGTTCTCGCGGCGGGCGTACTCCACGCAGCGCAGGTGCAGGATCTTGGCGCCGTTCGCCGCCATCTCCAGCATGTCTTCATAGCCGATCTCGGGGATCTGCCGAGCGCCGGGGACGATCCGCGGGTCGGCGGTGAAGACGCCGTCCACGTCGGAGTAGATCTCGCAGTAGGCCGCGTCGAGTGCGGCGGCCAGTGCCACCGCGGTGGTGTCGGAGGCGCCACGGCCGAGCGTGGTGACGTCCTTGGTGGTCTGCGAGACGCCCTGGAATCCGGCGACGATCACGATGTCGCCATCGGCCAGCGCCTGGACGATGCGTCCGGGGGTGATGTCGATGATGCGGGCGTCGCCGTGGGTGCCGGTGGTGATCACGCCGGCCTGCGAACCGGTGAACGAGCGGGCATCGGCCCCGAGGTCGTTGATCGCCATGGCCAGCAGCGCCGCACTCATCCGTTCGCCGGCGGTGAGCAGCATGTCCAGCTCACGCGGACGGGGATTCGGGGAGACCTGTTGGGCCAGATCCATCAGGTCGTCGGTGGTGTCACCCATCGCCGAGATCACCACGACCACTTCATGGCCGGCGTCACGGGTGGCGACAATGCGCCGGGCGACCCGCTTGATGCTTTCGGCGTCCGCGACCGAGGAACCACCGAACTTCTGTACAACGCGCACCGCTCTACTCTGCCAGACGTTTTCTAGGGACGTCTCATGGGATCACCCGATGGTTGCTCATAGCGCTGCTGGCTAGCCTCGATGTATGAGCACGCAGCCAGACTTCGGTGAGCAACAGCGTTGGGAGCAACCGAGTTTCGATCAGGCACCCGTCAGCGGAACCGTCCTTCGCCCCGGCGAGGCGGTGTCTTTGGTGCCGCAGCCCGGCGCAGAGGAGCGCCGGTTGCGTCTGCTGCGCCGCGTGATGATCCCGATCGTCTTGGTCGGCGGCATCGTGACTGGCATGTGGTTTCAGTTCATCGCGATCGGGGTGATCGTGGGCATCGTGACGCGTCGGCGCATCTGGCAGCTGACCGCCCAGCGATTGGCCACCGCTGAACGCCTGGCCACCGGGTGGTCGCCGGCCTCAGCCGACTTACGATAGGCGGGTGACGACCCCGCCGCCCGACCAGCCGCGCTGGCAGCAACCCGACTGGACCGAGGCCACCCCAGCCGAGGAGGCCGACCCGATTCTGAATCCGCCGCCGGCACCGCCGCTGAGCGGTTCGATCATCGTTCCCCGGACCCCCACGCCGCCGCCGTCGGTGCTGGAGTCGACGCTCAACGTTGTCACCGGCGTCATTTGGCCGGCGGCGATCGCGCTGGCGATCTTCGGCTATGGCGGCTGGGTCTCGAACATCCTGATCGCCATCGTGGCCAGTGCCCTGTTCGGCGGCATCGCCGGCGAGATGAAGAAGCGCAGGCGGCACCAGTGAGCATCCGCTGGGGCATCGCGGGGCCGGGACGCATCGCCGCGACCGTCGCTGCCGAGTTCGCTCTGGTCCCGGACGCCGAGCTGGTGGCGGTGGGCTCGCGTTCTGCCGACCGAGCCGCGGCCTTTGCCGGCAGGTACGGCATCGATCAGGCTTATGGCAGCTATGACGCGCTGTTCGCCGCTGATGTGGACGCCATCTATCTTGCTACCCCGCACGGCCAGCACACCGCGCTGGCGCTGGCGGCGATCGAAGCGGGCAAGGCGCTGCTGATCGAGAAGTCGTTCACCACCTCGGTGGTCGACACTGCGGCCATTATCGAGGCGGCCCGAGCGCGGGGCGTGTTCGTGATGGAGGCGATGTGGACCCGCTTCCTTCCGGCCGTCGTCCACCTGCGCGAGCTGGTCTCGTCCGGGGGCCTGGGTGACGTGCGCGCGGTCTACGGCGATCTGCTCGCCTTTCGTGAGTTCGACCCCGACGATCGGTTGTTCAACCCCGCTCTTGGCGGTGGTGCGGTCTTCGACCTGGGCGTCTACGTGATCTCCTTCGCCCAGCAGTTCCTCGGCACTCCGGACCAGGTGTTCGCGGTCGGAGACCTGCTGCCCAATGGCGTCGAAGGCGATGCCGGGATCCTGCTGGGCTACCCCGGCGGGCGCTACGCCAATCAGTCGATCGGCTTCCGCGCGCCCGGGCCCGGACGCCAGGTGGTCGCCGGTACCCGCGGCTGGGTCGAGGTCAAGCCACGCTTCCATCGCGGCGAGGAACTCGTCGTCCAGCTGAACGGTGCCGAGCGGCAGGAGTTGCACTTCCCGAAGACCGGCGCCGGCTACCACTACGAGATCGCGCACGTCGATCAGTGCCTGAATGCCGGACTCACCGAAAGCCCGGTGATGCCGCTGGCCGACACGATGTCGGTCCAGCAGACCATGGCGGACGTCCTGGCGGCGCTGGGTCGCTGAGGCGCGTGGACGCCTAACCTGCGGCGTGCGGGGGTGCGAGAACGAGGGCGAGTTTGCCGTGCGTGTGGCGTTCGCGCTGGCGGCTGATCGCGGCGCGGAAGTCTTCCAGCGGGTAGACCTCCTCGACCGGCAGCCGGAGCCGCCCAGCGACGATCAGCTCGGCGATCTCCTCAAGCGCGGAGCCACGGGCGTCGGCCCCGTTGACCATCCCTACCCCGGGTGGCACCTCATCGGCTTCGATCGTCACCACCCGCCCCGGTCCGGCGCCAAGACGCAGCGCGTCCATGGCCAGGTCGAGGCCGTGCAGATCGGCGGCGGCAGTGATGCCGTTCGGGGCACGTGCCGAGACGTCGGCAATCAGGTCGCTGCCGTAGCGCACCGGCTCGGCTCCGAGCGCGCTGATCGCTCGCGCCGAGGACGGCGAGCCGGCGCCCAGCACCCGGGCGCCGGTGGCCACGGCGAGCTGGGTTGCGATCGTGCCCACGCCGCCGGCGGCGGCGCCGATCAGCACCGTGTCACCCTCGCCGGGTGCCAGCGTGTCGATGACGGCGCTGGCGGTGCGTCCAGCGATGTCGAGTACGCCGGCGCTCAGGTCACTCAGTCGGCTTGGTGTGGGGTGGAGCCGGGGATCGTCCGCGGCAGCCAGGAAGAAGTCGGCCGCTGCCCGGGCCCGCGCGCCGCCGAAGACCCGTTGGCCAACCCGCCAGCTGGTGACCTGCGAGCCGACGGCGTCGATCACACCGGAGAAGTCGTTGCCGAAGCCGCCCGGCGCGGACACGCCGAAGTGCGCGGCCAAAGCCGGTGACTCGATGATTTGCCAGTCGACCGGATTGAGACCGGCGACGATGACGCGGACGCGGACCTGTCTCGGACCCGGCTCAGGAATCGGGCGGACCGTCAGGTGAAGCTGCTCGATGGTGCCGAAGGCGTCGAAAGCCAGCGCCCGGTTGCCGAGAACGACCATGACAGATGCTAACGCCGCCGACCGTTGCTGCCCGACGGTGCCGGGAGGGCAGTGAGCAATTTCGCAGGTTGTCCTGCGAGGCGCGTCCCGGCAGGCTGGGGACGTCCCCCAGCGATGAGGAGCCAACGATGGCCACCCAGCTTGTCTGTTATCTGAACTTCGCCGGAAACACCGCCGAAGCGTTCCGCTACTACCAGAGTGTCTTTGGCGGCGAGCTGCAGATCGCCACTTTCGCCGACTTCGGGATGACCAACCAACCCGCCGACGGCACCATGCACGCGGAACTGGTGTGCGAGCAGTTCACGCTGATGGCTTCCGACGCGATGCCCGGCGCCGAGTCGACCTGGAACGGAACGCGGGTCTACCTGGCGTTCATGAGCGACGAGGAACAACTCCTGACCGGGTGGTTCGACAAGCTCGCCGCGGACGGTGACGTCAGCCAACCGCTCGCCAAGCAGGTCTGGGGCGACACCTACGGTCAGGTCAAGGACAAGTTCGGGATGGAGTGGATGTTCAACATCTCCCAGCCGGGCGGCTGGTCACAGCAGCCCGACTGACCATTGGCGGTGATCGGTGCACGCGGGCTGCCTGATCGCCGAGCGAGCGAACAAATCTCCTCTGCGACGCCGAACGGATAGTCCGGGTTCACCATCAGGACATGACGGCTGCCTAGCTTCAGCACGTTGTCGCCGTCGTCGGGGGAGTTGCTGTCATGTCCTTGTTCGCGTCCACGTCGGTCACCCCCCGATCCCGTTGGCTCTCGGTTGCCGGCATCGCCATGCTGGCGACCGTCCTCGGCATGGGGAACAATCTCCCGGCTGTCGCCGAGAGTTCGACCTTGGCCGCGCAGTCGCTCATCGTCAGTGAGGTCCAGCTCGATACGGCCAACAACTCCGCGGGGTCGGACGGCTATGAGTTCGTCGAGGTCGCGAACACGACTGCTTCGGACATCGACCTGACCTCGGCGGGGATCAGCGTGGACTACTTCGCCGGCACCGACGCCGACTACGCCGGCTCGGGGGACACGCCGCTGGTGCTCAGCGGCTCCAGCACCGTCCCAGCGCACGGGACGTTGGTCATCGCGTTCTCCTACGCGAACAAGACCAAGGCGGACTTCCTGGCCCACTACGGACTGAGCTCGCTGAATTACGCGACGACCGCGAGCAAAGGCACCGGACTGTCGAACAGCGGCGCCTTGGGCTTTCGGATCATGCAGGGATCGACTGAGCTCAGCAGATCCTTCGTCGGGGCGAGCCAGACCGGCACCGAGTTGTCTGCTCAGTTCGGCCCGGCCGTCGCCGGTTCGCTCTCGGTGCCGCTGACCTCTCCCAACGCGCTGGCGAGCCCCGGCTTCGTGGCACCGGCGCAGATCGGACGTGATGCGAGCGATCCGGCGACGGTGCCCGCGCCAGCGGTGTTCATCTCCGAGATCAACCCCGACAACGCCGACGCCCAGCACAACGATCAGGACAACTTCGAGTTCTTCGAGCTGGCCAACACCACCGGCACGGACGTGAACCTCACCCAGGCGGGGCTGTCGCTGAACTACTGGGTGCCGAGCAACACCGAAGCCAACGAAGTTGTGCCACTGACCATCCCGTCCGACACGGTGATCCCTCGGCGCGGTGCGGTCGCTTTCTGGCTGCAGTACGGCACCGGTGATGGCATGACCGCCGTCAACACCAGCCTGTTCACCGACAGCGACTTCCGCGCTCACTACGGCGTGGACGCCTCCACCCCGGTCGTCCACGTGACCGGGCAGGCGGGGATGTCCAACTCCGGAAACCGTGCGATCCAACTCCGCGCGGCCGACGGCACCGTCGCCAGCATGTCGTACTACGCCCAGGTGAATGTGGGCAAGGACGCCGCCGCCGTCTTTGCTGTTCCCACCGAGCCGGGGACAGCGGTGAACCCGATCTGGAAGTCACAGCAGACGCCGACGCCGGGCAGCGTGGCCTCCGAGACGACCAACGCCGCACGCAAACAGCTCCCGGCACCGTCCCCGACGCCGGTTGAGTCGCCGAGCCCCACCCCGGTCGAGTCACCCAGCCCCACCCCCGTCGAGTCGCCTTCTCCGACTCCCACGCCGGTTGAGTCGCCTTCTCCGACGCCGGTGGAATCGCCGAGTCCGACCCCCAGCCCGACGCCGTCCGCCTCACCCACTCCGAGCCCCAGCTCGAGCCCGAGCGGGTCGCCCGAGGTGAACACGCCGATCCTGCAGATCACCGAACTGGCGCCCAATACGGCCAACGTCAACGGTGCCGACGGCTACGAGTTCGTCGAGGTCTACAACGCGACCGACAAGCCGATCAACTTCGCCGATTACACCCTGGCCTATCTCTACCCGAACGCCGACCTGACCAACTCGCAGGTCGCGTTGTGGCCGTCGACGCCGGCCAATCCGGTCGTCCAGCCCGGCGGCACGGTGGTCTTCTGGATCAAGAACGGCTCCAACAATGCGCTGACGGCTGCTGACTTCAACAGCTACTACGGCACCTCGCTGGTGGCCGGAACGAATCTGGTCGAGATCGCCTCCGGCGGCATGTCCAACTCGGGTGCGCGCGGCCTGCAGATCCAGACCAACACCGGGACGGTCATCGACCGCGCCTACTACAACATGGCGGTGCTCACCGGCGGCTCCGCCGAGGCGTCCGCGGTCACCGGCTTCGGTTACGCCAGCGACGCACAAGGCGGAACCATGCAGACCGCGCTGGGCGCCGCCGCCTTCTCGCCGGGGACCGTGACCGCGGCGCAGGTGCCCTCGACACTGTCGAGCCCGACGCCGGACACCATCGCTGCCGTGCTCACTGACCTCACCGGGAGCTCCGACCTCAGCGCCGACGCCGGTGACGTCGCGCTTGGCGTCGCGGTCACCGACGATCTCGCTGCACCCGGGGACGGCCGGGGACAGATCAAGACGGTGACCCTCGCGGTGACCAACAATGTCGACGCCGGCACCACGGTGAGCAATCTCACCCCGACCTACCCCGGGCGCTTCACCACGACGATCAAGGCCGTCGATCTCAAGGGGAAGGCCTGGCTCGACTACACCTTCACAGTGAGTGACGGAACCCACACCAGCACCCTCGGCCCGGTCCGGCTGACGCTGTCCACGGCCTCCGCCGACCCGGTGCGACTCAACCTCAACGACCACCAGTTCGTTTCGGGTGATGTCCGGCTGGCCGGCACCGCCGCAGCCGGCACCGACGGGCTGTCCTTGTCGCTGGACGGCACCCCGGTGAATCAGCCGGTGGCCTCCCTGGAGAGCGCACCGACCTTGGCCATCGACGTCACCGCGACCGACGTGTTCTTCCAGAACGGCATCGTGATGGGCAGTGGGCGCAACCTTCCGGTCTCCGGCGATGCCCCGCCGGGCAATGTGCTGGCCATCTTCGAGGACGGCACCTACTCGGCGACCAGCACCATCACTGCTGACGTTCCGGTCGGTGCCGTGGCCAAGAGCAAGACCCTGACCCTCACGGTGGTGGCCGGCACGAAGGCGTGGCCGCGTCCCGACGCCGCGGAGAACAACGACGACTTCAAGTTCAGCAACGCCCGCCTGGTGCTCCCAGATGGACGGACCCTGCGCCCGTCGGCCTGCGCCACGGCGCTGGAACCGGCCGCGGTCGCGGGGACGGCGCCGACGACGGTGACGTGCCCGAGCGCGAGCGCCCTGGTCTCCATGGGCGACAGTTCGGGGACTCCGGTCTACTACGACCTGTCCTTCACCGTTCCCGATGACGCCTTCAACACCATGGCGCACACCTGGTCGTCGGCCTCGGCGGCTGACGGCATCCACACCGTGACCGCCGCAGCGCCGTCGGGCTCGATCAGCCGCGAGGTGATTGTGGACAACACCGCGCCGCAGATCAGCACCGACCTCACCTCGGGAGCGACCGAGCGCGGCCAGGTCACCATCGACGCCACTGCCGCCGACCCGGCCGCGGGCACGGTGGACGGATCGGGCCTCGACCGCCTGAGCGCCACGCTCGACGGCGCCGCAATCCCGCTGCCGCACGTGGTCTCGACCGTCGATCTCGACGCCGGTGATCACAGCGTCGTGTTCACCGCGGTCGATCATCAGGGCAACAAGGCCGTCAAGACGGTCGACTTCCAGACCGTCGACGAGCATCCGGTGGTCGCTGGCGCCGCCCCGGCCGACGGTGACACCGTCACCGGTGACTCGGCGACCTTGACCGCGAGCGCCTCCGGCGCCGCTGGGGACAAGCTCGCGGTCGCCTTCAAGAAGGGCTACCACCTGAGCACGGCCGACGGCTCCATCACGGGTGCCGCGGGCCTGACCGACGACACCGCGTCCACCGACCGCAGCGGTGCCACCGCGCTGTCGGCCGACCAGCTGGCGAAGCTGGCGACCACCGACGGCCTGGACAGCTCGATCAGCTCGTCGGTGCAGTTCCCCTACCAGTTGTTCACCGTCGCCGTGCCCGCTGACGCCGGCGATGGTGATCGCGTCCGCCTGAACTGGAAGGGCACGGCCAATGGCGATGCCCGAGTGACCATGTCGGTGCTCAACACCGCGACGAACTCCTGGGAACAGGTCGATCAGCACCGCACAGCCGCTGGCGCGACCGGCAGCTTCAGCCTCGGCGCCATGGTTGCCACGGCCGAGCATCTCAACGCCGATCGCAAAGTGAGCGTGCTGATCCAACACTCGGCCGGGTTCACCACCTCCAGCCAGAGCACGAGGTCATCCTCAGTCACCGCCTACAACGCGGCAGCGACGCCTCGCAATGCCTACGACTTCACCATCGGCTGGGAGACCGACACCCAGTACTACAACGCCAACTACGAGCTGCGCACCACCGGCAAGGACTACTATCGCCACCAGTTGGCGATCAACAAGTTCCTTCTCGACCAGCGCGACAACCTCAATCTGCAGTACGTGCTCCACACCGGAGACATCGTCGACAAGTCCGATCCGAGCACCTGGACCGACGGTGGCATCACCGACGGCGTCGATGACCCGAACGGCCACACCGGCCTGGCTGCCTGCCCCGGGCTGGGCTGTTCCGGCATGAACCAGTGGGCCAACGCCGATGCGGCGTACAAGATGTTCGACGACGCCAAGCTGCCGTACTCGATCCTGGCCGGCAACCATGATGTCGGCCACCTCGCCGAGGACTACTCGTTCATCAACAAGACCTTCCCGGTGAGCCGCTACTCCGGCAACCCGTGGTTCGGCGGCGCCTATGTCGACGCCAAGGGCCAGTTCCGCGGCCAGTACGACCTGATCTCGGCCGATGGCGTCGACCTGCTCGTCCTCGCCATGGGTTGGGGCGCCGGCCAGCCGGAGTACGACTGGATGAACAAGGTCATCGCGCAATACCCCGAGCGCAAGGTGATCATCGACCTGCACGAGAACCTCGAGACCACCGGCGGACGCGGACCGATCCCGACCGCGATCTTCAACCAGGTCGTCAAGACCAATCCCAATGTGATCATGGTCTTGGGCGGCCACTACCACGACGCCTACACCCGCACCGACGACATCGACGACAACGGCGACGGCGTGCCCGATCGCACCGTCTACAGCATGTTGTTCGACTATCAGGGGTTGCCCGAGGGCGGCCAGGGGTACCTGCGGCTGCTGCACTTCGACAACGCCGGCGGCACCGGCGGGACCGGACAGATCGTCGTGCGCACCTACTCGCCCTCACTGGACGACTTCGACTCCGACGACGCCAGCCTGGCCGGCCGTTCGCAGGAGTTCACGATCCCCTATGCGGCCATCGGACTGGTTCCGCGGGAGAAGGTGCTCTCGACCGACGCCTTCAGCGCTGACGTCTTGACCAACCAGGTGATCGGCGCCGAGCAGAGTGTCACCTCCGGTGACACCGTCCACGCCACCTGGTCCGGACTGGCCGAGGGAGCTCACGGCTGGTACGTCCAGGCGACCAACGACTTCGGCGGCGCGACCTTCTCTGCGGTGCACACCTTCACCACGGTGCCGAAGCCGGGTCCGCTCGACTTCACTGCGGCTCCGGCACCCACGATCTCGGGCGACGCGAGGGTCGGCGGCACCCTGCGGGCCGATCCGGGTACCTGGGCCCCGGTGGACGCCGGCATCTCGTTCGGCTACCAGTGGTCCGCTGACGGCAAGCCCATCAACGGCGCGACCGACTCCACCCTTGCGGTCATGCCGAGCCTGCTCGGAAAGCAGATCACGGTGACCGTAGTCGCCTCGCAGGATGGCTACACCAGCCTCACCCGGACGTCCGCCGCGAGTGCGGCCGTCGGACGCGGGGCGATCACCGCCGGCACCGTCGCGATCACCGGGACGGCCGCCGTCGGCGGAACCTTGACCGCGACCAGTTCGGGCTGGCTGCCGAGTGGCGTCCACCTCGCCTACCAGTGGTTTGCCGGCGGCTCAGCCGTCCCCGGAGCCACCGCCGATCGCTTCACGGTGTCCGCCGGCCTGCTGGGACGGGCGATCACGGTTGTGGTGACCGGAACCCTGGATGGCTACGCCGATTCGGTGAGCGCCTCGGCTCCGACCACCGCGGTCGCCGAAGGTGTCATCACCCCCGGCCGGGTGTCGATCGCCGGGACGGTCAAGGTGGGCGGCACGGTCGACGCCTCAACGACCGGCTGGTCGCCGACCGGGGTTCACCTGGCCACCCAGTGGTACGCCAACGGTGCCGCGATCATCGGGGCCACTGGGACGCGCCTGGTCGTGCCGGCATCGGTCGCCGGCAAGCGGCTCACCGTCAAGGTCACCGCCAGCGCCACCGGCTACCGCTCGGTGTCGATCACGTCGAGTCCCACCGGGGTCGTCGCCAAGGGCGCCCTGGCCGTCGGCTCGGTCACGGTCAGCGGGAAGCTGCGGGTCGGGTCGACGGTTCGGGTCGTCCTTGGCGGGCTGAAGCCGTCCGGCATCACGGTCGGCTACCGCTGGTTCGCCAACGGCAAGGCGATCGCCAAGGCGACCGGCGCCAAGCTGCGATTGAGCAGCCGCCAGCGCGGTGCGGCGATCAGCGTGCGGGTGACCCTCAGCAAGGCCGGATACAACAACCTGACCAGGACAGTGAAGGCCAAGGGCACCGTGCGGCGCTAGCGCTGCGACGGCGGGTTGCGTGCTTCAGGAGGCGCGCAACCCCCGGCCGGGGCTGCTGCGGACGGCGCGTCCATAGCGGTAGCCGGCAGCGTGCGGTGGCTGCGGCCAGAGTCTTCACCCGCTGCGGCGAGTTGCTCACGATAGCTGTCGATCTTGCGCTGCAGCGCAGCGTCATGGTCGATCAGGCGGTCGAGCTGGGCACGCAGGTTCGCCTGGTGCTCGGTGAGGATCGCCAAGCGTGCGGCATTGGTCGCCGGGCCGTCGGCACGCAATGCCGCGTAGCTGCGCATGCGGGCGATCGGCATTCCGGTCTCGCGCAGGCGGACCAGGAAGCGCAGCCACGCCAGGTCGCTCTCGGCGTAGCGCCGTCGTCCGGAGGCGTCGCGCTCCACCGGTGTGATCAGACCCGCCCGCTCGTAATAGCGCAAGGTGTGCGCGGTCAGTCCGGTCTTGGCCGCTGCCTCGGCGATGGTCAGGCCTGCAGTGGTGTCCTCGTCCACACCAGCGAGGCTAAGACCTGGAGCGCACGCGAAGTCAAGCGTCGATGGGATGAGGCTGGCTGCTGGTCGGCGGCTGAACCGCAGCGTCGCCGGTTCTATCCTGAGGCGCCATGACCATGAAGTTCGGCGCTGCGTGCGACCCTTTCCGATCGCGACGCAGTCAACTGGTCTTCGTCGGCGCGGCCGTGGTCGCTGCCATCGGGATCGGCCTGGTCGGCGGCGCCTTTCGCTGGTGCCTGGAGCAGGCTGCGGTCGTGCGTGGATGGGTCGCGGCCTGGTCGCATCACCTGAGTTTCGGGTGGATCGTGCCGATCGTGTTCGTGGCCGCCGGTGCCACCGCAGGACAGCTCTTCGTGCGGCTGAACCCGCGTGCGTCCGGCAGCGGCATCCAGGATGTGGAAGCCGTCTGGCGCGAGCAGGAGGAGCTGCCCGGGCCGAGCGTGCTGCCGTCGCGCTTCATCGGCGGCGTGCTGGCCATCGGCTCGGGCATGGTGCTGGGACGTGAAGGACCCAGCGTCCATCTGGGTTCGGCAATCGGCGCCGAGGTCGGACGGTGGTTCCGGCTGTCCGACTACGAGCGCAAGCTGCTCTACACCACCGTTGGTGGTGCCGGACTGGCGGTGGCCTTCAACGCACCGATCGGCGGGGCGCTGTTCACCATCGAAGAGGTCACCAAGTCGTTCCGCACCCGGATCGCGCTGATCATGCTGGTGACCACGCCGATCGCCGTCGGTGTCTCACGCTTCATCGAGCCGGATCGGCCGGAGTTTCTCGTGGCGGCCCAGGCGGCCCCGGCAATCCAAGCGGTGTGGGTGTATCTGCTGTTCGGGCTGCTGACCGGGCCGGTCGGGGTCCTTTACAACGCCGTGGTGATGCGGCTGCTGGCCTGGGCGGACGGTTCGCCGATCCCGGCTGCTGCTCGAGCTGCGCTGATCGGGGCTGTGATCGGGCTGGCGCTGTGGATCGATCCGCTGACCGTCGGCGGTGGCGACGCGGTGACGCAGCTCGTCCTCGGCGGCGGGCAGCTCGGGATCGGCGTGGTGCTGATCTACCTGGTCGTCCGTTTCCTCGCCGGACCGCTGTCATACGCGTCCGGTGCCCCCGGTGGGCTTTTCGCCCCGTTGCTGGCCGTCGGTGCCCTGTGGGGGGTGGCCTTCCATGCGGGGTTGCTCGCGCTCGGTGGACCGTGGATCGCCGGACTGGTCGGCAGCAGCCCGGTGCCGTTCGCCGTGGTCGGCATGGTGGCCTTCTTCACCGCCACGATCCGCGCGCCATTCACCGGCGTGGTGTTGATCATGGAGATGACCTCGACGGCATCGCTGACCACGGCCATGTTCGCCGGTGCTGCCGGCGCGCTCTTCGCCGCATCGGCGATGCAGGCCGCCCCGATCTACGACTCGCTGCGGGAGCGAATGCTCGCCCGCCGACCTGCGCCGGTGGCCGCGGCCTAGTTCATCGCCTCCGGTTCGCCCACCGGCACGCTGCGGGCGGCGCGGAGGCTGTCGACGGTCAACACCACCAGCGCCACCCAGACCAGTCCGAAGCCGATCCAGCGCGACACCGGCATGGCTTCGTGATTCACCCACACTCCGAAAGCGAACTGGAGAGTGGGCGTCAGGTACTGGATCAGGCCGATCATGCTCAGTGGGATCCGACCGGCTGCCGCAGCGAACATCAGCAACGGCACCGCCGTCACGACACCCGCGGAGACCAGGCCGACAGTCAGCCCGGGGCCGTGGGCGAGCAGATTACTGGCACCGGTTGCCTGCAACCACACGAGCCAGGCCAACGCGATCGGCGTCAGCAGCATGGTCTCGACCGTCAGGCCGACCAGCGGCGAGACCCGGCCCCCGACGCGATTCTTGACCAGGCCGTAGAGGCCGAAGGTCACCGCCAGCGACAGTGCCACCCAGGGCAGCTGTCCGTAGCCGACAGCGATCACCACGACCGCAGCGGTGCCGATACCGACGGCGATCCATTGCGGGCGCCGCAGCCGCTCATGGAGCACCACGACGGCCAGGCTGACGGTCACCAGCGGGTTGATGAAGTAGCCCAATGCGGCGTCGACGACGTGGTCGTTGAGCACACCCCAGACATAGATCGACCAGTTGGCTGTGACCAGCAGCCCACCGACGGTCAGCCCCCAGAACAGCTTGGGGGTGGTCAGTACCTCGCGCAGATGCCCGAGCTCGCGCCACACGATGACGCCGAGCAGGCAGAAGACGAAGGTCCACAGCACGCGGTGTCCGATGATCTCGAACGGCCCGGCCGCCGACAACAGCTTGAAGTAGAAGGGGAAGGCGCCCCACAGCAGGTAGGCGCCGAAGGCCAGGAGCAAGCCGCGCGAATCCAGTCGCGGCGGCTGAGGTGATGGCGGCACCGGCTCACCCTACCGGCAGGCTGCCCGCGTCCCGGCGATGGCCCACGTCCAACCGGACGCGGACGGCGCAGAGGGTGGTCCGCCGGGTTGAACCCGGGCCCGGCGGACCACCCCCTGCTGAATCAATCAGTGGGCGACTGCCTCGGCAGCACCCGCTCCGGTCATCGACCGGACCTCCATTTCCGCCTGCAGGTCCGCGTCTGCGGCGTCGGGGGAGGTGATCGTCCCGAGCCAGCCACCGATGAAGGCCAGCGGGATCGTGACGATGGTGGGGTTGGTGAGCGGGAACAGTGCCAACGGCGAGCCCGGCAGCACTGCAGGGGAAAAGATGATCAGCAGCACTGACGAGATCAGCCCGGTGTAGATCGACCAGACCGATCCGCGGGTGTTGAACCGCTTCCAGTACAGCGTCATCAGGATGGACGGCAGGTTCGCCGAGGCTGCGACCGCGAAGGCCAGCGAGATCAGGAAGGCGATGTTCTGGCCGTTCACCGCAATACCGCCGACGATGGCCAGGACGCCGATGACGACGGCGGTCGTCCGGGCAACCTTGACCTCCTGTGCCGGATCGGCCTTGCCCTTCTTCAACACCGAGTTGTAGAAGTCGTGGGCGAACGAGGCCGAAGCTGTGATCGTCAGGCCGGCCACCACGGCCAGGATCGTGGCGAACGCGATCCCCGAGATCAGACCCATCAGGATCTCGCCGCCCAGAGCGAAGGCGAGCAGCGGCGCAGCCGCGTTCTCCTTGCCCGGAGCAGCCAGGATGTTGTCCATGCCGACCAGCGCGGTGGCGCCGAAGCCGAGCACCAAGGTGAACAGGTAGAAGATGCCGATCAGTGCGATCGCCCACACCGCAGAGCGGCGAGCTTCCTTGGCCGTCGGGACGGTGTAGAAGCGCATCAGCACGTGCGGCAGGCCGGCGGTGCCGAGCACCAGAGCCATCGACAACGAGATGAAGCTCAGCGGGTCCTTGCCGTACTTGGCCATCGGGCTCAGCATGCGCGATGCGTCCTCCCAGTGGTAGGCCGCGGCGGTCTTCACGTTGGCCGGGTTGTGGACGGCTGCGTCGAACAGCGATGACAGGCTGAAGCCGAACTTGGCCAGCACCCAGACGGTCATCACCGCGCCGCCGAGGATCAACAGCGTCGCCTTGATCATCTGCACCCACGTGGTGCCCTTCATGCCGCCGATGAGCACGTACACGATCATCACCACGCCCACGACGGCGATCACGACCGACTGCCAGATCGGTTCCTTGACCCCCAGCAGCAAGGCGACCAGGCCGCCGGCACCGGCCATCTGGGCCAGCAGGTAGAAGAACGACACTGCCAGCGTCGACAGCGCCGCCGCGGTGCGAACCGGACGTTGGTTCATCCGGAAGCTGAGCACGTCGGCCATCGTGTATTGGCCGGTGTTGCGCAGTGGCTCGGCAACCAGGTAGAGCGCGACCAGCCAGGCCACGAAGAATCCCAGGGCGTAGAGCAGGCCGTCATAGCCGTAGATGGCGATGGCGCCGGTGACGCCGAGGAAGGAGGCTGCCGACAGGTAGTCGCCGGTGATGGCCAGGCCGTTCTGCCGTCCGGAGAAAGACGCGCCCCCGGTGTAGAAGGCGCCGGCCTTCTTCTCCGAGTTCCGGGTGACGGCGATGACCACGGCCAGCGTGATCACCACAAAGGCAGCGAAGATCGAGATGTTGATGATCGGATTGCCGCTCATGGGTCAGTCCTCCTTCGACTCGAGCTGGGCGCGGATCTGCTCAGCGAGCGGATCGAGCTTCTGATCGGCATGGCGGACATACATCCAGGTCGCGATCCAGGTGATCGGAAACATCGCGAAGCTCAGCCAGAAGCCGAGGTTCAAGCCCGCGAAGGCGGGGATCTTCATGAAACCGACGGCGTAGGTCGACAGCAAGACGTAGACGAAGTAGAGCACCAACACGGTGATGACCACCGGGAACGCGAAGTTGCGGAAGGTCTTGCGCAGGCGCTGGAAGTCTGCGGAGTCGCGAGTTTCGACGTAGCGGTTGACGCTGGGTTGCGGGTGCTCTTCGACCGTGCTCAGCTCGGGGAGGGGCCAGTGGTCTGGCGGCAGATGGAACTCCGGGGCGTCCTGTTCTGGCGGACCGTCCGGTGTGTGTGAATGCGTCACAGCGCACCCCTTCTTCAGGCGTGGACAAATGGCTCAGGAAGACCCGTTCATTGCGACATCCGGGTTCGTCGCCGGCGGCTTCCTTATCGACATTCCGGCGGACGTTTTCTGCGCGGGGATCGTCCTTGCGGTAGGGCGGTCGCCGGAATGGAGAGGAACGTACGGGTTGGCCGCAGTGGTGTCAACGGGTATGCATAGCGAAATTGCGTAGTGACAAGCGGACGGACCGTCCGGACGTGCGGGCCACGAAGGTGTGTTGGCTAGCGCAGATGCCCGCGCGGTTTCGAGGAGTGGACGGGTATTCCATTATCTGGAAGCGAAATGCCTGCCACGAGACACAACCCAGGACCGCCCGACCGGAAAAAACCTCCAAGGTCAACTCGCGAAATTGAGAGACTCCAGGCTCAGGTCAATCGGGGGATGGGGTCGGCCTTCGGGCGAATCAACCGGCACTGGATCGTCTGGCGGGCGGCCTCGTTCCCCGAGGGGCTGCCTGAAGTGTTGCAATCGCGCTGGGGGTGTGAATCTGGGGGTGCCGTTCTCGTCGATGTGGACGCGCCATTGGTCGCGGCGATGCTCGCGGTGTGGCTCGACGACGGGGATGAGCTCGGCCTCGCAGCACAGCCGCCGCCTCACGCAGCCAGAAACTCGACCAACAGCCGGTTGTACTCGGCCGCAGCCTCCAGGTTCGGGTCGGCTCCGGCGCCCGCGATCTCGACGAAACGTCCGTTGGGCAGTGATTCGGCCAGATCCCGCGCCGCAGCGCGCCCGGGATCCCCGCCGCCGGCCAGCACCAGCACCGGGCAGGTCACCTGACTCACCCGCTTGCCGAAGTCGGCGGTCGCGATCAGATCCAACGCCTTGAGCAGGTCGGCCTTGGTGGCCCCGCTTTCGGCCAGCGATCGACTCGGCATCAGCCGGATCACTATCCGCTGCATCCGCAGCGCCATCGCCGACGGCGTCAGCATCGCCCCGGAGAGAACCATTCCGCTGACCATCGACGGCTCGCTGGTGGCCGCCTGCAGTGCGACCATGGCCCCCAACTGGTGGCCGACCAGGCGGGCCGACTCGATACCGTTGCGGTCCATGGTGGCCAGCACCTCGTCCGCCGCGCCGGTGAGCGACAACCCACCCTGTTTGCCCGGACGCAATCCGGCCAGCCACGGGGCCAGCGAGGTGATGCCGCCGACGGTGGCGATGGCCTCGACCTGGTCCTGCCACATCTGCGGGGTGCGCCCCGCGGCGTGCAGCAGGATCACCGGGTCGGGAGTGGCCATGGCGCTCAGCCCTCCACCTTGGCGATGGTGAAGGCGAAGCCGAGATCGGCATCGGTGAACCAGTCGGCCGCGGGTGTCCCTTGCGACACGGCGGTCGCCAGCACCTCGTCGGCGATCAACACGCTGTGGGCCTGCAGGGCCGCCTCGGTCTCGGGAGTGCTCGCAGACCAGGCGAGGGTGATCCGGTCGGACACCTCGAAGCCCGAGCTCTTGCGCGCCTCTTGCACTGCCCGGATGAAGTCGCGCGCCAGACCGGCACGCAGCAGCTCGGGGGTCAGCTCGAGGTCGAGCGCCACGGTCTCGCCTTGCTCGTTCACCACCGACCAGCCCTCACGCGGACGCTCCGAGATCAGCGCATCCTCCGCGCCGACCTCGACCTCGCCCAGCCCGTCGACGTTCACCGTGGCGGTTCCGCCGTCGTGCAGGGCTGCGGCCAGCGAGGCGGCATCGGCTGTGGCGATCGCCGCAGCCACCAACGGCGTCTGCTTGCCGAAGCGCTTGCCCAGATTGCGGAAGTTTCCCTTGGCCGAGTAATCGACCAGATCACCGGCCGAAGCGAAGGACTCCACGGCGCCGACATTCAACTCCTCGGCGATCTCGGCCAGCAGCTCGGCGTCCAGCTGAGCGAACGCGCCCGACGGCACCAAGGCCCGTCGCAGCGGCTGGCGGGTCTTAATCTTGGCCTCCGAGCGGGCGGAGCGGCCGAGCTCGACCAACCGGCGGGTGAGTTTCATCGCCGTGTCCAGGTGTTCGTCGATGGCGTCCTGGTCGGCCAGGGGCCAGGACGACAGGTGCACCGACGCCGGCGCAGCGGCGTCGGTGGTCACGAACAGGTCCTGCCAGACCCGCTCGGTGACGAACGGTGCCAGCGGAGCCATCAGCCGGGTGACCACGTTGAGGGTGTCGTGCAGCGTCTGCAGGGCGCCGTGCTGGCCGTCCCAGAAGCGCCGACGCGAGCGACGGACGTACCAGTTGCTCAGGTCGTCGACGAAGTCGGCCAGCAGGGCACCGGCGCGCTGGGTGTCGAAATCCTCCAGGGCTGCGGTCACCTCGACGACCAAGGCGTTGCGAGCGCTGACCAGCCAGCGGTCGAGCACGTGCGTGGGCGCAGCCGAGTCCGAACCCGGCGTCCAGTCGTTCGCTGCGGCGTAGATCGTCTGGAAGCTGACCGTGTTCAGATAGGTCATCAGCACCTTGCGGACGGTCTCGGTGATCGTCTGGTGCCCGACGCGTCGAGACGCCCAGGGCGATCCGCCCGCGGCCATGAACCAGCGCACCGCGTCGGCACCGTGCTTGTCCATCAGCGGGATCGGCTCGAGGATGTTGCCCAGGTGCTTGCTCATCTTGCGGCCGTCCTCGGCCAGGATGTGACCAAGGCAGAGCACATTGGCGTAGCTCGACCGGTCGAAGACCAGGGTGCCGATCGCCATCAACGAGTAGAACCAGCCGCGGGTCTGGTCGATCGCCTCACAGATGAAATCGGCCGGGTAGGCCTTCTCGAACGCCTCCTGAGAACCCTCCGCCCACGGGTAGCCCCACTGCGCGAACGGCATCGACCCGGAATCGAACCAGGCGTCGATCACCTCCGGAACCCGATGCGCGGTCTTGCCGCAGGTCGGGCAGGCGAAGGTCACATCGTCGACGAACGGACGGTGCGGGTCGAGCTCGGCCAGGTCGGTGCCGGTCAGCTCGCTGAGCTCAGCGCGCGAGCCAACACAGGTCTGGTGCTTCTCCTCGCAACGCCAGATGGGCAGCGGCGTGCCCCAGTAACGCGAACGGGACAGCGCCCAGTCGATGTTGTTGTTCAGCCAGTCGCCGTAGCGGCCCCACTTGATGTGCTCCGGGTACCAGTTGGTGGCCTTGTTCTCGCGCAGCAGCGCGTCCTTGATCTGCGTCGTGCGGATGTACCAGGACGGCTGGGCGTAGTACAGCAGCGGGGTGTGGCAGCGCCAGCAGTGCGGGTAGGAGTGCTCGTAGGGCTGCACGCGGAACATCAGGCCGCGCTGGAGGAGGTTGTCGACGATCACCTTGTCGGCGGTTTTGAAGAACAGCCCCCCGACGAGGTCGAGGTCGGGTTCGAAGGTGCCGTCGGCCCGCACCGGGTTGACCATCGGCAGCCCGTAGGCGCGGCACAGCTCCATGTCGACCTCGCCGAAGGCGGGTGCCTCGTGGACGACGCCGGTGCCGTCCTCGGTGGTCACGAAGTCGGCCAGCAGCACCTGGTGGGTGCCGCCGATGACGTCCGGGAACTCGACCAGGTCGAGCGGGCGGGCGTAGCTCCAGAACTCCATCTCCTTGCCGGTGAAGGTCTGTCCGAGCCGCCAGCCCTCACCCAGCACCTTCTCCGCCAGCGCCTCGGCGAGCACCAGCGACTCGGTCTCGTTGCTGGCCACGACATAGGTGACGTCGGGGTGGACGGCGGCCGCGGTGTTGCTCACCAGCGTCCACGGCGTGGTCGTCCACACCAGCAGGGATGCCTTGCCCGCCAGCGGGCCGGACGTGAGCGGGAACCGGACGTAGACCGAGTCCTCCTTCACGTCCTCGTAGCCCTGGGCGAGCTCGTGGTCGCTCAGGGTGGTGCCGCAGCGGGGGCAGTAGGGCGCGACCCGGTAGTCCTCGACCAGCAGGCCCTTGGAGTGGATCTGCTTCAGCGCCCACCAGACCGACTCGACGAAGCTCGGATCCATCGTCCAGTAGGCCTCGTCCAGGTTCACCCAGTAGCCCATCCGGTGGGTGAGTTCGGTGAACGCGTCCACGTGCCGGGAGACGGACTCGCGGCACTTCGCGTTGAACGCCTCCACGCCGTAGGCCTCGATGTCGGGCTTGCCGTTGAAGCCCAGCTCCTTCTCGACGGCCAGTTCGACCGGGAGACCGTGGCAGTCCCAGCCGGCCTTGCGGTCGACGTGGTAGCCCTGCATAGTCTTGAACCGCGGGAACACGTCCTTGAAGACGCGAGCCTCGATGTGGTGGGTGCCCGGCATGCCGTTGGCGGTGGGCGGACCCTCATAGAACGTCCACGGCTTGCCGCCGGCGGTCTGAGCAAGGGACGCGGCGAAGGTGCCGTTGTCGTCCCAGAAATCCAGAATCTCGCGTTCCATCGCGGGCAGATCGATGCTGGTGGGCACCGGGCGGTAGGAGCCGGCGGGCACGGATTCGGTGGTCATCTGTGGTTCCTTCGTGTGCTGCTGCGCTGCGAAGGGACGAGGCCGAGGCCCCGCGGTACCACCCTCCTTGGGCGCCTGTTCAGGCGCCCCTCTTGTTCGTTCGCCGCAGCCGGTTCTAGTGAGAGCTGACGACCACAGCAGTGGTGATCGGCTCCGTTCTTCCGGCAGCTCCGGGGTGATGGCCCCTTCGTCGCCGTGCGGTCAGCAGTCAGTTTAGGCGGGCGTGGTTGCTGCGGCCAAGCCGGCAGCTTTGCCGAGGCTCGCCGATGGGGACATGAGTGGAGGGCTGGACGACCCGCCTCCAGGGTGGCGGGCCGTCCAGCCCCCTCGGCGCCGTGGCGCCACTCCTCCGGCCAGTGCCACCGGAGGACGGTTCATCGCCGCGGCAAGGAAACTCGGCGGTGAACCGACAATCAGGACTGCTCGGCTCCCGGGTCCGCAGTGGACGGTTCGGCGGGGCCGGGTCGCCACTCGGCAGGGCCGGGGACGCCGCCGAGCAGCGCAGCCTTGCGATTGAGGTAGTCGTCGATCTCGATCTCACCGCGGGCCAGGCGCTCGTCCAGCACCTGGAGTGCCGGTGGCGCCAACGGACGCGGCGGCACAGGGCCGAGGCCCTTCTTGCGACGACTGGCGATCACGATCGCGACGATGGCGGCAATGACCAGCAGCGTCGCGACGAAACCGGCGAAGCCGACGAACATCGCCAGGCCGCCGGAATGCATGGGCATGTAGCGCATCTGCGTCTCCCTTCGAGGACTGCCTCCACGATGCGTCGCTTGTCTGTGTTAACGCTGTGAAAACGAAGAAGCCTCTGCGAGTTGTGCGGCGTCACGCCGGACGAACCACGGTGGGGCCTCAAATCTGGCGCGCCTGCATGGCCTTCAGAGCTTCTCGGTCTGCGCGCGTGATGGCAACCGCGTTCCTACGTCTCCTCAAAAAAGGTGTGCTGACGGATTGCTTTGCAGCAGCGAAGCAATCGCCCCTCTGCCGGAGGCTCGTCCGGAGGGTGGCGAGATTGGCACGAGGGGGAGTGAGGGATCATGCGACGGATGCGTTTGGCCCTGGTGGTGGTCTTGGCCGCTGCTTTGAGTGCCCTACCGGCGTACGTCGCCTTGGCAGCGGACGTCGCGTTGGTGGTCAACGTAGAGGGGCCGGTGTCGGGGTTGACCACAGACACCATCGACTACGCCCTGTCGGTGCAGAACAGATCCGGACAAGACGCCGCGAACCCAGCGACGATCACCTTCTCGGCACCCAACGCCGCCAGCGGCGGCGGCGTGGCGGTCTCTGACTGGACGTCAGGCATCAGCTGCACCTCGAGTGGCGCGGCCAGCTGCCCATCCGGACCATTCACGCTCTCAGCAGATGCGAGCACCGTGAACATCACGGCGCCACCACTCGGTTCCGGGGGCGCGCTTGACTTCCGGATCAAGGTCCCGGGAAACCCCAGCAATGGGGTCGTGGGGAGTGTCGTCATCACGGCATCGGCGACCGTGTCTTCCGGTGACACGAACACAACCCCGCAGACGTCCTCAGCCAGTTCCACGATCGTCCTGCGTAGCCCCGGTGTTCGGTACGCGGTTGCTGCCACCGGCCCTGCAAGCGCCACTGTCGGTGACGTGTTCAGCTATCAGGTCGTGCTCTCCAACACCGGCGAGGTCACCAACGACCTCGCGGCGCGGACCAAGATCGTCAACACGAACCTCAGCGGAGGCTTCCAAAGCGTCAGCTGCTCGGACGAGACCGGCGGGGCGGATTGCGCGAACCTGCGCGCGATTCAGATCATCGGTGGCAAGGCGCGGCTGGTGTCGCCGCAACCCACGCCCCTGGTCGCCTCAGGCAGCTCCCTCGGCTACGTCGGAGTCCTCGACATGCCGGCAGGAAGCTCGGTCACCCTGACCTACACCGTCACGGAGACCGCCAGCTGCCCCACTTCGGCGGCGACCACGGGCATAGCCAACCTTCAGGTGACTGTGTCCAACATCACGCCCTTCGGCCTGGCGGAGACTTCCGATTCAGTGAGCAACAACACCGCCTCAGTCGCGACGAACCTGCCGATTCCGTGCCGCAATGGAGACCTGGCGACCTCAGCACTTACGCAGCCGTCCAGCCAGTCGAACAACGGCATCGACCCCAACTCTGCGTGGAGCTTCACCGCTACCTACGCCAATCTGGGAACCTCGGACTCCGCCAGCTCGGCGATCACGACCACTTTCGACGGGTGGGATTGGACCGCGACGAGCGGCGACCCGCGCCGCGATCAGTGGGCGGTCGGCGTCCGCGCGTCCACGTCGCCGTCATGCACCGCCAGCGGCGGCGCGACCTGCCCTTCGTCGTGGGACCTCCAGCACAGCGGCGGTCCGCTCACCCTCGTCGGAGCAGGTGCGAGCCTTCCGGCCGGCGGCAGCCTCGTGATCACCTACTCCGGCCAGGGTGGGGACTACCCCGACCCCGCCAGCTGTCGTTACGGGGTGTTCACGATGTCGACCTGGGTCCTCGACGGTCAGCTCTCGGAGGCCGACGCAAGCAAGACGCTCACCACGCGCAACAACTACAAGACGACGAGCGCTCGTTCGAACACGGCGATCGCCGATCCGGAGTGTGTGAACTACGACGTCGTTGCCGGACAGACCGGCCCCTTCCTCGACTCTGCCCTCACTCAACCCGTCACGGGGGCCATTCAACCGGGACAGACGATCTATTACCGGAGCAGCATCACGAACGCTGACCCCGGACGCGAGCTGGAAACCTGGATGATCTCGTCCTCGGCTGACCGTCCGGCGATCACAACCTTCGCTGGCAAGGATCCGTTTGAGAATCAGAACGGGACTTATCAGCAGTTCACCTGGGGGACGGGCGGCCTGGTCGACCGATGGGGCACCCCATCGTCAGTGGACTGCGTTACCGGTGGCGCGCAGTGTCCGTCAGCACTGACCGCTGTGGATGAGGTCGGCGGCTGGGTCTCTTGGCGTTACTCACCCGATGCGATCGATCCGTACACCCAACCGTGGACGGCCAACGCCGGCACCGACCCTGCCCTGCCGGTCAGTTCCAGCCTGGAGTTCGTCACCGCCGCTACCGCACCGCTCCTCGCTGACGATGCACCTTGCCTGACCAGCACCTACGGCGGCGGCGCGAGCGTGCTCTGGACGCTGAGTACGGGCGTCTCCGGGCTCACTGATCAGCCAGCAGCCGCGGAACGGGACACCACGAACAACCGGGCCAGCACAGATCTGACCATCCAGATTCCCGAATGCTCTGGAAGCCCCTTGGCAATCAGCAAACGCGCCGTCACCGCGATGCTCGGCCGCGACCATGTCGCCAAGTACAAGGTGACGGTTACCAACCCCGGCCCGGTCGCACTCGATCTGCCACGGTTGGTTGAGACCTTCGCTCCAGACGCGCCTGCGACGGTTGAGTGCATCGGGACAACAGGCGGAGGACTCTGCCCGGTCTTCGTACCCGAACAGGGCACCCGCTACGGTGCGGACGGCTCCCAGACTCCGATCTCCGCATCCGGCGACGGCGCAGCCCAGTTCGACTTCGTGTGGGGTGAACTCGGCAAAGACACCATGCCTGCCGGCTCGACGGTCACCTTTGCCGTCACGGTTGACTACCCGGCCAGCTACATCGGGGCCGCGACAAACACCGCAACGTTCAGTGGGGACCCCGCCTCCACTCGAGCGACCTGGCCCAGCGTGAGCGACACGGCAACGGTCTCGGCCGCCAGCGGCCACAGTTTCGCCGTCCGAAAGTCCGTCTCGCCCACCCAGCCACGGCCCGGGCAGACCGTCACCTTCACCCTCGACCTGATCAACGTCGGAGTGGACAGCGCCCCGGCCTACTTCAACGACGCTCTCACCTCCACTCTGGCTGTCGCCAACCCGCTGGGGTTCACCGACCTGTCGTGCCGACCGATTACCGAAGCTGACCAGATCCTCGACCCGCTTCGATCCGTCGCCACGACGTCCTGCCCCGACTTCACCTCGACTTCCTCAGGCTTGACTGCAGAGATCCAGAGTTTCGCTGCGAACTCCGGTCTCCATCTGACCTACCAGGCGATCGCCCCGGCGACCGCCAGTGGGGCACCAAACACGGCAGAACTCGTCAACGACTTGAACCAAGCCACAATCGGCGACGCGGTCGCGCAAGCCAACTTCGCCGTCCTCACGACTCAGGTCTCCGGAACGGTGTGGAATGACGCCAACGATTCGGCGAAGGACACCTTCGCCAATATCAAGTCGACAGGCGAGAAGGGCACCGACGCCACCGGGCTGTCAGCCGTGCTGATCGACGCGCAAACGGGCACGGTGATCGGCGTGGTCCCGATCGCCCCGGACGGCAGCTACATGTTTACCGACGTGCCGTGCGACCTTGATGTCACGGTGCTCATCACCGAGCCGGCAGCCACCCCAGCTGTCGGTGATCGTCCCACCCAGCCGCAGCTGCCCGCAGGGTGGGCCAACACCACACCGCTGCAGCAGGCGAGCTTCAACACCGGTACCAAGCCGATCGAGCACAAAGACTTCGGCATCCAGCGCCCGCCAAATACTGACGACAAGACCGAGCCGTCCCGGCGAAACCCCGGCCAAGTGCAGGTCCAGGTGCCCTCGTTGACCGGCCTTGACCCGGAGGACGGACTCAAGGGCGCCAAAGACACTTTCCGCATCGTCACTCTTCCCGACCCGGCAGCGGGGGTGCTCTGGTACGCAGGCAAGCGCGTCGTCGCCGGGCAGGTCATCACCGACTATGACCCCGCCAAGCTCACGGTGATTCCCGGCCCGGGCAACGTCGCGATCGAGTTCACCGTCGCAGCGATCGATGCCGCCGGCTCCGAAGACGCCACACCGGCGACCGTGCGCATGCCGTTCTACGTCCTCGCTGCCGACCTGGCGGTCACCAAGCGAGTGGTCGCGGGCGCGTGTGCACCGCATCAGTCGATCACCTACCAGGTCAGCGTCCGGAACGACGGGCCAGGAGCAGCTACCAACATCGTTGTCACCGATCGGCTTCCGGCGGGGGCCAAGCTCGTCTCCACGACCGCCTCAGGGGGTCGCTTCACGGTGGCGAACAATGAATGGACCCTCGACAACCTGCCTTCAGGGCGCACGGAAACAGCCCTGATCGTGATGACGAGCCCCTCCCAGCTAGGTGGGTCGCTGACCAACTTCGCTCAGGTCACCAGCGCCGACGAACCCGACCTGGACTCGACTCCGGACAACCTGGGGACGAGCGCTGCTGAGGACGACGAAGCCGCCGCCACTCTCACCTGTGCCACCACACCGCTGGCCTATACCGGTGTTGCTGCGGGGCCCCTTCTCTGGGCGGCGATCGCCCTCATCGCCGGTGGCGCAGTGCTCCTGGGATTCAGATCGCGCCGCGCTCACTAGAGCCAGGTCGGTACCAGAGGGCAAGCCGCGTGTTGAGACCAGGTTTCGCGCGTCTTCCTTCATGAGTCGGAAGGAACGCTGCCGGCTCGATGTGGGAAGGTCACCCGCTCTAGCGCCTGCCCTTCGACATGGCGAGGTTGACCGATACGCCGCGATGGTCCCCCTGTCGCGGCCCGTGGGCCCTGGTTCTGTGTGAGGAGCAGAACCAGGGCCCTTCGGTGTCTCTGCTCGGCAACCAATCGCGCAGCTACCGACCACGCCCAACCGCGCGGTGCAACGACGGGGGCCAGAACTTCTTAGGTCGTATCGCGTGATGCGTGTGTCCGGGGCGCGTCTGTTGATGTGGGGGTGTTGGCTCCTCATTCGCGACGCTTCGCATCGCGGCTCACGCCGGCACCCCGTAAGGAGGCAGCAATGGAAACGGTCAAAGCCGACGACGAAACGGCGAACCTCACTGGGGAGGCCGCACAACTCCAACGAGTCCGCGACGGTGATCGAGAGGCGTTCACCCAGATCGTCACCGCTCATTGGGACGAGGCCGCACGGTTCGCACGCCACCTGGTGGGCAGGCCCGACGCCGAGGATCTGACCAGTGACGTCTTTGAACGACTGTTCGCCGCGCTTGTCAAAGGCCTCGGCCCACGCGAGGCTGTCCGGCCGTACCTGTTCAGAATGATCCGCAATGCTGCGATTGACCAGTACCGGCACCGACGCGAGGCCATCGAAGGGCCCGGCATGATCGACGAAGGGAGTGAGTTGGACGAACACAACCGGGTCCTCGAATCACGGTTGGTTCGAAACGCATTCCTCGCCCTGCCCACCCGATGGCAACAGGTGCTGTGGCTGTACTACGTCGAACAGCACGACCGCAGTGAGATCTCTGCCGAACTGGGCCTTCGCCCCGGAGCAGTCTCACAGCTCGCCTTGCGAGCGCGCGAAGCGTTTCGAGCCGCCTATCTGGCCGAATATGCGCGTTTCGTGGACGACGACGGCACCGAGCATCCCACCGAGCTGCTCGCCAGCTACGTGACCGGAAGAGCATGTCCCGGCGATGTTGCCAGGGTTCGAGACCATCTTCGAACGTGCCAACCCTGTTCCGATGCGGTCGTGGAAATGAGGGCCATGACGAAGGGCCTCAGGGCCACACTTCTGGTCGTGATCGGCCCGATCCTCGGCAGTCTTGGGTGGCGTTTGGCTCTTGCTGGTGACCAACCCGGGGGGACACGACTGGCCCGATGGGGCCGACAGGTGCCGGCACTGTCCACTGCGGCAGTCACGATCGTCGTTGGGGGGCTGCTCGGCTTGGATTACGCACGAAGGACAGCCGAGTCGTGGGCCGAGCCCGGCACCCTCCGCGCAGACGCGACGGCACGCGCTCGACAGCGGACCCCGGTGGCTTTGGCGTCCACCACGCCGACCGCCGCGCCTGCTGGTCCGACGATCATGCCGCCCCAGACTGCGAGGCCCAGCAGCATCGCCAAGGCCGCTCCGCCACGAGCTACACCCGGCCCCGGGCACACCCCTTCCCCTATGCCGTCGCCTGCCGCCACAACTGCACCCACGTTGACTCCGACACCCACTCCGATGCCGACGCCACCCGACCGACCAACACCAACCGCGCCGGCCACAACTCCATCGGGAGGAGACCCAACGACACCGCCGCTCGACCAGCCGTCATGGGAACAGCCTGCTCCGTCGGCCCCGCCCGCGATTCCAGTGCCGATCGGCGTCGACCCGAAGATGCCGCCGGAGTACGTCGAACCGACGATGCAGCCCGAGTGCACTGACCCGGCGATGCCACCGGAGTGCGCTCAACCAACGCCCTAACCGTTACGGCCCGGAATCCGATCCAGCCGAAGCCGCGAAGACCTGCCAGCGGCTGCGGGCGCACCGGGCAGGGGGAAGCCGCCGGCTCGGGGGTGGCCCCAAGCATTCGGTGCGTGGTTCACGGATGGCGGGTGTGAACCAGAGATTCGGGTTTACCCGAATGGACTCCAGACCCCACTGGTTCCCCCAGGGATCCGACGGGCCACGCAATCCGGGCGCAGAACCATACGGGGCATCCACCAACCCCAGGCTCTCCGCGAAGCGGTATCGCGCCAGGTCGTCTGCGGGCGAGCGGCTGTCGTGCATCAGTTGATTAAGAACCCAACGAACCAGCATGAACTCGGCCAGGCTCGTTACGGTGAGCCTCCCCTCACGCCACGAACGGCTCAAACCGGTGGCGAGCTCTCCTAGCCGTGTGACGAGCTGCGGGCCGTAGCAATGACGGAATCTCGCGGGGAAACGGCCCACAACCGTCAGCCGCGCCCAATCTGGCGCCGCCGCTTCGAGCGATGCAGCCTCCACAACGTCAAGGTCGGACTGGAGCTGCCATCGCAACTGGCAGATGGCGTTGTCCACAGCCGCATCGGGGTCGTTCAGCCGCCAGAAGATGCTGTTCTCCCTCGTCATGGTCGCCTCCTCAACCCCATCGGCACATGTCGCGTCGACGCACGAACCGCCCCGAACGGTTGGCGTCTAGGAAGACGTCACCATGCCGTGTCCGTCACGATCCGGGTCCGGCCTAGCGAGCTGGATTGAGTAGCAGGTGATCGTGCGGGACCTGGCTGCCAGCCCTCGAGGGTCTAGTCGTTCCCGTGACCGTGGCTCGCCTTCGGGGGAGGCGAGCCACGGGCGGCGTGGGGGAACGCCGCACTGCCAGCTCACAGAGCAAAGCCGATGAGCCGAATCACGGGAGTGATGACCAGGGCGGCAGTCGCCGTAGATCTGGCTCCTCAACCGTGAAGACGCTCGGCACAACCGGCGATAACGCGACGACGACTGCAATGGGCACTATTGCGTCATCTGGCCGACGTCGTTTCTCAACGCCTGACGAGCGGTCGGGCCGGATTTGGTCCGCGTCGAAGCACCGGCCCACCCAGCCAGGCGTGGTGGTCTTCAGGTTGACCATTCTGAACATGTCCGCTTCGGCTCCAGGCCTCTACGGTGGCGACACCGACCTAGATGGCGCAGGAGGCCGGACCGGGTTCGGGCGGCTCCTCTGGGAACAGTCGCCCACGCTGCGGCTCGTCCAGGCGGAGCCACTGCCAGCGGCGTTCGGCCGCCAGGTTCGTCGGACGCTCGCAGCCGGCGCTGTTCAAACCGAGGGCATCGATTGCGTAGTCGGCTGCCGTTTCGGCCAAAGTCGGGTCGTCGACGGACGCTGCGGCGTTGCCGGCCGCGCGCACGCCGTCCGCCTGCGCGCGATAGCCGGAGTCGGCCAGTTCACGGGCAGATCGATGTGCGGCCAGTGCCGCGTCGCGGCATTCGTCGAGGGTGGCTGTGCCCGCGGCCCAGCCGCGCGCGGCCGTGATCGCCGCGCCGGCTGCGGCGTCGGCGAAATCAGGGAACTGCCTGAGCACATGCTCGGCGCAATCAGCCGCCCAGGCGGTCAGGACGGGGTCGCCGGTCGGTTCCACCGCTGCCTCCTCTCGGCCAGGAGCGCCTCGACCGCTTTGCCGACGCCGTCCTCGGTGTTCGTCGCGGTGACCTGCCTGGCGACGGCTTTCACCTCGTCGCTGGCATTGCCCATCGCGACACTGCGTCCGACCCAGCTGAGCATCTCCAGGTCGTTGGCTGCGTCACCGAAGGCCATCACTGCCACCGCGTCCACCCCGAGGTGCTCGCACAGCAACTCCAACCCGGTGGCCTTGTTCACTCCGGCGCCGCTGACCTCGAGGAACGGCGCGCCCGAGGTGGTGGTGTGGCAGCCGGGGATGTGCTGAGCGTCGACGATCGCCTGCAGTTCGTCCGCGGTGAGACTCGGATGCCGAACGGTGAGCTTGATGGTCGGGCCATCGGCGACCTCAGCCGGGTCGGCCTCGAAGAGGTAGCTCAGCGGGACCGTCTCCCAGGAATAGACCAGCTCCTTGTAGCCCGGCTCGACCAGGTAACGACGACCGTGGTCGCGAGCAACCGAGATGCGTCCTTCCGGGATGTTCTCGTGCACGAATGCCGACAGTGCGGCGACGGCTTCAGCGGACAGGTCCCGCTCGAAGAGAATCTCGTCGGTGCACTGGTCGACACCGATCGCCCCGTTGGCACCGACCAGATAGCGGACGCCGCAGTCGAGCAGATCCACCGGGATCGTGCCGGGCTGGCGTCCGGTCGCGGCCGTGACGAACAGGCCGGCGTCGGCAGCGCCACGCAGGGCGGTGCGGGTCGCCCTCCCGACGGTCTTGTCCGGGCGGAGCAGGGTGCCGTCGAGGTCGGTGGCGATCAGTCGGACCGGAGGCAGATCAGTCATGGGCGGGGCTCATTCAGGCGTCGGCGGCCGGCGAAGGCGCGGCCGAGGGTGACTTCGTCGGCGTACTCGAGGTCGCCACCGACCGGAAGGCCGCTGGCCAACCGCGACACGACGACGTCGGTATCGATCAACAGCCGAGAGATGTAGGTGGCGGTCGCTTCGCCTTCAAGGTTCGGGTCGGTCGCCAGGATGACTTCGGTCACGGTTCCGTCGGCCAGGCGGGTGAGCAGCTCGCGGATGTGCAAGTCGGCCGGCCCGACATTATCGATCGGACTGATCGCCCCACCGAGGACGTGGTACAGCCCACGGAACTCGTGGGTGCGCTCGATCGCCGCCACGTCCTTGGACTCCTCGACCACGCAGATCGCGGTGCGATCCCGGCGCGAGTCTTGGCAGATGCGGCAGGTGGTCTCTTCGGAGATGTTGAAACAGGTCTGGCAGAAGCGCACCTTCTCGACCACCTCGCGCAGGGCAGCGGCCAACCGCTGCACGTCCTCGGGGTCGGTGGCGAGGATGTGAAAAGCGATCCGCTGGGCGCCCTTCGGGCCGACGCCAGGCAGGCGTCCCAGCTCGTCGATCAGGTTCTGGATCGGGCCTTCGTACATCGAGGACTAGTCGTCCAGTTCCGGCATGGCCGGCATCGTGGCTTGCGCCAAGGCCATCGCCTGATGGTTCGCGTCGCGGACGGCGGCAACGATCAGATCGGCCAGGGTCTCGGTGTCGTCGGCGTCGATCGCCGCGGGGCTGATCTTCAGACCGATCAGCTCCCCGGTGCCGGTGACCGACGCCTCGATCAGGCCGCCGCCGGCGGTGCCGGTGACGGTGGTGGCATTCAGTTCCGCTTGGGCGCGCTCGAGCTGCGCTTGCAGCTCCTGGGCCTGGGCGAGCAGGCTGGACAGGTCCATCGACCCCGGATCGAACATCGGTACTCCTTCGTGAGTTGGCCCGCAGCCATGCTACGGCGTGGCCTCGGACGGGTCGATCAGCTCTGCGCCGAGGTGCTTCATCAGCAACTCCTCGCCGCTGGCGGCATCTTCACCCACGACGGCGTCATCGCGATCAGGTTCGTCGTCCTCGGCGGGTTCGGGAGTCGGCGCCGACCGGGTCTGGCGGATCTCGGCACGGGCGGCCTGCGCTGCCGCCGAGCGCGGACGCGGTGGCGCCGCGGACGCCGGGGGCTCAGGCTCAGACGCGGGCGGCTCGCCGGCGGTGGCGTCCAAGACGGTGTCGATGCGGACGGCTGCTCCGATCACCTCGAGGATCGCCTCCCGCAGGACGTCATTACTGCCACCCTTGGCGAAGCTCTCCCGCGCGCCCGGGTTCGACAGGCCGAGGGTGAGCACGTCGTCGCGAAGCTCGATCACCTGGGCGTTCTGGCTGAGCAGAATCCAGGTGAAACGGCGTCGGTTCTTGACGTTGTCGAGGATTTGCGGCCACAGGCGACGCAGTTCAGCCGTGCCCAGACCGCGCGGATCGGCGGCGGCCGGCGCGGGGGTCGGCGGCGCGTCCTGATCGCCGTCGGTCGGCGCGGGGGTGTTGCCGGTACCGGCCTTCGCGGCAGCCCGCCGGCTCGGCCGCGAGGATGCCTCTTCGACCGTCGACGGTTCGGCGCTGACCTGCGGCGCCTGCACTTCGTGATTGGGGACAGCTGACTGTTCGGCAGTCGGGGGGTCGCCGGCAGCGGCGCCGCGACGGCCACCACGGGGCCGCTCGGCAGCAGCAGGGGCCACCGGTGGCTGTGAGGCGGTGCCAGCGCTGGGCTGGTCGGCCGCCAACGGAAGGCTGCCCGCGGTGGCGATGTTCAGCCGACGCTCGAGCCGGTCGAGCCGGGCATGTAATCCGCGATCGCCGGCGTCCGCGCCGGGTAGCAGGACGCGGGCGCACATCAGTTCCAAATGCAGCCGCGGGGCCGTGGTGCCGCGCATCTCCGTGAGCCCGACCGCGATCACCTCGGCGGCCCGGGTGAGCTCGCCGGCCCCCATGGCGTCGGCCTGAGCGGTCAAACGATCGCCTTGGTCGGCGGCTACATCGACCAGACCGCTGCTGAGCGCCTCGGGCACCGCCGCGACGATGATCAGATCGCGCAGTCGACGCAAAAGGTCTTCGGCGAAGCGGCGCGGATCTTGGCCGATCTCGATCACCTTGTCGACGGTGGCGAAGACTCCTTGGGCGTCGCCGGCGGCGAAAGCGCCCACGATCTCGTCCAGCAGGGCATCGGGGGTGTAACCGAGCAGGGCCGTGGCCTGGCGGTAGGTGACCCCGCTCTCGCCGGCCCCGCCGAGCAGCTGGTCGAGCACGGAAAGCGAGTCGCGCACCGACCCGGCGCCGGCGCGCACCACCAGCGGCAGGACGGTCGGCTCGACGGCGATGCCCTCTGCCTCGCAGAGCTGGCCCAGGTAGGCCGACAGCGTCTTCGGCGGCACCAACCGGAAGGGGTAATGGTGGGTGCGCGAGCGGATCGTGCCCAGCACCTTGTCGGGCTCGGTGGTGGCGAAGATGAACTTCACATGAGGTGGCGGCTCTTCGACCACCTTCAGCAGGGCGTTGAAGCCCTCCTTGGTGACCATGTGCGCCTCATCGATGATGTAGACCTTGTAGCGGCTGTGCACCGGGGCGAAAAAAGCCCGCTCGCGCAGATCGCGGGCTTCGTTGACGCCACCGTGCGAGGCGGCGTCGATCTCGATCACGTCGATGCTGCCGGAGCCTCCGCGCGCCAGATCGCGACAGGACTGGCAGACGCCGCACGGGGTCGGTGTCGGGCCCTGCTCGCAGTTCAGGCAGCGGGCAAGAATGCGGGCGCTGGTGGTCTTGCCGCAGCCGCGCGGCCCGGAGAACAGGTAGGCGTGGTTGACCCTGTTGTTCACCAAGGCGCGCTGCAGCGGCTCGGTGACGTGTTCTTGGCCGATGACTTCGGCGAAGGTCTCCGGACGGTAGCGACGGTAAAGCGCCAGCGGGGTCTCGGGACGGGTGATCTGGGTCGCCGGTTCGCGCAGTGCGTCGACCACCTCCATCAAGGAGGCCGTGACTTCTTCTTCCGAGCGATGCCGTGACGGGCCGGCTGCGGCGTCGGCGGGAAGGTCGGCGACCTCCGGCTCGCTGGAGCCGAACAAGTCCGGGCCGTCCTGATCATCCCAGGGTTCGGCCTCGTACTCCTCTTCTTCCTCGTCCACGGTTGAACCCTAACGGTTGCCACCCACAGCTGTCCGCCGGCGCCGAGGCCGGGGATCGCCGCGACCTGATCAGCTCAGGCGAACCGACCCGCGGATGATCGTCAGGGGATCATCGATCCGCCACAGCACGTACTCGGCGGTCTGGGGCAGCTTGGCGGTGAGATGCAGCCGGAGCGCGGTGACTCCGGGCGTCCCGGACGTTTCACAGCCGACTACCGGGTGCGCGATGAACCACGGCGTGCTCGCGCATCGCCAGCCGCTGTCGAGTACCTGGTAGCGAATCGAGGACGGGAAGGTCACCGCGACGGCGACGGCGCCGGGGTGATTCATCCCGGTCGGCACGGTCAGGATGCCGCTGTTCGAGGAGCCCGGGTCTGCGGTGAACCAACCCGGGAGTGCCTGACCGGGCGACGTGGGATCGGGTGTCGGCGTCGGCGTCGGGGTTGGAGTTGGTGTGGGTGTGGGGGTCGCACTGGGCGACGGATCGGTTCCCGACTCCGAACTGCTGGGCGATGGCTGCGGTGCGGGCTCGCTCGGCGACGGCTCGCTGGGCGTCGGCCTCGGTGACGTGACCGTGGGACTCGGCGAGGTTTCCGTCGCCGACGGGGTCTGGGTGGGCGTGGCCGTCTCGGTTGCCGTAGGGCTCGGCGACGGCTTGGTGGGTGTCGGGCTCGGCTCGGACGGTGTCGGATCAGTCGGCGTCGGGCTGGGAGTCGGCGTCGCGCTCGGGGTTGGCTTCGGGCTGGGCGTCGGCGTCGGGCTGGGCGTCGGCGTGGATGTCGGGCTGGGGGTTGGCGTGGACGTTGGCGTCGGGCCGGGCGACGGCTGGCTCGGGCTCGGTGAGGACGTGCTGGGGGTCGGCTTCGGGCTGGTCGCCGGAACGCTGGGCTTGTCGACCACCGTGGGCCGAGGTGCGGGTGCGGGGATCTGGATGTTGGGTGTGCCGCTGGCTGTGGCCGTCGGTGAGGACGACACAGTCGGTGATGCTGTTGGCCAGGTCGGGGCAGCAGGAACCGGTGCCGCTGCCGTGGAGCCCGAGCCGTGACCGGACCCCGATCCACCGCCGGCACCGCCCCACGGAGTCACCCCCATCCCCACCGCGACGGCCGCGGCGGCAGCTGTCGCGACCACGGCGATCGCGATCCCACCGACCACTGCGCTGCCCGCGGTCGTCTGTGCGATCTGCTTCATGCCGCGTGGTCGCGGCACCGCAGCTGTGGTCGCTGCGGCCGCCGCCGTCGACGTCCGCAGGGTCGAGAACGCCGCGGCCGAACCGGCCATCGCGATCGCGACCACGACGCCCAAGGGGCCGCCGATGCCGCGCAGTCCGGCGACGAGTCGCCGGCAGGACGGGCAGTCGTCCAGATGCTCCTCGACGTGAGCGGCGTCGCGCCCGCCCGCCTTACCCAGGACGTAGGCGGGTAGCCGTTTGCGGATCGGTCGACAGGCCGAGCCCTCCTCGGGGACGAACTGCGCCAGGTAGGCCTCGCGCAGGCCATCGCGCGCTCGCAGCGCCAGCTGTGCGGTGGCGCCGGCGCGCAGCCCGAGGCGGGCGGCAATCTCACCCTTGTCGGCATCCTCGACGTAGGTCATCCACAGCACTTGCTGCCACCGCTCGGGCAGACTCTCCATCGCCGCACGAAGAACCATGGCGTCCTCGACCAACGCAGCGTGGTCGGGGTTCGCCTGACCCTCGTCTGCGACGGTGTCGTCGGGGATCTCGCGCCGGCGCCGGTAGTAGTCGGTCGCGGTATTGCGGACGATCCGGATCAAGTACGGACGAACGGCCTCGTTCGGCCCCTTGCCGTCGCGAATTGCCCGCAGCAGCTTCTCGATCGAATCCGCGGCGACGTCCTCTGCCGTGTCCGGGTCCACAATGCTCTTCGCAACGCGGACGGCGAGCCCCAGATGCTCACGAACCAGCGCATCGGTTGCGGACGGGTCGCCACGTCGAACGGCGTCGATCAGCTCCTTGTCGGAGCCGAACACGAAAGGGTGGACGTCGCTCATCGGGACAACCGCTCATCCGCGGACCTGAACAAGGGCGCAGAAAGCACCGCACCCGTCATCAGTTCCCCCGAACTCCCCAGACATGTTGGGAGAACATCGTATCTCGGCGCGACGATCAATCGTTTCAGATGCCCTGGGGGCGAGCTCGCAAGCTCACTGTGTCGCTCGCGTGATAACTGCCCCTGCTGAGACGTCTTCACAAGTGAACCGGGTCCTGCGTCCGACGCCGGCCCGGGCAGCGGCGAGGACGTCGCTTCGCGCCGACGCCGGTGTGGTGGGTTCGCTAGGGGAGCCCGCCACACCGCGGGCAAGAGACGTGCCCGGACGCAAAAAGGCCCCCGCGCACCCGGAAGAGCTCACTGACCCTTGCTGTCTTCCGACCCTGGGGGAGTTGGGCGAGGTACCGCCGCGCGGGGAACCGATATCCAGCCTACCTGGACGTCGGGGCCGGACGCGAGCCGAGCTGATCTCTCGGCCGGTGGTGTTTGCCCGCTCGGCGGTGAGCGGGTCGTTATTGGATCGACATTTGGCTTATTCTCAGGTTTCGTGGGTGCACCTTTCCGCCGAGCGGCAGCGCAGCACGCGCCGGTGCCGTGGCAGGTGGAGCAACGCGGCCTGGAACCGGTGCCTCCTGATGAGCGGCATCTGCGACCCCGCTCGATCCTGTGGACCTGGCTGGCGGCCAACATCGGGGTGCTCGGAGTCAGCCTCGGCTCGGGACTGGTCAGCGGGCTGGGCCTGAACCTGTGGCAGGCCGTGATCGTCACCGTCGTCGGCACGATGGGTGCTTTCGCGTTCGTCGCGTTGGTGAGCATCGCCGGTCCGCTCAGCGGGGCTCCGACCCTGGTCGCCTCCCGGGCGACCTTCGGCGTCCGCGGTAACCGTGCCCCCGCCGTGGTGTCCTGGCTGGTGCTCACCGGCCTCGAGGTGATGATGGCCACCACGTCCACCTTCGCCATCGCCAATATCGCCGAGATCCTGGGCTTCCCCAGCGGGCCGCTGCTCGACCTGCCGGTTGCCCTGGTACTGATCGCCGGGGTGACCGCGGCGGCATACGTCGGGCATTCCCTGATCATGTGGATGCAGAAGTGGCTCGGCTGGGTGCTGGGTGGGCTCACTGCCGCGCTGTGCGCGGTGGCTGTGACGACGGTCGACTGGCCGGTGGTGATGGCTGCGCCGGCCGCCGATTTCGCCGCTGTCCTGGGGGGTATCGGCGTGGTCGCAGCCGGAACGGGCGTCAGCTGGATGTCTGCCGGCGCCGACTACACCCGCTACCTCGATCGCACACAGTCCAAGAAGAGCCTCTTCGGGGTCACCATCATCGGTGCGGTGGTTCCGGTGGCGGTTTTGGTCCTCACCGGGACGTCGTTGGCGCTGGGAAATGACCAGGCGACGGGGATCGCCCTGCCTGACTGGTTGCTGATCCCGTACCTGATCGTGGCTGTTCTCGGCATGCTGACCTCGGCCACCTTGGCGCTGTACTCGTCAGGGTTGAGCCTGCAGGCGGTCGGCGTTCCCGGGTCGCGGCCGCGGGTCGCGGCGGCCAACGGCGCTCTCGTCGCGGTGGTGACGATGGTGGTCGTTGGCGCGAGGGCGACCTCGGGTGACGACGCCGTGTTGGCCGGCCTCACCGCGGTGATCGGCGTCCTGGCGGTGCCCTTGGTGGCCTGGGTGGGCGTTTTCGGTCTCGATCTGCTGCTGCGTCGCGACGTCTTCACTCCTGACCTGACGGTTTCGGGGCCGGAGAGTGACTACTGGTTCCGGCGTGGTTTTCACGTTCCCGCTGTCGCTTCGTGGATCGTCGGCAGTGTCGCCGGGCTGTTGTGCGTCACGGTCGCGGTGGGACCCACGGTGTGGTTCTCCGGTCCGTTGGCCGACACCTGGCTGGGACGGAACTCGTTGGGCTGGCTGGTCGCCGGTATCGCGGCCAGCGCCGTGTACTGGGTCCTTGAGCCGTTGACCCGTTCGCCCGGCGCTCCCGGGCGCGCGCATCCCAGCAGCTGAGCCGTTCCGCCTGCGAGCTAGCGTTGTCTCGGCACGCAGGAGGGACCGATGCGACACAACGCCCATCATGTCGGGACGCGGGTGGTCGTCCCGCTCGTCCTGTTCGTCGTCGCATTCCTGGTGCGGCTGATCCCGCTGCTGGATGGTGCCGGCTGGTATCCCGTCGACAACTACGACCCCTCGGTGTACTACGCGGCGGCCGTCGGCCTCTTCGAAGGACGACTGCCGTATCGCGACTTCCTGCTGTTGCACCCGCCCGGCCTGCTGGTCTTCCTGCAGCCCTTTGCGGCCCTGGGCGCCGTGGTCGGCGACCCAGTGGCGAACCTGGTCGCACGACTGGCTTTCATGGTGCTCGGGTCGGTGACGGTGGTCCTGATCTACCGGCTGCTGCTGGGACGCGGGCTGGCTCCGGCATTGCTCGGCGCCGGCTTCTACCTGAGCTACTTCCCTGCGCTCTATGTCGAGCGCACCACCCGGCTGGAGGGACTGGCCAGCGCCCTGGTCGTGGTCGGCCTCGTGGTCTTGGCCCCGGTCGTGCGCCGCGGCCAGCTGACCTGGTGGCGCGCCGGGATCGCCGGGGCCTTGTTCGGCCTCGGGGTCACGGTCAAGATCTGGGGCATCGTGCTGGTGGCCGCCTTGGTGGCATGGCTGCTGGTGGCAGATCGCATCCGGACGGCCGCAGCCGCTGCCGGGGGCGCCGTGGTGGGGATGGCCGCGGTGCTGGTGCCCTTCCAGCTCGCGGCCCCGCAGATGTGGAACATGGTCGTCCTGGATCAGCTCGGACGTCCGCGCAGTGATCTGACCATCATGGACCGCCTGCTCGCCCTGGTCGGGCTCGGCGAACTCCGGTTCAGTCCGCCGCCGGACTGGGTGATCTGGACGTTGGCCGGCGTGGTGGTGGTCTTCGCGGCCTTCGCGCTCGCCGATCGGATGGGCCGCTTCTTCGTGCTGCTCTTCGTGACCGCACTGGCCACCCTGCTCATCGGACCGTCCTGGTACTCGCACTATCCGGAGTTCGCCGCGGTTCCACTCGCCTTGGTGCTGGGCACCGGGCTGGCCCAGATGGTCGGCGCCGGCCGGCGCAGTCTGCACTCCGCGGTGGCCGCCGCGACCGCAGTGGTCGTCGCCGCCGGGGCTGTGGTGCAGTTCGCCACCCCCGAAGGGAGCCCGTTCGCGGTTCGAGAAGTCACGGCGGTGGTCCGTGACCGCGCCGGGTGCATCACGACCGACAACCCGGTATCGCTCATCCTGACCAACACGCTGCGGCGCAACCTGCGACAGGGATGCCCACTGGTGGTCGATCTCAGCGGCTACATCTACAACATCACCAGAACCGCGGACGCCGACCCATTGCGCAGTGACAATCCGGCCTTCCAGCGCGAGCTGATGAACTATCTGGCCAGCGGCAATACCGCCATCATCATGCGGCTGTGGCCGGACAGTTTCAGCGCGCAAAGCCAAGCGGAGGTCCGCTCCTGGCCGAGCCTGGGGGTCTTCGACGGCCACCACATCCGCCAGCCGATCCCTCGGGGCGCCCGGTAGGCGCCTGGTCGGACACCGACGGCTGCGCTGACGAGCTTTCGCTCACTCGCCGGCCTTCGGGGCTAGGCGGGGGCCGCCGCGACGGGTATCCTCCTCGCCAGCAAGGCCCTGATCTGACACCGCCGCGGGCAACCCCCACGGGCGGAGTGAACTCGTTCCGAGGCATTGAACCCGGATTCGGACGGACGGATCGGCGAGGGACCACTCCGTCCTCGCGGGCACTACCAGAGATCTTCGTGCGCTGCAGCCGAGGAGAGCCAGCTCTCCGTTTGGCTGCAGCTGCTGTTTTGCAGGCTGATACTGAACTGGGCTACCAAGGAGCACTTCATGACCGCAGTCGTCACACCTACTGAGCTCGGCAATGGCGCCAGCTTGACCGCATCTCAGCCCCACCGCGTCACGCAGTGGTCCTGCGTTGACGGCAACGAGGCTGCCGCCTCCGTCGCCCACCGACTCAGCGACATCTGCGCGATCTATCCGATCACGCCGGCCTCGCCGATGGGCGAGCTGGCCGATGTGTGGAGCGCCAAGGGCCGTGCGAATGTCTGGGGCGCGGTGCCGCGGGTGATCGAGATGCAGTCGGAGGCCGGCGCGGCCGGCACGCTCCACGGCGCGATCCAGGCCGGCGCTCTGGGTAGCAGCTTCACCAGTTCGCAGGGCCTGCTGCTGATGCTGCCGAATATGTACAAGATCGCCGGCGAGCTGACGCCGGCGGTGTTGCACGTTGCCGCCCGCGCGGTGGCGACCCATGCGCTGAGCATCTTCGGCGACCATTCCGACGTGATGGCGGCGCGAGTCACCGGCTGGGCGATCCTGGCGGCCAACGGCGTCCAGGAGGCGCACGACATGGCTGCGGTCGCCCACGCGGCGACCCTGGAGGCACGGGTGCCGTTCCTGCACTTCTTCGACGGCTTCCGCACCAGCCACGAGGTGAACCGCATCCGGATGCTGTCGGACGCGGATCTGCTCACCTTGGTCGACGCAGACGCGGTTCTGGCGCACCGGGCGCGGGCGATGCGGTCGGCTGCGCCGGTGCTGCGGGGCACCGCGCAGAACCCGGACGTCTTCTTCCAGGGACGCGAAGCGGCGAACCCGTACTACGAGGCCGTGCCCGGCATCGTGGCCGCAAAGCTGGAGCAGTTTGCTGCCCTCACCGGCCGCCGCTACGACCTGGTCGAATACCACGGGGCCCCGGACGCGGAGCGCGTCGTGGTGATCATGGGTTCGGGCACCGACACCGTCCGCGGCGCGGTCGACAAGCTGGTCGCCGCCGGTGAGAAGGTCGGTGTGCTCGCCGTCCGACTGTTCCGGCCATTCCCGGCTGAGGCCTTCGTCGCTGCGCTTCCCGAAACCGTGAAGGCCGTCGCCGTGCTCGACCGGGTCAAGGAGCCGGGTGCTCTGGGCGAGCCGCTCTACCTCGACACCGTCGCGGCCCTGGCCGAGTATCGTCCCGGCGCCCAACGGGTGATCGGCGGACGCTATGGGCTGGGCTCGAAGGAGTTCACCCCGCGCGACGCCGCTGCGGTCTTTGCCGAGCTCTCGGCATCGCTGAGCGGGGAGTCGACGCGGCGGCGCTTCACCGTGGGCATCCTCGACGACGTCACCCACCTGAGCCTGACCACCGATCCGGGCTTCACCCTCCCGACGCGGGCGCGCCAGGCCGTCTTCTACGGTCTGGGCTCGGACGGCACGGTCGGCGCCAACAAGAACTCGGTCAAGCTGATCGGCGAACACACCGACCTGTTCGCCCAGGGCTACTTCGTCTACGACTCCAAGAAATCCGGCTCCACCACGGTTTCGCATCTTCGCTTCGGACCGGATCCGATCGACGAGCCGTACCTGATCGAGCAGGCCGATTTCGTTGCCGTCCACCAGTTCGGGTTGCTGAGTCAACTGCCGGTGCTGGACGTGGCCAAGCCCGGCGCCACGGTATTGCTGGCCGCGCCGTATCCGGCCGACGAACTGTGGCAGCACTTGCCGCCGGCGGTGCAGGCGGTGATCCTGGCCAAAGGCTTGAACGTCTACACCATCGATGCCGCCGCGGTGGCTCGCTCCGCCGGGCTCGGCAAGCGGGTGAACACGGTGATGCAGGCCTGCTTCTTCGGGCTGGCTGACGTGCTCCCGGTGCAGGAGGCGCTGGCTTTGGCCAAGGACAGCGCTGCCAAGACCTACGCCAAGCGTGGCACCGCCGTCGTCCAGGCGAATCTGGACGCGATCGACCACGCGATCTCCGCCCTGGCGCCGCTGCGCATCGGGGCTGCTCCGGACGAGGTGGCGAGCAAGATCGCCGAGCTTGGTGCCCAGGACGCGACTCTGGCCACCATCAAGCGCCTCATCGCCGGTGAAGGTGAGCTGCTCCCCGTTTCAGCGATGCCGCCCGGCGGCACCTTCCCGACCGGCACGGCCAAGTTGGAGAAGCGCGGCCTGGCCACCGAACTGCCGCAGTGGGACGCCAGCCTGTGTATCGACTGCGGAAAGTGCACCCTGGCCTGCCCGCACGCCGCGATCCGCATGAAGACCTTCGCTCCGCAAGGCCTGGAAGGCGCACCGGCCCAGTTCGAGTCGAAGGCCACCATGGGTCGCGACTTCCCCGCGGGGACGCGGCTGGTCGTCCAGGTGGCTCCGGATGACTGCACCGGCTGCTCGGTGTGCGTCTCGGTCTGCCCGGCCAAGTCCAAGACCGACCCCGACCACAAGGCGCTGAACATGGTGCCGGCCGAGGACGTCCGCGACGCGCAGCGGGTCGGCTTCGACTACTACTTGTCCTTGCCCGAGACCGACCGCACCACGGTGCGCACCGACACGGTCAAGGGTTCACAGCTTCTCGAGCCGTTGTTCGAGTTCTCCGGTGCCTGCTCGGGCTGCGGCGAGACGCCGTACCTGAAGCTGGTCACCCAGCTGCTGGGTGACCGCATGGTTGTGGCCAATGCCACCGGCTGTTCGTCCATCTTCGGTGGCAACCTGCCGACCACGCCGTGGACGACCAACGCCGACGGATTCGGACCGGCCTGGAACAACTCGCTGTTCGAGGACAATGCCGAGTTCGGCATGGGCATCGAGCTCGGCGTGCGCGAACGCGCTGCGCAGGCCTGCACGCTGGTGGTGCAGCTGGCTGCAGAGCTCGGCCTGTCGAGAGACTTCGTCGAGGCGGTGACCGCAGAGGTGCCGGTGACCGATGAGGCGGCGGTTGCCGAGCAGCGCGAGCGCGTTGCCCAGCTGAAGACGGCTCTGGCCGTCCATGGCGACCTGCCCGGTGCCGCGCTGCTCGACACGATTGCCGACGCCCTGGTTCCGACCTCGGTGTGGGTGATCGGAGGCGACGGCTGGGCCTACGACATCGGCTTCGGCGGCCTGGACCACCTGTTCGCGTCCGGCCAGAACATCAACGTGCTGGTGCTGGACACCGAGGTGTACTCCAACACCGGCGGCCAGGCGTCGAAGGCCACCCCGCGCGGCGCCTCGGCGAAGTTCGCCGCGTCCGGCAAAGCCGGACGGAAGAAGGATCTCGGCATGATCGCCAAGGCCTACCGCGACGTGTACGTCGCGCAGGTGGCGCTGAACGCCAACGAGGTGCAGACCGTTCGGGCGATTCTGGAGGCCGCAGCCTACCCGGGTCCGTCGCTGATCTTGGCGTACTCGACCTGTATCGCTCACGGCATCGACCTGGCGAATTCGGCTGCGCACATGAAGGAGGCCGTCGCGTCGGGGCACTGGCCGCTCTACCGGTACCATCCCGAGCCCGCGGGTAGCGATCGGCCGCAGTTCCGGCTTGACTCGAAGGCGCCGACGATGCCGATGAGCGAGTTCTACGCGCACGAGACGCGGTACAAGTCGGTGAGCCGGTCGAACCCGGAGCTGGCCGAGCGGATGGCCGAACTGGCGCAGGAGGACGCGCACGAGCGCTTCAAGCACTACGAATGGTTGAGCAACGAGGGCTGAGGCCTTCCGTGGTCGCCCGCGACTCCGGTCGCGGGCGACTGCTTTGTCCGGGGCGCAGAAGTGTGGTCGGCTGCGGTGTTCGCCCGAGCGGTCGGCGACAATGAAGACTCAGCCGAGATCCACCGAAGGAGTGTCCATGCCTCAGGCCATCGCTTATGCGATCGACTCGCCCACGGGAGCTTTTCACCGCACCACGATCGAGCGACGCGAGCCCGGACCGACGGAGGTGCTGCTCGACATCGCCTATGCCGGCATCTGCCACTCCGACATCCACACCGCTCGCAGCGAGTGGGCCCCGGCGCGCTATCCGGTGGTGCCCGGGCATGAGATCGCCGGGGTGGTCGCCCAGGTCGGTTCCGCGGTGACAAAGTTCGCGGTCGGTGATCGCGTCGGCGTCGGCTGCTTCGTCGACTCCTGCGGAGAGTGCGAGTCCTGCCGGTCGGGTGACGAGCAGTTCTGCGACGGTCCCGGCGGCGTGATCATGACCTACAACGCCATCGGACGCGACGGCTTGGTGACCTTCGGTGGCTACTCGACCTCGATCACCGTCGAGCAGGACTACGTCTGCCGGATTCCCGACGGCATCGGGCTGGCCGAGGCCGCGCCGCTGCTGTGCGCTGGCGTCACCATGTTCTCCCCGCTGCGCCGCTACGGCGCCGGCCCCGGCAAGCGGGTCGCGATCGTCGGCATGGGCGGGCTGGGGCATATGGGCGTCCAGCTGGCCGCGGCGATGGGTGCCGAGGTCGCGGTGATTTCGCAGACCCGGTCGAAGGAGGCCGACGGCCGCCGCTTCGGCGCCACCGAGTACTACGCGACCAGCGAGCCGGACACGCTGGCCAAGCTCCGCAAGAGCTTCGACCTGATCGTGTCCACGATCTCTGGTGGCATCGATCTGGACAGCCTGCTGGGTTGCCTGAAGGTCGGCGGCACCATGGTCGACGTCGGCCTGCCCGATCACTCCCTCGACATCAACCTGCGCTCGTTGGTGATGGGCCGGCGCAATCTGGCCGGCTCACTGATCGGCGGCATCGCCGAGACCCAGGAGATGCTCGACTTCTGCGCAGCGCACGGCTTGGGCGCCGAGGTCGAGGTGATCGGCGGCGAGGACATCACCGCGGCCTACGACAAGGTGGTGGCCTCGAAGGTGCGCTACCGCTACGTGATCGACACAGCCACGTTCTGAGCCCTGCGGAAACGCCGGTGGCCCCAGAGCCGAGACTCTGGGGCCACCGATCCGGGGGATACCGGGGGTTATCGATGAAAAGTCACTTCAGCCGGAACTTCGCGCTGATGCTGGAGCCGTCAGCAGTGGTGGCGGTCACGACGTAGCAGCCGCTCACCTTGACCTTGACCTTCTTGACGATGGTGACGGTCTTCTTGCCGTGCTGCACGGTCTTGGTGATGGTCTTGGTCACCCAGGACGCCTTCGGGGTCTTCCAGTTCTGCTGGAACTTGCCGTCGGTGTACTTCAGCTGGAAGCCCTTCTTCGTCGAGCTCAGCGCGACCGGGTCGGCCAGCGCAGTGAAGTCGGTGCAGGAGACCAGCTGCGTGGTCAGGCCCACCTGAGTCTTGTCGGTGACCTGGGTGGTCTTGGCGGCGTCGGTGTAGATCCGGAACTTCAGCGGGACGGTCTGGCCGGCCTTGATCTTGTTGACGCCGGCCTTGACCGGACGCAGGAAGCCGTTGAGCGTCCACGGGGTCACCGTGTAGCTGACAGTCGCGGTTGCGGTCACGCTCAGGCCGTCGGTGGCGGTCGCGGTCAGGGTGTGGGTGCCGACGGTGGTGTCGTAGCCGGTGACGACGCAGTCGACGGCGACAGCGGGATCGACAGATGAGTCGAGGGCGGTGCAGGTATCGGCGGCCGGGACGGCGCCATAGGCATAGGTGGCCCCGTTGGTGATGGTGTTGGGCACCGAGTTCCAGGTGATCGCCGGACCGTCAGCAGCGAAAGCAGGGGTGAGCGCGAAGCCGCCGAGGGCGAGCGCGAGAGCAGTGCCGATAACGGCGCGGCTGCGAGTAGCGAAGTTCATCGAAAACCTCTTTCGGGGGGTTCGTCATTGCTGAGCGAAGGAAACGCCCCGCGGCGCCTCCGCACGGGTAACCGTCGGTGCCGGACGGGAAGTTACGGGCGCCGTTGAGAGATTTGCCGGCCCCGCGACGACGATGAGCCCAGCTGCGGCATCCGTCGCAGAGCCGAGTGGGCCGAAGCCAGAACGCCGGCGGATGAGTCGAGTCCGGCAGGGGTCAGGAAAGCAGCCACACCCCGAGCGCCGCGGCAATGATCGAAGCGACCAACATGCCGCCGGCGTGGACGACCGCGGCCACCACCCGTCCGGTAAGAATCAGCCGGGCGCCTTCGACGCTGGCGGTGCTGAAGGTGGTGTAGCCGCCGAGGAAGCCGGTGCCGAGAGCCAGCTTCCAGGTGGGGTCGCCGGTGTGGAACATCCACCAGCCGGCGATCATGCCCAGCAGCAGCGAGCCGGTGACGTTGATCAGCACCGTGCCGATCGGCACGCCGATTCGAGGGAACCAGGCGCGCGCTCGGGCGCTGACCCAGCCGTCCAGCAGGAAACGCGCCAACGAGCCCAGGCCGCCGGCGAGAGCAACCAGAATCATGCGGTCCTCCGCTGTCGACGTCGGAACCAGCGAACGGCGACGATCCCGGCCGCCGCGGCCGCGATACCGATCAGGACGCTGACCAGCGCATAGACCAGGCCGAGCAGCCATTCCCCGCCCCGCATCAGGCCCACGGTTTCGACGGCATAGGTGCTGTAGGTGGTGAAGCCGCCCATCACGCCGGTGCCAACGCCCAGGCGCACCGAGCGCCGCCAACCGCGATCATCACCGGACGACAGCAGCTCCAAGAGCACGCCGAGCAGGAGCGAACCGAGAACATTGATGCTCAAGGTGATCCAGGGCCACTGCCCGGCAGTCGCCCCGAAGCTGCCTTCCAGACCGGCGCGCGCGGCGGTGCCGCACGCGCCGCCGATGACGATCAGCGCGAGATTGACAGCTCGACTCACTGCAGCTTCCAGTCGACGACTTCCAGAGGGACGGCCAGCACGGGCCGGTGCTGATGTCGAGCCAGATCCTCGCCCAGCCAGCGACCCTGACCGAAGCGCGCCGAGTGCAGGCGCCGGGCGCCGACCACGATGGCGCAGGCGTCGACCGCGCGAGCCAGGTGCGTCAGGGCACGGTCGGCTCGTCCGGCCAGGTAGCGGAGCTCCCAGGAAACCGGCAGTTCGAGCCCGGTCAGCCAGGCTCGAAGATCGCGTTCGGTGTCGGCCCAGCCGTCGTCGTCACCGTCCGGGTCGAGTCCGGCGTGGCGGATGGTTCCGTCGGGGAACTCCTCTTCGACGACGCGGCTGGGGTCGGCGTAGGCGAAGTAGAGCCCGGCACCGGTGGCCTGCGCCCACTCCGCTGCGGTCAGAGCGACCAGGGAGGCTTTGCGCGGCCCGACGCCGACAACCAGCGGATGGCCGGGTGCCGGAACGATACGCTCCGGGGCCGGCTGTGGTGCTTCACGCATCTGAACCTCCTCGGGTCTTCGCTCAGACGGCGGCGTCCGCGACGGCCTTCATCACCGGCCGCAGTGCGAGCCACCATTGATCTTTCGGTCGACGATACTGCGCGTCCATCTCGTCCATCATGCGCTCCAGCGGCCGGGTAGTGACTTTGGCCTCGACCAGACCCAGGTAGCTGCTCTGCGGGCGTCCCGTCTCGAAGCCGGCGCTCAGCTCGTCCAAGGCGCGCGAGACGAGCCGGACGGCGAGTAGCCGATCGAACGGGCTGGGGCTGGCGCCCTGCTGCATGTGCCCCAGGACGTTCTGCCGGACGTCGTAGAGGCCATGGCTCTCCTGCTCGAGGAGTCGGGCGATGAAGTCGGTGGTGTAGAGCGGGTTGGCCTCTTCATTGCGCACGGCGAGGAAGAGCTTGCGGCCGGAGGCGAAACTCTCTCGTAGCGCGGAGACGTCTTCCACCAGAGCTTCCAGGCTGATGCCTTCCTCGTGCAGATAGACCCGCTCTGCACCGCCCGACAGCGCGCCCATCAGCGCCAGATAGCCGCACTTGCGGCCCATCGTCTCGACCACGAACGCCCGCCGTGACGCCGCGCCGGACATCTTGATCCGGTCGATCGCCTCGGTGATCACGTTCAGCGCGGTGTCGGCGCCGACTGCCAGTTCTGAGCCGGGCACGTTGTTGTCGATGGTCGCCGGAATGCAGATGATGGGCAGCCCGCAGGCGGGGAACTTCTCCCGCTCGGTGTGCATCAGATGGGCGGCCTGGTAGCCGTTCCAGCCGCCGATCATGAGCAGGGCGTCGATGTGGTGGTCCTCCAGCGTCCGGCTGATCCGATACAGCTCCTCCACGGTGGGAACGGTCCTGCGAGTGCCGAGGTCTGCGCCACCGACCAGCCAGCCCTCGACATCGGCCCACTCCAACTCGACGATCGCCCCGTCGCGCAGCCCAGGAAAGCCGCCCTGCACGCCGAGCATGGTGTACCCACGGCTGATCCCGAGTCGGACGGCGTCGGCGGCGGCAGCGTTCATGCCGGGCGCGAGGCCCCCGCCATGGATGATCGCGATCCGCCGGGAATCGGCGGCCGGATCGATCCGGCTGGGTTGTGACATCTCGGCGAAGATTCGGGCGGCCTCGGTGAACGAGCCGCCGCGCAGCTCCATGGCCCCCTCGTAGTCGCCGGAGGTGATCAGCTCGGGCACCTGGCGGGTCTTCGCGACCGCCTCCATCAACGGGACGCGGTGCACCCGGTTGCCACGGAAGCCGATCACCGGTCCGACCGTTCCGGGTTCGGCATTGAGCACCTCAAGGACAGCCTCGTAACCCAGCCAGGTCGAGGCCCACCGGTCGTAGGCGCTCGGCGCCCCGCCGCGTTGTACGTGGCCGAGGATCGTCATCCGGGCGTCCTCGCCGAGTCCGTCTTGGATCACCTGACGGACGTACGCCGAACTGATCGGTTTGCCTTCGCGATCACAGGCGCCTTCGGCCACCACCACCATCGAGTCGCGGCGTCCGGCCCTGCGGTTGCGGCGCAACTCTGCGCACAGCTGTTCCTCCCACCCTGGCTCGGGGGGTTGCTCGGGGATCAACACATAGTCGCAGCCACCGGCGATGGCGCTCATCAGCGCCAGGTAACCGCAGTGGCGGCCCATCACTTCGACAACGAAGCCGCGCTGATGGCTGGCCGCAGTGCTGGACAGATCGTCGATGGCGTCGACGATCCGGTGCAAGGCGGTGTCAGCACCGATGGTCATGTCGGTGCCGACCAGGTCGTTGTCGATCGAGCCGACCAGCCCGGAGAACATCAGCGCCGGGTGCTCGTCGGCGACCTGCTGGGTGATTCGGCCTTCCGCGACCAGTTCGCCGAGGATCTGGGTCCACTCGGAGCGGAACTGGTCAAGGCCTGACAGTGACCCGTCCCCGCCGATCACGACCAGCCGGTCGATGCCGACGTCGAGCAGGTTGGCCGCGGCGCGTTTGCGTCCGTCGTACTGACGGAAGTCGGCCGAGCGGAAGGTGCCGATGATGGTGCCGCCCTTGCCGAGGATATTGCTGACGTCCTCCCAGGTGAGCTGACCGATGCCGGTGCCGCCGTCGACCATGCCCTGATAGCCCTCGTAGATGGCGTAGACCTCTGCGCCCAGGGTGACCGCGGTGCGGGCGACCGCTCGCACGGCCGCATTCATGCCCTGGGCGTCCCCGCCGCTGGTGAGGATCCCGATGCGCTTGCCGGTTCCGGGCAGCGACGAAGCGACCTGTGTCGTCATGACCCCCATCCTGCCGCACGGGACGCATCGGATCCGGTGAACGCGGATCGGCTCGCCTGGTGGTCAGTTCAGGCCCAGATACTCCTCCAGCGTCAGCCGGTTGCCCTTGTCGAACTTCATCGCGTCGGCGACCCCGATGAAGCGGAAATGCCAGGGCTCATAGGGCACGCCGGTGATCTTCTGCTTCCCATTGGGGAAGCGCAGAATGAAGCCGTACTCGTGGGCGTGACGATGCAGCCACTTGCCGGTGGCGGTGTTCTCCATCGGGCGATACCAGACCTTGCCGTCCCACAGGTCGACGGCCAGCCCGGTCTGGTGTTCGCTGGCTCCGGGTGGGGCGTAGAAGTTGATGTTCTGCGGCTGGGTCTGCAGTGCGCGGTCGTAGCTGGCTTTCTGCACCGCATAGCTGCGATAGCCCGAACGGACGACGATACGCACGCCGTCGGCCTTCGCCGCGGCGGTCATGGTGGCCAGAGCGGCCGCGGCCGAAGCGTCCAGATGATTGGGGCCGGTGGGGTGCGGCGGTCCGTAGCTGGCCGAAACCCGATGCTTCTTTGACACCACGATGATGCCGTTGACGCGGTAGGGCTTGTTGAGCTCGGATCCGGAACGAGTGTCGCGTGCGGGCGTCGTCGCGCTGGGTGAGGCCGACGGCGTTGCCGACGCGGTCGGCGAAGGCGTGGATGTGGGTGTAACCGCGGCCGATGGTGAGCCGAGTGACGCCGGAGCCGACGGGGTCGGCGGCGTGACCGCACAACCGGCGGTGAGGACGAGCAGCACCGCGGAGGCGGTGATCAGACGTGCTTCGCGCACATCACCGTCCAGCGAGGTGCCGCCAGAAGTCGCGGAACCGCTGCCAGTCATCGGCGGTGCGTGGGGCATCCCAGCGCGATGGCCAACTCGGGGTGGCGGTGGGGCGGGGCTTCGGCGTGGTGGTGGTCGGGCTGGGGGAGGCCGGAGCCTGCTTGCTCGCCGACGCGGACGGGCTGGTCGTCGCGGTTCGAGTGGTGGCCCGAGCCGGGGCCGCCGGTGCTGACGTCGTCGGGGACGCGGGGCTCGTGGTTGCTGGGCTCGATGGAGCGGTCGGGCTGGTCGGAGCGGTCGGGCTGGTCGGAGCGGTCGGGCTAGTCGAGCTCGTCGGCGTCGAGGTGGGGCAGTTGCCGTTCGGAGTCGGAAGGACGCCGACCGGGGTCGGATCGACGCTCGGGGTCGGTGCCAGGATCGACGTGTCCGCCGTGCTCGGCGCCGTGACCGACGGGCACGGCGCGGTCGGCGTCGTCGTGGGGGTCGGTGCCGTCGGGGTGACCGTAACGGTCACCGTCGGCGTCGGCGTCGGGAAAGGCAGATGGCCGGTGGTCGAGCCGCCGTTCGGATCGGGGGTGGCTTCACTCGGTGAGGAGGTGGGGCGAGGTGCGCTCGTCGAGGTCGGACGCGCGGCACTGGTTCGCGCCTCGGTGGGGCTCTGGGCGGTCGTGGTGGTACCGCTGCTGGGGCTGGTGGTCTGGGAGCTCGGCGTCGTCGCGGTGCTCTGCTCACCAGCTGGGCTGCTGACCGGCGCGCTGGCGCTCTGGCTCTGCCCATAGGTGACAGTGACGGTGACCTGAACCTCAGGTCCGCCAGTAATCGACGCAACGTCAGCGCGCGGAGGCGCAACCGCGACTCCTGCGACGACGCACGCCGCAGCGGCAAGCCATGCATTGGCAGCCCGTGCCATCGTTTTCCCCCCGACTGCACTTCGTTACCGATGTGATGCAGCGACCTTTTCCCAGAAGTCCTTGCATCACTTTTCTTACCCGGGCGTGCCCGAGCGTTCCCACCGCTGACAATAGCGCCACAGCACCGCTGCGCCAACCGCCGCACGCGCGGCGTGGACCAGGGTGTTCTTCGCTGCGACCGGAAGCGTCAGACGGGGCGTCAACTCGCCGGGTTGGCGAAGAGCGCAACGAACTCAGCGCTGTCGAGCGTGCCAAAACTGAGCGTGAGTCTGGCCGAGGCGCTGCTGGCATCATCGGGGACGTCGAGGACCTCCTCGCCCACGGCGATCACCCGGAATTGGTAATGGTGCGCCGGTCCGGGCGGAGGCCAGGGCCCACCCCAACCGGCGTAGCCGTAGTCGTTGGGCCAGGTGCGCGCTTGTGCCGGGAGCGGGCCGCCTTCACCCAGACTGGTGACGTCGGCAGGGATGTCGGTCACGACCCAGTGCCACCAGCCGCTGCCCGTGGGCGCGTCGGGGTCGAAGCAGGTGACGGCGTAGCTGCGCGTCCCCTCCGGCCCCGGGCTCCAGGCCAGGTGGGGGCTGAGGTTCTGGCCGCCGACGCCCGGTTCGGCGTACGCCATGCCGATGTAGCTGTCGGCGGCGATGCTCGTGCTGTGAAGCTCCATGGTGTGCTCCTCACCTCGGTTGGAGTCAGTTCATCACGGGCGGGCATGCCTGTCACGGGTGCCAACGCGAGTGGCCGGAGGTCCCGCGGCTTTCGGTGATCGGGCAGGATGAGCCCCGTGGTTATCGAACTGCCTTCGCTGGGTGCACGCCGGGTGATCGCCAGCCTGCCCGAGTTCGATGTGGACGATCTGCTGCCGGCCTGCGAGATGCTCTGCCAAGAGGGATTCTCGGCCTGGGCGCTGCCGTGGGAACGACGCGACGAGATCGCGCCGCTGGCCGCCGTGTTCGGTCGGCGGGCCCGGATCGGTGTCAGCGGCGTGACGACCGCGGCCCAGGTGAGCGCGGCTGTCGAGGCCGGCGCTGCTTTCGCCGCCTGCGACTTTCAGCTGCCGCGGCTGGTGAAGGCCGTCACGGGCTTCCCGGTGGTCCTGGGCGGCTTCACCCCGACCGAGTTGCGCGCCGGGATCGAAGCCGGAGCCGCAGCGGTGCAGCTCATTCCGGCGGACGCCTTCGACGCCGACTATGCCCGGGCATTGCCGCGGATGCTGGGCTACCCGCCGCTGATCGTCTCGGGAGTTCTGCGGCGTGGTCTGGCCGCGGTCTGGCTGGAATCCGGAGCGGTGGGCGTGTGGCCGGACAGCCTCGCCAACGACGGGCTGATCGTGGCCTCCAGCCTGGACGGGCTGCGTGGCGAACTCACCTTGTGGCATCTGGACGATTGAGGCGCCCGTCCCCCGTTGGGGCGACAGGGGCTTGCCCGGCGAAAATCCTTAAGTTAGTCTGAGAATCCGCTCAGGTTCTCAGCAGGAAGTCGTCCATGTCCTATCAGCCTCGCCGCGTCGCCGATTTTGTCGACGAACCGGCGTCCCTGGATGAGGCAGTCGCCGACGATGGCCAGGCTCCTCGGCGTGCCGCGAACTCCCTGACCGACAAGCTCTTTCATCGGGGCGCAGCGATTGCTGCCGCGGTGACGGTGGTCGCGACCGCCGCCGCGGTGACCGTCGCGGCGACCGGAGGGGCGGCTGCGGCCGTGGCTCATCCCGCGGCGCCATCGATCGCCGCTCAGCCCTTGCTGGCCGACACGCTGTCGTCGTCCCAGTCGAGGTCCTTGGCCACCAAGAGTGCCGCGGCTGCAGCGATGGGCACCACCCAACTGATGACCCAGGGTTCGCTGAATGTCCGTTCCGCTCCCGATCAGACCGCAAAGCTGATCGGCAAGCTGCCGATGTCGAGCGAAGTGCAGGCCACCTCCGAGATCGACGGCGACTACCGTCAGATCGTTTACCGCGGACAGTACGCGTGGGTGCTCAGTGAGCAGCTGGACGACACCGACGAGCCGGCGGTTCCTTCCGGGACGAGCATGGCGCCGTGCTCGCGCGGATCGGCGGTCGAGAACAAGCTGCGTAAGGCGACCATCTTCATCTACCGCTCGGTGTGCCCGCTGTTCCCCGACGTCAACTCCTACGGTGGGTGGCGAGCCGGTGGCATGCAGTTCCACAAGAACGGGCGAGCACTCGACATCATGCTGACGCCTCACAAAGAGAGCGCCATGGGCCATCGCATCGCGAACTACCTGATCTCGCATGCGCGTGAGTTCCAGATCGATCACATCATTTTCGAGCAGCACATCTGGACGCCGGGGAACCCCCATTGGCGCAAGATGGCCGACCGCGGCTCGATCAACGCCAACCACTTCAACCACGTGCATGTCGCGGTGGTGGCTTCGGCTGCCTGATCGGTGCCGCCGGGTCCGCGCTGCGGACGGTCGAGCAAGCCGGTTAGGCTACCGGGCGTGAGCCGGGGAAGAGCCTTCGAAAACGTCGGACGGGCGCCTGTGCCCGAGTGGGAAGAGTGCGCTCGGGCGGCCTGGCCCGGGACGGTCCCGGTGGGCCTGTCGGCGTGGTTCGGACGTTGGAACCTGACCCTCTTCACGCTCGGCTTAGCGGTGCAATTGCTAGCCGCGTGGCTGCACCTGCCGTGGCTGGCGCTGGCCGGGTGGGTGGTGCCGACGCTGTCGGAGTGGCTGTCCACCCGCGCCGATCCGGTCACCTCTCGATTGCTGGACCTCGTGGGTCTGCGTGCCCCGGTCCGCGGGCTCCTGCGCAGCATCATCGCCGCTGCCGCGGTGTTCGCGTCGCTGCAACCCAATGCTGTCGGTGCCGGACTGAATTACGTCACCGTCGTGCTGTTCGTGCAGCTGGCCTGGCACGTGCAGCCGGCCTTGGCGACGTGGGTTTCGCGGGTAGCTCCGGCGTTGGCCTTCGTCCCCGGGGCCGCCGAGCAGCCGGCCGACACCGTCCGGTATCAGCGGATCTACGCCCGGGCCGCCGGAGCCCCGCTGGTGCTGGTCGCCGTGGAGACCGCCGCGCTCGTCGACGCGACCTGGGCGGCCACCCAGCCGGCCGAGGCACTGTCGGCGTTGCTCGGTCTGACCACCTCGATCGCGCTGCTCGAAACCGCGCTGCTCTACCTCGGCTGGACCGCTTGGCAGGCGCACACCGCTCGCCGCGACGTCCGCGCCACGGGTGGTGCGCTGGTCGAGAGGCTGACCGCGCTGGCTCCCCGCTTCATCGTTTACATCTCGCTCGGCGCCCGGCAGGCCAAGTACATCGCCAACCAGTGGATGCCGGCGCTTGATCAGGTCAGCGTGCCGGGCCTGCTGATGGTGCGCGAGGCCAGCCAGCTGGCCGAGCTGGCGCCCTCCCGGCAGCCCGTCGTCTATGCGCCGTCGCCTCGCGACGTCGAGCGGCTCACACTGCCCAGCGTCAAGGCCGCGTTCTACCTCGCCTATGGCGAGCGCAACGGCCAACTGCAGCGTGACCCGCGGCTGCGGCACATCCTGCTGATGCACGGCGACTCCGACAAGGCCACCAGCGCGAACAACCTGGCTCGTGGTGCGGACGAGTTGTGGGTGGCCGGCCCCGCGGCGCGCGAGCGTTTCGTCGCTGCCGGCATCGACATCCCGGCCGAGAGGTTCATCACCATCGGGCGTCCGCAGGTGGCCACGCTCCCGGTCGGTCCGACCGGGAATCAACCGCCGATCGTGCTGTACGCCCCCACTTTCGAGGGCTATTACGACCAGACCTCCTACACCTCCCTGGATCGCATGGGCGTCCGCTTGGTGCGGCGGCTGCTGCGCAAGCATCCCGAGGTGCGGGTCTGGTTCCGGCCGCACCCGGCGTCCGGGCTGAACCGGCCGTCGATGCTGGCCGCGATCACCGAGATCGAGACCCTGCTCAGAAACGCCGGAGACGGTCATCTGGTCACCGGCGATGAAGGGCTCAGCCTCAACGACTGCCTCGCGCGGGCGGACATTCTGATTTCGGATATCTCCAGCGTGGCGACCGACTTCCTTTACACCGAGCGGCCGATCATGACCTGCAATCCGTCGGCGCTGCCTGAGCAGGAGTTCATCGAGGCGTTCCCGTCCCAGGCGAGCTCGTACCTCATCGGTCCGCAGCTGGATGAACTGGCCGACGGCCTGGCCGAGGCGCTAGGCCCGGATCGGTTGCGTGAGGCCCGTCTGGCCACCAAGCGGCACGTTCTGGGCGACACCCCCGACGGCCCGCAAGCCGCGTTCGAAGCCAACCTGGCTCGGGTCAGCGCAGGAGAGTAGCTGTTCGTCTTCGACCGAGCGCCGCGTCCAGGGTGTGCTGTGGTCGCGGCGGGCTTGGGTGTGGCTGGTTAGGCTGATCGCATGAGCACACCGGTTGATCCCACGACCACTCCCGCCTGGGCCGAACTGCAGCGGCTTGCGGCCGACCTGCGCCCTGACCTTCGTTCCTGGTTCGCTGAAGACCCCGGACGTGTGGAGCGCTTCAGTCTGACCGCCGGCGATCTGTTCGTCGATTTGTCCAAGAACCTCGTCACCGATGAGGTGCGCGATGCCCTGCTCGCGCTGGCTGAGCAGGTCGGCATCGCCGAGCGCCGAGACGCCATGTTCGCCGGCGAGCGAATCAACGTCACGGAGAATCGCTCGGTGCTGCACACCGCGTTGCGGCGCCCGCGCACCGACTCGCTGGTCGTGGACGGCACCGACGTGGTCGTCCAGGTGCACGAGGTGCTCGACAAGATCTATGCCTTCGCTGATGCCGTGCGTAGTGGCGCCTGGGTGGGTGTCACCGGCAAGCCGATCAGCACGGTGGTCAACATCGGCATCGGCGGCTCCGATCTCGGCCCGGTGATGGTCTACGAGGCGCTGAAGCCATTCGTCCAGCCGGGGCTGGAATGCCGTTTCGTCTCCAACATCGACCCGTCCGATGTTGCCGAGAAGACCGCGGATCTCGACCCGGAGACCACGCTGTTCATCATCGCCTCGAAGACCTTCACCACCTTGGAGACGCTGACCAATGCCCGGCTGGCCCGTGACTGGCTGCTCGGACGCTTGCGCGCGGCCGGCATCGTCGATCAGACCGAGGCGTCGGCTCGCGACGCCATCGCCAAGCACTTCGTCGCGGTTTCCACCGCGCTGGACAAGGTGGCCGACTTCGGCATCGACCCCGCCAACGCCTTCGGTTTCTGGGACTGGGTCGGTGGTCGCTACTCGGTCGACTCCGCGGTCGGTACCGCGGTGGCGGTCGCGATCGGCAAACAGCATTTCGCCGAGTTCCTTTCCGGGTTCCATGCCGTCGACGAGCACTTCACCTCAGCGCCGCTGGCACAGAATGTCCCGGTGCTGATGGGGCTGCTGAACGTCTGGTACGTCAACTTCCTCGGTGCGGCCAGCCACGCGGTGCTGCCCTACGCCCAGGAACTGCACCGCTTCGCGGCCTACCTCCAGCAGCTGACCATGGAGTCGAACGGCAAGGGGGTACGCAGCGACGGCAAGCCGGTCACCACCGCCACCGGTGAAGTGTTCTGGGGTGAGCCCGGCACCAACGGGCAGCACGCGTTCTACCAGCTCATTCATCAGGGCACCCAGCTGATCCCGGCGGACTTCATCGCGGTGGCCACGCCGGCGCATCCGCTCACTGACGGCCAGGCCGATGTCCACGCACTCTTCCTGGCCAACTTCTTCGCTCAGACCAAGGCGCTGGCCTTCGGCAAGACCGCGGACGAGGTGCGGGCGGAGGGCACGCCCGAGGCCATCGTGCCCGCGCGGGTGTTCAGCGGCAATCGGCCGACGACCTCGATCATGGCGCCGGCGCTGACGCCGTCGGTGGTCGGGCAGCTGATCGCGCTCTACGAACACATCACCTTCACCCAGGGCGTGGTGTGGGGGATCAACAGCTTCGACCAGTGGGGTGTGGAGCTCGGCAAGCAGCTGGCGCTACAGATCGCGCCGGCCGTGGCCGGCGACGCCAACGCGTTGGCGAAGCAGGACCCGTCCACCCAAGCGTTGGTGCGCTACTACCTCCGTCAGCGTGAACGCGGCTGAGGTTCGGCGTCTGAGACCCTGGTGCACTAAGCTCGCACAGGCGCTTCTCCGACGGGGGTATAGCGCGGGCGCGGATCGCCGATGGGAGTGCTAAGCAGGCATGAACCTGACTGAACTGGCTGAGAACTCCGGTTTGCACCGGGTGGGAGCCCGGCCGACTCTCTTGTCGTACCTGAAGCAGACCTGGGGCCGTCGTGACTTCATCACCACGATGGCCGCCTACAAGATGTCGGCTCAGAACCAGGAGAACCGCCTGGGCGCTTTCTGGCTGGTGTTGAAGCCGACGCTGAACGCTGCGGTTTACGGGCTGATCTTCGGCGTCATTCAGGGGGGCAACCGTCCGCCGGACTATCCGGCGTACGTAGTCATCGGCGTCTTCCTCTTCGAGTTCTTCTCTCAGTGCTTCGCCCAGGGTGCCAAGGCCATCACCGGCAACCGGGCTCTGGTGCAGTCGCTCGCCTTCCCGCGGATTTCGCTGCCTCTGGCCGTGGTAGTCGAGCAGTTTTACACGCTGCTGATGTCAATGATCGTGATGCTCCCGCTCGTCGTGATTCTCGGGCGTCCGGTGACCTGGCACTGGCTGCTGATGATCCCGTTGTTGGTGCTGTTCACGCTCTTCAACACCGGTGTGGCCCTGTTCACGGCGCGACTCACAGTTCACTTCCGTGACCTGACGCAGATCCTCCCGTTCGTCTCGCGGCTGCTGTTCTACACCTCGGGAGCCTTGTTCGACGTCACCAAGATCTTCGCGCAGCATCCTTGGGTGATCGAGGTTTACAACTGGCACCCGCTGTATCAGACCCTCGTCATCGCGCGGTCGTCGCTGATGTCCGAGACGCACTACGACGTGCACTACTGGATCTACCTCAGTATCTGGGCGGTGGTTGCGCTGGTCGGCGGCTTCACCTTCTTCTGGGTGGCGGAGGAACGCTATGGCCGAGACTGATCGCAAGCCGGTCGTCGTCGTCGACGACGTCCACGTCGAGTACCGGGTGTACGCCAGCGGCAAGGCCGTGAACCCCAATGCCAAGGGCGTCCGCCGAGCCAAGCGCGGTATGCGGACGGTGCATGCGCTCAAGGGCGTCTCGTTCGTGGCCTACCGCAACGAGTCGATCGGCGTGATCGGGTCGAACGGCTCGGGCAAGTCGACGTTGATGCGTGCCATGGTGGGCCTGACTCCGCCGTCGCGAGGCGCGGTCTACGCCGCGTCCCGGCCGAACCTGCTAGGCGTCGGCGCGGCGCTCCTGCCCGACCTGTCCGGTGAGCACAACATCGTCCTGGGCGGCCTTGCGCTGGGCTTCCAGAAGAGCGAGATCACCGGCCTGCGCGATCAGATCGTCAACTTCGCGGAGCTGTCGGAGTTCATCGACCTTCCGATGCGCACGTACTCCTCCGGGATGCAGGCGCGGCTGAAGTTCGCGATCGCGGCATCTCAGCAGCATGACATCCTCATCGTGGACGAGGCACTCGCGGTCGGCGACAAGCGGTTCCAAGCACGCAGCGAGAGCCGCATTCGGGAGATTCGCAATAATGCCGGCACCGTCTTTTTGGTGTCGCACTCGATGAAGTCGATTCGTGACACCTGTGACCGGGTGATCTGGCTCAACAAGGGCGAGCTGATCATGGACGGGCCGACCGAGGACGTCGTCGACGCCTACGAGGCATCCCGCTGAGCGCGTTGGGGCGCTTCTCTCGATCACCTGTTGAGGGTTCATGCCCTTGTGAGGGGTCACTCTTTCGGGAACCTTAACGTTGCCTGAGGGCGATGTTAGGCTGGCGCTAGCCTGCGGGTCGGTCAGCCCGTGAGCTGCCGAGGAGCCCCCCCATGACGCAGTCAAAACCCCCCAAACCTCGGCGAATGGCAACAGCGGGCCTGCTTTTGGTCCTGCCTTTCGCCGCCATCAGTGCCAGCCCCGCTCTTGCCGATAGCGGCCCCAGCGGAGTGAAAGTCGTCGCGGTTGCGGCCGAGTCCGCCGCCGTGAGCTGGAACCCCTATCCTGGCGCGGCCATGTACCGGGTCCGCCTCGACTGGGACGGCGGCTCCGTCGGCCCGAAGGTCGACGGCACCCTGATGGAATGGACCCGAACGTCCGACGATCCACAGATGATCGATAGTCAGCGGCTGCAACCGGACACCACCTACCAGGTGCGGGTGCGAGCGCTGACCTCAACCGGTGCCGATCTGAGCAGCTACTCCACGGCGGTCACCTTCACCACCGCCAGCGCCGATAGCCTGCCGGAGTTGGCGCCAGCCGAGGTGAGCGTCGCCGCGGCCAGCAAGAGTTCGCTCTACGTGGCTTGGAGGACGCGCGGTCCCGGCTTCGACTACGAGCTTGCCTACGGCACGGACTCCGATCTGAGCAATGCCAAGCACGTCCGGTTCTCCGTCTCTGGCGGGGTGCTGTCCGGCCTCAGCCCATCGACCAAGTACTACCTCAAGGTTCGAGTCGTCGATGGCAGCGGCAACCCGGCGAGCCCGTACTCATCGGTTGTCTCGGCCTCCACGCCCGGACCCAGTTTCGCTCCGGGCATCAAGGTGGCCAGCTACAACGTGCTCAAGCCCGGTTCGGGAATCAACAGCTGGAACCTGCGCCGCACGCTCATCGCAGCCAACATCACCGCTGCCGATCCCGACATCATCGGCCTGCAGGAGGACACCGGCGTCTCGGTCACCCCGCCGGGCAGCGGCAAGCTGAAGCAGTGGGCCGACCTCGACCGGCTGCTCAGCGCCAAGTACGCCTACACCACGACCGACAACACCTCAGGCACCCGAGTGCTTTACGACACCTCGCGGTTGACCAAGATCGCCTCGGGCTATCAGCGGCTCGCACCGCTGGTAGACAAGAATCCGCGCTATGGCGTGTGGGCCATCTTCAGCGACAAGCTGACGGGGCAGCGCATGTTCTTCATCAACACGCACCTCCAGCCGACGAAGGGCAGCAGCTCGTCGGCGGTGAAGAAGGCCTGGACGACTCGCAACAAGCAGGCGTCTGCCGTGCTGAAGCTGATCAGTGCCAAGAACCCGAGCAACCTCCCGGTCGTCGTCACCGGTGACATGAACTCCAGCCGGGGGACCAAGCCGAGCAACGGCGCCTACGCGGTCTACACCGCCGGTGGCCTGATCGACCCGCTGGGTAACGCGGACGACACCTGGTTCGCGACCACCCAGATGGGCGCGGAGCAGGCGATCGACGTGAACTACAACACCTTCAACGGCCAAGGCCGAACGGCCCGGACGACGAAGTACTCGGTGGGCACCCACGTGGACTACATCCTCACTCGGAACGTGGCACGTGTTGCGCAAGTGCAGACGGTCGTCAACCTCGATCGGCAGGGCCGCTACATCGGCACCTTCCCGTCCGATCACAACCTGCTGACCGCGTGGGTTCACCTGCACTGACAGGTCATCGTGGACGGTGCCGGGCGTTTCCCTGAGAGGGGCTGCGCTCGGCACCGTGCTGGTGACCGGCGAGGCTGGGGCGGCTCGGCCCGTTGATCGGCGAAGGCTGGAAAGCACGGGCGCAGGGGCGGGTGCATCCCGGGCACACGCGTCGTGATCCACGCTCACCGAGGTGACCTCCCCGATGGCTCGTGCCAAAGACGGGGGTCTCCGCGAGCGGACAGCAGCGCCCACCTGCCACGAACAGGCGCGAACCTGCCGCTACGCCGCCGCGGCGGCCGGTGCTGCGGTCAGGCAGCCCGAACCTGGATGGAACTTGAAGCGAGCTTCTTCTTGCCCTTGGGCAAGGCAGAGGCCGAAGTCACCACTCGCCAGCGTCGCGTCTTGGTGATCGTCGCCTTGGCCACGATCGTCGTCCCGCCGGCAGGGATCACGTAGTACTGCTGCAGGTTGAGCACGTCGGTGTTGTAGGTGACCCACTTGCGGCCGTTGTAGTACTGCAGCCACATCTTGGCCCGGTACTTCCGCTGGTCGTAGGGGCTCGCCCACTGGATGAGGAAGAGGGCGTCATGGCCCTTCTTGACCGCGGGCGTGCCATACAGGCGCACCACGGTCGACTTCGCGGACTTGTTCCGCGACACCACGGGCGCGTAGCCGGAGTAGCGCGCCGAGCTGCTGATCGAGGTCGACTTGTACGAGGTCTTCGCTGAGAGGGCCTTGACCCGCCAGACGTTGCTGGCGGTGAAGGTCTTGTTGACCGAGCCGTAGCCGTTGGTGACCTTCACCTTCGTGGGTGAGGTCTTCCATGATCCCGAGGACGTCAGGTACTGCAGCTGTACCGTTCCCGAGACGCTGGTGTACCCCTGACCCCAGGTGACTACCACCTTGCGCTTGGTCCCCGGGGACGTGTAGCGCTGGATCGTCACGACCGGTGGGCTGGTGAGTGAGACCGAGGTGGGCGCACGTCCGGAGGCCGGAGGCGTCCGAGTCGGATCATTGGCTCCGACGACGGTGATCACCGAACTGCCGCTCTTCACGTTCGAATACGAAGTCGCCCGGATCGTGACCGTCCCCGGGGCGACTCCGGTGACGACGCCGCCAGCGCTGACCGTCGCCACAGCAGGATTGCTCGAGCGCCAGTAGACGCTGGGCACCGTGGCATTCGACGGTGAGACCAGAGCGGTCAACTGCGTCGACTTGCCTTGGTTCAGGGTGAACGGCTGGGTCGAGGTGTTTCCGGTCGGCGAGGCGACCACGCCGGCGACCTTGGTGATCTTGGTGCTGACCCGCGAAATGGGGTACAACCGCGCGACCTGGAGCATTTCGGCGTCGGCGATCTGTGGGCTGGTCGAGGCGAAGGCCAGCTCGTCGAAGTACAGGCTGGTGCCGTTCAGGTTCGCCGAACCGCCGAAGGTTATCGACGTGCGCGCGCCACCGACGTAGTAGTTGATCAGCACGGTCTTGTCGTGCACGTTCGCGAACTCGACTCGCTTGATCAGTTCGCGCAACCCTGTGCCCATGGAGAAGTAGGTGTCGGCCACGTTGAGCATCGACGCGTTGCCGAGGATCAGCCGAACGGTGCAGCCGTCGTTCTGCAGCCCTTGGAGCGAGTTCGCGATGTCAGAACGTGCCGTGCTGTAGAGCGAGTGCACCAGGTAGATGCTGCAGCCGGTCTTGCCGCCTTGGGCATCCGCGGCGTCGAGGAGTCGCGCCTCATGATCAGTCCGGCGCGGTGAGGGGTAGAAGGTGAACTGGCCGGTGTCGCTGCCGACACCCTGCTCGGCGGCACTCTTGAAGGCCGCCGGGAAGTTCGCGTAGTTGTGTCCGTAGTAGCCGGCCTGGGGAGCGTTGTAGACGATGTTCCAGACGTTGTTGAGCAGGCCGTTGTAGCCGCTGGCGTCCCCGTAGATGGCGATCGAGAAGTTGGACTTGTTGCCGCCGCTTTGGCTGTTGAGGTTCGCCGAGGTGATCCAGATCACGTTGCTCCACTGTTTGCCGGTGGAGTCGTTGGTCTTCTCGAACAGGGCGTACTTCGCGTGCATCAACGGGGTGCCGTCGAGCGTGGTGGCCATGCAGGCACCCTCGCCGAGGGAGCAGTTCTTGATCACGCCGGCTTGAGTGAGGAGCAGACCGAGGCTGCTCTTGGCCTTCACTGCGTCGTTGATCGTCTTCTTGTTGCCGAGCACGTGGATGTAGCTGCGCTGATCACTGGACGAGTCGTACTGGTTCAGCTGGTTCATGAACGCCTGCGTCGGGGCGTACACCGAACTCTGCGGCAGGTACCACTTGCCGTTGCCGTCCTTCTTCGGCACATCGCCATCCCACAGGGAGTTATAAACCGTTGCATAGATATGCGCGTACTTGGGCGTCGAATTGATCATGTAGGCGAACTGATCGACTTGTCGCCAGTCTTGATCGGAGGCCTTCTCCAAGTTTCCGATCGACGAATAGACCTCTACTCGCGATCCGTTGCCCGCGGTGTAGGCCATGTCCGGTTGAACCGCTCCTGTGGTGTTTCCCGCACCGCCCAGGCGATACGTCGAGGGGTTCACCGTCGGGTTGGTGTCGCGGGAACGGAGCTCGGGGACGGGCGTTGCGTCGGTCGGTGACACCGATTGCGGAGCAACAACCGCTGGGTTGACCCCGCCGCTCGAGGCTGCGCTCGGCGCGACAGACGATGCGCTCGGGGTGGGGGTTGCGGTGATCTGGCTGGCCTGGCTCGCGGTGGGCTCGGGCGTAGCCGGTGAGGTGGTGCCTGCGGACGAAGTCGGGCTGGGGTCCGCATTGTCGGCGAGCGCATCGGGGGCGCTCAGCGGAATCAACAAGGCGACCGTCAACAACCCTATGACGCCACCCGCGCGGGTCCTTACGTTGCGTTGTGCCTTGTTGGAAGATGACGCCATGGGCTCGATCATAACCGAGCCTCGACGGACGCTGGTGCGCGAGTCGATTTCGCTCAGTCCTTTTCGATGGCGCCGCGCAGTCGACTGGGCAGCAAGGAGGGGCCTTCGCCGAGGTGCCGGGGGCGTCAGTGCTTCGGCGACATTGCCGACACCGCAGCGCTGACGAAGGCATCGGCATAGGCCGAATCCGGCCACTCACCGAGGTAGTAACTGCGCACCTGCGCCCGGGCCGAGGCGAACTGGTCTGTCCCCAACAAACTTGTCAGCACCGGGTTCGGGTCGCTGTCCAGCCACAACAGATGGCCTGCCCGCGCCAGTGGCGTCTGTTCGATGATGGCCGCGTTGGCGCGATCGACCGCGATCGCGAAGGGCTTGTCCGCGTACAAGAAATCCGACAGCACGCTGGAAATATCCGCCACCATTGCGTCGGCCGCGTTCATGCAGGCGAAGATCGTCATCTCGTCTGCTTGGTCGCTACGCACATGGTCATGGCCGGCCGAAGCCAGGATCGAATCCACGCGGCCGATCAGAACGCGGGATTCGGCATCGCGGTAGGAAAGCGGATGTGGCCGAAAGATCACCCGAGCCCCGGCGCTGATCAGCGCCGACACGATTCTCTCGCCATCCCGCAGCGAGCCGAGCAACATGTCGCCGAGCCCGCCGCGCCAGGTTGGGGCGTACAGCACGGTGGGCCGCGCCGTCGTCGCGGGGGCCTGAGAACGTTCGATCAACCCGGCCAGCTGCGGCCGGCCGACGTGCACGAACTTGCTTTCCGGAATCAGCACGCCGTGTCTGGCGTAGCGGTCGGCGCCGGCTTGTCCGGCGACGAACAGCTGGTCGTACATGCCGGACGCGGCACTGTAGCTGGACGGCTTCTCGCTGTCGCCGTGACCGAGGAAGACATGACGGGGTCCAGCAAATCGCACGCCGTCGCCATTGCGAGGATCGTTGTTGACGTAGAACACGGTATGCAGGCCCGGGCCCATCACGTACTCGAGAGGTTCGACTGCTCCGGCCCAGATCACCGGGAGCTCGCTGATCGCCAGGGCCGTCTCAAGAAAGCCCAGATCGCGAATGACCAGGATGCCGCGCTCACCAGTTCGGGCAAGATGAGCGAACCACATCGTCAGCTGGTAGGCGCCTTGATTCGGACCCGCGTAGTACAGCGCGTATCGAGGGTCGTAGTCGGCCAACGCGGTGCGGATCGCGCGCTCGGGTTCGTGGCGGCGCACGGCCACCAACTGCCGCAGCGTGAGCACGGCCCCCAAGCCCAGGGACGCAACGATCAGCGCCAGAGCCGCAGCGCTGTTCACCCAGCCGACGGCATGCACCGCGAGCACCGTCATCGCGAAGCAGGTCGCCTGGAAGCCAGCCTCTGGGAACCGCGTCGCGATTGCGGGCCGAAGCCCCGCAAGTCGATAGGCACGCAGCGCAGGTGACACGAATCGTGCCAGAGGAGCTTCGGCGAGGACGGCCCCGATGAGAAGGACGGTCGCGACCAGTACCAACCAATCGGGGTGGTCGGGGCGCCAGTGGATGGCGGCCAAAGCCACGATGAGCGCTGAGCGTGCGGCTGGCTCGGCGCCCAACCGGCCCGAGAGGTGAAGCCACCACAGTGCGACGATGCCGACGATGACGAAGGGGGCAGACACGACCGGTGGCGCGACGAGAGCGAGCGTGATGGCGGCCAGCGCCACGAGCCAGGTTGCGGCGTGCGGCCCGGCCAGGCGCAGGATTCGGCCATAGCGGCGCACCAGTTCCATCCTGGCTGTCCCCCTTTCGTCGCCAGGCAAGCCTAGCGTCGCTTCGCCGTTCGGCGGGGGCGCCGCGAGGGCCCAAGTAGCATGGGGTCGGTTTCGCTTCGAGGAGGATCATGGCTCAGCCCACGCGCCAATGGTGGCGGCACCCGGCGGCGTGGGTCGCCACCGGTGTGATTGTCGTCGCGATCGTGGTGGCCGTGGTGCTCGCCGTCAGTGGTCGTGCCGGGGTTCCCAGCGCGGGGTCGTCACCGTCGCTGACTCCGAATCCGACGCCGACGGCCTCCAGCACCGTGCTGACCGCTGAGACGCCCTACTGCAAGGCATTCCGCACGATCATCGAGCCGGTCTCGGACAGTGCGGGTGAGTCGTCCGGAGTCGACTGGGACAAGCTGCACGATCGATTCGTCGACTACCAGAAGAAGTACCAGACTGCGGCCAAGCTGGCGCCGGCCGAACTCACCGACGACTACACGCAGGTGCTGAGCTACCTGCAGCAGGGCATCACGATCACGGCCAAGCGTGACGTCAGCAAGCTGCAGGAGTTCCTCACGGCTTTGTCGTCGCTGAACGACGCCATGAACGCGATCGACACCCAGTCGCGCGCGCTGTGCCGCTGATCGGCCCGGCTACTCGCCGTCTCCGGCGCTGAGGTTGGCCAATGCCTCGGCGATCTTGCTCGCCTCACCGGCCGAGCGCGACATGCCGATGCTGCCGGGCTCTTCCCGCCGGACGTCAATCACGTGTCCGGTGAGATTCGACAGCAGCACGTCGAGGGTGGTCAGTGCCACAGCCTTCGACGAGAGCAGCGAGCCTTCCGGCTCCTTGCCGAAGGCCTTGGTGCGCATCGGGGTACCGGCGCGCTCGGGATTGATCGTGTTCACCCGAATGCCCTCGCCGGACCACTCGTCTGCCAGGGCCTGCGCGAGGTTGACCACGGCGGCCTTGGTGGAGGAGTACACCGAGTAGTCGGCGCGACCGCGGGTGTAGGAGCTGGACGTGAAGAACACCAGGTGGCCGGAGGTCTCGGCCAAGTAGCGATAGCCGAGGCGGGCGGTGATCACCGGGGCGAGGTAGTTGACGTTGATCCCGTCCAGGATCTCGTCCATGCTGACGGCGTCCAGGCGTCCGCGGTTCAAGATCCCGGCGGTGAGAACGAGGAAGTCGATCCGTCCACTGGCCGCATAGGCGCTGGCCAGCGCGGCCTCGATGTCTTCTGGGGACTCGGCATGGGTGCCGGTCTCGGACCGGCTGAACGAATGGACGGTCGCGCCGAATCCTGTGGCCAGTTCGACGATGTCGGCGCCGATGCCGTAGCTGCCGCCGATGACGACCATCACCTTGCCGGTGAATCCGGCCGTGTACTGCTCGACAGTGGTCGCCGGCGGTGCGACGGTCGAGCTCAGCTGGAACAGCTTGTCGGCGATGAACACATCGATGGGCTCGGTGATCTTGATGTTCTGCTCCGAGCCGCCGACGACGGCGATCGGTACCTCAGGCAGGTACTTCAGGACCACGGTGCAGTCGTCGGTGGCGACGAAGTTCGGATCCAGCCATGCCAGCCGGTACGCCTCCTGGATCGTGGAAAGCCGGAAGGCCTGCGGGGTCTGGCCGCGACGCAGCTTGCTGCGGTCGGGGATGCGAGCGATCTCGTTGTCGGCGTTGACCTCGATGATCGTGTCGGCCGAGGGAATGGCCACGTCGACCGCGTCGTGATCGTCGAGTGCAGCCACCAGGTTGTCGATGATGCGGAACTCGAGCAGCGGCCGCACCGCGTCATGGAACAGCACCTTGGTGTTCGGGTCGGCATCGGAAAGAGCAGCGAGGGCCGCGCGCGTCGACTCGTTTCGGGTAGCTCCGCCGGCGACCACGCGGCTCACCTTGGAGTAGCGCGCTGCGATGCTTTCTGCGGCCGGAAGATGGTCGGGGTGCATCAGGATCATCACTTCATCGATCACGCTCGACTCCTGGAACAGGCCGATCGTGTGCTCGAGTACCGGCTTCCCGGCGATCTTGAGCAGCTGCTTGGGAATCGACAACCCAACCCGAGATCCCGTGCCGCCGGCGAGGATGACTCCGATGGTGCGCCGCTGAGCTTCCATGTGCTGTGGTCCCTTTCGTCCGGAGGCACTCTAGTCCAGCCGACCGCGGCAGGGGCCAGTCAGGAAGCCGGCTGTGCCCCCGGTCCGCGGCTCTGCTCATGCCGACAGCACAGCAAGCCCCAAACGGTCGGTGGTAGGTTCTTCGGTTGTCCAACCCCTCGGAAAGGCACGAATGCACTTCCTCAGCGGCTCGCGCTCGGACCTGCTCAAAGTCGTCATCAAAGCCATCAAGGGCTATGAACTGGCTGTCAGTTCGCTCGGCCTGGCGGCCATCATCTCGGCCATGCTCGCGCCGCAGCAGGTGGTCACCTATGTGTTGCTGTTGCTGGCAGCGCTGGTGGTGCTGGCTTCTCCGGCCATCGCCGGCATCCAGCGGCTGCGGACCGGAACGCCGGTTCGGCTGTTGATGGGCGAGGCCGGTCCTGCGCGAATCCTGCTGGCCCTGACCGCCCTGGCGATGGGGGTCGACGACGGCAACCGGACCTCTGTGATCGTCACCGGCGGCCTGCTCTGCCTGCTGGTGTTGGCTGAGCAGGCTCTGCACTACACGGTGAACAAGGCCGTGCCCCAGGTTGCGAATGTTCCCGGTTGGGATGTGCCGGTGCCCTCAGTGGTGTTGGCGAACTGGTTCTATCTGGTCAACACCACGGCCATCCTGCTGACCGGCGTTGCCGCGATCCTCGGCATCAGCGCCATCCCGGCCTTCGTGATGGCCGCGGTCAGCGTCGGCATGGCCATCGCCGTCGGGCTGCAGTCGGTTCGCTACGTCTACAAGCGCAGTCGCTTCGAGGCGGCGCTGCCGAAGATCCTGGACGAGATGAAGCCGGTCTTCGCCTTCCACTGGCATGCGCCCGTGGGCACCGCCTACCAGGCGTCGATGTGGCTGCCTTATCTCAAGCGCTTGGATCGTCCTTACTTCGTGCTGGTGCGCACGGCGGCGAACTTCGCCGAGGTCGCCAAGCTCACCGACGCCCCGATCATTCTCCGCGTGCGGCTGGACGATCTGGACGCGGTCGTCTGCCCCACCTTGAAGACGGTCTTCTACGTGAACACCGCCGTGCGTAACTCGCACATGATCCGCTTCCCGCACCTGACCCACATCCAGCTGAATCACGGCGACTCCGACAAGATCGCCAGCGTCAGCCCGACCTTCCGGCAGTACGACCGCAACTTCGTCGCTGGACAGGCCGCCATCGATCGCTTCGCCGTCCACGGCGTCGAGACCCGCGCCGACCAGTTCGTGATTGTCGGCCGCCCGCAACTGGAGGACGTGCACAGCGCCAGCCGCCCGATCGGGGAGATCGAAGCGCCCGTGGTTCTGTACAGCCCGACCTGGTCGGGCTTCTACGAGGATTCCGACTACAGCTCGCTGCCGGCGGGTGTGGCCATCGTGACTGAGTTGCTGGCTCGCGGCTGCACGGTGATCTTCCGGCCGCACCCCTATGCGCGCAAGCACGCCGGCAATGCGGCGGCCTGTGACGCGATCATCGCCCTGCTCGCCCAGGACTCCAAGGACAGCGGACGCGCCCACGTCTGGGGTCCGACCGCTGAGACCGAAATGTCGCTGGTCGACTGTTTCAATGCCTCCGACGCGATGGTCTCCGACGTGTCCAGCGTGGTGTCGGACTACCTGATCTCCGACAAGCCGTTCGCCATGGTCGCGGTCTCGGCTCACGGCGAGGAGTTCGAGCGTCAGTTCCCGATGGCCAAGGCTGCCTACGTGATCGACGCCACCCGCAGCGGTGAGGTCAGCGGACTGTCGAACTGTCTGGACGCGCTGTTGGGTTCGGACCCGAAGCTGGACGTCCGTCGCGGGGTGCGCACCTATTACCTCAGCGGTGCTGAGCCCCAGGAGTCGGCGCAGCGATTCCTGGCCGAGGCCAGCGCTTACCTGTGAGACTGCCGGCGAGGCGACGGCGGGTCGGCCTGCGCCAGACGTGCGGCTAGGGCAGATAGACCGTCGCCCGCAGCATGACGTGATCTGAGGGGATCACCCCGATGAAGTGGTTGGCGCTGCTCAACCGGGCAACGGTCTCCCATTCGGCCACTCGCATGGGGGTCACGAAGATGTGGTCGATCAAGGTGGTGTTCGTCGACATGTTCGCCGCCCGGTGGCTGCCGTTGTACGGCTCGAGGTCCGCTCTGACCCGGTTCTCCGCGGCACCGAGCTTGTTGCTTCGCAGCAGCGGATCGGCGAAGCCGCCGTTGAGGAATGTCCGGTAGACGCCGTTGCCCGACGTGCGCTTCTTGTGGGTGTTGAAGTCCGCGGTGACGATCACCGGCAGTTTTCCGCCTCTGCTGAGCTTCTTGGACACGCTGACAACCTGACGAGACTGCGCCGTGCGCGCTGCGTCGGCCTTCTTGCCCTTCTGATACACCAGATGGGTGGTGATGAAGACGAACCGCTTGCCGGTGGATCGTTGCTCGAACTCGCCCCATACGATGAAGCGCCTGTTGCCGAAAGGCGTGTCTCTGGTCAGCCGCAGGTGGCCCTTGCGGATCAGGCGCACGGTGGCGGAGTTGTAGGCGAGCCGGGTGGTGCTGGTGGTGTACCTCCCGGCTTCGGTCACGCGCCAGGTACTACCCAGACCGTGGGTGACTTCGGCGAACTGGGTGTGCCCCTTCTTGTAGCCGGCCTCCTGCAGCCCCAGGACGTCGGGATGCTCGCCGGCGATCAGGCTGATGATCACCGGGCGGCGCTTGGTCCAGGTCGAGGTCGAGGCCCCGGCCACGTTGAAGTTGGCCACGGTGAGCGGCAACGATTCGGCGGTCTTGCCTGAGACGACCTGGGACCACGGGCTCAGCGCCTGGCCGTCGTCTGTGACAGCCCGCACGCGGACGTAATAGAGGGTGCCGGTCTTCAACGCGGAGTAGCTGCCCTCGGGTGTGACCGCGGCCCGTCGCTGCGGCTGCTGGAATGCCTCGGAGGTGTCGAGCTGGAGCTCGTAACGCAGATGCTTGGCCGGCTGCTTCCAGCGCGCGGTGATGCTTTGCGAGTCGGTGCTGTCCAGTGAGAGCACCGGTGCTGCCAGGGAGAAGGTCGGCGTCGCGGTGGTGAAGCTGGTCACGGCGCTGAAGTCGCTGCGGCGGGTGCCGTCCAGCGACGCGACCCGGACGAAGTAGGTGGTCGCGCCGGTCAGGCCGGCGACTTCGAGCCGATTGGCGCCGATCGTCATCACCCGCGGCGCGGTGAACTGCGCGGTGGTGTCGAGTTCGACCTGGAAACTCGATCCGGGTGCCGTCCAGGTGATGGTGGCCGTCTTGATCTCGGCAGCGGCCTCCACCTGGTGAGGAACCGCCGGGCCGAACCACGGCACCGAGCACCCGGTGAGCACGACCAGCAGGGCCATCACCACGGCGAACACGCCGGTGATGCGCTGCCTGCGGTTCATGCCGCCCCCCAGCCGCCGCTCGGAATCCCCCTGCCACACCCGCCGCGCGGGCAGTCGCAGTCTAGTTGGGGTGGTGCCGGTGTCGATGGCTCAGCCGAACCAGACGGTTTCCTGCCGGGCGCGGTTCATGATCTCGGCGATGGCGATGGAGTCGGCCTGGCGCAGCAGGTAGGACTCCTGCAGGCCGTTGTGGATCAGGGCGGCGAAGGCCGCCACCTCGTAGCGCAGACCCGTGCCCTCCATGCTGGCGAAGTACTTCTTGGTGCGCAGCGGATCTTCGAAGCGCACCTCGAAGCTCTCGGTCAACCACCAGGGGGCGGGCACGTACACGTAGCCCTCGGTGCCGGCGATCACGAGTTCGCCCTCGGCTTTGACGCTGAGCCCGGTGCGTCCGGACGCGATTGCTCTGGGGTAGTCCAGGTCGATGCGGGCGAACCCGTCGACGGCGCCGTCGGGGGAGCGGAGCGCCCGCGCGCTGACGCCGGTGTAGTCCAGGCCGAGCAGCTTGATGATCGCCAGCAACGGGTAGCTCGCCAACTCGGTGATGCTGCCGCCGTAGGGGGACTCGAACTCTCGTCCGCCGTCCACCAACTTGGTGAAGGTCGCGTCCACCGAGCGGATGTCGCCGATGGACCCGCTGCGGGCGATACCGATCATGCGCTGGAATCCGGGAAGGAAAGCGGTCTTGATGGCCTCCATCAGCACCACACCGGCGGCGTTCGCCTGGTCGTACAGCTCGCTGGCCTCTGCCCCGCTGAACGCCAAGGGCTTCTCGCACAAGACGTGGACGCCGGCCTCGATGGCCGCCTGGGTCTGTTCGTGGTGGAACTGGTGCGGGGTGGCGATGTACACCGCGTCGACGGCGGCCAGCATCTCCTGATAGGTGTCATGCACGTTGGCCAGCTCGAACTCGTCGGCGAACTGGCGTGCCCGTTGCGGAGTGCGGCTGTGCACGCCCTGCACGTGGACGCCGGAGACGTACAGGGCCTCACGGACGAAGCGCCGAGCGATCCGTCCGGTTCCGACCACGCCCATCCGCAGCGTCCCGGTATCAGCGGTGCGTAACTCGGTGCTGGAGATCCCCTTGGTTCGCTCGAGGTAGACCACCTCGCAGTAGTCCTTGAGGTAGTCGAATCTGCCCTGCCAGTCCGAACCGATGGCGAAAATGTCGACGTGATGGCTCTGGATGTCGGTGATCTTCTGGCCCTCGTACTCCTCGACCAGAATCTCGTCGACCAGGCCGGTAGCTTCGACCGCGCGGATCCGCTCGGGCAGGCTCTGCCGGACGTTCAGCTTGCCGCGGGTGGCGTCGTACTGCTGTGAGGTGACACCGACGATCAGATAGTCGCCGAGGGCTTTGGCCCGCTCGAGCAGCCGGACGTGGCCTTCGTGGAGCAAGTCGAAGGTGCCGTAGGTGATCACACGCACGATCGCGGCTCCCTTGACGTTGTCGGCCGGGCGGACGACCAGGAGTATAGACGTCGGCCTTGGTTCCGGCTGGGCGACGGCGGCCCAGCGGGGATGAAGATGCGAGAATGGCGGACGTGCTTTCTTTGCCGTCCTTGCTGAGTGCCCGGGTCTTCGACGTCGCGGGAATCGATCCGGAACTGCGACCGGCGACCCGTCCGCAGTTCGGGCATTACCAGACCAATGTGGCCCTGCGGCTGGCGAACGCCCAAGGACGACCACCGCGCGAGGTCGCAGCGGAGCTGGTGACCAAGATCGACCTCGGCGACGTCTGCGAGCCGCTCGAGGTGGCCGGACCCGGCTTCATCAACCTGCGGATCAAGGCCAGCGTGCTGGCTGAGGTCGCCAGCCAGGTGCTCAATGACCCCAAGGCCGGCATCACGGTGAGTTCGACGCCGGGCACGGTTGTGGTCGACTACTCCTCGCCGAATGTGGCCAAGCAGATGCACGTCGGCCACTTGCGTTCGACCATCATCGGCGACTGCTTCACCCGGGTGCTGCGCGCGCAGGGCCATACGGTGATCCCGCAGAATCACATCGGCGACTGGGGTCGCCAGTTCGGCATGCTGGTCGAGCAGACCCTTGACGAGGGTTTGGACGTGTCCGGCCTCGACCTGCCCGGCGCGGAGGCGCTCTATCAGCGGGCGAATGCGCATCTGAAGGAATCGGAGGAGTTCGCCGATCGGGCACGCGAGCGGGTAGTCAAGCTGCAGGCCGGCGACGAGGAGACTCGGCGGATCTGGCGTCAGCTGATTGAGGTCTCGCTGGCCGGCTTCAACGCCACTTACCAGCGGATGAACATCCTGCTCACCGACGCCGACCTCGCCGGAGAGTCGATCTACAACGCCGATCTTCCCGTCGTTGCGGAGGATCTGGAGGATCGGGGTATCGCGGTTGTCGACGACGGCGCACTGGTGGTCTTCACCGAGGGCCATCCGGCTCCGGCGATCATCCGCAACGCTGCCGGCGGCTACGGCTACACCTGCACCGACTTGGCGGCCATCCGCTATCGCGTCGGCAAGCTCGGCGCTGATCGGCTGATTTATGTCGTCGGCTCGCCGCAGGAGTTCCACTTCCAGCAGGTGTTCACCGTGGCGCGCCGCGCGGGGTACCTGCCCGACGCGGTCAGTGCCGAGTTCGTCGGCTTCGGCCAGGTGCTGGGAGCCGACGGCAAGAAGTTCTCCACCCGCGAGGGCACGGCCGTCACGCTGAACTCTCTTTTGGATGCCGCGGAGGAGCAGGCGGCGCCGTCGGTGGCACTCGCGGCGATCAAGTACGCCGACCTTTCCAGCGGCCTGCAGAAGGACTACACCTTCGACGCCGAACGGATGGTGGCCACGACCGGCGACACCGGTCCTTACCTGCAGTACGCCCACGCCAGGGCCAACCAGATCCTGCGCAAGGCGGAGGCCGAGGGCTACGCCTTCGCCGACGTGACGGTGCTCGCGGAGCCGGCCGAGCAGCAGGTGGCGCTGCTGCTGAGCCGCTTCGGCGAGATCGTCGCAGCCGTGGCCGACACCCTGCAGCCGCACCGCTTGTGCGGCTACCTGTACGAGCTGGCCGGCGCGCTCAGCGTCTTCTACGAGCAGTGCCCGGTGCTGAAGAGCGAGGGCGAGGTTCGCGCGTCCCGGCTGGCGCTGTGCGCGGCAACCAAGAAGGTGCTGGCGACCGGTCTGGACTTGCTCGGCATCGAGGCTCCTGAGCGGATGTAGCTCCCTGCGCGGCGGTCCGCGCGGCGCCTGCTTCGGCGGCGTCACTGCTCGTCCTTTGCTGAATCGTGGGTCGCCGATGGCGTGACTTGAAACTGTACCTAGAGGTATGTACAGTCATGGACGTGACCTCGAAGGAGCGCCTGATCACGGCGATGAGTGAGCTGATGTGGCAGCGCGGCTATGCCGCCACCAGCCCCCGCGAGGTGCGCGAGCTGTCTGGGGTGGGCCAGGGCAGCATGTACCACCACTTCCCGGGCAAGCGCGATCTCGCTCTGGCCGCGCTGGAGCGCAACTGCGCCGCCATGCTGCCGGCCACCGAAGACCTGCTTGCCGCCGCCGGTGACCCGCTGGCCAAACTGGAGGCGTACCTCAGCCGCGAGCACGACGCCCTCAAGGGCTGCAAGGTCGGCCGGATGACGCAAGATCCGGTGGTGGCTGCCGATCCGGTGCTGCTGGCCCCGGTCCGCGACGCCTTCGCCGCGGTCCATGCCGGCCTGGTCACCGTGATCCGCGAGGCGATCGCACTGGGGGAGCTGCGCGACGATCTCGACGCCGACCAACTCGCCTCGCTGCTCACCGCCACCATCCAAGGCGGGTATGTGCTCGCCATCGCCGCGCAAGACCCTCGTCCGTTCGACGAGGCACGCGCCGGCGCTCGCCAGTTGCTTCGGGCGGCCGTTCCCTGTGCTGCCCGTGATCGAAAGGAAACAGCATGACTGTTCGCGTAGGGATCAATGGCTTCGGCAGGATCGGACGCAGCTACCTGCGAGCCGCTTTGGCTAACGGTGCCGACATCGAGGTCGTCGCGGTCAACGACCTGACCGACGCTGCCACTTTGGCCACTCTTCTGGAGTGGGATTCCATCTCCGGTCATCTCGACGGGGTCAGCGTCGACGGCGACACCCTGCGAGTCGGAGATCGAGCCATCCGGGTGCTGTCGTCGGCCGACCCGGCGACCGTCGCCTGGGGCGACCTGGGTGCCGACGTCGTCATCGAGTCGACCGGACGGTTCACCGACGGTGCCAAGGCGCTGGCGCACCTGAAAGGCGGCGCCCGCAAGGTGATCATCTCCGCCCCGGCCAAGGGCGACGTGCCGACCTTCGTCCTGGGAGTCAACGACGACACGCTCGACCCGAGCGCCTCCGACGTGTTCTCCAACGGCTCCTGCACCACCAACTCGCTGGCCCCGCTGGCCAAGGTGCTCAACGACAGCTTCGGGATCGAATCCGGCCTGATGACCACCGTCCACGCCTACACCGGCGATCAGCGCCTGCATGACGCACCACACTCGGATCTGCGCCGCGCCCGGGCCGCCGCGATGTCGACGATTCCGACCTCGTCCGGCGCGGCCAAGGCCATCGGCAAAGTGATCCCCGAACTCGACGGACGCCTGACCGGCTTCGCGCTGCGGGTACCGGTGCCGGTCGGCTCGATCACCGACCTGACCGTCCAGCTCAGCAAGACCGCCTCGGTGGCCGACGTCAATGACGCCTTCGCTGCGGCTGCGGCCAGTGCGCCGCTGGCCGGCTACCTGCAGTACTCGACCGCGCCGCTGGTGTCGGCCGACATCGTCGGCAACCCGCACTCGTCGATCTTCGACGCCCCGCTGACCCAGGTCGTCGGGCAGCAGGTGAAGGTGTTGGGCTGGTACGACAACGAGTGGGGCTTCTCCAACCGCCTGGTGGAGTTCTCCGAGCGAGTGGGCCAAGCCCTCTAGGCCCGACCTGTTCCTACTGGCCCTCCGCTCGTCCGGCGCCTCCCCCTTCGGAGGCCGCCGCCGAGTGGGAGGGCTGGTGTGCGTCTGCGGCGCTAGTGAAGGACGTCGTAGGTGATCGCCACCATGCCGGTGTCGGCCAGAGCATGCGTGCCGCGGAGCCGCAGGCGCACGTCGCGACCGAGGTCGGAGAACAGCGGGCGCCCGGAGCCGATCAGAATGGGGGCGATCGAGACGGTCACCTCGTCGATCAGATCGGCGCTCAGGAAGGCGCGAATCGCCTGGCCACCGTCGATGTAGACCCGGCTCGCGGCGACCTGGGTGAGTCGCTCGGCGGCAGCCTGCGGCGTCCGGACGACCTCGATGCGCTCATCGGCGGCGTCCAGGCTGGTGCTGAGCACGAAGACCCGCTTGCCGTCGAACGGCCACTGGTCGAAACCGGCCACCGTCTCGTAGGTCGACCGACCCATCACGAGCGCGTCGACCGTCGCAAGGAAGGTCTCCCACTCCAGCGCGATCGCGCTGGAGGTCGCCTGCACGTGATCGGCCGGCTGCGGCTCGGTGAGCCAGCGCAGGTCCCCGCCGAGGCGAGCGATGAAGCCATCGAGGCTCACGCCGATGAAGACGCAACCCTGCCAGGAACGCTGGCTCGCCGTGCTCACGATGTCTGATCCACCGCCAGCCAGGCCGCGCCGATGATGCCGGCGCGGTTGCGCAGGGCGGCTGGCACGATCGGAGTCTTCAGCTTCAGGTGCGGCAGGAAGCGATCGGCATTCTTGGACACGCCGCCGCCCACGACGAACAGGTCCGGCCAGAACAGCGCTTCAAGAGTCTCGTAGTAGCGCTGCAGCCGCGGCACGTACTCCTCGTAGCTGAGGTTCTCCGCCGTCCGCACCGACGCTGCCGCACGCTTCTCAGCGTCGAAGCCGTCGATCTCGAGATGGCCGAGCTCGGTGTTCGGCACCAGCACGCCGTGATGGATCAACGCGCTGCCGATGCCGGTTCCCAAGGTGGTCATCAGCACGATGCCGTCATTGCCCTTGGCTGCGCCGTACTTCACCTCGGCAACGCCGGCGGCGTCGGCATCGTTGACCAGCACGACCGGACGTCCGAGGCGCTCGGCGAAGATCTGCTCCGCGGGGGCGTCGATCCAGCTGCGGTCGATATTGGCAGCGGAGCGAGTGACTCCGTGCGTGACGACGGCTGGGATGGTGATGCCGACCGGCGAATCGCCCAGCTGGTCTGCGAAGGCGTCAACAATCTGTGCCACCACGTCGGCCACATTGGCCGGAGTGGAGTGCTCCGGGGTCGGGATCCGAACCCGTTCGGCGGCGAAATCGCCGGCGACCAGATCTACTGGAGCGCCCTTGATTCCCGAACCTCCGATGTCGATCCCGAGAACGGCTGTGTTCTGCATAGCTGAACCCTACCGAGATCTCAGGCCACCCCGGGCTGCGCCTCTAGACTCGGGACTCGTGGATACATGGTTGGTGACAGGTGGGGCGGGCTACATCGGGGCCCACGTGGTGCGAGCGTTGGCAGCTGAGGGCCTGCGACCGGTGGTGATCGACGATCTCTCCTCGGGCAAGGCGGCCTTCGTTCCTGAGGGGGTGACCTTCGTCGAGGGCAGCATTCTCGACACCGCACTGGTCACCCAGGTCCTGCGCGACCACGGCTGCCGCGGCGTGATCCACGTGGCCGGCTTCAAGTACGCCGGCGTCTCGGTTCAGCGTCCGCTGCACACCTACGCGCAGAACGTCACCGGCACCGCGTCGGTCCTTGAGGCCATGGAGGCCGCCGGGGTGAATGCCATTGTGTTCTCGTCCTCGGCCGCCGTCTTCGGCACCCCTGACACCGAGTTGGTCACCGAGGACTCGCCACGGCACCCCGAGTCGCCCTACGGCGAGTCCAAGCTGGTTGCCGAGTGGCTGATCAACGACGTGGCGCGCGCCCGCGAGGGGTTCCGCGGGGTGAGCCTGCGCTACTTCAACGTGGTCGGCTCCGCCACCGACGAGGTCTACGACGCCAGTCCGCACAACCTCTTCCCGTTGGTGTTGGAGGCGTTGCTGGCCGGCAAGACGCCGCGGATCAACGGCGACGACTACCCGACCCCGGACGGCACCTGCGTGCGCGACTACGTGCACGTCGGCGATCTGGCGGTCTCACACGTGGCTGCCGCGAAGGCGTTGGCTGCCGGCACGCCGCTGCGACCTGCGTACAACTTGGGCAGCGGCGACGGACTGAGCGTGAAACAGATCATGGACGCGATGGCTGAGGTCACCGGGATCGCCTTCACGCCCGAGATGGGCCCGCGACGGGCCGGCGACCCGGCGCGGATTGTCGCGGACGGCTCGGCTGCCGCCGCCGATCTGGACTGGAAGATGCGCTACTCGGTCACGGAAATGGTGTCGTCGGCCTGGTCTGCGCGGCGCGCCTCGGGGCCGGCCTGAGTCAGATCCACTCGATGTTCGCGGGCCAGGGCGATCAGTTCGTCCTGGCGCTCGCGGACGTGGGCTGCGTCCAGGCCGCGGGCATGAGACGACAGCCGTGAGCCGGCGGTGTGGAAGGCCAGATCGGCCAGCCGGAACCAGCGTGAGACGGGGCCCTGGCTGACCCGAACCGACTGGATTCGCGCGTGCGGGACCAGATCCCAGTGCCGTTCCAGCCAGCCGTGCCGAGAGACGACCATCAGCTCGTCGTGGCCGAAGCCGAGGAAGGGTGCGGAGAACGGGTGCAGGCTGCGCGCCCTGATCGGTGCGGGATGCAACACGATGCGCTCCCAGTCGGCGGTCGGCCAGATCTGCGCCAGCACGAGGCGCACCTGCTCGATGGTGGCCACCGGCAACAGCACGCTGGAGACGCTGGAGCGACTGCCCTCCTCATTGCGAATGCCCAAACCCAAGACGTCAATCTCGGCGCGGTACCAGCCCCAACGGCGCCACAGCAGTGACTGGCTCAGCCGGATCAACTGGATGCGTCGCGGCGGCAGCGACTGGCTGGTGAGGCTGGTCAGGCCGCGCGAGATGCGCAGACCCGCGGGCCGGGTCGACAAGGTGAAGTTGAACTGTCCGGTGACCCGACGGACGATGAAGCCGCCGACGCCCGAGATGGCAGACAGGCCCAGGGCCGAGACCAGCAGCAGCCCACCGAGGTTAGTGGCTGCGACGAAGGCGACGATCAGCGTGACGGCGATCGTCACCACCAGCCACAGGAACTCGTTGGAGGTCACCGCGCCCAGAATCAGCTGTTGCGGTGAGATCCGCACCAGCACCTGATCGTCCTCGCCGAGGTCGCTGAGCCGCAGGCCGGGATCGACGCTCTCAGCGACTTCGGCCTGGTGTCCGCGGGCGCGCGACAGCAGATAGTCGCGCAAGGCGTAAGCACGGGCTCTGGTCAGATAGCGCAGCTTGACCCGCTCGGACGAGCCGATGTCGATCTCGAGTTCGGCCAGGGCGAACAGTCGGGCGGCCAGTGGCTGCAGGACGTCGATGGCGGTGACTTTGTCGAAGGCGATTCGTTGCGAGCGACGCATCACGATGCCGGTCTCGATTCGCAGCTCGTCGGTGTCGATGACGAAACGGGTGGTCAGCCAGCTGACCAGGCCGGTCGCGATGGCCACGACCACGATCGCGGCGACGCCGATCAGCAGGATGGTGAACGGCGGCAACGGGCGACGTTCGGTGAACCAGGACAGCACCTCACGCCCGAAACCGATCAGCAGCGCCAGCAGCACCACCCAGCCGCGAATCAGCGGCGTCAGTGGATGCGGGCGCTCGGTGGTCTTGATCACGGGCCCGACGTCCGTCGTCGGATCGCCGGGTGGAGTCGAATCGGTCACAGCGGCAGGGCCTGTTCCTCGCCGCGCGCAATGAGGTCGTCGCGGAGCCGGGCGGCATCGTCAGCGGAAAGGGCAGGGATCCGGGCGTTCGAGTTGTGGCTGGCCGTGACCAGCTGCACGGCGGCCAGGCCCCACAACCGGGTGATCGGGTTGGTGGTCACCTCGACGCTGAGCATCCGGCCGTAGGGGATCGCGGTCAACGTCTTGAACCACAGCCCATGGGTGATCACCAGATCGCGTTCGCCCTCGCGGAAGCCGAACGAACGCACCCAGCGTCCGATCCGGATCACTCTCCACAGCGTCCAGCACAGGCCGGCCACGGCGGCGACGCCGACGGCCCACAGCAGGCCGCGAGTCAGGAACCACACCGCTGCCACGATCACCACCCACGCGATCAGATTGACCACAAGGGAGTTCAGGCGCTCGGCGAGGGCGGCGACGGCGGGCAGTCGCTGCCAGTCGCCGCTCGGAGTGAACAGCTCGTCCATGGCGGCAGGCTAGCCGTTGCGGCGGCGGCGCTTCGGGTTGCGCACCTCGACACCGCCGAAGCCGGCGAAACCCTTGATCGTGACCACCGGCGCGTCCGGGGCCGGCGGGCTCAGCTTCTGATCGACCCCGCCGAAGACCGCCACGACGTGGTTGTTCACCCGGGTGCCGTCGGGCACCTTGAGCGTCACGCCGCCGAACAGGCAAAAGACCTCGATCGTGACCTGTTTGGCCTCGAAGACCGCCTCGGTCATGTTCAGCTCGACACCGCCGAAGACGGCGGTGGCGAAGCTGCGCGGACGAACCTGCCAGACGCCGGAGCGTTCGGTGCCGCTGAAGATCGCGATCATCTGATCGGTGCCGTCGGTGGTGCTCGACGAATAGCGGACGCTGCCGGCCTGGCGCAGGCTGACCAGGTCGCGGGTCAACGGGACCAGATCGTCGAAGACCTGTGCTGAGCGAGCGCGTTCGAGGCGCCGGTCGCGTTCATCAGCGGTCAGTAATCCCTCCGAATGTGCCGCGGTCAGCAAGGTGATGACGTGGGCCCGGTCGTTCTCTGCGACGCTGCGATCGCCACCGACCGCCGGCCCGACGTCGGTCGGCTCCAGGTTGCTCATGTGATGACGATATGCCCGCTGGCAGGGGGCTCACCCCCGGATCACGGCCTTCTGGGGGGCGAGTGGGGGAGGTCCCTGAAGGTGGGTTCCAGGTGAGCGACCGCGCTGGGTGCCGACGCTAGCGTCGGGCCGGCGAGAGCGCCGGACGGCGGGTGATCGACGGTCGCACCGGTGAGCAGGCGCGACCGAAGCTAGGCGGCGATCAGACCGTGCTCGCGGGCGATGCTCACCGCGACCAGGCGGTCGTGGACGCCGAGCTTGGTGTACACGTTGCTCAAGTGCTTGTGCACCGTCCGGGGCGAGAGTCCGAGGCGGGTCGCGATGGTGCGCGCCAGCAGGCCGTCGGCCAGAAGGCGCAAGACTTCCACCTCGCGCGGGGTGAGGTTCAAGGCTGCAGCGGCCTCGGCGGCGTTGTGAGCCTGGCGCGAGCGCTGGCAGGCGTCGGCCGCCTGCGGCATCAGGAAGGTCAAGGCGGCGGCCGACTCGGCCAGCAGCGCCTTCGCGTCCGGAGTGAAGCCGCCGCGGCGGCTGAGCACCAGCAGTCGTCCGCGAGCTCTGGTGGTCGGCTGGTCGTCCAGCTCCGGGCCGATCAGCACGACCTCGCCGAGGATCGGGTGCTGGCCGCCACGCAGGATGCTGTCCGAGCGGCGGACGCTGCGTGCGGCGACGTCGGCCAGAGCATTAGCGAGGCGGTCGTTCGGCCAGGCGGCATGCGCAACGGGATGACTGGCGGCGTCCAAGCCGATGAGGGCAGCGCCGTCGGCCTTGCTGGCCTTACCCAGCAGACGGCAGATCAGCTGCTCCGCGTCGTCTCCGCTCCCGATCACGGCCAATGCCTGGTTCAACAGGTCAAGGATGGCAATGGCCCGCTCTTCCCTGGTCATAAACCCCCATCCTCCGTTGGCTCAGGTCCGTGGTCTAGTCTGCACTGTCAAGTCAGCAGTTTGGCAGACCTAACCTCGACGAGACAGGTTTTAATCCAGATTCGGCCGATGCGTCGACGCGCGGTGTGCGGCCGTCGATCAGCTTTGGCTAGACTGCTCCTCGCACCAGGGTCATCCTGGGACGCCACGCGGATGTAGTTCAATGGCAGAACATCAGCTTCCCAAGCTGACAGTGCGGGTTCGATTCCCGTCATCCGCTCCACTGAAGCCCTAGGCAGAGGCAAGCTTGGCAGCCAGTTCCCATGCTCAAGGCTCACTCACTCATCAACTCACCGATCCGCAACCCGCTGTGACGCTTCGGGGCAGCCCAGAGCGACTCTTGGGCGTCTGGATTCGTGAGTTCCTGGCGCCGAACTCGCGAACCCTTGGGGCTGCGCCGCTAGCTCGAAGCCCCCGCAGGCTGGGGTGGCGTGCGGGACGAAGCGCCCCAGCAGCCGTCCCCGAGTCAGTCCGGACGACGAAGGGCGTCGTCCGGCTCGATTCTCCCGAGAGCCAGGATCCGAGGAGCGGCGCCCAGCGTCAGCGCCAAGGGGGCGCCCAGGAAGATGCCGACAAGCCAGATCGGTGATGGCCACGAGACTCCCGGCGGAAGCTGTACGCCCAGCACGCTCGTCCCCTGTAGAGACAACGATGCCGCGGCGCTGATGACCGTGCCGAGTCCTGCGGCAAGCGCGCCGACGATGACGCCGACGATGGCCAGCTCAGCGGCGTACACGCCCAACACGCGCCCTGGCGACCACCCCAGCGACGCGAGGACGCCCACGTCCCAACGGCGCAGATTCGACCACGTGCCCGCCACTGTTACCCCGATCCCGATTCCGAACAGGCCAAGCAGCACCGCCAGAATCGTGTTCGCCTGTTGCAGCAGCGCCAGGGCTCGCGGCAGTGCCGCCTCTCCGCCGCCGCGATTGACGTAGAAGCCGGCGTCGGTGAGTTGCTGGGCCACCTGATTCGCCTGAGCGACGCTCGATGCCTTGACCCAGCACGACGGGTAGACGAAGTCACGGGGAAGCTTCCCTCCCGGCGCCCCCTGCAAAGCTGCCAGGAGAGACTCGAAATCGGCGTCGGCGAGGTAGACGCCCGAATCCCCCGACCGCTTGGGGCTGGTGTTGTCGTACACCCCGGCAACCGTCATGGGGATGGTCGCGCTCGAGCCGGAGTCCTTGCCGGTGGCGACCGTGTATTCAACAGTGATGTCGGCCCCGACGAGGTCTTTCAGGCTCACCCCGAGATAGCTGTCGGGCAGGAGGATCTCGCCCTTCGCCAGGGACGGCTCGGTGGTGGCGGACACGACCGGTGGCTGGGACCATGCGAAGCGGGGCATCGCCCAGAAGACCCCGGAGAAGGCCTGATCAGCCGCGGCACCGGCACCGGGCCCACCGCCACGGACGTACGCCAAAGACGTCCCCGCGCTACCACCGCCGATGACGGCCTCGACACCGGGATACGCCTTGATGGCGGCGATCGCTTCCGCAGTCAGCTGTTTGGGCGTGCCCGACGGCGCAACACTGAGGAGCTCGAGGGTGCTGAGGCCGGATTCGGAGTCCAACTTGTGTGCGTCGGCTGCGATGGTTCCACCAGCGACGGCAGCGGAGGCCACCAGGAGTGCCATCCCCACCGCCAGCGCGATCAACAGAGCGCGAAAGCGGGAGAGGGTTTGGCGGGTGTTGGCTTTCAGCAAGCTGGTCGAGTTCACGCTACGGCTCCTGCCAGGGTCAGCTTCGAGGTGGCCACGTCGGCGGTTCGATCGTCATGGGAGACCACCACCACTGCCACCCCACTGCGGGCGGCAGTCACCAGCAGCTCCATCACCTTCGTGGCATTGTGGTCGTCCAGCCCCGCGACCGGTTCATCGGCCAACAGGATCGGAGTCCGTCGGGCGGCAGCCCGCGCGATCGCCACGCGCTCTTGTTCGCCGCCCGACAGCAGCCCAGCTCGTTGATGTGCCTTGGACGCCAACCCGACTGCATCGAGATGATGCAGGGCGTCCTGCTTGGTGCCGGCGGTCATGCCGACCAGGACGTTGTCGATGGCGCTGAGGTGGGCGAACAGATTCCCCCGTTGAAAGATGGTGCTCACCACGGTGCTGCGGGCCTGTCTGCGAGCGGACTTGGTGGCCCCCAGCATCTCCGCGCCGTCGATCCGATAGCTGCCGGAGTCTGCGACCGTCAGCAGGCCCAAGACGTTGAGCAGCGTCGACTTGCCCGAGCCTGACGGGCCACTGACCCACAGCAACTCACCGGCCTCGACGGCGAAGCTGAGTCCGTTGATCACGGGTTGCGAGGCGCCGGGGTAGGTCTTGACGAGGTCTTCCACTTCGAGCATTTGTTCAGCCTCCGAAGCTGGAGTTGATGGCATCGACCGTGATCGTCAGCGAGCAGCCCGAGCCCTTGTTGATGTTGAAACGGTAGAGCCCCTCGGCGCGATGTCCGTTGAACTCGCAGCCCTTGAGGGCGGAGTTGAGCGCGACCGCGATCGCCGCTCGACGTTCTTGGGCGATGTCCAATCCCGGACCGTTCAGCGCGGACAGACCGGCGATGTAGGAGACGACGGGTTCGCTGGGGCTGGCGGCGGTATCAAGAGCGCTTTCACGGACGGCTTGAAAGTGCGTCAGCACCTCGTTGCCGTTGGTGAACGCCCAGTTACTCCCGGCGGCCACTCGCGCGTGGTAGATCGACTCGGGGCTGTTGGCCTCGAACAGATCCAGGTGCGCGGTGGGGGCGTCCAACCCCATCACGCCGAAGGCCGTCGCCACATCGATGAACTTCACCATGGCAGCTTGGTCGACATGTTTGCCTTGGTACTGCTGATAGATGCCCCTTACTTCTCCCTCTCGCTTCTTCCACGCGGCGGGGTCGACGGCTTTGAGCAGCGCAAGCGTCCGTAGCCTCTTGACGGTGTCAGTCGCCGGCACCAGCTCGAGACCTTGCTGCAGTTGCTGAGACGTCGCTTCGGGGGAGTCACCCGGGAAGAGCGACGGCGCCAACTCCAGGACCGCGAAGCTGGCGTCGATCGATCCCACGAACCGACTCGCCCGCAGCAGGTCGTCGGTCGCGATTCGACGAGACTCCACCCCTTTGGCTAGTTCGTTGAACCCCCCCGTCGCCTTCCGCGCCTTGAGGATCGCGAGTGCGCCTGCATAACTGAGATCGTCGGGGTAACTCAGGCCGGCAACGGCCACGGCCCGGTCGTCGATCGGTGACGCCTGGGTACACAAGTCGGGCCGCGCCTCGCACCGCATGGTGTAGCCCCACAACTCAGTGAGGCTGTCCGGCCCTGTGAGCTGGGTGGGCGGCAAGGCGACTCGCTGCGCTGCGGTGCTGGTCAAGCCGAGCAGGTCTTCAAGTTGGTCGGCCCGCCACATCACATACGGCGGGCGAGAGGTGGCCGGGATTCCGGCGATCAGTTGCCGGGCATCTTCGGCGAGTTGGTCCTTTGGGGTCCCCAGGGTGACCTGTGCGCTTGCCCAGGCGAAGTACTGGGGGATGTCGTTGTTGGCGTCACCGGTTCGTCGCGGCTTGCTTGGCGCCGAGCATGCCGACGCAGCCGTGCCGAAGGTCGTGGTGAGCGCCCAGGTGAACCACGGTTCTCCCACCTGCTCCTTCTCCCCCGATGAGCAGATCCGCCGCACCACCGCATCGACATCAGCCGGGTGTGACTGGGGCCGTCCCAGCGCTTCGTCGATCAGCGCGGTGGCGTAGATGCTCGCCGGAGAGTCGTAATACGTGGGATCAACAAACAACCCCCACGGATCTCGCAGGGCCTCCAGCGTGGTGCGGAGGCCCTGCGAGGCGTTACTTTGCGAACTCGGCGCGACGGCGCCACATCCTGACATGAGAATGACTGATAGGACCGTCGCCAAACCCACAGCAGTAGCTGTGAATTTTCGAGGGAGCTTCAACACGTCACCTTTCGATCCACGGAGTAGTTAAGCGATCAGAGCCACTTCGTCGAGGTCACGCGATTGGTGCCGTTGTACAGCGCACTGCCAGTGGTTTGCATGCCGACATAGACGATCGCCCAACTCACACACACCGTCCCCGACAGGTAGGAACCGGTCGCGCCGTTGCTGTTCGTCCAGGTGAGAGTGACATTGGAGTCACTGAACGTAGCTCCGGAACTGGAGCCGACCGTGATCGATCCGAGCCCGTAGGACTTGAAACTGGCAACGTCCTTGACCCAGGAGACCTTCTTGGTGGTGTTCACCAACTTGGTCCAACTGTTGAAGTCACCGCAGCCGCGGCTGTCGGCGTAGGAGTCGATGTAGGCGTACGACCACTGGTAGGTGGAGCTGGTGTAGTACTGCTTGCTGGAGTAGTCGCTGTTGGCGTTGGCCGGGGCGGCTGGAGCAATCAGGGCGGCGAGGGAAACCACGGCCGCGCCGAAAACAGACAAAACCTTCTTCATCACAAATTCTGCCTTTCGTCATATTGGGGTGGTGGAACGTGCGGCGAAATTGTGACCGTGCCGATCGTAACCCGAGTCAAGGGGCTGGAGGAGCTGATATCTCATCAGGTGAACGGGGAGGCAGAAACGCCGTTCTTGCTCGCTTTTGAGCCCCTCGAAAAAGAGAGGAGATCAGGAGCATGGCCGCCGGTTTCGAGGAGTGATCTGAGCCTGTCGTTGATGAGATTGCCGGAGCCGAAGGTGGTGCCGCGGAGGTGTTCGAGGCGGCCCGCGATGGCCTCGGCGCCCTGGGCTTGTCGCCACGGGCCGCCAGAGCCATGGGGTGCCCGGCGCTCCATGATCCGGGAGTCCGTTCGGTTTCTAGTCGACTGTGATTGCTGCGGGTTCTCGGCTACCAGCCCAGCTCGCCGGCATCCTCCTGGAAGGTTCCGGTTGGGCCGTCGGGACCGATGCAGGCCAGCTTCGCCACGATGCGCGCGCTCTCGCTGGCGGGCCGTCCGGGGTGACTGCCCGGGTCGCCTCCGCCGAGTTCGGTGGCGGTGATGCCGGGTTCGACGGCGTTGAACTTGATCTGGGGATGCGCGTGGGCGTACTGGACGGTGAGCATCGACACCGCAGCTTTGCTTGAGCCGTACACGATCGAGACGAACCGCGATGCCGGACGGGACGGCTCGTGGGTGGCCCAGAAGGAACCCAGAGCGCTGGAGACGTTCACCACGACCGGGTTGGTCGACTGCCTCAGCAACGGCAGTGCGGCTTCGGTCACCCGGACGATGCCGACGGCGTTGGTGTTGAACACCGCAAGGGCGCTGGCCCCGTCCAGCGCCTCCTGCGTCGGTGCCCCGGTCGCCCGCTTGGCGATGCCGGCGTTGTTGACGACAACGTCCAAGCCGGTTCCGGAGGTCGCAATCGTGGCGAGTGCTGCGGTCACCGACGCGTCGACAGTGACGTCCAGCTGAACGAAACGAGCGCCGAGCTCTGCGGCTGCGGTCCGACCGCGGTCCTCGTTGCGCGAGCCGATCCAGACGGTGTGGCCGGCCTCCACCAGGAGCCGTGCGGTTTCCTTGCCGAGGCTCTTGTTCGCCCCGGTGATGAGTGTTGTGGTCATGCCTTGATCGTCGGGCCCGGAGACGGCGACAGCTAGTCGCCCATCTTTCCTAGGAGTGGTGGGGCTAGGACAACGAACCCGGGCTGACCCAGACTGGAGGGATGAACTCGGAGTTCGGTGGAGCTGTGCGTCGATGGCGCGAGAGAGTCGCGCCCGGAGACGTCGGGCTGCCGGCGCGCGGACGACGTCGTGCCCCGGGCCTGCGCCGGGAGGAACTCGCCGGCCTGGCCGGCATCTCCGTCGACTACCTCACCCGGCTCGAGCAGGGGCGTGCCACCGCGCCGTCGTCCCCGGTGGTCGAAGCACTCGCGCGGAGCTTGCGACTCGCGGACGCGGAGCGCGAATTGCTGTTTCACCTCGTCGGATTGTCCGCACCCGGCCCTGGCGTGATTCCGACGCGGATCACTCCCGGCGTGCAACGGCTCCTCGATCGCCTTGCGGCAGTCCCTGTGGTCGTCTACGACGCTGCCTGGAACCTGATCGTGGCGAACGCTCCCTATGACGCGCTCATGGGAGATACCTCCACCGTGACCGGCAACGACCGCAACGGTGTCTGGCGCAACCTCATCGGGAGCGGTTCCCGTGCCCGGCAGACGCCCGAGGAACACGCCGCTCAGCTCGCCCGGCTGGTGGCCGACCTGCGGATGACCGCGGCCCGCTACCCGCAAGACGGCGCCCTGCGACGGCTCATCAGCGATCTGCACGCCGCCAGCCCCCAGTTCGGCGAACTGTGGCGCAATGCTCCCCAACCAGGGACGGCCGAGCCGTCGCGGCACAAGGTGATCGAACACCCCACGGTCGGGCCGATCGCTGTGGAATGCGACACGCTGGTCGTGGCCGGCGACGATCTGCGAATCATGGTCTACACCACCGAGCCCGGCACCGCCGATGCTCAGCGGCTCGAACTTGCGATCGTGCTGGGCACCCAATCCCTTGTGGGCTAGGGCCGCTGGCGAAGCTCTGCGGCAGAGCCGTGACCCGTCCCACGCCCTGCGGCGACGACCGCCGCCGCTTGAGGACGCTGACCCGCGCCGTCCCGATCCGCTGAGCTAGCCCGCCAGTGGCGCCGCCACCACCGCGATCACGTCCGTCCGCGTCCGGCGCGACCAGCTTGCGCCGGACCGTTCGCCGTGGCCGGTGAGGGTCACCGTCGGGGTCATCCCCGGACGCTCGCGAACCTCGAGGCGGCTCAGATCGACCAGCGACCCGGTGCCCAGCGCTTTGGCGGCTGCCTCCTTCAGCGTCCAGTGCTCGGCCAGCGCTGCGGAGGGGTCGCAGGCCTGGCTCAGGCGGCGGCGCTCGGCAGCGGTGAACAGCTGCGGGTTGTCGGCGAGCTCCTGCGGATCGGCGATCCGATCAGTCTCCACGTCGACCCCGATCGGCCGGTCGGCCACCGCGACCGCGATCACGTCGGGACTGTGCGAGACCGACACCCACAGCCGCGTTCCACCGGTCACCCGAAGTCGGCCGCGGGCCTCACGGACGATGGTCGCCTGCCGCGGTGCGGCGTCGCTGCGTTCGGCCAGGAGCTGGCGAACCAGCACCCGAGCCAGGGCCGAGCGGACGGCACGTGGACCGGGAAGGCGTCCGAACTCCGCCAGCTCCACCGGGTCCAGGTTGTGCAGCGGCACACCGCCACGCTCCAGATCGGCAAGATGGCCGGCGGAGGCCAGGCCCGCACGGTGCAGCTCCAGCACGGCGACCTCCGCGCCCGCCTGTGGGACCGAATGGACGCTGAGGCCGTCGGCCCAGGCCCACGCGGGCTCGCGTCCGGCGGCGAGTTCGGGCACCGTCCGCGGCACGGGTTGGGCAGGGTTGCCCGCCCAGACGGCATTTGCCGGCACCTCTTCGCCCTTCATCAAGAACGCGTCGGTCTCGATCACGCAGCCGTCGCCGAGCCTGGTGCCGAAGTGGATGTAGGCGCCGGGGGCCAGAACCACTCCGGCGCCGATCACCACCGGCTCGGACTGGAAGGCGCCGTCCTCGAGGGAGTGCGCCTGAATGGAGGTGGCGTGGTTGAGACAGGCACCGTCCCCGATCTCGACCAAGCTGCGTTCGGGGATGCTGCAACCATCGTCGAACACGTCCTCGCCGATCCGGGCGCCGAGGAGCCGCCACAGGGTCGGCAGCATGGCCGTGCCGAAGAACACTTTCAGGTGGGTCTCGACCGACAGCTTCCAGAACCGCTCGTGGCGCCAGAAGGCCGGGTCGAGCACCAGGCACGACATCGGCCGGAGCCTGCGGAAGCCGAGGACGGCGCGTTCGGCCAGGATCACGGTGGCCAGCGAAGCCCCGGCGCCCAACAGCAGTGCCAGCCAGGTCTGGATCAACGGGTCCAAGCCGGTGGCCAGCATCGCGGCCCGCGCGAAGAACAGGAACAGCGTGATCTCGAGCCACTCCAAGCCGAGCAGGCGGGCCATCGTCCCCAGGTTGTGGCGCAGCTTGAGCCGTAGGCGCTCGGTGCGCTCCTCGTCCGACAGCGCTGGACGGGTGTCGCGGGTGACGGAACGGGGAATCTCGAACGCCGGACTTCCCAGCAGGCCGACCCCGGTGCGGATCGGGCCGGTCAGCGGCACGGCCACCTTGGTGCCCAGGAGGCAGTCGTCGCCGACTCGGGCTCCGGCCGGCCAGCCGATGTGGTTGCCCAGGAAGCAGCGCTCGCCGATCTCGACCGGGTTCAGCCGGAACGCCGTCGGCGAGATCTGCGCATCCAGGACGGTCAGGCCGTCGGAGACCATCGTCCCGGCACCGATCCGGACGTCGTAGGGCGCGTCATGGCGCTGCTGCTGGCCGAAGTTCGAGCCGGTGTCGTCGTGGCGATCCACGCCCCAGCCGATCGCCGCCAGATACTCCAGGATCACGCTGGAGTCGCCGAACAGCTTCATATGCAGCGCATTGTTGGTCAGCACCCGAGCGGCCAGGTGCACCGCCCACCGCCATCCGTGCAGCGGAATCGTCCGACCTTGTGGAACGGCGATAGCCGCCACCCTCGATGCCACGACCGCAGCGATCAGCGCCAGCAGGTGGAAGGCCAGCACGGCGAGTCCGGAGACGACAACGATGCTCAGCAGGAAGACCGGAGCGACCAGAGCCGCCGGATCGGTGGGATCGAGGTCGGCCAGCGGGCCAGGCAGCTGCGGGCTGAGGATCATGTCCTCGACCACGGTGCTGGCGATCATCAGCAACGCGCCGCCGACGGCCACCTGGCCCAGAAGCTGGAGAGCGGCGTAACGCCGATCCCGACCCGGTCGGCGCGGTAGGTGCGGCAACGCCGGCAGCGGCTCGGTCAACGGACGGCCAGGGTTGCCGTGCCAGCTTTCGCCGGCGGGCACCTGCTGGCCCACGGCCAGTGTGGACGACGTCGCCAGCCGTGCAGCGGGCCCGACGGCTGTCGCGATGTCGAGCAGGCACTTGTCGCCGACGATGGCGCCATCGCCGATCGAGATCGGTGCGAAGCGGAGCCGGTCACCGTCGGCGCGATAGCCGGTGATCTCACTCTCGCGCCCGACCAGTGCCTGGGAGCCCAGCTCGATCATGTCTGGGCAGGCGGGGAAATGCGCCAGCCAGATGGCGCCGGGGCCGACCTTCGCCCCGCACAGCCGCAGATGCCAGACCTGCAGCGGCGAACCGTGGAGCCAGGCGAGCGGGCTGATCTGGACCAATCGGCTGGCGAGCCAGAACCGGAAGTGCGCGATGCTCCACAGCCGAATGCTGCCGGGCCGCAGGCGCCCGACCAGCAGCCACTTGCCGCCCACACTGACCACCTCTGTGGCCAGCAAGGCGGCAGCCGCGGCGAGCACGGCGCGCAGGTACAGGTCGAGCGGAGAGGTGGCGCCGTCGAGCAGGACCGAGGCCGGCACCATCACCACAGCCAGCAGCAATGGGGCCAGCGCCAGGGATGCGGCCTGGGCGATTCCGGTCAGCACAAAGCGGCGATGGCGATCCGGGGCTGCCGGCGGGTGGGTGGTGGGTGCTGCGGCCGGGACTGATGCCGGCGCTGCGGCCTGCGCCGTGCGGGTCAGCGCGGCCCAATCGGTCTGGGGTGCTGCCGCGGTCAGCATCGCTGCCAGACGTTCGACGCTGGGGTTGAGGTAGACCTCGCGCATCGACAGAGCCGGCAACTGGTCCAGCCGACGCAGGCGACTGCAGAATCGTGCCAGGAGCAGCGAGGTGGCCGCCAAGTCGTTGAAGAGGTGATCGGTGGCGCCCACCGCGGGCAACCCCAGCACCTCGGCCAGTTCGTGGGCCAAGAGTTCCTCAGCGGGAGTGCGAGGTGCGACCAGCTCGCGGGTGCTGGCTCGCCGCGCGCCGGGAGCCGGGAGTTTGCTGCGATCTGCCTTGTCGCTGGGCAGGAGCGGAATCGTGTCCAGCTCGTCCAGGTAGGCGGGAACCATGTAGCTGGGCAGGCGTTCGCGCGCGTGCGCCAGCACGTCGTCCAGATCGAGGTCGGCGTCCGGCCGGCGGGTGAGGAAGGCGGCCAGTTCGACGACGTCGCCGACCGCGTGGGTCGTTACGACCGCCTGGGCGACCCCGGGCGCCTCCATCAGGACGCTTTCGATCTCGGTCAGCTCGATCCGATAACCGCGGACCTTCACCTGCAGATCGATGCGTCCCAGATACTCGATCAGGCCGTCGGGCAGAACGCGCACCAGGTCGCCGGTTCGGTAGACCCGTCCCCCCGGATTGTTCGCCAGCCCCACCGGGTCCGGCACGAAAGCCGCGCTGGTCAGGTCGTCGCGGTTCAGATAGCCGATCGCAACACCGATACCACCGACAACGAGCTCGCCCGGTTCGCCCGGGCCGAGCAGTCGTCCGGTGTCGGGATCCATCACCAGGCAGCTGTACGTCGGCAGCGGGACGCCGATCGTCACCGGCTCGTCCGGTGACAAGGTGCTCCACGTCGAGGTCACCGTCGTCTCCGTCGGGCCATAGACGTTGAGGAAGCGCCGATCCGCGCGCCACCAGCGCACCACCAGGTCGGCGGGGCAGGCCTCACCGGAGACCACCAAGTAGCGCAATTGCGGCACGTCGGCCGGCAGAGTCGCCAGCAGCGTCGGGACGCAGGCCATCGCCGTGACCTGGTTGCTGATCAAGAAAGCGTGCAGATCTTCGCCGAGCAGACTGCTGCCCCCCGGACGCGGCACCAGCGTCGCCCCGACCGTCCAGGCGACCCAGATCTCCTCGACCGAGAAGTCGAACGCCAGGGTCAGCCCTTGATACATCCGGTCGGTCTCACGCAGGCCGTACTCAGCCCCCGCCACCCGGACGAAGTTCACGATGCTGGAGTGACCGACGGCCACGCCCTTCGGCCGACCGGTCGAACCGGAGGTGTAGATGACGTAGGCCAGGTCGTCCTCGACGAAGCTCAGCTGCGGACGTCGGCTGGGTTGTTCGGCGAGTTCGTCGCCGAGTCGGTCGAGTTCGAGGATCGACACGCCGAGGTTCGACAGGAGTGGGCTGAGCGTGCTGCGGGTGAGGACGAGGCTGACCGCGGCGTCCTGCAGGATGTAGCCGATCCGATCGGCGGGGAAGCCCGGATCGAGTGGCACATAGGCAGCCCCGGCCTTGTGGACAGCGAGTAGCGCCGGGTACGCGGCAGCCGGGTCGTCGAAGATCAACCCGATGCGGTCGCCCGGTCCGACGCCCCGGGCGGCGAGCAGGTGAGCCAGCTGGTTGGATTGCCGGTCCAGCTCGGCGTAGCTCACCTGCGACCCCTCGGCGGGATCGATCGCGGCCCGGCCGTCGTGGCCGCTCGCGGCCAGCCGGTCGACGGTGGCCTCGAAGACCTGATGCAGTCGCTCGCCCGGCTGCCAACGTGGCGCGTTGTCGACGTCGTGGGGAATGAGGACGAGGTCGTTGGTGACGGTCATGACCGGAGCGCGTCGTCCACCGCTGCGCTCAGGCGGGTCAGCCCGTCCTGGAGCAGGTCGTCGGGGGTGGTCAGCGGGGGCATCACCTTGACCACTTCGTCGCGCGGGCCGCAGGTCTCGATGATGACGCCGTGCTCCCGGGCCGCGCGCTGGATGCGCGAGGCCAGCGCCGGCTCGAGCACGTCGATGCCGACCATCAGGCCGCGACCCTTGAGTGTCGAACCCGGCAGCCGGTCGGACATCGCCGCCAGCTCGCGATGGGTGATCGCCGCCCGGCGAGCGATGTCGTCGGCCAGGTCCGGACCCGACCAGAAGTAGTCGAGGGCGGCCTTGGCCGTGACGAAGGCGTGGGAGTTCCCACGGAAGGTGCCGTTGTGCTGACCCGGGGCCCACACATCGATGTCGGGACGAATCAACACAAGCGACATCGGCAGCCCGAAGCCGGAGATCGACTTCGACAGCAGCACGATGTCGGGGACGATGCCGGCAGCCTCAAAACTGAAGAAGCTGCCGGTTCGTCCGCAACCGGCCTGAATGTCGTCGACGATCAACAGGCAGCGGTGGGCTTTCGCGATCGCGGCCAGCTGGCGCAGCCAATCGAGGGAAGCGGCGTTGAGGCCGCCCTCGCCCTGGACCACCTCGACGATGATCGCTGCGGGCAGGTCGATGCCGCTGGAGGGGTCGTCGAGCAGCTTGCTGATCGCCTCGGCCGTGTTCACCTGGTCGCCGAAGTAGCCGTCGAAGGGCAGGCGTCCGACGCTGGCCAGCGGCAGCTGATTGGGCATCCGCATGGTGCTGTTGCCGGTCGCGGCCAAGGCGCCGAGGGACACCCCGTGGAAGGCATTGGTGAAGGCCGCGATCGAGGATCGTCCGGTGACCATACGCGCGAGTTTGAGGGCGGCTTCGACGGCATTTGTGCCGGTCGGCCCGGTGAACTGGACGCGGTAGTCCAACCCGCGCGGGCCGAGGATGACCGACTCGAAGCTGGTCAGGAACTCCGCCTTGGCCTGAGTGTGCAGGTCGAGCGCATGGGCGATGCCGTCCGCACACAGGTAGTTGAGCAGAGCTTCGCGCAGGACGGGGTGGTTGTGGCCGTAGTTCAGGCTGCCGGCGCCGGCGAGGAAGTCGATCCACGCGCGTCCGTGGGCGTCGCGGACCAGCGAACCGGAGGCGCTGACCAAGGTGGCGTCGAAGCCGCGGCAATAACTGCGGACGGCCGACTCCCGGCGCTCGAAGATGTCGCTTCCGGTCGGGGCGGTCGGTGCTTGGTGAGAGCGGCCGGAGACCCGACGGGCGGTGAGGCTGCGGCTGGTCGTGGTGCGGAGACGTCCGCGGGTGCCGGCGGTGTTCCGACGGCTCTGGCTGACCGTCATGATGCCTCCCTGGCGCTGGACGTGCCGAGGAGTCGGACGGCGATGTGGCCGGCCGTTGCGGTGCCGGTGACGGTGGTGCCGAGATCGCACCTGAGGGTGTGACGGGCCGTGGCCCGTGCGGGGTTCCTGAACATGGCTCAAGACAAGCGCGGTGCCCGATTCGGACAAGGAGCGTTGACGCCGCCTTGACGCTAACGGTCGAGATCTTGACGAGCTCCTGATGGGTGCATACCGGCTTCAGTGCAGCAATCCGCCCGCCGCAATCGTGCTGGCAAATGCCCTTTGGCTAGGAGTGTTGTTTGTCGTCGTTGTTCGGCTCCCCGAATCATCATCGCGGTGAACGCCTCGACGGGCCGAGATGGCGTGATCGTCTCGTGACCTCGTTGTTTGGCCGGAGACGGCCACGTGACACCCGCGTTAAACCCGGGGGTGACTATTGCCCAGGGCTGCCCTGGCGGCTCGGCCCCCGGTAGCATGGCAACCGAAAGCTTGGCCTCACCCTCGGCCTCGCCGAACACGGATCGCGAAAAGAGGGCCCCCGTCACGGATTGGCCCCCTGTTCGTCTTTGTCGCGTGACGACGCACCCAGCGGCCATGCCGTCCGGGTGTGCGGAACGCATTCGGCGAGCCGCGGATGTCGGCCACCACCAGCAACAGCGGGACGACCACCCGCCGATGTCGACGAAGAGAGCCGCCCATGGTTGCCCAGCGCGCTGAAGCCGTCACTGAGCATGCCTCCGGACTGATCGCGCAGGCGCAGGCGCTCGCCGACCGGTTGATCACCGAGGCCGAAGCCGGTGCCGAAGCCGCCCGCGCCGATGCGGCGCATCACCAAGAACTGAGTCAGCGCTGGGCCGAGCAGGCCCGGCAGGCGAAGGCCGCCGCCGAGAAGGCCTCCGCTCATGCCGAGGCGGTCCTGGATCGCGCCAGCGCCGACGCCGCAGCATTGCTGGAGGACGCCGCCGCCCAGGCAACCCTGCTGACCAGCTCCGCCGATCGGACCGCAGCCGAGCTGACCGAGCGCACCCGGGTGACCGCTGAGCGTGTGCAGGCAGAGGCGCTGGCCGACGCGGAGGCGCGGCTGGCTGCGGCTGTCGCCGAGGCTCGACGGCTCGTCGACGAAGCCACGGCCACCAGCACGGCGCGGCTGGCTGCTGCCGAGCAGGAGAGCTCCACCGCGCACGCCGAGAGCACGCGGCTGGTGGAGCAGGCCAATGCCGATGCGATCGCGCTGCGCGCTACCGCTGACGCGATGATCCAGCAGCAGCGAGAGTCGTTCGATCGAGAATGCGCCCGGACGCGTGAGGCGTTGGCTCAGGAGCAGGAACAGGCGCGCCAGGCGATTCGCGAAGCAGACCAGGCTGCGGCCGACGCGCGCGATGCGGCTGCGGCTGAGGCGCGAGCACGGGCAGAGGAGCAGTACGTCGAGGCGGCCGCGCATCTGGCCTGGACCGAGCAGTCGATGGCCGAGCTGAGGGCCACCACCGAGGCCGAGCTTGCCGAGTTGCGCGCCCGGCATGCGGAGAGTCTCGCGCAACAGCGAGCCGCCGGCGATGCTGAGGTCGCCGCGCGCTTGGCGGCGGCAGACGAGCAGGCCCGCCACATCGTCGCCGAGGCAGAAGTCGTGGCGGCCGGCATTCGGGCGGACGCTGAGCAGGTGCTCAGCGATGCCCGCCAGGAAGCCGCCGAGTTGCGCCAGGCGGCTACCGATGAGGCCCGAAGGACTCGCGATCAGGCCGAACAGGCCGCGTCCGCTCAGTTGGAGAGCGCCCGGCTGCGATTGGCCGAGGCAGAGTCGGGGGCCCGCCTGGTCCGCGAGCGGGCTGTCGCCGCGATCGAGGCTCTGCAGCGTGACGCGCACGAGCAGGCCAAGACCACCCGGGCGCAAGCGACCGAGCTGCTGCTGGAAGCTCGCGCCGAAGCCGAGGACGTCCGCGCCAAGACCCGCGAGGTCACCGAACGTGCCCGGGCCGAAGTCGAGACGCTGGCGCGGCGTCGAGACGACATCAACGACCAGCTCGGGCGGCTCTCCGGAGTCATCGAAGCCCTAGCCGTTCCGGGCGCAGCCCAGATTGACCACCAAACAGACCGAGAGGACACCGAACGTGACGCAGCCCATTCATGAGTTCCGCACCGTAATGCGGGGCTATGAGCCCACCGAGGTGGACCGGACGCTGCAACTGCTGCGCAACGCGGCAGACCAGGCGAAGGTCACAGCCGAGCATGCCAAGGGTGCGGCGGCCGAAGCTGCGGCGGACAACGAGAACCTGCGCAAGCAGCTGGGTGCCCTCAGCGAGCAGAGCCGGGCAGATCAGGTCCGGATTCAGGAACTCGAAGAGGCTCTGGACGGCGCCAAGGCTCCCAGCGCTGCTGACATCACCGAGCGTGCGGCCAAGATCCTGCGGCTCGCCGAGGAAGAGTCGGCCGAGATCCGGGCCAACGCCGCCTCCGGCGCCGAGTCGACGATGAGTGACGCGGACAGCTACGCCGCGCACGTCCGGGCTGCTGCCGATGCCGATGCTGCCGACACCACGGATCGGGCCAACGCCGAAGCCACCCGCGTGGTCGAGGCCGCCAACCGCAAATCCGACGAGATTCTCGATTACGCCAATCGCGAGGCGACGACCCGTCGTGAGGAGGCCGAGGCGATCTTCGAGCGTCAGCGGGCGCGGGCTGCCGCGGCTGCCGCGGATTTCGAGAAGACCCTGGCCGCACGGCGCGACCGCGCCGCGGAAGATTTCGCCAAGCAGATGGCCGCCTACGAGCAGGCACTGTCGGCGGCAGAGGAGCGCCACGCCGCGATCCAGGCCGAGGCTGATCGCCTGCTCAACGAGGCGCGGCAGAGCGCGGAGTCGATTGTGCGGGCGGCTCGGGAAGAGGCCGCCGAAAAGGTCGACGATGCTCGTCTGGCGGCGGAGCGGGTGCGTAAGGAGTCCGAGCGTGAGCTGCTCGCCGCGACCGCGCGGCGTGAGGCTGTCACCGCCCAGCTGACCAACGTTCGTCAGATGCTGGCGGCTCTGGGTGCCGGCCCGCTGCTGGACGCGATCGGTGAGGATGGGATCGTGCCGCCGACGGCGGAACTGTCTGAAGCGCCCTTTGATGAGGCTGCGCCGACCGCTCCCGTCGCGGAGGATCAGGCTGGGGTGACTGAGGAGTCAGCCGAGCCCGAGGCCGAGCACGTCGAGGCCGAGCAGGGCGTCGAAGCCGGCGAGCCGGTGGCTGCCCAGCAGTGAATCGTTGGTAAGTCGTTCGACTCCTGTGGTGCCCGTCGCTCGCGCGGCGGGCACTGCTGCGTTTCGATCCCCGAGATCGTCGGCTAGCCGAGCCGGCGTTCCTGCCAGGCGCCGAGGTCGTCGCCGATCCGAGCCGTCGCCCGGCTCAGCCCCGGCTCGTCCGACAGCAGGAAGCGATCGCCCCGATAGGGCGTGCCGGTATCGGTGGGGGTGATCGACCACCAGGCAGCGTCCAGGTCGTTGGACTCGGTCGGGGCGACCACTGCCGCGAAGGCGGCGGCGGCCGCGACGCCGAGTTCCGACTCCATCATCGAGCCGACCATCACCCCGAGTTCGGCCTTTCGGGCTTCGCATGCGATCTCCAGGCCGGCGTGGATGCCGCCGCACTTGGCCAACTTGATGTTGACCATGTCGGCGGCGTCGGCATCGAGGGCCCGATGCAGGTCGTGAATGCTGAACACCGATTCGTCCAGCATGATCGGCACGCTCAGCCGGCGGCGCAGCACCGCGTGGCCGCGCACGTCATGGGCAGGCAGCGGCTGTTCGAGGACGTCGAGGTTCACTCCGGCCTGCTGCCAGGCCTCCACCGTGGACACGGCAGTGTCGACATCCCAGGCCTGGTTGGCGTCCACCCGGATTCGCAGCTGCGGGCCTGCCGCCCGCTGGATCCGGATCACCCGCTCGACATCGGCCGGGTCGAGCCCGACCTTGATCTTGGCGATGCCGAACCCGTCGGGCACCTTCTCCGCTGCCGGATCACTGACCTGGGCGGCGATGGTGATGTCGGTGGCCACGCTGTCGACAGCGGCCCCCACGGTCGCGGCCAGCGGTCGTCCTGCCCGACGAGCGAGCAGATCCAGCACGGCGATCTCGCAGGCGGCGCGGGCTCCGGTGTTCCCGGCGACGGCCTGGCCGAGCAGGTGGTGCACCTGGTCGGACGTCCGGGCGTCGAACTCGCGGCTCAGCAGCGCGTCCGCCAGCGGCCCAAGGACGCAGGCCTCGATGCTCGCCACCGACTCGCCGGTCACCCGCCAGATCTGTGGCGCTTCGGCGTAGCCCACCGCGCCGTCGGAGTCGGTGACGCGGACGGCGACGCTGATCACCTGACTGGTGCGCCGCAATGCGGTGACGAACTCGGTGTGAAGCTCCCGGGTGAGTCGAGCGGTAGCGACTTCTACGAGGCGTGCCATGACGTCCATTCCTGGTCGGTGATGCGAGTGAGGTCGGCGATCAGGGTGAGGGCGTCCTGATCGGGCAGCGCGGAGGTGGTGCAGATCGCCAGTACGTACGGCGGTGCCGCCGCCGGGCGCACCAGCGCGACGTCGTGACGGACGCCCGCAACCCAGCCACCCTTGCTCGCGCTCCAGGTGTCGGGCGGCAGGCCGGCCGGGATCCCGTTGCGGTGCGTCTGACGGGCGAGGATACTCAGCGCGGTCTGGCTATCGGACGGGCTGAGCCAACGCGCGCCAGCAATCCCGGCGACCAGCGCAGCCAAACCGCGGGCGGTCGCGACATTGGTCAGGCCGGCGTCGGCAGCGGCGCTGTCTCCGATCAGACGCTGCACGCTCAACCCGTCGGCCAGCCCGGCACGATCGAGGAAGTCGGCGATCGCGGCCAGGCCGAGTCGGGTGGCGATGAGGTCGGTGGCGATATTGCTCGACCGGGTGATCATCGGCTCGGCCAGTTCGAGCAGGCCGAGCCGACTCCCGCGCCGAGACCAGGTCTGATCGTCCTGATCGTCGGCCTGCTGCAGATCGAACGTGCCGCCGACGGCGCTGGGGAACCGCGGCTGGACTAGGACGCTGTCCTGGTCGCTGATCGTGGCGGCCGCCCGCGCTTGGAGCAGGGCCACCAGCACGGCGACCTTCATGGTGCTGGCCGCATAGTGCTGGTGCATCGCGTCGCGCTCAGCGAACACCAGGTCCACGCTGCGCAGCGTCACCGAAATGTGGCCGTCGACCCCGGCGACCCGTTCCTCCCAGTGCGCGCGCAACCGCTCAGGGTTGGACGCGCACCGTCCCGGCGTCCGTGTCACAGGACGTTACGCACCGCCGGGTAGTGGCAGGCGACGATATGGCCGGGCTCGACCTCGACCGGGAGCGGCACCTCTGCGGCGCAGTGCTCGGTTGCCATGGGGCAGCGGGTCCGGAAAACGCACCCCGACGGCGGGTTCTGCGGGCTGGGCAGGTCGCCCGACAGCAGGATTCGCTCGCGCTTGCGCCGTGGCTCCGGCACCGGGACGGCCGACATCAGGGCCTGGGTGTACGGGTGCATCGGACGCTCGTAGAGAGCGTCGCGATCCGCGACCTCCATCATCTTGCCCAGGTACATCACCATCACGCGGTCGGAGATGTGCCGAACCACGCTGAGGTCGTGAGCGATGAAAATGTAGGCGAGGTTCTGTTCCTCCTGGATGTCCTCCAGCAGGTTGATGACCTGCGCCTGAATGGAGACGTCCAAGGCGGACACCGGCTCGTCGCAGACGATCAGCTTCGGCCGAAGCGCGATCGCCCGGGCCACACCGATGCGCTGCCGCTGGCCCCCGGAGAACTCGTGCGGGTAGCGGTTGTAATGCTCGGGGTTCAGCCCGACACGCTCCATCAACTCCTGGACGGCGCGCTTCACGCCGCCCTCGGGGGTGATGCCCTGAATCTCGAACGGCGCAGCGATGATGGCACCGATCGGGTGTCGCGGGTTCAGCGAGCCGTACGGATCCTGGAAGACCATCTGGGCTTCGCGGCGCAGCAGACGCAGTTCTTCGCCCTTTGACGTGGTGACATCGCGGCCGTTGAACTCGATCGTGCCGCCGGTCGGCTCCAGCAGGCGCAGCAGGGTCCGTCCGGCGGTGGACTTGCCGCAGCCGGACTCGCCGACCAAGCCGAGGGTCTCGCCGGCCTCCAGGGTGAGGCTGAGGCCGTCAACCGCCTTGACCGGATCGCCCTCGCGGCGAACCAGCTTCTGGGTGTACGTGGGGAAGTACTTCTTCAGGTCAGTGACCTTGAGCAGGCTCATGGCGTCTCCTACAGCCTCGGGGCGATCTGCTCGGCGAACAGCTCAGCGCGCTTGGCGACCGGAATGTGACACCGCGAATCGTGCTTGGGGTACGACTCGGTGAGCTCCGGAACGACACTGGCGCAGTCAGCCACCGCGTACTCGCAGAAGGTGCAGCGCGGATGGAAGGCGCAGCCCGGCGGAACATTGATCAGCGACGGCGGATTGCCGGCGACTGGCACCAGACGCTCGGCCTTGATCCGGTCCAGCCGCGGCATGGACGTCATCAGGCCCCAGGTGTAGGGGTGATCGGGGCGGTGGAAGGCGTCGTCCAGTTCGGCGTACTCCACGCACTTGCCGCCGTACATCACCAGGACGTCGTCGGCGATCTCGGCGACCACACCGAGGTCGTGGGTGATCATGATGATCGCCGAGCCGAACTCGTCTTGGAGGCTCCGCATCAGGTCGAGGATCTGCGCCTGCACGGTCACGTCCAGGGCCGTGGTGGGCTCGTCGGCGATCAGCAGTTCGGGGTTGTTGATCAGCGCCATCGCGATCATCGCGCGCTGGCGCATGCCGCCGGAGAACTCGTGCGGGTACTGATCGATCCGGCGCTGCGGGTTGGGGATGCCGACCCGTCCGAGCATGTCGATGACGGTGGCGCGGGCCTGAGCCTTCGTCACTTTCTCGTGGACCTGGATGGCTTCGGTGAGCTGGGTACCGACGGTGTAGTAGGGGTGCATCGCCGACAGCGGGTCTTGGAAGATCATCGCCATCTTGCGACCGCGCAGACCGCGCAACTCCTCGTCGGAGATCGTGACCAGGTTCTGATCGTCCAGCCAGATCTCGCCGGTCACCTGCGCGCGGCTTCCGCGGTGCAGGCCCATGATCGCCAGCGACGTGACGGACTTACCCGAGCCGGACTCGCCGACGATGCCGAGGGTCTTGCCCTTCTCCAGGTCGAAGGTCAGGCCGTCGACGGCCTTGACCACGCCGTCGTCAGTGGGGAAGTGAACCTTCAGATCGTTCACCCTGAGAAAGCGCTCGCTCATCAGGCCACCTTCACTCTCGGGTCGATGAAGCCGTAGGCGATGTCGACCACCATGTTCGCGATCACGATGAAGCTCGACACGATCATGACCATGGCGACGATGGTCGGCAGATCCATGTTGGTCACCGAGTGGACGGCCAAGTACCCCAAACCGTGCAGCGAGAACACGCTCTCGGTGATGATCGCACCGCCGAGCAGACCGCCGAGATCCAGACCGGCGGCGGTCACGATCGGCGTCAGTGCCGCGCGCAGGCCGTGGCGGAAGATCACGCGCCGTTCCTTGACACCCTTGGAGCGGGCGGTGCGGATGTAGTCCTCGCTCAGCGTCTCGATCATGAAGGCGCGAGTCAGGCGGACGTAGCTGGCGGCGAAGAAGAAGGCGAGGGTGATCCAGGGCAGGATCAGGTTTGCCGCCCAGCCGGCCGGATCTTCGGTGAACGGCACGTAGTTGGGAATCGGCACCCAGCCCCATTTGATGGCCGGGAAGGTGAGCAGAATGAGGCCGACGAAGAATGTCGGCAGCGAGAAGCCGACCAGGGAAGCGCCGACGATGACACGGTCGGGCCAGCGTCGTTTGTTGAGAGCGGCGATGATCCCGCCGCCGACGCCGATGATCATCCACATGACGAAGGCGCCGATGGCGATCGACAGCGAGATCGGCCAGGCTTCAGCGACCATCTCGTTGATGGGCCGGTGCTGGGTGGTGGAGTAGCCCAGGCAGGGCGCCGGGCAGTGGACGACCTGTTCGGGGTGGTCCTTGCGGAGTTGCTCGTTGTCGGGGTAGTCACGACCGACGAACAGACCGCTGATGAAGTTGCCGTACTGCACGAGCACCGGCTTGTCGTAGCCGAGTGCAATCCGGTTGCCTTCGAGGATGGTGGGGGTGCAGTTCTTGCCACAGGTGTAGCGCGCCGGGTCGATGGGCGAGGCATAGAACAGAGCGAACGTGGTGCCAGTGATCAAGACGATCATCGCCACGACTGACGCCAACCGGCGCAGAACGTAATAGAACAAGCCAGGACTCCTTGTGGAGGGTTGGGGGCGCGCCGGGTGACGCGCCCCCAACCCTTGTGACTCAGTGCTTGACCGAGATATTCGCCAGGTCGTAGTAACCGGTGAACGTGGTGTTCACGACGGCGCCCTGGACATTGCTGCCATGGACGAAGACGAACTGGTCGTTGATCAGCGGGATCACCGCGAAGTACTTGGTGACGGCCTCGGTGTCGAGAGCGCCCCAAGCCTTGTTGGCCTCGGTGGCATCGGTGATGGCGTAAGCCTTGTCGATACCGGCGTTGAAGTCAGCATTGGAGAAGTAGCCGTAATCCTGGCCGGGGCCACCGGACGTGATCTGGCTACGGGAATCGAGCAGCTGCGGGATGACGGTGGACGCCGACGGGAAGTCAGCACCCCAACCAGCCCACATGGCGTCGTACTTGGTGGCGTTGGCCGGGGACTGCAGCGAGCTGTAGTACTGCTCGGCCGGAATACCGGTCAGCTGGGTGTCGAAGCCGGCAGCATCCCAGCCGGCCTTCAGACCGGCGAACACCTTGTCGAGGGTGTCGTTCTTCCGGTACGCCACGGTGATCTTCACCGGCAGGGTGAAGCCGGCATCGGTCAGCAGCTGCTTGGCCTTGGCCGGATCACCCTTGTCGCCGGCGAGCAGCGGGGTGTTCGGGAAGGCGGGCAGGCCGGAGTTGATCAGCGAGTTGGTCGCCTTGGCGATCTGGTCGCCGCCGGCGGCGGTCACGTACGCGGCGCGGTCGGTGGACAGAGCCAGAGCCTCACGAGCCTTGTCGTTGGCCATCACCTTGGACTTGAAGTTCGGCACCAGGTACCGGGTGTACGGCGAGTTCACGATGGTGTAGCGGCCGGTGGCGCTGGTCACATTGGCCAGTGCGGTCACCGGGGCGTTGTCCATCGGGATCGCGTTCTTGTCGTCGCCCTGGTCGGCGATCAGACGCTCGTACATGACCTCCTGGCTCGGCGACTCGTCCCAGATGATCTTGTCGGGGTACGCCTTGCGGATGGTGTCCGTCTTGGGATCCCACTGATCGTTGCGAACGAAGGTGCCACCCTTGCTGGTGGTCCAGTCGCCGTCGAGCTTGTACGGGCCGTCGGAGAAGATCGCGAAGTTGGACTTGTCGCCCTGATCCTTGTCCTGACGGAACGCGCCGAAGGCGGTCATGGTCAGCGCCATGTTGAAGTCACCGGCGGGCTTGGCCATCTTGAAGGTGATGGTGTTGCCGTTGCAGGTGACGGCCTTGTCGTAGAGCGCCTGGCCGGTCTTCTTGTACGGGCCGGCGTACTGCGAGGAGCCGTCCTTGTTCTTCGGGATGTCCAGGTACTGGATCGCGTAGTTCGGGCCGCCGGTGATGACGTCGACAGCGAACGTGCGGGAGATGCCGTACTTGAAGTCCTCGCAGGTGACGGCCTTGCCGTCCTCCCACTTGATGCCGTCCTTGATGGTGAACGTCCAGGTCTTGCCGTCGGCGCTGACCTTGCCGGTGTCGGTGGCGGCATCAGCTGCGAGCTGAGCAGGATCGCCGTCCTTTGCAACCGGGGCGAAGGTGGTCAGCGTACGGGTGAACATCCGGTTGCCGTACTCGATGTTCGAACCGACGTAGACCCGCTGCGGATCCCAGTGCTCGGTGGGGGTGCCCGAGAGGATGGTCAGCGTGCCACCGGCGGTCTGGGCTCCGGAGTTAGAAGAACCCCCGCCCGTGTTCGCCGAGCCACCGCAGGCGGTGGCGGTCAACGCCAGCGCCAGCGTCGTCGCGACACCCGCGACGATCTTGATCTTCTTCATGCGCTCTCCTTTGTTGTGGTTTGGTACGGAGAAACTTGGGATCGCCTTACTGGCGATCGGCCTTCGGGTCCAGTGCGTCGCGCAGGCCGTCACCGAGCAGGTTGAACGACAGCACCACGAGGAACAGGGTGACCCCGGGGAAGATGAAGTACGCCGGATCCGAGGTGGCGTAGTGAACCGAGTCGTTCAGGATCGATCCGAACGAGGGCGTGGGGGCCTGGATGCCGACGCCGAGGAAGCCCAGGGCGGCTTCGGTGGCGATGTTCTGCGGCATGATCAGCGTCGTGTACACCAGGATCGGTGCCCACAGGTGGGGCAGCAGCTCGGTGAAGTAGATCCGCCGGCGATTCGCACCCAGCGAGCGGGCCGCTTCGACGAACTCGCGTTCCTTCAGGCTCAGCACCTGCCCGCGGATGATGCGCGCGAAGTAAGGCCAGCCGAAGAAGCCCATCACCAGAATCATGAACACCATCGATGGCACCGTTCGATCGGTGTTCATCAACGATTGCAGCAGGTCGATCACGATTGTCGACAGCGCGATCAGCATCAGGGTCTGTGGGAAGCTCAACACGAAGTCGGTCAGCCGGGAGAACGCCCAGTCCACGCGACCGCCTGCGGTGCCGGAGATGATGCCGATGATGGTTCCCAGCACCAACGAAACGAGGACGGCCAGCGTCGCGACGATCAGTGAGACCGTCAGACCCGAGACGACTCGAGACAAGATGTCACGGCCGGTGCCGGGCTCGACGCCCATCGGATGCGCCCAGGACACTCCGCCGAAGGGGCCAAGAGGCAACGAACCCAGGCCGCCGACCAGCTCGGGGTGGCCCGAGTAGGGATCCAGCCAGCCAAGCTGGGTCATCAGGGGTGCAGACACGGCGAGCAGCACGAAAAAGGCGCTGGCGAACAACGCCACCATGGTGACCTTGTCGCGCCGAATCCGTGCCCTGGTGATCTGCCACGGTGTGCGTCCATTGATCGGAACTGCACCGTCGACTGCACCGTCGCGCGGTTCAACAGCGATGGTGTCTGCCATCTGGACTTCCTCTCGACCCTCCGAGCGTGTTCACGATGTGGCGGCATACTCCCACCCGCTCGGCAAGTCTGGGTAATCTAGCACGCCCTCCCGGCGGGATAAACGCCGGTGGCTGGCTCCGTAGAGGCGTAATCAGAGCGTTATATAGGTGTGGTACACCGGGCGTGCGCCTTCGTCTCAAGGCGTGGTCGATGCGGGCCTTCCACGGTCCGGCAGGCCCGTCCTGCGGTGGCTGCTACGGCGCACGCCGGGGGTGCTGGATCGACAGCGTCGAGGTGCAGGTTCTCTAGCTGTGTTAGCGGTATCCAGGTACTGTTTTCTCCCGTGACGAGCAACGCTGCCGCCGAGGTATTCCGATCCGCCTTCGATGCCGAACCGAGCGGATTCTCCCGTGGCCCGGGGCGGGCGAACCTGATCGGCGAGCACACCGACTACAACGGAGGATTTGTGCTGCCGTTCGCGATCGACCGCGAGGTGGTGGCTGCCTTCGCGCCGCGCACCGATCGCGTCGTGCGGCTGGCCACCGACTTCCAGCCGGGCGTTTTCACCGCTTCCCTTGACGAGCTGTCCGGCTCCGGAGACTGGACCGCGTACCCGCTCGGCGTGGTGTGGGCACTGGGCGAGTTCGGTGTCGACCGCGCGGCGATGACGGGTTTCGATCTGGCCATCGTCTCGACCGTGCCGGTGGGGGCGGGCCTGTCCAGCTCGGCGGCAGTCGAGACCGCGACGCTGATGGCGTTGGCAGCGATGTGGGGCTTTGAGTTGGATCGCCTCACTCTGGCTCAGGTCGGACAGCGCGCGGAAAACGTCGTCGTGGGGGCACCGACCGGTGTGATGGACCAGGCGGCGTCCTTGTTGGGACGGCCCGACAGCGCGGTCTTCCTTGACTGCCGCTCCCTCGACCACGAGGTCGTCGAGCTCGGCCTCGCGGAGGCCGAACTGGCGGTGCTGGTGATCGACACCCAGGTCAAGCATGAGCACGCAACCGGCGGCTACGGCGAGCGCCGACGCGAATGCGAGGCCGGTGCTGCCGGGATGGGCGTCGAGAGTCTGCGGGACCTCACCGAGGACGACCTGGCGCGGGCAGCCGACGTTCTCGATGATGTCGTGTTCCGTCGCGTTCGGCACATCGTCACGGAGAACGAGCGCGTGCTCGAAACCGTCGCCACCCTGCGCGCAGACGGTCCGACGGCGATCGGCGCGCTGCTCGACGCGTCGCACGCGTCCATGCGTGACGACTTCGAGATCTCCACCCCCGAACTCGACCTGGCCTGCGAGGCGGCGCGTGCCGCCGGCGCGCTGGGAGCTCGGATGACCGGCGGCGGCTTCGGCGGCTCGGCGATCGCGCTGGTGCCGTCCGCGCACAGCGAGGCGATCCGCGACGCGGTCGTGGCTGCGTTCGCAGCGGCGGGCTTCGGCGCCCCGGCGACCTTCCTCGTCCATCCGGTTGCGGGAGCCGAAATACTCCCGAGCGAGGCTCCGTCAGCCGGCTAGTGGTGGAAGACCGAGCCCTGACGTCCCTCGTGCGGCATCGGGGCCGACAGGCCGTCCAGGTAGTCGACGGACTCCTTCACAGCGTCGAGCAGGTGGCCGGCCAGTTCCATTGACAAGCCGTTGCGCACCACGATCCGCTGGACGGTGCGGTCGCTGAGGTTGTCGGGCAGCGGGTAAGCCGGAACCATCCAGCCCCGCTGACGAAGCTGCGCCGACAGGTCGTGCAGATCCCACTTATCGGTGTAGTCGGCGCGCTGCCGCCAGGCGAAGACCGGAATGTCGCTGCCGTTGCTGAGCAGTTCGAACGGTCCCATCGCCGCGATACCGGAGGAGAGGTAGTGGGCGACGTCCTGACAGCCCTGCTGCACCGCGGCGAAGCCATCTCGACCGAGCCGCAGGAAGTTGTAGTACTGCAGCAGGACCTGGGCCCCGGGACGAGAGAAGTTGAGAGTCAGGGTCGGCATCTCGCCACCGAGGTAGGCCACCCGGAAGATCATGTCCTCCGGCACGGCCGACTCGTGTCGCCAGACCACCCAGCCGACACCGGGGAAGACCAGGCCGTACTTGTGGCCGCTGGCGTTGATGGAGGCCACCCGGGCGACGCGGAAGTCCCATTCGAGCTCGGGCTGGATGAACGGGGCGACGAAGCCGCCGGAGGCGGCGTCGACGTGGATCGGGACGTCGATGCCGGTCGTCTCCTGGAGCCGGTCGAGGGCGGCGGCGATCTCGGCGACCGGCTCGTAGGCGCCGGTATAGGTGACGCCCATGATCGACACCACCGCGATGGTGTTCTCGTCGACGTACTGGTCGAGGTCATGGCCGTCGAGCAGCAGGTGCTCGTCCGTCACCGGCACGTAGCGCGGCTCCACCTCGAAGTAGTTCGCGAACTTCTCCCAGCACACCTGGACGGCTGAACTCATCACCAGATTCGGACGATCGGTGGGCAGCCCGGCGGCTCGGCGCGCCTGCTGCCAGCGTCGCTTGAGAGCCAGGCCGGCCAGCATCGCCGCTTCCGACGAGCCCACGGTGGACGTGCCGAGCGCCGTGGCCGTCGATGGGGCGTGCCATAGTTCGGCGAGCATCCGCCAGCAGCGCTCCTCGATGGCCGCCGTGGCGGGGTACTCGTCCTTGTCGATCAGATTCTTGTCGACGGTCTCGGCGTACAGCCGCTGCGCCATCGGGTCCATCCAGGTGCCGACGAAGGTGGCCAGATTCAGGCGGGCGTTGCCGTCGAGCATCGCTTCGTCGTGAATGACCTGGTAGGCGGTGTCGGGGAGCATGCCGTGCTGGGCGAGAGAGATTTCCGGAGTGGCGGACGCCTCGCCGACCCGGCTGAAGATGGGGCTGAGTTCGACATCGTCCGGCTCGATGAAGTTGGGCATGGCGCCAGGCTAGGGCTGCGGGGGCCGGTCGGGGCGCAACTCGAGCGGTTTCGTGCTGCCGAGACGTGGTTTGCCGGCCAGCGGCTCAGCTGGCGGCCGAGTGTGGCAGCCCGGCGGTGTCGAAGATTCCGTCGGTGTACTCCTCGGTCAGGCCGTGCGGGGTCTTCTCCCAACCGAACGGGTCGTAGGCCAGCTGGATCGCTGCGCGCCACGCGGCCACCGCGTGCAGCAGCCAGTACAGCGGCAGGAAGACCGAGAACGCCGCGATCCGCCAGTTGTAGCGCTGCCAGGCCGCCAGCCCCGAACTCACCACCATGAGCAGGTTCATCCCGATCATGTTCACGGTGCCGAAGATCAACAGCCACGCGGGGAGCCAGACGTGAAAGATCGGCGCGAGCAGCCAGGTGAGCACGGTGAACCCCAGAGCCAACGGGTAGAGCAGGAAGGCCAGTGGGGTGCCGAGGATCAATCCGAACATCGTGAGGCTTGCCCGGGCGCCGTTACGGTGCAGCCAGCGCAGCGGGTGCCGCAGGTTCACCGCAGCTGTCAGGATGTACCCCTTGATCCAGCGGGTGCGCTGTCTGATCCACGGGCCCACCTTCGCGGTGGCTTCCTCCCAGGTCGTCGACTTCACGACGTCGACCCGATAGCCGGAGGCTGCCAGCCTCAGACCGAGGTCGGCGTCCTCTGTGACGTTGTACGGATCCCAGCCGCCGACCTCGATCAGGGCGTCCTTGCGGAAGTGGTTCGAGGTGCCGCCCAGCGGAATCGGTGTATTGGCGCTGTCCATGCCCGGCAGCATCGAATCGAACCACTGCGCGTACTCGACGGCGAACATTCGGGTGAGCACGTTGTAGTCGGCGTTGTAGTAGTTCAGTGAGGCTTGCACACAGGCCAGCGGGCGCTCCGCGCTGCGGCGTCGCTGCACTTCCTCGTCGTTGCGGAAGCTCACCAGAACGCGGCGAAGCTGATCAGGGTCGGGCCGATCTTCGGCGTCGTAGATCACCACGTACTCGCCGCGGGCAAAGCTCAGCCCGTAGTTGCAGGCCCGCGGCTTCGTCCGGGGCTGTCCCTGCGGCACGATCATCAGCCGGATGTGTTCGGGTGGACGCGCGGCCTGAGCGGCCGCGATGGTGTCGGCGTCGTCGGCCTCCAACAGCACCATGATGTCGAGCTTGTCGGTGGGGTAGTCGAGGCGTTCGAAGTTCTTCAAGATCTGGCCGATGACGTTCGACTCTTGATAGACGGGGACCAGGATCGTGTAGATCGGCAGATCGTCGTCGATCAGAGCGGACGCAGCCGCGGGGTTGGCAGACTCGGACGGTGCGAGGGCGGCGCCGCCGGCGCGCAGTCTTCGCTCTTCGGCAGCCTGCAGCCGCCGCTCGCGCCAGCTGCGCACGGGGCGGAAGCCCGCCGAGATCACCTTGAAGCCGACGTTCAACAAGAAGATCGCGTTGGCCGCGGCGACGGTGATGACGACGGTCAGGCGCCAGTCAAGGACCAGTCCCACGACCACAGCCGCGAGCGCTACGGCTGGTAGTGCCGCCTGCCAGCGGGTCAGGCCCTGTTTGGCCGAAAACTCCGGGATCTCGCGGGCGAAGCTCTCTGCGGCAACGTCGGCCAATGCGCTGGACAGGTGAGTTTCGGCTGTCCGGGCGAGCACCTCGGGGGTCGTGGTGAAGAAGCCGACCTGCTCCGCGCCCAGGAGCTCGGACACCTCGTTGCTCAATGCGGGGGTAACGGGGATGCAGGTCGCCACCCAGAGCACGCCGTCGAGCCGGCGCCACGGCAGCCATCGGAAGAACAGGTCGTGGGCGAGCGGCGACGACTGCAGCACCGCAGGATCGGGGGTGTGGATGTCCAGAGCCGGTGGGACTGTGGTCAGCGCATCGGTTGCGGCCATGCTCAATCTCCGTTCCGGACGTAGATCACGATGGTCGAGTTCTGGTAGGCCGGGTGGTACGCCGCTCGGAATCCGGCGGTCTTCGTCAGGGCCGCCACCGGATCGGACGCGTTGCGACTGGTCCACACCCAGCGGACGTGACGAGCCGGCGCAGCGACGGCGTCGGCGAACAGCTGATCGTTCGCCCGCAGATAGAACTCCCGCAGCGGGATGCCGATCTCGGGCAGTACCGCGTTCGACCAGGTGGTCTCATCCAAGAGGATCCCGCCGCCGTTGTAATGCGCGTTCAGCCAGAGGGCAGCGTCGCGGGAGTCGGCTCCCCTGGTGAGCGACTCGGCGGCCTCGGTCACCACCAGCGATCGTTGCGCCGGTGCCTGCAGGAACCAGCCGGCCTGCCCTGCCAGCGCCAGGACGGTGAAGGTGGCCGCCAGACCGGTCACCCAGCGCGTGGTCCGGCGCGAGGCCGCCGTGCCGGTGAGCACCCGCACGGCTTCGACCGCGAGACCTGCCAGCAGGGCGGCCGGAATGATGCTGGCCATGCCGAAGCGGTTGTTCCAGATGTAGCTGGCCCCGATGGCCTGGTTCCAGATCACGGCCTGACCGGTGACCAGGGCGACGACGAGGAACAGGTAACTGGTGGCTGAGACGACCAGGAAGATCAGGCGATTACGACGGTGCAAGACGGTGAGGACGGCGATCAGGCCGAGTGCCGCGATGACCAACAGCACCCAGCCGACGCTCGCGCCGACCGCGAGATTCAGCGTGCGCAGGGTCGCGGAAATGTCACCTTTGGTGGTGGCGCCGGACGCCACAATGTCGGTCTGCTGGGCATTTGCTGAGAACTGTCCGAAGAGAAACTCCAGCGGGTTATGAAAGACCACCCAGTTGAACGCGACCCACCACAACATGGCGAACACTGGTGGCAGTGCGAAGCCCGCGCTCGACGCGGCGGTCTTCTTCAGGTCGCGGGTGCGGCGCCACACGACGACGGCCACGAAGAGCGTGCCGGTGACGGCCAGAGCCCAGCCTTCGTAGCGGGACAAGACCGCCAGCGCAGCGGGAAGGCCGGCGAAGATGGCGATCTCGCCCGGACTGGACAGTCGTGGCCGGGTGGCGATGTTCGCCAAGCCGGCCAGACTGGCCGCCATGCAGGCGATCAGCACGGGCTCGGTCAGCGCGGTCGAGCTGAGATAGAGCATGGTCGGGTTGAACGCAAGCGCAGCCACCGTGACCAGGCGCCCGGCACGACCGACGCCCCAGCGGGCCGCGCTGCGGTAAAGCCCTGCGGCCGTCACGCCCAGGCAGCACGCGCCGAGCAGCGCAGCCCCCCATCCGGTGTGCCAGGCCCACAGTGACAGCACGAAAGGCGCCAACAGGAGGTGGGGAACCGGCAGCCACACGGTGCCGAGCTGGCCGAGCCCCAGTTCGCTGCGATTGTCGAACAGCCGACGCGCGATGGTGAGATGCGATTGCGCGTCGCTGTAGGCCAGGCTCCAGCCGGATGGCACCAGGACGGCCGCAGCGATGAGCGCGATCATGCCGGCTGCCAGGGCGATCGGCACGGTCCCGGGGACGCGCCGGGCGACCAACGGGTTGTCGAGATCCCGCCAGAACTCGGCCAGGTTCTCTCGCCACGAGATGGCATGCCGTGGCGGCGCGACGATACTCACTCTGCCCCCCAGCGAGTGGTTGAATTGCGTACCGTCTGAGGATACGTCGCTATTTCAGCACTTCGTGACCGATTCCATGAAATGTGAACGGCCTACTCCACCACTGAGCGGATAACCGTCTCCGATCGCGAAGAATTGTCACTCGCGTGGGGGACAATTCCGTTCCCGCGTATTGCCGAGCCGCGGTGCGGCGAGATTAGCGACGAGCCGTGCCCCAGAAGGTGCGCGCCACCTGGCCGCCCACTCGAATGACCTGATTCCAGAAGGTGGGTGAGCTGAGCACCTTCTCGACCGCCGATCGCGGTTGCCGGCTCGATCTCGACCGCCCCGCAGGCGCGGACGTCCGCTGGTCGGCTCGGGTCGCGGATTGGGCCTGCCGAGCCGCGGCGGCGTCCTGCTTCGCCTGCGCCGCCTCCTCCGCCTCTGCCTGGGCTTTCGCTGCGCCCTCTTCCAGCCGGCGGGTGAGCATCTCGTAGGCGGAGTCGCGGTTGATCGCCGGGCCGTATTTGGCCTGCATCGCCGAGCCGGCCACGCCTTGGGTCATCGTCGCCGGATCCATCGGTCCCATCGAGGCCAGCGGTGCCAGCATGCGTGTCCAGGCGACGGGGGTGGGGGCGCCATCGGGGTTCAGGACAGTGACGATGGCCTCACCGATGCCCAGCGCCTGGAGCACTTCGGACAGGTCGTAGGCGCTGGTGGGATATGTCTCCACTGTGGCCTTCAGCGCCTTGGCGTCCTTCGGAGTGTGCGCTCGCAGCTGGTGCTGCACCCGTGATCCGAGTTGCGCCAGGACCGCGTCCGGGACGTCGGTGGGCGACTGGGTGACGAAGAAGATGCCCACGCCCTTGCTGCGGATCAGCCGGACCGTCTGCGCGATCGCGTCGAGGAAAGCCTTCGAGGCGCCATCGAACAACAAGTGGGCCTCATCGAAGAAGAAGACCAGCTTCGGCACATCCACGTCCCCGATCTCGGGTAGGTCGTGGAACAGGTCGGCGAGCAGCCACATCAGGAAGGTCGAGAAGATCGCCGGTCGGTCGGTGAGGTTCGGCAACTCGAGCAACGAGATGACGCCCTTGCCGTCGCTGGTGGTGCGGATCAGGTCGCGGGAGTCGAACTCGGTCTCACCGAAGAAGGCGTCGGCGCCTTGAGTCTGCAGGGTGACCAGGCTGCGTAGGATCACCCCGACCGTCGCCGAACTCAGCCCGCCCAACTCCTTCAGGACCGGCTTGCCCTCGTCCGAGGTCAGGTAGAGCATCACCTGTTTGAGGTCGGCCAGGTCGAGCAGAGGCAGGCCCTGGGTGTCGGCGAAGTGGAAGACCAGGCCGAGGCTCGACTCCTGGGTCTCGTTGAGGCCGAGCACCTTGCTCAGCAGAATCGGGCCGAAGGACGACACCGTCGCCCGAATCGGGACCCCGGTGCCCTGACCGCCGAGCGAGTAGAACTCCACCGGGCAGCCTGCCGGCTGCCAGTCCTGGCCGATCTTCTGGGTCCGGGCGAGCAGCTTCTCGCTGGGAGTTCCCGGGAGGGCGATCCCGGACAGGTCGCCTTTGATGTCGGCGGCGAACACCGAGACGCCGGCCCGGGAGATCTGCTCGGCCATGAGCTGCAGGGTGCGGGTCTTGCCGGTACCGGTCGCGCCGGCAACCAGGCCGTGACGGTTCAGCATCGACAGCGACAGCCGGATGCGGGTGGTCGTGACCGGTTCGGCCTCGGCCATCAGGACGCCGAGATCGATCGACGGCGTGGTGAAGGTGTAGCCCTGGGTGATGGTGGCGATCTGCTCCGACCTCGTTGCCATGGGCACAGCCTCGCACAGCAAGGTGCGCGTCCGCGGCCCTGTCGGCACAGATTCCGACAGCGCCGCGATGATCGCCCGTGGACGCAGTGGTAACCTCGCTTGTCAGACAGGGGAGCGCCAGTGGGGCGCTGAGAGTGCGGGATGCCGCAGACCCTCGAACCTGATCCGGTTAGCACCGGCGTAGGGAGTCGGGACCATCTCCTCGGGGCGACCCGAGCCCTCCGAGTTATTGGAGGATGACCATGCCCAGATCGATCATGCGCTTCGGCGTCGCGGCGTCGGCGGCGCTGCTGACGGCCTCGCTGCTGGCCGGCTGCACGCAGGCCGCGCCCGCTGCGACGACCAGCGCAGTGACCCCAACCGAGAGCAAGACGCTGACCGTGGTCAGCCACGACTCCTTCGCCCTCAGCAAGGCCAGCCTGAAGCAGTTCAGTGACGAGACCGGCTACCAGCTGAAGTTCGTCGCCCCCGGTGATGTCGGCACCATGGTCAACCAGCTCGTTCTCACCAAGGATGCGCCGCTGGGCGATGTCGTGTTCGGCATCGACAACACCTTCGCCGCTCGCGCCATCGACGCCGGCGTGCTCAGTGACTACACCTCCACAGTGCTGCCGGCTTCGGCCGTCACCTACGGCGCTGATGTCGCCGGAAAGCTCACCCCGATCGACTACGGCGATGTCTGCATCAACGCCGACGACACCTGGTTCCGCGCGAAGGGGCTGGCCGTCCCGCAGACCCTGGACGACCTGCTCAAGCCCGCCTACAAGGACTTGCTCGTGGTCGAGAACCCGGCCACCTCGTCGCCGGGGCTGGCCTTCCTGCTGGCCACGATCGCGGCGAAGGGGGAAGACGGCTATCTGCCGTACTGGACGGCGCTGAAGAGCAATGGGGTCAAGGTCGTGAAGGGCTGGACCGAGGCTTACACCGTCGAGTTCTCCGGCTCCTCGGGCAAGGGAAACCGGCCGCTGGTGTTGTCGTATTCGTCCTCACCGGCCTACGAGAAGGCGACCTCAAACCTCGACCAGACCTGCTTCCGCCAGGTCGAATACGCCGGTGTGCTGTCCGGGGCGCAGAACGCGGTGGGCGCAGGCAAGTTCATCGATTTCCTGCTCAGCCACCAGGTGCAGGCTGAGATCCCCGAGCAGATGTACATGTACCCGATCGACTCGACCGTCGCCTTGCCCGCCGACTGGAAGGCCAAGGCCGCCATGGTGAGCAAGCCGTTCAGCCTGCCGGCAGCGCAGATCAACGCCAAGAGGGATCAATGGATCAAGGCATGGACGGCGGCCGTCGTCGGCTGATCGCCACCGCCGGGCCGGGCGGGTCGGCGTCCGTCCCGGCGCAGTGGGGACGGACGCCCGTCCGCGCGTCCGTCCGGCTGGGTGCCTTCGGGCGCACCCTCGGTTGGCTGCTCGTGGCCGCCGTGCCGCTGGGCTTCCTCGCGGTGTTCTTCGTCTGGCCGGTCGCGTCCCTGGTCGGTAAGGGATTCTTCGACGCCCGGGGTTTCAGCCTCACCGGGGTGAGTGAGGTCATCAGCGCGCCGCGGACCTGGCGCATCATCGCCCAGACGCTGGCGCAGGCCGCTGCGGGTACGGCACTGTCGGTGCTGCTGGGCGTGCCGGGCGCCTACGTGTTGTACCGCTGCCGCTTCCCCGGACGTCGGTTTGTGCGGGCGGTGGTGGCGGTGCCGTTCGTGCTGCCGTCGGTGGTGGTCGGGGTCGGCTTCCGCTCGCTGCTGGCCGAGAACGGGCCGTTGGGCTTCCTCGGCTGGTCGGAGTCCTTCCCGGCCGTGGTCGCTGCCCTGGTCTTCTTCAACTACTCGGTCGTCGTCCGCACCGTCGGCACGTTGTGGGCCCGGCTCGACCGCCGAACCGCGGACGCCGCGCGCAGCCTGGGGGCCGGCAGCGTCCGGGTGTGGTGGACGGTCACGCTGCCGGCCTTGGCTCCGGCGATCGCGTCGGCGGCGGCACTGACCTTCTTGTTCTGCGCCTCTGCTTTCGGGGTGGTGCTGATCCTCGGCGGAGAGTCCTGGGGCACCATCGAGACCGAGATCTGGTACCAGACCACGCAGCTGCTCGACCTGCCTGCCGCGGCGGCGCTGTCGATTCTGCAGCTGGTCGTCGTCGCGGCTTCTTTGGTGGTCGCCGACATCACGCGTGCCCGGCAGGAGCGCGCGCTCCGCCTGGCGGGCGCACCGGTCGAGCATCGACTGCGCCGTGGGGATCTGCCGGCCGCCGCACTCACCGCACTGGTGGTCGTCGGCTTGCTGATGGCGCCGATGCTGACCTTGGTGTGGCGCTCGTTGCAGACCGCGGACGGCGTCGGGTGGGGCAACTATCTGCGCCTGACCGAAGGCGACGGCATGCCCAGCGTGGTCGAGGCGACCATCAACTCGCTCACCACTGCGGTCGTCGCGACCGCGATCGCGGTGCTGCTGGGGGTGGCGGTCAGTGTCCTGCTGTCGCGGCGACCATCCGCGACGGGACTGCGTCACGCGCTGCGGGCAGCCGATGCGGCGTTCATGCTGCCGCTCGGGGTGTCGGCGGTGACGGTGGGGTTCGGCTTCTTGATCACGGTCAACCGTCCGCCGTTGGACCTGCGGTCGTCGTGGTTGCTGGTACCGATCGCCCAAGCCATCGTGGCGCTGCCGCTGGTGGTGCGCAGCCTGCTGCCAACATTGCGCGCGATCGATCCGCGTCTCCATCAGGCGGCAGCCAGCCTGGGGGCGTCGCCGTCACGGGTGCTGCGCACCGTTGACGCATCGCTGGCGCGCCGGGGGCTCGGCCTGGCGGTCGGCTTCGCCTTCGCCACCAGCCTGGGCGAGTTCGGCGCGACGACCTTCCTGGCGCGGCCAGATCGCCCGACGCTGCCGGTGGAGATCTTTCGGCTGATCTCGCGGCCAGGCATCGACAATCTCGGCGCAGCGCTGGCGGCGTCGGTGGTGCTCGCGGCGCTCACGGCTACCGTGATGGCGGTGGCCGAGTGGGTCGGTCCGCGGGAGGGGCAGGCGTGGTGAGCGGGCTGACGATCGACCAGGCTGTGGTGCGCTACGGCGCGCTGACCGCCGTGGACGCGGTGAGCTTGGCAGTGGCTCCCGGCGAGATCGTCGCCGTCATCGGCGCGTCAGGTTCGGGCAAGTCGTCGTTGTTGCGGGCAGTGGCCGGTCTGGAGCCGCTGGCCGGCGGCCGGGTGTTGTGGGACGGTGCCGACCTGGCTGGGGTGCCGGTTCATCGGCGCGGTTTCGCGGTGATGTTCCAGGATGGGCAGCTGTTCCCGCACCTGAGTGTTGGACGCAATGTGGGCTATGCCCTCTACCGGCAGTCGCGGGCGGTCAGGGCCGAGCGGGTCGCTGAACTGCTCGCCCTGGTCGGCCTGGACGGCTACGCCGATCGTCCGGTCACGGCGCTGTCCGGCGGGCAGGCTCAGCGGGTGGCCCTGGCGCGCTCGCTCGCGGCGGGTCCGCGGCTGCTGATGCTGGACGAGCCGCTGTCGGCCCTGGACGCTGGGATGCGTGAGCATCTGGTGGACACGCTCGCGGACGGCTTGCGAGGCACCGGCACGACCGCGGTCTACGTCACCCACGATCAGGACGAGGCGTTCACCATCGCCGACCGCGTCGCGGTGATGGAAGCGGGTCGATTGCTGCAGGTCGACTCGCCGGCGCAGCTGTGGCGCAACCCGGCCAGCCGGGCGGTCGCGGAGTTCCTCGGCTATGCCCCTTTCATCACTGCTGACCACGCGCGTGCGCTGGGCTGGGTGGGCGCTCCGCACGGCGTGATCGGATTGGGGCCGGATGCGCTGCGTCCGGACCCGGACGGGATCCGCCTCCCGGTAACCAAGGTCACGGTGGGCCGGGGCGAGACGGTGGCTGAGGTTCGGCTCGGCTCCGGCGTCGCCGCGCGGGTTCGGCTGTCCGGTGTCGCCGAGCATCTCAGCGAGATCGGCGTGCGGATCGATCCTGCCGGTTGTGCGGTTCTCTCTGAGTCGGCCGCCGCAGACTCGGCAACCTAGCCGCCGGCCCGGTGCGCGCTCGGGCTGCCGGCCCAGGCGCGGGGTGATTTGCCTGACAAATGTGCGCCCGGTTGGCCATGCATGTGGCTTTTTATCAGGAAAGTCTCAGGCTTTCTGGGCTAGTCACTCCCACGGGTGACAAGGGAAAGCGCTCTCGGGGTAAAGCGGTGGGGTTGGTCTCAACCCGTACCTGACACTAGTCAAAGGTTGAGCGCGTCAAGGAGCGCCCCAGCGGCGGAATGAGTGCAAGAATGCCGCCGTGGGAATGGAAGCTAGGGTGGTGCCTACGGGCGCGCGACATGAGGTCGGGGTTGACGAGCTGTTCTTCTCGACGACCGATGCTCGCGGGATCATCGATCAAGCGAACTCTGTGTTCGTACGGCTGTCCCGGCATCCCCGAGAAGAACTCGTTGGTGCTCCGCACAACATCATTCGGCATCCCGTGATGCCCGGTGGTGCCTTCCTGCTGATGTGGGACACCATTCAGGCGGGCGAACCTTTCTGCGCTTATGTGGACAATCTCGCCGCCGACGGCAGTACCTATGGCGTCTTCGCCACCATCACCCCACTCGGTGACGATTACCTCTCGGTGCGCGCTCGTCCCTTCGTTGATGCGCTGCACGACGCGGCTTTCTCGCTGTACGGCGCGGTGCGCCCGATGGAGCTGGAACTGCGGGACAAGGGCTGGAACGCTCACGAAGCCGCCGTGGTGGGTGCAGAGAAGCTGGGTGAGCTCCTGGTCGGTGCAGGCATCCCGTCCTACGAGGAGTTCATCTGGAAGGCCCTGCCGGCCGAGGTCGAGGCGCGGTTGGAGCAGGCCAGCGGGATCGCCAAGCGGCCGCTGGCTTCCGGTGATCTGGCCGACATGCTCAACATCGCGGTCAAGATCGACGAAGCGCTGCAGGAATGGGTGCACAGCCTCGACGACCTCCAGCGCGTCGCCGACGCCTTGCTCGCTGCAGCGCCGCAGTTCAGCCAGACGATGGAGGCCAACGCCCACGTCGCCGATCAGATCAACGAGAACGACGCGGACGGCTTCTTCAGTTCGGCGATGGTGTACCTGCGGGTGTGGGCGCAGATGGCCCCCGAGGTTGCCGGCATCGTCACCGAGCTGCTGACCCAACTTGACGAGTTGCGACGCAGCTGCGCGCAGACGCGTTTCCGGATCGCGCTCGCAGTGCTGCACAACTGGACCGTGGGTCAGTTCGTGGTCGAGATCATCGACAACGTGCCGGGTTCGGACGAGGCCCGTCCGGCCATCGGGCAGCTTGGCCAGGCTCTCGATGAGGGGCTGGCCGCGACCAGCGAGCAGAGCAACCGCAATGCGGCGCTGGCAGCCTCGGCGGCCGAGCGCATCTCGACCCTGCGTGACCTGCTCGACCTGCCTCAGACGATGATCCGCGAATGGCTGTCCCGGGCTGACCGAAGCTCGCCCACCTTCGTCGGCATGGTCGACACCATCTCGGCCCAGGTCGATCGCACCCAGGCCGACGTCGACCTGCTCGGATCGCTGTCGGACGAGTGCCGCCGGATTGCCGCGCCGCTGGACACCAGCGTGATCGAGGAGCAGACCGAGAAGCTGCGCTCTTTGTTGGCCGCCCACCAAGGCCACCGTCCGCGCTACGCGCTGGCGAAGTAGTCCTGCCACCCTCTTCGAGTCCCTGGGCCCTCGGGTCCGGGGACTCGTGGCATCTTCGGACCGGCCTCATCGGGAGTCCACTCGCGGCCTGAGTCATCTTTGATGACCAGAGCGAGCGATCTGGTCGCTTTTCGCGTCGGATGTGACGCGGGCGTTGCTGGCTTGTTACAGATCCCGGCTTCTGGGTCTTGAATCATTCCGCCATGCCTACACTCTTTGCAGATAAGTGATCGAGGGCGGCACTCAAGTCATGAAACGTGACGGGGGCCGCCTTCTCTGTGAAGGAGTGGGTGTCGGATGAGCGTGGCCAGTCTCGCATCGGTCTACGGACGGGGTCGTCCAGACGTCGATGAGGCCTGGGTCGCGACGGTCGTCGCCGAGCTCTTCGGACTGGCCGCCACCGCCAGTGAACTCGGCAGCCAGCAGGACCGGAACTTCCGCGTCGACACCGTCGACTCCGCGTTCGTGTTGAAGGTCTTCCATGCCGCTACTCCCAGCGACGTCGTCGACGACCAGCTGGCCGCGATGCGGCTCCTCAGCGCGGCTGGGATCCCCGCTCCTCAGCCGGTCAGCGGACGGGACGGCCGCGTGCGGCAAACGGTTACCGCCGCGGACGGTGAGACCCACATCGCGGTCTTGCTCAGCTATCTCGAAGGAACCCAACTTGTTGACCTCCCGCGCATCTCGCGGCGCTTGGCGCGCGCCCTGGCCGCACTGGCCGGGCGCGCCTGCCGGGCGCTGAAGGCTGCCGATCGGCCCCATCCGCGAGCCTCCCAATGGGATCTGCGGGTCCCACTGGACGTGGTCCGAGAGCTCGCAGCGGCTGCTCCCCCCTCGCGCCGCAGCGAGCTCTTGGAAACCTCACAGGCCGCGTGGGCCGAGGTCGAGCGCTATGCCGAGCAGCTGCCGCTCCAGGTCATCCACGGAGACATCACCGACGACAATGTGGTGGCAACGGTCGGCGCCGACGGCAGCGTGGAGCCGGTCGGCGTGATCGACTTCGGCGATCTGGTCTACAGCTGGCGGATCGGCGAACTGGTCGTGCTGTTGGCCTCGATGCTGCATCACGATGTCGACGACCTGAGCGTCCTGGTCGACATGGTCGACGTCTTCGATGCCGAGGTCGGCCTCAGCGACGTCGAGCGGCGGGTCATCTGGCCGCTGGTGCAGCTGCGCTGCGCGGTCCTGGTGGTCTCCGGCTGGCAGCAGCTGCGCGTCGACCCCGACAACGACTATGCCAGCGATCGGATGGCGCACGAGGCTGCCTGCTTCGAGCGGGCGACCAGCGTCCCCACCGCGGTGATGGCGAATCTGCTGTTGGGGGCGCCGGCCCAGCCACTCACCCCCGTCGGCCGTCAGCTGCGGGTGCGCTCGACACGCGAGCCGGCTGCCATCAGCCTCGCCGCCGAGTCCGCGCTGCTCGCCGACGGCAGCTGGACCGGGCCGGACGCCGAGAGCGCTCTGCTGGCCGCCGTGGTCGCCGACCGCGGCCTGGTCGCGATTGCGCACGGTGAGTTCCGGCTCACCCGAAGCGGGGCGGATGCCGCATCGGTTGGCCCGTGCAACTACGCGCTGGGCTCTGAGATCGTCGACGCCCAGCCGTTCACCATCGAGGCCGCTGATGCCCTGACCGTCGAGGCGGTGTCGCCGGACGGACTGGTGGTGCGCACCGCCGAGGGTCGGCGGATGCGGGTCGAGGGGTTGGCGGCGTCGGTCGCTGCCGGCGATCGGCTCGCGGCCGGAGCTGCGCTCGGCCGAGCCACGGCGGCGGCAGCCGGACTGTGTCGGGTGCGGGTCCAGGTGAGTGCGGACGACCTGCCGCTGTTCTGCACCGCCGACACCGCCCTCGGCTACGCGCCGCTGGTGGCGGGGTCGAGTGCCGCGATCGGGCTGCCCGAGCCGGAGCTGATCGACACCGCCGTCCAGGACGCGGCAGAGCAGGCCCGCCGGGACCGCTTCCTGCCGCCGAACACCGAGCGGTACTACGCCACGCCGCCCACGATGGTGCGCGGGTGGGGCGCTTACCTCATCGACAGCCGCTCGCGGGTCTACCTCGACCTGGTCAACAATGTCGCCGCCATCGGACATTCGAACCCGACCCTGCGTCGAGCGGTGAATGCCGAGCTGGAGTCGCTCAACACCAACTCGCGGTTCTTGTATCGGCGCCTGGCCGATTACAGCGAGCGACTGCTGGCCACCACCGGCGACAGCGGCTACGACAGTGTGCTGCTGGTCAACAGCGGCACTGAGGCCATCGACCTGGCGCTGCGGATCGCAAAGCTGGCCACCGGCCGCAATCAGGTGATCACCCACCGCGAGGGTTACCACGGCTGGTCGCTGGCCGCCGACGCGATCACCACGTCTGCCTTCGACAATCCCAACGCGTTGGCGAACCGTCCGTCCTGGGTCACCATCGCGAACACACCCAACCCGTACCGGGGTCTGCATCGCGGTGCCGACGCCGCCCGCGGCTACCTGGCCGACTTCGCTGCCCTGCTCAGCCGACTGCAGGCCGCCGGAACGCCGGCAGCGGCGGTGGTGATGGAGAGCATCCTCGGTAACTCCGGCGGCGTGGTCCCGCCGACCGGCTACTTCGCGGGCATCATCGAGCAGCTGCACGCGCACGGCGGGGTGAGCATCGCCGATGAGGTGCAGGTGGGCTTCGGACGTACCGGCGCCAGCTTCTGGGCGGCGCAGGCGGAGGGGGCGCGTCCGGACATCATCGTCAGCGCCAAGGCGATGGGCAACGGCTTCCCGCTCGGCGCGGTCATCACCAGCAAGGAACTGAGCTCGGTGCTGGGCAAGGAAGGCCCGTTCTTTTCCACGACCGGAGGCTCACCGGCCGCCTGTGCGGCCGGACTCGCCGTCTTGGACGTCATCGAGGGCGACGGGCTGATGGAGTCCGCGCGGACCGTCGGCGACTACCTCACCACCCAGCTGCAGGCCCTCGCGCAGCGGCACCCGCTGATCGGTGCGATCCATGGCCGCGGTTTCTACCAGGGCATCGAGCTGATCGCCGACCCCAAGACGCTGGCCCCGGCCAGCGCCGATGCGGCCCTGCTCTGCGAGGCGCTGCTCACCCGCGGCGTCGTCGACCAAGCCACCTCCGAGCGCCAGAACGTCTTGAAGGTCAAACCGCCGATGACGTTCTCCCGCGCTGATGCCGATCTCTACACCGAAGCACTCGACGACCTGTTGACCAGGGGATGGAAGTAATGAACAGCAGCCATATCGTGAAGCGGAACGGCGACGTGTCGTTCTGGTACCAGCAGGCCGGGCTCGGGGACCCTGGCGTCCGGCTGACCGACCCGATCGAGGTCGACATCGCCATCGTCGGCGGCGGCCTCACCGGACTGTGGGCCGCCTACTACCTGGCCAAGGCGCTGCCGACCAGGCGGATCGCGATCTTCGAAGCGCGCACCATCGGCTACGGGGCATCGAGTCGCAACGGCGGCTGGATCTCCTACGGCATGCCCGGGCTGAACCGGATGTACGCCAAGTCCCACGGACGCGAGGCCGTCAAGCACTTCCAGCAGGAGGTGTTCGCCAGCATCGCCGAGGTTGATCGCGTCGTTCGAGCCGAGCAGATCGAAGCCGACCTCGCCTACGAGGGTGAGATCGCCATCGCCACTGCGCCAGCCCAAGCGCATCGACTGGTCGAGGAACGCGATTACTGCCTGGAGTGGGGCTTCGCCGAAGACGACCTCCAGCTGGTCGGCGAGACGGAACTGCGCGAACGGTTCACCCATCTGCCGGGCGGCACATCCGGGTTGTTCTCCCGGCACGCGGCCCGGGTGCAGCCGGCCAAGCTCGTCCGCGGACTGCGCGATGCCGTCTTGCGAGCCGGTGTCGAGATCTACCAGAACACGCCGATCGTGGAGCTGGCGCCGCACCGGCTCACCACGGCGGACGGACTGTTCGTCGCGGCGCAATGGATCATCCGGGGAACCGAAGGGTTCAGCAACGAGCTTCCGGGTCAGCAGCGCGACTGGCTGCCCAAGCTCAGCAGCGTGATCGCCACCGAGCCGCTGACCGATCAGCAGTTGGCCGACATCAACTGGCTCGACCACGCCGTGCTCACCCGCGACGCCAGTCACTCCTTCTCCTACATCCAGCGCACTGCCGACAACCGGATCGTCCTGGGCGGACCGGGGGTGCCGTACTACTTCGGTTCGGGCCGTGACCGCAACGGTGAGACGCCGGCGGCCTCGGTCACGGCGCTGGCGCAGGCCTTCGACCGGTTGTTCCCCTCGCTGCCCGAGGTCGCCTTCGAGCACACCTGGACCGGGGTGCTCGGGGTGCCGCGTGACTGGTCCGGAACCGTCAGCGTGGACCCGGCGACCGGCATGTGCGTCGCCGGCGGCTATGTCGGAGACGGCCTCAGCGGATCCAACCTCGCCGGACGCACCCTGCGTGACCTGATCACCGGGGCTGACACTGCGGTGTCGCGGCTGCCGTGGGTGAACAAACGGATCCGCCGCTGGGAGGTCGAGCCGCTGCGCTGGCTGGGCGTGACCGGCCTCTACGCGATGTACAACGCGGCCGACCGGATCGAGCGCACGTCGGCCTCGCCGAAGACGTCCCCGCTGGCCGTGGTCGCCGGACGTATCGCCGGGCGCTACTGACCGGCAGACAGGAGATCACGATGGCCAAGCCACTGTTGGTGGTCGACCGGCTCGAGAAGAGCTACGGCGACAACCGGGTGCTGCGTGGAATCAACCTCAGCCTTGCGCCCGGCGAAGTGGTTGCACTGATCGGGCCCAGCGGCGGCGGCAAGAGCACCTTGCTGCGCTGCATCAACCAGCTCGAGCTGCCCACGTCGGGTCAGATCACCTTGTCGGGGACGGCGCTGGTTCGCTATCGCGGGCAGGCGCCGTTCCGTCAGACCCAGCAGAACCTGCATACCATTCGCTCCGCGATCGGCATGGTCTTCCAGCAGTTCAACCTGTTCGCCAACATGACCGCTCTGCAGAATGTGGTCTTCGCACAGACCGCGGCTGTGGGGACGTCCCGGGCTGAGGCGACCGAGCGGGCGCGTGGACTCCTGGAGCGGGTCCACCTGAGTGACAAGGCCGACAGCTACCCGTCCCAGCTGTCGGGTGGGCAGCAGCAGCGGGTGGCGATCGCCCGCTCGCTGGCATTGAGCCCGCAGCTGATGCTCTTCGACGAACCCACCTCTGCCATCGACCCAGAGATGCGCGCAGAGGTGCTGGGCGTCATCAAGGAACTCGCCGACGCGGGGATGACCATGCTGATCTCCACCCACGAGATGCGCTTCGCCGAGCAGGCGTCCGATCGGACGTTGTTCCTGTGCGATGGCACGGTGCTGGAGGAGGGCCCTTCCGACGTCGTCCTGCGGGCACCGCAGCAGGAGCGTACGCGGCAGTTCCTCAGCTCGCTGGGGGAGGGCTGAGGATGAACCCGAACGTCCTACCCGCCGCCGCTGCACTGACCGTGGAGCTCACCCTGGTCGGCAGCGTGCTGGGCGCGCTGCTGGGTCTGGTGGTGCTGCTGATTCGGCGCAGCCGCTTTGTGGCCGCGCGAGCGCTCGCGGCGGCATGGGTCGAGATCGTCCGGGGGGTGCCCCCGCTGGTCTGGTTGCTGCTGATCTTCCTCGGTGTCGGCGGGCTGGCGCCGTTCGTGGCGGCCTGCCTGGCGTTCGGCTTCGTCTCGGCCGCCTACTTCTCCGAGATCTACCGCTCCGGTCTGTCGGCGGTGCCGCGCGGCCAGTTCGAGGCCATCGAGTCGCTGGGCGTCCCGCGGGCGCAGGGTTATCTGCGGGTGGTCCTTCCGCAGGCGGCGCGGGTCGCGCTTCCGGCGCTGTTCTCCTACGTCATCGGGCTGATCAAGGACACCTCCTTGGCCTCGGTGATCGGGGTCGCCGAGCTCACCTTCGTCGCGAACAGGGCGGCGAACCGGACCGGTGACGGCATCACCCCCTTCGTCACGGTCGGTGTGATCTATCTGGCGATCAGCGTCGGCTTCGGCTTGCTCGGACGAATGCTCTCCCGACGAGCGGGAAGGGCGTGGGTGCGCGCATGATCGCTCAGATCCTCCTCGACTGGTTGCCGCAGCTGATTCCGGGGCTGATCGCGGCTCTGTGGCTGACTGTCGTCTCACTGGCCTTCGGTTTGCCGCTCGGAGTGCTGCTCGGCTCGGTCGCCGAACTCAGCAGCAGCCGGATCGTCCGAGGCGTGCTGGTGGTCGTGATCGAGATCGCCCGCGGTCTCCCGGCTCTGGTGCTGCTGTATCTCATCTATTACGGCCTGCCGAGCCTGCAGGTGATCGTCGACTCGTTCTGGTCGGTGATCATCGCCTTCACCTTCTCGAACGCCGGCTACATCAGCGAGATCGTTCGCGGAGCCATCCGTGGCATTCCCCGCGGCCAGTTCGAAGCCTGCCAGGCCATCGGCATCAGTCGCTGGCGCGGATTCGTGTCGGTGATCGCACCGCAGACCTTCCGGATCGCTCTGCCGTCGCTGATCAACTACGCAGCGATCGTCTTCCAGAGCACCTCGCTTGCCATGGCCGTCGCCCAGCCCGAGTTGCTCGGTGCCGCCTACAACATCGGCTCGATCACCTTCGAGTACCTGCCGGTCTTCGCGCTCGCCGGCGCGATGTACGCGGCGCTGGTGATCCTCAGCTCCCGCCTCGCCGATCGGCTCGGCCGCCGTAACGCCTACTGACCTGCCCACCTCACGTCCATCGCCTCGCCTGAACCGCCACAAGAAAGAGAATCCGCATGAAGATCGCACGACGCAGCTTTCCGCTGATCACGCCCGTCACCGCTGTTGCGGCATTGGCCCTGGCCGGCTTGTCGCTGACCGCCTGCTCCGCCAGCCCTGCCGCCGCGCCCAGCGTGTCCAGCACCGCCTGCACCCCGGCGCACACCTTCCCCACCGTCGAGCAGGGCAAGCTCACCGTTGCCGCCGACGTCTCGCTGCCGTACGTGGACGTGGATGAGGCCACCGGCGACCTGAAGGGTGTCGACGGCCTGGTCCTGGAGGAGATCGCCAAGCTGGAGTGCCTGCAGGTGGACAACGCCACCATCCATGGCTCGACCGCTATCGGATCGGTTCAGCAGAAGCAGAGCGACCTGGCTGCCGGAGGCTGGTACTGGACGGCCGAGCACGGCAAGATCCTCAATCAGACCAACCCCGTCTACTACGACTTCACCGCGCTGACCTCTGCCAATGGGCAGTACACCACCTTGGACCAGCTGGTCGGCAAGACCGTCGGCGTCACCCAGGGTTCGCTCTTCGTCGCCGATCTGCAGAAGCTGCTCGGCGCCTCGAACGTGAAGCAGTACGAGACGCTCACCCAGGCGATGACCGACCTGCGCAACAAGCGCATCGACGCCGTCATCGGCGGCTCGGGGGAGAGCGGCTACCAGCTCAAGCAGCTCGGGGACGCGTCCGGCCTGGGTCTGCAGGCTCTGGCCGCCGACCCGCGGCTGGCGGCCACGATGGAGGCCGGCAAGGTGAACTTCCCGCACACGCAGGGCAATGACGAACTGACCAAGGCCCTGAACGACGACATCGCCACCTTGCGCGGCAATGGGTTCGTGCAGAAGGCGCTCAACGAGTACGGGCTGAGCTCTCCGGCGAACTTCCAGTCCTGACCCCCGACGGCGGGTAGTGATTCGGCCCGGAGTTCCTCCCCCGGACGAATCACCGCCCGCCGCCCTCACTGCCATTTCCCCTGTGCTAAGAAGAAGCCACCATGACTGATCTGGACGACGTCGACCGCCGGCTGATCGCCGCCTTGGAGCGCGACGGTCGCTCCGCCTATCGGGAACTGGCCGACATGGTCGGCCTCACCGCCGGTGGGGTGCGCAAGCGGGTGATGAAGCTCGTCGACGACGGCATCATCAAGATCATCGGCATCACCGACCCGTTGAAGCTCGGCTTCGAGTCGATGGCCATGCTGGCCCTCACCGTGGAAGGCGATCCCACCGAGATCGCCGACCGGATCTCCGAGGTGCCCAACGTCGCCTACGTCGTCATCGGCGGCGGCGACTTCGACATCCTCGTCGAGGTGTACGCCGAAGACACCACGCACATCAGCAAGGTGATCAACGCCCGCATTCGCGCGGTGCCGGGGGTGAAGAGCTTGAAGGTCTTCACCTACTACGACATTCACACTCATCGGTTCACGTGGGCGGAGCAGATGCTGCCGCACCGTGACGCCTGACCTCGGTGCGGTGATCGGCCCGGGGGAGGACTGCTATGCCTGACGCCTTTCGTGTCGCCTACCGCGGGATCGGCGACGACCTGGCCTACGAACGCTCGTTGCTTGACTCCTGGGGCGTGGACGAGCGGCTCCAGCTGGCCAATGTCGATGATCCCGCCGCCGAAGATGGCGAGCTGGCTGCGATCCTCGCCCCGTTCGACGCGCTGGTCACCGAGGGTGTGACCCTTTCGGAGCCGTTGCTGCGGTCGTTGCCGCGCTTGCAGGTGGTGGCCTTGCAGTCGATCGGCACCAACACCGTCGACGTGGTCGCTGCCGCCGAGCTGGGCATCGAGGTCAGCAACGCCCCGGGGTATTGCACCCAGGAGGTCGCCGCCCACGCCGTCGGAATGATCCTTGATCTGGCTCGACGCATCACCTTCTACGACCGTGCCGTGCAGGACGGCGAATGGGAGCCGCTCCCGGTCGGTGCCCCGCTGCCAACGCGGCTGGCCGGGCAGACCGTTGGGCTGGTGTTCTTCGGAGGCATCCCGCAGCAGATGGTCGCGCCGCTGACGGCGCTGGGGTTGCAGGTGCTGGTGTACGCACCGACCCGGAGTGCGGACGATCTGGCCGGTTGGCCGGTGGAAAAGGTCGACACCCTCGAAGAGCTGCTACGCCGCAGCGACTTCGTGTCGCTGCACTGCCCGCTGGTCGAGGCCACTCGCGGCCTCATCGGCGCGGGTGAACTGGGGCTGATGAAGCCGTCGGCGTCGCTGATCAACACCGCCCGTGGCGGGGTGGTCGACGAGGATGCTCTGGCCGAAGCCCTGATCGCCGGGCGCATCGCCGCAGCCGCAGTCGACGTGATCGCCGACGAGGCGACCGCCTCGACGCGGCTACGCGGTCTGGCCAATGTGATCATCACCCCGCATGTCGCCTACCTCTCCCAGGAGTCATTCCGGCAGGCCAGGCAGATGGCGCTGCGCAGCGTCGTGGACGTGCTGGTGGACGCGAATCCGTCGCGCTATCGGGTGCGTCCCTAGCCCGCGACGGCCACCATTGGGCGGCCGCATCGAGCCGCCGCGGCGACCTCAGCGCGCCGGCGCCGTGCTGTCTCGAACGACCAGCTCGACCGGGAGGTGGAGTTGTGGCGGCAGGCCCGCAGCCACGGGGGTGTGCCCGATCGCGGCGAGCAGCGCGCGGGCGGCTGCGCGTCCCTTGGCCGCGGTGTCTTGGCGGACGGTCGTCAGGGTCGGGCGCACGCGCAGCGCGAGCGGGTGGTCGTCGAAGCCGATCACCGACAGGTCGGCGCCGACGTCGAGGCCGGCGTCGCTGGCCGCGGCGTAGACGGCTTGCGCCATCACGTCGGTCAGGCACAGCACGGCGGTGGGACGGTCGTCCCCGGTGAGCGGGAGGTCGGTCACGGTGGTGGCACCGTAGCCGTCGGGTTCGTTGATCAGCAGCGGCTCGACCCCAGCCGGGCGCAGGGCCTCGAGCCAGCCGGCCATCCGCTCGGCCAGGACGCGCAGACGCGCACCGGACGGCGACAACGGGAACTGGGCGCGTCCGGGTTCGGGGCCGAAGCCCGTGGTGACGATGGCGATGCGGCGGTGCCCGAGGTCGAGCAGATGCTGGGCGGCCGCCCGCGCCCCGCCACGGTCGTCGATGGTGACGGTCGGGGCGTGGTCGAAGGCCGGCATGTCGACGAAGACCAGCGGGATGGCGCGGCGTCGAAGCAGGTCGAGGGCTGGCAGTTCGGGGTCGCAGGAGAAGGCGATGGCCCCGTCCATGGCGACATCGCGGGCCGCCACCACCGGGCCGGTCGTGTCGGCGGGAATCAGGGCCAAGGCCAGCCCGGCGGGGGAGAGTTCATCGGCGACCGCGCCCAGGAATCGCGCGGAGACCTCGTCGGCCAAGGCGTCGCGCAGCCGGCTTGCCCACAACACGCCGATGGTGCCGGTCTGCCCGGTGGCCAGGGAGCGCGCCGACGGATCGGGCCCGAGGTAGCCGAGCTCGGCTGCCACAGCCAGGATGCGACCACGCAGTTCGGCCGACAGCTGGTCAGGCCGCGAGAACGCGTTCGACACCGTCATCCGGCTCACGCCGACGCGTTCGGCGATGTGCTGCAAGGTGACCTTGGCCATCCATCCCTCCGCTTGCTGGACGTCCGGCGGGCGTCTATCTTTACCGGTAGAGAAACTGTAGCGGTAAAGAAGGGCCCGGAGAAGTGAGCGGTATCGACGAGGACGCCACCTGGTGGCGGCATGCGGTGGTGTACCAGGTGTATCCGCGGATGTTCGCCGACGGCAACGGCGACGGCATCGGCGACCTGGCCGGCATCCGCAGCAAGGTGGGCTACCTGGCCGGGCTCGGCGTCGACGCGATCTGGATCAACCCGTGGTACCCGTCGCCGATGAAGGACGCCGGCTACGACGTCTCGGACTATCGCTCGATCGAACCGCTGTTCGGCACCATGGCCGAGGCTGAGGCCTTGATCGCCGAGTGCCATCAGGCCGGCATCCGAGTGATTCTCGACATCGTCCCCAATCACGTCTCCGACCAGCACGAGTGGTTCCGGGCCGCGCTGGCTGCGGCGCCGGGCTCGGTCGAGCGCGGCCGCTTCCACTTTCAGGATGGGCGCGGTGCCGACGGTGGCGAGCCGCCGAACGACTGGCGCAGCGAGTTCGGTGGGTCGGCCTGGACCCGCGTCGTCGAGGCCGACGGCCGTCCCGGTCAGTGGTATCTGCACCTGTTCGCCCCCGAGCAGCCGGACGTCAACTGGACCAACCGCGACGTCCACGCCGATTTCGAGCAGACGCTGCGCTTCTGGTTCGACCGGGGCATCGACGGCTTCCGGATCGATGTCGCTCACGGGCTCAGCAAGCACCCCGAACTGCCCGACGCCAATGGCCTGCCCTTCCCGCTGCCGCCGGAGGCCCCCGATGACGCCGATCATCCCCATTGGGATCGGCTGGAGAATCACGAGATCTTCCGGGCGTGGCGGCGGGTTGCCGACTCCTACGACGGCGCGCGCGCCTTCTGTGGCGAGCTGTGGATCGGCCGCGACCACCGCTTGGTGGCCTACCTGCGCGCCGATGAACTGCACACCGCCTTCAACTTCAGCTTCCTGACCGCGCCGTGGCGTGCCGACACGCTGCGGGCCAGCATCGCCTCGACCATCGCATCCCACGCCACCGTCGGTGCTCCGCCCACCTGGGTGATCGGCAATCACGACGTCTGTCGTCCGGTCTCGCGCTACGCCCGCAATCCGGAGCTGACCAGTAGCAACGACCGGTTCTTGAGCCACTTCATCGACCGTCCGGCCGCTTTCGACATCGGCCTGCAGCGCGCGCGGGCCGCGGCTCTGCTCAGCTTGGCTCTGCCCGGCGGTGCCTACATCTACAACGGTGAGGAGCTCGGGCTGCCCGAGGTCGAGGATCTGCCGATCGAGGTCAAGCAGGATCCGATCGTGGCCGGCACCGGCGGGGTCGAGCTGGGCCGCGACGGCTGCCGCGTGCCGCTGCCGTGGACGCCGGACGGGGCGAACTTCGGCTTTTCGCCCGACGGCGGCGCGCCGGCCTGGCTGCCGCAGCCGGCGTCTTGGGCCGAGCTCAGCGCGGCCGCCCAGCAGGGTCGTCCGGGCTCGACCCTCGAGCTGTACCGGGAGGCGCTGCGACTGCGCCACGAGCTCGACGCGCTGGGTGATGGCGAACTGTCCTGGATCGATACCCCCGCTGAGCAGCTGGCCTTCCAGCGCGGCGAGGGCTTCGCCTGCTGGGTGAACTTCTCCCATCGCCCGGTGCCCATTCCTGAGCCGTGGCGATTGCTGCTGGCCAGTGACGAGCTGCTCCCCGGCACGATTGCGCCGTATGCGGCGGCGTGGCTGACCCGCTGAGGGTGACCGATCGCGGCCATAGGCTGAGCCCATGATCAGGGACGCCGACGCGACCACGGGTGACACCGGCGCCGTGGCAGCGGACGCGCCAACGGTGCTGGTGGTCATGGGCGTGTCCGGCGTCGGCAAGTCGACGATCGCGAGCGCGGTCGCTGGACGGCTGGGCTGGGCCTTTCAAGAGGGCGACGATCTGCATTCGGCCGCCAGCATCGCCAAGATGGCTGCCGGAGTCCCGCTCGACGACGATGACCGTTGGCCGTGGTTGGAACGCATTGCGGACTGGATTCGCGCCCAGCAGGCGTCCGGACACTCGGGCGTGGTCACCTGTTCGGCGCTGAAGCGCGCCTACCGTGATCGACTCGCCGGGCCCGGCGTGCTGTTCGTGCAGCTCGACGCAGATCGCGCGCTGATCGCTGAACGACTTGGTGCGCGCCAGGGGCACTTCATGAGCGCGTCGTTGTTGGCTTCCCAGCTCGCGACGCTCGAACCCCTGGCCCCGGACGAGGCCGGCGTGGTGGTGTCGTTGGATGGCTCGCCGGAACAGACTGCTCAGCGGGTGGTGCGGCAACTGGTCGGCGAGGTCGACGTCCCCAGGGCCTGAGCCTCGTTCACGCGCTGCGCGGCACTGCCGTACTGGACCGAACAACCAGGCTGGTCGCCAGCTTGATCCGATTCGAGGTCGGGCGGTTGCCTCCCGACATGTCGGCCAGCGTGCGCACGGCGAGCCGGCCCATGCCGGACAACGGCTGGCCGATGGTGGTCAGCGCCGGCGTCATGAGTTCGGTGCCGGGCGAGTTGTCGAAGCCGATGACCGAGATGGTGCCCGGCACCCGGATGCCGTGGGTCTCGAAGGCGCGGATCGCGCCGAGAGCCATCCGGTCGTTGAGGGCGAAGACCGCGGTTGGCAGTTCGGGAAGCTCGAGAATGCGTTCGGCCGCATCGAAGCCGGACCCGAAGGTGAAGGCGCCTTCGAAGATCAGGTCGTTGTCCACGGTCAGCCCGGCCTCCTCGAGTGCGGCGCGGTACCCGTGGGTGCGCTCCACTCCGGGGATGAACTCCGACAGACCGTTGATCAGCGCGATGCGTCGATGCCCGAGCTCGATCAAGTGCTCGGTGGCCGACTTGCCGCCCTCCCAGTTGGTCGAACTGATGGTCACGTCGGCGTCGCGGGACATGACGAACGGGTCGATGGCGATCACCGGGATGCCCCGGCGTCGGGCCACCTGAAAGACCGGGCCCTGACCGCGGTAGACCATGGTGACGATGCCGATGCAGCGGTTGTCGAGGTGGGCGTCCTCCCACTCGTTGGGCGGTATCGGAGAGACGCGAGAGGCCGGCTCGATGTGCGGAACGATGTCGATCCCGCGGAGATCGCCTTCCTCAACGAGGCCGCGGATCACCTCCACCCCGTAGTAGGGGTCGATCGAGTCGGTGATCGCGCTGATCATCGGACGCGTCGGTCCGGCGTCGGAGCGACGGTTGGGCAGGTAGCCCAGCGCCGCGGCAGCCTCTCGTACCGCCTCACGGGTGGCCTCGGCAATATCTCCGCGTCCGTTGAGGGCCTTGGAGGCGGTGGCCTCGGAGACGCCGGCGCGGGTCGCGACGTCCTTGAGCGTGACTTTCATGGAGCCTCCTTGATCGAAATCTTTCCGCAGATGTCGAAAGTTCGTCAACACCGATCGGGGGACTTTCTGGGCTGAAGTCGCCGAGACCGCCAGTCGCTCCTCCTGTGATTCCGAGAATTTGCGGACTCAAGGCTTGACAGCCCCCATCGCGACCCCTACCTTCTTCCCGCCTTCAGGGCGGAACTTGCGAAAGTTTTCTTGCTCGAAGGTCACCGCAGGGATCGGCGCCGTTTCCGCAGTGTCAGCACGTTCAGCTTTCGACGATGAAGGAGGATCAGTGACGTCGATGAAGTCGCTCTATTTCGCCCGAGAGGGCGAGATGGAAGTGTGGGACGTCGAAGTGCCGACGCCCGGACCGGGCCAGGTGCGAGTCAAGACGGCGTTCGCATCCGTGTGCGCAACCGATGTGCATCAGGTGACGATGGGGGTGCTTGGCGCCAAGCCGCCGATGCCGCTGGGGCACGAGACCAGTGGAACCGTCGATGCGCTCGGCCCCGGGGCCGAGGCGAGCGGGCTGACGGTGGGCGACAAGGTCACGGCCTTCCCGGTCTCGGTCTGCGGGCAATGCCCACGCTGCCAGGTGGGGCAGCCGCAGTACTGCGAGAACGCCGCGCCGTTCGGCGGGTTCAGCCAGTACTACGTCACCTCGGCTACCAGCGTCTTCCGGCTGCCTGCCGATGCGGACCTGAAGTCGTTCACCATCACTGAGCCGACTGTCTGCGCCATCCGAGCGATGGATCTGGCGCCGATCCGGCACGGTCAGACCGTCGCCATCTCCGGTGTGGGCGGCATCGGCGCGATCCTGTTGAACACCATCCTGCTGTCAGGCGCGGCCAAGGTGACCGTGATCGAGCCGGTCGCCGCCAAGCGCGAGATGGCGCTGCGGATGGGTGCGAGCCATGTCATCGATCCCTCGACCGAGGACGTCGTGGCCCAGGCGGCCCAGATCACCGGCGGCTGGGGCTTCGATGTCGTCTTCGAAGCGTCCGGATCGCCTCGGGCTGCGCAACCCGCCCTCGACATCGTGGGTCGGTGCGGCCGGGTGGTCTACTTCGCGGTCTATCCCCCGAGCTTCGAGCTCCCGGTGAACCTGTACGACCTCTACTCCAAGGAGGCCCAGATTCTGACGGTCTTCACCAATCCTGACCTCTTCCCACGGGCGATCAACCTGGTGCCGCGGCTGGCACTCGGGGAGATCCTCGGGCCGGTCATCCCGCTCACCCGAGCGTTGGAGGCCGTGGAACTGTTCCACACCGGCCAGTACCCAAAGATCATCCTCGATTGCACCGCGTAGCGCGTGGTGGAAAGGAAAAAGACAATGTCCGATGAGGTAAGCCGCCTCGAGGATCTGGCCTACGAGCTGCGGGTAAAACTCGTTGAGCTGTGTGGAACCTACGAAGGCGCGGTCCACATTGGTGGCGACTTGTCCGCCGCCGATATCTTCACCGTTCTCTATCAGTACGGGATGCACGTCGATCCGAGCGATATTCAGGCTCCCGACCGGGACCGCTTTGTACTGAGCAAGGGTCACGCGGCCGTATGTATGTACATTGCAATGGCGATCCGGGGCTTCTTCGACTACGACGAGATCGTTCGGACCTACGGCCAGCTCGACAGCGCCTTCGGCATGCATCCGTGCAAGGTGCAGCTTCCCGGGGTGGAGTGCTCGACCGGCTCGCTGGGGCACGGCATCGGCCTGGCTGCCGGGATGGCCACCTGGGCGCGGCAGCAGGGACGCAGCCACCGGGTCTTCACCCTGGTCGGTGACGGCGAGTCCTGTGAAGGCTCGGTCTGGGAGGCCGCGATCGGCGCCCGGAGCCTGAAGCTGGGCAACCTGGTGGTCTTCGTCGACCGCAACAAGCAGTTCATGACCTCGATGTCGGAGGATCGCATCATCCTCGAGCCGTATGCCGACAAGTGGCGCGCCTTCGGGTGGAATGTCATCGAGATCGATGGCCACGACATGTCGCAACTGGTGGGCGCGGTGGACGCCCTGCCGGACGCACAGTCCGAGATTCCGACCGCGGTGGTCTGCCGCACCGTCAAGGGCAAGGGCGTGGACTACATGGAGGGCGACATCGGCTGGCACGCCGGGTCGCTGAACACGTCGGATCTGGAACGGACGCTGGAGTCCCTGCGTGCCGGACGAAAGGTAGCGGTGAAGTAGTCATGCCGGTCACATTCAACTTCCGGGATTTCCTGTCGGCTCGCTCGGTCATGGGCGACACCTTGGACGAGCTTGGCGCCAAGCATCCCCACATCTGGGCGATCACGCCCGACATCGGGCAGTCGCTGAACGAGTTCCATGAGCACCACCCTGATCGCTTCGTCGACGTGGGCATCGCCGAGCAGAACTGCGTGACCCTGGCCGCCGGCCTCGCCTACGAGGGCGCCATGCCGTTCGTTGTGGGCATGGGCATGTTCTTGACCATGCGCGCTTTCGAGCAGTGCCGCACCGACGTCGGTTACCCGAACCTGCCGGTCCGGATCATCTCCACCCACGGCGGCATGGTCAGCGGCGGCGGCGCGACCCACTACATGATCGAGGACATCGCACTGATGACCTCCATCGTGAACATGACGGTCACCGCGGTCAGCGACCCGAACATGATTCGTGACCTGCTCACCCAGTCGGTCGACCTGCCTGGGCCGCTTTACGTCCGGCTCTCGCAGGGCAAGGCCGACCAGGTGTTGTACGAGCCGGGCAGTCACACCTTCGCGTTCGGCGGTTCGGTCACCGCTCGGGAGGGCAGTGACGTGACGCTGCTCACCTACGGCGAGTTGGTCGCCCAGTGCCTGGATGCTGCCGACGCGCTCGCCGCCGACGGGATCTCGGTGCGAGTTCTCGACATGTACAGCCTCAAGCCCGTCGACACCGCGGCGATCCTGGCGGCGGCCCGCGAGACCAACAAGCTCGTGGTCGTCGAGGATCACCTGAAGAATGGCGGCTTGGCCAGCATCGTCAGCGACACCCTGGTCGACGCCGGCGTGTCGGTGTCCGGCTTCCGTCGGCTCGGCATTCCTCAGGTCTATGCCGGCTTCGGTGGGCCCGACGAGCTGCGCGACAAGCACGGCTTCGGTTTGGCCGCGACCATCCAGGCGGTTCGCGACCTCGTCTAGTCAGACCTCGCTGCGGCGGCCGATCTCCCCGCCGCAGCGAGGCGTACGTCCCCCTCACAACGTTGTCCGGGGCCGTGGCGGTGATGCTGCGGCCTAACGAAGGGATTTTCCGCATGACGCAATCTGCGACCGCGCCGACGACCGGCGCGAACGAGAAGGTGACGCTGTCGGTCTGGCGTCGGATGGGCTACGCCTCTGGCGATTTCGCCAACAACATGAGCTGGTCGCTGGTCAGCGGCTACCTGATGTACTTCCTCACCGACGTGGCGATGCTGTCGGCTGCCGCCGTCGGAACGATGCTGATGGTGCCGAAGGCGTTCGACGCCATCATCGACCCGTTCATCGGCAACCTCGCCGATCGGACGAACACCCGCTGGGGCCGCTATCGCCCGTTCATCCTGTTCGCCTGCGTGCCGATGCTCATCCTCAACGTGCTCACCTTCTCGACCTTCCCGCAGTGGAGCTCGGACGGCCGGTTCATCTGGGCCGCGGTGACATATGTGGCTCTGGTGGTGTTCTACTCGCTGGTGAACATCCCCTACAGCGCGATGCCGGCAGCACTGACCCGGGACGCCAACGTCCGCTCGAGCCTGGCCAGCTACCGGATGACCGCGGCCTTCCTGGCCATGACGCTGCTGTCGTTCGGACTGATCCGCGTGGTCGAGTGGGCCGGCCAGGGCGACACCGCCCGCGGCTACCAGCTCGGCGCCCTGGTGTTCTCGCTGATCGCCTTCCCCTTCTACCTGATCGCGTTCTTCTCCAACAAGGAGATCGTCAAGGTTCCCTACGTCAAGGTGCGCTACAAGTACCTGTTTGCGGCGCTGAAGGGCAATGGGCCGGTCTGGTCGCTGGTCGGCGCCTTCACCGCGTGGGGCATCCTGCAGGGCGGCATGGGTATGCGCCTGTACTACTTCACCTACAACGCCGGAAACCAGCTGTTGTTCGCCGACAACACCACCATCCAGTCGTTCGTGAGCATGTTCGGCGCCTTCTCCATCACCACGCTGGTGGTGAAGGTGAAGAACAAGCGGACCTTGCCGATCATCGGCTTCGTGACGGCCGGCATCGCCTGCATCGTCTGCTTCTTCCTGCCGATTCAGACACCGTTCGGGGTGTGGGGCTACTACGCCATGAGCGTGCTGATCGGCGTCGGGCAGGGCATGATCCTGGCCAGTCTCTTCGGGATGGTGCCGGACACGACCGAGTACACGATCTGGCGCTACAAGGTGCACGCCGCCGGCTTCGTCTCTGCCTTCATCACCTTCGCCTTCAAGCTCGGCATCGCCGTCGCCACTGCTGGCGCCGGGTGGGTGCTGGCGGGCATCGGCTACCAGGCCGACGCCGCTCAGACGCCGCACGCCCTGTACTGGATCAACTGGACCTCGCACCTGCTGGTGGGCGTGCTGATGCTGCTCGGAGCGCTGTGCCTGCGGTTCTACAAGCTCGACAAGAAGACCTACGACGACATCGTCGACGACCTCAATCGTCAAGGCGAAAGCCAAGTCGTCGAAATGCTCTGATCGCGGGCCGTCCGCCCGGATCATCGAAAGGAAACAGACATGAAGACTGTTGCGATCACCAAGATGGGCCGGCTCAACCACGCCGACCCGTCCCAGAGGGGGACGGTCGCGGTCGTCGACTTCCCCGAACAGGAGCTCGGGCCTGAGGACGTCCGGGTCCGGCTCGCGTATGCCGCGATCTGCGGCTCCGATCCGCACCTGGCCGAAGGAGTCTTCGGCTTCGACGTCCCGATGGGGCTGGGGCACGAGGTCTCCGGCGTGGTGGAGGAACTCGGCCCGAAGGCGACCAAGAGCGGCCTGAAGGTCGGCGACCGCGTGGCGTGCAACTTCTTGCGATTCTGCGGAACCTGCCACTGGTGTCGGACCGGACGCCAGCAGTTCTGCACCCAGATCAGCGAGTACCAGCGGCCCGGAATGGCCGAGTACGTCGTCTGGCACGAGTCCCAGCTCTACAAGCTTCCCGATTCGGTCAGCCTGCTGAAGGGCTGCCTGCTCGAGCCGGTCTCGGTGGGCGTGCGGATGATGGACAAGCTGAACCCGCAGGTCGGCGACCGCGTCCTGGTCTGCGGTGGCGGGCCGATCGGCCAGATCGCGGTTCAGCTGCTCGCCCGCTTCGGCGCGACCTCGCTGACCATGATCGAGCCGATTGCCGAACGGCGAGAGCTGGCCAAGCGCTTCGGCGCCACCCACGTGATCGATCCGACGAGCGAGGACGTGGCTGCGCGGGTCGAGGAGATCACCGAGGGTCTCGGGTTCGACCGGGTCCTGGACGCGTCCGGCTCGGTCAAGGCCGTGGGAGATCTGCTCGGCTATGCCAGCCCGGGCGGGACGCTGATCTACGGCGCGATGTACCCCAACGATTTCGAGTTGCCGTTCAACATCGCGCAGTGGTGCTACTTCCGCGAGCTCACCATCTCGGGGTTGTTCGTCTCGCCGTATGCGTTCCCGCGCGCCTTGCAGCTGCTGCCGTCGCTCGACCTGGACGTGTTCACCCAGCAGGTGTTCGGGTTGGACGATGCGGCGCAGGCTTTCGAGGCTCATCTGTCGGGGCGGCACCCGAAGGTCATCATCCGCTGCAACGATCTGGAGTGAGCAGCGCCGGTTGGGCGCCGCTCCCCTCAGGCGCCCAACAGCCCCTCGCCGGTTGAGGGCCCGCACGCCTGATGACGTCCTGCGGGAATGTCAGAGCCTCCATTTACGGTTGACCTGACACACGCGTGACGGGTGTTCCTGTCACGCGTCCTCTACCGGGAGGGGCCGGCGTGATCAGACTCAACGAGGTGTCGAAGGTGTACCCCGGCGGCGCGGTCGCCGTCGGCGGGTTGTCCTTGGTGATGCCCACCGGAAAGATCACGGTGCTCGTCGGCCCGTCCGGCTGCGGCAAGACGACCACGCTGCGGATGATCAATCGCATGATCGAGCCGAGCAGCGGCAGCATCGAGATCGACGGCACTGACACCTCGCAGTTGGCACCGGCGCAGTTGCGGCGTGGCATCGGCTACGTGATTCAAGGCGGCGGGCTGTTCCCGCATCGCACGGTGGTCGACAACATCGCCACAGTTCCGTTGCTGCTGGGGTGGGATCGCCGCCGATCCCGAGCAGTCGCGGCGGAGCTGATGGAGCGGGTCGGCCTGGCGCCCGCGCTGGCCAAGCGCTACCCGAACGAGCTGTCCGGCGGGCAGCAGCAGCGGGTGGGTGTCGCTCGGGCTCTGGCCGCCGACCCGCCGGTGATGCTGATGGACGAGCCGTTCAGCGCGGTCGATCCGGTCGTCCGCGAGCAGCTGCAGGACGAGTTCCTGCGCCTACAGGCAGAACTCGGCAAGACCATCGTCTTCGTCACCCACGACATCGACGAAGCCGTCAAGCTGGGCGACCAGGTCGCCGTGCTGCAGGTGGGCGGGGTGCTGGCGCAGATCGCCGCACCGGCCGATCTGCTCGCCGATCCCGCAGACGACTTCGTGGCCGACTTCCTCGGCCGTGATCGCGGCTACCGCGGGTTGGCCTTCGCCGCGATGCCCTCGTTGCCGATTCGCCGCGAGCCCACGGTGGCTGTGGGGGCGAGTGCCGAAGAAGCCGGCCGGGTCGCCGGAGGTCAGCAATGGCTGCTGGTCGTCGACGAGCACGGTGCTCCGGCCGGCTGGGTGCGGCCGGCCGCCTTGTCCGGGCCGATTCGCGCCGATGTGCTGCACCGCGGAGGCACGGTCGCCCGCGTGGACGGCTCTCTGCGGGCCGCCTTGGACGCCGCGCTGTCCTCACCGAGCAGGCGGGGCGTCCTTGTCGATGCCGACGGACGGCTGCTGGGCACAGTCCGGGCGCAGGACGTCCTCACCGCCATCGAGGCTGAGCCGCAGGGTCGACAGTCGCAGTCGGCTGCTGACGCCGAGTCCGGCATCGCTACCGGAGCCTCGTCGTGAAGTGGTTTCTCGCTCATCTCGGACAGGTCTTCGGCCTGTTGGTGACCCATGCGGTGCTCGCGGTGATTCCGCTGGTGATCGGGCTGGTCCTCGCCGTGCCGCTGGGGTGGCTGGCGCACCGCTACCGCTGGCTGCGGACGCCGCTGGTCGCCGGCACCGGCCTGCTGTACACCATTCCGTCGTTGGCGCTGTTCGTGTTGATGCCTCTGGTGCTCGGCACCGGCATTCTCGACCCGCTGAACGTGGTGATCGCGTTGAGCGTGTACACCGTGGCGCTGCTGGTGCGCACGGTGGTTGACGGCTTGGATTCGGTTCCGACCGAGGTCGTCCAGGCGGCGACGGCGATGGGGGTCGGTCCGCTTCGCCGCTTCTTCACCGTCGAGTTGCCGCTGGCCGTACCGGTGATCGCCGCCGGGCTGCGGGTGGCGGCGGTGAGCAATGTCTCGGTGGTCTCGGTGGCTGCGCTGCTCGGCATCGCCCAGCTCGGCTCGCTGTTCACCGACGGCTTCGCCCGCGATTTCGTCGATCCGATCGTGGTGGGAATCCTCGCCTGCATGGTGCTGGCCCTGGTGCTCGACGTGGTGATCCTCTCGGTGAGCCGGGTACTGACCCCCTGGACGCGACGCGGGAGGGCGGCATGAACCTGTTGTGGCAGTGGCTTGCCGACCCGGCGAACTGGCAGGGCAGCGACGGCATCCCGACGCGGATCGTCGAGCATCTGGCCTATGCCGGGGTGACGCTGGTGATCGCGGCGCTGATTGGCGTGCCGCTGGGGCTGTGGATCGGTCACACCGGGCGTGGTCGCCTGGTGGTGGTCAACCTGGTCAACGGGATGCGCTCGGTGCCAACCCTGGGGCTGTTGTTCGTGGCCGTGCTGGTGCTCGGCCCATTGCTGGGTGGCGATATCGCGTTCCTGGTGCCGGCGATCATTGTCTTGGTGATTCTGGCGGTGCCGCCGATTCTGGCCGGTGCCTATGCCGGTGTCGAGAGCGTCGATCCGGCCGCTCGCGACGCGGCCCGCGGCATGGGCATGCGCTCGTCCGAGATCTTGGTCAAGGTTGAGGTGCCCTGCGCGCTGCCGCTGATCTTCAGCGGGGTGCGTTCGTCCGCCTTGCAGGTGATTGCCACCGCGACGCTTGCCGCCTCGGTGAGCCTGGGCGGGCTGGGGCGTTTCCTGATCGACGGCCAGGCCTACCGCGACTACGGCCAGATGGCCGGCGGCGCGCTGCTGGTCGCCGTGCTGGCGATGCTGGTCGATCTCGTCTTCGCCGCGGTGCAGCGTGCCGTGGTATCTGAGGGCCTAACGCCCGCTCGTCCGACCCGCCGTTCCCTCCGGGCGCGGCTCCTCCCCGACCCGGCCTAGCCGAGGAAGAAGGAAACACAGATGAACAAGAAGCTGACCTTTGCGGCGGCGATCATGGGTGCGCTGATGCTGTCGGCCTGCTCGTCAGGCAATCCGCTGGCCTCCGGGTCGGGGGCTCCGGCCGCGAGCGGGTCGGGGGTGTCGATCACGGTGGGATCGGCCAACTTCCCCGAGAACGAACTGCTCGCCGACATCTACGCCGGAGCGCTCAAGGCCAAGGGCGTCACGGTCGAGACCAAGCTGAACATCGCCTCCCGGGAGACCTACGTTCCGGCGCTGAAGAATGGTGAGATCGATCTGATCCCGGAGTACACCGGGGCTTTCTCGAAGTACCTGAACCCGAACGCCGACATCTCGAGCCAGGCCGCGGCGCTGGCATCGCTGAAGGCCGCATTGCCTGACACACTGACGGCTCTCGAACCGGCGGCTGCCGAGGACAAGGACTCCATCACGGTCACCAGGGCGACCGCAGACAAGTACGGCCTGAAGACCATCGACGACCTGGTTCCGGTCGCCAAAGACATGGTGCTCGGCGGGCCGCCGGAGTGGAAGAACCGCAGCTACGGTGTGCCCGGGCTGAAGAAGGACTACGGCCTGGTCTTCAAGGACTTCAAGGCGCTCGACACCGCCGGTCCGCTCACCGTCCAGGCGTTGAAGAACGGCCAGGTGCAGGCGGCGAACCTGTTCACCACCGACCCGGCGATCAAGGCCAACGACTTCGTCTCGCTGCAGGACACGAAGAGCTTCTTCGGGGCGCAGAACGTGATTCCGGTGCTGACCAAGTCCAAGGCCACGCCGGAGGTCACCGCGGCGTTGAATGCGGTCTCGGCGAAGCTCGACACCGACACCTTGGCGACGCTGGTGACCAAGGTGGTCGTCGACAAGGACGACGCCAGCACCGTTGCGGCCGACTGGCTGACGTCCAACGGTCTGGGCTGAGGGTGTGGGGCCGACGTGGAGAGCGTCGGCCCCACCCACCTCGATCAGTCGGTGGAGGCCCGCAGTGCCCGGACGGCGTCGGAGATGCCGCGGTGGAAGGTCGGGTAGGCGTAGATCATGGTCTCCAGCGCACTGATCGGCACCCGAGCGTGGACGGCGACCGCGAGGGCGCCGAGCACCTCCCCGCCGTTCGGTCCGGCTGAGGTCGCGCCGAGCAGCACGTCGGCGTCCGCGTCGGCGACCAGCTTGATGAAGCCCTCGTTGCCGACTTTGTGGATCCAGCCGCGGGAGGTCGCCGGGATCTGACCGCTGCCGGTGCGGACCCGGTAGCCGGCTTCGCGGGCCTGCTTCTCGGTGAGGCCGACGGCACCGATCTCCGGGTCGGTGAAGGCCACCCGTGGCACGGCGCGATAGTCGGCGCTCGGGCCCGGCGTGCCCAAGATAGAGCGGGTGACGATGTCGGCTTGGTAGGTCGCCATGTGGGTGAAGGCACCGTGGCCGGTGATGTCGCCGGCCGCCCAGACGCCGTCGGTCACCTTCAGCTGGTCGTCGGTGGGCAGCGTCCCGGGCTTGCCGGTCAGCCCGAGGTTGGCCCAGGTGTCGGCGTCCAAGGTGGGGCGGCGTCCGGTGGCGACGAGGAGTTCGGCGGCCTGGACGGTGCCGCCGTCGGCGAGCTCGACGGTGAACCGATGCCCGTCATGGCTGACCGCGGCGATCCCGACGCCGAGCCGCAACGCGAGCCCTTCGGCCTCCAGAACCGAAGAGAGCAGCTCGCCCGATTCGGGTTCCTCCTGCGGTAGCGGGTGAGGTGCGGCGTCGAGCAGGGTGACTTTCACTCCGAAGCGCGACCACGCCTGTCCGATCTCGGTGCCGATCGCGCCGGCGCCGATGATCGCCAGGTCGGCGGGGAGTTGCTCCGCGGTGATGGTGCGCCGGCTGGTCCAGTACGGGGTGTCGTCCAGGCCGGGGATCGGCGGAACAGCAGACGTCGTGCCGGTGGTCACCACCAGGGCGCGCCGGGCGCTGAACGTGCCCACGTCGGGAACCTCCACCTGAGTGGGGGAGAGGATCCGCGCCCGTCCGCGGACGAAGCGAACCCCCTTGCCGGTCAACCGATCGACGGCGACCTGGTCGTTCCAGTTGTCGGTGGCTTCTTCGCGGATCCGGCGAGCGACCAGGCCCCAATCGGGGCTGACCTGAGCGGTGCCAGCCAGTTCTGCGATGCGGCGGCCCTCGGTGAGCGCATCGGCGGCCCGGATCATCATCTTGGTCGGGATGCAGCCCCAATAGGGGCATTCGCCGCCCACGAGTTCGGCCTCGATGCCCACCACGTCCAAGCCGGCTTCGGCGAGGCTGCCGGCGATCGCTTCACCGGCGACGCCGAGGCCGACCACGACGACGTCAGCGGACTGGTCCACCCCGCTCATGCGCGATCTCCGTCTGCTTCGCGCACCTCGACGCCGCGCCAGAAGGCGACCCGTCCGGTGATCTGCTTGGCCGCCTCGGACGGCGTCGGGTAGTACCAGGCTGCGTCGTCGGCGGTCTGCCCGTTCACGCTCACCGTGTAGTACGACGCCGTGCCCTTCCAGGGGCAAACGGTGTGGGTCGTGGTCGGCGTGAAGTACTCCTGGCGCGCCGATTCGATCGGAAAGTAGTGGTTTCCCTCCACGACGACAGTCTGGTCGCTGTCCGCGATCACGGTTCCGTTGAATACAGCCTGCATTCGCATGGCTTTTCCGCCTCTCTGCAATCCGGCGCCGTTTCGACGCCGCGTGCACATACCCAGCCTGAAGGACGGTCGCCCCACCGGGCAGGGGAAAGGGTGAACCTGCTTAGCAGGAGATGGTGTGCGGCGACGGCTACGCGGGCACTGCGCCGATCGTTGCGGCTCGGCCCGGTCGGGTGTGGCCTTTGTCGCCGTGAGAACCGCGAGTGCTCAGGGTGCCGGTTCGTCGGTCGGAGCATGCCGACGAACGGCGTCGACGGCCGCCGGTGTGACCGCATAGGTCTCGACGGTGCCGGCGGCCAACGTCGCCACCCGCGACGGGCTGGTCAGCACCGTGCCCGTGGCGATCCCGAAGGGGATCAGGGACGGCGGGTCGGGCAGTACCGGGGTGAGCACCTCGGTAGTGCCGTGGAGAACTCCACGGGTTGCCACGGCCTGCCCGATGCTGCTCAGAATCGCTCGCCGGGTGCCTCGTGCTTCCGCGGTTCCCAGCGCGATCGCCATTGTCGAGCGGGTGCGGATGCCGGGGCGGGCGATCTGTGGCCGTGGTGGCAGTGGACCGCCCTGGGCCAAGGTGATCGTCAGCCCCGGCAGATCCACGCCCGCGGCCCAGGCATTGCCCGGCTCCACCGTGCGCGGATTGCACTCGATGAACGCTGGACGTCCGTCGACGTGCAGGTAGTCAAGGGTGATCCCGCCATGCCAGCCGAGATGGTCGCCGAGGACGGTGAGCGCGTCGACAGCAAGCGGATGGCCCACGCTCACCCGAGCCGCCGCGCTCCCGCCCGCCCCGGTGGCGAGCAGCTCACTGACGGCTGCGGCGACCAGGCGTCCGTGGTCGAACAGGCCTTGCACCTGCGCGTAACGCCCCTCGGCCGGTTGCTGGATCATCACCGACGTGGAATCGGAAGCCGTGCGCATCGCCGTCCAGGCGGCACGCGCCTGCTCGGCATTCTCGGCGCGCACCACGCCGCGTCCGGCGGTGGAGTAGGCGGCCTTCACCCAGACCGGGAAGTCGAGAGCACTCAGATCGTCGGACGTCTCGACCAATCGCCACTGCGGCTGCGGTAAGCCCAGCTGATCGAGCAGCGCCGCAAACGACGTCTTCGACTGCACCTGCTCGAAGGCGCCCAACTCGGCGATAGCCATGGTCGCGTGCGGCAGCAGCGTCCGCCCGGCCGCGAACAGCCAAGCCTGCTCATGGGTGGCCAACAGCGCGTCGAACCGGCCGGCCGCCAACACGCCGTCGACTCGCTGTAGGTAGCCGATCGGGTCGACGGACGGAGCCGGCGCCCGATGAACCCGATGACACCACCGACTGAATCGCGCCAGTGGGGCCGACGCCGGGCTGACTGCCTCCACGTCCACGCCGCAGCGCCCCAGCACGGTCACGAACTCGCGCGCGGTCAAGGAGGAGGCTTCCGATAGCAGCACTCGAGATCGCCTCATGATTGCGAGGCTAGTCGGGTCTCCGACGTCGAACCGGACGGTCTGCTCGCTGGAACTGCCACCTCCGTTGGTCGCTGAGCGGCCCCCGAACCCCGGACGATCTTCACTGGCTCGCCGGGCCTAACGCGGGGCAGTGGGCGGGCTACCCTTCGAGGGAACTTGGCCTCGACTAGGTGGTCGCAAGCCGTTCGCCGACAGCCTCGTGGCCCAAATCGGGCACAGGAGCGCTCTCGCTAGGCGGCACGGGTTGGTGTACAAAACCAAGAAAGCCGCCCCTGCTAAGGATTGAATCCCTAGCCAGAGCGGCTTTCCGCTGGTCGGGGTGACAGGATTTGAACCTGCGACCTCGTCGTCCCGAACGACGCGCGCTACCAAGCTGCGCCACACCCCGAACGGCCCTGATCGTGTCAGGGCCGAGTGGAAGTTTAGCCCAAGTGCGGCCGGTCAGCCATTCGAGACCGAACGCAGCGTGAGCAGGGTCACTTCCGGCGGGCAGGCGAAGCGATAGGGGGCGTACGGCGAGGTGCCGACGCCCGCTGAAACGTGCAGCCACGAGCTGCCCTGAGAGGTCGTGTGACGGCTGACGCCCTTGGCCTGAGCCGTGGGCAGATCGCAGTTAGTGGTCAGCGCGCCGTAGCCCGGCACGCACACCTGGCCGCCGTGGGTGTGCCCGGCGAAGACCAGATCGACGCCGTCAGCGGTCATGGCATCGAGAACCCGGCGGTAGGGCGCGTGCGTCACCCCGACGGCCAGATCGGTTCCGGCTGCCCGAGGTCCGGCTACCAGGCTGTAGTCGTCCAGGCCGAGGTGCGGATCGTCGGTGCCGCGAACGTCCAGCGTCAGCCCGTGCACCTCGACGACACTGCGGCGACCGGTGAGGTCGATCCACCCGCCTGCCGACAGCCCGGCGCGGAGATCCTCGGTCGGCAGCAGGTCGCGCTCAGTGTGCACGCCGTCCCGCCCAGTGTGCCGTCGCAGGTAGCCCAGCGGGTTGACCGCCCCCGGTCCGGTGTAGTCGTTCGAACCGAACGCGAACAGGCCCGGACGGTCCAACAGCCGACCGAAAGCCGCCAGCAAGGGCTCCAGCGCCGCGGGCTCAGCGATGTTGTCGCCGGTGTTCACCACCAGATCGGGTTCCAGGCCCGCCAGTGCGGAGAGGAAGTCCAGCTTGGTGTGCTGGCGTGCCAGCAGGTGAATGTCCGAGATGTGTAGCACACGCAGCGGACGCGCACCCGCGGGCAGCACCGCGATGCTGGCGCGCCGCACCTGAAAAGACCGAACCTCGATGAGCGCGCCGTAGGCGAAGCAGGCCGCCCCGGCGATGGCACCTGCCTTGGCCAGCTTGCCGATCAACGGATCACTTCTTTCGACCCGGCGGGGTTGGCGACGGACTCGGCGGAGGCGTCGGGTTCTGTGGCTGCGGGCCCTTCGAAACCAGGACGCCGATGGAGCTGCCCTTCGGCGCTTGCCCGGTGACCGTCAGCCCCACCAGTCCACCGGCACCCACTGTGTCGGAGAAGACCTTCTTGGTGTAGACGTTGAAGCCTGCAGCGGTCAGCTTGTTCGCGCAGGCGGACGGACCCATGCCCGAGCAACTCGGAATTGACGCCGAGTCACCAGCCAGCACCGAAGCCGGGGGGTCGGTGAACTGGGTGTGCTGATCGAGATCGTTCAGGGCCGCCTTCATTGCGGGCTGCAGCAGCTTTCCGCCGGCGTCCGAGCCGTACCCGGTCAACCAGGTGTGCGAGTACGGCAGGCTCACTCCACGCAGATAACCCGGATGGGCCTTCCAGAACTTTCTGATCTTGGCGGACGGGTCGTTGTCGTAGCTCACCATTGCCCCGACAGCGAGATCAGGGGTGTAGGCGATCGCCCAGGCCGCCTTGTTGTCGGGAACCGTGCCCGTCTTGCCGGCTAGCCGGTAGCCCGGGATCTGTGCGCGGGTCAAGGTTCCGCGATAGATCGGGCCTTGGAAGATCTTGTTAATGGCGTCGGCGTAGCTGGCGTCGATGACCCGCCTGCAGTTGGCGCTGGGCACCGGGATCGACGTGCCGTCGCCGGTGACGATCGACTTCAAGATCAGCGGGTCACACCGGACCCCCCGGTTGGCCATGGTCGCGTAGGCGCTGACCAATGACAGCGGCGTGATCTCGACCGCACCAAGGGTGAACGACGGGATCCACTGATACTTCTTCACGATGTTGTCGCCGATGGCGGACTGCAGACCGAGGCGGACGGCCATGTTGACCACCGGGCACATGCCGACGACCTGCTCCAGGGCGGCAAAGTAGTTGTTCACCGACATCGCCGTGCCGCGGTACATGTCGAAGTTGCCCACTTCGCCGCGCGAGCCGGTGACGTTCCATTTGCCCACCACCGGGAACGGCCCTGAGCAACTCTTGAAGGTCTCGCCCTCCCAGTTCTTCTCATAGGGCACCCGGAAGCTGGTCCCGGCGCCGTAGCCGTTCTCGATCGCTGCGGCCGCGACAAACATCTTGAAGGTTGAGCCGCCTTGGACGCCATCAGCTCCGCCCATGTCCTTGCCGACGGCGTAGTTGTAGAAGGTCTCACCCTTCTTCTTGTCCAGGCCCATGACCTGCCGGTTCTGCGACATTGCTCGGATCAAGCCCGTCTTCGGCTCGATCATGACGATCACCGACTTCACCGGGTCCTTCGCGGAGATGGTCTTCGCCATGCGCTTGTCGGCGATGTTCTGGGCTTTCGGGTCGATCTGGGTGGTGATGGTCAGACCGCCGCGGTACACCCGCTGCAGCCGGTCGGTCTCGGTCGCACCGAGGGCCGGCATCTCCTTGACCATGGTGTTGAGCGCGTACTGGCAGATGAACGGGTACTGGGAGTTCGCGCAGCCGGTACGCGCGGTGGTCACCTTCGACTTGTCGAAAGGCGTCGCCTTGGCCTGAGCGGCCTGCTCCGGGGTGACGATGTTGAGTTCGGCCAGCCGGTTGATCACGTCATTGCGACGGCTGAGCGCGACAGCGGGGTGAGCGACCGGGTTGGTCGCAACCGGGTTGCGGACCAGGCCGGCGAGCATCGCGGCCTGCGGCAGGTTGAGCTTGGCGGCCGAAACGCCGAAGTAGTGCCGGGCCGCGGCCTCGACACCGTAGGCGCCATCGCCGTAGTAAGCCATGTTCAGATAGAACTCGAGAATCTGATCCTTGCTGAACTCTTTCTCGACCGCGATGGCATAACGCAGCTCGCGGAACTTGCGGGCCAACGTGTTTTCCTTGGCCGCGATGACGCCGGCCGGATCATTGTTGGCTTCGGCTTTCTCCACCAGCACCATGCGGACGTATTGCTGGGTAAGGCTCGAACCGCCCTGAGTGTTGCCTTGGGACGTACTCGCCAGCGCGCGCAGCGTGCCGGTGAGGTCCATGGCGCCATGCTCATAGAAACGGTGATCCTCGATGCCGACCTGCGCCTGCTTCATGATCGGGGCGATCTTGTCGAGCGTGACGTAGACGCGGTTCTGATCGTAGAAATAGGCGATGACCTTGCCATCGCCGTCCAGCAAGCGTGAACGCTGCCACTGCGGCGGAGCCTCGAGCTCAGCCGGAAGGTCGTTCACCCCGGTGATCGCAGTGCGTCCTGCGTCCGCGGCCATCCCGACCACCGGCATGGCCATGCCGGCGACCAGCACGCCGCTGAGGATCGACAGCATGACGAACATGAACAGCGAGTACAGACGTTTGCCAAGCAGCATGGGCTCAAGGTTACGTCACCGCCCTGAGCGACTCCTGAAGGCCGTTTGACAGTTTGCCGTTCAATCTCGGTGGCCGACCGGCGCCGGTGCCTCGCCCGTCCCGCTCTGGGGCCGTGCGGCAGACCGCACGTCCAGTCCCTCGGGCGGGGGACAGCCGGGTCCGCGGTGCGCAGAGCCCGTCGACGGGCGCTCGATGGGGTGCTGCTATCAGGGGTAGGTGGGGTGGTGGGTAGGGGCCGTTTTTCGCCTCTAGCCAATTGTCCATGTGCCGATTAACCTGTGCCTTGCAGGGGCGGTGTACATGGTTCACCAACGCTGTATGGCCCCCCGCCGAGAGGAAGTTGAGAGCAATGACGCTCCAGACCGACGATTGGACCCTTTTGGCCAAGTGCCGCGGGCTCCAAGACGAACTGTTTCCTGATGGTGCCGAGCAAAAGCGCGCCCGTACGGTGTGCGCCGGTTGTCCCGTGCGAAGTGAATGCCTGGCTGAGGCACTCGACAATCGCATCGAGTGGGGTGTGTGGGGAGGAATGACCGAGCGCGAGCGCCGTCAACTCCTGCGCCAACGCACCGACATCACCTCGTGGACGTCCCTGCTGTGCCCCAAGCCGCGGACGTACGTCTGCTGATCATCCGACGATCGGAGAGCTCCTCCGCTGTCGTGACCACCCTTTAGGGTGAGCACATGACCAAATGGGAGTACGTCACCGTTCCGGTGTTGGTGCACGCCACCAAGCAGATCCTCGACAACTGGGGCAGCGAAGGCTGGGAGCTGGTGCAGGTGGTGCCCGGCCCGAACGCGGAGAACCTCGTGGCCTACCTGAAGCGTCCGGTGAACCAGTGACCGCCGCCGTGCTGCCGTCACAGCGCCTGACCGAACTCGGACTCGCCCTGCCTGCCGTCCCTGCGCCTGTCGCTGCGTACGTGCCGGCGACGATTGCCGGCGACCAGGTGTTCACTGCCGGCCAGCTGCCGTTCGTCGACGGCGTCCTCCCGCAGGCCGGCAAGGTCGGCGCTGCGATCACCCCCGATGCTGCCGCCGAGTACGCGCGCACGGCCGCTCTGAACGCGATCGCCGCTGCGGCGTCGGTTGCGGGCGGGGTCGACGCGATCGCGCGCATCATCAAACTCGTGGTCTTCGTCGCCAGCGATCCGGAGTTCACCGGCCAGCCGGCGGTTGCCAACGGTGCCTCGGTGCTGCTGCAGCAGGTGTTCGGTGAGGCCGGTGTGCACGCCCGCAGCGCCGTCGGCGTGGCCGTCCTTCCCTTGGACGCTCCGGTGGAGGTGGAGCTGATCGCCCAGGTCGTCCGCCGCTGATGACCAGTGTTCCCGGCGAGCTGGCCGAGCGGGCTCAGGAGATTCACCGAATCCTGGGCCTGACCTACCCCGACGCCCACTGCGAGCTCGACCACGTCGACGCGTGGCAACTGCTCGTGGCCACCGTGCTCTCGGCACAGTCGACCGATCGACGCGTCAACACCGTGACGCCGGCGTTGTTCGCGCGCTACCCCGGGCCGGCCGAGCTGGCAGCGGCTGATCGAGCCGAGTTGGAGGAGCTGATCAGGCCGACCGGGTTCTTTCGCGCCAAGGCCGACTCCCTGCTGCGGTTGAGCGCCTCGGTCGTCAGCGATTTCGGCGGCGACGTGCCGGCCGACCGTGAGCAACTGGTGACGCTGCCGGGGGTGGGGCGAAAGACGGCCAACGTGGTGTTGTCCGATGCGTTCGGGGTGCCAGCGCTCACGACCGACACCCATTTCATTCGGCTGTCGCACCGCTTCGGCTGGAGCCCGGCGAAAGACCCGGCCACTCTCGAAGCCGAGGTCGGCACGCTCTTCGACCCGGCCGATTGGAACACGCTCAATCACCGGGTCATCTGGCACGGCCGCCGCTGCTGCCACGCCAGAAAGCCAGCCTGCGGAGCCTGCTCAGTGGCGGCGCTGTGCCCCGCGTTCGGCGAGGGCCCGACCGATCCGGCCGTTGCCGAGAAGCTGATTCGCGAGCCGCGGGCATGACGATGTCGGGCTCGGCTGCCAGCCCGGTGCCGGCAGAGATCCTCGCCATTCAGCCGCTGCTGGCCGATCCGTCTGCCCTCACCGGGCTGACCGGTCCGGAACGCGTGGGGCGCGGACGTCCGGCGGCGGTTCTGATCCTGCTGTGTGAGGGTGTGGGCGGCTTCGACCTGGTGTTGGTCGAGAAGAGCCCCGATCTGCGTCACCACGCCGGGCAGCTCGCCTTCCCCGGCGGATCGATGGAACCCGACGACCCGGGTCCGGTAGCGGCTGCCCTGCGAGAGGCGGAAGAAGAGGTCGGTGTTCGAGGCGAGGACGTGGCCGTCCTCGGCATTCTTCCTGCCGCCCACATCGGCCGCAGCGGTTTCGACGTCACCTCGGTCGTCGGCTGGTGGACCCGTCCCGGCTCGCTCGAAGTCGTCGACACCGGCGAGATCGCGGCCGTCCACCGAGTCGCCGTCGGTGCCCTGCTTGATGCCGCGCATCGCGATACCTGGAAGCATCCCCGGGGCTTCACCGGCCCGGGATTCTGGATCGGCGAGCTGTATGTGTGGGGGTTCACCGCCTACTTGCTGGACGGCCTCTTCGAGCTCTTGGGTTGGGCGCTTCCGTGGGATGCGACCAGGATCAGCGAGATCCCCTCGCGTTTCCTCAACGAGCGGCTGCCCTAGCGCTTCGAGGGCTAGTCGAGTTCGGGGCGCTTGGTGACCGCAGCTCCGAGCACGGGCTGCGCGGCGATCTCGGCGTTCGCCTCCCGGACGGCGGTCTTCACCGACTCGACCTGCTCGGTCACGTTGGCGATCGTCTGGGTGGGGGCGCCTGGCTGAGGGACGCGGGTGCCGATGAAGCCGAGCAGGGCGGCGACGAGCAGCATCACGACCGCCATCGTCAAGAAGCCCCAGAACAGGGACGTCAGAAGATCGAGCCCGAACCAGTGCTGATAGCCGACGGCCCACAAGAAGCCGAAGGCGCTGAACACGACGGCCAGCGCGCTGACCGCCAGATAGCCGGCGCCGCCGAACAGGCCCGCGATCACGCCGGCCTTGCCCACCTCGGCTTTGAGTTCGTCCTTGGCCAGGGCGATCTCGCCACGGACGATGGTGGTCACATCCTCCTGGATGCTCTTGATCACCTGCGTGATGTCGATCGACTCGGCCATGTCACTTCCTTCCGGTGGTTTCCCAGCCTAACGGCGGACGGCGCAGCGCGCGCCGACGGCACCCGATACCCGATCTGGTCACAGCGTGATCCGCAGGCTGTCGTCGGCGAGGTCGAGTTGGCTGGTGAACTCGCTGTGATCGACGCGAGCGCGCCAACACTGCACGGTGTAGGGCAGCGTCAGCGGGTCGGGAGGCCGAGCCGAAACGTCGTACAGGTCGGCGACCTGATCGAGCAGGACGGCGACCTCGGCTGCGGGAAGCGCGGAGAGGCGTCCGGCGACCATCGAGATCATCCCGTCGCGGGTGATCGGCACCCACTGACGGAAGCCGCGGTACTCGATGTCGGGGAAGTACGGGTTGTCGGCGAGTGCCGCGGACGGCTCGACCGCGCGGCCGGTCATCAGCTCGGGATCGTGAGCCTGGAGGATCCCGGCGAGCCGACGGACCCACGGAACACTGTCGTCGCGGGTGGTGTGAGCGACGGCCAGCCAGCCGTCGGCGACGAGCACGCGGGCGAACTCCGCCAGGGCCAGCCCGGGTGCCAGCAGATGCATGCCCTGCGCGACCAAGACCTGATCGAAGGAGCATGGCTGGAACGGCAGCGCTTCGCCGACGGCCGCCACGACGGCGAGGTCATGGTTGCGCCGCTGTGTGGCGCCGAGGGCTTGGTCGTCAGTATCGATCAGCGTCACGACTGCGCCGCGTCCGGCCAGACGCAATGCCATCGCGGACGTTCCTCGTCCGACGGCCAGGACGCGGAGGTTCGGCCGCGGGATCAGCCAGGCGTCTGCGGCAGCAGGGAAGCCGGTGCCGACGTGAGTGCTCACACCACTGATCGTAGGCGGCAGCTCCGGCCGGCTTCGGTCGGCTGGCCGGAGCGCTGCGGAATCCCCGCGACGGTCGGCGAGCCGGCGGTAGCGTTGGCCGCAGTCGGAACAAGGAGACACATGGCCGGGCGGACGATCGTGATCACCGGTGCCAGCGACGGCATCGGTGCTGCGGCGGCGCGCGCGTTGGCCGCGTCCGGTGAGTCGGTGGTGCTGGTCGGGCGGTCGGCGGCCAAGACTGAGGCGCTGGCGCGCGAGCTCGGTGTGCCGCATCATCTGGCCGACTACAGCCGCTTGAGCCAGGTTCGCCGGCTGGCCGCCGAACTCGACGACGCCTACCCCCGCATCGATGTGCTGGCCAACAACGCCGGCGGCTTGATGGGTGCACGCACGGTGACCGAGGACGGCCACGAACTCACCTTTCAGGTGAACCACCTGGCCGGCTTCCTGCTGACCAACCTGCTGCTGGACAAGCTCATCGCCTCACGCGCGTCGGTGATCCAGACCTCGAGCATCGCGGCGCGGCTGTTCTCCCGCTTGGACCTGGACGATCCCGACGCTGACCGCAGCTACTCCGCTGAAGCGGCATATGGCTCGTCCAAGCTGGCCAACATCTTGTTCACCAGGGAGCTGCACCGGCGATTCAACGATCAGGGGCTGGCCGCTGCAGCGTTCCATCCTGGTGTGGTCGGTTCGAACTTCGCCCAAGAAGCGCGCGGTCCGATGCGTTGGTTCTACGCGGTGCCGCTGTTCAAACGGACCATGCGCACCACCGCGCAGGGGGCCGACCAGCTGGTGTGGTTGGCGAGCAGCACCCCCGGCGTGGACTGGCAATCGGGGCTTTACTACGAGAAACGTCGTCCGGCGCGGTCGGCGGCAATGGCTCAGGACGCGCAGGCGGCCGAGCGCCTGTGGGATCTGTCCGCCGAGTTCGTCGGCGTGTGAGGCCAACGCGGGAGTTGTGGAAAACGCGGGCGTCGGTGCTGCGTCGTCCACAGATTCTGGCTGCCTGAGCGGTTTCGTCCTCAGGTGCCGAAACTGCAGGCATGGCACAACTGAGTCCAGCCGGCCCAGTTCTGGTGATCGCCGCTGCCGGCGAGGTCCAGGACGTCGTCCTTTCGGCGGTGGCCGCCCAAGAGCTGGGCGCTGAGGTCGCAACCGAGGAAACGGCCTCGGCTGAGGCGTGGCGAACAGCGTCGGTTGTTGTGGTGGCCGACGACCAGGCAGAACGACTCGCGGCCCGGGCACTCCCGCACCGGGAGGGGGTCTATCTGGTGGGGAGCCGTCCGGAGCTGTTGTCCGCGTGGTCGGCGCCGTTGTCGGCGCAGGTGATTCCGCTTCCTGACGGTGCCGCCTGGCTGGGCGCGGTGCTCGAAGAGGGCAGCAATCGCGCTGGTGCGCCGGTGGTGACGGTGGTCGGCGGTTCGGGAGGAGCCGGCGCCTCCACTCTGGCCGCAGCGCTGGCTCAGTTGAGCGCAGCCCGGGGTGCCGCCGGGGCTGCGCTGGTCGATGCCGACCCCATCGGGGGAGGCATCGACCTGCTGTTGGGAGCCGAGCGCGTTGAGGGATGGCGGTGGTCGCGCCTGCACGCCGCAGAGGGCCACGTCGGTGACTTGCGTGCGTACCTGCCGGTGGTGGACGGGGTCTCGGTGGTCGCCATGCCGCGGGAGGCGCCGCTCGATCTGGCCCGTGAGCCACTGGCGGCGATCGTCTCGGCCCTGCGTGGCTGGCATTCGCTGGTGGTGCTCGATCCCGGTCGAGCGAACGTGGGGACGACCCGAGAGGCTTTACGTCTGGCCACCCGGCAGTTGCTCGTCGTGCCGGCCAGCGTCCGTGGAGTGGCTGCGGCTCGACAGCTGAGGTTGAGTGTCGATCTCGGTCGCGCGGCTGTGGTGGTGAAGCGGCTCCGTGGCGGGTTGCCGTCCGCGTTGGTGGCGGAGGCGCTCGAGTTGCCGCTGCTCGCCGAACTTCCCGACGAACCCGGCTTGATCGCGGCCGCTGAGCGTGGTGAGCCTCCGGCGCGAGGCTCGCGCCGGAGCTACCGCCGTGCGGTCGAGTCCCTGCTGCGCGATCTGTGAAAGGGGCAGCCATGGATGAGGCGACCTTGGAGGCCGTGCGCGAACACCTCGCTAAGAAGGGGCAGCGACCCGGGCCGGTCGAAGTTGGCGCTGCGCTGCGGCAACTCGGCGTTCTGGTCAGTGATACCGCGGTGCGTCAGACGGTCGCGGCCTTGCGTCGTGAAAGCGTCGGCGCCGGGCTGTTGGAGCCGTTGCTCGCCACCCCGGGGGTGACCGATGTGCTGGTCAACGGACCAGACCAGGTCTATCTCGACCGTGGCAGCGGACTTGAGCCGGCCAACGTCCGCTTCGCCGGCGATGCTGAGGTGAGACGACTGGCGGTGCGCCTTGCCGGCTCGGTGGCACGCCGTCTCGACGACGGATCACCTTTTGTCGACGCCCGGCTGCCCAATGGCGTCCGGGTGCATGCGGTGCTGTCATGTGTGGCGGATGTGGGCACGTGCCTGTCGTTGCGGGTGCCGAATCGGCAACGGCTCACCCTCGAAGACTGGGTCGACAGCGGCAGTCTCAGTCCTCGTGCCGCGGAACTGCTGACCGGCTTGATTCATCAGCGGCGAGCCTTCCTGATCTCGGGAGGCACCGGGTCGGGCAAGACCACGCTCTTGGCCGCTCTTCTCAGTCTGGTGCCCGATCAGGAGCGGATCGTGATCGCTGAGGACTCCCGCGAATTGGCGCCGGCGCACCCGCATTGTCTGCGGCTGGAAGCGCGGCCGCCGAACGCGGAAGGCCGCGGCGCAGTCACCTTGACCGATCTCGTCCGGCAGGCATTGCGGATGCGGCCCGACCGCCTGGTCGTTGGGGAGGTACGTGGCGCTGAACTCGCCGACCTGCTCAGCGCGCTGAACACCGGGCATGAGGGCGGCTGCGGAACCGTGCACGCCAACTCCGCCGGGAGCGTGCCGGCGCGACTTGAGGCGCTGGGCGCGCTCGGCGGCCTCTCCCGGGACGCCTTGCACGCTCAGCTGGCCGCGGCGATCCAGGTTGTGATTCACGTCCGGCGGCTCTCCGACGGACGACGATGGCTCGACGAGGTGCGGGTCCTCACCGCCGACCAGGCCACCGGTCGTTGCCGCGCCGAACCCGCCTTGCGATTTCACCCTGACGGACGGATCGAGGCCGGTCCGGCGCTCGATCAGCTGCGTGGACTGGCCGGCCGATGACTGCCCTGGTGCTGGTTGTCGCGGTTGCGACGGCCGTCGTGTGGGCGTTGCCGGCGTCGGGTGAGGCACGCCTGCGACGGCTTCGTCCCGGGAGTCGAAGGCGTCTGCGTTGGCGTGGCTGGATTGGCGCCGTCGGCATCAGCGCCGTCATCGCCGTGGCTGTCGCCGGATGGTTGATCGCCGGGTCCGCCGGCGCAGCGGTCGGCCTCAGCGCAGCGATGCTGTCCAGCACGACATGGTGGCTGGTTCGGCAGCATCGACAGGTGCGCAAAGCCCGTGAGCGCAGCGATCAGGTCACCGAGGCCTGCCAGTTGTTGGCTGGCCTGTTGCGGGTCGGGCACGTTCCGACGGTCGCATTGCGCCTGGCCAGCGCCGATTCGGCCGTCTTCGCTGAGGCGGCAGCCGGACACGGGGTCGGCGGTTCGGTGGTGGCGGCACTTCGACGCCAGTCTCAGCGGCCGGGCGCGGCGGGCTTGGCGCAGCTGGCCACGGCCTGGGAGGTCGCCGAGCGCACCGGCGCCTCGCTGACAGCGACGCTAGACGCGTTGCAGGATCGGCTCGATGATGGGCGGGCCGTGACCCGGCTGGTGGCGGCTGAGCTGGCTGCCCCGCGCGCGACCGGGCGGCTTCTCGCCGCGCTGCCCTTCTTCGGCCTGGCGCTCGGCTACGGGATGGGCGGCGACCCGGGCGCCTTTCTGTTGGCGACGCCGTTCGGCCAGGCGTGCCTGGTCCTCGGCGTCGCGCTCGTCTGCGTCGGAGTGTGGTGGATCGAGCGCATCGCCACGAAGGCGGAAGGGCGAGCATGGACTGGGCGTTGATCGCCGGTGCCGCGGTGGCACTCGCGTGCCTGAGTTGGTGGCCCCCGACGTCGCGACGGCTGAGGCCCCGGCCGCCGGAAAGACCGGCCACTTCCTCACGTCGCCGTGGTGTGAGCGCGGCGGCGACCGGAGCCGCCGTCGGCTTCGCTGCTGCCGGCCTGGGTTGGATCGCCGTGGCGCTGGGGATCGCGGCAGCAGTGACCAGCTACCTGGTGCTCGGACGTTTGCGTTCGGCGCCGTCGGCGGCGCGGGAGCTGCGCCTGCTGGCCGACCTTCCCCAAGCCTGTGATCTGCTGGCCGTCTGTGTGGAGGCGGGGCTGCCGGCCCGCGCAGCGGCGATCGCGCTGGTCGATGCGATGGATGGGCCGCTGGCTGAAGCGCTGGCGGCCGCGACGGCGAAGATCGGCCTCGGCGTTGACGAGGCGCGCGCCTGGGCCGAGCTCGGTGATGATGCCGCGTTGTCGAAGTTGGGCAGAGAGCTGCGCAGGGGAGCCGATTCCGGGGTGGCGTTGTCAGCCCGGCTGATCGCTGTCGGGGTGGACGCGCGCCGGGCGGCCGCCGCGGCGGTGGAGGCTGCCGCGAAGCGCGTGGGGGTGCGTTCGGTGATGCCATTGATGGTCTGCTTCCTGCCGGCATTCGTCCTGGTGGGCGTCGTACCGATCGTTGGCGGAATGCTGGCACGGCTGTTCTGACGGGTCGTTGTCCACAGCTGTTTCGTCGGGTCGTCGACCATCCACAGCCGGCCGAAGTCGTCGATCGTTCCACGGACGACCTGCCGAAGCTGGGGGTGCGTCCACAGGGGCGTCACTCGAGAGGAGAGCAGCATGGCAGGCAAGCTGATGAAGGCAGTTCGTCGGGGGCAGCGCGGCATGACGACGGCGGAGTACGCGGTCGGGTCGGTGGCGGTCGCCACGGGGTGCGGAGCGATCATCACCATCCTTCAACAGGAGTGGTTCCAGAACCTGATGAAGGTCTTGGTGGAGGCGCTGGTCGCGATCATCAAGAGCCTCATGGGCGCCTGATGCCACCCACGGTGCAGGCTGGCCGGGGCATCCCGGCCGCCCGCGCCGCCGGGCGAGGCGGTCGCGGGATGGTGACGCTCGAACTGGCATTCGCGAGCCTCGGGGCGGCCGCAGCCCTGGTTCTGCTGGCCTGGGTGCTCAGCCTGGTGATGCTCCTTGCTCAGTGCCAGGATCTCGCAGCTGCGGTCGCCCGACAGGCGGCTCGGGGTGACCAGGCTGCCGTCGAAGAGGTCGTGCGTCACCGGCCAGCGGGAGCCCGAGTCGACGTTCAACAGCACGGCGCTGAGGTGCGAGTGATCGTCGAGTTGGCCGCTCACCCCTGGGCGGAGTGGCTTCCCGCGGTTCCGCTCTCGGCTAGCGCAGCGGTCCAGAGGGAGCCGACGTGAACGGCGAGGCGTGCCAGCGCGGCGACCACGGGGGCGCCAGCCTGCTGATAGCGACCGTCGTCGTGATCGCCGCCGCCATCGCCGCGGTCGGGTTGCTCGTCGGAGCGTTCGCCGTGGCGCAACACGATGCGGCCGGAAGCGCCGACTTGGTGGCGCTGTCTGCGGCGACGCGGTACGCCGGCGGCGGCGATGCCTGCCAGGCGGCGGGTGCGGTTGCGCAGTCGAACGGCGTGAGCCTGACCAGCTGCCGCGTCGACGGCGACGCGCTCGACTTCGTGGTATCGGTGAGCGTGAGTCGGTCGCTGCGCTTGCCGCTCGGGCTCACTGCGACGGCGACGGCGTCGGCCCACGCCGGTCGTCTGGAACCGGTGGGGTGAACGATGAGATCGGTTGACGACCGGGGGCGGGGGATCCCGATGAGGTCCAGATCAGGCGATGAGCAACTCCAGCAGCCGGGCGGCCGCCGCCTTGTCCAGCGGATGGTTGCCGTTTCCGCACTTGGGCGACACCACGCAGGCCGGGCACCCGGCGTCGCACGGGCAGGTGAACAACCGCTCCCAGGTCGCGGCCAGCCAGCGTTCGATTTGGTCATAGCCACGCTCGGCGAAGCCGGCACCGCCGGCGGCGCCGTCATGAACGAACACCGTCAGTCGACCGGTATCGGGGTGCAATGTGGTCGACAGACCGCCGATATCCCACCGATCGCAGGGCGCGAATGCGGGCAGCAGCCCGATCGCGGTGTGCTCGGCCGCGTGAGCAGCGCCGGGCAGATCCCGAGGGTCGAAGCCGACCAACTCGGTGTCGTCGAGGCTGTACCAGACGGCTTGAGTTCGCAGGACCCTGCGGGGCAGGTCGAGGGGAGTGCTGTCCCACACGACGCCGGTGGCCTCGTCGCGGCGCAGGAAGCCGGTGACCTGACCGGCAAGGTCGACCATCCCGAAGCTCACCTCGGCCCGCCCCAGGTGACGCGACGCCAGTACCTGCTGGATGTGCACGTCGGTTTCACCCAATGCCTGCGTGAAGTAGCCCTCCCGGGTGCGTCGGGCCAGGGCGGTGTGGTCCGCGGGCTGATACTCGGTCACCAACCACTGCTCGCCTTGATGCAGGTAGACCGCCCCGGCATGGACGCTGCGGTCGGCCGCCCCCGGATCGACCTGGCCGATCACCCGACCGGTCGATTGCTCGACCACTTCGACGCTGCTCCCCCCGGCCGCGCGCAGGTCGATGGAGTCGACCGCTCGATCAGGGCGCGTCCAGAACCAGCGCCCGGAACGCTCTCGCAGGTAACCAGCGGCGGTGAGCCGTTCCAGCACGGCGCGCAGGTCAGGGCCGAACCACCGATCATCGACCAGGCTGATCGGACGTTCCTGCGCGGCCGCGGCGACATGTTGGGCCAGCATCTGTGGATTGTCCGGATGCAGCACCGTCCGCTCGATCGGAGCGTCGAAGACCAGCTCTGGATGGCTGCACAAGAACGCGTCCAAAGGGTCCGGGCGGGCGACGAGCACAGCGAGGGCGTCCTCCCCAGCGCGGCCGGCCCTGCCGGCTTGCTGCCACAGGGCAGCCAAGGTCCCGGGGAAGCCACAACTGATCACGGCGTCCACACCGGCGATGTCGACGCCCAGTTCCAGAGCATTGGTGCAGGCCACCCCCCGAAGTGCGCCGGTGTGCAACTCGGCTTCCAGCTCGCGGCGGTCCTCGGCCAGATACCCGCCCCGATAGGACGCGATGGCGAACTCGTCGCCGGCTGCGCGCCGTGCTCGGAGAGCGACGAGTTCAGCCTGAACCCGCGACGTCGTGAAGGTGAGCGTCTGGCGTCCCTCGGCCACCAGGCGCGCCATCAGGTCGGCGGCTTCGTGATGGGGATCGTCGGCGGGTTGCCACAGCAGAAAGTCCAGGGCCGGCCGAACCGAGGTGTCGTGGCTGATCTCGACGACATGGTCAACTCCGGCCAACCGTTCCAGGAGGTCGCCGGCCGAGCTGATCGTCGCCGAGGCGGCGATGAAGACCGGGTCGGAACCGTAGTGCTGCGCCAGTCGCCGCAGACGCCGCAGGACCTGCGCGGTATGGGCGCCGAAGACGCCCCGATAGCGGTGTGCCTCGTCGATGACCACATAGCGCAGGGTCGACAGCAGTCGCGCCCAGCGCTGGTGAGAAGGCAAGACGGAGCGGTGGAGCATGTCGGGATTGGTCAGGATGAACTTGCTGAAGTCGCGCGCGAACCGGCGCTCGCCCTCGTCGGAGTCGCCGTCGAGGGCGGACGGGTGCCAGCGGGGCAAGCTCAGCTCGCGGCAGGCACGCAGCTGATCGTGGGCCAGCGCTTTAGTGGGTGCCAGGTACAGCGCGCTGTGTCCGCGGTCCAGCCCGAGGGGACCTCGATCAACCGGGAAGCCGACCTGGTCGTCGACCCCGGCGGCCATCACCGGCAGCAGATAGGCCAGGCTCTTTCCCGAGGCGGTGCCGGTGGCCAGAGCCACATGCCGGCCCGAATGTGCAGCCTGTGCTGCGTCAATCTGATGCTGCCACGGTTGCGAGATGCCGCCGGACGCCAGCGCTTCACGGACCGACGTGCTGACCCAATCCGGGAACGCGACGGTCTTCCCACTCTGCGCAGGCCGATGAAAGCGATGGCGAATCCTTTCGTCACCGCTGAGCCAATCCGGAACTGCCACCCCCACAGGGTGCCACCCGCCCCCGACCCTTACCGCCAGGTCCGACAGGGATCGCCGCCCTGCACCGGTTGGGTTCGACCGATGCTCAGGCCGAGATCGGAAGCTCCAAGGCCCCAGCAGCGGCGCTGTCGAGCAGGACGACGACGTCGGGGTGCAACTGCAGGACCGATGCTGGGCAGCTCGGATCCGGTGCCCCGGTCAACGCGCGGGCGATCGCCTCAGCCTTTGACGCCCCCCGCGCCAAGAGCAGAATGCGCCGCGCCTCCATGATGGTCGCGATCCCTTGGGTGAGCGCGAACTGCGGGACGGCCCCGGAGGCGAAGCTGGACCGATTGTCGAGCCGCGTCTGCTCGCTGAGCCGAACCACGTGGGTCCGGCTGTCGAACGGCGTTCCCGGTTCGTTGAATGCCAGATGGCCGTTGCTGCCGATGCCCACAATCTGCACGCCGACCCCGCCCCATGCGCGGATGCGTCGCTCAAACGCCGCGCACTCCTGCTGGGCATCGCCCATCCCGTCCAAGACGGCGACCCGCTCCGACGCGATCGCCAGGGGGGCCGCCACCTGCGAGTGCACATAGGCGGCGAAACTCGCCTCATCGGACGGCCCCAACCCGAGGTACTCGTCGAGGGCGACCAGCGATAACCCGGCGGTGTCCAGTGCCCCGGCGGACGCACGGCGACCGAGTTCGGCATACAGCCCCAGCGGGGTTGCGCCCGTCGCGATTCCCAGCGCTCTTCCGGCGAACTCGGTGATGCTCAGGTGGACGAGATCGGCAGCTGCAGTGGTCAGCGCATCGTCGTTGGCAAAGACGTCGACCTTCACGGAAGGCACCTCATGTTTCGTTCTTGGGTCGTTCTGATTGCGATCGTCCTCACCCCCTTCCTCCGGGCGTGAGTGCAGGTCTATATTCCCTCTGCGAACTCAGTATATAGAGTGAGGATTAGGTATGACCAGCACATCGGCGCCGGGCCTCAAGGCAGGCGCATTGAAGACCCGCGACGTCGTCGTCATGGCCTTGGCCAGCTCGGGTCCGACGCAGAGCATCGCGGTCTCCCTTGCCGCCATCTTGGCGACAGTCGCCTACGCGGGCTTCGTGCCCCTGCTGATCTGTTTCATCCCGATGCTCGGCATCGCCTTGGGGTATCAGCGGCTCAACGCCTGGCAGCCCAGCGCCGGCGCCACCTTCTCGTGGGTCGGCAAGGTGCTCAACCCGCACCTCGGCTTCTTCTCCGGCTGGATCATGCTGCTCTACTACACCGTGGGCACCGTCAGCCTGACGCTCCCGCTCGGTTCGTACGTGCTGTCCTTCATCTCTGACGACGCGGCCAACGACAAGTTCCTGGTCGCTGCCGTCGGATCGGTGCTGAACATCCTCGTCTTGGTGATCGCGGTCACCGGCGTCGAAGCGTCGGCGCGGTTCCAGTGGGGCTGGGCGATCTTCGAGTACCTGCTGCTGGCCGGCTTCGCGATCGCCGCCGTCGTAGCCATCGCCTCGGGACGGCTCGCCGGTGCGGTCACGCCGAACGCCGACTGGTTCACCATTTCTGGTGCCGGCGGCTTCAATCAACTGATCGCCGGTGTCTTGCTGGCCATCTTCCTGTTCTCGGGCTGGGACACCGCGGCCTACGTCGGTGAGGAGACCGAGCGCAAGCACGCCGGACGCGCAGCCGTCCTGAGCGTCGTGGTGCTCTTCGTCATCTACTCCATCTCTCTGCTCGCCTTCCAGGGTGTGGCGTCCATGGACGAGATGCAGAGCCATGCGGCCAACATCTTGGCCTTCATCGGCACTCGACTCGGCGGTCCGGTCTGGGGCACGGTGATGATCGTTGCGGTCCTCGGCGGCACGCTCGCCTCGCTGCAGGCCGCGATCGTGAGTTCCTCGCGCATCGGTTTCGCCATGGGGCGTGCCCGGGTCTTCCCTTCCTGGTTCGGCAAGGTCCGTGCCGGCAACGGCATCCCGGTCAACGCCACGGTCCTGTTCGGCGTTCTCAACCTGGTGTTCCTGTGGTCGTCCACGCTTTTCGACAGCATCGGTCAGGCGCTGGACGATGTCGTCAGCACCCTGGGTCTGATGGCGGCCATCTTCTATCTGCTCACCGCGGTCGCGGCCATCTGGTGCCACCGCCAGGTCGTGCTGCCCAACGTGAAGGACTTCGTGCTGGGTGCCCTGCTTCCCGGCCTGGGTGCGGCGTTCATGGCCTTCGTCGTCATCTACTCCATCGCCAGTGGAGAGCTCGATCCCGTCCAGCTGAGCGTCGGCGTCGGGCTGGTGCTGTTCGGCTTCGTGTTGTCGGTGATCGCGCGGGTAGTGGGCAAAGCCCCCTTCTACACTGATCCGGACGCGCCTGAGCTGCCCAGCGAGCATGTTCAGTAGCATGAGCCCATGCCTCGTCCCGCCTCCACCCGCCCCGCTGAGGCTCCGCGCGTGCTGCGATACCGACTCGTCGTCGACCTGATCGAGCAGTTGATCAGCCAGGGCGGCCTCGGTCCTGGCGACAAGCTGCCGAGCGTTGCCGAACTCGCCGACCGTGCCGACGTCAGCGTCATCTCGGTTCGCCGCGCGCTCGACGAACTCGCCCACGCGGGACGGATCGTCCGCCACCAGGGCGTCGGCACCTTCGTTGCCGGTCCGCGGATCGTGGCGGAGCCGGGCCGCCCGGGTTCGCTGCTGCAGACGATGCAGGGCAGTCAGATCGAGCTCACCACCGAGCTGATCGGCATCGAGGTCGGGATGCCGTCCGATGCCCATGCGCAGGCCTTGGGCATCGGCACCGATCAGCCGGTGTGGCAGGTGAGTCGATTGCGCCGGACGGCTGATCGTCCGCGGGTGCTGGAGCGGGCGGTGCTGCCGTTATCGGTGGTGCCAGCGCTGGAGGAGGAGCGCCTGGCGGCCGGCGAGTCTCTCTACGACTACCTGGCCGAGCGCTACGGCTTCACCGAGGATTTCGTCGAAGAGGCGATCGAGGTCGACCAGCCCGATGCCTGGGAGCGGGAGTGGCTGCGGCTCGGCCCCCGCGACATCGTGGTGCGCATTCGTGGGGTGAGTGTTGCTCCCAATGGGGTCGTCTTCGACAGCTTCCAGCAGAGCTATCAGGCGCGTGACTTCGTGTTCTATTCCGCCGGGCCGTCTCGTCAGCGGCTGGTCGGCCCCATCACGGCCGGCCCGTGGACGGTGCGTCCGCTCGGCTCCCGGGTGCCAACCGAGCCCCAGGCTTGAGGCTGGCGGCTTCCGGCGACGGTCAGGCGCCGCCCCTTCCTCTCCACATGGACGGCGAGGGCGCGCGCACGGTGCGTCAACGAGGGTTGCGTCGAACCCTGGACGGCTGACCGTGACCCGTTGGTGCCGCCGCACCGTCCAGGCGTCCTGGCGATCACCCGTAGGCAGGCACCTTCAGCGTCCATCTGTCAACTGAGTATGCATACTGCTCACAGCTGGCTGTGACGAAGCTGAAACATCACTGCCATTTACATTCAACGCAGAACGCCCATAATGCTGTGCATGCAAAGTATGACTGAGGCGGGTGGAGCCGGTCTGAGCCGGCGAGGGTTCTTGCGGCTCGCCGCCATCACTGGAGTGGCGGTCAGCTCATCCGGTCTGTTGACGGCCTGCGCGCCACAGGTCGCGACATCAACGGTGCTGAGGGTCGGGTCGACGACCGACATCGACTCGCTCAACCCGTTCACCGCGTTCTCCAGCCAGGCGGTCGACGTCCTCAGCGTCGTCTACGACAAGCTCATGGATCTGGACGCCACCTTCGCGATCATTCCCTCGCTGGCCAGCGCCGTCGAGCGCAGCAGCGATGGCACCACATTCACCTACACCTTGCGTGAAGGCGTCACCTGGCACGACGGCCAACCGTTCAGTGCTGACGACGTGGTGTTCACGCTGACGATGCTGCGCGATCACAACTACGGCAGCTACGGCGCCTACTTCGCCGACCTCAAGCACGTCACCGCCACCGGCGCCAACAGCGTCCGTCTGGTGTACTCGGTGCCGCAGACCCTCGAGCCCGGTGTCATCGCCCCGATCGTGCCCAAGCACATCTGGTCGAAGCTGAGCTCGGGACAGCTGCTGAAGTTCGCCAACCAGCAGGCCATCGGCACCGGCCCCTTCCGCGACCCGGTCTGGACCAAGGGCTCGCTGGTCGAGGTCACCAGGAACGACTCGTGGTGGGGCACCAAGCCGGCGGCCAGCAAGATCAGCTGGTCGGTCTTCGGCAACGACGACATCGTCGCGCAGGCTTTGCGCACGGGTTCGATCGACCTGGTCGCCGAGATTCCGCCAGTGATCTTCGGCCAGCTCGCCGGCGCCCAGAACCTCCATCTGGCCGAGGCTGAGTCGTTCTCCTTCCACATGATCGGCTTCAACTGTTCGACCAAGTCGGCATCGAAGGCCAATCGCGCGGTCCTGGACAAGAACTTCCGCCAGGCGCTCTCGCTGGCGATCAGCCGCCAACAGCTGGTCGAACTCGCGCTCAGTGGGCACGGCGAGCCGGGTGCCGATCTGCTGCCGCCGGCCTTCGGCGACTACCACTGGGCACCCACCGGGAGCCAAGTGCTCGACAACGACCCGGCTCGCGCCAAAGCACTGTTGGCCGCGTCCGGCTACAAGGATCGCGACGGGGACGGCTACGTCGAGGACCCGAACGGCCGCAAGCTCTCGCTGCGGATCCTGGCTATCGCCGACACCACGGTGGATGTGAAGGCCGCTCAGCTGTTCGTCAGCGCTGCCAAGGCGGTCGGAGTGAAGATCACTCTGTCGACCACCGACGCCGACACCTTGGGTTCGACGGTCTACAACACCGACGCTCCCGACTGGGACATCATGGTCTGGGGCTGGGACAGCACCTTCGACGACCCGTCCTACCTGCTGGGGATCCCCACCACCGATCAGATCGGCGGCAACAACGACACCTTCTGGACCGACCCCACCTACGACAAGCTCTACAACCAGCAGGCGCGCACCGTCGACCATGCCGCTCGGGTGGCCCTGGTCCAGCAGATGCAGCAGCTGCACTATGACGCCTGCCCCTACATCGTCATGTGGTACCAGAAGAAGCTCTCCGGCTGGCGGACGGACACCTGGACCGGATGGCACGAGATGGCCGGCGGTCCGATCCTGAACTTCACCAGAGCGAACTACATGGACGTCCGCGCGGTCTGACATCGTGCTGCGCTACGTCCTCGGCAAGGTCTGGCACCTGGTGCTGACCCTGCTCGCCGTCCTGGTGGCGAACTTCGCCCTCTTTCATTTGATGCCCGGCGACCCGGTCACGCTGATCGCGCGCGGTCAGCACCTGGATGCCGGTCAGATCGCGAACCTGCGTGCCTTCTACGGGCTTGATCAGCCGGTCTGGGTGCAGTTCGTCGACTACCTGAAGAATCTCGCCCAGGGCGACCTCGGCTACTCCTTCGGCTACCAGTCGCCGGTCGGCCCGATCGTCTTCCAGGCGCTGGGCAACACGCTGATCCTGATCACGATGTCGACGATCCTGGTGGTCGTCCTGGGCGTGCTGGCCGGTGTCTGGGCGGCCTCGCGGCATGGACGCCGGACCGACGGCTGGGTGGTGATCGGCTCGCTGACCTTCTGGAGCCTGCCGACCTTCTGGGTGGGCATGCTGCTGATCTACGTCTTCGCCGTGCGCCTGGGGTGGCTGCCGATCGCCGGCATGCTCACCCCGAACGCCATCTACCCGTCGTGGCTGACGGTGGTGGCCGACGTCGCTCGCCACCTGGTGTTGCCGACGCTGGCCATGGTGCTGGTCGACACGGCGCAGTTCGTCCTGATCTCGCGCAACTCCTTGCTGGAGGTGCTCTCCGAGGACTACATGACCACGGCCAGAGCCACCGGCCTGATGCCGCGCCGCGTGCTGTGGGGTCACGGCGTCCGCAACGCCCTGCTGCCGGTGGTGACCTTGACCACGCTGTACGCCAGCGCCACCGTCGGCGGGACGATCCAAGTCGAGAGTGTGTTCTCCTGGCCGGGCATGGGGCAACTCATCTATCAATCGGTGCTGCGACGCGACTACCCGTTGATGGAGGCCTGCTTCCTGATCTTCGCCGTGGTCGTTGTGCTGGCCAACTTCGTCAGCGATCTGGTCTACCGGGCCCTCGATCCCCGAGTGAGGCTGTCATGAGCACCGCTGTTGCGACCCGGGGCTGGCGCGGGCTGGCCGGCTCGGTGTGGCGCGATCCGATGGGCCGGGCCGGCATCCTGCTCGCGGCAGCTGTCGTCGGCGTCGCCGTGCTGGGCACCATCTTCCTGCCGTTCAATCCTGACCAGGTGGCCGCCACCAGCGCAGAGCTGATGCAGCCGCCGACCGCCCAGCACCTGCTGGGCACCGACGACCTGGGCAGGGACGTGCTGCGGCAGGTGATCGCCGGCACCTGGGTCTCGCTCGAGGTCGGCATCGTGGCCAGCCTGGTCACCGTCCTGATCGGCGTCCTGTTCGGCGTGGTGGCCGGCTACTTCGGCGGACGGACGGACGCGATTCTGATGCGGATTACCGACTTCTTCCTTGTGCTGCCGAACCTGCCGTTGATGATCGCCCTCGGCGCCATCATCGGCCAGAGCCTTCCGGTGATCATCTTCGTCATCGGGATCACCGGCTGGCCCAGTACGGCGCGGGTGGTGCGCTCGCAAGTGCTGTCGCTGCGTGAGCGTCCGGTGATCGCGCGAGACAAGACCGTCGGGTCGACGCCGCTGCGCATTCTCAGCCGGATCGTGCTGCCGGGCGTTCTGCCGCTGGTTACGGCCAATGCGGTGCTGGTGGTGGCCGGGTCGATCCTGGCCGAGGCGACGCTGTCCTTCCTCGGGCTCGGTGATCCGACGACGGTGTCGTGGGGGAGCATGCTGCACAACGCGTTCACCGTCGGGGCTGTCGGCGGCGGTGCCTGGTGGTTCTTCCTGCCACCCGGCTTGGGCATCGTGGTCGTGGTGCTTGCCTTCTCACTGCTCGGGCAGAGCCTTGAGCGAGCTATGAACCCGAAGCTGGCGGTGATCGCATGAGTCTGCTGAGTATCCGCAATCTCGCGGTCGGGTACCGCGGTGGGGACGACATCGTCCGCGCCGTCGACGGGATCGACCTGGACGTCGCTCGCGGCGAAGTGCTCGGGCTGGCCGGGGAGTCCGGATGCGGCAAGAGCACGGTGGCATTGGCCATCACGCGGTTGCTGCCCACGAGCGCAGAGCTCACCGCCAACGAGGTCAGCTTCGATGGTCTCGACCTGCTCGGGCTCGACGAGGCTGCGCTGCGTCAGGTGCGCTGGGCGCGGATCTCGATGGTCTTCCAAGGCGCGATGAACGCTTTCAATCCGGTGATGACCATCGGCAAGCAGATCGCCGGTGTGATCGCTGCTCATGAGCCGGGGCTCTCCCGGACGGTGCTGCGTCGGCGCGTCGAGGAGTTGCTCGGCGAGGTCGGGATCGCTGCCGGCCGCGCCAACGACTACCCGCACCAGTTCTCCGGCGGCATGAAGCAGCGCGCCTTGATCGCGATGTCGCTGGCCTGCAGCCCGCAACTGGTGATCGCCGACGAACCCACCACGGCGCTGGACGTGATGACCCAGGCGCAGATCCTGGAGCTGATCCGCCGATTGGCCGACGAGTTGGGGTTGGCCATGGTGATCATTTCCCACGACCTCACCGTGCTCGGGGAGCTCTGTGATCGCACCGCGGTGATGTACGCCGGCCGGATCGTCGAGCAAGGCCCGGCTTCGGTGGTGCTGGAGTCGCGGCCGGGGTTGCCGCACGCCGCCCACCCCTACACCCGCCGCCTGCTGGCCAGCTATCCGCGCATCGGGGAGGGCGCAGCCGGCTTCTCCGGGATCCCCGGCAGTCCGCCGGACCTGGCCAAGCCGCCGGCCGGGTGCCGCTTCCGTGAACGCTGCGATGTCGCCGGCCCGTCCTGTGCCGAGATCGACCCGGCGTTGCGGCCGACCGGCATCGCCGACGGTCACAGCGCGGCATGTGTTCTCCTCGGAGAGGAACAGGGATGACCCAGATCGCTCAGCCTCCCGGTGAGGCGGAGGTCGTCGCCGAAGTCCGCGGACTGCGGGTGCATTTCCCGGTGAGGCATGGCCGTCAGCGGCTGATCGCCAAAGCGGTCGACGGCGTTGACCTGCAACTGCATGAGCGCGAGATCGTCGCCTTGGTCGGCGAGTCCGGTTGCGGCAAGACCACGATCGCCCGCACGGTGATGCGGCTGGAGCAGCCCACCGAGGGGCAGATCTTGATCGAAGGCACCGACATCACGCGCCTGGGCGGTGCCGAGCTGCGCCGGCTGCGCAAGGACTTCCAGATGGTCTTCCAGGACCCCTTCGAGAGCATTCCGCCCAACCGGACCGCTCTGGACATCGTGGCCGAGGGGCTCAGCGTGCATCGCCGCGATCTGGGGCCCCAGGCGCGTCGCGAGGCGGCATTGGTCGCCTTGGCCGAATGTGGGCTGACTCCGGTGGAGAAGATCGCCGAGCGTCGGGTCTTCCAGCTCTCCGGCGGCCAGCGGCAGCGCCTGGCGATCGCCGCCGCGCTGGTGCTGCGTCCACGGCTGGTGGTGGCCGACGAACCGGTGTCGATGCTGGACGTGTCGTTGCGGGCTGAGGTGATCCGGGCGCTGCTCGAACTGCGTGATCGCACCGGGACGGCCACCTTGTTCATCACCCATGACCTGGCTTTGGCCTCAGTCGTCGCTGATCGCGTCGTGGTGCTCTACCTGGGTGCGGTGGTGGAGGAGGGACCCGCTGACGAGGTGATCGCCCGACCGCTGCACCCCTACACCCGCGCCCTGGTCGAGGTGATGCCGACGGCCGACTCGACGCGCCGTCCACGGGTGATCCTCACCGGCGAAGCGCCGAACCCGACCCGGGTGCCCCAGGGCTGTCGCTTCGCCCCCCGCTGCCCGCGATTGCGCGAACTCGGCAGCCCCGAGATCTGCACCACCGAGCGTCCGGAGCTGCGCAGCGCGCTGGACACGGACGCTCGACGCATCGCCTGCCACTTCGCAGGCGCAGAAGACCACAAGAAAGAAGGAGCGCAAACCCCATGACGATTACTCGTGAAGAGGCCGTCGAGCTGTTGGAGACGCTGTGCCGCATCGACTCGGTCACGCCCTGGCTGATTCCCGGCGGTGCCGGTGAGGTGGAGATCGCCGACGAGTTCGCCCGTCGCCTCACCGAGCTCGGGCTGGAGGTGAGCGTCGAGGAGATCGAACCGGGCCGGTTCAACGTCCTGGGACGCCTGCGTGGGGCGGAGCCTGGGCCGACCTTGTGCCTCAACGCTCATGCCGACACCGTCGGCTACGCGTCGTGGCCGGAGCGGGCGCTGAACCCCGTCCTCGATGGGGACGTGCTGACTGGTCTGGGCGTTGCCGACGACAAGGGCGGTTGCGCAGTGGCGCTGCTGGCTGTGACGGAGTTGGTCCGAAACAAGACCAAGCTCGGCGGTGACATCCTGGTCGCGTTCGTCGCCGACGAAGAGGGTGTCAGCATCGGCTCGGAGTACCTGGTGGCTCATCATGCCGACGAGATCGACCTGGCAATCGTGCTGGAGCCGGAGGGATCCGATCTGGTGATCGCCGAGCATCAGGGCTTCGGCTGGATCGACATCGTGGTGAACGGGCGACCGGCGCACGGCTCGGCCCCCGACGACGGCGTGGACGCCATCGTCCATCTGGCGCACGTGATCACCCGGCTGAACGAACTCGACGAGACCGTGTGGAAGCCGTCGCCCGATCCGCGCAATGGTCGGACGGTCTTCCACACTGGCACGATCACCGGAGGCACGGACTACGCGACCTACCCCAGCCAGGCCGTGCTCGGCATCGAGATCGGCACCCAGCCGGGCGAGACGCTCGCCGACCGGGTGGCCGATATCGAGGCCATCTTCGAGCGGGTGCGCACCGAGGTTGATCCGCGGTTCAGTGGCGAGGTGCGGGTGCGCCTCGACCGCGACCCGTTCATCGGGGTGAACAACGAAGCGCTGGTGTCCGCGCTGATCGATGCCTCGGTCGAGGTTCGTGACGAGCCGGCGGTGCGGGTCGGCATGAACGCCTGGACCGACGCTGCGCTGATGGAGGCCGGGGGCATTCCGACGGTGATGTACGGGCCCAGAGGCGGCAACTTCCATTCCGCCGATGAGTGGGTGTCGATCTCGGACGTCCTTGTCAGCACGGAGATCGTCCGCCGGGCCATCGAGGCTCTCTTGCCGGTCAAAGCATAGTCAGTATACTAAGTACGACAAGTACACGAGGAAACGAGCACAGATGAGCTTCGACGCCGACTTCGCGCAACGGACGCGCCGGACCGCCGCCCTCTTCGAGCGGGCCAAACTGACCATCCCCGGCGGTGCCGGCAGCACCGCCCGCCTGCCGCGCAACGGGTGGGAGCCCTACCCGCTGTTCATCAGCGAGGGCTACGGCTCGCGGCTGCGCGATGTCGACGGCAACGAGTACATCGACTATCTGCTGGGGCTTGGGCCGATGATCCTCGGCCACCGGCACCCGGTCGTGACCAAGGCGGTCAGCGAGGCGATCACCGAGTACGGCACCTGCTTCGGCCTGCCGTACGAGCTCGAGATCGAGGCGGCGGAGAAGGTCGTCGCGGCGGTGCCGGGGGTCGAGCAGGTGCGCTTCGCCAACTCCGGCTCCGAGGCCGTGGGGACGGCCGTTCGGCTGGCGCGGGCGACCACCGGACGGCGGCTCATCGTCCGCTTCGAGGGGCACTATCACGGCTGGCAGGACACCGTGTACTGGTCGAATCACGTCGATCCGCAACTGGCCGGCCCCGCCGACCACCCGCGTCCGGTCGCGATGGGGCCGGGTGTTCCCGCCGAGCTCGAAGACACCCTGCTGGTGCTCACCTGGAACGATCCCGACAGCTTCGTCAAGCTGATGGACGAGCGCGGTGACGAGGTTGCGGCCGTCCTCACCGAGCCGGCCGTGTTCAACACCGGCTGCATCCTGCCCGAGCCCGGCTACCTCGAACTGCTGCGCTCCGAGACGCGCAAGCACGGCGCGCTGCTGATCTTCGACGAGGTCATCACCGGCTTCCGGTTCGCCCGCGGCGGCGCCCAGGAGTGGTTCGGCATCACGCCCGACCTGAGCACCTTCGCCAAGGGCCTCGGCGGCGGCTTCCCGGTCGCAGCCGTCGGTGGCACCATCGAGGCGATGCACATGATCGCCGACGGCACCTACTCCCACTCCGGCACCTACAACGCCAACGTGGTGCAGTGCGCCGCGGTCTCGGCCACCATGGACGTCCTGGCCGAGCCCGGGTTGTACGAACGCCAGCGCGCGCTCGGCTACCGGCTGGCCAGCGGCCTGAAGGGCCTGGCCGAGGAGCAGGGGCTGGACGCCTACGTCGAGGGCCTGGGCACGGTCTTCCAGCTCTGGTTCGCCGACGCGCCGATCCACAACTGGCGCGATGCCGTCGCCCATGCGAACGAGCCGCTGTTCACGCGCTGGTACCAGGAGATGGTGGTGCGCGGCGTGCTCTTCCACCCGCTGCAGTTCGAGAATCTTTTCATCTCCCTGGTGCACACCGACAAGGACATCGACGACACCCTCAACGCTGCCGCCGACGCGTTGGCGGTGCTGGCGCGCTCGACGACGACGGTCTAGCCATGGTGGCTGAGCCGGTCGCCGTCGGCATTGATCTGGGCACGTCGGGGGTCAAGCTGGTCGCCGTTACCCCCGACGGCCGGATCGCCGGGCGATCGGCGCGCGCCTACCCGACGCATCGGCCCACGCCGGACGCCGCGGAACAAGACGTCACCGATTGGTTGTCCGCCCTCGATCTTGCGGCAGCGGAGTTGGCCGTGGACGTCGAGCCGACGCGCTGGTCGGCATTCGCACTCAGCGCCATGCTGCCCACTTTGGTCGGCCTGGATGCCAGCGTCCGTCCGGTCGGCGCGGCGATCACCTGGGAGGACGCTCGCGCCGAAGCCGACGCCGACCGACTGCTGACCGGCATCGACACCAATCAGCTGTATCGGCAGACCGGCCAGCGGGTCGATGGGCGCTATCTGCTGCCGATGGCGGCTCGGCTCGCGCGCCTGGGGCAGTCGGTGGACGTCATCGCCGGTGCCAAGGACTTTCTTTTCCACTGCCTCACCGGCTGCCTGCTCACTGACCCGAGCACGGCGGCCGGCTTCGGGAACTGGCTGCTCGCCGAGCAGCGGTGGGCGGACCTTCCGGCACGCGTGGCGGCGTTGCCCCAGGTCCGGCCCAGTGACCACGCCGAGCCGCTGGCGTCAGCGGTCGCGCAACGGTGGGGGTGTCGTCCGGGCGTCCCGGTGCTGCTGGGGGCAGCCGACTCGGTGCTGGGTGCGTACGGCCTGGGTGTGCACGCACCCGGCCCCGTGGCCGCGGTCCTCGGCACCAGTGCGGTGCTGATCGCCGAATCCGACGGCCCCACGGTGGATGCGGCCGGCGTGGCCATCGTCACGCCGACGGCCACCGGCGGGTTCGCCCGCGAGATCGACCTGCTCACGCTCGGCTCGGCCATCGGATGGCTGGGTGGGTTGTTCGGCCTGGATGCGCCGCGGCTGATGCAGGTGGCCGCCGGTGCCCGGCTGGAGCAGGCTCCGCTGGTCTTGCCATATCTGGCGCCCGGCGAGCAGGGCATTCGCTGGGATCCGAGCCTCTTCGGTTCTATCGGCGGACTGAGCCTGCGAACCGGACGGGCCGAGCTCGCCCTCGGGCTGGTCGCGGGGCTGGTGCACGAACTCAGCAGGGGAGTCGACGTTCTCAGCCCGGACGGCGAGATCCTGGCCGGAGGCTCGGTGGCCTCCAACCCCTTCTTCCGTCAGCAGCTGGCCGACGCTACCGGGCGTGTCGTCCGCTTCGATCCGGACGGCAAGGACAGCTCCACCATCGGCGCCGCCCGCTTTGCTGCTGCGCACGTCCTGGGCGGATCCCCCGAGCCGGTGATCGAACGCGATGCCACCCTGCCCGACGCCGCAGCACGGGCGATCTGGCAGGAACGGGCGGCCGAACACGAAACCGAACTCGCGAGAAGGCGTTCATGACCATCGATCTGAGTCTGTACCCGGACGGCACCAGCCTCGACGCGGCCGGTCGCTTGCTGATCGGCGGCTGCTCGGTCGCGGAGGTGGTTGCCCAGCACGGGACGCCGGCGTACCTGGTCGACACCGCTGCCCTGCACCGACATGCCGAGAACTACCTGCGCGCCTTCCGGGAACGGCATGCCGACACCCGGGTGCTCTTCGCAGCGAAGTCGTTCCCTTCGGCTGCGGTGATCGGACGGTTCGTCGCGGCCGGTTGCGGCGTCGATACCGCGGCCTGGGGGGAGTTGCGAATGGCTCTGGCCGCAGGGGCCGATCCGGCAGGGATCGTGACCCACGGCAACGCCAAGACCGACGAGGACATCGCCGCCGCGCTGGACGCCGGGGTGCGGTACATCGTCATCGACAACCTTGACGACATCGAGCGGATCGCCCGCCTGGCCACCCGCCGGGTGCCGGTGCTGCTGCGGGTCAGCCCGTCGATCATCGCGGCCACCCACGAGGCGATGCAGACCGGTCACGCCAGCTCCAAGTTCGGCATCCCGCCCGACCAGGTGCCGTCGGTGATCCGTGCCGTGCGCGCTGAGCCGCGGCTTGACCTGCGCGGCTTGCACGCGCACGTCGGCTCCCAGCTGCACGATCTGGATCAGTTCCGCCAGGAGGTCGCCGCGCTGGCCGAGTTCGAGCACTTCGACGTCTATGACCTCGGTGGCGGACTCGGCGTCCGCTATGTCAGCGACGACCCGTGGGTCGAGGTCGACGACTACGCCCAGGTGCTCACCGAAGAGGTCCATCGCCGGCTCGGGCGTGAGGTCGAGCTGCTGGTCGAACCGGGGCGCTCACTGATCGCCCGGCAGGTGGTGACGGCCTACCGCACGGTCACCGTCAAGCGCGGCAGCCGCACTCATCTGGCCGTGGACGGCGGCATGGGCGACAACCTGGAGGTATCGCTGTACGGCCAGCCGTTCGCGCCGTCGGTCATCGATCGCACCGGTCCGACCGAGATCGTCGACGTGGTCGGACGCCACTGCGAATCGGGCGACCAGCTCGCCGGCGACGTGGAGGTCGTCTCGCCGGTGGTGGGCGACCTGGTGACCGTTCCGGTCACCGGCGCTTACTGCTTCACCATGTCGAACAACTACAACACCGCCCTGAAACCGCCGGTGGTCTTCTGCCAGGACGGGCAGGCGCGGGTCGCCGTCCGTCGACAGCAGTTCGCCGAGTTGCTGGCCCGGGAGGTGTTGGTGTGACCACCGTGGAGTCCCTGGTGCGCAGCGTGACCCGGCCCTGGTCGGTGCCGTCGGGTTGCGTGGTGGTCACCGATCGGCGGGGAGTCGTCGATGAGGTCTGCTTCGGCACGGTCTCGCCGACGGGCTGGGCGCCGGTGAACAGCGTGACCCGCTTCCAGATCGGTTCGATCAGCAAGATCGTCACCGGCCTGGTGGTGTTGCGCCTGGTTGAAGATGGGGCGCTGCAGCTCACCCAACCCATCGGCGAACTCCTCGGTTGGCTGTCACCGGCGCTGCGAGCCGAGTCGATCACCATCGAGCGCCTGCTTCAGCACTGCTCAGGAATCATCTCCGGCGTCGAGGCGGTCCCCGATCCACTCGGCCAGCTCGTCGCCGCTCAGCCGCGCGCGGCTTTGCCCGCAGGGGAGAGCTTTCACTACTCCAACTTCGGCTACCTGCTGCTGGGGGCCGCAGCCTCGACCGTCACCGGTCAGACCCTTCCCGACCTGGCCCGACGTCTGGTCCTCGAACCGGCCGCGATGGGAGGCGCGCTCGCGGCGATCACCGATGCCGATCGGGATGGCCTGGCGGTGGGGACCCAGCCACTGCGTACCGGCCGCCCCTGGTGGCCCGGCGATCCGCTCGAGGCGGCACCGTGGCTGGAACTCGACGGAGCCGACGGCAATGTCGCGGCTTCGGGACGTGAGCTGGCCGCCCTGGGACGGCTGCTGCTGAACCGTGGAGCCCACGTCGTTGGCGAGGACACCTTCGCCCAGATGGTTGGACGCGTCGGACCCGGCGGCGAGCCCCTGCTGGCGTTGCGGGGACTACCGGCATCCGGCCACAGCCGCTATGGGCTGGGCGTGAACACCGAGCTGCAGGGCGGGCGGGTGCTCCTCAGTCATGGCGGCGGCATGGTGGGCTACGCGTCCTTCCTGCTGGTCGACCCGACTGCCGGCCGGGCGGTCGCCGTCGTGACCTCAGCCAACGGCGACAGCCCGGTAGCCGAGGCCATCGCGCGGGTCGTTCTGGCCGACGTGGAGGTGCCGCTGAACCCCGCGCGCTGGGCAGTGGCTGGTCCCGGCCGTGCGCGTGCGGTGAGCCCGGGCATGATCGGTGCCTTCGGTCCACTCAGCGTCCAGGCCGAGCAGCATGGCGACGACGTCAGCCTGACGGCCGAACTCCACGGGATCCGTTCGCCGTTGCGGTGGGGATGGGGAGACCGGATCCGTGCCGAACTCCCCGGCACCGAGCTGTTCGGCCTGATTTTCGACGGCCAGACCTGGTCGTGCGGCCACACCGTGTTTGGCCATGATGATGACGCGCGCCCGGAACTCGTGCCCTACTGCGGACACTTTCGCAGCTACACGCCGTGGTTCCCGCATCTGCGCGTCGTGCAACGCGCCGGGCGGCTGCTGCTGTGCGCGCCGGGCGGCGTGGAGGCGCCGGGCGAGGAGTCCGAACTGTTCGCGTTGGGGCACGGAGTTTTCGCCATCGGTTCGCCGGCTGGCCCTGAGCATGTCGAGTTCCGCGGTGTCGTGGACGGCAAAGCTCAGTGGCTCGACCGTGACGGCTGCCGCTACTCCCGTTCGTTCACCGCCTGAGGCCGCCGAACCTCACTGCCCCTGCCAGACCTCACAGCCCCAGCGAGCCGAGCGCTCCCACACCGGTCGGAGTCAGCGACGTCTCCACCCGCAGCCCGGCTGCGGCCAGGTCGGCCAGCAGCGGCGTCGGCGAAACCACATCGGCCTGCAGGTGGACGCCGGGGGTGCGGATCGAGCCGTCCAGCATTCCGCGCAGGCAGGCGACCGCAGGTGCCGCGGTGAGCAGGTAGCTGTCCTCCCCGCTGACCCGAACCGAGGCTGTCGCCGGCCGTCCGGCACGTTCACCGACCGCGTCGAGTTTCACGCTCAACTGGTACGGCGGAGTGGGACGGCACAGCCGGGCCATGGCCCGCCGCGTGAAGGCGATCGCGGCCGGGCGCCACGGCCGGACTTTGCTCACCGCCATCAAGATCGGCATCGCCAGGTAGTCAAAGGCCGGGCTGAAGCCGCTGACGTAGAAGCCGCAGCGCTGCAGCGTCGGGTAACGGGCCGGAAGCTCGTCCATCTCCGCCAACGCCATCGGCACCAAGGACTTGCGTCCGATCGGCTTGCCGAAGTCGACCACCGGGCATTCGGTCCAGCGCAGTTCGCGGCGCTGTCCGTCCACCCAGGTCGCCATCGAGAAGTCGGTGAGCTCGTCGAGCATCTCCGCGATGGTCGAGTCCGACAGGCTGTCGGTGCGCCAATCGATCCGCAGCCCGGCCATCACGTCGGCGACCGTGATGGCATCGAGTCGTTCGGCGGCCCAGCGCACCAAGGCGCCCGGAAGCCCGGGATGGAAGCCTCCATCGGTGACGAAGCAGCGTCCGGCGGCCGTGATTCGCGGGGCCAAGGCTCGCAAAGCGGCGTGTTTGGTCGGCGAGGAGAGGAGGGTGTCGAACCAGTCGGCTCCCGCCTCCAGCACGATCTCGGCCAGACTCGAAACCAGGTCAGGGCGGCTCACGGTGACGACCACGACCGTTGCGCCCTCGACGGCGACCGCAACCTGTTCGGGAACCGCGACGTCGACGCTGGCCACCCCGACGTCGGCGACGGTGGTCAGTTGCCGTTGCACCGCGGCGAGGCGCTCGAGATTGCGGCCGGCGAGGACGAGTTCATCAGCGGCGGACAATGAGGGCGCGAGCAGGCGCGCGATCATTCCTCCCGCGTTCCCTGAGGCGCCCACCACCACGATCTTCATCGACCGATCCCTTCCGCAACGCCTTCACAGTCTTGCACCGCACGGCCTGCGCGATGGGCCCGAGGAGCGGGAAACCGCCGCTCTGGTCGGTTCGGCCACGAGGCGAGGAGGCCGGCGACGTGACAGGCTGGTGCCTGTGCTGTCCGATGACCAGTTGCTGACCTGGCGCGAGGAGTTGCTCGCCGCCGCCTACACCCTCGACGAGGTCTGGGACCGTCTCGGCCCGGCGGCGCTTGCCGGCCTCGGACGCAACTCCAGCCTGCCCACCCTGCGGGCGCTCGCCGATGCCACCGACGACCAGGCCGATCTGATCCGATTCTGGCTGCTGGGCCTTCGGCTGCCCGCCGGACGGGTGCGCGCGCTGCACGCCGACGTTGACGCGCTGGTCTCCTCCGGCCTGGTGATCGCCGAGGGCGACGACCTTCGTGCGGACGTGGAGCTCAAGCCGTACGGCGACGAGGCGCACTCCTTCTGGATCTGCGCCGACCGCACCCCGCTGGACGGGCGCGTGGCGCCGCCGCGACCCGACTTCGTGTTGGGTGCCTCACCGGCGTCGACGACCTTGGCGCAGCTGATTCCACGGACGCCGGTCGGCTCGGCTCTCGACTTGGGCACGGGGTGCGGCATTCAGGCACTCCATCTGGCCACGCATTGCGAGCGGGTGATCGGAACCGATCTGAACCCGCGTGCCCTGGAGTTGGCCCGGATCACCGCGGCCCTGTCGGGCGCGGCCGTCGAGTACCGGCTCGGCTCGCTGTACGAGCCGGTCGTGGGTGAGCGCTTCGATCTGATCGTCACCAATCCGCCCTACGTGATGACCCCGCCCAACCGTTCCGGCCTGGTCTATCGGGAAGGAACCGAGGCCGGTGACGGGCTGATGCGTCGGGTGGTCGCCGAGGCCGGTCGGCAGCTGAACCCCGGCGGCACCCTCATCGTGCTGGGGAACTGGGCGATTACCGCTGAGCCCTGGCGGGATCGGGTGGCCGGGTGGATTCCGGCAGGCTGTGATGCGCTGGTCCTTCAGCGTGAGGAACTCGACCCCTTCGAGTACGTCGAGCTGTGGTTGGCCGACGCCGGCCTGGCCGGGAGCGACGAGTACGCCCAGCGCTATCGGGAATGGCTGGACTACTTCGAGACCCTCGGCATCACCAGCATCGGCATGGGGTGGATCGCGCTACGGGCGTCGGGGCGCGAGCGGCCCGAGATCCGCTGCGAGGAGTGGCCGCACCTGGTGCATCAGCCGGTGGGGCCCGCCTTCGAAGACTTCTTCGCCGCGGTCGACCAGGCTCGTCTGCCCGAGGAGGAGTTCATCAGCAGCCGTTGGACGCTGCACCCGGACGTGATCCAGGAGACGATCGGGAACCCCGGTGCTGCGGACCCGCAGCACCTGGTCCTGCGCCAGCAGTTCGGTTTCGGTCGGGCTGTCGAACCGGGCACGGCCCTGGCCGCGGTCGCCGGTGCCTGCGACGGTGAACTTCCGCTGGCCGTGCTCATCGATGCGGTCGCCTCCCTGACCGGCACCGAGGGAACAGACCTGCGCCAGGAGCTGTTGCCCCTTCTGCGTAGGCTCGTCAGCGAAGGATTCCTGAGGCGTTCCTGACTCACAGGAGTTCACAGGATCACGACAGCTAAGGCATTGATTTGCCGCCTTCACTGAAGGAGAAAGAAGGAGCAAACATGGCCGAGGAATCCACCCGACCCCGGGGTGCCGCCGACCACGGCGACGACCCCACGACCCCGATCACGCCGCAGGCACAGGGCACCGGGACTTCGCAGTCCACACCGGAGGCCGACTGGTGGCGTCCGTCATCGACGCCGCAGACCCAGCAGCTACCGGTTTCCGACGCGACCCAGCAGCTACCGGTCTCCGAACCGACCCAGCAGCTACCGACGTCTGAGCCCACCCAGCAGTTCTCGACGCAGGGCGGCGCCGCCTCGCCGTCGTTCACTGGTCCGCAGCCGAGGCCGGCAGCACCGAACGGCCCAGCGGCGACCGGATCGGCCCGCACGCAGGCTGCGTCCGAGCAGTATCCGTACGGCCAGCCGGGAGTGCCCGGCCAGCCGCCATATGGCACCAACCCCTACGGGCAGCAGGCTTTCGGACAGACGCCGTACCCGCCCTACGCCGCCAACGGGCAGTACCCGCCGGGCACCGGCTACGGCTTCTACAACGGTGGCTATCCGCCGCCGCCACCCGGTTCGCAGCCGCCCGCCGGGCCGTACGGGTCCTACTACTCCGGTTACTACCCGCAGCATCAGCTGAAGCCAACGGCGACCAAGCAGCGCTGGCCGATGGCCGTCCTGGCCGTGGTGCTCGCGTTCGCCTTGGGAGTTGCCGGCTATGCCGTGGCCGGCGGACGTTTCGGTGCGGCCGCGCGTCCGCAGATCACCACAGCACCGCAGTTCCCCGGGTCGGGCCAGCAGCCTGGCGAGGAGGAGTCTCCGGATTCGAACGAGGGCACCACCCAGAGCAGCGCGGTGAGCGCGGCCCAGGCCAAGGGCGTGGCGCTGATCGAAGCCGCCACCAGCGAGGGCACCGCCTATGGAACCGGCATGGTGCTCACCGCTGACGGCAAGGTGCTGACCAATTACCACGTGGTCGCCGGCACGACCAAGGTTCTGGTGACGATCGCCACCACCGGTGACAGCTACGAGGCCACGGTCCTCGGCTTCGACCAGACCAGGGACGTCGCGCTTCTGCAGCTCAAGGGCGCCAGCGGACTCGACACCGTCACCCTCGACCAGGACGCGGTGAACGTCGGCGACGCGGTCGCTGCGGTCGGCAATGCGTCCGGTGGGATGAAGCTGGTGCGGGCTGCCGGCAAGGTCACCGGCACCAACCAGTCATTGCAGGTCAACTCGGAGTCCCCGTGGGGCAACACCGAGGATCTGTCCGGGCTGGTCGCCACCAACGCTGGTGCCGTCCCGGGTGACTCCGGTGGTCCGATGTTCGACAGCCAGAACGAGGTCTTGGGCATGACGACTGCCGGTTCAACCAAGGAGCACTCCAGCTACGCCATCCCGATCGCGACTGCGGTCTCGGTGGTGAACCAGATCGAGACCGGGCAGGATGCCGGAACGGTTCGGGTCGGACCCGCCGGTTACCTCGGCGTCCGAGTGGCCGACTCCAGCTACACCGGGTCGGGTGGCTCGACGGTCGCCTCGGTGGTTTCCAACGGTCCGGCGGCGAAGGCCGGCATCACCGCCGGCAGCCGGATCACCAAGGTTGGCGATACCGCCATCACCGCCACGACGAATGTCGCCAATGTCATCCGCGCTCTCGAGCCGGGGCAACAGGTCTCGGTGTCGTGGACGACGTCGAAGGGCGCGCACAAGCACGCCACGGTGACCATCGGGTCCAGTTCGGTGAACTGATTGCCGTGCCTGCGATGGTGCCGGATCGAGCTTCTCGATCCGGCACCATCGCTGTCTGCCGCCCGGCTCGGGTGGACGCTCGTCGGGCCTACCGGTGCACTCGGCACTACGATGCCGGTGGACCGAGCGGGCTAAAGTGTTCGCTCGATCGCTCGATTGAGCGTTCCGTCGACCAGGAAGTTGCCCGTGGCTACAGGAAAACGCCGACTCGTGATTGTGGAGTCCCCCACCAAGGCGGTCAGCCTGTCGAAGTTCCTCGGCTCGGGTTACGTGGTCGAGTCCAGCCGCGGTCACGTCCGCGACCTGCCCACCGGCGCGGCCGAGGTTCCCGCCAAGTACAAGGGTGAGAAGTGGGCGCGCACCGGCGTGAACGTCGAGGCCGACTTCGAACCGCTGTATGTGGTCGCGGCCGACAAGAAGTCGACCATCCGCGAGCTCAAGGCCAAACTCAAGGACGCCGACGAACTCTTCCTAGCCACTGATGAGGACCGCGAGGGAGAGGCCATCGCCTGGCATCTGCTCGACGAGTTGAAGCCGAAGATCCCGGTCAAGCGGATGGTCTTCCACGAGATCACTCCCGAGGCCATCCAGGCCGCGGTCGAGAACACCCGTGAACTCGACACTGACCTGGTCGATGCCCAGGAGACTCGGCGCATCCTCGACCGGTTGTACGGCTACGAGGTCTCGCCGGTGCTGTGGAAGAAGGTCATGCCGAAGCTGTCGGCCGGCCGGGTGCAGTCGGTAGCCACCCGCCTGGTGGTCGACCGTGAGCGCGAGCGGATGGCCTTCACTGCCGCCGACTACGCCGACATCAGCGCCGTCCTGGACGCCGGCGCCGATGCGCAGCCGCGCACTTTTGCCGCCAAGCTGTCGACTTTCGATTCCCGGCGCATCGCCAGCGGCCGCGATTTCGATTCCGCCGGCGTCGTTACCGGCAGCGCAGTGATGCAGCTCACCCTCGAGCAGGCCGAGGCCTTGGCCGAAGCGCTGCGGGGGGCGTCCTATGCGGTGTCCGGGGTGGAGGCGAAGAGCTACACCCGCCGGCCCTACCCGCCGTTCCGCACCACCACGCTGCAGCAGGAGGCCGGCCGCAAGCTCGGCTTCACCGCCCAGCGGACGATGAGCGTTGCGCAGGAGCTCTACGAGCGCGGCTTCATCACCTATATGCGTACCGACTCGGTGACCTTGTCGACCACCGCGATCAACGCCGCCCGCGAGCAGGTCAAGCAGTTGTTCGGCGGCAAGTACCTGCCGGAGAAGCCGCGCACCTACGCCTCCAAGGTCAAGAACGCCCAGGAGGCGCACGAGGCGATCCGTCCGGCCGGGGAGAGGTTCCGCACCCCGGACGAGACCGGCCTCAGCGGTGACCAGTACCGTCTCTACGAGCTGGTGTGGAAGCGCACCATCGCCTCGCAGATGGCCGATGCGATCGGCGAGACCGTCACGGTCAAGATTGGCGCCACCTTGGCCGAACGCTTCGCCGCTACCGACGCCGCCACCGGCGAGGTCGTCGAGTCCGGACGGGCGACTTTCACCGCTTCCGGGCGGACGTTCAGCTTCCTCGGCTTCTTGAAGGCCTACGTCGAGTCCGTCGAGGACGGCGAGACCGATGATGAGCAGGCGCGGCTGCCGCAGTTGGCCTCCGGTGATCGGCTGGAGGCGGAGAAGGTCACGGCCGAGGGCCACCAGACTCGTCCGCCGGCCCGCTACACCGAACCTAGCCTGGTCGCGAAGCTGGAGGAGCTCGAGATCGGTCGTCCCTCCACCTACGCGGCGATCATCCGCACCATCACGGCTCGCGACTACGTGCACAAACAGGGCTCTGCCCTGGTGCCGACGTGGCTGGCCTTCGCGGTCACCCGGCTGTTGGAGGAGCATTTCGCCAAGCTGGTCGACTACGACTTCACCGCCGGCATGGAGGACATCCTCGACGAGATCGCCAGCGGGAATGCCGCCCGTGTTGGGGTGCTCAAGGACTTCTACTTCGGTACCGACGAGCCGGGCCTGCAGCGCCTGGTCAGCGAGCTCGGCGAGATTGACGCGCGCAAGCTGTCGACTTTCAGCCTCGGTGACGGCGTCGACGTCCGCGTCGGTCGCTACGGCACTTATGTCGAGGATGGCGAAGGCCACCGGGCCAATGTCGATCCCGAGCTGGCCCCGGATGCGCTGACCCTCGAGCTGGCCAAGGAGTTGCTCGCCAAGCCGGTCGCCGAGGAGCGGGAAGTCGGCGTCGATCCGGCCACCGGGCGCACCATCGTGGCCAAGGACGGCCGTTATGGGCCCTACGTCACCGAGGTGCTGCCCGAGGACGCGCCGAAGTCGCTGAAGGCGCGCACGGCGTCGCTGTTCTCCTCGATGAGCGTTGACACGGTGACCATCGACGATGCGCTGCGGCTGCTGAGCTTGCCGCGGGTGGTCGGGACGGCGGCTGACGGTGAGGAGATCACCGCGCAGAACGGTCGGTACGGCCCGTACTTGAAGAAGGGCACCGATTCCCGATCGCTGACCGGCGAGGATCAGATCTTCGAGATCACCCTGGAGGAGGCCGAGGCCATCTACGCCCAGCCCAAGACGCGTGGACGTGGCGCGCGGGCCGCAGCCGGGCCGTTGAAGGAGCTCGGTGCCGATCCGGCGTCCGGCAAGCCGGTGGTGGTCAAGGACGGCCGCTTCGGTCCCTACGTGACCGATGGCGAGACCAATGCCACCTTGCGGCGTTCGGACTCGGTCGAGGCGATCACCTTGGAGCGGGCGGCCGAACTGCTGGCCGAGAAACGGGCCAAGGGCCCGGCGCCGAAGCGCAGCACCCGCAAGGCGGCACCGAAGAAGGCCAAAGCCTGACCGATCAGGCGCAGGGCAGCCCGGTGGCAGCCCGTGGGCGGCGCGCCGGCCGAGGGTCGAGCCGCGGCCCTGGGCGGATAGGGTTGCCTGCGTGAATGACGGGATCTTCGTTGTCTTCGAAGGCGGCGACGGGGTCGGGAAGTCGACCCAGACCAAGCTGCTCGCCGACTGGTTGACCGAACGAGGCCGCGAGGTTGTGGTGACTCTCGAGCCGGGCGGCACAGCCGTCGGCGCGGTGTTGCGCGATCTGGTGCTGAATCCCAAATGGGGTGACGTCTCTGCGCGGGCCGAAGCGCTGATGTACGCCGCCGACAAGGCCCAGCATCTCCACGAGGTGGTCATGCCGGCGCTGCGGCGCGGGGCGGTCGTGATCAGCGACCGCTATGTGGATTCGATGCTCGCCTATCAGGGTGCCGGCCGTGATCTGGATGTGGACCGCGTCGAGCAGATCGCGCGCTGGGCTACCGGTGACTTGCTGGCCGATCTGACCGTCGTCCTCGATCTGGACCCCGACCAGGGTGTGGCGTCGATCAAGCAGAAGGACCGTCTCGAGAGCGCCGGCGATGAGCTCCACCGGCGCGCCCGGCAGTTCTTCCTCGATCTGGCCAGCCGCGATCCGGAGCACTACCTGGTGCTGCCGGCCCGAGATCCGATCGAGGCGATCGCGGCTCGGGTGGCTGAGCGGGTGGACGCCGTGTTGTCTGAGGCGTGAGGCAGGCTGACGCCATGACCGTAGCCGCGACCGGTGTGTGGGCCGACCTGATCGGCCAGGAGCGTGTTGTCGAGGTGCTCACGCGCGCCGTGGCGGCCCGTCGTACCGGCGAGCACAGCCACGCGATGACCCATGCCTGGCTGTTTACCGGCCCTCCCGGGTCTGGCCGGTCGAATGCTGCCCGGGCTTTCGCTGCGGCGCTGCAGTGCCCGTCCGGCGGCTGCGGGCAGTGCAATACCTGCGTCACGGTGCTGTCCGGCGCCCACCCCGATGTGACCTTGGTCCGCACCGAGCAGTTGAGCATCGGCGTGGACGAGGTTCGCGACCTCGTTCGACGGGCTGCGATGGCGCCGACGGTCGCTGGGTTGCAGATCCTGGTGGTCGAAGATGCCGACCGGATCACCGAACGCGGCGCCGACGCGCTGCTGAAGAGCATCGAGGAGCCGGCGGCGCGCACCGTCTGGCTGCTCTGCGCCCCGAACGCGGAGGACATGGTGGTGACGGTGCGCTCGCGGTGTCGGCGGGTTGAGCTGGCCACGCCGAGCACTGCGGCGATCTCCGCGCTGCTGCAGCGCCGCGATGGCGTCGATGCGGTCACAGCCGACTTCGCTGCGCGCGCCGCGCAGGGTCACATCGGGCGGGCGCGAGCGCTTGCTCGCAACGAAGAGGCGCGTGCGCGACGGGCCGACGTCTTGGCGCTGCCTACGCGGCTGAGCAGCTTGGGTGCCTGCCTGAGCGCGGCCGCGAGCCTGGTCGAGACCGCCAGCGCCGACGCGTCGGCTGTCACCGGCGACCTGGACGCCAAGGAGCGGGCGGCGCTCGCCGAGGCGTTGGGGGTCAACACCACCGGAGCGAAGCCGCGCAACGCGCAAGCGGCCCTGCGCGATCTCGAAGATCAGCAGAAGGCCCGAGCCAAGCGGTTGCAGCGCGACGCCTTGGATCGGGTGCTCACCGAGCTGACCGCGTTCTACCGCGACGTGCTGATCCTGCAGACCGGGGCGGGGGCGGAGGTCATCAATGCCGAACAGTGGGACGCCGTCGAACAGATCGCGACCTCGACCAGCGCTGAACACAGCATCAGGTGCTTGGATGCGATTCTGACCTGTCGCCAGGCGCTTGAGGCCAATGTCGCCCCATTGCTGGCCATGGAGTCACTCCTTATCAGCCTGTCTGCATCGCTGTAGATCCCTCAGCTGCGGCCAAGAGGCGTCCGAGCGTGAATCGTGTCGGTCATGCTCGCACACCCGTATGAGTGACAGCATTAGCTCACGAGCTGTGCACGAAAGGACTTCCCCCGTGACCGAACCGCGCGAGCCAGCATTCCCTCAGCCAGAGGGAACCACCCCTGTTGTCCCGTCGTCCCCCGCAGGTGAATGGCCGCAGCCGCCGGCCGCTGCCAGCTTCCCGCCGCCGCCGACTCCCGGCGGCGCTTTCGCCGGCACGGTTCCGCCGTTGCCGCCGCTGCCGGGTGTGCCCCCCGTCCCGCCGCCGCTGCCGCCGGCAGCCGAGCCCACCTGGGCCGATCCCGCTGGTGCTGCGGCCAGGCCCACCTGGAGCGACCCGGTACCCGAAGCTCCCGACGAGGCGGTCGCGCCCAGCTGGGCCGAGCCGAGCGCTGCCGAGCAGACGCCCGCGGTGAGCGCACACAGCGCCGAGCCGAGCGCGTCGGAGCCGGGCGCGCCGCAGACCACCGAAGCGGCCGAGCCGGTGCCCGTCGCAGTGTGGGGCACGCCGAGTCCGGTCGAGCCTGAGCCTGCGGCAGGGGCCGCGTCCGAGGAGTCGCCCGTCGCCGAGGCTCTGCCGGTCCCTGACGCCGTCGTGGCGCCGGACGATCAGTCGGTCCCGGCCACGGTCGAGACCGAGCCCGCGCCGATCGCGTCCTGGGGTGAACCGACTGCCTCCAGCGCGCCGTCCGCCGATGCCGCACCCACCTGGACGCAGCCGGTGAGCCAGGAAGCGGCCCCGGTGCCGGCCTGGTCCGCGGTTCCTGGCGATGCTCAGCCCACGGCACCGTCCGACCTCGCTGAGGCGGCGGTCGCTGCGCCGGAAGCCCCGGCGGTCCCCGAAGCGCCAGTTTCGGCGACGCCGGTGCCCGAGCCCATTGCGGCCGCCGAACCCGAGGCAGGCGCCGAAGCCGCGTCCGTGGTCGATGAGCCTTCGGTTGGAGTGGACGACGCCCAGGTCGACGGCGCGCAGGCCCTGCCGGTGGCCGACGAGCCCGAAGCCCCGGCTGACGTCGCCGCGCAAGCGCCCAGCGCGGCGCTGCCGTCGGTGCCGGCGTGGACCCAGCCCGAGCCCGTCGCGCCCGAACCGATCGCAGCGCAGGAGCCCGACGAGGCTGCCGCGCTTCTGCCGCCGGCGCCGCTGCCCGCAGCCCCGATGCCGGCTCCGCCCGCGCCCGGGGACTGGAGCCAACCGGCTGCAGACGGCTTCGCCGATGACGACGCCATCTTCCGTCCTTACCCCGGTGCTGCCGTGCCGGCGGCAGAGGAACAGGCCGTCTCGGAGGAAGAGCGTCGGCTAGCGGCGGAGCGGGCTGCGCGACGGGCGGCGAGCGAAGCGGCCTTGACCGCAACCGTCGCCGCGCCCGGTCCGATTGCCGCTGCGGATGCGGCCTCGACGCCGATCCCGGAGCCGGTCGCTCCCGTGACGGTGGTAAAGCGGACCACCGACGGCTTCTGGGGCTCCCTCGGGCTGTTCCTGGTGCGCCTGGTGATGGCGGGCATCTTCGGCATCCGCGGCGTCCAGATGCTGCTGGACACCGCGGCGGCGCACAAGCTGTTCTCGAGCACGGTCTTGCCGATGCCGACGACGATGGCGTTGGTCACTGCGGTTGCCTGCGTGCTGATCGCGGTGTCGATGGTGCTCGGTTTGGCAACTCGCTACTCCGGCCTGGGTGCGGCGCTGATCGCCGGCGGCTCGCTCGGCTTGGTCTACTGGGGGCCGTGGAGCGTCTTCGTGCCCAACCAGTTCGGCTTCCTCGGCGAAGGCGAGCTGCTGATGGCCGTGGTGGGTCTGCTACTGCTGTTCATCGGCGGGGGTGGCTGGAGCCTCGATCGGGGCCTGCGTTCGGCCCGCGAGCGCGACAAGGCCGAACGCACTGCCTGATCAGCGGATGTCTTCTCACGGTTAGGCTGGCCGGGTGCCAGGCCTGATCCGTCCCACCATCGCGCTCGTGAGTGCGGCCGTGCTGCTCGCCGGGTGCGCGCCGGCCTCGGTGCCCGCCGACAGCATTCGCCTTTCCGCTGTCCCCGGCATCGCCATCGACCGGCCCACGCCATCGTCGGTGAACCCGACGGTTGACGGCCTGGTCGCTGGTCTGGCCGGAGGCAGCCTCGCCCCCTATCAGCGCCAGCGTCCGACCTGGACCAGCTGCGGCAGCGGCACCGAGTGCGCGACCGTCCTGGCGCCGCTGGACTACGCCGATCCGGCGCGAGCCGCGGTGACCCTGGCATTGAAGGTGAAGCCCGCGACGAAGAAGCCTTTCCTCGGCACCTTGTTCATCAACCCCGGTGGGCCCGGCGGTTCGGGCACCGAGTTGGTCGACAGCTTCGACAGCACCGGCCTGGAGCAGTACGACATCCTCGGGTGGGATCCCCGCGGCACCGGCGGTTCGACGCCAGTGCGTTGCCTCAGCGATGCGCAGACCGACGCCTACCTCAACGTCGACGCCAGCCCGGACGACGCCGCCGAGCGCGACGCCTTGATCACGGCGAGCTACGACTTCGCGATGGGCTGTTGGCAGCGCAACGGCGACTTGCTCAACCACATCAGCACCATCGACACCGTCCGCGATCTCGACCTGCTGCGGCAGATCGTCGGCGACAAGAAGCTGAACTTCTTCGGCTACTCCTACGGCACCCAGTTGGGGGCCACCTATGCCGAGCTGTTCGGCCAGAACACCGGCCGGCTGGTCCTCGACGCCGCAGTCAACATCACCGACGACGATTCGGTGATTCAGGCGCAAGGCTTCGATCTGGCATTGGGCAACTTCGCGTCCTGGTGCGCTCAGAACAGTTGCGGCCTGGGAAAGACCAAGGCCGAGGTGCTCGCCGCGATCACCGGCCTTTTCGATCGCCTCGACAGCCATCCGCTGCCGGTGGGGCAGAGGACACTCACCCAGAGTCTCGCCGTCACCGGTGTGGCGACCGCGCTGTATGGGGGCAAGGCGGCCTGGAGCCCGCTGGCCATCATCGTGAAACGGGCGATCAACGGGGACGGCAGCAACCTGCTCGCCGCAGCCGACCAGCTCAACTCCCGCGACGCGCAGGGGCATTACGACACGATGCTGTACGCCTTCCCTGCGATCAGCTGCCTCGACACCAAGGAGAAGGGCGTCCTGGACGCTGACCGGGTGTGGGTCCAGGACCAGCGCAAGGCGCCGATCTTCGGCAAGTACTTCGGGCCGCAGTACTTGTGCTCGCTGTGGCCGGCGCGTCCGTCACTGTCGTTGTCGCTGCATCTGACCGGCTCGGCCGCGCAGCCGCTGGTGGTCATCGGTGCGACCGGCGACAACGCCACCCCGATCCAGTTCGCCCGCTGGATGGCCAAACAGCTGAAGTCGGCCGTCCTGGTCACCTACGACGGCGAAGGTCACGGCAGCTATGGGGGCAAGTCGACCTGCATCGACCATCTCGTGGTGAGCTACCTGACGGCAGGAACGGTGCCGAAGAACGGCACGACCTGCCACTAGCCCAGCTCAGCGACGCTCCGATTTGGCCGACCCCGCCGCCGCGCCCCTATAGTTGTGCCTCGGTTCGTCAGAGCCAGGCCGCCTTAGCTCAGTCGGTAGAGCGACGCTCTCGTAAAGCGTAGGTCTCGGGTTCGATTCCCGAAGGCGGCTCCACGACGGCCCGGCCGCGCGAGGTCAGCGAGTCGGGCAGACCAGCCGGATCGCCGTACACCGAGAACGCCGCACGCGGCGGCGAGGACGGCACACCAGCCGCGCGAACTCGATCTGATCAACCCAGCCAGAGTCCTGCCGTCCAGCCGGTGACTACTGCCGTCAGCAGCAGGGTGCCGATCACGAGGGCCACAATCCGCCAGCGGGCGATCAGCAGCATGCCGCTGATCGCGCCGATGCTGGTGCCGGCGCCGGTGATCAGGAAGGCCAGTGCTGCGCCCGGCGCCATTCCGGCGTGGGTGAGGCTTGCGACCAGTGGCAGTGAGGCGTCGGTGTTCAGGTACACCGGTATTCCGAGGACGGCGGCCAGCGGTACCGACCAGACGGGGTTTCCCGCGCCAAGCCAGCCGGTGATGAGCCCGGTGGGGATGATCCGGATGATGAGGTAGCCCAGGGTGGCGAAGCCGAGGAAGTAGGCCGTCAAGCGCAGGCTGTTCGTACGCAAAGCAATGAGGAACTGGCGCAGCTTCGAAGGCGTCGCTGCCGCGGCCGGGGCAGCGACCAGTGGGAGGGTGCGGACGGCTCCCCGCCGTGCGGTATCGGCCATCTGCGCCTGATCCGGTTGGCCTGCGCCTCCGCACGACCCGGACGCGCACGATCCCTTCGGCGGATTGCTCGCCGATGTGTGATCGGAGCGGTCAGCCGACGCCGCCGCCATCCGCGCTTGTCCGGCCAGCAGCCCCCGCGACTCCAGCTGCCAGGCGATCGCGCCCCCGGCCAGGCCCGCCACGATCGAAGCGGCGAAGAAGGTTGCCGCGAAGCTCGGCCCGAATAGACCGATCGACAACACGTACTCTTCGGGGCTGGCCAGAGGCGAGGACACCATGAAGGCCACGATGGGTGCCCACGGAACGCTGGAAGCCATGGCTCCGAGCACGACCGCGGTGGTTCCGCAGGAGCAGAACGGCGTGAGGGCTCCCAGCGCCACGGCAGCGACCACGGCCACTCCGATACGCCGCCGCAGCCAACCGGACAATCGCTCGGGGTCGAGCCACACCTGCACGATCGAGGCGACGATCACGCTCGCCAGCAGGAAGGGCCAGTTGTGGACGACGGTCGTCCACACGTCGCCGGCAACGGTGGCGAACAGCCGAAGTGCGTATTCGATCACGAGAGGCTCCCATTCATAGACGTTCATCGATTGATTGATAGCGATCGATATGATAGACAGACTTCTATGAGTGTGCAAGAGCTTCGAGAGCGACCATCGACCATCGATGGGCTGTGCTGTTCGCCGGTCCTGCAGGAGCCGCTCGAGCCCCACGACGCGAGCGTGCTGGCTGCAGCGCTCAAGGTGCTCGCGGACCCGGCACGATTGCGCCTGCTCGGCCTGATCCGCTCCATGGATGGCGGACGCGCGACCACTGGCGTTCTTGCCGAGCGTGTCGGACTCACTCAGCCGACCGTGACCCACCACTTGGGAGCTCTGCTCGAGGCGGGTTTCGTCCAGCGTGAGCGCGACGGACGGCAGACCTGGTACTGGGTCAACCCGGACGCTCTGCAGGCGATCCGCCAGCTCCTCGACCCCGAAGCTGGCCGGCACTGAGGTTCTCTCTCGCTGCCGAAGCTGGAGGTTCCCTGGACGTCGCCCGGACGAATCTGCTCTCGAAACGTCGAACTGGCATCTTTGACCCGTGGAATCTGTGCCGAGAGTGCTCGTGGTCGACGATGAGGAGAACATCGCCTTTCTGGTGAGCTCTGCGTTGCGGCTGCAGGGCTATCGCGTCGAGAGCGTCGGCAACGGGGCCGATGCCGTGCGACTGGCTACGGGCTTCGATCCGCAGGTGATTCTGCTCGACATCCAGCTGCCCGACCTGGACGGCTATGAGGTCCTCAAGCGGGTGCGTGCTGCCGGCAGTGCAGCGTCGGTGCTCTTTCTGACCGCGCGAGGCAGCACAGCAGAGCGGGTGCGAGGCCTGACCGTCGGCGGCGACGACTATTTGGTCAAGCCCTTCGCGGTCGAGGAGCTCATCGCCCGGGTCGCGGTCGCTCTTCGTCGACGCAGCAACGATCCGCGTCCGGTGCGCTACCAGGTCGCCGACCTGGTCCTGGACGTGGACGCCCACCGTGTCTGGCGCGGTGACCAGGAGATCTCGCTGTCGGCGACCGAGTTCCGCTTGCTGGAATGCCTGCTCGCCAGCGCCGGACGCGTCGTGTCGAGAGCTGCCATCCTTGACCAGGTGTGGGCCTACGACTTCGGCGGTGAGACCGCGATCATCGAGTCGTTCATCTCCAACCTGCGCCGCAAGGTGGACGCCGTCGAGCCGCGGTTGATCCACACCGTGCGCGGCGTCGGCTACGCCGTCAGGGAGCCATCGTGACGCTGCGCCGGCGGCTCGCCTGGGCGGGCATAGCCGTCGTCGTCTTCACGGGGATCGTCTTCGCGCTGGTCGCGCTCGTGCAGCGCCACTATGTGCTCGACCAGCTCGACCAGCGGGTCGAGTCGCTGGTGGCCGACACCAAGACACTGCTGGTCGTGGCGAACCGCGCCGATGACGGGGGTAGCGCCGCGTCCAGCCTGCTCAGCGAGGCCTATGTCAGCGTCCTGCGTGTCGACGGGCGGCTGCGTACCGTGGTTGCGCCTGCCGATGATCCGCAGCTGGTTCCGCATCTGCTCGGCAACGAACGTGACGCCGGGCTGGTCACCCGCGGGACCTTGGCCGGGCAAGCGCCCCGGGTCCGTCTCGAGGTCGCCCCGCTGGGGGCGGGTCGCTGGGTCGTGGTTGCGGTGTCGATGGCCCCGGTCGAGCAAGCTACGACCCGGCTGACTGTTGCGCTGGGGGTGGCGTGGCTGGCGATCGCTGTGGTCGCGCTGCTGGTGGGCTCTTGGGTCGAGCGGTTCGGCTTGCGGCCGATCGCTCAACTCACCGAGGCCGCGACCGGGGTGACCGCCAGCGGCGGCCGGGAACCCGTCCAGGTGCCGGTGAGCGATCCGCGCACCGAGGTCGGACAGCTGGGTGAGGCCTTCAACCAGATGGTCGCCACCACCGCGGACGGGCAGGAGCAGTTGCGGCGTTTCGTCGCCGACGCCGGGCACGAGCTGCGCACCCCGCTGACCACCCTGCAGGGTTACTCCGCCCTCTACGCGGCTGGAGGCCTGCCGGACGAGCCGGCTGTGGCCGATGCGATGCGGCGGATCAACGCCGAGGCCACCCGAATGAACCGCATCGTCACCGATCTTCTCGATCTGGCTGCGCTGGGCGATCATTCCGCGTTGGTGTTGAGCCGGGTCGTTGTCGATCAGGTTCTCGACGATCTCGCTGCTGATCTGCGGGTTCGCCAGCCACAGCGCTCGGTGAGTGTCGCGGTCGGTCCCGGTTGTGTGGTGTTGGCAGACGAGGATCGGCTGCGGCAGGCGCTGACTGCGCTGCTGGAGAACGCAGTGAAGTACTCCGATCCCGGGACGGGTCTGCAACTGACGGCGGCTCGCCGCCAGTCCGTCGTGCGGATCGCGGTTGCCGACGCCGGCCCCGGCATCGCCCAGCACGAGCTGCCGCACATCTTTGACCGCTTCTACCGGGTAGCCTCGTCCGGGTCGCGCCCTGCTGGTTCGGGGTTGGGGCTGGCAATCGTCGCTGCGATCGTCACCGCCCACGGCGGCGCCTACGGGGTGGACTCTGCTCCCGGCGTCGGGTCGACCTTCTGGATCGAACTGGGGGCCGTCGCCTCCGCATGATACCCTGGGGGGTATTGAAAGGAGGGTGGGATGGCCACCAAGAACCTCACCGCGTCCGACTTCGAGCAGACTGTTGCCGACAACGACATCGTGCTCGTCGACTTCTGGGCGGGTTGGTGCGGGCCGTGCATGATGTTCGCCCCCGTCTATGAGGCGGCGTCAGAGAAGCACCCGGATCTCGTCTTCGGCAAGGTCGATACCGAGGCTGAACGGGAGCTGTCTGCGGCAGCGCGCATCATGTCGATCCCGACCCTGATGGTCTTCCGCGAGGGCATCCTGGTCTACGCCCAGCCCGGTGCCATGCCGGCTGCAGCCCTTGAGGAGCTGATCGGCGCCGTCCGCGCCGCCGACATGGACGCGGTGCGTGCTGAGATCGCAGAGCACGAGCAGGTCGAGTCCTCGTCATGACCGAAAAAGGCGATCCCACCCCGGGTATGATCAGCCTCAGTTCACAGGCTGAGAGGGGGGTGCTCATGCAACTAGACCCCGAAGAAATGGTGCCGGTGCTCAAGCGCCTGAAGCGTGCGCAGGGGCAGATCGGCGGCATCATCCGGATGCTCGAAGAGGGGCGCGATTGCGCTGAGGTGGTTACTCAGCTCGCCGCCGTTTCCAAAGCACTGGATCGCGCCGGCTTCGCGGTGATCGCCAATGGTCTGCGGCAGTGCCTGCTGGATGAGACCGAAGACAATCAGGTCGATACCGCCACCTTGGAGAAGCTCTTCCTCTCGCTGGCCTGACCATCGTCCCAACGAAAGTGGGGCTCCCCGGATCACCGGGGAGCCCCACTTTCTCGTCTCAACGATCAGTCGTGTCCGCTGCTGACGACCATCCGCAGGATGCGGAGGTTGAAGCCGACGAACTTGGCGAACTGGCTGACAGGGTTGTAGCGCGCCTTCAGCGTCTTGACGTTCGGCATCGGTGCTCGACTGAGATCGAGAACGGGCTGCTCCTGCGGGGTGGGGCTTGGTGTCTGCTCGGTCATGGTCACTCCGGAATCAGCGTCCAGCCCGGAAGGGCCTTGGCCTTGTAGATGAACAAGTAGTGCAGCATCAGCTTCGACCAGTGGCCGTAGAGACCGATCTCGCCACGGGTGGTCTTCATATTGCGACCGGTCGGGTAGCGCCCGAAGTCCGGCACTACCGGATCCATGATCATCGCCGCTGCCGAACCCCGGGTCAGCCCGGTTCCGGCCGAGGCGACGCAGACCGCGCCCATCTTGCTCATCGGCGCCTCGTGGGCCGGGGCATTCGCGCCGATCTTGATCCGGTCGGCGATCGTCATGGCGACATGCTTGGCCATCACGCCGGACGGCATGCCGGTCCGCGGCGGGGCCGGGGCGATCACCGTCCCATTGGGGGAGGTGCGCGGACGCGAGATCTGATGCGGCGGGGCGAAAGCGATGCCGACCGCCCAGATGTTGTCGTAGCCGATCGACTGGTAGGTCTTGGGCCAGTCGTCCGCGGTCCATTCCTCGTAGGGCTTGGCGGTGTAGTTCGCGTCCACCTTCATGAATCCGCTGGGCGCGAAGACCTCGCCGGTGATGTCGTTGCCGTCGACATCGAACGCCTTGATCGGGTGCCCGCCGAACGGCGGAAGCAGCATCGCGAAGTCGTAATCGAGATCGTGCAGCTGGCCGTCGAGGGTCTCATAGCTGATCGTGGCCGGCGTGATCTTGTGGACGTGGCTGCCCACCAGAGGCTTCACGTCGCGTTCGCGGAACAGCGAACCGGTCCACAGCTCGCTGGTCGTCTCGAAGCCGTTCTGGTTGAACGTCATGCCGCCGACGCCGAAGTCACCCAGGGTGGCTTCGTTGGTCAGGTAGTACAGCGTCGCCAGCTCTCGAACACCGGCTTCACGCAGTTCGTGGTCGACATTGAAGGTGTACTCGAAGGCGGCACCTTCGCAGGTGCAGGTGCCGTGGCCGGTGCCGACCACCAGCGTCTGCGGCTTCCCGGTCTTGAGGACGGCGATCGTCTCGGCCAGCTTCGCCGCGGCCTCGCGGGCGTGGTCGGCGGTGCACACCGACATGGTGTAGCCGTTATCTGGTCCGAGGCCTTCGGTGGCTTCGAACTTCAGCTTGGGCCCGGTCGCGTTGATCAGGTAGTCGTAGCGAAGCTGGGCATCCTGACCAGCCTTGCCCTGGCCGGTGTAGGTGATGTCGACGAGCCCTCGCGAGCTCTCGGCGTCACCCTGCGGGCGGATCGCCACGGCCTTCGCTTGACGGAACTCGATGCCTTTGCGGCGGTAGATCGGTTCCAGTGGGAAGACGACCTTGTCCTTGGTCATCTTTCCGACACCGACCCAAATGTTCGACGGAATCCAGTTCCAGTTCGAGTTCGGGGAGACGACCGTCACGGTGTGTTCACGGCCGAGCATCCGCCGAAGATGGAGCGCCGCGGTGTGTCCCGCAATACCGGCGCCTAGGACGACAACGTCTGCCATCGCCAACTCCTTCCACTGGTGGGTAACCAGCGGAGATACCCTATGGGGTATTGCGGGGCCTGCACAGGCCTTGTCCTGACAGCAGGGTGGCATCGCTAGGCAATTTTGTGCAGAGCGGTTCCCCAGAGGGCGTCAGCGGTGGGGAAAGCCGCCAGGAAAATCGCGGGTTGACCGTCCAGCCAATCGCGAAACGAATAACCGGGCCTCGGTCAATGCCGACCAGCCTCCGGTGAACTCCAGTCCGACCAACGTTGCTGGCGGGTACAGCGGTCGGACCCGCGAAAGCGCGGCCTGGTCGGAGTCCGGGTTGGCGAGCAGGTAGGCCAGGCCGGGCAGGCCCGGGGCGTGTCCCACGACCAAGACGGTGCGGATCTGGTCGTCCACGCCGCTGAGTTCGGCCAGCACCTGCCGTGCGCTGCAGTTGTACAGCCGCGAGCGGTAATGCGTCGGCGCTGGAAGCGCGAGCAACTCGGTCGTCTGACGCGCCCGCGTGGCGTCCGAGGCCAGGATGACGTCGATCCCGGCCGTCGCCAGAAACTCGCCAGTCTCGCGGGCCTGCGCTCGACCTTCACGGCTCAGCCCGCGTGCGGCGTCACTAAGTCCGGAATAGTCACCTTCCGCGTCGGCGTGCCGCAGCAGATAGAGCCGGTGAGGCTTCAGCTCGCCGCGGATGGCCATGGTCGGAGGTCTTACTCCCGCGTGAACTCGTTCTCATAGGAGGTTCCGCGCGCCCGCTCCCAGCTCGCGTGAATCTCCATCTCGGCCTCAGAATGACCGACCCAGACCGCACCCTCGACGGACTTGCCGGGTTCGAGGTCCTTGTAGACGCTGAAGAAGTGCTCGATCTCGAGCAGCGCCAGGTTGGGCAGATCGGTGAGTTCCTTGACCTGGGTCTGACGGACATCGGCGACCGGGATGCACAGCACCTTGTCGTCACCGCCCATCTCGTCCTTCATCCGGAACATGCCGATCGCGCGGCACTCGATCAGCGCGCCGGGGAAAGTCGGCTCGGGGACCAGAACCATCGCATCCAGCGGGTCGCCGTCCTGGCCGAGGGTGCCCTCGATGAAGCCGTAGTCGTTCGGGTATTGCGTCGAGGTGAACAGCGTCCGATCCAGCCGGATCCGGCCGGTGTGGTGATCCATCTCGTACTTGTTCTTGGTCCCCTTGGGGATCTCGATGGTGACATCGAAATGCAGGCTCGGCTGGATCGTCGGACGGATGAAGGATGGGTGATCCATAGGGGAGGGCGCCTCTCTGCCATCATGGAGCTGTATGTACGCCCCGAGCCTATCGCTAGCCGACCGACCGACAAGACCGAACCCGGCCGGGCGTCGCGTCGCGCTCTGGCTCGGCGCCCCGCTGGTGATCGCCCTTGCTGTTGGTCCGGCCACTCCTGGAGTTTCGGTGGCCGCCCCGATCGTCATGCCGGCGCAGGCCGCAACGACACTGCCTGACCCGGCTGTCCTCTCGGCGCGGCTGGCGAAGGTTCCGCACACCAAGCTCTCCCAGACCGCCGTTGTGGTCACCGCGACCGATACGACCGGGACGAGCCTGGCCGACAGCTACGGCAGCCGGCCGATGGCGCCGGCTTCGACGATGAAGATCTTCACCACCATGACGGCTGTCGCCACCGTTGGCGAGCTCACGCGGTTCACCACCAAGGTGGTGGACGCCGGATCGGGCCGGATCGTGCTCGTCGGCGGCGGTGACCCGCTGTTGACCGACAAGACGTCTGGCTCGAAGAGCTATCGACCTGCGTCGCTGCAGAAACTCGCGGACGCGACCGTAACCGCCCTGAAAGCCGCGAAGACGAAGACGGTCACCCTCGGCTACGACGCCTCCCTGTTCACGGGTCCGACCTTCGGCCCGCATTGGAAGGCGCGCTGGAAGCCCACCGAGGCTCGCGTCTCTGCGCTGGAGATCAACTCGGGCAAGGACGGCTGGCGCGCCCAGTCCAACCCGCCTCGGTTCGCCGCGAACGCCTTTGCCGCTCGATTGAAGAAGGCCGGCATCTCGGTACGGAGTGTCAGCGCGATGCGGGCAACCTCCGGGGTGAAGGAACTGGCTGCGGTGCAGTCGGCCTCGCTCGGGGTGATCGTCAAGCACACCCTCAAGGTCAGCGACAACGTCGCGGCGGAGACGCTCTCGCGGCATTCGGCCATCGCCGCCGGAAATCCGGCCTCCTTCGACGGTGCGGCCGCGACAGTGATCGCATGGGCCAAGGCTCACGATCTGTGGGCCAGCGGCCAAGTGATCCACGACGGCAGCGGGCTTTCGCCGAGCAACCGACTGACCGCCAACACCCTGGCAGCTGCCATCCGGCTGGCGCTGAGCGATCCGACCTTCGCGCCGGTGATCGCCGGGCTGCCGATCGCCGGGGTGGACGGCACCTTGACCAAGCGTTTCGATGACAAGCCGGAGAAGGCCGGGCGGAAGAACGTCCATGCCAAGACCGGGACGCTGCGCGGGGTGGCCGCTCTGGTCGGCTATCTGACCGCCTGCGGCGGACAAACCACCTTGGCCTTCGCTGAACTGGACGCAGCAGGGCAGACGGTCGCCTACGACCGGCTGTACGACTGGCTCGACCGCACCGCGGCCACGACCATCACGACCTCCTGCGGCTAAACCGTTCGCCCCTCGCCGAGCGGGCTGGGCCTCATAAGCTGGGCGCATGCAGCAACTGCCCAGCGTCGATTGGGACGCCGCCATCGCCGCCGGATCCATGGTGCTTCCCGCCGGACCCCGCCTGGAAGCAGACGAGGTCGAGCAGGTCGTCGAGGCCCTGCGCCAGGCAGCCGTCCAGGCCGAAGGTCATATCGCCCAGGTCACCGAACTCGACGCACCGGCGGACGCCCAGATCCTGGTGGTCGACCGCGCCGGATGGCTCAAGGCATGCACGCAATCCGCCGCTGCCCTGATCGAGGGGGCCGGCGGCGGTGCGCCCGAGCCCACCTCGAGCTGGGAACGAGCCCGCGCAAAGGCGCTCGGTGGCCAGGCCGGGGTGGTCTTCGCTGCCATCGCCACCCGCATCCTGGGCCAGTTCGACCCCTTCCGGCAGCCGTCGCGACTGTTGCTGGTGGCCCCCAACATCGTCGCGGTGGAGCGCGAACTGGCGGTGATCCCGTCTGACTTCCGGCTGTGGGTCTGCTTGCACGAGGAGACGCACCGCTTCCAGTTCGGCCACGCCCCGTGGCTGCGCGAGCACCTGCTCAGCCTGGTCGCCGAGTTGCTGGCCGACGACGAACTGGCGTTCGGCTGGAACTCCGACGAAACCGGGCTGACCCGCCGGTTGATCGGCTCGCCGCAGCAGCGCGAAGCCTTCGACCAGGCGACCGCGGTGATGTCGCTGCTGGAGGGCTACGCCGACGTGATGATGGATCGCGTCGGGACGTCCGTGGTGCCGAGCTACCGGTCGATCCGCGCCGCCTTCGACCAGCGCCGCGCCGGCGGCGGAGGTTGGCTGTCGTGGGTGCAGAAGATGCTGGGTTTCGATCTGAAGAATGCGCAGTACCGCGAAGGCGCCGAGTTCTGCCGTGCGGTGATCGACAGCGCCGATGTGGCGACCTTGAACAGGTCGCTGGAAGCCCCCGGTCTTCTGCCGAGCTTGGCCGAGCTTCGCGATCCGCAGCGCTGGCTGCACCGGCTGTAGGTCGATGATGGCGCGTCGCGCGCTCGGCCCGGCGACCCTTGAGGTGGTGCAGGCCGTCTCAGGCGTTCCCGACGGCGGGCTGGTGGTCGCGTGCTCCGGCGGTGCGGACTCGTTGGCTTTGGCCGCGGCAGCCGCGCTGGTCGCGGGGCGCCGTGGGAGCGCGGTGCGGGCGCTGGTGGTCGACCACGGGCTGCAGGACGGATCGGCAGCCGTGGCGGCCGCGGTGGCCGAGCAGTTGACCAGCCAACTCGACCTGTCGGCTGCGGTTGCCACGGTGAGCGTGGTTCGCGGTGACGGCCCGGAGGCCGACGCCCGAGCTGCCCGCTATGCGGCACTGGAGGCCGCGGCCGTCGACGACGAGGTGGTCCTGCTGGGCCACACCCTCGACGATCAGGCCGAGACGGTGCTGCTCGGTCTCGCGCGGGGCTCGGGCCCGCGATCATTGGCCGGCATGCCGGCGCGGCGTGGCCGGTTCGTTCGTCCGCTGCTGGAGGTCCGGCGTGCCGTCACGGCGGCGGCTTGTGCCGAGCTGGGACTCAGCCCGTGGCAGGACCCGCACAACAGCGAGGCGCGCTTCGCCCGCGTCCGCGTGCGGGAACGGGTGCTCCCGGTGCTGGAGGCTGAACTCGGCCCCGGGGTCGCCGAAGCGCTCGCCCGTTCGGCCGACCTGTTCCGAGTCGACGCCGACCACTTGGACGGGCTGGCTGCTGTTGCGGCCGCCGAGGTCGCCGGCGAGACGATCGACTGTGACGCGCTCGCGGCCGTCCCGCCGGCCCTGCGTTCACGGGTGCTTCGGGGTTGGCTCGCCGAGCGGGGCGCCGGCCAGGTCAGCGCCCAACATCTGCGTTCGGTCGAGGTGCTGATCGACCACTGGCACGGGCAGCGCTGGGTGGATCTCCCCGATCTCCGGGTGATGCGCAGCGACGGCCGCCTGATGGCACGGCCGCGGTAGGGCCTCGCGCCCGGCCACTGCGGGCATTGTGGCTGGTCAGGGGCTGCCGGCAGGGTAGGTTTACCCCGTGGATGCTGTTGATGTTGCCGCCGACCTCGCGGAAATCCTCTACTCCCGTGAACAGATCGAGGCGCGCCTGACCGAAGTCGCCGCCCAGATCGACAAGGACTATGCCGATGGCAATCCGCTGCTGGTCGGCGTGCTGAACGGTGCGGTCATGGTGATGGCCGACCTCTCCCGTGCGCTGCACATCGACTGTGCGATGGATTGGATGGCGGTTTCCTCCTACGGCATGGGTACGCAATCTTCTGGTGTTGTGCGAATTCTCAAGGATCTGTCGACCGATCTCGAAGGTCGCCATGTCCTTGTGGTCGAAGACATCATCGACACCGGCTTGACCTTGACCTACTTGATGCAGAACCTTGCCTCGCGCAAGCCGGCGAGCTTGGAGATCATGACCATGTTCCGCAAGCCGGAGGCCATGAAGACCCAGATCGATGTGAAGTACGTGGGCTTCGATCTGCCGAACAAGTTCGTCGTGGGCTACGGCCTGGATTACTCGGGGCGTTACCGCAATCTGCGCGACGTCGGCGTACTCGCGCCTCACGTCTACAGCTGAATCAGGGTCCGGGCAGTTGCCCGGTTCGGTATCGTCCTACTTGCTCACGCGTGTGCCTGGACGAAAGCTGGCTATGAACTTCTCCCGGATCTTCCGATCCCCGATTCTCTGGGTAGTCCTCGGCTTCCTGGGGATCGCCATCGTGTTCGAGGCCGTCGGCAATGCCAACGGCTACGTCGCCAAGCCGACTTCGGAGATGGTGACGTTGATCAACTCGAGCACGCCGCTGGCCGATGTCGTGATCAACGACGGCGATCAGACGATCAAGATCACCACGAAGGACAACCCGCCGCTGAAGTACCGCTCGACCTGGATCTCGCCGCAGAACTCGCAGCTGATCGATCGGTTGAATCAGCGGGTCTCTCAGGGCACCCTCGACACCTACACCAGCGAGCCGGCTCAGCCGAACTTCTGGGGCACCTTCCTGTTCAGCGTGCTGCCGCTGCTGATCATCGGCATCTTGTTCTTCCTGATGCTGAATAACGTCCAAGGTGGCGGCAACCGCGTGCTGGGCTTTGGGAAGTCGAAGGCCAAACTCGCCAGCAAGGACACCCCCAAGACCACCTTCGCCGACGTGGCCGGTTGTGAGGAGGCGATCGAGGAGCTGCAGGAGATCCGCGAGTTCCTCTCCGAGCCGGGCAAGTTCACTGCTGTCGGAGCCAAGATCCCCAAGGGCGTTCTGCTCTACGGCCCGCCCGGAACGGGCAAGACTCTGCTGGCGCGCGCCGTTGCCGGCGAGGCCGGTGTGCCGTTCTTCTCGATCTCGGGTTCTGATTTCGTGGAGATGTTCGTCGGTGTCGGAGCCTCCCGCGTCCGCGACCTGTTCGAGCAGGCCAAGGAGGCCGCGCCGGCCATCGTCTTCATCGACGAGATCGACGCCGTCGGACGCCACCGCGGCGCCGGCATGGGCGGCGGGCACGATGAGCGTGAGCAAACCCTGAATCAGTTGCTGGTCGAGATGGACGGCTTCGACGTTCGCGGTGGCGTCGTGCTGATCGCAGCGACCAACCGCCCGGACGTGCTCGACCCGGCGCTGTTGCGTCCTGGTCGCTTCGACCGTCAGATCCCGGTGGAGGCGCCTGACATGAAGGGGCGTCTGCAGATCCTCCGCGTCCACGCAGCGAACAAGCCGATCGCCCCCGACGTCGATCTGGCCAGCGTGGCCAAGCGAACTCCGGGCTTCACCGGTGCCGACCTGGCCAATGTGCTCAACGAGGCTGCGTTGCTGACCGCCCGGATGAACTTGCGCTTCATCAGCAAGCCGCAGATGGACGAGGCCATCGACCGCGTGATCGGCGGGCCGCAGAAGCGCAGCCGGGTGATGAACGAACGCGAGCTGCTGATCACCGCCTACCACGAGGGCGGCCACGCTCTGGTCGCGGCGGCGATGCCGGGGACCGACCCGGTGCAGAAGGTCACGATTCTGCCGCGCGGACGAGCGTTGGGCTACACCATGGTGATGCCTGACGACGACAAGTACTCCCAGACTCGGGGTGAGTTGCTCGACCAGCTGGCCTACATGTTGGGCGGCCGCGCCGCGGAGGAACTGGTCTTCCACGATCCGACCACCGGGGCCAGCAATGACATCGAAAAGGCCACAAAGCTCGCCCGGGCCATGGTCACCGAGTTCGGCATGACGGAGTCCCTCGGCGCGGTTCGCTACGGCGCCGGCGATCGAGAGCCCTTCCTCGGCATGGACTACGCCAGTGACTCGCGCACCTACTCCGAGGCGATCGCCGCCCAGGTCGACGCCGAGGTCTCCAAGCTGATCTCGACGGCGCACCAGGAGGCGTACGACGTCTTGAACACCAACCGCGAAGTGCTCGACGAGTTGGTGCGTCAGCTGTTCGAGAAGGAGACTCTCGACAAGGAGCAGGTCGCCAAGATCTTCGAGCCGCTGAAGCGTTGGCCTAAGCGTCCGGCCTGGACCGGCTCGGAGACCCGCAAGCCGAGCGACGTACCGCCGGTGGACCCGCCGGAGCGTCCGACTCCGCCCGAGCCGGAGCAGCAGCAGTTGCCGCCGGCGGGCTTCCCCCCGTACGGCCAGCCGTACCCTGTGCCGGGTCAACCCCTGCCCGGCCAGATCCCGGCCCAGCCGATGCCGGGACAGCTGCCAGGCTCGGCCCAGCCGTATCCGCCGCAGCAGTTCCCGCCGCTCTACCCGGGCGACCAGGGCATTGGCGGCGATCAGCCCAAGCAGCCAGGAGCCTGATCGATGGCTGTTGATCAGGAGCGCGTTGCAGCAGGCGTGCGCGAGATCCTCATCGGCATCGGTGAGGATCCCGATCGTGACGGCCTGCAGGACACCCCGGCTCGCGTCGCGCGTGCCTACGCCGAGATCTTTGCCGGGCTGGACACCGATCCGGCCGAGGTTCTCGCTACCACCTTCGAGCTCAGCCACGACGAGATGGTGCTGGTGCGCGACATCGAAGTGTGGAGCTGCTGTGAGCATCACCTGCTGCCTTTCACCGGGGTCGCGCACATCGGCTACATCCCGAGCAAGGGCCGGATCACGGGTCTGAGCAAGCTCGCCCGCCTGGTGGATGCCTTCGCGAAGCGCCCGCAGGTTCAGGAGAGGCTGACCTCTCAGGTCGCCGATGCGCTCGTCGAGCATTTGGGGGCACGCGGGGTCATTGTGGTCATCGAATGCGAACATCTGTGTATGACGATGCGGGGGGTTCGTAAGCCCGGCGCGAAGACGGTCACCAGTGCCGTGCGTGGGGTGATGGCGAACCCGGCCACGCGCGCCGAAGCGATGAGCCTGATTATCGGCTGAGTCGTCGGGCCGAGCGTCGCGGCCTTGTCGCCGGTGGCCCCGTGACGGCGGTCAGCCGGGGGCGCTCTCGCGACCATGGCGGGCGCTGCCGCGGTGTACGGCTGCGGTTAGGCTTCGCGGGTGAGTACCCTCCCACAGCTCGGACGCACCCTGGTGATGGGCGTGTTGAACGTCACGCCCGATTCTTTCTCTGACGGTGGCGACTATCTCGATCACGAAGCCGCCGTCGCCCACGGTCTGCAGCTGGCCGCCGACGGGGCCGATCTGGTCGACGTCGGCGGCGAGTCCACCCGTCCAGGGGCGGGCAGGATCGATGTTGCCGCGGAACTGGGGCGCGTCGTCCCGGTGGTGGAACGGCTGGCCGCCGAGGGAGTTGCGGTCTCCGTCGACACCACCCGGGCCGAAGTCGCCGATGCCTGCGTCGACGCGGGAGCCATTCTGATCAATGACGTCTCCGGCGGGCTCGCCGATCCACGAATCCTTGCGGTCGCCGCCGAGCGGGGGTGCGGCTATCTGGCGATGCACTGGCGGGGGCACTCGGCCGATATGCAATCGCGCGCCATCTACGCCGACGTCGTCGCCGAGGTTCGCGACGAGCTGGTCGAGCGGGTCGATGCGGCACTGGCGGCCGGTGTCGCCGCAGACAACATCGTGATTGATCCGGGTCTGGGGTTCGCCAAGACCGTCGATCACAACTGGGAACTTCTGCGCCACCTCGACGCCTTCGCCGCTCTCGGCTACCCGGTATTGGTCGGCACCTCGCGTAAGCGCTTCCTCGGAGCCCTCCTGGCCGGACCGCAGGGTCCCCGTCCTCCCAAGCAGCGCGATGACGCCACGACCGCCTTGACGGCGCTGCTGGCAGCCGGCGGGGTGTGGGGCGTCCGCACGCACGCGGTTCGATCGCAGCGAGACGCGATCGCGGTGGCACGGATGCTCGCCGACCCGGCAGGCAGCTAAGGTGCCTCGCAGGAGGAGGGTGACATGACTATGGATCGAATTCGACTCACCGGAATCCGGATTGACGCTGCCCACGGCGTCTATCCGGAGGAGAAACTCACGCCCCAGCCCTTCTTGATCGACGTCGAGGTGCAGCTGCGCCCTCGGCCTGACCGTGACGAGCTGGAAACAACGGTGGATTACTCTGCACTCGCCTCGGCGATTGCTGAGGCCGCCGGCTCCGGATCGGTTGATCTGATTGAGACCCTCGCCGAGCGAGTCGCGCAGACCTGCTTGTCAGATCCGCGTATCGCGGCGGTGGATGTCACCGTCCATAAGCCGCAGGCGCCTCTGCCGGTGCCGGTAGCCGACGTCAGTGTCACTATCACCCGTAGGAGCCAGCAGTGAGCGCGGATTTCTTCGATATCGACACCCTTTCGGGAATGTCCCCTCTGCGGAAGGCGGTCTTCTCGCTGGGATCGAACCTCGGCGAGCGACTGGAGTACCTCCAAGGCGCGGTGAACCATCTGCGAGCGACCCCCGGGATGGAGATCCTGGCGATTTCCTCTGTCTACGAGACCACGCCGGTCGGTCCGGTCGCCCAGCCCGACTTCTTGAATCTCGTCGTCACGACCACCTCGTCACTGGCATCGATGGTCATGCTGGAGCGCGCCTTGGCGATCGAGGATGCGTTCGACCGGGTCCGTGAGGTGCCGAAGGGGCCGCGAACCGTCGATGTCGATCTGATCGTCGTCGACGATCGTCGCATCGACAACGACTTCATCACTCTGCCGCACCCGCGGGCGCACGAGCGAGGTTTCGTCCTGGTGCCGTGGCTGGAGATCGACCCGGACGCGGTCCTGGTCGGTCACGGGCGTATCGCCGACCTGGTCGCCGCCGTGGATACCAGCGGCGTGCGTCGGCGGGACGACCTGCGGGTCGAGTGATGTCGCAGCACGAGCCGGGCGGCACGGTACGTCGGACCGGGTGGCAGACTCTCGCGGTGGCGGCGGTAGCCGGTGCCGGCGTGGGCTGGTTGGTTTTCGACGTCCCGGATCGGTTCGGGCTGTCCCTTCCACCACTGCCCCTGATCGCGTCGATCGTGATCGGGCTCTTGGCGCTCTCGGTCGGTTTTCTGGCCTGGACGACGCACCGCAAAGTCCAGGTGCGACGCGAACCGATGGCCCAAGGCCGGGCGGTGGCGATTCTCGCCCTCGGCAAAGCCTGCTTGGTCGCTGGGGTGGGTTTGGCTTTCGGCTACGGCGCGGTGATTGTCTTTTTCCTCAACCGCCTCGCGGCCGAACTGGTCCGGGAGCGGGTTATCAGTGCCGCCGTCGCTGTCGTCACCGCAACCGCACTGGCGCTCGCCGGTGGCTTCTTGGAGCGCGCCTGCATGATTCCTGGTCCCCCAAGCGGGGACGCCACGCCGAAGGACGTGCCCGGAAGTCCTTCCAGCGCCGACTAGACTCTGCCGCGTGTTACCCACAACCGCTACGAGGAAAGCGATTCCTTCCCCGCGCCGCCGCTACATGTGGCTCTCGTTGCTCGGTTCGGCAGTTGCCGCAGTCGTTGCCCTATTCGGGGGCTGGTTGTTGCCCGTCGGATTGGTGTTGGCAGTTGCCGCTGGCGCTCTCGCAAGCTCTTTCGCATGGCGAGAAGTCAGGGTCACCCGAACGACGCTTCAAGCTGAACAGCGCGCCGATGCGCAACGAGCTTCCGAAATGCTGCAGCAAGCTACTCGGCAGCACCTTGGTGTCGTCAACCTGTTGAGCGCCCGTAATGGAGAACTCGTCCACCTTCTCGTCGAGTCCCGCGCGGAGTCGGCGAACCTGGCCCGTGAAGCCGCGCAGCTTCGCGGCGACAAGGTCGCGCTGAAGTTTGAGCTCGACCGCAGTACGCGAGAGCTTTCCGAGGTTCGCCAGAACCTCGAGGCGGCTCGTGCCGCATTGCACGCCGATATCGTGGCGCTGCCTGCCAGAGATGAGCTGTCTACGGTTGCTGCCGACCTCTGGACTGAGGATGGGTTCCCCACCGTTGTTCAGCTGCAAGCTCTCGTCAATCCGCCGCTCGCGCAGGTCGAAGAGCGCAAACACGCCTGACCTCCTCGGAGGATCGAAGGCCGCGACCCGAGGGGTCACGGCCTTCTTACTTTTGCGCAGTTCGGTGTGTTGATCTTGCTGTGATAAGCGCTTTCAATGCTGCAACAGTGTTCACGTTACTCATCGGATCGCGCACGCTGTTGCGTCGGGCTTGGCGGAATGGGGTCGGCAAACCCGTGAGCCATAATTGAGAACGCTGTACTCGTAATTCTCGGCGTATATGGCATCGATAGCGCACCTGTCAACAGTGCCCAGCGGCCGTCCAAACAAAGACCGACCATTACCGAGTTGTCTTGCTGTAAGTGGTGCGGGGTATATAGTTCAAACCACGCATTGGGGAGTCAAATGCTGCCGATCCCAGCGGCAGCCGAATCGAAAGGACCGACATGGCCAAGCGAGTTCAGGTCATCCACACTGACGACCTCGACGGGAGCGAAGCCGACGAGACCATCTCGTTCGCACTGGATGGTGTCTCGTATTCGATTGACCTGTCTTCGGCGAATGCCCGAAAGCTGCGCGACGCCTTCGCGCCGTACATCGCAGCCGGTGAGCGCGATCGCAATGCTCGTCGTTCGGGGAGTGGCCGTCGCAAGTCCGGTGGAACCGCCGCCACCGAAATCCGCGCCTGGGCGATCGCTCAGGGCATGCAGGTCTCCAGCCGCGGTCGGGTGTCGGCCGAGGTGCGCGAGGCCTACGAGCGCGCGCACAGCTGAGCCTGACGTTCGCCCCCGGCTCGATCGAATTGAGCCGGGGGCGAACACGGGACTCCTTCTGGGCAAGTCGTCGTTGACTAAGCTGATAGCACCCGTTGGCGGCAGGTGAAATGCCCGTCGGCCGGGTGTTCCGCAGCTCGACTAAGGAGTCCACGCATGTTCGATCGGTTCACCGACCGCGCTCGTCGAGTGATCGTGCTCGCTCAGGACGAGGCGCGCATGCTCAACCACAACTACATCGGCACGGAGCATCTGCTGCTGGGTCTGATTCACGAGGGTGAAGGCGTCGCCGCCAAGGCGCTGGAGTCGCTGGGTATTTCGCTGGAAGCCGTTCGTGAGCAGGTCGAGGAGATCATCGGCCAAGGCCAGCAAGCTCCGACCGGCCACATTCCCTTCACGCCGCGGGCGAAGAAGGTGCTGGAGTTCTCCATGCGCGAGGCTCTCCAGCTGAACCACCCCTACATCGGAACCGAACACATTCTGCTCGGCCTGATCCGCGAGGGTGAGGGCGTCGCCGCGCAGGTGTTGATCAAGCTGGGTGCGGACCTGAATCGCGTGCGTAGCACGGTTTTGCAGCTGCTTTCCGGCTACCAGGGCAAGGAGTCGGCTACGGCGGGCGCACCCGAGAGCGGGCAGGCGGCCTCTGCGGCAACGATTCTCGATCAGTTCGGCCGCAACCTGACCCAGGCCGCGCGCGAAAACAAGCTTGATCCGGTCATCGGACGCGAGAAGGAAATCGAGCGCGTGATGACCGTGCTTTCGCGCCGCACGAAGAACAACCCGGTGTTGATCGGTGAACCCGGCGTCGGTAAGACGGCCGTCGTTGAAGGGCTCAGCCAGGCGATTGTTCGCGGCGACGTCCCGGAGACGCTGCGCGACAAGCAGATCTACACCCTCGATCTGGGTGCGCTGGTCGCCGGCTCCCGTTACCGCGGTGATTTCGAAGAGCGGCTGAAGAAGGTGCTCAAAGAGATCAAGACTCGCGGCGACGTCGTGCTGTTCATCGACGAGATCCACACCTTGGTGGGGGCAGGTGCGGCCGAAGGTGCGATCGACGCGGCGTCGATTCTGAAGCCCATGCTGGCCCGCGGCGAGTTGCAGACCATCGGTGCGACCACGCTCGACGAGTACCGCAAGTACATCGAGAAGGATGCCGCTCTTGAGCGTCGTTTCCAGCCGATCCAGGTCGCTGAGCCGTCGATCGCGTTGACCATCGACATTCTTCGCGGGCTGCGCGACCGGTATGAGGCGCATCATCGGATCACCATCACCGATGGCGCCCTGACTGCGGCGGCGCAGATGGCCGACCGGTACATCTCCGACCGCTTCCTGCCGGACAAGGCGATCGACCTGATCGACGAGGCCGGCGCCCGGCTGCGGATCCGTCGGATGACGGCACCACCTGATCTGCGTGAGTTCGACGAGAAGATCGCCACCGTCCGCCTTCAGAAGGAGGCCGCGATCGACGCCCAGGACTTCGAGGTCGCCGCTCGACTCCGTGACGACGAGCGCAAGCTCACCATCGCGCGTGCCGAGAAGGAGGAGGCCTGGAAGGCCGGTGATCAGGACGTCACCTCCGAAGTTGATGAGGAGGCGATCGCCGAGGTGCTGTCCAGCGCGACCGGCATTCCGGTCTTCAAGCTGACCGAGGAGGAGTCCTCGCGCCTGCTGAAGATGGAGGAGGAGATCGGTAAGCGCTACATCGGCCAGCATGATGCGGTCAAGGCGCTCGCCCGGTCGATCCGCCGTACCCGTGCGGGGCTGAAGGATCCGAAGCGACCCAGCGGCTCGTTCATCTTCGCCGGCCCGTCCGGTGTCGGTAAGACCGAGCTGACCAAGGCACTGACCGAGTTCCTGTTCGGTGATGAGGATGCACTGATCACCCTGGACATGAGCGAGTACTCCGAGAAGCACACCGCGTCGCGGATGTTCGGTTCGCCTCCTGGCTACGTCGGTTACGAAGAGGGCGGCCAGCTCACCGAGAAAGTGCGGCGCAAGCCGTTCAGCGTGGTGCTGTTCGACGAGATCGAGAAGGCCCACCCGGACATCTTCAACTCGCTGCTGCAGATCCTGGACGAGGGTCGGTTGACCGATGCCCAGGGACGCGTCGTCGACTTCAAGAACACGGTGATCGTCATGACCACCAACTTGGGCACGCGCGACATCTCGAAGTCGGTGAACCTGGGATTCAGCCAGAACTCCGATGAGGTCGGCAGCTACGAGAAGATGAAGGCGAAGGTCTCCGACGAACTCAAGCAGCACTTCCGTCCGGAGTTCCTGAACCGCGTCGATGAGATCGTGGTCTTCCACCAGCTCACCAGCAACGACATCGAGCACATCGTCGACCTGATGGTCGGTGAGATCGAGCTGCGGCTGCGCGATCGCGATATGGGCATCGAACTCACACCGGCCGCCAAGAGCCTGATCGCCAAGCGCGGCTTCGATCCGGTGCTGGGGGCGCGTCCGCTGCGTCGGGCAATCCAGCGCGATATCGAGGACATCCTGGCCGAGAAGATCTTGTTCTCCGAGATCGGCCCGGGCGAGATTGTGGTGGTCGACGTGGCGCCTGAGGGCTCAGAGCAGGCGTTCACGTTCACCGGCCAGCACAAGACCGTCGTTCCGGACCTGCCGACCGCCGAGCTGGGAAGCGCGTCATAGTCGCCGCCTCAACGGACACAAGGCTTCGGCCCCGCCTCTCCGCTGGAGGGCGGGGCCGAAGCTTTTCTTTGTCGTGGGCGCCGCGGCCCGCGGCGCCGGCGGGATCCGGCCGGCTAGCTGGAGAACGCCATCACGGTGAACATGAAGCCGAACAGCAGTACCAACGCCGCCACGCCGAGCATGGTGAAGATGCTGCCGATAATGCCGAGGACCCACCCGGCCGTCAGCGTGCCTCCCCGTGCCCATCTGCCCGGATTGGCTTCCACTTCGCGCCGACCCTTGGCTGCCAGAACCCAAGCGACCACGCCGAGTGGCGGGAAGAAGACTAAGCCCACCAGTCCGAGCACCAGAGCCGGCACCGCGTTGGGATGGTCCGGAGCGGCGGTGTTCGACGCATAGCCGTAGTCGTAGGCGACCGGGTTGTGCAATGGGGTCGACACCGCAGCCGGGCGGTAGGGGGTCGGTTGGTAGGAGCTTTCGGCAACGTATCCGCTGGGCTCGGCCGCGAGCGGCGCGGATGGCTGCGCAGTGCTGGACGATGGCTGGGCGTAGGTTGCCGCTGGCTGCGAGCCGGCCGTCGGCTGGAGGTAGCTGCGTGGCGTGGATGCGGCGGACGGCCCTGCGCTCGGGGGCACCGCCGGTTGGCTGTAGCTGGTGTCGGCCGAAGCGTTCGGGTAGGAGTCGCGGGACCAGAAGTCCAGACCGGTGGCGCCGTCGTTCGCGCCGGCCGCCGAGCCGAAGATGTCGACGGTGGTGGGTTCCAGCGGCGGCACCTCGGGCTGCGCGTAGCCGCCGAGCGGCACGAGCGGCACCGTCGGTTCGGCGTTGTTGCCTGTGTGGTCGGACATGGTCACCTTCCGGACGGGGTCTTCTTCAACGGTAGTCGGTGCTCGAATGCCGCACGATCAGGGGAATCCCTGGAGTGAGCTGCCGCAATGACTTTGTCGGCGGCGTGGGTTCGGCGTCAGCGGACGGGTGCGCATTAGCCTGCAGCTATGGGTTCGTTGCTGCAACCGTCGGGCGCGCAACCGCCGTCGGTGTACTGGCGCCGCCGTGCTCTGGTCATCGCTGCAGCGCTGTTGGTGCTGGCGATCATCATCTGGGCGGCCTGGCCGAAGGGCCAACCCGCAGCTGGGCCGACGCCGACCGACGCCGCCCCGGTCAGCGCTCCCGCGTCTGCGCCGCCGACCCCGACGCCGCCGATCAGTTCGGTCAGCCCGAGCCCGTCGGCGAACCCGAAGCCCACCGCGCCGCAGGCGTGCGCTCGCGGAGTGACCCGAGTCGGACTGGCCGGGTTCCAAAAGCTGAAGAAGGGTGCGTCGCAGACATTCAAAGTTGCCCTGACCAACACCGGTACGGTGCCGTGCATCGTAGCGGTCTCCGGCAGCAGCTTTGCACTTACCGTCACCAGTGGCTCTGATCGGATCTGGAGCACCGACGATTGCGGTGCATGGGTGCCGGCGAAGAAGCTGTCGCTGCGGCCACAGCAGTCGTACGCGTTCGACATCACCTGGGCGGCGAACCGTTCGAAGAAGACCTGCAAGACCACAAAGGACGCCGTCGCTGCCGGCACCTATGTGGCCAAAGCCACCTTCACCGACGCTGCGGCGGCTCGACTCGTGATGGTGATCTCGGCCTGATTCGGTTGTCTGGCGGGCGCGGTCTGGCCCCAGCTAGGAGGAACCCGGGCGTACCGGCGTGGGGTGCCCAGTGCGCACCAAGGTGATCAGCCGGCTTCCTCAACCACGCTGAGCCGGCCGCTGGGGTGATGTTCGCGCTGCCGGCCCGAAGCCAACCCGAGCACCTGCAAGGCCGCAGCCACCCCGCCGACCTCCATGATGCGAAGGCCCGCGATGGGCTGTGCATTGGTGCCGCGCGGGACCAATGCCACCGAGAAGCCCAGCCGGGCAGCTTCTGCCAGGCGTCGATCGGCAGCCGGAATGCGCCGCAGCTCGCCAGAAAGCCCCACCTCACCCAGTGCGACCACGGGCCGAGTGAACGAGCGGTCGTAGGCGGCTGATGCGACCGCGACCGCCGTGGCCAGATCCGCGGCGGGGTCGCTGACCCGGGCGCCCCCCACCGTCGAGGCGTAGACCTCGCGGGTGTGCAGGGTGACCCCGGCACGCCTTTCCAGCACCGCGAGGATCATGGCGACTCGTCCACCGTCCAGCCCGTTGGTAATGCGTCGTGGCACCGGCGCCGCGCTCGGGGCGACCAGGGCTTGGACCTCGGTCAGCAATGGACGTCGCCCGGCCAGGGCAATGCTCAGGCAGGTGCCGGGACTGGGCTCACTGTGCAGGGAGGTGAACAGGCCGCTGGGGTCGGTCACCTCGCAGATGCCGTCTTCGGTCAGTTCGAAGCAGCCAACCTCGTCACTGGGTCCAAAGCGGTTCTTGCTCGCGCGCAGCATCCGGAAGCCGCTGTGCGACTCGCCCTCGAAGCTGAGCACCACATCGACCAGGTGCTCGAGGGTGCGCGGACCGGCCACGGTGCCCTCCTTGGTCACATGGCCGACGAGCAGCACCGGCATGGCCCGCTGCTTCGCTACCCGTACCAGCGCCGCGGTGACCTCTTTCACCTGTGCCACCCCGCCAGGGACGCCGTCAGTTCCGGGAACCCCGACGGTTTGCACGGAGTCGAGCACCAACAGCTCCGGGGAGAGCTGTTCGACTTGGCCGAGGACGGTGGCCAGGTCCGATTCGGCGGCAAGGTACAGCTCATCGCTCACCGCGCCGGTGCGTTCGGCACGCAGGCGCACTTGGGCGGCCGACTCCTCCGCGCTGACGTAAAGGGTTCGCCGACCCGTGCGGGCCCATCGGGCGGCGACTTCGAGCAGCAGGGTGGATTTGCCGACGCCCGGCTCGCCGGCCAGTAGCACGACCGCACCCGGGGTCAGGCCCGAGCCCAGCACGCGATCGAGCTCGGCCAGGCCGCTGGGGAGGGCCCGCGCCTCGTCGAGTGCGACCTCGCTGATCGGACGGGCCGGAGAGACTGGGGCGGCGGCTCCCACTCGCACGTGCGTGGCCGACACCTCGCCGACGCTTCCCCAGGCCTGACACTCGCCGCAGCGGCCCACCCATCGTGGGGTGGTCCAGCCGCACTCGGAGCAGCGGTATGCAGAGGAGGTCTTCGCCATGGTTCAGACGCTAGCGGCCGGCTCAGACACAACAGTCGGTCGTAGTTGGCCGCGACCCGGGGCAGCCCGATGCAGCGATGGGCCGACGGTTTGCCGTCGGCCCATCGCGTGGTCAGTGTTTCAGATGCGGACAGTGCCCTTCTTGGTCTCGAAGGTCGCGGCCTGGATGCCGGGCTGTCCGTTCGGAGAGGTGAAGGTGATCTGAACGCCGTCGAAGACCTCGTCCAGGGTGAGGCCGAGCCAATCCTCGACGCGGCTTCGAGTGCCGGCGATCTCGATGTCGACCAGCTTGATGGTGCCCGGCAAGGCGGCCGGCAGCACGGAGTGGTCGGAGTTCCACTTGATGAAGTAGGGCAGCTGCGGGTCGGCGAGCAGGCCGCGGACACCGATCTGCTCCCACTCCAGCAGACGCCCGTCCGGGAAGTGGCGCGATCCGTAAACGGCCTCGCGGTCTAGGCGCTTCTCGAAGACGCTGAGGTCGTCGACCGAGACCACCCAGCCCATCCAGCCGCCACCCATCTCCGAGCGCGAGCGCACGGCCTGCCCGAAGGCGGCTTTGTCCGCTGCGGGGTGCTCCAAGACCTCGACGACCTCGATGTAGCGATCGTCAGCCAGCGGAAGGATCCGGTTGGTCGTGCCAAAGCGCGGGTGGAATCCGCCATCGCGGAACTTCTCTCCGAGAAGCTCACCAAGTCGTTTCGCCTCTGCCTTCAGTCCTTTTTGGCCGACGGCGAAGGTCAGATGATCGACATGCATGTCCACATTGTTGCCGCAGGCCCGCCCGTCCGCGAAATCGAGGCCCGGCAGGAGGCCCTCGCGCGCTCAGCAACCCGGATCGACTCGCCTACGATGGACGGGTGACCAACACCTGCGACACCGCGATGCAACTCGTGTTGTCGACGATTTCGGTGTACCCCGAATCCACGCAGGCCGCATTCGCAACGGCGCGCCGGCTCGGCTGGGACGGCATTGAGGTGATGGTCGGAACCGACGCCATCTCCAGCGATGTCGACGCCTTGGTGGAACTGTCGAACTACCACCACATGCCGGTGACTGCCGTGCATGCACCGACCCTGCTGCTGACCCAACGTGTGTGGGCCGGCGACCCGTGGGAGAAGCTCGAGCGCTCAGCCGAGGCCGCCGCGACCCTCGGGGCCGGTGTCGTTGTCGTCCACCCACCCTTTCGCTGGCAGCGCAGCTACGCCGCCGGCTTCACCGCGGGAATCCGCCGCCTCGAGGAGCAGACGGGCCTGATCTTCGCCGTCGAGAACATGTATCCGTGGCGGGGCCCGGGGGGCGAGGTTCGTGCCTATGCGCCGAGTTGGGACGCCGCACTGCTGGACTGCGATCATCTGACGCTCGACCTGTCGCACGCGGCCATCGCCCGGCAGTCGTCGCTCGACCTTGTTCACTACTGGGGTGAGCGGCTGGCGCACCTGCATCTGACCGACGGCACGTCCGGCTTCACCGATGAACATCTGCTGCCGGGCCAAGGGGACCAGCAGGCCGACCGGGTGCTCGCGACACTGGCTTCGGCCGGTTATGCCGGGCAGGTGGTGGCCGAGGTGAACACCCGCGGCCTGACCAGGAGCGAACGCAGCGACGCGTTGGCGCAGACTCTGGCGTTCGCTCGTCAGCATCTCGGTCTGGCATCGAAGAAGGAGACCTGATGTCGTCGACATCTTCTGCCGACGTGGCCGTCCAGAATCCGCCAGCGCGTCGTGGAGTGGAACTCCTGCTCGTGCTCGGAGTTTCGCTGGGTTCGTCTGCGGTGTATTCGGTGCTGTCGATCATCGACAAGCTCACGATCAGCGTTCCGTTGAATCAGCAGACGACCTCGATGAACAACTCGATCACGCCGGATCGGCCGTGGCTCGACCTCGCCTATCAAATCGCCGGACTTGTCTTCCCTTTGGTGCCCGCGCTTCTCGCGCTGTACCTGCTGCGGCTGAGCGGTGACCGTGCCCGGATCGGATTCGACCTTGCCCGCAAAGGCTTCGACCTGAGGTGGGGGCTGGCGCTGGCCGCGATCATCGGCATCCCCGGCATTGCGTTCTACCTGGTGGCGCGTCAGTTGGGCATCAACACCACCGTGTCGCCGGCGAACCTCGCCGCCCAGTGGTGGACCGTCCCGGTGCTGATCGGCGCCGCCGCGATGAATGCGGTGTTGGAAGAAGTCATCATGGTCGGCTTCTGGTACACCCGGACGCTAGCGCTGGAGTGGCCGGTGTGGGTCGTGGTGGTTTCCAGCGCGGTGGTTCGCGGTAGCTATCACCTGTACCAGGGCTTCGGCGGTTTCCTAGGGAACATCGTCATGGGCCTGGTTTTCGGTCTGGCCTACCTGCGGTTCAGACGAATCGGTCCGCTGGTGGTCGCGCACTTCATTCTCGACTTCTTCGCCTTCGTCGGGTATGCCCTTTTGGCGCCCTATCTGCCCTGGCTGTAGCGGGCAGCCGCCGGCGGCTATGGTGTGGTCAGACGTCGGTCGACGGCAGCAGAGAAAGGAAAGAGAAGTGGCCTACTTTTCGGCTTTCGGCCTCGGAATGGGCCTGTTCGAGATTGCCTTCTTCGTGGTGTTCGCCCTGATCGTGGTCGTCATCGTGGTGGTGATCGTCAAAGGGGTGTCGACCAACGCCAAGAACCAGGCCGCCCCGCAGGTCAGCGCTGAGGCCCGCGTGGTCACCAAGCGCATCGAGACCCACGGCGGCGGCGAGACCATGGTCAGCCAGCACCACTTCGTCACCTTCGAACAGTCCGGTGGCGAACGCTTCGAGCTGGAGGTGCCAGCGTCCGAGTTCGGCATGCTGGTTGAGGGTGATCGCGGCACTGTGAGCATGAAAGGCACCCGCTACCTCGGCTTCTCGCGGGAGTTGATGCGCTGAGCGTGCGCTGAATGGATGTTCAGTAGGTGCTCAGCAGCTCCGGCTAGGCTGACCGCTATGCGCGTTGGTGTTTTCGGAGCGACCGGACAGGTCGGCGGGGTCATGCGAACCCTGCTGGCTGAGCGGAACTTCCCCGTCGAACAGATCAGGTACTTCTCATCGGCCCGGTCCGCGGGCAAGACCCTGCCGTGGAAGGGTGCGGAGATCGTCGTGGAGGACACTGCGACCGCCGACTTCTCCGGCTTGGACGTGGCGCTGTTCTCTGCCGGTGCCTCGACGTCGCGCGAGTTCGCGCCGAAGGTCGCCGCTGCAGGTTCGGTCGTCATCGACAACTCCTCTGCCTGGCGCAAGGATCCCGAGGTGCCGCTGGTCGTCAGTGAGGTCAACCCCGAGGACGCCTTCAACACCCCCAAGGGCATCATTGCCAACCCGAACTGCACCACGATGGCAGCCATGCCGGTGCTCAAGCCGCTGCACGACGAAGCAGGGCTGACCCGGCTCAAGGTCGCCACTTATCAGGCGGTCTCTGGTTCCGGCCTGGCCGGTGTCCGAGCTCTGGCCGATCAGATGGCCGCTGCCGGCGATGCCCGGGCCCTCGCGCTCAATGGCGGGGCGATCCCGGCCGGCGATCCTTCGCCCTACGTCCTGCCGATCGCCTACAACGTGGTCGCTCTGGCCGGTTCGCTGGTCGATGACGGCTCGCTGGAGACCGATGAGGAACAGAAGCTGCGCAACGAGTCGCGCAAGATCCTGCACATCCCCGACCTGCTGGTCGCCGGCACCTGCGTGCGGGTTCCAGTCTTCACCGGGCACAGCCTGAGCATCCATGCCGAGTTCGACAAGGCGATCAGCGTCGAGCGGGCCAGCGAACTTCTGGCTACGGCGGCCGGTGTGAAACTGGTCGACATCCCCAACCCGCGTGAGGCGGCTGGGCAGGATGCCTGCTACGTCGGACGGATCCGGGTCGATCAGTCCGTGCCGGACGGCAAGGGGCTGGTGCTGTTCGTGGTCGGTGACAACCTTCGCAAGGGTGCGGCCCTGAATGCTGTTCAGATCGCAGAGGTGGTGGCGTCGCGATGAGTCGTCTCGCCGTGATCGGCGCCGGTGTGATGGGTGAGACTCTGATGGCCGGTCTCTTGCGTGCCGGTTGGGCACCCGATCAGATCACCGCTGTCGATCGCCACGCACCGCGCTTGGCCGAACTCACCGCGCGCTACGGGATCGCAACGGCGTCGCTGGCCGACGCCACCGCCCAGGCCGACGCGGTCGTCGTCGTGGTCAAGCCGCAGGACACTGCGGAGGTGCTGCCGCAGGTCGCGGCTTCGCTGCGTCCGGGGGCCCTGGTGGTCTCGCTGTGCGCCGGCGTCACCACCGGCCAGATCGAGGCCGTGATGCCGGACGGCACTCCTGTCGTCCGGGTGATGCCGAACACTCCGGCCCAGGTGGATGAGGGCATGGCCGCGATTTCGGGCGGTTCGACGGCGACCACGGCGAACCTGGAGTTCGTTACCGGTTTGCTGGAGGCGGTCGGCAAGGTCGTCGTGGTTCCGGAGAAGTACCAGGACGCGGTGACCGCCATCTCGGGTTCCGGGCCGGCCTACTTGTTCTTCGTGGTGGAAGCCATGATCGACGCCGGGGTGATGCTGGGCCTGCCGCGTGATATCGCCACGACCTTGGTGGTCCAGACCATGTACGGCTCAGCCAAGCTGCTGTCCGAGTCCGGCGTCCACCCCACGCAGTTGCGTGAGCGGGTCACCTCGCCGGGCGGGACGACCGCTGCGGCGCTGCGCGAGCTCGAGGACCACCGGGTCAAGGCCGCCTTCATGACGGCAATGGAGGCAGCCAGGGATCGCAGCCGCGAGCTTGCCTCTTCCTAGTTGCGGCGTGTCGCGCGGACACGCGCGGTGGCTCTGATCTCAGTCTGGACAAGTTCGCTACAGGTGTTCACAACGACCCCATAGCTGCCGCTATCTTGTCTTAATGGCCACCACGGTGGTGGACGTTGCGCGAGAAAGCAGCCAGCTATGAGCGACACGGTCGTCCCCCTGGGAAACATCCGGTTCCTGAAGGTGGCCGAAGTCGCCGCAGCCTTGCGTGTCTCCCGGATGTCGGTCTATCGGCTGATCCACTCCGGTGATTTGGAAGCCGTTCGGTTCGGCCGGAACTTCCGCGTCCCCGAGCATGCGGTGAACGCCTACCTGCGTGGCTCGTACTACCAGGCCGGCTGATTTCAGCCGCAGGCGCAGGTTGAAGTAAGATCGTTCCTCGGCTGGATTGTCCAGCCGACTTCGGACGGGCTGCCGTGCAGCCCACATGATCAACGTGCCGCCCCAAGGCGGGGCGGAAGCGAAAGAGGTCCTGCCAGTGGGTTCGGTCATCAAGAAGCGCCGCAAGCGGATGGCGAAGAAGAAGCACCGCAAGCTGCTGAAGCGCACGCGCATTCAGCGTCGTCGCGCCGGCAAGTAAGCCATCTGCTACCGGTCTTCAATGACGCCCGGTAGCTCAACGACGCCCACGGCGCTCCGGGACACCCGGGGCGCCGCTGTGGGTTGTCCCGCGCCGGGGGTTCGCGATGTACTCAGGTCCTGAGCTGCACCGAGCATCGGCATGGATGGGCTGCAGATCCGTGGCCGGCCACCGTCGACCGGCCGAGTCCGGTCGAGGCCGATGGCTGCGTCGATGTCAGCTGGACGAATGGCCGGCTTCTGCTGAGCGGGCCCACCACTAGGGCCGTGCAGACGCGTCCGTGGACCAGCCAGCGGTGCTGCTCGGTTGCCCCACCTGGGGAGCGCGGCTCGAGACCGGCCGCCGAACTCACCGATCTCGACCGCGAGCTCGGGGTTCGAAGGCCGGCGAGGACGAGTGATTCCTCGGCCGCGATGGCGACGTCCACGTTCGACGGGCACGCAGCCCGCGAGAGTCGCCTGTCGGGTGCGGTCGTGAGTGGTTCGGATCAATGCTGAGCTCTGCCTAGACTGTGCGGGACTGCGAGACGAGGAGAGCGATGGCCCCCAGGATCGTCCATCTGGTGCGACATGGCCAGGTGTACAACCCCGAGAGTGTGCTCTACGGCCGACTGCCCGGCTATGGCTTGTCCGAGCTCGGGCAGCAGATGGCGGCCCGGCTGGGGGAGTACTTCACCGATGCGCCCCTCGTGCACTTGGTGTGCTCGCCGTTGCAGCGGGCCCAAGAGACGATGGCTCCGATCGCGGCGGCGCACCCGGACCTGCCGGTCAACATCGACGAGCGGGTGATCGAGGCCGCCAACGTGTTTGAAGGCAAGTCGTTCGGCAAGTACAACCAGCGGCTGCTGCACCCGCAGAGCTGGTGGGCGATGCGCAATCCGCTGCAACCGAGCTGGGGAGAACCGTACGTCTCGATCGTTGCCCGCATGCGCGCGGCGCTGGCCGACGCCGCCGAGCATGCCGTCGACGGCGAGGCTCTGATCGTGGCGCATGAGCTGCCGATCTGGATGGCCCGCTGCTGGGCCGAAGGCCGCCCCCTGGTGCACGATCCACGCAAGCGCGAGGCCCGACTGGCCAGCGTGACGACCTTCACCTTCGACGGTGAGAACGTGGTGGGGGTCAGCTACACCGAACCGGCCGGTGATCTGGTGCCACCGAAGAAGCGCCGCTTCCGTCCGGGAGCCTGAGCACCCGCAGTTGCCGAGGGGGCCCGGACTCACTGGTTCGCCGGCTTCCTCCGGCCGAGGCTGGGGGCCGGTACGTCCGCGTGGAAGGATGGGGCCATGGCTGATTTTGACCTGTGCGTGATCGGATCGGGCGCGGGCAACACGATCATCACTTCGCGGTTCGCCGACTGGCGGGTCGCCCTCGTCGATGGCCAGAAGTGGTTCGGCGGTACCTGTCTGAACGCCGGCTGCATCCCCACCAAGATGTTCGCCTATCCCGCTGATATCGCCGAGCTTGCCCGGCATGCAGCACAGCTGGGTGTTTCCACCGGCCCGGTGGTCGTGGGTTGGGATCGGTTGCGAGACCGCATCTTCGGTCGCATCGACCCGCTGGCCACCAACGGTGAGGCCTACCGGCGCGGCCAGCCCAATGTGGCCCTGTTCCGGCAGCAGGCGCGTTTCGTCGCTCCGCGGACGCTGCAGGTGGGCGGACGCCGCTTCACCGCTGATCGTTTCGTGATCGCTGCGGGCTCGCGTCCGCGCATTCCGGAGGTTCCCGGAATCGACGACCCGGCGCTGGTCGGTCGGATCCACACCTCCGACACCATCATGCGGCTGCCGGCCTTGCCGTCCTCGCTGATCATCGTTGGCGGCGGGTCGGTGGCCGCAGAGTTCGCCCACATCTTCGCCGCCTTCGGAACCGAGGTCACGGTGCTGCATCGCGGCAACCGCATGCTGCGTGGGGCCGACGCCGCGATCGCTGATCGCTTCGCCGGGCTGCTGAGTCAACGGGTGGCACTGCGCTTCGGCCAGCACCTGGCCTCGATCGAAGGAACCGATCGCGGCCTGGAGGTGGGCACGGTCGACGACGACGGCATCGAGTACTTCTTCGGCGCCGAGCAGCTGCTGCTGGCCACCGGACGAATCCCGAACGCCGACACCCTCGACCTGCATTTCACCGGTGTCGACGTGGACGCCGAATCAGGCCGGGTGGTGGTCGACGAGTATCAGCGCACCACCGCGGAGGGGATCTTCGCCCTCGGCGATGTCAGCTCGCCGTGGCAGCTGCGCCACGTCGCCAACCACGAAGCCCGAGTGGTGCAGCACAATCTGCTCAACCCCGCCGCGTTGATCGCCAGCGACCATCGCTGGGTGCCGCAGGCGGTCTTCAGCGGTCCGCAGATGGCCTGGGTCGGGCTGAGTGAAGAAGAGTGTGCCGCTCAGGGCCTGGACGTGACCATCGGCGTGCGGGACTACGGCGGGGTGGCCTACGGCTGGGCCATGGAGGACACCGAGCACTTCGCAAAGGTGATCGCCGAACGCGGCACCGCACGGCTGCTGGGGGCCCACATCATCGGACCGCAGGCCGCAACGTTGTTGCAGCCGCTGATCCAGGCGATGAGCACCGGCATCGATGCCCGCACCATGGCCAGGGGCCAGTACTGGATCCATCCGTCATTGCCTGAGGTGATTGAGAACGCGCTGCTCGACCTGGACCTCGACTGAGTCTGCGGCGAGCTCAGCTCACTACGCGGAGGCCGGCCAGCGTCCGCCGCACCTCGGGGAGCCGGGCTGAACTGGTGTCGGGAACCGAGGCGTAGAACAGGCCGAACTGGTCCTTGTCGACCTGCACCACCAGCAGCAGCACGCGCTCACCCTTGGCTTTCAGACCAGTGACGTTGAAGCTCAGCTCGGTCTCGATCAGCCAACCGTCGTGGCCGTCGACGGCATGAGCGGCCGCGCTGACCTGGTGCTGAGTGATGATGTTGTCGGCGTAGTAGATCCCCAGAACGCAGGCGAGCACGGTTCGAGCGGCCGTCTGAGAGTCGGCGAATCCGTCACCCGAGACGAGGTCGGAGACCAGCACACTTGACACCCAGTTGTTGCCGTTGCCGTCGTAATCCTCTTGGTCGAGCGCGGTCTGCATCATGGCCATGGTTCCGAAGGGCACCCGATTGTCGTACTCGGGAGCGTCCCACGGTGTACCGAGCTCTCGGAACGCCAGGTGCCCGGCCATCACCCAGCCGGCCTGTCCCGTGTGCGGGGCGGCGGTGTTGCTGCTGACGCCGGCTGCGCACACATTGGCGCTGGCGCCGCCGGCCGGCGCCCAGGGATCGTCGGCCCCGGTGAGCCCGGGGACGAAGCGCACCACAGCCCAGATGATGACCGCGACCACGACCAGCACCGCGCCGATCGCGATCCACCAGCCGACCGGCTGGCGTCGGCGGGCTGTGGTGGCCGGCGCTGAGGGCAGCGGCGCCGGCGTGCGGCGCGGGTCGGCTGTGGTCTCAGCCGACCAGGTCGTGCCGTCCCAGTAGCGGAACTGCCCAGGCTGACCGCCCGGATCCGGATACCACCCCGCCGCTGCCATGAGTGAATCCTAGTTGGCAGGCCCGCGGGTCTCGATCAGCCGAACCGGCCGGAGATGTAGTCCTCGGTGGCCTTCACGTCGGGTGCGGAGAAAATCTTGTCGGTCGGGCCGGACTCGATCAGGCGACCCGGCGAACCCGTGCCGGCGATGTTGAAGAAGGCGGTGACGTCGGAAACGCGGGCGGCCTGCTGCATGTTGTGGGTGACGATGACGATCGTGTACTGCGATTTGAGTTCGTTGATCAGGTCTTCGATGGCCAGCGTCGAGATCGGGTCGAGGGCTGAGCAGGGCTCGTCCATCAGCAGGACTTCGGGCTCCATGGCGATGGCACGCGCAATACACAGTCGCTGCTGCTGGCCGCCGGAAAGGCCCGAACCAGGCAGGTTGAGGCGGTTCTTGACCTCTTCCCACAGGTTGGCACCCCGCAGGGCACGCTCGGCCAGGTCGTCCTTGGCGGCGTTCGGCATCCGCTTGTTGTTCAGGTTGATACCGGCCAGCACGTTCTCCTTGATCGACATCGTCGGGAACGGGTTGGGGCGCTGGAAGACCATGCCCACCTGGCGACGAACCCGCACCGGGTCGACGCCGGGGCCGTAGAGGTTCTCTCCGTCCAGCAGCACCTCGCCCTCGACGCGGGCGCCGGGGATGACCTCGTGCATGCGGTTCAGGGTGCGCAGGAAGGTGGACTTGCCGCAGCCGGACGGACCGATGAAGGCGGTCACCGACTTCGGCTGGATGGTCATGGTGACGTCCTCCACAGCGCGGAAGCTGCTGTAGTAGACATTCAGGTCGGTGATCTCGATGCGCTTGCTCATGCGAGTTTGCTCCTTCTCAGCGCCCGGTCTTCGGGGCGAAACGTCGGGCGATCACGCGGCCGAGCAGGTTCAGCAGCATGACGATGGCGATCAGGGTGAGCGCACCGGCCCACGCCCGATCAAGGTAGGCCTGCACATCCACGCCGGGATGGGCGTAGGAGTCGTAGACGAAGACCGGCAGGGTCATCATCGGGTTCCCGAAGAGGTCGTTGTTCAGGCTTGCGGTGAAGCCGGCGGCGACCAGCAGCGGTGCGGTCTCGCCGATCACGCGAGCGATGGCCAAGATCACGCCGGAAATCAATCCGGAGATCGCCGTCGGAATGACCACTCGGACGATGGTCAGCCACTTCGGCACGCCCAGGGCGTAGGACGCCTCGCGGAGCTCGTTGGGCACCAGTCGTAGCAGCTCTTCGCTGGACCGCACCACGACCGGGATCATCAGCACAGACAGCGCCACGCTACCGGCGAAGCCGAAGCCGGTGTTGGGCCCGATGATCAAGGTCATCAGCGCGTAGGCGAACAGGCCGGCCACGATCGAGGGGACGCCGGTCATGACGTCCACGAAGAAGGTGATCGACTGCGCCAGCCGCTTCTTGGCGCCGTACTCGGACAGGTAGATGGCGGTCATCAGACCGATCGGCACTGACATCAACGTGGCAGCGCCAGTGATCCACAAGGTGCCGGCGATGGCGTGAGCGGCGCCGCCGCCCGCGCCGACGACATTGCGCATCGACATGGTGAAGAAGTTCACGTCGAAGCGGGGCAGTCCCTTGCTCACGGTCTCCCAGGTGACCGAGCCGAGCGGAACCAGCGCCAGGATGAATGAACCGGTGATCAGGCTGCTGGCGCGGCGGTCGGCGGCCTGGCGGGAGCCCTCGACCACGCGGGCGGCCACTTCGACTGCGACCAGGAAGATCACGTAGCCGACGACCACGGCCAAGGCGATGTTGCCTCCGGCCAGCAAGAGGGCGAGCGCGTAGCCGAGGGCGGCCGCGCCGACCAGCAGGATCGGGACGGTGACCCGCGGCAGTCGGCCGGACGTGAGCTGGCCGGGCGCCAGGGACTGGCTGATTGTGGTCATCAGTTGGCTCCGGAGTACTCGGCGCGGCGGGAGACGATCCAGCGCGCGAACATGTTGACCAGCAGGGTGATCAGGAACAGCACCAGGCCGGCGGCGATGAGCTGGTTGGTCTTCAGCCCGAACGCCTCGGGGAAGTTCTGCGCGATGGTCGCAGCGATCGTGTTGGGGTTCTCGCTGGTCAGCAGCTGGAAGTTGATGTAGGCGCCGCCGGAAAGGACCATCGTCACCGCCATCGTCTCACCGAGAGCTCGGCCCAGGCCGAGCATCACCGCGGCGATCATGCCAGGACGTGCGAACGGCAGCACTGCCAGCTTGATCATCTCCCAGCGGGTCGCTCCCAGAGCCAGCGCGGCCTCTTCGTGGAGCTTCGGTGCTTGCAGGAAGACCTCCCGGCACAGACTGGTGATGATCGGCAGCACCATCGTGGCCAGCACGACGGCAGCGGTCAGGATCGTCCGGCCGGTGCCGGAGACCTGACCGGAGAAGAACGGAATGAAGCCGAGGTTGGCGTTCAACCAGGCGTACAGGTCGCGCACCGAGGGGGCCAGCAGTTCAGCACCCCACAAGCCGAAGACGACCGACGGCACCGCCGCCAGGAGGTCGATCACGTAGCCCAGCGGCTGGGCCAGGCGACGCGGTGCGTAATGCGAGATGAACAGCGCGATGCCGATGGCGACCGGCACGGCCATGGCCAGCGCGAGAACGGCCGCCCACACCGTGCCGAATGCGAACGGCAGCACCCAGCTGCCGAAAGGCCCATAGGCCTGGCTGGTGAGCTTCGCCGGGTCAGCGAACAGCGCCGGCGAGCCCTGCACCAGCAGGAAGGTCGCGACCGCTGCGAGGATCACCAGGATCAGGATTCCCGATGCCGCGGCGAAGCCGCGAAACACCTTGTCGCCGACCCGTTTGGGGTCGGCTGGTCGAGCTTCGGCTGACGGCCTGTTGTCGACCGTGGCCGCAGGAGTGGTCATCGGCAATCCTGTTCTGTGGTGGGGTGATCACGGCTGGGCGGGCGGACGGCGCCGGGCGATGAACACCCGGCGCCGCCACCAACCTAGACGCCTCACTTGATGGAATCGACCGAGGCCTTCACAGTGGCCTGCAGCGCCGTCGACAGCGGGGCCGAGCCGGCTGCCGTGGCGGCGGCCTGCTGGCCGTCTGCGGAGGCGATGTAGCCGACGTACTGCTTGACCAGCTTCGCCACGTTGGCGTCCTTGTAGGTCTGGCACACGATGGCGTAGGAGACCAGGACGGCCGGGTAGACACCCTCGGAGGTGCGATCCAGCTTGTAGGCCAGGTCGTTGGCGTCGCGACCCGGAATCACCTTCGAGTGGTCCAGGATCGAGGCGGCGGCGTCGGCGGTGGGCTTCAGCGTCTTGCCGTTGACCAGCAAGTCGGCGATGCCGACGCCCTTGGCTGCCGACGCGTCCGCGTAGCCGATGGTGCCGGTGCCGTTGGACACGGCGCTGACCACGCCCGAGGTGCCGTTGGCGGCCTCACCACCGAAGGCGGCGGGGAAGGTGTCGGAGGCAGCCTCGGTCCAGACCGTCGGCGCGAGCTGGTTCAAGGTGTCGGTGAAGTTGTTCGTGGTGCCCGAATCGTCCGAGCGGTGGACGGCGGTGATCTTGGTGGCGGGCAGCTTCGCCTTCGGGTTCAGCTTGACGATGGCCGGGTCGTTCCAGGTGGTGATCTTGCCGGCGAAGATGCTGGCCAGGGTCGCCGGGTCGAGGGTGAGGGAGTCGACGCCGTCGAGCTTGTAGATCACGGCGATCGGCGAGACGTAGACCGGGAGGTTGAGCGCGTTGGAGTCTGCGGCGCAACCGGCGAACTTACCGGCGCCCATCTCCTCGTCCTTCAGCGGGCGGTCGGAGCCGGCGAAGTTGACCGCACCGGCGATGAATGCCGAACGGCCGGCGCCGGAGCCGTCGGGCGCGTAGTTGACGGTGACGCTGGGGTTCGCGGTCTGGAAGGCAGCCACCCACTTCTCCTGAGCGGCCTTCTGCGAGGACGCGCCCTTGCCGGTGAGAGTCTGGGTAGAAGCCCCGCCCTCGTTGGCCGCGCAGCCGGCGAACGCCAGGGTCGAGGCCGTGACCAGGGCGGCAGCGGTGATCAGCTTGGTCTTCACTTTGTTCCTTCGTCTTAGGAAGTCAAATGAGCGGGTTGCTCTGCGACTCAAGGTAGGCAGAGGGAATGAGCGAGCTGGGTCCGCTTGGTGAACGGCAGGTGAATTCGAACCCAAAGATCGGTGCGCGTGCGCACATAGGGGAGTGGCGGCTCGTGCAATACGCTGTCGATATGGAAGACGGCCAGGTTCGGCCCGTTCCGAGCCGCCGGGTGCCAACGGTCACTGACGTCGCTCGGCGAGCCGGTGTCTCGGCGATGACGGTATCGAGGGTGATCAACCGTCAAGCCCGAGTTGCAGATGACACCCGACAGCGGGTGCTCGACGCTATGCGTGAACTCGATTTTCGTCCCAACGTGATGGCGCAGGGCCTGGCCAGCGGCCGGTCGCGGACCATCGGTGTGCTCACCGAGGACACCACCTTGTGGGGCCCGAGCGCGGCCCTGCACGGAATCGAGTTGGCCGCCCGTGACCGCGGCTACGCCGTTACTATCACCTACCTCTCCGAGAGTGGCCCGGACGCAGTGGTGCGCGGCGCCAATCTGCTGCGAGCACGATCGGCTGAGGGTGTGGTGCTGGTGCAGCCCAGAATCACCGCCAATGCCGAACAGCTGCCGCCCGGACTGCCGCCGCTGGTGGCGATCCACGCCGGACTCCACGGCGACTATCCGCTGATCGGGATCAATCAAGGCAGAGGTGCCCGGTTGGCGACCGAACATCTGCTGCAGTTGGGCCACCGGACCGTGCATCATCTGGCGGGGCCGGTGAACTGGTACGAGAGCGTCGAGCGTGAAGCCGGTTGGCGACGTGCCTTGTCGGAGGTGAGCGCGGAGGTCACCGAGCCGGTCCGCGGCGATTGGAGCGCGGCTTCTGGCTACCAGGCGGGGGTTCAGCTGCTCGATCGTGGTGATGTCAGCGCTGTCTTCTGCGCCAACGACGAGATGGCTCTGGGACTGCTGCACGCCGCGCACGAGCGCGGGATTCGCTGCCCTGAGGAGCTCAGCATCGTCGGCTTCGACGACGGCCCCACCTCGGCCTTCTTCACGCCGGCCCTGACCACGATCCGTCAGGACTTCGACGAGATCGGCAAGCTCAGTGTCGAGCTGCTGATCGACATGGTCGAGGACGGTGGGGCGGCTCGGGAAAACATCACTTTGGAGCCGACCTTGGTGATCCGCGGAAGCGCTGCGGCCCCGACGGGCTGAGGATCGCCGCCGGCCGGTGTTGCCGGTAGCGCAGTCGCCCGCACCACCGACGCGCTGGGCGCGGGCCGGCGATGCGGACGACCAGATGGTGATCACTTGTGCAGCGTGACCTTCTTGCTCGCGCTCGAGGTGATGAATGAGCCACTGCCGAGATAGGTCGCGCGGATCGTGGTCTTCGTGCCTCGGCTCGGGACACGGACCTTCACCACGGCCTTGCCGGACCTCAGTGCCACCACGACGGTGCGTCCGCCGGTGACGCTCACCCGAATCGAGCCGGTCGGCTTGGTCGCCGAACCCTTCGCCGAAACCGCGATCGCCACGGTCACCGTCTTGCCGCGCTTGGCGCGCTGAGCAGCGGTGATCCCGGTCGTGGTTGCGCGCTTGACCACGGTCAACTTCTGCGCGACCGAGGTCGATGCGGTGAGCGCGGACGGGTTCGCGGGCGTGAAGCGCGCCTGAATCTGATGCGCGCCGACCGCCAGCTGGGCGGGCAGGGCGATCTTCAGGTTCGCTGCGGCCGACCGGGTGGCGATGGTCACTGCGTCGATGCTGACGCTGATCGTGCCGGCGATGGCCGTGCCGCTGGAGGCCGACCGCACGGCGATCGTCGCGGTGGCCGCGGAGCCGTAGCTGATCGTCGTCGGTGTGAGGGTCAGCGTCGTGGTGGTGGCCGCAGCCGGGGCGCTCGGCGACGGCGATGGGCTCGGGCTGGGTGCCGGACCTGCAGCCAGGGATCCGGTGCGCAGGGAGTAGCCGTCGGTGACCGCGTCGTCGGCCCAGAAGACCGACCGGTACAGCGTGTTCGGCTCACCCGTGGCGAGAGTGGCCGCGGTCGACAGCGGGGCGATCGCGAAGCCCTCGGTGTTCTGCGTTGCCACGGCGGTCGGTGAGGCGACGAGCTTGGTGATGGCGAAATCACCGGCGCCGTCGACCTCGTAGGTGGCCAGTTTGGCGGATTGGTCGGCACCGCAGGAGTTGTCGCACTGCGCCAGCAGCGTTGAGGTGTCGGCGTCCCAGGCCAGATCCTGGATCACGCTGAAGCCGGCCGCTTGGGCGGCGTCCGGGATGGCGATGTCGCGCACCAGGGTGGCGTTGTTGCTGTTCTCGTCGAGGGCGACGGCGTAGATGTGGCCGTTCTTCTCCAGCGCGGCGAGGAAGAGCCCGCCGAAGTGACTGCCGTACGTGGCCGGGGTGTAGAGCGAGCCGTCGGCCAGCCGGAAGTGCTTGGCGGTCAGGTAGGCGTCCGGAACCCAGGCAACGCCTTCAAGGCCGAGGTTGGCCTCAGCGCTGGTGGAGAGGGTGACTGAGGTGCTGTTGATGATCGACAGCAGGTTCCACTCATTCTTGGCGCTCAGATCGGGCGCACCGTCGGCGTTGGTGTCGGTCGCTGCTGCGGACACGTCGTAGCGAAGAATCGACGGACGAGAGACGTTCTTGTTGGTGTTGTCGCGTTCGGAAGCGATGAAGACGCCGTTGGCGGTTGAGCCGTTCACCAGGGTGATGCCCTCGGAGTCGACTCCGCCGCTGCCGTCGGCATAGTGCAGCTGTTTGCCGCCCTTGGTGATATCGCCGACCTTCCAGCTCCAGCCGTCGGAGGGATCCTGGACCCACTTTCCGTTCACCTGGACGAACTTGTTGATGGCGCCGGCACCCTTGGTGGCGGTGTTGCCCAGGGTGGGGTTGAGGTCGTTGTCCGCACCCCACAGCACCGCGGGCGTGGACGGAGTTGCCGGCTGGAACACGAGCCCGGACAGGTTCCCGTCGGTGTGGCTGCCACCCGAGCCGAGCGCGCCGAAGGCACCCTGATCGTCGAGCGTGGCGACGGTCTGGAGCCCCGGCCAGGCGTCGATCGTCATCGGAGTGACCGTTGGGGTCGGGGACGGCGTTGGGGTCGGGGACGGTGTCGGTGTCGGGGTCGGAGTGGGCGTCGGTGACGGGGTGGCTGGGTCATCGACGCCGGGGGCAAACGCATTGGCTGCGCCGGGCGTCGCCGAGGCTGACATGGCATAGCTGCCGGTCGAGGTCCGTGCCCAGGAGGGGCTGGCGTGGGTGTTGGCCGGCCAGGTCGTCGAGCCGACCTTCAGCGTGGGGTCGTAGGTCCCCTCCGGTGCACAGGTCGTGGTCAGGGTGACCGCGTCGCCCTTGCCCAGACCGGGATCGCTGCCGATGTAGGCGACCAGGTAGCCGCCGGCAGGGATCGTGGTCGAGTCGGGCACGACGGCAGAGGTGCCGAAGCGGTAGTACTTCGATGCCGACAGGCCGTCGTCGTAGAGGCACCAGCCGTTGACGTCGATGGCGGCCGACCCGGTGTTGCGCAGTTCGACCCAGTCGTAGCGCAACGCGTTCGGGTCGGTAGGGAGGTTGGTGTTGGCGCTGAACACCTCATTGATGACGATGTCGCTGTCCGCGGCCTGGGCCGGGAGCGCGAACAGGCCCGCCGCGCCGACGGCGAGGACGAGAGGAGCGATCAGCGTCGCGGGAACGCGGGTGAAGGGGGTCCTGCCGGAACGGCGCGGATGATTCATGCGGTCGGCCTTCTCTGCGGAAACACGGGCAGCGGGGTGGGCATGCCCAGCTTCCGGGGGAAGGGTGTCGCCGGCGTGTGGAGTCGGCGACATCGTCGGACCGCTTGGGTGAACGTCCGGCGAACACGCCGCCTAGATCAGCGGGCGGTGTAGCTCCAGCGCGACGATGCCGCCGGTGCCGTCGAGGTGCGCCACCAGCGCGGCCGCCGGCGTCAGCGAGCGCGGCTCGATGCCGAGCCCGTCGAACATCGCCGGGAAGACCGGACGATGCCCACAGACGACCGTCGGCACGCCCGACTTGGCGGTCTGCGCCGCCACCTTGCGCATCAGCCGTCCGACGCCGCGAGGATCGGGCACGCCGGCCTCCTCCGTCAGCGCCAACTCGGCCTCGACCGACACCTGGCGCGCCTTCGCGAACGGCCGGACGGTGCGCGCGCACCGGGCCGCTGATGAGGTCACCACCCGCTGCACGCCGTAGGCGTCGAGCAGGCTCACCAGGTCTTTGCTCTGCTGGCGTCCTCGTTCGTCCAGTCCGCGATCGTGATCGGTCCCGCCGTCCCAGTCGGAGCGACTGATCGCCTTGGCGTGACGAAGCAGCACCAGCGGCGTCGTCGCCGGCAGGTTCACCGCCCGGCGGATGACTTCGCGCTCGTCGGGGTAGGACGCTCGACGCAGTGCCGAAGTGATCGAGAACCACGCCAGCTCGTCCACCTCGTGATTGGGACGGTGCCGACCCTCACGAACCGTCCGGCCGACCCAGTAGCTGACCAGCTTGGTGCCGCTGCTGATCGGATAGACGATCTCGCCGACCGGAGTGGTCAGCCGCGTGGTGACGTTGGTCTCCTCGACGGTTTCGCGGGTGGCGCACACCGGCAGGAGCTCGTCGGACTCGAGCTTGCCCTTGGGAAGCGACCAATCGTCATAGCGCGGCCGGTGAACCAGCAACACTTCGGTGATGCCGTCGTTGTCGCGCAGGGTGACTGTTCCGGCGGCCAGAATGCGCTTGTCGGAGTTGGCCATGAGTTCAGCGTTCGACCGCGCGCCGCTGGCCCATCTGCGAGATCAAATGCTCCTGGAGGTCCATCAGCGGTTCGCCTTCGTCGTTCAGTGTCCGTTGCGTCCACCGCTCACCGTCCAGCCACCAGCTCGCGGTGCCCTCATCGAAGGCCAGATCGAACAGGTGCTCGATCTGTGCGATGTGGGCCGCGTTGGCCAAGCCCACGATGACCTCGACCCGACGGTCGAGATTGCGGTGCATCAGGTCAGCCGAACCGATGCCCACCTGCGGATGGCCACCGTTGGCGAACCAGTAGAGCCGGCTGTGTTCCAGGAAGCGCCCCAGGATGCTGCGCACTCGGATGTTCTCGCTCAGACCGGGGACTCCGGGGCGCACGGCGCAGATGCCGCGGACCCACAGGTCGACCGAGACTCCTGCCTGCGACGCGCGGTACAGCGCGTCGGTGATCGCCTCATCGACGATGGAGTTCACCTTGATCCGGATGCCGGAGGGCAGCCCGGCGTTGTGGTTGTTGATTTCGCGGTTGATCGCCGAGATCAGGCCCTTGCGGATCGAGTGCGGTGCCACCAGCAAGCGTCGATAGCCAGTCTCCTGCGACATGCCGGACAGGTGGTTGAACAGCTTCGCGACGTCCTCGGTGATGACGGCGTTGGAGGTCAACAGCCCCATGTCCTCGTACAGCCGGGCGGTCTTCGGGTTGTAGTTTCCGGTGCCGATGTGGCAGTAGCGACGCAGGCCTGCCGGCTCCTCGCGGACCACCAGGGACAGCTTGCAGTGGGTCTTCAGGCCGAGGACGCCGTAGACGACGTGGCAGCCGGCCTTCTCGAGTTTGCGGGCCCAGGCGATATTGGCCTGCTCGTCGAAGCGGGCCTTGATCTCGACCAGCGCCAGCACCTGCTTGCCGGCGCGAGAGGCCTCGATCAAAGCATCGATGATCGGGGAGTCGCCACTGGTGCGGTACAGCGTCTGCTTGATGGCCAGCACGGCCGGGTCTGCCGCAGCCTGTTCGATGAAGCGTTGGACGCTGGTGGCGAAGGAGTCGTAGGGGTGCTGCAGCAGCACATCGCGATTCTTCAGTGCGGCGAACAGGTCGGCCGGCTGAGCGGTCTCGACCTTGGCCAGCTCGGGGTGCGTCTTGGGCAGGAAGGACGGGTACTTCAGCGCCTCACGATCCAGATCGGCCAGCGAGAAGAGTCCGCGCAGGTCGAGCGGCTTGGGCAGCTTGAAGACCGCGCTGTCTTCGATGTCGAGTTCACTGACCAGCAGTTCCAGCATCGACTCGTCGATGTCGGCCTCGACTTCAAGGCGCACCGGTGGACGCCCGGTCTTGCGGCGTAGCAGCTCCTTTTCCAGAGCGAAGAGCAGGTTCTCCGCATCGTCCTCCTCGACCTCGACGTCCTCGTTGCGGGTGACGCGGAAAGTCGAATGGGCCACGATCTCCATGCCCGAGAAGAGCTGGCCCAGGTGCGGGGCGATGACTTCTTCCAGCGGAATGAATCGGCCGTCGCCCAGTGGGACGAAGCGGCTCATCAAAGTGGGCACCTTCACTCGGGCGAACTGACGTCCGCCCGTGCTCGGGTTCTGCACCAGGACGGCAAGGTTGACGCTCAGGCCCGAGATGTAGGGGAAGGGATGGGACGGGTCGACGGCGAGCGGGGTCAGCACCGGGAAGATCCGGTTCTCGAACAGCTCGGTCATCCGACGGCGCTCGTCGTCGTTCAACTCCGACCAGGCCAGCAGCCGAATGCCGTGCTCGGCCAGGCCGGGACGGATTTCTTCCTCGAAGACCCGGGTGACCTCGGTGACCAGCTCGCGGGTGCGGCCGAGGATGGCATCCAGCAGCTCGCGCGGCATCAAGCCGGAGGCGGAAGGCACGGCCACACCGGCGGCCATCCGGCGATTGAGGCCGGCGACGCGCACCATGAAGAACTCGTCCAGGTTGCTGCAGAAGATCGCCAGGAAGCGTGCCCGCTCCAGCAGTGGCACCCGCTTACGATCGCGGGCCAGATCGAGCACCCGGGAGTTGAACGCCAGCCAGCTGAGTTCACGGTCGTTGTAACGCTCCGCAGGCAGCTCGGGGAGGTCCTCCATCAACTGATCGAGATCAACCTGTCCTTCGGTGAAGGTCATCACTGCTCCTGTTTCTCCGCCACATAGAAGACGTCTCGGTGCTCGGTGCGGAAGCCGGCGCGCTCATACATTGTGACCGCGATCTCGTCGGCACCGTCGACGTACAGCAAAACCGTGGCCAAACCCTTTGCGGCAAGGTGAGACAAGCCGGCGTTGAGCAGGCTCCTGCCGTAGCCGCGGCCCTGAGCCCGCGGCGCCACCGCCACCACGTAGACCTCGCCGACGCCCTCGTCGGCCTTGGTCCAGTGGAAGCCGGCCAAGCCGTCGTCGTCGAAGCCGAGGATCAGCCCGTCCGGATCGAACCAGGGCTCGGCCATCCGAGCGGCCAAGCCGGTCAGGTCGAGGGCCCCTTGCTCATGATGGTGGGCAAAGGCAGCGGCGTTGACGCTGAGCACGGCGGACTCATCGCCGGGCCGGAAGCCGCGCAGTCGCAGAGCGCTGGGTGCAGCGGTCGGCAGGTCGGTGAGCTCACGGGCCATCATCAACAAGGTGCGTTCGGCACACAGGCCATGGGCGGACGCGAAGCCGCGCGCCGGTTCGAGATCGCCGAAGGCCCACACCCCGGTTTCGGGCGGCAACCCTGCTTGCCGCCACAGCCGGCTCCCCAAGCCGCGACGGCGCTCAACCGGATCGACGACAAGCTGTGCCGTCGACAGGCGTGGGTCGTGGTGCAGATAGGCGACGACCCGATCGCCGGCGGGCACGAGCAGATGCCGGGCCGTGGCGACGTCGCTCGGGCTCAGGCTGAGTCGTGCCTCTTCATTGAGCGGGTCGACGCCGTCGGCGGCCTGAGCGCGAGCAGCCAGCGCCTGCACGGCGTCGGCTTGGCTGGCCGTCAGGCGATCGATCCACACGCAGACAGGCTACGGCAGCGCAAGCGCCGCGTGCGGTGGTGTCTGGACGGCGGCGCGAGGCAGCGGCGTCAGCGTCTGGTGGCCGAATCCGGGGAGAAGCGGTAGCCGACGTTGCGGACCGTCCCGATCAGTGCCTCGTGCTCAGGGCCGAGCTTCGCGCGCAGCCGTCGGACGTGCACGTCGACGGTGCGGGTGCCGCCGTAATAGTCGTAACCCCACACATCGGCCAGCAGATGTTCGCGGCTGAACACGCGACCCGGGTGCTGCACCAGGTACTTCAGTAGTTCGAACTCGGTGTAGGTCAGGTCGAGGGGCTCGCCTTGCAGCATGACCGAGTAGGCGGCGTCGTCGATGGTGATGCCACCGGAGGTGATCAACCCGTCATTTGCCGAAGATGTCGCCAGCAGCCGGATGCGAGCTTCGAACTCGGCCGGGCCGGCGGTGTCCAGGACGATGTCGGCCAAGCCCCAGTCCGCGGCCACGGCGGCGAGGCCGGACTCGGTGAGCACCAGCAGCAGCGGCACGGTTGAACCGGAGGACTGGAAGAGCCGCGCCATCATTCGTGCGCCGGCCAGATCGGCGCGCCCGTCGAGCACAACGACGTCGCAGCGAGCCGACTCGGTGAGGGCCTGGGTGTCGGCCGCGACGCTTTGGATCTCGTGGGAAAGCAAACCCAGCACAGGCAGGGACTGCTCAGCGGGCACGCCATTGGCGACCTCGTTGCTGACCAGCAACAGTTGGGCCATCACCCCTCCTCTGCCCGGTACTCGGTGCAAACTCTAGTGACCCTGGGGGTGAGCTATGAACTGCGGTCCACGATAGCCGAGGCTCAGTCGATGTCGATGACCAGGGTCATCGGCCCGTGATTGACCAGATCCACTTCCATCATGGCGCCGAATCTGCCGGTTTCCACGCTGGCCCCGAGGCGGCGAAGTTCAGCCACCACGGCGTCGACGAGAGGCTCACTCACGGGCCCGGGCGCCGCCTTCGACCAGGACGGACGGCGGCCCTTGCGGGTGTCGGCATACAAGGTGAACTGGCTCACCACCAGCAGCGGTGCGTCGGTGTCGGCGCAGGAGGTCTCGTCATCGAGGATGCGCAGCTGCCACAGCTTGGCGGCGAGTTTCGCCGCGAGGTCGGCAGTGTCGGTGTGGGTGATCCCGACCAGTACCAGGAGTCCCGGCCGGTCGATGCGTCCGACGATTTCGCCGTCGACGCTCACGCTCGCCCGATCGACCCGCTGAACCACTGCTCGCATCCCGCAATCAAACCACGGCGACCGTTGATCCCGGTTTCGGGAGTGCGGGGTGGCCGCATGGCCCTCCCGCCGGGCCGCGCCCCACCTTGCGGGCGACGAGGCGCCGGCCCGTAGGCTCATCTCATGAGGACGCACCGGTACGAGACGTCGTTGGCCTGGTCTGGGCGCACGGAGAACTACGACAGCTACTCGCGCGAGCATCAGGTCTCCATCGGTGACAACCGCTTGGTGCTGAGCACTGATGCGGCATTCCGCGGCGATCGGAGCCTGCCGAACCCGGAGGAGCTCGTGGTCGCGGCGGCCAGTTCCTGTCAGCTGCTCTCCTTCTTGGCTGCCGCCGCGCTGGGAGGAGTCGAGGTGCTCTCGTACACCGACGATGCCGAAGCTGAGATGCCGTCCGGCGTCGGTGGGATGCGACTGACGCGGATCGTGCTGCATCCACACATCGTGGTCACGGGATCGACGCCCGAGCGGGTGCAAAGACTGATCGAAAAGGCCCACGACCAGTGCTACATCGCCAACAGCCTGAACACGGAGGTGCTGATCGAGCCGGTCATCGAGCTGGTCTGAGCGTTCGGCTCCGACACCAGCGTGGAGCGAAACGCTCGCAACGCCGTCTCCGAGCCCCTGCGGTGACGAGATTCGTGGCCGGGGAACCTGCCGACAGCGATCGCACCCGACTCTCAGCCGCCGAGATCTGTGGACGCCGGCAGCGGTGCTGTCGATCCGGATCGGACGCGCGCCGACGACAGCCAGCAGGTCACGACGATGATCGCTGCGGCCGCCCCCAAGCCGCCGGTGGCCGCAGCGAAGGCGATGGCGGCTGGTCCACCGCTCAAGGCGGACGAGGTGACGATGCGCACGCTGGCGCCGGCCAGGCCGGCTGCGGTCACCACGGCGAGGAGCCGCGTCGGCGTCGGTCGCGACTCGACCGGTGCGCTCGGCTGCCGCCACCCGACCCAGGCAATGGCGGCCAGCCCGAACAGGCCGCTGAGGTACTGAGCCCACTGGTAGCCGGGCCAGCTCCCGCCGAAGGGAGCCGGGTAGCTCGCCGCCAGGAACCCCAGGTGGGTACTACCCCAGCGGCCGGGGTGGGTGAAGGAGTCCCAGACCACATGGGTGGCGGCGCCGACAGCGGCACCGGCGACGATCGTCCAGGCTGCGTGGTCGTTCCACCCCGCCGGACGCCAGCGGGCGCGCAGCCAGGTCGGGGAGGACTCGTGAAGTTGTGAGCTGATCGAGCGCCACAACACCCACCCCACCAGGGCGATCGCGACGTCGATGGTGACGCTCGCCCACCATTGATGAGTCAGCACCCCGGCCGGCCGCAGCCCGGGTACGAAGTAGACCGCGTCCGGGCTCATGCTGCCGATGGTGAGCGCGGCCAGCGGCAGGACCGAGCGCCGGACACGCCGCAGCGGCAGGACGGCGGCGATATGGCTCACGGTGAACGGCACGCCCCCACGCTAGGCGGGGCCGACAAGCTGCGCCGCGCGGGGAATGCCGTCCGGGCTTGGCCGGTTATGCTGCACGGGTGCTCAGCCTGATTCCCCTTTCCGTCACCGGATTGGTGCTGTTCACCGCCTGCCTGGTGCTGGTGGTGCTCGCGGGGCTGGGCATCATCGCCCTGCTGCGCGCCAACCGAGGAGAGTGAGATGGCCTTCGAGATTCCAGCCGACCTGAATCCGGCCCTTGTCGGGGTGGCCTGGCTGCGTGGACGCTGGGAGGGCACCGGCTATCAGCAGTGGCCCGGCCAGGAAAAGGTCAGCTACGCCATCCAGGTCGACTTCGCCGACAACGGCGAGGACTTCCTGCACTACCTGGCACAGGCCTTCGAGATCGATGACGAAGGCCACCCGGTCAAGCCGCTGTTCATGGAGACCGGCTTCTGGCGTCCGCTGGCTGACGGCACCGTCGACGTGATGATGACCTCGCCCGACGGCTATGCCGAGATCTGGTTCGGCAAGCTGCAGCCTGGCCGGATCGACCTGATCACCGACGCGGTGGCCCGGACCCGCGACGCCAAGGTGGCCTACACGGCTGGGCGCCGCCTCTACGGCACCGTCGAAGGCAAGCTGATGTTCTCCTTCGACCGAGCGACCGAGACCGAGGAACTGCAGCCCTATCTGTGGGCGACGCTGGAACGTCGATGACCGTCCTGGTTCCCGACGGGATCGATGCCGGTGCCGTGTGGCACTACGGCGATCCTTTCCGTGAGCAGAAGGCGCTGGTGGCCGGCGCCGCGGCGGTGGACTTTTCGCATCGGCCGGTCTTCACGATCTCCGGCGCCGATCGTCTGACCTGGTTGCACGCGATCACCTCGGCGAACTTCGCCGACCTCGTGCCCGGGGTGCCAATCACGGCCTACATCCTGAATGCTCAGGGCCACCTGCAGCATGTTTTCGGCGCCATCGACGACGGCCGCACGTTGTGGTGCCACACCGAGCCGGGTCGCGCCGAGACCCTGATCGCCTGGTTGCGCACCATGGTCTTCGCCGCGCGGGTCGAGATCTCGCAGCCTCTGCAGGGCTACGCCGTGGCGATTCCTGCCGGCTCCGGGCCGGTGGTGGTGCCGGTGGATGAGCTGGACGCGACGCTGGGCGAGGTCCGCGCTGGGGTCTGGGCGGTGGAGGCCGTTCGGATCGCCGCGGGCCTGCCTCGGATCTTCCTGGACACCGATGAGCGGGCGATCCCCAACGAGCTGGCCAATCCCGAGGGCGACTTGCTCGGCCCCGCGGTACACCTGCACAAGGGCTGTTACCCCGGCCAGGAGACGGTGGCCCGGATCTACAACCTCGGTCGTCCACCGCGACGGCTGACCCTGCTGCACCTGGACGGAACCGCCAACGAGCTGCCGCCGGTGGGCGCTGAGGTGTTCAGCGACGGCGTCGTCGTGGGGCGGATGGGCACCAGCGAGCGGCATTACGAGTCGGGGCCGATCGGTCTGGCTCTGCTGAAGCGGCAGCTCCCGGTGGAGGCGCCGCTGGTGGTGGCCGGCATCGCTGCCGCGCAGGAACTGCTGGTCGATCCGGCTGCCGGGCTGCACTTCCGCCCGGGCGTGCCGCGCAGCTGAGGCCGGCCAGGCCGCCCCTGCGGCAGGGGTCCGGTTCGGCCCGTCCAGGTAGCAACTGTGTGACGACGCCGGGATCACCACGCCAATCCCCGGCAGACGCGGAATGATCGTCGGCATGACTCAGCAGTTCGTCAGCTTCGCCGAGCAGGCCCGCCAGATCGCCGCCGGTCAGACCACGGCGGTGGCATTGGTCGAGCAGGCAGTGGCCACGATCACCCGGCTCGATCGTCAGCTGAATGCCTTCGCCCACGTCCTGGTCGAGCCGGCTCTGGCCGAAGCCGCCGAGCGGGATGCGACGCCGGCCACCGAACGCGGCCCGCTTCACGGCGTCCCGATCGCCATCAAGGACGAGAACGACGTGATGGGCCTGCCGACGGCCTACGGCGGCGCGGCCTTCACGACGGCGGCGACCGCCGACAGCGAGGTCGTCCGCAAGCTCCGCGCTGCCGGCGCCGTGATCATCGGCAAGACCCGCATGCCCGAGTTCGGGATCTGGCCGTGGACCGAGACCAGTGCGAACGGCTACACCCGCAACCCGTGGAACCCGTTGCGTTCCACCGCCGGCTCGTCTGGGGGGTCCGCGGCTGCAGTCGCCTCCGGCATGGTGGCCGCAGCCATCGGCGGGGACGGGGGTGGCTCGATCCGGTTGCCGTCCTCCTTCTGCGGGCTGTATGGGCTGAAGTGCCAGCGCGGACGGGTGAGTGCTGCCCCGAACGCGCACCTGTGGCGTTCGCTCGGCGTGATCGGGCCGCTTACTCGCACCGTCGAGGACAGCGCGCTGATCTACGACGCGATCGCAGGCTCGACGGCGGTGGACGCGTGGCGGGCCGAACCCTGGTCGATGTCGCTCACTGAGGCATTCCGCATCGATCCCGGACGCCTGCGCATCGGCTTCGTCACCCGGCTCGGACGGCTCGCCGCCGATGCCGAGACCACGCGCGCGTTGCTGGATAGCGTCGACGCGTTGCGCGAGCTCGGGCATCTGGTGACGCAGGTGCGACCGAACTTTCCCGATGTCTCGCTTCCCTTCCTGGTGCAGACCGCCGCCGGGGTGGCAGAGGAGGCCGAGCGTGCCGAGCACCCCGAGCTGTTGGAGCAACGCACCCGCACGCTCCTGAAGCTCACCGCTGCGCTGCGTGGGCGGGCGGCCTGGGCCGAACGCGCCGGACTGTCCGCCGGACACACCTTCGCCCGCGACTTCTTCGCTGACTTTGACCTGCTGTTGATGCCGACCACGCCCACACCCGCGGTGCCGATCGGTCAGCTCGACGGGCTCGGCGCGGTGGCTGCCAGCGCCAAGGCGACCGCGGCTTCCGGCTTCACTTCGCTGTGGAACGTGCTCGGCAACCCGGCGGCGGCGATCCCGTCCGGGATGTCGAGCGACGGCCTTCCACTGAGCGTCCAGCTGGTCGCGGCACCCGGCGGCGAGCCGACCATCGTGCAGGTGTCGGCCCAACTGGAGCGGGTGCGCCCGTGGGCGCACCGGTTGCCGGTTCTGCGATGACCGGTGCCGTCGCCGATGACCTAGGCGCGGGCCGCGATCGCGGTGACGTTCACGCGGGCCGGGCGTGGGGGGCTCCTGGTGGACGGGGCGACAACCCCGTCCCTGCTGGGGACGCTGTGCTGCTGAAGCGTCTGGTGGCCGGCGCGAACGCGCTGCTGCTGGACTTCGATGGACCCTGCGTTGCGCTGTTCGCCGAAGCCGACCGGGCGGCGATGATGACGGCCCTGGCCGAGGCTGCGGCTGCGGCCGGCGCCACCATGCCCACCAGCTTGTGGGAGTCGGGTGACCCGATGCTGGTGCTCGACTGGTGCCGGGATCAGCTCGAGCCGGTGCACTGCGCTGTCGAGCAGCGGTTGTCGCTGCTCGAAGCCGAACTGCTGACCGGCCTGGCTCCTACCCCAGGTCTGCGCCAGCTGTGGGAAACCGCGGTGCGCTGCGGACGGGTGGTCGCCGTCGTCACCAACAACAACGCGATGGCCGCTGCGGGGTTTCTGCGGCGGGTGCTGGGCGAGCCGCCGGCCTCGCTGGTGGTGATCGGGCGCGTGGCCGACCGGCTCGACGAGCTCAAACCCTCTCCGGTCCCGGTGCTGCGGGCGGCAGACGCGCTCGGAGTGGAACCGGCCCGATGCCTGCTCGTGGGCGACTCCGGCAGCGACATGGTCGCGGCTACCGCAGCCGGTGCCACCGGCGTGGGGCTGGTTCGACGCGCGCCCAAGCGCAGCGAACTGCTCGATGGCGGGGCTGCCGCGCTCATCGACGACCTCGCGACGCTGACGACCGCCTTTGGGTGACGACGCGCCCGCCGCGGCGGTTACCTCAAGCCGGGGAAGGCCGTCGTCAAGCCGGCCACCATCATCTGTACGCCGATCGCAGCAAGGATCATGCCCATCAACCGGGTCATCACGGTGCGCAACGTCTGCGAGAGCAGATGGCCGATCGTGCCGGCGAAGAAGAGCACCACGCCCAGGACCGCCACCACCAGCAGCAGGGCGGCGGCCACCGCAATCACATCGGTGATCGCTGGTGAGCTGCCCGGCAGCAGGATCAGTGTCGCGATGGTGCCGGGCCCGACGATCATCGGAAAGGCCATCGGGTAGAAGCTGATGTCGTTGAGCTGGCCGTGGTGCTGTTGCTCATCGGAGGTGCCCGCGTGCGCACTCGAGCCCTTGCCGTTGAGCATGTTCAACCCGATCATCAGCAGCACGATGCCGCCGGCGATCCGGAAATCGTCTACGGCCACACCGAAGAAGCTCAGCACCCACGAACCTGCCAGCAGGATGGCCAGCCCGAGGATCGCGCTGTACAGGGCGACCCGGAGGCCGGCCCTGCGCTGAGCCGGGGCGTCGTAGCCGTCGGTCAACGACAGGAACATCGGCAGCGCGACGAAAGGGTTCATGATCGCGAAGAGCCCGGCGATCGCACTGCCGAAGAGGGCCAGGTTCATGGCGAGCTCCCTTCCAGATCACGGTGAGGCGGCGGCCTCACCCTGCGGTGCCGATACCCATGCCGCCGCCGATGAGCACGGCGGCTCAGGCTGCCGGACGGCGGGCCATCACATAGAGACGACGAGTCTGCGCCTCCGTGGGGACGGGGCCGCGCAGATACCACTCCACGATCTCGAGTCCTGCATCCTGTGTCCAGGCCAGCACCTGGTCGGGCTCGGGAAGGACGAAGTCGAGGTCGACCGGGACGCCGAACAGTTCGTCGCAATGGCGCACCTGTGCGCCGATATGGACGGCGAACGTCAGGGTGCCGCCGGGCCGGAGCGTCTGAGCGAGTGACCGCAGCAGCGGGGTCCACTCGCTGGGGGCGAGATGGACGAAGGCGTACCAGGCGACGATCGCGCCCCAGGCGGCGGCATTCTGCGGACGCAACAGCTGGTGGAAGCGGCCGACGGTGAAGTCGAGATCAGGGAAGTTCTGGCGAGCCTGTTCGATCATGGCCGGCGAAGCGTCGAGGCCGTGGACGTCAGCGCCGGTGTCGGCGAGGAAGGCTGCGATCTGCCCCGGGCCGCAGCCGAGATCCATGATCGGCCCGCCGGCCCGGTCGGCGATCCGCTCCAGCAGCCAGATGTCGAAGGGCTTTTCGGTGAGTTCATCGAGCAATGCCTGGCTGTACGCAGCGGCGCAGGCGTTATAGGCCGCCAGCACCCGATCATCGCGGGCGCCGCTACCTTCGGCGAGCACGGTCTCCGCGTCGACGACCGCAGCGGCGGCCTCGGCACCGGTGATCGGGCCGAGGAGATGGATCCAGCGGGTGTCGCGACCCTGCTTGACTGCAGACTGGGCGACCAACCCCGCTTCGGCGAGGTGGGCCAGGCAAGCCTCCACCGCCTCACGGTCGGCGAAAGGATGCAGGCGTTCGGTGCGGGTCTTGAGTTCGCCGGCGGATTGGGCTCCGCGCAGCAGCAGGACGGTGATCAGCGCTCGGGCTTCGTCGTCCAGCTCGATCACGGTGTCGAGCAGCTGGTGGTACTTCACCACGCGCGAGCCCTGGCCGGCCCAGACCAGCCGCAGCAGACCGCGGTCCTTGAGGGCACGCGCAGCGTCTTGGACGTCGCGTTCGCTGAGTTCCATCACCGGCTCGCGGCTCGAACTTTGATTGCAGGCCAGGCGCAGTGAGTTCAGGGTGAGGGGGTAGCTCGCCGGGACCGTCCGCTGCTTCTCCAACAGGCTGCCCACAACACGTTGTTCGACCTGACTGAGGACCGGCAGTGGCATGCCCCCAGCCTACGAGGCTGCCGGGCCGTGCTTGCCGCAGTCGCCGATCATGGTCGCCAGCTTGCGGACTTCTGCTTTCAGGCGGGTCGCGATCGCGTCGGGGTTGGTCTCGCCGTGCTGGCGCATCATCGCCATGATCGCGACCATCACCAGCCCGAAGGCGCTGCCGGCAGCATCCCGGTCGCCCACGCGTTCGGTGATGGTCTCGATCACCGGCTGCTTGCGCAGGTTCATCTGCTGCCAGAAGGTGAAGCTCAGCTCAGGGCGGCGGGTGAGCAGCTCCTTCACCCGCGGATAGTCGCTCGGCACGCTGATGCCGCTGGCCACCAGATCGCAGATGTCGGCGATCAGGTTCCCGGTGCTGCTGAGGAAGCGTTCGCGCACCTGTGGGCTGATCTCGGTCTCGGCCAGATCGAAGGCTGCGGCGATCTTGGTCGGGTAGTAGTTGAAGAAGGTGCGCGGCGACACCCCCACCTCCGCGCAGATCTCCTCGATGGTGACCCCCTCGGGGCCATTCTCGGAGACCAGTCGCAGGGCGACGGAGTGGATCGCCCTGCGGGTGGCCAGCTTCTTGCGTTCGCGCAGGGACGATGTCAGCGGGTCGGTCATGGTCTCGGTCATGCTGCCCTCCTACTCCTGGCCACCATTGTCGGCCATGTGCGCGAGATCCGACTTCTCCTGGAGAGCCGAACGGTTACGCAGCGGCGGCACGTCGTAGAACAGGGTCAACACGAAGGCCAGAACCATCACGCCCAGACCCACCCAGTAGATGGTGATGACCGAATCGGTGAACCCGTTGAGGAACGGCCGGGTCAGTCGCTGATCCGCGCCGTTGACGAAGGAGGTGTCGCTGCTGCTGGTGTTCGTGTCGATCTTGTCGCTGCTGTCGCCACTGTTGATGCCGTCAATCAGGCCGGGCACGATCTGGTCGACCATGTCCTGACGCTGGGAGGCGTTCGACCAGTCGACGGCCAGCTTGCCGTCGATGACGCTGAGGTTCTTCTCCTCTGCGACCTTCTTCAACGCCTTGGCTTCGGCTTCGGGGGTGAGCTCGGCCACCTTGTCATCGATGATCTTCTCGATCTTCGACAGCTGGTGAGCTCCGGTGGCGATCTTGCCGCTGCCGGTGGCGGCGCCCGAGGCCCCGGTCGACAGCAGGCTGCCCTTGTCGGCGGCCATGGTGGCGCCGTCGGCCAGCGCGCTCATGCCGGCGGCCAGCTTGTTCAGCCCGGCGGCCAGTCCGCTGGTGCCGTTCGACAGCTGTGATGCGCCACCGGCCAACTGCCCGATGCCGTCCGCCAGGCCGGGCTTACCGCCGCCGCCGTTGAGGTAGCCGCTGGTGGTGTCGACGCTGTCCTTCAGCGTGTTCACGGCGGAGGAGAGCTTGCTGCGATCGGAGCTGAGCCGATCGCAGGCACCGCTGTCACCGCCGGTGCAGGCGTCGGTGTCGTCGTTCAGTTTGCTGATCGCGGTGTTGACCGAGCTCACCTCGTCGCTGGCCTCAGACGCGGTGCCGGCAGCCGCCTTGGCGTCCGAGCTGGTGCCGTCCAGTCCGGCGGCCAGTCCGGAGACGCCGGTGGCCAGCTTGCCTGCCCCGGTGGCGGCGCTGGTGGTGCCGGCTGCCAACTGCTGAGCGCCCGAACCGATCTTGCCCACGCCGGTCACGTAGGCGCCGGTCCCGTCGGCGAGCTTTCCGAGTCCGAGGCTGAGAGCGGTGATGCCGTCGGCGAGCTTCGAGGTGCCGCTGGCGGCCTTGGCGTGCACGGCGTCAGAGACCTTCTGGCGGACGGTCGCCTTGACTTGCTTCTTCACCTGATCGGTGGCGTCGGCGAGGTTGTCGTCCACCTGGGTCTTGATCTTGTCGACCGCGGTGTTCCACATCTTGTCCATGGCACCGGCATTGTTCGGTGCCGAGGCGACGGCCGGGTCGAGGGCTGCGTCCAGGGCTGCGGTGATGGTCGGCTTGTCCGTCATCGCCGAGGTGATGTTGGTCGGCAGCACGGTGAACAGCACCGACAGCAGAATCGCGGTGCCCAGGGTGCCGCCGATCTGGCGGAAGAAGGCAGCCGAACTGGTGGACACGCCGATGTCCTTGGCCGGGGCCGAGGCCTGCGCAGCCAGCGTCAGGGTCTGCATCAGCTGGCCCAGACCGGCGCCGATGACGAACATCGCGATCATCATGTACCAGGAGGGACGGTCCGGGTTGACCTGGGTCAGGATCACGAAGCCGATGGCCGTGGTCGCTGTGCCGGTCACCGGGAAGATCCGGTACTTACCGGTGCGCCCGATCAACTGGCCGGTGCCGATCGAGGCGATCATGACGCCGAGCATCATCGGCAGTGTGGCCAGGCCCGACTGGGTCGGGTTCAGCCCGTCCACGATCTGCAGATAGAGCGGGATGGTCATCATGGCGCCGAACATCCCAAAGCCGACCAGGACGCTGAGCACGACGGTCATCGAGAAGGCTTTGGAACCGAACAGGTGCAGCGGAATGATCGCGTCGGTACCCATCGCGCGCTCGACCAGCAGGAACGCGATCGCGCCGGCCGCTCCGGCGACGTAGCAGGCGATGGCCGCCGGCGAGGTCCAGCCCCAGTCGCGGCCCTGTTCGGCGATCAACAACAGCGGCAGCAGGGTTCCGACCACCAAGGTCGCACCCCACCAGTCGACGCGCGGCTGAGCATGCGGGGTGTGCGGCAGGTGCAGGAAGGCGATCACGACCAGGAGCGCCAGGATGCCCACGGGCACGTTGACCAGGAAGACCCAGCGCCAGCCCGAGATCCACAGGATCTGATCGGTGCCGGCGAAGACGCCGCCGATCAGCGGGCCGACCACGGCGGCGATACCGAAGGTCGCCATGAAGTAGCCCTGGTATTTGGCTCGCTCGCGGGGAGCCATGATGTCGCCCATGATGGCCAGCGGCAGCGCCATCAGGCCACCGGCTCCCAGGCCTTGGAAGGCGCGGAAGCCGGCCAGCATCAGCATCGAGGTGGAGAAGCTGGACAGCGCCGAGCCGATCACGAACAGCGAGATGCTGATGATGAACAGCGGTCGGCGACCGAACAGGTCAGAGAGCTTGCCGTAGAGCGGGGTGGTGACGGTCGCGGCGATCATGTAGGCCGTGGTCACCCAGGCCTGCTGGTCGAGCCCGTTCAGATCGTCACCGATGGTGCGGATGGCCGTGCCGACGATGGTTTGATCCAGCGAACTGAGGAACATGCCGGCCATCAGGCCGTAGACCACGAACTGGATCTGCCGCTGGCTCATCAGCGGTTTCGATTCGGACGCCTCCATGATCGGGCGTTCCGCGGCGACTGTCGCCATAGCTACCTCCACACACACCACGCGCCGCTGTTTGCAGCGACGCATATTTACAGTACTGCAACTTTGCAGGACTGCAAAAAGTGGTGCCCCATGTGCGTAGGTCGAGGTGGGCCGGTCACGCAACAGCCGCGGCAGGCGACGCCCACCGCGGCTGCGGGATCACAAGCGGGCCGGTCGGCCCTGCGATTCAGGCCTTCTTCGCCCGGTTGCGCTGCTTGGCGCGCTCGTTCGCGTCCAGGACGACCTTGCGGATGCGGACATTCTTCGGCGTGACCTCGAGGCACTCGTCGCCACGGCAGAACTCCAGCGCCTGCTCCAGGCTCAGCACCCGCGGCGGAATCAGGCGCTCCAACTCGTCACCGGTGGAGGAGCGGACGTTGGTCAACTTCTTCTCCTTGGTGGGGTTGACGTCCATATCCTCGGGCCGCGGGTTCTCGCCCACGATCATTCCCTCGTACACCTCTTCGGTGGGCGAGACGAACAGGGTGCCGCGCTCCTGCAGGTTGAACAGCGCGAAGCTGGTGACCACGCCGGTGCGGTCGGCGACCAGGGAACCCGACAGGCGGGTCTTGATCTCGCCGGCCCACGGCTCGTAACCCTCGAAGACGTGGTGCATGATGCCGGTACCGCGGGTCTCGGTGAGGAACTCGGTGCGGAAACCGATCAGGCCCCGCGCCGGGATCACGTACTCGATGCGCACCCAGCCGGTGCCGTGGTTGACCATCTGCTCCATCCGGGCGCGGCGGGTGCCCATCAGCTGGCTGATGGTGCCGACGTGATCCTCGGGGACGTCCACGGTGAGGCGCTCCACCGGCTCCTCGAGCTTGCCGTCCGCGGTGCGTCGCAGCAGCACCTCCGGCTTGCTGACGGTCAGTTCGAAGCCCTCGCGGCGCATCATCTCGACCAGCACGGCCAGCTGCAGTTCGCCTCGTCCCTGCACCTCCCAGGTGTCGGGACGGTCGGTGTTGAGCACCCGAATCGACACATTGCCGATCAGTTCGGTGTCCAAGCGGTTCTTCACCAGCCGGGCCGTCAGCAGCTTGCCGACCTTGCCGGCCAGTGGGGAGGTGTTGATGCCGATCGTCATCGAGATCGACGGCTCGTCGACGTGGATGAGCGGGAGCGGGTGCGGATCGGACGGGTCGGCGATGGTCTCGCCGATGGTGATGTCGGGGATGCCGGCGATGGCCACGATGTCGCCGGGGCCCGCCGATTCGGCCGGAACGCGATCCAGCGCCTTGGTGATCAACAGCTCCGACAGTCGCACATTGCTGATGGTGCCGTCGTGGCGGCACCAGGCCACCGTCTGGCCGCGGGTCAAGGTGCCCTCGACGATGCGGCACAGCGCCAGGCGTCCCAGGTAGGGGGAGGCGTCGAGGTTGGTGACGTGTGCCTGCAGCGGCGCGCCCTCGGTGTAGGTCGGCGCCGGGATGGTGTCGGTGATCAAGGTGAACAGCGGCTCAAGGTTGGGTGAATCGGGCAGGCCGCCGTCGTCGGGCTTGTTCATCGAGGCGCGTCCGGCCTTGGCCGCGCAGTAGATGATCGGGAAGTCCAAGGCGTCGGCCTCGTCGTCGTCCAGCAAGTCGAGGAAGAGCGCGTACACCTCGTCGACGACTTCGTCGATGCGGGCGTCGGGACGGTCGACCTTGTTGATCACCACGATGATCGGCAGCTTCTTGGCCAGCGCCTTTCGCAGCACGAAGCGGGTCTGCGGCAGCGGGCCCTCGGAGGCGTCCACCAGGAGCAGGACGCCATCGACCATCTCCAGGCCGCGCTCGACCTCACCGCCGAAGTCGGCGTGGCCGGGGGTGTCGATGATGTTGATGGTGAGCTTCTGGCCGTCGGCCATGGTGTGATCGACGGCGGTGTTCTTGGCCAGGATCGTGATGCCCTTTTCGCGCTCCAGGTCCATCGAGTCCATGACGCGGGCGTTCACGTCCTGGTTCTCACGGAAGGCGCCGGATTGCCACAGCATGGCGTCGACGAGGGTGGTCTTGCCGTGGTCGACGTGGGCGATGATCGCGACATTGCGCAGGTCGGCGCGAGTGGGCATGCGAGACTCCGGTCTGGATCGGGGAACCCGCCAAGTCTACGCCAGCGGCCGGTCGGCGATTTCCGCGCCCGTTCCCGGCCCGTGGGTGCGGCTGGCTCCGCCCCGCCGCAGGCTCTCGATGATCGGTCGCTGAGCCCAATCGAGGCGCGGACGCCGTGGCCGCCGGGGGCCCACTGCGCGGGGCGCCTCAGTCGCGCTGGCTGAGCAGGCTGCGGACCCGGCGGCGCGATGACGAGGAGCCGACACGATCGAAGGGGGAGGCGAAGACCAACGAAGCTGCCCCGCGCGCCCAGGTGTCTTCACCCCAGTCGCGGCGGACCACCCGCAGGTCTCGACGGTGGCGCGGCATGTGGCGACGCAGTGCCCGGGAGAAACCGGGCTCCCAGAACTGCCAGACGTCGACGCCTTCGCCGGAGACCACCAGGATCGACGGGTCCACTACGTGCACCAGGGAGGCCAGCGCCTGGCCGAGCTGTTCGCCGGCCCAGTCGAAGATCTTCTCGGCACCGGGGTCGCCGGTGGCGGCCGCGCGGTTCAGGTCGTCCTTGCTGGCCGAAACGGAGAGCACGCCCTCGGCGATCGCGCGTCGGGTGAGCGAGTCATCGCTGATCAGGGTCTCCAGGCACCCGTGCAGTCCGCACACGCAGAGCTCGCCGTTCGGGTCGATCAGGACGTGGCCGAGCTCGCCGGCGCCGCCGTGCGCTCCGCGGAAGATCCGCTCGCCCATGGTGAAGGCGCAGCCGATCCCGATGCCGATGGTGACCAGCGCGAAGTCCTCCGGGAGGCTTTCGTCGTACAGACGTGCGGCCACGGCAAGCGCATTCACGTCGTTCTCGACGAAGGTGGGCAGGCCGGTGGCCTGGCTGAGCATCGCCGGCAGCGGCACGCGGTGCCAGCCGAGGACGGCGCTGTGCACCAGCCCGTCCGCATCGAGGGAGCCCGGCAGGGCCAGGCCGATGCCGAGCAGCTCGTCGGAGCCGGAGGCGGTCTCTGCGCTGATCATCTCGACGATGCGCTCGGGGGCATCTGGTGCTGCCGTGCTGAGGTTGGCGCTGATCGCGGGGCCGGCGTTGCCAGCCAGATCCACCCGCGAGAACGTGAGGTGGTTGGGCGTGACCTTCACCCCGAGCGCCAGCCTGCGGTCGGTGGTGATGTCCAACAGGATCGCCGGACGCCCGCCGTCCGACGGTGCGGTGCCGACCTCGGTGAGCACGCCGGCGTCGATGAGTGCCTTGGTGGTCTGGGTGACCCGGGCGGGGGAGACCTTCAGCAGGCGGGCAGCGTCCGCGCGCGATAGCGGGCCGCGGGTGCCGATCAGTCCGATCAGCGCCGCGGAGACGTCGACTGTGCCTCGTGGCATCTCACCCCTTTCTTGAATATGAAACATAGTGCCTCCGTCGGGCCTGTGAGCTCTTGACAGCCCGCGAGACGCGAGTTAGTTTTTGACTAAATAAAGTTCAGAAGCAACGCACCATGGTGCCTGCGACGCCGATCGATGAGGATTCGGGCATGAAGAAGCGAATGCGCTCTGCCGCGTGGGCGGCCGTGTTCCTCGCGCCCAGTGCGATCCCGCTGCTGCTGTTCACCCTGGCGCCGATGGTCTCCTCGATTCGGATCAGCCTGCTGTCGTGGAATCTGATCTCTGAACCCCGGTTCGTAGGCCTGGCCAACTACGCGAAACTGCTCGCCTCGCCGACGACGGCGACCGTCTTCGGTAACACCCTCGGCTACGTGCTCGGCTACCTGCCGCTGGTCTATGTCGGCGGCTTGTTGCTCGCGCTGGCGCTGAATGCGCGGATCCCGGCGCAGGGCTTCTTCCGTGCGATCTACTTCCTGCCGGTGATCACCAGCTGGGTGGTCGTGGCGCTGGTGTGGAAGTGGCTGCTCAACCCGTCCAACGGCCTGGTCAACACGGTCCTCGGCGCGGTCGGGTTGCCGCAACCGGGCTGGTGGACCGACCCGCAATGGGCGCTGGCCTCGGTGATTCTGGCTTCGGCCTGGAAGGACCTCGGCTTCGTCATGGTGATCCTGTTGGCCGGGCTGCAGGCGATCCCCGCCGACCTGTACGAGGCGGCACGCATCGACGGCGCCTCCGGCCGGCGGGCCTTCTGGAACATCACGCTGCCGCTGCTGACTCCGTCCACCTTCTTCGTGGTGGTGATCTCGCTGATCAACGGCTTCCAGGTGTTTGACCAGGTGTACGTGATGACCGGCGGCGGCCCGGAGGGAGCCTCGCAGGTCGTGGTCGGTCAGATCTACGACCTCACCTTCCGCTACGGACGCGCCGGCGAAGCCGCTGCACTCTCGTGGCTGTTGTTCGCGGTGATCCTCGGCGTGACGATCATCCAACTCATCGGACAGCGGCGGTGGGTGCACCATGCGTAGGCTCCGCCGCTGGCTCCTGTTCGCCGCCGTCGCCGTCGGCGCGTTGGCGATGATGTTCCCCTTCCTGTGGACGGTGATCACCTCGATCACCCCGGACGGGTCGCTCGCCGATGGGCCGACCTTGGTCGTCCCCAACCCGACGGTTGACGCCTACCGCACGTTGTTCGCGACTTTGTCGATGGCGCAGATCATCGCGAACTCGGTGCTGGTGGCGGTGGCGTGCACCGCGCTGCAGCTGCTGACCGGATCGATGGCCGGCTACGCCTTCGCTCGCATCGACTTCCCCGGCAAGCCGGTGGTCTTCGCGGTCTACCTGGCCACCTTGATGGTGCCGTTGCAGGTGCTGGTGGTGCCGCTGTTCATCCAGTTCCGCGACTGGAACCTGCAAGACACCCTGTTCTCCCTGATCGCGCCCGCCGCGGCGTCCGCCTTCGGGGTGTTCCTGCTGCGGCAGGCCATCGAGGCCCTACCGAAGGAACTGGACGAAGCCGCCACCATCGACGGTGCCGGCCACCTACGGATCTTCGCGATGGTGATCCTGCCGCTGATCCGCCCCGCCCTGGCGACCGCTGGGATCCTCGCCTTCATGGCCAGCTGGAACAGCTTCCTGTGGCCATTGGTGGTGATCCGGTCTCCGGAGCTGCAAACCCTGCCGCTCGGCCTGGCCACGCTGCAGGGCGTCTACACCACGCGCTGGGACGTGGTGATGGCCGGATCGGTCGTATCGATCCTGCCGATCGCCGTGGTCTACCTCTTCGCTCAGCGCTACATCATCGCCGGTGTCGCCAACACCGGCCTGAAATAACCACCAGAAAGGGGCGTGCGATGCTCGCTCGTTCGATCCGGTTCGGGGCTGTGGCTCTGGCCGGCATGCTGGCCCTGACCTCCTGTGCGCAGGGGTCGGCGACCAAGTCCCAACCGTCGGGCAGTGCGTCCGGGCCGGTGACGATCAGCTACATGAACTTCGGAGCCAATGGCGGCCACGAGCAGGATCTGGCGGCCATCGCGACGGCGTTCCACGCTGCCAACCCCGACATCACGGTGAACATCGAGACGGTGCCCTATGCCGACTACTTCACCAAGCTGCAGACCGCAGTGGCTGCCGGCAGCGCGGCGGATGCGTTCGAGCTGAACTACGAGAACTTCGTCACCTACACCTCCAACGGTGTGCTGGCCGAGCTGCAAGGGGTCGACGGTGCGGTCTACAAGCCGTCGCTGCTGCAAGCCTTCGCCAAGGACGGTAAGCAGTACGGCTTGCCGGAGTCGTTCAGTGACGTGGTGCTGTTCTACAACGCCGACCTGTTCAAGGCCGCCGGCGTCGCCGAACCCACCGCCGACTGGACCTGGGCCGACGAGAAGGCAGCGGCGGAGAAGCTCACCAACAAGGCCAAGAAGGTCTGGGGCGATTACCAGCCGGTCACCTTCTACGAGTTCTACAAGGCGCTGGCACAGGCCGGCGGCTCCTTCTTCAACGCCGGCGGCACCGCGACCGCGTTCAACTCGCCCGAGGGCATCAAGGCCGCCGAGTGGCTGGTGAACAAGCCCGGCAGCGTGATGCCGACCACAGCGGACGGCGCAGGTACCCCTGATTGGGACACCAAGCAGTTCCAGGCCGGCAAGCTGGCGATGTGGCACTCCGGGATCTGGATGTTCGACGGGCTGCAAAAGGCCTCGTTCACCTGGAACATCGCCGTTGAGCCCGGCGACACCACGAAGGCCTCGGCGATGTTCGCCAATGCCGCCGTGGTGAACGCCAAGAGCCCGAATGCCGCGGCTGCACAGAAGTGGATCACCTACCTGACCTCGTCCGACGAGATGGTGAAGACCCGCCTCGACTCCTCATGGGAGCTGCCGCCGATCGCTGATCAGAGCAAGCTGTCTGCCTACCTGAACAAGGGCAAGCCCGCCAATCGGCAGGCCGTGTTCGACGCGCTTGATCACGTGGTGCTGCCGCCGGTGATCGCCTCCCAGCAGGAGATGCAGGACGCGATCACCAAGGAGCTCAGTGCCGCCGCTACCGGACGCAAGAGCGTCAAGCAGGCGCTCACCGACGCCGCCGCCACCGTCGACGGCCTGATCAAGTAGCCATCACCTCGCTGCGCCGGGTCGGCCCCGCCTCTTGGCCGGCCCGGCGTGCACCCCAGGAGTCTCCATGAAGTCACAGCTCTCGCCCGCCCGCCTGCGGCACCGTCCGCGTGGCGCCGAGCATCCGTATGCGGCCTCCGCCGATCAGCTCTCGCCGGCTGTCCCGCTGGCCGGGGCGCCGTTGCGGATCGGCGCGGTGCGTCCGGGTGCCGAGGCGGTCAGCGTCGAGCTCGCCGCCGCCAACGGCTCGCGGACGCTGCCGATGGAGCCGTCGCGCTCGGCTGCCGCGGCTGCCCTCGCCTTGGCGGGCGGCGAAGGGCACCTGACTTCGGCCCAAGCCGGAGCGCTGGATGTCGACGGCGCCTGGACCTGCCGCATCGATGCGCTTGAGTCCACCGCTTCCGGCTACCGCTTTTTGGTGGACGGCGAGCCCGAGACCGAATGGTTCGCGCTCGATCCAGCGAGCTGGACCGCAGCAGGAGACGAGTTGGTCACCGGTGCATCCGAGCGGCTGATCCCCGGCAGCGTCGAGGTGCTCGCCGGGACGGCGCACGCCTACCGGCTGCGCTTCGCATTGCGGCTCGAGCCGGACGAACACGTGGTCGGCTTCGGCGAGCGCTTCGACGCTGTCGATCAGCGTGGGCGGAATCTCGACTCGGTCGTCTTCGAGCAATACAAGTCGCAAGGTGATGTCGGCCGCACCTATCTGCCGATGCCGTTCGCTCACGTGATCGGCGCGGACGGGCGGTCGTGGGGCTTCCACGTCCGCACGGCTCGCCGGGTGTGGTTCGATGTCGGTGCCAGCGACCCCGAGCGGCTGGTCATCGAGATCGACCTCGGCTTCGGGGCGCCGCGGATCGATGTGGGCTGCTATGCCGGCACCCCGACCGCAGTGTTGTCGGCCTTCCTCGACGAGGCCGGACGTGCCCGGCTGCTGCCCGATTGGGTGCTGCGGCTGTGGGCGTCCAGCAATGAGTGGAACACCCAGGAGATCGTCGAGCGTCAGGTCGCTCGGCATGCTGCCGAAGGCATCCCGCTAGGGGTGGTGGTGATCGAGGCCTGGTCGGACGAGCAGGGCTTCGTGGTGTGGCGTGACGCGCAGTACCGGCCACGCACCGACGGCAGCGTGCACAGCGCCGACGACTTCGGTTACCCGGCCGACGGCGCCTGGCCGGATCCGGCGGCCATGATCGAGGGCCTGCACGACCAGGACATCAAGCTGGTGCTGTGGCAGATCCCGCTGCTCGGGCACGCCGAGACCGAGCTCACCACCGAGACCGCGGCGGAGGTGGACTACCTCCAGACCCATCAGTACGGCATCCGGGAAGCCGACGGCAGCGCCTATCACAACCGCGGCTGGTGGTTCCCGCAAGCATTGATGCCCGATTTCACCCACCCCGACGGTCGTGGATGGTGGCAGGACCGACATCGCTGGCTGGTCCGCGATCTCGGCGTCGACGGCTTCAAGACCGACGGCGGCGAGCATGCCTGGGGCCACGACCTGCGTTACGCCGACGGCTCCCGTGGGGACGAGGGCAACAACCGGTACCCGGTGGAGTACGCCGCTGCTTTCGGCGATCTGCTCGAGTCCGAGGGTGCTGCGCCGATCACCTTCTCCCGGGCCGGCTATGTCGGGTCCCAGGCGCACGGCCTGTACTGGGCCGGCGACGAGAACTCCACCTGGGAGGCCTTCCGGCACAGCCTGAACGCCGGCATCACCGCCGCAGCCTGCGGCATCGTCTACTGGGGATGGGACATCGCCGGGTTCTCCGGGCCGGTGCCCTCACCCGAGCTCTATCTGCGGGCGAGTGCGGCCTCGGTCTTTCTGCCGGTGATGCAGTACCACTCGGAGTTCAATCATCACCGTCGCCCGCTGCGTGATCGGACGCCCTGGAACATCGCCGAGATCTGGGCGGACGACACCGTGGTGCCGCAGTTCCGGGCGTTCGCGCAACTGCGCGAACGGCTGCTGCCCTACCTCAGCCAGGCGGCCGCAACCGCCGTCCAGACCGACCGTCCGTTGCTGCGGGGGCTGTTCTTCGACTGGCCGGACGACGAGCGGGCGTGGGCCTACCCGGCACAGTTCCTGTGCGGGGACGACCTGCTGGTGCATCCGGTCACCGAGCCGGGGGCGACCCAGTGGACGACGTGGCTTCCTGCCGGTGAGTGGGTCGACGTGTGGACGGGTGAGTGGCTCAGTGGCGGCAGCGAGGTGACCCGCGCGGTGCCGCTGAGCATCGTCCCGGTCTACTGCCGCGCAGCGGCGTGGCCGCAGCTGGCCGCGGTGTTCGGTGCCTGACCGCATCGAGGAGCTGACTCGCGACCTGGTCGAGCGCTGTGCACGGCTGCCCGGGGTGACCACGGTGGCCGTGTTCGGCTCAAGTACGTCGGCCGCCGCCGCTCGCCGCGACGAGTGGTCGGATCTCGACTTTGCGGTCTTCGCCGAGCCGGCGTCCCAGGATTTCTTCGCTCGCGAGTGGCCGTTCCTTCCTCAGCCGGACGAGGTGGTGCTGACCGCACGCGAGCACGGCAGCGCCGGGGTGGCGGTGTATCGCGACGGCACGGTCGCCGAGTTCGGCGCCGGCGCCCCGTGGCCGATCAGCGACCCCAGTTGCGAGGTGCTGGTCGGTGGCAGCGACATCGTCCGGGTCGAGCCGCCGGCGCCGGACTCCGCGGCAAATGCGATTCGGCTGTTCCTGGCGAAGCTGCTGATCGGGGTCGGACGGGTTCGTCGTGGCGAGATCGCTGCTGGAGGACGCACGATCCGCGGCGAGGCCGCAGGCGCCCTCGCGTCCGCGGTTCGGGCGCTTCTTCCCGCGGTGCCCGACGTTGAGCCCAGCCCGTTTGATCCGCTGCGACGCATCGAGGCCGCCTACCCGTTCATCGGGTCGCGGCTGGCCGCAGCCTGCGAGCTCCCGGCCGAGACCGCTGCCCGCGTCCTGCTGGAGCTGGCCGAGGACGAACTGCGTCCGGGATGGTCGCACTGGCCGGCGGACGCGGCCCTGGTCGTCCGGGTCCGCCTCGGCTGGCCGCGCTAGCGCGCCGTCATTCGACGCCCGGACGCGCCGGAGCCGGTGAGGTTGGGTGGGCCTCAGCGAAGGTCGTCGGGATCGTGCAGGCGCCCCTCGTCCATCGCATTGAGCATGTCCGGACGGATCCCGACCCCGGTCGCCAGGCGCGACTTGTTCATCGAGTAGCCGAAGTAGATCGCGAAGCCGATCACCAGCCAGATCAGGAAGCGCAGCCAGGTCTCCACACTGAGGTTGAGCATCAGGTACCCGCAGATGGCGGCCGAGGCGGCCGGCAGCACCGGCACCCACGGGACCCGGAAGGAACGCGGGAGGTCGGGGCGCTTGCGACGCAGCACGATCACGCCGATCGAGACCATGACGAACGCGCTCAGGGTGCCGATGTTGACCATCTCCTCGAGCACGCCGACCGGCGTCAGCCCAGCGACGACGGCCACCGCGATGGTCACGACGATGGTGATCAGCCACGGCGTGCGGAACTTCGGGTGCACCTTGGCCAACCCCATCGGCAGCAGCGCGTCGCGCGACATGGCGAAGATCAGCCGGGTGGCGCCGATGATCAGCGTGAGCACGACAGTGGTGAGTCCGGCGACGGCGCCGGCGGCGATCAAGGTCGCCATCCAGGTCTGGCCGTGGTGGACGAAGGCGTTGGCCAGTGCGGCCTTCGGGTCGAGCTGGTCGTAGGGCACCATGCCGGTGACCACCAGAGCGACCGCGCAGTACAAGATCGTGCAGATCACCAGCGAGGCGATGATGCCGATGGGCAGGTTGCGCTGAGGATTGCGGGTCTCCTCGGCCGTGGTGGCCACGACGTCGAAGCCGATGTAGGCGAAGAAGACCAGCGCAGCGCCGGCGAGGATGCCGCCGACGCCGAAAGCGGCCGGTGCCTGACCGGTGAAGAACTGCAGCAATGGCTGGGTCGCCCAGGCGGTCGGATCATTCGCCGGAGCGGGGACGGAGGCGGGCACGAACGGGCTGTAGTTCGCCGGGTTGATGAAGCCGATGCCGGCGACGATCACGAATAGGACGATGAACAGCTTCAAGCCGACCAGCACCAGGTTGACCCGCAGCGACTCCTTGATGCCGATGGACACCAGCAGCCCGAGCACGAGGACGAGCAACACCGCCGGCAGGTCGACAACGCCGCCGTAGCTGATCGCCGCTGGCAGCTCGATGCCCAGCTTGGAAAGGAACACGCCCAGGTAGGCACTCCAGCCTTGGGCCACGACCGAGGCTCCGAGGAACATCTCCAAGATCAGATCCCAGCCGATGATCCAGGCGAACAGCTCGCCCAGCGACGCATAGGAGAAGGTGTAGGCCGAACCGGAGACCGGCACCGTCGAGGCGAACTCTGCGTAGCACATCGCCGCCAGAGCACAGGCGACGGCAGCGATCACGAAGCTGATCACGATCGCCGGCCCGGCGACCTGGTGGGCGGCGCGTCCGGTCAGGGTGAAGATGCCCGCGCCGATCACCACGCCGACGCCGAAGACGGTCAGATCCAGCGCGCCCAGGGAGCGCTTGAGCTGGTACTCCGGTTCGTCGGTGTCGGCGATCGACTGCTCGATCGATTTCGTGCGCAGCACGCTCATGCGAGATCCTCCATCCGCGGGACGCCTCGTTGCGTTCCTCGATCAAAAACGGCAACACGGTAGTTGCGCGGCCGAAGGTTCGATTACCCCGATCAACATCCGGTACCGCTGCTATCGTCAAAGCCCCGGACGGTCGCGCGGAAGGTCTGGTGATGGGATTCTTCGACTTCATCGCCGCTGTCGGCACGGCCATTTGGATGATGTTGACGCTCGACTCCCATGCCGCGGACTGGTTTCGCAGCTATCCGTTGAGTCTGGAAGTCTCCGCGACGGTCGCGGCTCTGGCCGGGATGTCGACGCTGCTGGGCAACAGCGTCGTGCTGTTCCTGAACCGGATCAGGGGGTGGCGCTTCGTCGTCACCTTGCTGCTCAACGGCGTGGCCATGGTCGGGCTGTACGTGCTGCAGGCCGCAGTGATCGCGATCGTGGGACCGCTGATCCTCGGCACGTCGCCCGGGCTGCTTCCGATCGTCCGCGGGGTCATGCTGGCCACCGCGCCGATGGTCTTCGGCTTCCTGGGGATGATCCCGTACCTCGGCCCGGCGATCACCCGGCTGCTCCAAGCGTGGGGCGTCTTGACGTTGTGGGTCGCGGTGGCAGCGGTCTTCCACGCCGGCTTCGTTTCCAGCCTGCTGATCACCGTCATCGGCTGGGGCCTGATGCAACTGCTTTCGTGGAGCCTGTCGCGTCCGGTCACCTGGATCGGTGACCGGATCTGGCAGCTGATCACCGGCAAACCGGCCCTGATGACCGGACGAGACCTGCTCAGCGGTCACTTCTTCATGCCGCTGGAATCCAGCGGCGCGGCCGAGGTGCGGCACGAATGATCACCACATTGCTGATCGGCCTGGCGATCTTCCTGCTGCTGGCCTTGACCATGGCGCCGCTGGACGCGCTCGGCTGGTGGTCGCACAAGGGTGCCGATCAAGCCCTCGAGACCGTGGCCGAGCTGCTGGTCGACGATGACGGCGACGACACCCCTGAGCCGTTCGACCACTACGTGGTCTATCTGTCGGGCATCGGCGCCATCGACGGCTGCTCTGTTCCTCCGGAGGAAGAGCCGCTGATCGCGGCCATCGCCGCGCTCCCGGGAACCTGCGTGATCCGCGACGTCTTTCCCTATTCGGTAACGAATCGCAGTCTGACGGCGCAGCGGCCGACGTCGTGGCTGTGGCGCCGGGTGGAGAAGATGCGGCTGAAGAACCCCGACGCCATCGCCGGCATGCTGGTGAACGGACGCAATGCGATGCAACTGTTCGTCAGCGGTGATCGCCGCTACGGTCCGGCCTACAACCTCGGCACGGCCCGCGAAGTGGTCGAGAAGCTGCGCGAGCACGGCTACCAGCTCGACGGCGGCAAGCCGGTCACCCTGATCGGCTGGAGCGGTGGTGCGCAGATTTCGATCGGCGCGGCCGCCTACCTCGGCATGGGGAAGATGCCGGTGCGGGTCATCTCCATCGGCGGCATGATGAGCGACGATCCGGGGCTGGATCGGGTGCAGCATCTGTGGCACCTGCGGGGCACCAACGACATCTTCGAGAAGCTCGGTCGGGCGATGTACGCCGGACGCTGGCCCCAGTCGGTGTTCTCGCCCTGGAACCGGGCGGTCAGCGACGGCCGCCTGGACGTGATCAAGCTCGGCCCGATGAACCACAACGGCAAGCGGCACTACTTCGACGCCAAGGCCACCGGCCCGGACGGCCGCAGCTACCTGCAAGTGACCACGGACGCGGTGATCGCGATCCTCACCGGCCAGCCCGTCCGGACCATCCCCAGCTGACCCTCGTCCGACCGCCGCGATCTGCCAGGGGAGGGCCCGGGTCGCACCCCGATGCCGGTCAATCGGGCGATCACTAGCCTGGATGCTGTGACGCACTGGTTCACTGAATCGTTTACCTCCGAGTACGCCGCGCAGGCGGAGCAGCTCGGCCGCATCAACCTGGCCGTGTTCGGCAAGACCGGCGTCGGCAAGTCGACGTTGGTCAACGCGATCTTCGGCGAGCGAGTCGCGCCGACCGGCATCGGTGCCCCGGTGACCATGGGTTCCCATCTGTACCTGGACCAGCGCGGAACGCTCGGTGTGATCGACACCCGCGGGCTGGAGATCGGCCGCGATGACGCCGAGTTGATCAAGGAGCTCACCGCCGCGGTGAAGTCCTCGCGCAGTAAGCCGATTGACGAGCAGATCCACGTCGCGTGGTACTGCGTCCGCGGCATGGACCGGCGTTTCGAGGACGTCGAGGAGCGGTTCATCCGTACCTTGGCGGACCTGGAGATCCCGGTGATCGTGGTGCTGACCCAGGTGCCGATGCGCGATGGCCAGTTCCACCCCGACGCGGTCGAGCTCGCCCGGCAGATCGAGGCCCGCAAGCTGCCGATCTACGGCGGTCGTCCGTTCATGACCTACGCGATGAGGGACCAGTTCTCCGGTCAGCCGGCCTACGGCTTGATCGAGGTGTTGCGGGCGACCTTTCACCTTGCCCCCGAGGCCGTCCACGCCGCCCTCGCGGCGGCCCAAGAGATCGATCTGGAGCTCAAGGCCAATCAGTCGAAAAAGGCGGTCGCGGCAGCGGTGACGGCGGCGGCCGCCGCTGCTGCGGTGCCGATTCCGTTCTCGTCCGCGGCGGTGCTGGTGCCGATCCAGCTGTCGATGATGGCCAGGATCGCGCATCTGCACGGCATCGGCCTGGAGCGATCGGCGCTGCTGGCGGTCGCCTCCACCTCGGTGGCCACTTCAGCCGGACGCGCCGCGGCGTCGAGCCTGCTGAAGTTCATCCCTGGCGCCGGGTCGGTGGCCGGCGGTGTGATCAACGCCTCGGTGGCCTCCGGTTTCACGATCGCGATGGGCCAGGCGTGGCTGGCGGTGTGTCAGAAGTCGTTCACCAAGTCGCTGCCGATGCTCGACGGAAAGATCGACACCGCAGCCGTCCGCAAGCTTTTCGAAGCCGAGCTGGCGCGGCGGTTGCCGAAGGTGCGCACCTCGGCTTGAACGCTGGTCGGCACGTGGTCGCCGGTCAGTCCGCCGGGCTCGCGGACGGCGAGGGGGTCGGTGCCGACGGGCTGGCGCTCGGCTCGGTGGACGGTTCTGCCGGCGCCTGCACGAGCAGAGTCACGGTGACGCCGAGGCGCTCCCGGGTGCCGGACGCGGGGGTGGATCCGACCACCACCGCCGTCGGCCCGAGGTCTGGTTGATCGGATGACACCGAGAATCCGGCAGTGGCCAGCTTCGCGCCGGCTGCGGCAGCCGTGAGCCCGGTCAGTCGCGGCACCACGTTGAGCCCGGTCGCGATCACCAGGTTCACCGCCGTGCCCGCGGCCACCTTCTTGCCTGCGGCGGGCTTCTGCGACAGCACCGTGTCGGCGTTCTCCGCCGAGTCGGCCTTCCGTATCGTGCCGATCCGCAGCCCCGCGGACGCCAACGCCTGCTCGGCCTGGTCGATCGAGCCGAAGACGGCCGGCACGACGACCTTGGCCTCGCTGGGCGACGGCGATGGGGTTGCCGATGACGTGACCGGACCGGGCAGCTGCGGCGCGAAGGCGCCGGACACGCCCGCATAGGCTGCCGCCCCGGTCATGGCGAGGATGACCGCTGCGGTGACGCCGGCGATCCAGCCGGCCGACGTCGGAGCTCGTCCGCCCGGGCTCGGGACGGCGGCCACTGCCGGCAGCACCCGGGTGCTGGTCACCGATGCTGCCGTCGGACGCGTGGAAGCGATGGCGAGCGCCTCGATGAAGGCATCCGCGTCGGCGAAACGTTGGTGCGGGTCCTTGGTCATGGCGGTGGTGACCACGACGTCCAACCGGCGCGCTGCCGCGACCACGGCGGACGGAACTGGCGGCGGCGCGGCCAACACCGCCTGCACCACCTGTTCGGTGGTCTGACGCGGGTAGGGCTGCTCTGCGGTGAGCAGGAAGTACAGCACCGCGCCGGCGGCGTACAGATCGCCGGCCGGTCCGACGGCTTGGCCGGCGGCCTGTTCTGGGGACATGTACTGCGCGCTGCCCACCACGCCGCGCGGGTCGGTGTCGGCCAGCAGCGGATCGGCGCCGACCGCGGCTCGGCCAGTGCCGTCGGCCAGGCCGAAATCGACGATCTTCGCCACGCCGTCGTCCAGCAAGACATTGCGCGGCGAGAGGTCGCGATGCACCAGGCCGGCGCGATGCGCAGCGTCCAAGCCGCGAAGCACGTCGGTCATCACCGCGGCGGCCCGCTCCGGTGCCATCGGTCCGTTCGCCGCGACCCACTCGGCCAGGTCACCGCCGGGCACCCGGTCGAAGGCGATCCAGGCCAGCTCCACGCCACCGGCGTCGTGGGTTCCCCAGTCCCGCACGGCGACGATGTTCGGATGATTCAGCCCGGCCACGCGTTCGCCCTCGCGCAGGAAGGCCGCCCGGACGGCAGGATCGCCGCTGAGCGCGGGGTGCAGCACCTTGATCGCGACCTCGGGGCGGGCCGCATCCAGCAGATCGGACGCGGCGTAGACCGCGGCCGTGCCGCCGACCCCCAGGGAACGCTGCACCTGGTATCGCCCGCCGATCAGCGCGGACATCACCGCATCCGCGCCGAGTACGACGTGGCCACCGCGGCCACCTTGTCGACATAGGCCTGCGAGTGGTTGTAGCTGAACACCGCCTGCCGCCAGGTCGCCGCCGAACGCAGCGAACCGCTCGCACACAGATAGCGGGCCGCACTCAAGGCGGCGTCGTCGATCTGGTTGGGATCGGCGACGCCGTCCCCGTTGCCGTCCGAGCCCCACCGACGCCAGGTCGACGGAATGAACTGCATCGGGCCGATCGCGTGGATGCCGCCCGACAGCACCGGTCCGAGAATCGGACGGTCGGAGTAGCCCGTCTCCAGGAGCGCCGCGCCGTCGTGACTGCCGTGGCCCGACTCCACCCAGCCGATGCCGGCCAGGGTGTTCCAGCCGATGCCGCAGTGCGGGTCTTCGGCCGCCACCACCAGCTGGGCGCTCGCGTAGGCGCGTAGTGCGCGTTCAGGGATGCCGGTGCGTGCGGACGCCTTCTGCACCCAGGTAGTACTGACCGTCTTCGTCGCGGCCTGGTGCGTGGTGGGCGTGACCGGAGCGCTGGTGGCCACCACCACAACCGACGGCGTCGGGTTCGGGGTGACGATCGCAGCCCCGGCAACGGTGGCCGCGTAGCTGCGCTCCGACGCAGAGGTGCTCAGCGCCCAGATCGCGGTGCCGGCCACCCCGAGCGCGGCCAGCACCATCGACACGGTGCGCCAACTCGACATGCTCAGCCGAACCTGCCGTTCACATAGTCCTCGGTGCGCTGGTCGGCCGGCATGGAGAACATCGCCTCCGTGTCGCCATGCTCGACGATCACGCCCGGCTGGCCCTGTGCTGCGAGGAAGAAGGCACACTGCTGAGAGACCCGCTGCGCCTGCTGCATGTTGTGAGTGACGATCACGATGGTCAGTTGATGGCGCAGTTCGAGCATCGTCTCTTCGATCACCCGGGTCGAGGACGGGTCGAGCGCGGAGCACGGTTCGTCCATCAACAGCACCTTCGGCTTGACCGCCAGCGAGCGCGCAATGCACAAGCGCTGCTGCTGGCCACCCGACAGGCCGCCGCCCGGCTGGCGCAGTCGATCTTTGACCTCGTTCCAGAGCCCGGCGCCGATCAGACAGCTCTCCACGAGCTCGTCCTTCTCCGACAGGGAGGCCCGCCGTCCGGTGAGCTTGAGGCCGGCGATCACGTTGTCGTAGATCGACATCGCGGGGAACGGATTCGGCTTCTGGAAGACCATGCCGATGTTCTTGCGCGCCTCGACGAGCTTGTGTGACGGGTCGTAGATGTCCTCGCCGTCCAAGAGCACCTCACCGGCCAACGACGCCGAGCCGATCAACTCGTGCATCCGGTTCAGGATCCGCAGGAAGGTCGACTTGCCGCAGCCGGACGGCCCGATCAGCGACGTGATCACGCCGGGCGGCATGTCGAGCGAGACCCGATCGAGCACCTTGCGATCTCCGAACCAGGCGGAGATGTTGCGCGCTTCCAGACCAGACAGCACCGGTGCCGGCGGGGGAGGCGGCGGCACCATCTGCGGTGCGGCAAATGGCGGTGCCGACGGGGCGAAGGACGGACCGAGCGATGCCGGCGGCAACAGCTCGGTGGGTGCGTTGTTCATGGACACGGACATCTCCAGCTAGATCAGGTTGGGCAGCAGCCGGGTCAACTGGTCGGCGACGAGCAGGCCACTGAGAAGAAGAATCGGGACGAACACCACCCAGGTGCGGGCACCGCCGAAGCGGCGCCACGACCACACCGCGCCGATCTCGGCCACGACGAGGAACTGCAGCGCGAACAGCAGCGCCCACACCGTGCTGGTGTCGATGGCGAGTTCGCGCTGAGCCATGGGCAGCAGGTTCTCGGTGGTTTGGCGGGCACCGGCGGCTTGCACCGGCGAGATCAGTTCCGCGTCGACGCGGACGACGCCGACCGGCATGTAGGGAGCGCCCTTGGCGCTCACCAGAACCAGCCGCGATTGCCCGGCCATGACAGGGCTGGGCGATGGTTGGCCGGCGTAGCGGACGTCCAAGACCCGGAAGGTCTGTTCGCCCTGGCCGGTGATCACGGTGAAAGTGGTGCCGACCGGGAGCCGTCCGATGCGACCGAAGGGGCCGCCGTAGGCGTTGGCTCGACCGAACAGCACACTGACACCGGCTTGGCCGGGTAGGACGGTGTCGCGACGGTGCCCGACACCTTGGGTGAGGACGCCGGAAGAGGTGCCCTCGACGACGGTCTCGTCCAGCCCGATCTCGGGGATGCGTAACTGAGCGACTGGCGCCCCGTCGGCCAGGAGGACGTTGTTGTAGTCGCCTTCACTGACCGGCGCGGTGCCCGCCGCCAGGCTCTCGGTGAAGGCGCTGCGCAGGTTCTGTTGGGCGATCACGTGCTGAAGTTGGCTGAGCCCGACGAGGTTCGCCAACAGCCCGGCGACGACGACCGCGACCATGACCAGGACGGCCTGGATGAGCTGATCGCGGACGCTCAACGGGCCTGGTGAGGCGGCGCGGAGCCCGCGACCGGGTTTGTGGCCCGGTCGCGAACTCCGCGGTGGTGCAATGGTCGTCAACGCCGACCTTTCCGTGCAGCGACCAGGGTCACTTGGACACCTTCTTGGTCGCACTCGATGTTGCGGACTTCGTGTTGTAGCCGGACTTGGTCGCGGTCACCTTGACGGTGATCTTCTTGCCCGACTGGCTCTTGGTGAGCTTGAACGACGACCCGGTCGCGCCCTTGATCACCTTGCCGTTGGCCATCCACTGGTACTTGTAGGAGGCCGAGGGGGACCAGCTGCCGGCGCTGGCCTTGAGGGTCTTGCCGACCTTCGCGGTGCCCTTGATGCTGGGCTTGCCCACCTTGGTGAAGTTCGACTTCGGCACCGTCACGGCGGCCGAAGTCTTGGTCAGGCTGGCGTAGCCGGCCTTCGAACCGGTGATCTTCACCGAGAGGGCGCTGCCGCCCCACTCCGCCTTCACCGCGAGGCTCTGACCGGTCGCGCCGGTGATCGCCTTGCCGTTGAGCAGCCACTGGTAGGTGACGGTGGTTGCAGCCGGCGTCCACGCAGCGACGCTGGCCTTGACCGTGCTGCCTGCCTTGACCGTGCCGGAGATGACCGGAGCAGGGGCGTTGGTGAAGGCCTGACCGGCGATCGTGACCGTGACATCGGTCGAGGTCGAGGTCGCGTAGGTGCTGTCGCCGGCGTAGACCGCCTTCACCGTGTGGTTGCCCACAGCCAGCGAGGAGGTCTTGAAGCTCGCCGTGCCGCCGGTCAGCGTTCCGCTGCCGAGCTTGGTGGTGCCTTCGAAGAAGTCCACGGTTCCGGTCGCGGCGGACGGAGCGACCGTCGCGGTCAAGGTGACCTCGTCACCGAACTTCGGTGAGGCCGGAGCGGCGCTCAGCGAGGTGGTGCTGCTGGTCTTGATCTCACCCGGAGTGGCGAACTTCCAGGCGCCGGTGCCACCGGTGACCTGGATGGTCGTGTAGTACTCCTTGACGACGCTCTGGCCGCCGTTCTTCACGTAGGCGACGCCGAGGCTGTAGGTACCACCGGTGGTCTTGATGACGCTGCCGTTGATGCCGTAGCCCTGGTAGGCCGGGGTCACCTGCGGAAGCAGGATGCCCTTGCCGCCGAGGTTCACCAGGTCGGAGTAGGCCTTCCATTTGGTGCGGTCCTGCTCGTCGCCGGGTGAGGCGATGAAGGTGACGGCCTGATCTGCGCCGTCGACCGCCGGGAGCCGCAGGGCTTCGTAGTCCGACGGACGGGAGCTGACCGCGACCGCGGACAGGTAGGCGCCGCGGGAGTCGTTCCACTGCAGTTCGGTGCCGGCAGCGTAGGAGGTGTTGTCCCCACCCTGCACGACGTACACGTTGCCAGCCGAGCCACTGGGGAACGCGAGGTCGGCGGCCTGCCCCATGGACAGGGGCACAGTGGCCCCGACCAGGCTCAGGATGCCGAGCGCGATCCCCGCTCGGGCCAAGTTCTTAAGCTTCATCAGCTGTTTCTCTTCCGGAAGTCGGGGTCACGGCAGGGTGACGTACGCCGGGATGCCCACCTGAGAGGACGGCGCAAGGAAGCCGAACTTCTGCTTGACGGCGCCGGCGCTGGTCGGCGAGTCGCTGAAGTTGGTCAGGCTGGTGTTCGACGTCGGGTCGACCAGGTTGTCCAGGATCGGGTCGTACTTGGCATTGCCCGGGGTGATTCGAGCGCGCTCGACCACCAGATAGGTGTCGCGTCCGTAGGAGGTGTTGTAGTACGACTGGTTCGGAACCAGGGAACTGCCGGAACCGGTGTACGCGGCGATGCCGTTGGTGCTGCCGAGCTTCACGGTGTTACCGGTGATGGTGCTCGGGGCTGCGGCGTTGGACTGAGCAATCCAGCTCGCTGCGGAGAAGGGGACGATCTGGCCTTCCTGGGTCAGTGCCGCGGCGTTGTTCTCCGGCAGGGTGTTGTCGGTGCCGTTGTACGCGGAGCTCACCTGCGAGCCGAGGGTGGTGACGCCGATCGCGGTGAGGAAGAACGAGCGGGTGCCCGAACCGGTCTGGGGGATCATCGGCTTCACGGTGACACCCTCGATGACAGTGGGGGTGTTCGCCTCGTAGATCGCCTTCAGCTGCGCGGTCGTGAGGCTACCCAGCTTGCCGGCCGAATCGATGTACGCGTAGGAGACGGCGTCGCGGGCGTAGGGGATGTACATCAGCTTGCCGTCAGCGTTCGCGTTGCTGCTGGGGCCGGACGAGGACCGGGCGATGTCGACCTGGCCGCCGATGGCGACACCGTTGAAGTTGGTGTTCTGGATCGAAGCCGACAACGCCTTCACGCCGTCGCCGGAACCTGACGGGCGAACGAAGAACGGCCCGCCGCTCTTGGCCTGGATCGTGCTTCCCTTCGGGAAAGCGTCGAAGTTGCCCAAGGTGGCGCCGTCGGCCTTGATCCGCACGTAGGAGCCGGTGAGGTTGGTGCCGTTGGTCAGCGCGTTCGCGGAGTCCTGCAGGGTGTCCGAGCCGACCAGGACGTAGCTGTTGGCGACCGGGTCGCTGAAGGCCGGGACGGCGGTGGCGAATGCCGCCGCTGCGAGCCCGGCCACCAGCCCGAGGGCCAGAGGCTTGCTAAATTTCATTGTGGAAGGATCCTTTCCTTGCAACAGCGGGCCGGTCGCGGCTGCGACGGACCCTCGGGGCGGGGGGAGCGTGGCAATGTGCCCCCCGCCCCGAAAACCAGAAGTGACTGCGTGCTCATCAAAGCCGCCTGCGGAAACGACTCAGCAACGGCACGGCAACGGCGGCGGAAACTCCCAGCGCCGCTCCGGTCGGCACCAGCGCCGTGAACAGGCCGAGCTGCGGATCGGCGGGCGTGTCGGGTCCCGGACCGGGCGTGGCTGACGGCGCGGAATGGGGTTTGCTGCTGCTGCTGGTGTTGGACGGGTTCGCCGGCGTGCTGGCCGCCGGGCCGTTGCTCGGTGCCGAGGACGGCGCCGGTGAGGGTGCGGGCTGGCTGACTCCGGCGCGGATCTTCTGTGCTGCGTCGAGCGCCTGCGTCTTCCACCCGCTCGGCAACGGTGCGTAGCCGTCGGGAAGCTGCCCGTCGGCGGTTCCTGGTTGCTGCCCGGCGGTGGCGGCGAAAGTGATGAAGTCGGCGTAGTCGCTCCGCAGCGCCTTGTCCTTGATGGCCGGGTTCGCTGCGGCATAGACCGGTACGGTCAGTGGATAGGCGTCGGCGGCCTTGGCGACCCCCGCCGCGGCAGGGTCAAGCCGCAGAACCTGCTTCTGGTTGCTGTCGGGCGTCATCACCGCTGCCGCAGCGCTGAACGATGACTTCGTCGGGGTCACGAAGCGCCCGGCCGGGTTGAGCAGGGACGCTTGAACGACCTGATAGCGGGCGGCCGCAGCGGTGTCGGTCACGCCGATGACGGCCTGCATGCCGACCAGAGCACGTGAGGCGCGGTCGTACTTCGGGGGGATCGACAGCGGGTTCCACTCACCCAAGGCCTGGGGATCGCCGCGCAGCACCAGGTAGGCGCTGTTGTCCAGGCTGGCGGTGTAGGGCCGCCAGGTGACCAGGTTCACCACATCGGCGTTGCCGTTGCTCGCCGTGCCCGGAAACTCGGTCGGATCGGCCTTGGGGAAGTCGTCGCGCGGGTAGGTCAGCCCGGTCCCGCTGGGATTCACCCGGGGGTTGCTGGAGTAGTACGGGTTGACGTGCATGCCCCAGTGGTCGGGCACGCCGTTGAGGAAGTCGGCGGCGCTGGGGTCCGACATGATGTAGCTCCACACGATCGAGGCCGTGTCGGATCTCCCCAGCGGCGTCAGCGCGTCACTCACGCCGACGCCCACGATCCGCATCGACGCCCATTCCTTGTCGTTCAGGGCGAGGAACTCTGGATCCTGGGTGATGTTGCGCACTCCGGACAGGCGCGAACGATCAGCGCCGAGCGGCAGAGCATCGTCGTAGGAGGCGGTGAGGAGCTTCGCCAACAGGCGAGGGTTCAGCTTCACGGAACTGAACGACTGCCGCTCGCGCGCGGCAACGTCGGCCGGGACGTCTTCGAGCACGTTCATCTGACGATCGATCGCGAAAGCGATGGAGATGCCGGTGAGGGCGATCGGGGCGTAGGTGAGCTGGTCGCTGCCGACACTGAGCGGCCGGGTCGTCAACGCCAGAGGGGCGCTTTGGCCACCGTTGGCCGCCAGTGCTGCGTCCGACTCCGGACCGGTCAGCAGCGAATAGATCGCGCCACCCTTCTGGTTGCAGAGCTTCGGTTGCCACTGGCCGATCGCGGTGGCTGCCAGTTCGCTGCCGGCCAGCTGACGTTCGGCGGCTCCAAGCCGACAGCTCAGCCCGATCGGACGGAAGTTGAGCTTGACGGCGAGGTGGTGCTGCCAGTTCTGCCAGATCAACCCGGACTCGGTGATGTGGGAGGAGTCGACGTCCTTGTCGCTGCGCGGAATGACCACCAGCCAGCAGGACTGGCCGGTGCGTTTGCCCTTGACCGTTACCGGGTTCCCGCAGCCGAGTCCCGGCGACTGCTGCGCGGTCTGAAGCTCGAAGCTGATCGAGCCGCTGCCGTCGCTTCCCGAGCCGGCCCAAGAGACCTCATTGGTCGTGTACTTGCCGAAGAACTCGTTGTTGTTCAGGTCAGGAGCGTTGGGGATCCGCTGGCCGTCCTGGATCCGGGCGATCGTCTTGCCGGTCGCAGAGACGAACGGAATCGCGGTCGTCGTCGGCTCACGCCAGCTGGTCGCCATCGCGGTGTAGTACTGGTCCTGTGGCGCGATCACCGCGTTCGAGGGACGATCGGACAGGCGGGAGTCGCCGGGCAGGTTGAAGCCGCCGTACTGACAGGTGGTCCGATCAGGGCGGGTTCCGTCGCTTCCGGGCTCGTCGCCCCAGCACTGTGCGATCTGCAAGAAGTTCTCGCCGCCGGTCTGCTGGGTCGGAATGGTGGACTGTGCCGCTCCCTTCCAGCTCACGGTGACGCCCTGCTGCACCAGGTCATCGGTCTGGGAGACGGTGACCGACAGGCCTGGGAACGGCGCGTCGGCGGCGTCGGGGTCGTAGTCCTGCGCGGTGACGGTCTTCGCTGAGCCGGTTGGCGCTGCGGCCTGCGCGGGGGCGGCCGCCAGCCAGGACGAGCAGCCCAGCGCCGTGACGGCGGCGAGCGCGATGCCGGCTGCTGCGCGGCGGGACCTAGTTACCAGCATCGCCACCACCGCTCTTCAGCCGCTGCGAAACCAGCGGCGGCACCACGATCACGGCGATCAGGCCGAGCGCGGCAGCGACCATCAGCCACTGCTGCACGCCCATCCCCTCCGCAGGGAGGACGAATGGGCTGGCCGCTGCTGCGGCGCTGCCGGTCGACAGGGTGCTGCCGTCACCAGTGGAACTGCCCGGTGCGGCGCCCCCGGTGCCGGTGCTGGTTCCGGGAGTGTTGGCCCCGGGCGCGGCCCCGCCGCTTCCCGGGGCGTTGTTGGCGTTGCCGCCGGTGCCGGTCCCGGTCTTGGGGGTGTCCTGGGTCGCGCCGCCGGTGCCGGTGGTGCATTGGTTGGGCCCCTGCTTGTCGCAGGCAGCCGGCTGCGGCGCGATCTTGGCCAGCTGGTTCTTCGCGGGCGAGTCACCGGCCTTGAACGTGGGGTTGTTGCACTTGGACGTGTTCACACCCTGACCGCCAGAGCCTGGGATCCGTTTGATCTGGTCGGAGCCGGCCATCACCAGGTTCATCGGCAGCGGCGAATAGCCGAGGGTGGCCGCCTGCTGCTGGCCCTCGCACAACACGTAGCGGGTGAACGCCGCCAGCGTCGCGCCCTTGTTGGTGTTGAAGATTCCCGCGACCTCGGTCGGAACGATCAGATAGGAGTAGCTCGACAGCGGGTACGCCCGCGGATCAGAGCTGTTGTAGACGCCATCAAGGATCTGCGTCAGATAGGCGTCGGAGCTCTTGTTGGTGTTGATCCGTGCGTTGAGCAGTGCGACGGCCACCGAGTAGGCGGTCGGCTCGACGTAGTAGCCGGACTTGTTCAGCAGCTTGGCCACCGGGAAGCCCGCCTTCATGGCGTAGGAGTACTCGACGTAGGCGATGGAGCCTTCCCCGTAGTTCTGCGAGACGTAGCCGGCCACCCCGTCGGAACCCTTCTGCGCCTTGGCGTTACCGAAGGACGGGAACTGCGAGGTCATGCCGGTCTTCCACAGCGACGGATACTGCTTCGACATCCACAAGGTGAACTGGGCGCTGGTTCCGGAGCCGTCGGAGCGGATCACGGGGACGATCTGTTTGTCCGGCATCGCCAGGCCCGGGTTGTCCGCCTTGAGCGCCGGATCGTTCCAGCGGGTGATGGCACCGGTGAAGATCTTGGTGATCGAGGTTCCTGACAGTCGCAGGTTGGTGACCTGGCGGCCATTGATCTTCAGGTTGTACATGAAGCTGGTGCCGCCGGCCACGATCGGCAGGTAGGCGTAGCCGTGCGCCGGCTTCTCCGGCGCCGAGCCGTCCTCAGGATGGGCCTGGAAAGGAATCTCCGAGATCGCGAAGTCGACCGTCCCCTGCAGAAAGTCGCGTCGTCCAGCGCTCGAACCGGCACCGGTGTAGTTGACCGTCATGCCGTAGTTCTTGGCGACATTCGAACGCCATTGATCCAGCGCGTTCTGCGACCAGGTGGAACCCGACCCGGTGATGGGGAAGTAGGCGGCCTGTGCGGTCGGCGCGAACAGCAGGCCTTCGAGGGCCAGCAGCACGGCGGCACTCGCGACGGCGAGTGCGCGACGTACACGGGTGGTCATGCGGTCTCCTTGATAGCGAGGATGCGTTCGAGGTCGCGGGCCGAAGCGGCCTGGGCGCGACGACGTTCGCCTTCGGATTGCTCGCCGGCCGCCCGTCCACCCATCCAGCGGGCGAGGGTGAACAGCGTGAGGACGAGCAGCAGCAGGACGGCGGCCGCGCCGAAGCCGCGAGCGACCATGGTGGGTTCTGGCGAGCGGACGAAGTCGAAGACCTGCAGGGGTAGCGAGATCATGGGCCCGGAGAAGGGATTGGTGTTCATGGCTGCGGTGACGCCGGAGGTCAGCAGCACCGGGCTGGTCTCGCCGATGCCACGCGCCGTCCCGAGGATCACCGCGGTCACCAGACCGGACCGTGCGGTGGGTAGGACCACATGCCACACGGTGCGCCAGCGTGACGATCCCAGTGCATAGGACGCTTCGCGGAGGTTCTGCGGGACCAGGCGCAGCACCACGTCGGCTGAGCGGATCACGATCGGCAGCATCATCACCGTGATGGCGACCGCCGCGGCGAAGCCGGAGCGCTCGTGGGTGAGCCCTTGGATCAGTGCCGCGTACACGAACAGGCCAGCGACGATCGACGGAAGGGCGGTCATCGCATCGGAGACGGTGCGAACGAAACGAGCGAAGCGTCCGCCGACCTCGTTGAGGAAGACCGCAGTGCCGATGCCCAAGGGGATGGTGATCGCCAGCGCGATCGAGATCTGAATCAAGGTGCCGACGATCGCTTGCGCAATGCCGCCGGTGGTCAGCGGGTCGAGGGGGCCGGCGAACTCCATGGTCTGGACGAAGAAGTTCGGGTGGCTGAGGGCCTCGATGCCGCGGCTGATCGTGTAGGCGACGATGAACACCAGGGCGGCGAAGAGCAGCACCCCGGCGCTCACGAACAGGGCTGTCACCAACCGGTCGGTGACTTCCTCGATGTCGGCGTCCAGCGAGACCAGCAGCACGTACAGGCTGAGGAAGGCGAAGAAGGCGACCACCACCCAACCCAAGGCACCCGACAGGGGCGCGAACCAGCCGAAGAGCAGCCCTGCCAGCGCCGCGCCGCCGGCTGCGGCACCGATCAGGTTGTAGCGGTCCTTGGCCGTCGCGCTGCGGACGTCGCGGCGTGGGCCGTCCTCGCCGCGGTCGGCTGAGGGTCGGTGGGTGGTCAGGCGCGTGCGCTCGGCCAGGTCAGTCATCGCTTTGCGACCCCGATCGTGAACGGGCCACGATGGACGAGGCCGTGAAGTTGATCACCAAAGTGAGCAGGAAGAGCACCAGGCCGGCGGCCATCAGTGCGGACAAGCCGAAATCGCTCGCCTCGCCGTAGCGCAGCGCGATCAGCGCCGACACCGAGTTGGTGCCGGTCTTGAGTACCTGCCAGTTGATGGTGAAGATCGGCGAGATGATCATGTACACCGCGATGGTCTCGCCGAGGGCCCGACCCAGGCCGAGCATGGTGCCGCCGATCATCCCGCCGACGCCGAACGGCAGCACCACTGAGCGGATCATTCCCCAGCGAGTTGAGCCGAGCGCGTAGGCACCTTCGCGTTCGCCGATCGGTGCTCGAGAGAACGCCTCGCGCATGATCGAAGTCTGCGTGGGCACCACCATGAACCCGACCACGATGCCGGCGATGAAGGCCGACGAGGTGAAGGCGCTGGCGTCGCTGAGCACCGCGCCGTTGGTGTCGGTGACGGCGAAGATCGGGATCCAGCCGAACCAGATCGAGATCCAGCGCGCGACCGGAATGATCGAGCCCTGCAGGAAGTAGACCCCCCACAGGCCGAACACGATGCTGGGGACGGCGGCCATCAGGTCCACCAGGGAGACCAGGAAGCCGCGCAGCTTGCCGGTGACGACTTCGGAAAGCAGCAGCGCGGTGCCGGTGGCCAGCGGGAAGCTGACTGTCAGGGCGATCAGTGCGATCGAGACGGTGCCGAACAGCACAGCCGCGACGCCGAACGTTCGGGTCTCCGGTGACCAGGCGGTCTGGGTGAAGAACGACCAGCCCATCGCGTGCAGCGCATCGGCGGCCCGTAGCGACAGGAACAGCCCGACCGCGACCATGATGATCACGGTGACGGTGCCGGCAGCGATCGCGCTGCGCCGGAAGACCACATCCGGCAGCGACGCGCGGCTGCGGATCGGGCGCGGCTGGTCTGATGGCTCCTGCGGGTCCACGGGGGCAGGCGTATGTGTTGCCAGCGCACTGGTCACGGCTTTCCCCCTCTGCTGAGGACCCAAAACAACTGGATCGACGCGTCCAATGTGACGGCCGTCGAGAGCGACACGCCCTCCATCAGGTGAACGGTCGCCATCGGCGTCGTGAACGTCTGGGGTGCGGGTGAACGGTGGGTGAATCTTCGGCCAGCCTTTGCGGAGCCGGTGGCCGAGCGACGGTTCAATGTGCGTAGTCGGTAGGCAGTTTGGCGGCCTGGGGTGGGCAGTGCTCTGACCTGCGGACTCGCTCCGGAATCGTCCCCTGGAGCTCCCGCCGGCGGCGCGGGCGGCTACCGGGGTGGATGTTCAGCGCGCGGAGGGCCTTCGTCCGCCTTTGACAGCACATTTGCTCAAGACGTGGGCGATTCGTCTCATGTTCTGTCAATTTCCGGCATGCGTGAGAGTGCGTAGGAGGCCGAGTGCGAAGATCATCACATGAGTCAGCGAACCATTGGTGTTACCGAACTCGCCCTACGTGATGCGCATCAGAGCTTGATGGCCACTCGAATGGCCATGGAGGACATGGTCGATGCCTGTGCCGACATCGACGCGGCCGGCTATTGGAGCGTGGAGTGCTGGGGTGGGGCGACCTACGACGCGTGTATTCGATTCCTCAACGAGGACCCGTGGGAGCGTCTGCGGACCTTCCGCAAGCTGCTGCCCAACTCCCGCCTGCAGATGCTGCTGCGCGGCCAGAACCTGCTTGGCTACCGCCACTACGAAGACGGAGTTGTCGATCGTTTTGTGGAGAAGTCGGCCGAGAACGGTATGGACGTGTTCCGCGTCTTCGACGCGCTGAACGACCCGCGCAACATGGCCCGCGCCATGGCTGCGGTCAAGAAGACCGGCAAGCACGCGCAGGGCACCATCTGCTACACCATCTCCCCGCTGCACACGGTTGAGGGCTACGTGAAGCTCGCCGGTCAGCTGCTCGACATGGGTGCCGAGTCGCTGGCGCTGAAGGACATGGCTGCGCTGCTGCAGCCGCAGCCGGCCTACGACATCATCCGCGGCATCAAGGAGACCTACG